>CBDDSB010000016.1:0-330046 GCA_965233195.1 uncultured bacterium | reverse complement strand
GTAGTTCTTCGCCTCGCCCCCGAACTTCTTCGCGAGGATGTGCGTCATCGCCGCCGTCAGCGTGGTCTTGCCATGGTCCACGTGCCCGATCGTGCCCACGTTCACGTGCGGCTTGGTGCGCTCGAATTTGCCTTTTGCCATCTCTTTTTTTCCTGGTCTGCCTTGGTGCCCATGACGCGGATTGAACGCGTGACCTCTCCCTTACCAAGGGAGTGCTCTACCACTGAGCTACATGGGCGAAATAAATCGCGAAACGCGGATCCTCGGTGCTGGAGCGGGTGAAGGGAATCGAACCCTCGTCATAAGCTTGGAAGGCTTCTGCTCTACCATTGAGCTACACCCGCCTGATCCTTCACCCAAAAAGTTTGGTGCTGCACTGGCTGCTACCTGGCGCTACCCGCTGCTTCCACCTTTGCCGCCCACGAAGTGCCCGGAAATCGGTGGAGGGGGTTGGATTCGAACCAACGTAGGCGCAAGGCCAACAGATTTACAGTCTGCCCCCTTTAGCCGCTCGGGCACCCCTCCGGCGGAACCCGAAATTATGTGAGTTTTCCTACGCTTGGTCAAGAAAAAGCGACAGTAGGTGGTGGGTCAGTTTGGTGTTTTCAAACTGACCCACTACCCGACAGTAGGTAGTGGGGTGAGTTTCGTGTTTCGCAGATACGGTACGTCCGTTGCTGAGTGCGCATCGGTCCGATGCAGGACGCCGAATTTTGCCGGCGACAGCCTGCGCTTACCTGTGGTGGGTGGCCCGCGCCTACCTGCGTCGGACTACTGCCGAGGACCCCGGCATCCGTTTAAGCGGGGAGGCGCAGTAACAAGGCTTGTTACCAGCGTTCTTAAGAACAAAAAACCCGCCGGAGAGCGGACATTTTTGAACCCCGGTAGGTCAGGGGGCGGGGTGGATGATCTCTTCCAGCCTGCCGCCTAACGTCACAGGGAAGATGACTTGAGCGCGGCTAAGGCGCTCGTCGCTCCGCAGGAAGGTTGTACTGCCGTGTGCGGGCATTTCCTCAGTGAACGGCAACTCGATAACAGCAAAGCATGCAGCATTGCCAGTTCAGAAAACCCTACATGGACGTAGGGAGAAAAGTGGCCGTTTTCGTAAGTACATGCTCCCTAGAAAAAGCGACAGGGAGCACGCGTATCGTTGTCTCCAGTATCATTGCGCCGATTAGGGAGGCCTCACGGTGCGCATCGCGATTCTAGAAGACGATCCAGACCAGCTCGCTTTGCTCCGGCGCTGGATCGCCGAAGACGGTCACGACGTGCACGCTTATCTCAGCGGCCGCGAAGCGATGAAGCAGGCCGGCCGCGAAAGCTTCGACCTGTTCATGCTCGACTGGCAGGTGCCCGACGTCTCGGGCGCCGAGGTGCTCATGTGGCTGCGCGCCAACGTGTCGCGCACCGTCCCGGTCCTTTTCGTCACGGTGCGCGATTCCGAGCAGGACATCGTGTTCGCGCTCGAGCACGGCGCCGACGACTACATGATCAAGCCCGTGCGCCGGCAGGAGCTCCTCGCGCGCGTGCACGCTCTGCTGCGCCGCGCTTATCCCAGCGAGGAGAAAAAGCAGCTGTCGTTTCCGCCCTATGAAATCGACGTGCAGCGCGGCGAGGTGCGCAAGGAAGGCAACCGCCTCGACCTGACGCCGAAGGAGTTCGAGCTCACCGTCGCGCTGTTCCGCAATATCGGCCGCCTGCTGTCGCGCGGCCACCTGCAGGAGACGGTATGGGGCCGCACCGGTGACCTCGCCACGCGCACGGTGGACACGCACGTAAGCCAGGTGCGCAAGAAGCTCGACCTGCGCCCGGAGTCAGGTTATCGGGTGGTGCCGATCTACAACTACGGCTACCGGCTCGAGAAAATCACGCCGGCTTCCTAGGGCTTTACTCCAGGGCGCGCGCCCTGCTTTCCGCGTACTCCCGCGCCTCCGCGGCCATCGGTCCTACGGTAAGCGCGCGCCGGTAGGCCTGGGCGGCTTCGCTGCGCCTGCCCACCGCCTCCAGAGAGATGGCGTAGCCGATCCAGGCCGTGGCCGGCGGCGTGCCTTCGCGCACCGCGTTCTGGTAAGCCACCAACGCTTCTTCGTGGCGGCCGAGGCGCTGCAACATGGCGCCGCGGAACGCCTGGAGGTCGGCGGAACCCTCCCCGATCGGGGCCGCACGGTCGATGACGGCGAGGGCCGCGGCGTAGTCGCGCTCGGCGGCGTGGATGCGCGCCAGGGCCAGGGCAAAGGTCGGCTGCGCGGGCTCGAGGACGAGCGCCTCCTGCAGCACGCGGCGCGCGGCCGCGACGCGCCGCTGCTCGAGGAGCAGCGAGACATAGGCTTGGCGAGCCGCCGCATGGCGCGGGTCTGCCTGCAGGGCGGCGAGCAGCTGCTCTTCGGCTTCGCTCACCCGCCCGTTGTTGAGGAGCAGCGCGGCCCGGCGGAAAAGCGTCTCCGCGTTGTCGTTGGCCGAACGCGTCCGGTCACGCTTGTCGACGTTCGCCGTGGCTGCCGGCTTGGCGGGGGCGGTCGCGGTCGCTTTCGGCTTGGCCGGGGCGGCCGCGAGGGGCTTGGCGGGCTGTGTCGGTCTCTCGATGATCGGCGTCTGCAGTTCGGTCGCCAACCGCAGCGCGTCCGTGGAAGGCATGGCGGGGACCGCAGGCGCCGGCCGTTCGGGGGCCAGGGCGGGCACCGCTGCCGCGATCGGCGCGCTTTCTTGAACCGGCGCCGCCATCTCGACAACAGGCGGCGCGGGCGGCTTGACCGGTGTGCGCGCGCTGGCCTCGCTCGCGGCGAGGAAAGCCAGGTCGGTGGCGAGCGGCTTACGCGGCAGGAGCTGGATCGCGACCCAGCCCATCCAGGCGAGCGCGATCGTCAGCAGCACGACGAGCACGCGCCAGAACCATTCGCGGCTGGCGGGCTTGGCGGCGGATGCTCGCACCACCCCGGCGTCGGCCGTATCGAGCGCCTGGCGACGGTCGAGGTCCTGCAGCATGCGGTTGATGAGGCTCATGCCGCCTCGGTTGAGCGCGGCCGGCTCCACCACCACCAGCGTGAGCTGGCGGAAGGGGTGTCCTCCACCGCGCAGCGCACGTGGCGGCGCTCGACCTGGCGCCCGCCTTCGCCGTAGAGCGTGAGCAGGGACTTGTGCGCGAGGATGTTCACCAGCCGGGGCACGCCGCGGCTCGCGGCGTGGAGCTCGGTCAGCGCGCCGTTGGCGAACAGCGCCTCACCGGAATAGCCGGCAATGGTGAGGCGGTGCGCGACATAGTCGGCGACTTCCTTGCGCGCGAGCGCCTTGAGCACGTATTGAAAGGTGATGCGCTGGCGCAGCTGGCGCACGGATTCGGAGGAAAGGTTGCGGTCCAGCTCCGGCTGGCCGAACAGCACCACCTGCATCAGCTTGCGTTTCTCGGTTTCGAGGTTCGTCAGGAGGCGGACGGCCTCGAGCGTCGCCAGCGGCATGGCCTGCGTCTCGTCCATGCAGAGGACGACGCGCTTTCCCTGGCGCGCGATATCGAGCAGGCGCTGCATCAGCTCTTTCTCCAGCCGATGCGGGCCGCTGGACTCCCCCGGGACGCCGAGCTCCTCCGCCAGCGCGAGCACTAGTGCCCGCGGATCCAGGTTCGGATTCGGTATGTAGGCGCTTACCCAGCCCCCCGATAGCGTCGACAGGAATTTGCGGCAGAGCAGCGTCTTGCCGGTACCGACTTCGCCGGTGATCTTGATGAATCCTTCGCCGTTCGACACGGCGACCAGCAGCGTGTTGAGCGCCTCCTGGATGCTGCGGCAGGCGAAGAAAAAGCTCGTATCCGGCGTGATGCCGAAAGGCAGCTCGCGCAGGCCGAAGTGCTTGAGATAGTTCACCGTTACCTCCGGTTCGCCGGCGGCGTGAGGGCGTCGAAGCGCTGGCGCGTCTGGCGCATCTCCAGCTCCGACTCCCGGTCGGACTGGATCACGGTGGGCTTGATCAGGATGACGAGCTCACGCTTGCCGCTGCGCCGATCGGTATTGCGCACCAGGTCGCCGAGGCCGCCCTCGCTGACGCCGGGCAGGCCGCCGCGGTTGTCGCGCACGTCCACGCTCATCAGGCCGCCGATGGCGACGATATTGCCGTCGCTCACGCGCACGATGGTGTCGGTCTCGTTCACCGTGCTCTTGGCGAGCGGCAGGCGCACCTGGTCGAGCACGCCGCCGAAGTTCACGATCCGGGTGCTCTCGGTCACTTCACTTACCGAGGGATGAACGTGCAGGATGATGTTGCCGTCCTCGTCGATCTGCGGCGTGACGTCGAGCACGATGCCGGAAAAGAATGGCTGCACGGTGATCGTCGGCGAGGTCTGCGTGGCGCTCCCCGTGGTGGTGCTGGTCGTCGACACGCCGGTCACGAAAAACTCATCGGTACCTACTTTCAACACCGCCTTCTGATTGTTCAACGTCGCCAGGCGCGGGCTCGACAGCACCTGCACGTTGCCTTGGGTCTCGAGGAACGTGAGCAGCGAGGCGAAGTTCGAGGTCGCGAGGGCAAGCCCGAAAACGTTGCCGCCGGCGATGGTTTGATTGATGAGGTTGTTGCCGGCGGCGCCGCTGAACGTGGGGCCAATGACGGTAGGCGTCCCGCTCGCGCCGGTGACGATGCTGCTGGCACCGGTGGCCTGCAGCCGACCCACGTCGCGCGGCTGCAGGAGCGTCCCCTGCGAAACCTGGCCCACGGACAGTCCACCCGAGGAAAACGCGGCCCAGTTGATGCCCGACTGGAACGAGCTCGACAGCGTGACATCGACGATTTTCGCCTCGAGCATCACCTGGCGCTCCACCGCGAGCCGCGTAGCGCGCAAGTAGTTCTCCACCGATCGCAATTCCATCGGCAAGGCCCGCACCACGACGACGCCGGCGTGCGGCGTCACGACCACAGAGCGGCCTTCGGTGGCGCCGATGATGGCGACCAGCGCGGCGCGCAGGTCCACCCAGAAATCCGACGCCTGCTCGGTGCGCACGCGGCTCGACTCGAGCGAGCGCGACGAGCCGCCGGTGTTCGGCACCGTCCCCGGCGCGGCGATCGCGGCTTCGCTCACCGCGCTCGATTGCACGCGCACTTCGCTGGCGCCGCGGCGCTGTCCGGGAAGATAGTTGACCTTGAACACGCGCGTCTGCAGGCCCGCGCCCTGCACGAACACGCGCCGGCCCTCGACCGCGTATTCGTATCCGTAGAGATCGCGGATCGCCGCCAGTGCTTCCTCGACCGTGACGTCCTTGAGATTGACCGAGATCACGCCAACCACGTCTGGGTGCACGAGCATGCTGTAGCGGGTGCCGGAGACGATCGACATGAAGACTTGAGCGGCCGGGGCACTGGTCACCACGAGATCGAAACGCGGGTCGAGCTCCAGACCCTGCACGCTCGGCATTCCCATTTGCACCGGCGGCAGTAGCGCGCGCTCCAGCGATTCCGGACGCTGCGGCGCTTTGCGCTCGCTGGTGCGGCCAAGCTCACCCGCAATTTCCGATTCAAGACCTTCCGGGCGCGGCGGCGTCACGCAGCCGACGACGAGCAGCAGTGCGATGGCGGTAACGCGCTTCACGGCGCGTTCAGCTTCGTGTCGGCCGGTCGGGACGGCCGCTTATCAATGTTCGGGTGCATCAGCAGCACGCCGCGCTCGCCGTTCTTGTTCAGCACGGCGACGGAATCCGAGACGCTGGCGAGCGTCCCATCGCGTACGGTGGCGCCCAGCGGGACGACCGCGCCGTCGATCACGGCAAGCTTGCGCCCGGGGGAGGTGATGATCGCCTGCAATCCGCTGGCGGGCACCGCGCCTCGTCCCGCCGCACCGGCCGGCGCGACGCCCGGCGGGCGCATCGGATCCTGCAATCCTTGCGCGCGCGCTTCGCTCTGCGCGAACGCGCAGACGAAGGCTATTCCCACAGACACCCCAATAACTTTTCGCACGTGGCCGGTTTCGTCTTTTTGGTCACTCACGCTGCGCATGCGTCCGTCCAGCCTTGGCCGGAAAGCAAGCAATTACTTGAAGTTATAGCAATAACCGATTGTCGTCAATCGTCTTTCCTAGAGGCCGAGGGAGCGCTTGGTGCTGAGGGTATGGACCTGCAACGTCAGCCGGACTTCCGGGTACTGCTCGACCTGCAGATCCACGCCGCCCCAAAGCAGCCGCGCCGGCATCTTTTCGAGGTCGTTCAGATACTGCATGAGCTCGAAATAGCTTCCGCGCAACGTCAGTTCGAGGCCATGCCGGTAGAGTTCGGCGCCGCTCTGGACCTGTACCGCGGGTACGGTGCGCAGGGATTCGAGCTTGAGGGGCCGCCCCGGGCCGAGAAGGTTCTTCAGCAGCTCGGGCAGGCGATGGGGGGCGACGAATGCTCCTTTGCGTGCGGCAACGCTCTTCTCGAGATCCGCGAGGCGAGCTTCGAGTTCGCGCACCGCCACCTGCTGCGGGTCCTTCGTGTCGCCTTGCTCCTCCTTGAGCAGGCCTTCGATCTGCGCTCGCACCGCCGCGAGCTGGCTCTGATCGCGCGTGCTGCGATCGATGAGCGTCTTCTGCCGCAGGAGCAGCGGCTCGATCAGCCCCACGTGCGCGAACACCACGACCACCATGCTGGCGGTCGCAAACAGCATCGCCCGCTGACGCAGGGTCATCTCATCGATGCGAGCGGCAATGCGCTGCCAGTGCTGCTTCATTGGGGTTTCGGCGCCTCGCCACCCGAGGAAAGGGTGAAGTCGACGAAGGTGGGCGTGGGTGCGGCGCCCGCCTCGCGCGCAGCCGGCGCCGGACGCGTGACTTCCAGCCGCGCGAACTCCTGCCGGCGCAAAGACGAGTCTACGCGCAGCCGCTCGAGGTAGGCCGGCACCAGGTCGGCGTGCAACGCGCGCCCGGCGAGCGAGAGCTCGCCGCTGTCCGCGGAGAATTCGACCCGGGTGAGCCACACGCCATCGACCGAGACGCGCGCGAGCGCGCGCAGGATCGCCGAGTAGCCCTCGCTGCGCCCGAAGCCGCCGGCTTTCAGGCCTTCCAGCGCCTGCCCCTGGGTCCCGAGCGCGGCTTCCAGCTCTTTCTTGCGCTCGGCGAGCAGCTTTACGCGCTCGGCGGGCGACTCGCGCGCGCCGTACACCTTGAGCCGCTCGAGCTCGCTTTTCAGCTGCTGCGCGGACTCCGCCGCGCGCAGCTCGAGCAGCGAGCTCTGGGCGGACATGTAGTAGTAGAAGACGGCGATCACCAGCACGATGAGCCCCAGGCCCTGCAGCATGGTGGTGGCGGAAAAGACCTTGGTCTGCTTGCGGAAGATCGGGCTGTAGAGGTTGATCTGCTGGCTCATAGCGCCTTCTTTTCCACGCGCAAGCCGGCGCCGATCAGCTTCAGCCAGCGCGCTTGCTGGGCGGTGTTCCAGGCGCGGGCCTCCACCGGCAGGCGCACAACCTGGCTGAGCTCCAGTCCCTCGACCGGAAGGTAGAGGTTGGCCGCAAGGTGCGCGCGCAGCGCCGCATCGCCTGCGAACGGCCCGATCACCACGCGTGACAGGCTGAAGAACGGATAGGTGCGCTCGCAGTGGTCGAGCGAGCGCTGGGTCTCGACCAGCACGCGGTCAAGCAGCCGGGCGCGCTCGTCGCCGGCCGCCTCGGTCAGCTGGACGGCGGTGACGTCAAGTCGCCGGGAGAGGTAAAGCTCGCCTTTGAAGCTCACCGTGACCAACCCGCCGTGCGCGTCGAAGGTGAGCGCGACCACGCCCCGCTGCTCCGTCTCCAGGCGCACCGCGACATTGCGCTGCGCGGTGTCCGGGATATCGATCACCGTGAGCGGGATGCCGCCCGCGTTGAAGCGGTCGAGCGTCGCGCGAATCGTGTCGTTGCGCGCGGCCACGGTGTACATGTAATGCGCGCGCTGCGTGGTACCCGCCGGCACCGGCACGTCGAGCACATCGATGGTGGCGTCGTCGACGTGGTAGTCGAGCATGTCCTTGATGCGCCAGCGCACCGCGGACTTCAGCTCCTCGGGCTTGACCGCCGGCGCCTCGACCAGAAGGATGTTGTATTCCTGCGGCTTGAGCAGCGTGGTGCAACGGTAGCGCTTCACGCTGAACTCGCGCGCTATGCGCTCCAGCGACTTCGGCTCCGCCGCGTCCCACGGCCGCTCCTCGGCAAACTTGAGCGCCGGCTGGCCGCCTTCCGGCACCACGTGCGCCAGGCTTACGGTTGCCTCGCCGAGCTCGATGGCGAGCCAGCCCGGCGCCGCGTGTTGATTGAAAAGGCGTTGAAGGATGCTCGCCATCACCCGCACGTTACCGGATTCGCGACGGTCGAGCAGTCACGCCACGCCCTGACGTACGCGGCGCCTACCGCCGTTGGATTGGTCGCCTCGATGTTGTCGACAAATAGCTCCTTCCGGCCGCCGGACTGGACCTGCAGGTGATAGATGAACTGCGACACGGAAACGGCATTGGTCATGGTGACAGTGATCGGCGCCACCTTGGCGGGGTACCCGGGATAGCTGGTGCTGCAGGGATTGAACGGGGTCGGACAAGCGACGAGGTTGGGACCGGCGACGGCCGCGGCATTCGAAGCCACCGTCCACGTCTGCGCTGCCGCCGCGGTGTTGATGCCTACGAGTTGGAAGCACACCGTGCTGTCAAGCGCCGCGCCACAGGCGCCTGGTAGCGCCGCGCCGTCGACTGGAAGCGATCCGCAATTGTCGTTGCGGTTGAAGACGCGACGGTAGAAAGTAATGGTAGTGGTCGACCCGGACGCCACAGTGAATTGAACTGGCGCTGTCGCGCTGGCGCGTCGCGGCTGGCCGCCAGGATTGTCCTTCGCGACCCAGGCCGAGCGGCGGCAATTCGGTGCGGTACCGTCAGGACTGCCATTCGGCGCAAAGGCAGCACCGGCCGGCGGATTGAGCGCGGTCCAGCCGCTCGGCGTCGTTCCGGTGAGCGGGTTATTGAAGGTCGGGTTGTCCGGACCCTCGAGCAGGTTGCGATCGACGATCGCGTGGATCGTGCGCGAGACGTTGTTCGCGATGACCCTGGCGGTGACCACGATGCGGCATTGGGTTTGGACGGGCAACGTCGCCCCGGCGAAATCCGTCAGCACCCCGTTGCCCACCGTAATCGAGTAGCCCGTCGCGCCCATGCCGAGGGTGCTCAGGTCAGTGATCGTCTCCGCGAGGCCGGCGCCGCAGGCGGTGCCGGTGGCGAAGCGCTTTAGCGCGCGCTCGACTCCTGTCTCGGCCAGGAACAGCGCCTGCAGGCTGTCGGCATTGGCATCCGTGGCTTGAATGTCGCCGCCCGATTGGCTGGCGGCGATGACGATGGCGAAGGCGGCCACGGTCAGCACCAGCAGAACCGCGATCAGCATGCCGGCGCCGCGTTGTCGGGCGGTCATTGGGCGTTCTTCACGTCGACGCGCGCGCGCGCGCTGAAGAGGTTGGTGCCCTCGCTCAGGGTCATGCTGATCTGCACGAAGGACAGCGAGGAAGCCGTCGCCGCAGCGGTGACGCCGTCGGGCTGGAAATACTGCAAGGAAAAGCTGCCGATCTGGTCGGTGAGCATCGCGCTAACCGTCGAGTACGCGAGGTTCACCTGGTTACCGCCGGCGGCGATCATCACCGGCGTGCTGTCGGTCTTGAAAAACGCCAGGCTGGTCGCGGTCATCGAGGTGATGTCGAGAAGCGCGGCATCGGTCGTCTGCCGCCGGATCTCGCGCAGCTCGCGCGACAGGCGCTCGATGGCATAGCGCATCTTGGCCTGGGTCTGCACACCCCTTTGCGCCTGGTCGTAGGCGCGCATGGCGTTGAAGAGCACCGGCCCGACGAACGCCGCGAGGATGCCAAGAATCACGATCACCATGATCAACTCGACGAGGGAGAAGCCTTCGACGCGGCGCATGGGTCTAGTAGTTGACCAGCATGTAATTGAGCACCACCAGGTCGCGACCAGCGCGGGTGACCCGCACTTCGACCTGCTTGCAGGTCCAGCCGGCGGTGCATAGCGTTCCCGCCGCCACGGTGGTGATGTTGACCAGGCGTGTGAAGGCCGGATCGATGGCCGGCAAGCCGTCGCAGAAGGTCGAGGGCGCGGCGAGCGGCACCGCTGCATACGAACCCGGCTTGCGATTTCGCCCGATGACATGCGCGGCGCATTCCTGGGCGATTTGCGTCGCCGTGAGCAGGTCCACCGTCAGCCGCTGCGAGCGCGAGATGTAACTGAAGGCCGAGCCGAAGGCCACCGCCGCGATGGCAACCACCACGATGGTGATGATCAACTCGATGATGGAAAACCCGTGCCGGCGCTTCATTGCGCAGTGACGAATCCGGTGATGGGGGCCACGACAACGCTGCGCGCCACGCTCGCTCCGGTAATGGTGAAGGTGGCATTCGCCACGGCGAAGCTGGCCCCGTTCTTGGGCCGGCCGAGCGTGTCCAGGTCCAGGTTGAACCCCGGTCCGGCAAGGGTGAAGCCCGATTCCAGGGCCACCGAGTACGCCTGCCCGGTCGCCGGATTCACCACCGGGGCGACGTTGCACGGGCTGGCACCGGCAATTACGCAGCTGACGGAGTAGCTATTCGCGGTCGTCGTGATGCGCAAGGCTTGAGTCCAGCTGACCGCGAGCATCTGGATGTTGCGAATATCGTCGCGCAGCCGCTCCGCCTGCTGCAGGGCGATGGCCTCCTGCGGCTGATAGCTGCGCACCACGAAGAAGATGACGATCGACAGCACCGCCATCACGACCACCAGCTCGAGCAGCGACCAGCCCGCACCCCGGCGAGGCGGAAAAAAAAGGGGCGCTGCCAAAGGCCGCGCCCCTTCCCGTTTCACGGACCCGCCGATCAGGCCGAGGAATAGACTCCCTGGCCAACGCCCGCGGCGAGCGAAGTACAGGTCGTCAAATTACCGCCAGCGTCCACCAGCGTGACGTTGACCCTTCCTTGCACGATCAAGCCCAAGGTGCATTGCGACCCCGGCAACTCGGTGGCCACGTGCGTCCCGGTGGGTGCGGCGGACGTCGAGCGATGGCGCGCAGCGGCAATCGCCACCGCGCTGCCGCTCGAAGATACACCGGCGCTTTTCGTTGCGGTCTGAGCGTCCTGCGTCAGGTTGAGGTAACGCGGCACTGCCACCGCCGCCAGAATTCCCAGGATCACGATCACCATCACCAGCTCGATCAGCGTGAAGCCTTCTTCTTGCCTTCTCATACTGCCCCCTTCCCTTTTTTTATGGGCCGCAGCCCAAACCTCCGGCCGCAGCCGGAGGGCTTATCCACAGCAGTGTGAGCCGTGAAGTCATTCTTGTCAATTACTTAGCCGGACAACTGCGAGTACTTTGCAAACTATTGCTAGCGCACCATCACCCCTAAAGTGACCACCACGTACAGACTTCCCAGGACCAGCAGTCCGCCCACGAGCTTCGGGCGCGTCCGGGTGAAGTCGTCCGGCTGGTAGCGCATGATGTCCAGCGGCTTGGTCGCCACCCGGCCGCTGTACTGCCGGTCGCCCCAGACTTCCACGCCTTTGAGCAGGCTGGGGCGAAACACCAGCACCGCCGCGGCGAGCAGCGCGGCGATATTGCCGGCGATGAGGAACAGCCTGACGGTATCGAGCACCAACGCGAGCAGGGCCGGGTCTGCCGTGCCCCGCAGCGCGCGCACCAGTGCGCTGGTGTGGAACCCGAACACCAGAACGTCCAGCGTATAAAGCGAGGCCGCGAACACCACGGCGCCGACCACCCGGTGCCAGCGGTAGAACGGCCGCTTCAAGTCGATCGGCCGGTCGAGCGCGCGCATCGCCTGCCGCGTGGAATACCACCTGTTCAGGACGTAGTTCCAGCGCATCACGCGCTCGCTGTCCACGAGCAGCAGGATGCCGATGACCACGCCGAGCACCCCGCCGCCGAGCAGCAGCAGGTACAGCGCGGGTCCGAGCGTTTGGACCAGAAGTTCGATCACGGCTTTCATTGTTATTTTCCCCCTTCGGTTTTCCAGAAGAACGGCTCCAGCGGCACCAGCTTAAGGCCGCGCACCGGGTCGCGCCCGGCATCGAATCTCCCATTGCGGTCGAGATCATCGTAATCCGGCTGCACCGCCAGCCGCAGGCGCGGCGGCCCGGCAAGCGAGGTGACGAACTGCTGTGGAAAGCGCACCACGTAGATCAGCACGCCGTCGCGCAGGTCGAAGTACCAGGTCCCGGGCTCGAACACCTTCGGGTCAGGGCCGTAGAACTCGCCGATGTAAGCCTCGGGCTTCTCGGCCAGGTGCGCCATCGGATTGCTGCCGGCGGCCTTGTCCATGCGCTTCATCTCGCCGCGCGCGGCGGCGGCGGCGAACTCTATATACAGCGCGCTGCGGATGGCGCCGATCACCGTCTGTACCATGGCGCGCTCGGCTTCGAAACGCAGCACCAGCAGCCGGTCGACCGCCACCACCAGCAGCACGCTGACGATGACAATGACGATGAGCAATTCGAGCAGGGAGAAGCCGCGCCGCTCCCTGCGCGCCGTCATCTCGTCCCGCGCGCCACCGTGGCGAGGTCCCACATCGGCAGGAACACGCCAAGGGCCAGGATGAGGACGAGGATGCCCATGAAGACGAGCAGGATCGGCTCGAGCTTCGCCGTCAGGCCCTCCACCTCGATGCTCACCTCGCGCTCGTACATGTCGGCGATCTCCGCCATCAGGGCGTCGATTTCCCCGGTTTCCTCGCCCACCGCCACCATCTGCAGCACCACCGGGCTGAATACGCCCGCCGCCACCGCGGTGCGCAGGATGCTCTCGCCACGCTCGATGCCGTCGCGCATCTGCAGGATGCGGGCCTCGAGAAAGGCGTTGTCCACCACGCTGGCGACCACTGCCAGCGCCTGCACGATCGGCACCCCGCTCTTGCCGGAAAGCGCGAAGCTGCGCGAGAAGCGCGCGAGCGTGGCCTTGTGGATCAGCTCGCCGACCGCCGGCAGGCGCAGCTTCAGGCGGTCCCAAAGGTACCGGCCGCCTGGCGTCCCGAGCCAGACGCGAAAGCCGATCACCGCGGCCGCCAGGGCGGTGATCAGCAGCGGCCAGTAGCGCACGAAGAAGTCGGAAGTGCCGATCAGGATGCGCGTCATCAGCGGCAGGTCGCTCTTGAAGCTGGCGAAGATCTTGCCGAACGCCGGCACCACGAAGATGTTGATGATGAACATCGCCACCACCAGCGCCGCCACCACGATCATCGGATAGCGCAGCGCCGCCTTGATGTCCTCGCGCATCTTTTTCTCGAACGCGAAGAACTCGTACAGGTGCAGGAACACCTCGTCGAGCCGCCCGGTGAGCTCGCCCACGCGCACCAGGCTCACCATGAAGCTGGTGAAGACCTTGGGATGCTGGCGCATGCCGAGCGACAGCTCGCGCCCGGCCTCGAGGTTGGCGCGCACGTCGCCGAGCGCGGCGCGCAGCGTCGGGTTCTCGGAGGAGTCCTGCAGGCCGGCGAGGCCGCGCACGATCGGCACGCCCGACTTGAGCAGCGTGTGCATCTGGCGCGAGAACAGCATCAGGTCGCTGAGCTCGACCGGCGGCTCGCCGAAGCGCATCTGCAGCAGCCCGCCGCCGCCGGCGCCAAGGCTCCCGGCCGGCGCTTCGTTGATGTGCACCGGAGTGATGCCGGTGTTGAACAGCTGGTCGGCGACGGCGCCGCTGCTCGCGCCTTCCAGAACGCCTTTCACCAGTTCGCCGCGGGCGTTGCGCCCCTGGTAGGCGAATTGGGGCACCCTACTCCTCGGACTGGCTGATGCGCATCACCTCGTTCAGCGTGGTGCGGCCCGCCGCGGCCAGCACCGCCGCGTGCTGCACGAAGGTCGCGCCGGCGAGCTGCTCTTGTGCGAGGCGCATGAATCCCGGCACGTCGTCGTTGGTGATGCCGCCGATCATCGCCGGCGTCATCTCGAGCATCTCGTAGACGCCGACGCGGCCACGGTAGCCGCTGCCGTTGCAGTGCGCGCAGCCGCGGCCGCGCTTGAACGAGTGCGTGCCGCCCGGCCACTCGGTCTCGATGAACTTCTGCTCCTGCGGCGTGGGCGTGTGGTCCTGCGCGCAGCTCTCGCAGATCACCCGCACCAGGCGCTGGGCGATCACCGCCTGCAAGGCGGTCGCCACCATGTAGCGCGGCACCCCCATGTCCAGCAGGCGCGTCGGCGCGCTGGCGGAATTACGTACGTGCAACGTGGAGAACACCATGTGGCCGGTGAGGGCGGCGCGCAGGCCGATCTGCGCGGTTTCCGTGTCGCGCATCTCGCCGATCAGGATGACGTCGGGATCCTGGCGCAGGGATGAGCGCAGCACCGCGGCGAAGGTGAGGCCGATCTTCTCGTTCACCTGCACCTGGTTGAGCCCGCGCACGCGATATTCCACCGGGTCCTCGACCGTGATGATCTTGCGGTCGGTCGTGTTGAGCGCGTTCAGCGCCGCGTAGAGCGTGGTGGTCTTGCCGCTCCCGGTCGGCCCGGTGACCAGGACCGTGCCGCTGACCCGGCCGAAGATGTTCTTGAAGCGCTCGAGCATGCCCGCCGGCAGGCCGAGGTGCTCGAGGCCGAGCAGGCTGCTGTTGCGGTTGAGCAATCGCATCACCACCGACTCGCCGTACTGGGTCGGCATGGTCGAGATGCGCACGTCCACCGGCTGCTGGCGCACCAGCACGTTGAAGCGGCCGTCCTGCGGATGGCGCTTCTCGGAAATGTCGAGCCCGGACATGAGCTTCAGGCGCAGCGCGAGCGCCGGGGCGATGCGCAGGTCGGACTCGGCCTGGCCCTGCAGGTGGCCGTCGATGCGAAAGCGCATCTGCAGGCGGTTTTCCTGCGGCTCGATATGGATGTCGGAGGCGCCAACCTGGGTCGCGTCCTCGAACAGCGACTGCAGCAGCTTGACCACCGGGGCATCCTCGGCGCCGAGGCCGGCGCCGAGCGCGCCGAAGTCGACCAGCGCCAGCCCCTCGCCCATGTCCTGCTCGAGCTCTTTCGCGTGGCCGCTGATTTCATCGGTGCGCCGGTACACCTGGTCGAGCGCCAGCAGCACCTCGCTTTCCGCGACGACCGCGGCTTCCACGTCCTTCTTCAGGATGCGCGTCAGCTCGTCGAAGGCGAAGAGATCGGTCGGGTCCGCCATGCCCACCAGCATGGTGGCGCCGCGGTCCTCGAGCGCAAGGGCGCGGAAGCGCCGCGCCGCCGCCTCGGGCAGCTTGAGCACCACCGTGCGGCTGAAGTTGAACAGCTTCAGGTTGACGAACTGCAGGTTGAGCTGGCGCGCGAGCGCCTGCGAGATGCCCTCCTCGGCAACGAACCCGAGGTCCACCAGCACGCGCCCGAGCCTGCGCCCGGAGCGCTTCTGCTCTTCGAGCGCGAGGCGCAACTGCTCCTGCGAGATCGCCTTTTGCGAGACCAGAACGTCGCCGAGCCGCAGCCGCTGCGGCCGGCCCGAAGTTCGCGCGCCTGGAGTGATCGCCATTCTCTTGGGCAAATTAGCACAAGCGAGCTGGCTTTGCGCGGTTCGCTAGAATCGCCGGCGGTGGCTCTGGAACTCGTCCTGCGCGCGCGCCATTGTCTCTCGCTCGATCGTCTCGACGAAGCCGAAGCGCTCGCGCGTGAAGCGTGCGCCACGCCGGCGAGCGCGGCTGATGGGTGGCACCTCCTTGGTTGCGTGCAGCGGCGCGCCGGCAAGCTCGAGGCCGCCGAGGCCGCGCTGCGCCAGGCGATCAATCGCGACGCCAAAGTGGCCGCGTATCACAACGAGCTCGGCAACCTGCTGCAGGACCGCGGCCGCCTGAAAGACGCGATCGCGGCCTACCGGCGCGCGCTGCGGCTTTACCCGGAATTCGCCGAGGCGTGGAACGATCTCGGCACCGCGCGCTACGCCAACGGCGAGTTCGAGGCCGCCGTCGATTGCTATCAGCGCGCGCTGCGCCTTCGGCCGGATCACGTGGTGGCCTACGCCAACCTCGGCGCCGTCTACCGCAAGCTCGGCCTGCTGAGCGAGGCGCGGCGCGCCTTGCAAAGGGAGCTGTGGCAACGCCTGCGGCAGGGGGCGCGTTCGTTGTGGCGCCGTCAGCCAAAGCTCGCCGCCCTCGCCGAGGCGCAATTACGCGTGGGAAACGCGCGCCACGCGGCGCAAATCGCCCAGCGCGCGCTCGAAACCGATGCGCGCAATGTCGCAGCGCTCAAAGTGCTGGGCGAAGCGTTGCTGCGGCAGGGACGGGCGGAGGAAGCGCTCACCACCGCCCGCCGCGCCAGCGAGACCGGGCCGGAAGACAGCGCGGTGCATCTGCAGCTTGCGCGCTGCCTCGTGGCGCTCGATCGGCTGGATGAGGCGTTGGCGGCTTATCGCAGCGCGCGGGCGCCGGCCGAGCTGGGGCAGTTGCACCTGCGCCGTGGCGAGCCGGCGGCAGCCGAGCCGCTGCTGCGCGAGGCGCTGCAACGCTCGCCGCAGGACGCCGGCATTCACGCGGCGCTGGGTGAGGCGTGCCAGCGCCAGCAGCGCTTCGACGAGGCTGAAACGCTCTATCGCCGCGCCCTCGAGCTCGATGCGCGACAGTATGTGGCGCAGGTGCGCCTGAGCGACCTGTTGCGCGACGCCGGGCGGCTGGAGGAAGCCGAGGCGGCGGCACGGCGCGCGCTCGAGCTGGACGAAGAGGCGGTGGCGAGCCATTTCGCACTCGGCATGGTGCACAAGGCGCGGGGCCGCATGGAGCCCGCGATGCGCGCGTTCCGGCGGGCGCTCGAGCTCGACCCCGGCGCGGCCCAGGCCATGCAGCAGCTCGCGCTCGCGCTGCGCGAGGAAGACCGCATGGAAGAAGCCGAGGCGCAACTGCGCGCCGCGCTGCGCCTGCGTCCGGGGAACGCCGCCTTGCTGGCCGACCACGGCATGGTGCTCGCCGAGCTCATGCGCTACGACGAAGCGCTGGCCTGCCTCGACCGCGCGCTCGAGCTCGCGCCGCAGCTGGTCATCGCGATCAACCGCAAGGCGCTGATCGTCGACCACCTCGGCGACCGGGTGCAGGGGCTTGCGCTGCTGCAGGAAGCCGCGCGCCTCGAGCCCAACGACGACCACGCGAAGTACAACATCGGCCTGCATCATCTCAAGTACGGCGGGTACGCTGAGGGGTGGGAGGGGTACGAGCGGCGCCGCAGCTTCGAGACCTTCATCGGCAAGCACCGCCGCTTTCCGCTGCCGGAATGGGACGGCGGGCCGCTCGAGGGCCGTACGCTCCTCGTCCAGCCGGAGCAGGGGCTCGGCGACGAGATCATGTTCGGCTCCTGCATCCCGGAGGTGGCGGCGCAGGCGAAGCACGTCATCGTCGAGTGCGACCCCAAGCTCGAGGCGATCTTCCGGCGCTCGTTTCCGCAATGCACGGTGGTCTCGCGCCAGCGCACGCTCGCCAATGATTGGGTACAGCGCATGCAGCCGCGGCCGGATCTGCAGATCGCGGCGGGCTCCCTCGCCTACCGTTTCCGGCGCAACGCTGAGGATTTTCCGCAGCATCAAGGGTTCCTCAAGGCGGACCCGGCCAGCGTGGCGGCGTGGCAAGCGCGCCTTGGCGCTTTGGGGTCGGGACGCAAGATCGGCCTGTCGTGGCAGGGCGGCGTGGGCTTCACCGGCCGCAAGCGCCGCTCGCTCACCCTCGAGCAGCTGCTGCCGATCCTTCGCCTTCCGGGCATCCGGTTCGTGAACCTCCAGTACACGGAGGTGCGCGAGGAGATGCGCGCGCTCGAATCGCGCCACGGGGTAAAGGTGCACCACTGGCAGGAGGCGATCGACGATTACGACCAGACCGCGGCGCTGGTCGCCGCTCTCGACAGCGTGCTCACGGTGTGCACGGCGATCGTTCACCTCACGGGCTCGCTCGGGCGTCCGGCACTGGTGATGGTGCCGTTCGGCCCCGACTGGCGCTACGGCGCGAGCGGCGAGCGCATGATCTGGTATCCCACGGTGCGGCTGCTGCGGCAGCGCCGCCTCGGCGAATGGGGCGAGGTTCTGGAGGAGGTGTCATCGAGTATCTCTTCCTGACCGCCGCACCCCTGGTCAGCATCGACGGCCAGATCACTTCGTTCGGGGCGTCGGTCCGGCTCGGCAGCCTGGCGCCGACGCGCGCCCTGATGCGTTTGGGATACGACGCGCGCACGTTCAGCCTGAGCGGTGACGCCGCCGCCGCGAACGGCGCGGCGGCGAACGCCAAGCGCGTGGTGTTCGGCGAAATGTTTCCCACCGAGGGCGGCCTTGCCGGGACCGCCGCCACCTACCGGCAGATCCTCGCCAGCATCCCCGACCCGGGCAGCCGCGTGGTGTTCAGCATCGCCGACGACCATTTCGACAATCCGCACTTCCGCGACTTCTACGCCAGCGCGCTGCCGCAGTGCCGCGCGGTCACCACGGTTTCGCCGCGCCTCGCCGAGACGCTCCGGACCTTCACTTCGCGGCCGGTCCTCATCGCTCCCGAGCCGAGCGAGGGCGAGCGCCAGGCGCCGCAGGCGTTCGTGACGCGCAAGCCGCCCGGCCCCCTCGCGTGGCTCGCGCGGCGCATCGGCCTGTCGAGCGATCTGTGGCGCGTGCGCCTGCTGTGGTTCGGATATCCCGCCAACCTGCCGCCGCTGCTCGAGCTCATTGCGCCCCTGGAGACCCTCGCACGCCGCCATCCGCTGATGCTTACGTGCGTCACCAGCCCGGTGGCCGAAATCGGCGCGTTGATGAGCGAGGCGCGCACGCGCGAGTCGAGCGCGCTGCGGGTGCAATTCATCCCGTGGAGCCCGCTCGCGATGCCGCGCATCATCGAGGCGAACGACATGGTTCTCATCCCGAGCGCCTGGCGCGACCCGGTGAAGCAGGCGAAGAGCCCGAACCGGCTGGTCGCCGGACTGCACGCGGGTCGCTTCGTCGTCGCGCATCCACTCCCCGCCTACGCGCCTTACGCCGCCTTCGCCTGGATCGGCGAGGACCTGTGCCAGGGCGTGGAATGGGCGATCCGGCATCCGCGCGAAGTGGTCGAGCGCATCGCGCGCGGCCAGGCTTATCTTGACGAGCGCCACTCCGCCGACGCGGTCGCGCGTTTCTGGCTCGACGTGCTCGACCCGAAGACTTAACCTTGCAGCGATGAGAGCGGCGCTGGACATCGTGCGGTGGTTCAAGGGCGGCGCGCCGGCGCGCCCCGGGCGCGAGACGCAGCGCCCGCCGCATCCGCATCCGCAGCGCATCGCCAAGCTCGGCTTCGACATCGTGCATGGCTGCCAGCTGCGCTGCGTCGGCTGCCCGAACTCCACGCTCACGCCCAAAGTGAAGCGCATCGCGGTGGCCGACTTCGAGCGCTGCCTCGACAATCTCGACGTCGCCGAGGTGGATCTCTTCCGCCTGTTCAATTTCGGCGAGCCGCTGCTGCATCACGACGTCGCCGGGATCCTCGCGGCGATCGGCCGGCGAAAAGACCTGCGCATCGGCATGGTGGAGATCTCCACCAATGCGCAATTCCATGATTTCGACGCGCTCGGGGCGGCGTTCGATACGGGAGTGCTCGGGCGCCTGGTGGTGAGCTGCGATGGCGACGGCACGCCCGCGGAGTACGAGCGCCTGCGCACTCCGAGCCGCTGGCCCAAGCTCATTGAGTTCCTGCAGCGCGCGAAGGAGCTGCGCGATCGCCGCGGGCAATACACCCAGCTGATGACGCGCAACGTCTGCACCACCGAGGAAGGCCGCCGGCGCTGGCTGGAAGTGCTGCGTCCGCTCGGCTGGGAGCCCGAGTTCCGTGGCTGGCTGTACCTGCCGGAATCGGCGCAGAACATGATCGGGCGAGCGCCGAGCGTGCCCGAGGGTGTATGCCAGTACCTGCGCGGGCCCACGCTCTACGTCGACCACGACGGCACCGTGGTGCCCTGCTGCGTCCATCCGCGCGCCGGGGTTCTCGGCAATCTCAAGACCCAGCGTTACAGCGAGATCTACCAGGGCGCCGCGCGCGCCGGAATGATGGCGCTGATGCAGGAAGAGCGCCGCGGCATGCGCATCTGCGGAGAGTGCGAGTTCTGAAGGACCGCCACCTGCCGGAGCTCGACGGCGTACGCGGCCTGGCGATTCTGCTGGTTCTCATCTGGCACTACCTGGTGGACCAGATGCATGGCTCGTGGATCGCCCGCGCCGGGGCCCTGACCTGGAGCGGCGTCGATCTCTTCTTCGTGCTGTCGGGCTTCCTGCTCGGATCGATCCTGGTGCGCTCGCGCGGGCGCGAGGGCTTTTACGCCATGTTCTATTGGCGGCGCGCGTGCCGCATCCTGCCGCTCTATCTCCTGCTGCTCGCGCTGTATCTCGTAGCGCACACCTGGCTGCGGCAGCCGGGGAACCCGGGCCACGCATGGCTCTTCGGCGCGCCGATGCCGTTCTGGACCTATGCCACGTTCACGCAGAACATCGCCATGGCGGTGGCCAATACCTCCGGTGCCCACTTCCTCGGCATCACGTGGTCGCTGGCGGTGGAGGAGCAGTTCTACGTGGTGCTGCCGCTGTTGATCGCCGTCGCGCGGCCGCGCCTGCTGCCATGGCTGCTCGCCGGACTCATCGCTGTCGCGCCGATGCTTCGCGCGCTGGCGGATGCGCGCGGCCTGGACGGCTTCGTGCTCGCGCCCACGCGCATGGACTCGCTGCTCGGCGGCGTGCTGCTCGCGTGTTTGTTGGCGGATCCATTCACCCGGCAGTGGCTGGAACAGCGCGCCCGCTTCCTGAAATGGATGCTGGCGATTTTCCTGCTCGGCGCCGGCATCCTGACGCTCGAGCGCCGCTCGCTCGGCGTGCTCGACCATGCCTGGCTCGCGGGTCTGTACGGCATGCTGATCGCCCTCGTCATCGTGGAGCGTGGCGGGTGGCTCGCGCGCTTGATGCGCGCGCGCTGGCTGAGCGTTCTGGGCGTGCTGTCCTACAGCATTTACCTCTTCCACCAGGCGGTCAGCGGCCTGTTGCACGGCGCGGTGTTTCAGCGCCCACCGACGATCGACAGCTTCGCCAGCGCCATGCTCACCCTGCTCGCGCTGGCCGTGACCCTGGCCATTGCCCTCGCCACGCGCCGATGGATCGAAGCGCCGGCGATGGCAATGGGCCAGCGCCTTCCCTATCGGTTGCAGGGACAGGCCGCCTCGTGATCCGCCTCAACCTCGGGTGCGGCGACAAGATCCTGCCGGGCTACATCAACGTCGACGTGGCGCCGTCCCGCGCCGGCCGACCGCCGGACGTGCTCTGCGACCTGCGCTCGCTCAAGCCATTCGAAGACACGAGCGCGGATGAAGTGCTGGCGGTGCATGTGGTCGAGCATTTCTGGCGCTGGGAAGTCGTCGGTGTGCTGCGCGAGTGGGCGCGCGTGCTCAAGCCCGGCGCCTCGATGATGCTCGAGTGCCCCAATCTGCAAAGCGCCTGCGAGGAGTTCCTGCGCGACCCGGAGGCCTTTTCCGGGCCCGGACCGGAAGGCCAGCGCACCATGTGGGTGTTCTACGGAGACCCGCGCTGGCAGGATCCCCTGATGGTGCATCGCTGGGGGTACACGCCGCGCAGCCTGGCGGCGGTCATGGCGGAGGCCGGCCTGGTCGAGATCCGCCAGGAGCCGGCGCAATTCAAGCTGCGCGAGCCGCGCGACATGCGCATGGTCGGCGTCAAGGTATGAACCCGGCGGGGGACACATATCTGCGCTGGTACTACGAGACCGCGGTATGGAAGCGAGTGGCCTACCGCGGCGTGCGCACTTTGAAGAATCCACTCGACATGTGGAATTACCAGGAGATCATCGCCGAGCGCGATATCGAGTGGGTGCTGGAAACCGGCACGCGGCACGGCGGCTCGGCGCTGTTCTTCGCGGACCTCCTCGCCGCGCGCGGCTCTTCAGGACTGGTGATCTCGGTGGACGTCGACCACGATTCGCTGCAAATCCCGGCCGCGGCTCACCAGCGCTTGCGACTGTTGAAGGGTGATAGCGCCTCGCCCGCCATTGGCAGGGCAGTCAGCGCGCTGCTGCCCGCGCAGCGCGGCCCGATGTTCGTCATCCTGGACTCGGACCACCGTGCGTCGCACGTAGTAGCCGAGCTCGAAAGCTTCGTGCCGCTGATGCGGGCGGGGGACTACTTGGTGGTCGAGGACACCTGCGTGAATGGGCACCCGGTACGCCCCGATTTCGGGCCGGGCCCCATGGAAGCAGTGCTTTCCTACCTTGGGGCGAATCCGGGGGTTTTGGCGGCGGATACGGTGCGGGAAGAGAAATTCGCCTGCACCTTCGCTCCCCGTGGGTACTACACCAAAAAATAAGGGGGCAGGCTTGTGGCCTGCCCCCCAGACTCAGCCCGACGGTAATGGAGGAGGAGGAGGAACCAACCGGGCTGCTGCAACGCAACAATCCTAGGCCTTTGCTCCTCCGTTTAGAATACGCATAATTCGTAAAACACTTTTGCACGGTTTGCACAAATGGCGGATGCCCTTCAAGAGATTACGATTTTTGCGCGGGTGGTGAACACCGGCAGCCTGTCTGCGGCCGCCCGGGACCTCGGTTTGTCGCCCGCGCTGGTCAGCCGCCGGCTATCGGGTCTGGAGGCGAGGCTCGGGGTGCGGCTCATCAACCGCACCACCCGCAGCCTGCACATGACCGACGAGGGCGCGGCCTACTACGAGACCTGCACCCGGGTCCTGGCCGAGATCGAGGAGGCCGACGCTGCGGTATCCGCGGGGCGCGCCGATCCGCGCGGGATCCTGCGCGTGGCCCTGCCCGCCTCGTTCGGCAACCAGCACGTCGCGCCGCTCGTGCCGCGGTTCGTGGCGCGCTACCCGGACGTGCAGATCGCGCTCAGTCTCTCGGACCGGACCGTCAACGTGGTCGAAGAAGGCTTCGACCTCGCGGTGCGCATCGCCGACCTTGCGGACTCGTCGCTCGCCGCGCGCAAGCTCGCGCCCAACCGCCGCGTGGTGTGCGCAAGCCCGGCGTACCTGCAGCGCCACGGCGCGCCGCGCACGCCCGAGGACCTGGCGCAGCACAATTGCCTCACCACCACCGACTTCACCATGACTTGGGATTACCGCGACCCGGAGGGCAAGCCCGGCTCGGCACGCGTCACCGGGCGCTATGCGTGCGACAACTGGGAGGTGCTGCGCGAGTGGGCGCTCGCCGGCCTGGGCGTCGCCCTCAAGTCCACCTGGGACGTGCGTCGCCACCTGGAGGACGGCTCCCTTGTCTCCCTGCTTCCGGGCTATACCTTCGCCACCGACGTGGCAATTTATGCGGTCTATCCTCATCGGCGTTACCTACCCGCGAAGACCCGTGCATTCATCGAATTCCTCGCCGAGTCGTTCGGCCCTGAGCCATACTGGGACCGCCCGGAGGGCAAGTCGCCCAAGCCGCGAATCAAAGCTCGCGCGGCTGTCTAACGTATATGGAAATCGCTAAAGCCAGCCTCGAAGACAAGTACACCGTCGAGAGCGGCCGCGTGTTCCTCACCGGCACGCAGGCGCTGATCCGGCTCATGATGATGCAGCGCCTGCGCGACCAGCAGGCCGGGTTGAACACCGCGGGCTTCGTCTCGGGCTACCGCGGTTCCCCGCTCGGCGGCCTCGACCAGTCGCTGTGGCGCGCGCAGAAGCACCTCGAGCGCCATCACATCAAGTTCCAGCCCGGCGTAAACGAGGACCTGGCCGCGACCTCCATCTGGGGCACGCAGCAGGTCAACCTGTTCAACGGCGCGAAGTACGACGGCGTGTTCTCCATGTGGTACGGCAAAGGCCCGGGCGTGGACCGCTGCGGCGACGTGTTCAAGCACGCGAACGCCGCCGGCACCTCGCAGCACGGCGGCGTGCTCGTGCTCGCCGGCGACGACCACGCCGCGAAGTCCTCCACGCTGCCGCACCAGTCGGAGCACATCTTCAAGGCCTGCCTGATCCCGGTGCTCAACCCGTCGAGCGTGCAGGACTACCTCGACCTCGGGCTGCACGGCTTCGCCATGAGCCGCTACTCCGGCTGCTGGATCGCCTTCAAGTGCGTCACGGACGTGGTCGAGTCCGGCGCCTCCGTGGAGGTTTCTCAACAACGAATTCAAAGCAAGATCCCGACGGATTTCGTCCTCCCCGCGGGCGGCCTCAACATCCGCTGGCCCGACGGCATCCTCGAGCAGGAAGCGCGCATCCTCGACTGGAAGGTCTACGCCGCCCTCGCCTATGCGCGCGCCAACGGCCTCGACCGCATCATCTGGGATACGCCGAATCCGCGCCTCGGCATCGTCACCACCGGCAAATCGTTCGGTGATGTCATGCAGGCCCTTGCGGATTTAGGCATCGATCAGAAAACCGCAGGCCATATTGGCCTGCGCGTCTACAAGGTCGCGATGTCCTGGCCGCTCGAGCCGCAGGGCGCGCGGCGCTTCGCCGACGGCCTGGAAGAGATCCTGGTGGTCGAGGAAAAGCGCCAGCTCATCGAGTACCAAATCAAGGAAGAGCTCTACAACTGGAAGGAAGGCGTGCGCGCGCCGCGCGTGGTCGGCAAGTTCGACGACAGCGGCGAATGGAGCCGCAGCGGCGGGCAGCCCGCCGGCAGCTGGCTGCTCCCCGCGCACTACGAGCATTCGCCCGCGATGGTGGCGCGTGCGATAGCGCAACGTCTTTCGAAACTCAAAATGGATTCTTCTTTGGGAAGCCAGTTCCGCGAGCGGCTGGCCTTCCTGGACTTCAAGGAAAAGGTGCTGGCGAAGCCGCGCGTCACGGCGATCCGCCAGCCCTACTTCTGCTCCGGCTGCCCGCACAACACCTCCACGCGCGTACCGGAAGGAAGCCGGGCCACGGCGGGCATCGGCTGCCACTTCATGGCGGTCTGGATGAATCGCAACACCGCCACCTTCACGCACATGGGCGCCGAAGGCGCGCCGTGGATCGGGCAGGCGCCGTTCACCAACGAGAAGCACATCTTCGCCAACCTCGGCGACGGCACCTATTTCCATTCCGGGATCCTGGCGATCCGCGCCGCGGTGGCGGCCAAGGTCACCATGACCTACAAGATCCTCTACAACGACGCGGTCGCCATGACCGGCGGCCAGCGGCACGACGGACCGCTCGACCCGGCGATGATCTCGCGCCAGATCGCTGCCGAGGGCGTGAAGCCGATCGTGGTGGTGACCGACGAGCCGGACAAATACCCGCACGGCACCAACTGGGCCCCCGGGGTTACCGTGCGGCATCGCGACGAGCTTGATGCCGTTCAAAAGGAATTACGCGAAATCCAGGGCGTGTCGGCGCTCATTTACGACCAGACCTGCGCCTCGGAGAAGCGCCGCCGCCGCAAGCGCAACGAATTCCCGGATCCCGCGGTGCGCGCGGTGATCAACGAGATGGTGTGCGAGGGCTGCGGCGATTGCAGCGTGAAGTCGAACTGCCTCTCGGTCGAGCCGCTCGAGACCGAGTTCGGCCGCAAGCGCGTCATCAACCAGTCGTCCTGCAACAAGGACTATTCCTGCGTGAAGGGCTTCTGCCCGAGCTTCGTCACGGTCGAGGGCGGCAAGCTGCGCAAGGGCAAGTCTTCCGCGGTTTCCTCCGATGAGCAGTTTGCGCTGGAAGAACCCGTAGGGCCGCACCTTGATGCCCCCTACGGCATCCTGGTCACCGGCATCGGCGGCACTGGCGTCATCACCATCGGCCAGATCATCGGCGTGGCGGCGCACCTCGAAGGCAAGGGCGTCACCGTGCTCGACATGTCCGGCCTGGCGCAGAAGTACGGCGCGGTCATGTCGCACGTCCAGGTCGCCGCGACCCCGGAGCAGATGCACGCCACGCGCCTCGATACCGGCGGCGCGAGCCTGGTGCTGGGCTGCGACCTGGTGGTAACCGCGAGCACCGAGGCAGTGGCGAAGATGGCGACGACGCGCACGCGCGCGGTGGTCAACGCGAGCGTCACGCCGACCGCCGACTTCGTGAAGAACCCCAACTGGCAGCTGCCCGGATCCGACCTGCAGGCCGACATCCGCGACGCCGCCAAGGAAGCGCACTTCGTCGCCGCCACCGAGCTCGCGGCGGGGCTGATGGGCGACTCCATCGCCACCAACATGTTCATGCTGGGCTATGCGTACCAGAAGGGCTGGGTGCCGCTGACGGGCGAATCCCTCGAGCGCGCGATCGAGCTCAACGGCGTCGCGGTCGAATTCAACCGCAAGAGCTTCCTCTGGGGCCGGCGCGCCGCGGTCGACCTGGAGAAAGTGAAGCGCATCGCCACGCCCGCGTCGGTGATCCCGATCGGCCAGCACCTGTCGCGCGACCTGGGCGAGCTGATCGAGCGCCGCACGAAATTCCTGGCTGGCTACCAGGACGAGCGTTACGCGGCGCGCTACCGGGCCCTGGTGGACCGGGTGCGCCAGGTGGAGAAAGACAAGGTCAATGCTTCCAAGCTCACGGAAGCGGTGGCGCGCTATTACGCCAAGCTGATGGCCTACAAGGACGAGTACGAAGTGGCGCGGCTGTACACCGACGGCGACTTCCGCCGCAAGATCGAGGGCATGTTCGAGGGCGACTACCGCATGGTGTTCCACCTCGCGCCGCCGCTCCTCGCCCGCAAGGACCCGCTCACCGGCGAGCCGCGCAAGATGCGCTTTGGGCCCTGGATGATGCCGCTGTTCAAGATCCTCTCGTCCATGAGGCGTCTGAGGGGAACTCCTCTGGACATCTTCGGTTACAGCCAAGAGCGCCGCACCGAGCGCGCGCTGATCGCCGAGTACGAGCAAACCGTCGAGCGCCTGCTGGCCGGCCTTACCCCACAGAACCATGCCCTCGCGGTGCAGATCGCATCGATCCCCGAGGAGATCCGCGGCTTCGGCCACATCAAGGAACGCAACCTCGGTCCGGCGCGCAAGAAGTGGGAGCAATTGCTGGCGCAATACGCTTCGGGACCGACGGCGGAGCGCGCCGCCGCTTGAGGGTCTGGCTGGTGGCGCTGCTGCTGGCCGCCGCGCCGGCGCTGGCGCAGGAACGGCTCATCGATCCCGGCCCCGAAAGCGCGCGCGACACCGCGCTCACCGTAATCAAGCACCTGGCGGCCGGCGACCTCGAGCAGGCCGCGGCGCTGTCCAACGCACCCAAGCGGCGCTTCGAGGTGCTGCGCGACTACCGGAATTCGGTCGGGGAAGAGGAATTCAAGCGCATCTTCGGCCGCTTTCTGTCGCCGGAGTACCGCCTCATCGCCGAAGTGGCGATCGGACCGCGGCGGCTGCTGGTGTGGGAACTCGGTGAAGCCGGCCAGGAGCTGGCGGGCCAGTTCTACGTCGAGGTAGACGGGAAATTCCTGCTGGACGACGTGCCGAGCCGGGAGCGCGACGAGCTAAGGCGGGTGCTGAGGCGTTACCGGGCCGAACAGAAAAGGGGTCAGGACCCTTTTTCTGAAAAAGGGTCCTGACCCCTTTTCAGGAGACGCGCGGCAGGCCGTGCGCGTCGGCCGCCAGGGCCATGCCGGCGGCCAGCGCGGCGAGCAGCCGGCGCTGGCGCTTGAGGAAGGTCTCGAGCACTTCCTGCGTGATCACGTTCATCTCGAGCAGCGCGTCGCCGAGCTTGACACGCGCGCCGCGCTGGCGGCGGATCGCCCCCTCCAGCGTGACGGGGTCGACGACCGAGGCTTCGAGCAGCATGCGGCCGAGGCGCAAGCGATCGCGGAACGGGCTGCTCAGCGTGCGCTGGAAACCGAGCGCGCCTTCGCGCACCGCGACGCTGACGGCGCCCTGCCGCACGAGGATCTCGCCCAGCGGCTCGCCGCTCAGCTCCTGCTGCAGGAGCGCGCGCAACAGCTGCTCTTCGGTCACCGCTGCGGCTCCCAGCAGGATGTCGCCCAGGCGCGCACGCAGAAACAGGATCACGTCTTCGGCGGCGGCCTCGTACAGGCTCGATTGCAGGGCGAGCACGGCATAGAGCTCGGCTTCTTCGATCAGCCCGAGCTCGACCAGCAGCGCGCCGAGCTTGCCGTTGTGCGCGGCCTGCTTGGCGAGCACCTCATCCAGGCGCGCCCGCGGCACCAGGCCGGCGCGCGTCAGCAGCTCGCCGAGGCGGAAGTCAGGTGAAGTCTTGGAGTTACGTTTAGCCAAAGCGCCGCGATGATCGTTCGCCGTGCGCAACAGGGTCGAGGAACTGTGACGCAGTCCCTCGTCAAATTATGTCTTCAGGCTGAAGGGAGTGAAATTGGTTTCGCGATCGTAATGGTCCGCGTTCTCCGCGCGCTTCAGCGCGCTGACAATCTTGTACGTAATCGGCGTGAACAGCACCTCGACCGCCACCTTGAGGCCGAACTGGGCAAGCATGATGGCGAGCAGCTTGTCGTTCGGGATCAGCCCGGAGTTGTAGAAGGCGAGCGGGTAGAACAGCGCCGAGTCCACCGCCTCGCCGACGATGGTCGAGCCGATGGTGCGCGTCCACAGCCAGCGCCCGGCGGTCATGATCTTCATCTTGGCGAGCACGAACGAATTGACGAACTCGCCGCAGAAATACGCGAACATGGAAGCGAGCGCGATGCGCCAGGTGGTGCCGAAGGCGATCTCGTACGCCTTCTGGTTCTCCCAGAACGGCGCCGGCGGCAGCGCCACTACCACCGAGGCCATCACCGAGGCGAACAGCAACCCGCCGAATCCCGCCCAGATCACGCGGCGTGCGCGCGCGTAGCCGTAGACCTCGGTGAGGATGTCGCCGAACACGTAGGACACCGGAAAGAACAGCACGCCGGCGCCGAACGCAAACGGCAGCCAGTCGAACTGCACGATCTTCGCCGGGCCGATCAGGTTCGAGCAGATGAGGACGGTGACGAACGCCGCCATCACGAACTCGTAATACCGAAACTGCTTTTGACCGTTCATTTGGCTAGCGGGGCAAGGGTGGCGAATACCCCTTCACTTCCGCTTCGAGCTGCACGCCCATGGCATCCAGCATCCGCCCCACCATGGCGTAGAACGCGGCCACCAGCGCGAGCTCGACGTAATCGTGATGATCGAAGTGGCGCATCGCTTCGGCGTAGACCTCGTCGCTCACTTTCCCGCGCGTCACATCCTCGGCCAGCGCGAGCGCCGCTTTTTCCTTCAAGTTGAAGTTCGCCGACGTCCTCCACGACGGCAAGTCCTTGATCTGCGCCTCGGTGACCCCGGCCTTGCGCGCCATCGGCAGATGCTGCGCCCATTCGTATTCGGAGCGCATGAGCTGCGCGCCACGCAGGATGACAAGCTCGCGCAAGCTGCGCGGTGTCCGCGTGTCGTGGCGCAGCGTTTTGGAGAATTCGGTCCAGGCGGCGACCAGCGCCGGATGGTTGGCGAGCGCCTTGTACAGGTTGGGCGGCTGGCCCCACAGTTCTTCGAGCCGCTTACCCAGCGCGGGCTCGAACTGCGCGAGGGGGACGCGTTGCATGGCGCGCATAATAACTGATGGATATCCGGGACTTCCGACTCACCGAGGTGCCGGCGGATTTCTTCGACGACCCTTACCGCTACTACGCCGCGCTGCGTGAGCAGCGGCCGGTGCACGAGCTGGAGCCCGGCAGCTTTTTCCTGTCGCGCTACGAGGATGTCGTGGCGCTCTACCGCGACGCGCGAGCCAGCTCGGACAAGAAGCTCGAGTTCAAGCCGAAGTTCGGCGACTCGCCGCTCTACGAGCACCACACCACCAGCCTGGTGTTCAACGATCCACCGCTGCACACGCGCGTGCGGTCGCTGATGATGGGCGCGCTCAACCAGCGCGCGATCGCGCGCATGGAAGCCGGTGTGGCTTCCCTGGTCGAGCGGCTGCTCGATTCATTCCCGCCCGGCGAATTTGACTTCATCGACTCCTTCGCGGCGCGGATACCGGTCGAGGTCATCGGCAACCTGCTCGACATCCCTAGCGATGAGCGCGGCCCGCTGCGCGCCTGGTCCATCGCCATCCTCTCGGGCCTCGAGCCCAAGCCGAGCGCCGAGATGCTCGAGCGCGGCAATCGCGCGGTGGTGGAGTTCAAGGAGTACCTCGCACGCCTCGTCGACCAGCGCCGCCGCAAGCCGGGCGATCCGGAGAGCGATGTGCTGACTCGCCTGATCCAGGGCGAAAGCAGCGGCGAACGACTGAGTTCGCTCGAGCTGTATCACAACTGCATCTTTTTATTGAACGCCGGGCACGAGACCACGACCAACCTCATCGGCAACGGGCTCTGGCTTCTTTTAAAAAATGACTCGGAAATGCGACGTCTTAGAAGTGAACCCACATTGCTCGCCACCGCCATCGAAGAGATGCTGCGCTACGACGGCCCCATCCAGCTCAACAACCGCCGCCTTACCGCCGCCATCACGCTCGGCGGCACCACCCTGCCGGAAGGCGCATTCGTAACGCTTGGCATCGGCGCGGCCAACCGGGATTCGCGGCAATTCGCGGACGCCGAGCGCTTCGACGTGGCTCGGAAGCCCAACCGGCATGTCGCCTTTGGCCACGGCGACCATGCCTGCGCCGGCATGAACGTAGCCCGGATGGAAGCGCGCATCGCGTTTTCGCGCCTGTTATCGCGCTTTCGCCGCCTGGAGCCGGTGGGCGCACCCGAGCGCGACCGGCGCATCCGCTTCCGCGGCTTCCGCAAACTCCGCGTTCGGGCCGAGGTCTAAACTTTGGCCTATGACGCAAGCTGAGAAATCCGCCTGGGAAAACCCGGTCCAGACCGACGGCTTCGAGTTCGTGGAGTACGCCGCGCCCGATCCGGCGGGGCTCGGCAAGCTGTTCGAGCGCCTGGGCTTCCAGGCCGTAGCCCGGCACCGGCACAAGAACGTGCTGCTCTACAAGCAGGGCGACGTCAACTTCATCGTCAACGCCGAGCCGCGCTCGTTCGCGCAGAACTTCGCGCGCCGGCACGGCCCGAGCGTGTGCGCCATGGCGTTCCGCGTGCGCGACGCTGCGAAGGCCAACGACCTGCTGCTCGAGCGCGGCGCTTGGGGCGTGGAGAGCCAGCCTGGGCCGGGCGAGCTCAGCATCCCGGCGATCAAGGGCATCGGCGATTCGCTGGTCTACCTCGTCGACCGCTATCCCGAGAACGCTTACGGCAACACCATCTACGACGTCGACTTCCGGCCATTGCCAGGCTTCGAGGCCTTTTGGCGCGGCGACGCGCCGCCGCCCGCCGGCGCCGGCCTCGCCTACGTCGACCACCTCACGCACAACGTGCATCGCGGCCGCATGCAGGAATGGGCTGAGTTCTACGAGCGCCTGTTCAACTTCCGCGAGATCCGCTACTTCGACATCGAGGGCAAGCTCACCGGGCTCAAGTCGAAGGCGATGACCAGCCCGTGCGGCAAGATCCGCATCCCGATCAACGAATCGTCCGATGATCGTTCGCAGATCCAGGAATACCTGGATGCGTATCACGGCGAAGGCATCCAGCACATCGCGCTCCACACGCGCGACATCTACGCGACCGTGGACGCGCTGCGCGCCAAATGTGTCGACCTTCTCGATACGCCCGACACTTACTATGAATTACTCAATGCAAGACTTCCGAATCACGGCGAGCCCGTGGATGAGCTGAAGAAACGCAAGATCCTGCTCGACGGTTCTCCCTCCGGCGGCCTGCTGCTGCAGATCTTCACCAAGACCATGATCGGGCCGATCTTCTTCGAGATCATCCAGCGCAAAGGCGACGAAGGCTTCGGCGAGGGCAACTTCAAGGCGCTGTTCGAATCGATGGAGCTGGACCAGGTTCGGCGCGGGGTACTTAAACCCGCGGCATGAAAAATTACGACCCTGACCCCGAATTACGGGGGGACTACTCCAAGGCCGGCGCGGACTTTGCCGTCGAACAGGACTGGAACCGCTACACGGCGGAAGAGCATGCGCTGTACCGGCGCCTGTTCGAGCGGCAGTCCAAGCTCGTGCCGAAGTACGCGTGCCCGGAGTGGATCGAGGCCATCGCGGGGTTGGATGCCGCTCAGCAAATTCCCCGATTCGATGTCGTTTCCGCCAACCTCAGGAAAAAGACCGGCTGGGAGATCGTCGCCGTCCCCGGCCTGATCCCCGACAACGCCTTCTTCACCCACCTCGCCAACCGCCGCTTTCCGGTCACGGTCTGGCTGCGGCGGCCTGAGGAGTTCGACTACATCGTCGAGCCCGACGTATTCCACGATTTCTTCGGCCACGTGCCGCTGCTCTTCGACCGCACCTACGCCGACCACCTCTATGAATACGGCAAGGGCGGCCTCAAGGCGATGCGTCTGGACGCGGTGAAGATGCTCGCCCGGCTCTACTGGTACACCATCGAATTCGGTCTCATGAAGGTAGGAACCCAGATCAAAGCCTACGGCGCGGGCCTGCTCTCCTCCGGGGGCGAGCTGCGCTACAGCGTCGAGGACCCCACGCCCCGGCGCCTGCCCTTCGAGCTCGAGCGCGCGATGCGCACCGAGTACCAGATCGACCGCTACCAGGAGACGTATTTCGTCATCGACTCCTTCGAGCAGCTGATGCGCGAGACCGCCCCGGACTTCACGCCGATCTACGCGCGCATCCGCAACTTGCCGACCTTATAATCCTCCGCAACAGGAGGGATTATCAATGATGAAGCGATTGGCCGCGGCACTGGCTGCGGGCGCTGTCTGCGTGACCGCGCAGGCGCAGGAGAAATTCGAAGTGAAGGTGGCCGAGTTCGTCGGCGCGCAGCACTTCATGACCAAGTGGCTGATGACGTGGGGCGAGAAGCTGGAGAAGGCCTCCAACGGGCGGCTCAGCTTCAAGCATTTTCCGAACGCGCAGATGGCGCCGACCCCGGCGCACTACGACCTCGCCCGCACCGGGCAAGCCGACGTTTCCTGGTTCCTGCACGGCGGCACGCCGGGCCGCTTCCCGCTCACCGAGATCGTCAATCTTCCTTATATGGTGGGCAGCGCCGAGATCGGCACCAAGGTGCTGAACGATCCGCAGCTGCGCGCCAAGTACCTCGACGCCGAGCACAAGGGCGTGCACGTGCTGATGCTCCTCACGCACCAGCCGGGCAACGTCTTCACCACGAAGAAGCCGGTGCGCGGCACCGCCGACATGAAGGGCATGCGCATCCGCTTCGCCTCGCCCACGGTGCGCGACTTCATCGCCGGCCTGGGCGCGACGCCGGTGGGCGTGACGCCGACCGAGATCCTCGAGCAGCTGCAGAAAGGCGCGCTCGACGGCGCGTTCATCGACTACGGCGGCGCGGGCATCGCCTTCAAGCTCGGCGGCACCGCCAAGTACGTGGCCGAGATGTATTCGTACGTGACCTCGTTCGGCGTCGCCATGAACCCGGAGTTCCACGCCAAGCTGCCGGCCGACCTGAAGAAATTGGTCGCCGACTCGATGACAGGCGTGGAGAAGGAAGTCGGCGAGGGCTGGGACGCGCTCGATTCGATCGGCAAGAAGCTGATCGTCGACGGCGGCGCGCAGGCGATCAAGCTGTCGAAGGAAGAGGACGCGAAGTTCCGCAAGATCGGCGCGCAGGTGACCGAGGCCAAGCTGAAGGAGTTCGAGGGCAAGGGGCTGCCGGCGCGCGAGGTCTACAAGCAGATGCGGGCGCTTTCCGACAAGCACGCCAAGGACTCGAAGAACTTCTGGAACTAGACCGGCTCGTACGCACCGCCGCCCGGGTGTTCGGCGCCCTGGCGGCGGTTTTTCTCGCCGGGATGGTGCTGATCACGGTAGCCGACGTGCTGCTGCGCAGTTTCTTCGACTTCCCGATCCGCGGCGTGCTCGAGCTGGTGGAGCTCGGCCTCGCCTGCACCATCTTCGTCGCCCTGCCGGCGGTGTTCCTGCGCGACGAGCACCTGGTGGTGGACGTCATCGACCACGTGGTGCGCCCCTCGGCGGTGCGCTGGCTAGATCTCGCGGGCGCGCTGCTGTCGCTCGCGGTGCTGGTGACGATGGCGTGGCAGATGGTGCCGCTCGCCCGCACCATGCATGAGTTCGGCGACGTCACCTCCGACCTGTCGATCCCGAAGATCTATTACTGGATTCCCGTGCTGCTCGGCGTCATCACTTCGGCGCTCGCCACCCTGGTGTTCATCGTGCGCTGGAGCCGCGCGCGTTGAGCAACCTCGCGCTCGGCCTCGCCGGCGTGGGGGTCCTCCTGGTGGTGCTGTTCCTGCGGGTGCCGATCGGCGTGGCGCTCGCGCTGGTCGGCGCCGCCGGCTACGCCGCGGTCGACGGCTGGCGCAAGGCGCTGACCGTGATCGGCTCGGTGCCCTTCGAGCTGGCGAGCGCCTACTCGCTCTCGGTGGTGCCGCTCTTCATCCTGATGGGCGCGGTGGCTTCGCGCGCCGGCATGTCGCGCGAGCTGTTCAGCGCCGCGAACGCGATCTTCTCGGGATGGCGCGGCGCCCTCGCCAACGCCACCATCGGCGCTTGCGCCGCGTTCGGCTCGATCTGCGGCTCGTCGATCGCCACCGCCGCGACCTTCTCCAAGGTGGCAATCCCGGAGATGCGCCGCCACGGATACGACGACGGCCTGGCGGCGGGCTGCGTCGCCTCCGCCGGCACGCTCGGCATCCTCATCCCACCGTCGGTAATCCTGGCCATCTATGCGCTGGTCGCCGAGCAGTCGCTGTCCACGCTGTTTGCCGCCGCGCTAATCCCCGGCCTTCTGCTGGCCGCGCTCTACATTGTGGTGGTCACGATCATCGCCCGCGTGCGGCCGCAGTGGACGCCCAAGGTCCCGGGGATGAAGCTGGGTGAGCGGCTGCGCGCGGCCATGGACCTGTGGAAGCTTGGCCTGCTCTTCTTTCTGGCGGTGGTCGGTATCTACCTCGGCTGGTTCTCGCCGACCGAGGCCGCCGCGGTCGCCGCGTTCGCCGCCATCGTCATCGGCATGGCCACCGGTGGCCTCAACCTGGCCGGGCTGTTCGACGCCCTGCTCGACACGGTGTACGCAAGCGCCATGCTGTTCTTCATCATCGTCGGCGCCTTCATCTTCTCGCGCTTCATCGTGCTCACGCGCCTGCCGAACGAGCTGGTGGCCTGGACCCAGCAGGCCGCGCTCTCCCCTTGGGTGATCGTGCTCGCGGTGGTGCTGCTCTTCTTCCTACTCGGCACCTTCCTCGAGGAGGTCAGCACCATCCTGGTCACTGTGCCGGTGATCATGCCGCTGATGGCGAGCCTCGGTTACAACGGCATCTGGTTCGGCATCTTCGTCACCGTGATGGCGACCATCGGCCTCATTAGCCCGCCCGTCGGCCTGACGGTGTTCGTGATCCAGGCCCAGAACCCGGACATCCCGGCGGCGAAGATCTACCGCGGCACGCTGCCGTTCCTGGCCGCGGACTTCGTCCTGGTCGGCCTGCTTATTGCGTTCCCAAGCCTTGCCCTATGGCTTCCCGCGCTGCTGCGGGTTTAAACGCCGAAGCCGTAATGTAAATAGATGCAAATCCACGGGCGCGCTCGGCTCCTCTGCATCGTCGACGCCGTCCACCGAGCTGCTGTCCCGAGCCATGAGTCGACCTCTCACACCACTGGCAGTATCGGCTGCCGGGATGTGGTAGAAGACCGACGAACCACGGATGGAACGGGCAGCTATGGGATTAAAGGGGCGGGAAAAAATGGAGCGGAAATACGACGAGAAGATTGTAATTCAGCAGTACCTCAAGGCCGTGCAGGCGCTTGCCGGGACATTGGTCTACGCATGAACATTCTAGTGACCGGGGCGGCTGGCTTCATTGGCTACACCCTGTCAAGTGCGTTGCTCGCGAGAGGTGATCAGGTCTTCGGTATCGACAATCTCAACGACTACTATGACGTGCGCCTGAAGCACGCGCGCCTCGAGCGGTTACAGGCCCTGCAAGGCTTTCGCTTGGAGAAGCTCGACATTGCGTCGCGCACGGGTGTGGCGAACCTCTTCAACTTCCACAAGTTCGATACAGTTGTGCACCTCGCGGCGCAGGCGGGCGTGCGCTACTCCCTCACCAATCCGCACGCCTATGTGGACGCCAACATCAGCGGCTTCCTCAACATCCTGGAAGGGGTGCGGCACTCCGGGGCCAAGCACATCGTCTTCGCTTCCTCCAGCTCGGTCTACGGCGCCAACACCAAATTGCCGTTCTCGGAGCACGACAACGTCGATCATCCCGTCTCGCTGTACGCGGCGACGAAGAAGGCGAACGAACTGATGGCGCATAGTTACGCCCATCTTTACGGCATGCGCTGCACCGGCCTGCGGTTCTTTACGGTGTACGGACCTTGGGGCCGGCCAGATATGGCGCTCTTCCGGTTTACGGAGGGAATTCTCGCAGCGAAGCCCATTCCAGTTTTCAACCAAGGCGAAATGGTCCGTGACTTCACATACGTTGACGATATCGTCAGAGGCATCATTGGTACCATCGATCATCCTGCCGCGCCGAATCCGCGGTGGCGCGGTGATTCACCCGACCCGGCAACCAGTCAGGCGCATTACCGCATTTACAACATTGGCAACAGCCGCCCGGTAAAGCTTATGCGGTACATCCAGCTTCTGGAAAAATGCCTGGAGCGAAAAGCAGTCATCGACTTGCAGCCGATGCAGAAAGGCGACGTTCCGGCGACGTACGCGGATGTCTCAGCGCTGCAGGAGGCGGTAGGGTATCGTCCTAGCACTTCGGTTGAGGTCGGAATCCCGAAGTTCGTTGATTGGTATCGCAGCTATTACAAGGTTTGAAGCCATGCCGTTGAGCAAAGACGTTGTGGTCGGCGTTGTGGGATTGGGCTATGTCGGCCTCCCGGTTGCCGTGGCATTTGGCCAGCGCTATCCGACGATTGGCTACGACCTGTCGAGCGATAAGATAGAGGCCTACTGTTCCTTCCGCGATCCGACCGGGGAAGTGAGCGAGTCGGAGCTGCGGGCAGCGGAACGCCTCGAGTGCACCACCGACGCGTCACAGCTAGGCCGGGCAAACATCATTATCGTCGCAGTGCCCACCCCGCTTGCTGCCGGCAATCTCCCGGATTTCGCGCCGCTGCGCTCGGCGAGCGAAACAGTCGGGCGCCACATGAAAACGGGCACGACGGTGGTGTTCGAGTCCACCGTGTACCCAGGGGCCACCCGCGAGGTCTGCGTGCCGCTCCTCGAGCAGCATTCGGGACTCAACTGGAAGCGCGATTTCTTCGTCGGCTATTCCCCCGAGCGCATCGACCCGGGCAACAGCGAACGTCGTTTCGACAAGATCCTCAAGGTGGTCTCGGGCGATACGCCAGAGACGCTGGAAAAGATCGCGTCTCTCTATGGCTCAGTGGTGCAAGCCGGCGTGCACCGCGCCTCGAGTATCGAGGTTGCTGAAGCGGCAAAAGTGATCGAGAACACGCAGCGCGACCTCAACATCGCCTTCGTGAACGAACTGTCGATCGTGTTCCACAAGCTTGGCCTCGACACCGTCGAAGTGCTCGAGGTCGCCGGTACGAAATGGAATTTCCTCGGCTTCCGGCCCGGTCTGGTTGGTGGGCACTGCATCGGCGTCGATCCTTACTACCTGACTCACCGCGCCGAGCAGGTCGGTTATTACCCGCAGGTTATTCTTGCAGGCCGGCGGATCAATGATGGCATGGGCCGCTACGTCGCCCAAGAGACCGTAAAACTGTTGGTTCGCGCGGGACGGCAGGTGAACGGCGCTACGGTGAACGTACTTGGTCTTACGTTTAAAGAAAATGTTCCCGACCTGCGTAACTCGCGGGTCATCGACATCATTGAGGAGCTCAAGAGCTATGGCGTTACGGTGATCGTCCACGATCCTGAAGCGTCCCCGGAGGAAGCTCAAAAGGAGTACGGGATCAAGTTGACCCCCTGGACCGACCTACCGCGTGCTGATGCTCTTGTGCTCGCGGTGGCGCACGACGCGCTAATCAATCGACCGATGGACCAATTACTATCAAAGATTGCGAAGGGCGGCTGCTTCATCGACGTCAAATCGCGGATGGCGAAGGCCGCTCTAGAGGAACGGGGTCTATTGGTATGGCGCCTGTGAGTTTTTCAACCCATGGGCGACCCTAGTCCGGTCGTTCGGCCCATCTGGCTGATAATCACGGGGGATGCCACCCGAACGGATCAGTTACCAGAGCGGCTTCGGTAACACCTTCTCGACCGAGGCGGTCGAGGGCGCGCTGCCGGTGGGGCGCAACTCCCCGCAGCAGCCGCCCCAAGGCCTGTACCCCGAGGTGCTCTCGGGCACTGCCTTCACCGCGCCGCGCGCCGAAAACCGCAGCACCTGGCTTTACCGATTGCGGCCGTCGGCGATGCATGGGCCGTACAAGCGCCTGGGAGATGGCCTGCTACGCTCCGGACCGTTCACCGAGGTAGAGACCCCGCCCAACCGACTGCGCTGGGACCCGCTGCCGCTGCCGTCGCAGCCGGCAGATTTCGTCGACGGCCTCGCGACAGTTGCCGGCTCCGGCGACCCGGCACTGCAGACCGGCGTCGCGGTGCACGTCTATCGCGCGAATCGCAGCATGAAGGACCGCTGCTTCTGGAACGCCGATGGCGAGCTGATGTTTGTCCCGCAGCTCGGCCCCCTTTCCTTGTCGACTGAATTAGGGAAACTGCAAGTCGCGCCTGGAGAAATCGCCGTCGTGCCGCGCGGCATGAAGTTCAGCGTCAAAGTGGATGGCCCCACCCGCGGCTACGTTTGCGAAAACTACGGCGCCGCCTTCCGCTTGCCCGAGCTCGGGCCCATCGGCTCGCAGGGCCTGGCGCAGGCGCGCGACTTCCTGGCGCCGGTGGCCGCGTTCGAAGACAAGGGCAAATGCCAGGTCGTCGCGAAGTTCATGGGCGGACTGTGGGCGACCGAGCTCGCGCATTCGCCGCTCGACGTGGTCGCCTGGCACGGCAGCTACGTGCCGTACAAGTACGATCTCGCGCGCTTCATGACCATCGGCCCGGTCAGTTTCGACCATGCCGATCCGTCGCTCTTTACCGTGCTCACCTCCCCCTCCGGGGAGGCTGGCGTGGCCAACGTCGACTTCGTGATCTTCCCGCCGCGCTGGCAGGTGGCCGAGGACACGTTCCGGCCGCCGTGGTTTCACCGCAACGTGATGAGCGAGCTGATGGGCCTGGTGCACGGCGTTTACGACGCCAAGGCCGAGGGCTTCGCCCCGGGCGGGATCTCGATCCACAACTGCATGTCGGCGCATGGGCCTGATCGGGCCACCTACGCCAGGGCCAGTGAAGCGGAATTAAAACCGCAGCGCATCGAGGACACGCTCGCGTTCATGTGGGAGTCGCGCTACGTGTGGCGGCCGACGAAATTCGCGATCCGCGCGCCCGAGCTGCAGCAGGATTACGACAAGGTCTGGGATGGCTTTAGACGCAACGCATGACCCGGCGCTGAAAAGCTGGGTCGAGTCGGCCAACCAGCCAGGCTGCGATTTCCCGATCCAGAACCTGCCCTTCGGCATCTTCAAGCGCAAGGGCGCTAAGGAATCGCCGCGCGGCGGCGTCGCGATCGGCGACCAGATCCTCGACCTCGCCGCACTCGACATCAAGACCGGGCCAACGCTCAACGGCCTCGCCTCACTCGGCCGCCCGGCGTGGCGGCGCTTGCGCAGCCAACTATCGAAGGGGCTTTCCCAAGACAAGGCGAACAAGCGCTTCGCACGCAATCTCTTGCCGATGAAGCAGGCGGAGCTTTTCCTGCCGCTCGCGATCGGCGATTACACCGACTTCTACAGCGGCATTCACCACGCCACCAACGTCGGCAAAATCCTGCGCCCCGATAATCCGCTGCTGCCGAACTACAAGTGGGTGCCGATCGGCTATCACGGACGCAGCTCGTCGGTTGTGGTGTCCGGGACCCAGGTGCTGCGCCCGCGCGGCCAGATCAAGGCGCTCGACGCATCCGAGCCTAGGTTCGGTCCGAGCGAACGGCTGGACTACGAAGCCGAGCTTGGTTTCGTGGTCGGGCCGGGCAATGCGCTCGGCAAGCCGATCGCGGTCGGCAAAGCGCTGGACCATGTGTTCGGCGTGGTGCTGGTGAACGACTGGTCGGCGCGCGATGTGCAAACCTGGGAGTACCAGCCGCTGGGGCCGTTCCTCGCCAAGAGCTTCGCCACCACCATCTCGCCGTGGATCGTCACGCGCGAGGCGCTCGAGCCTTACCGCTGCCCCGCGTTCCCGCGCGCCGACGGCGACCCGAAGCCGCTGCCGTACCTGTGGGACGACGCCGACCAGCGCGAAGGCGGATTTACCATCGATGTGGAAATGCATCTGCGCACCGAAAGCATGAAGGCGCCGGTGCGCCTCTCGCGCGCCAGCTTTCGCGATTCGTACTGGACCGCGGCGCAGCTCGTGGCGCACCACACTTCGAACGGCTGCAACTTGCGTCCGGGCGATCTGCTCGGCTCGGGCACCATCTCGGGCGCGACCCCGGACTCCTTCGGCTCGATGATGGAGCTCACCCAGGGCGGAAAGAACCCGCTCGCCCTCCCCGGCGGCGAGTCGCGCGCCTTCCTGCACGACGGCGACGAAGTCATCGAGCGCGCGCGCTGCGCGCGTGACGGCTATGCGACGATCGGCTTCGGCGAAGCCAACGGAACGATACGCAAATGAGAATCCGGTTTGCCGCCGGCGCCGTGGTGTGCGCCCTGCTGCTCTGCTATGGCTACTATCTGCAGTACGTGCAAGGCTTGGATCCCTGCCCGCTATGCCAGGTACAACGCGCGTTTTTTTATGCAGTGGGTTTGAGTTTTGCGGCTGGGGCTGTTCATGACCCACGGGGAAGAATTGCCATGTTGTATCCCTCGCTAGCAGCGCTCTTTGCCATCGGCGGCGTAGGCACGGCGGGACGCCAAGTGTGGCTGCAGCACCTGCCAGCCGACAAGGTGCCGCAATGCGGGCCGGACCTCGAGTTCATGCTGAAGAACCTGCCGTTGTCGCGCACGCTGGAGAAGCTTTTCACCGGCACCGGCGAATGCGCGGTAGTGGACTGGACGTTCCTCGGCCTGTCGATCGCCGAGTGGTCGCTGTTCTGGTTTGTCACGCTCGCGGCTGCAGCGATCTGGCTGGCGGTGCGCGGCCGGCGGCAACGCAGGGCGGTGTGAGATGGCGGGAATGATCCTGGTCACGGGCGGGCTCGGCTACATCGGGTCGCACACCTGCGTCGAGCTCGCGGCGGCCGGCCACGATCTTGTCATCGTCGACAACCTGTGCAACGCGAAGCGCTCGGTGCTGGAACGCATTCAAGAGCAGGCTGCAGGCCGCAACATCCGCTTTCATCATGCAGACGTGCGTGATCGAGCGGCGCTGGAGGCGATCTTTTCCGCGCATCCGATCGCGGCGGTAGTGCACTTCGCCGGCCTGAAAGCGGTCGGCACCTCGGTGCGGGAGCCGCTGCTCTACTATGACAACAACGTCACAGGCACGCTCGTCCTGCTCGGCGCCATGGGCAAAAGCGGCGTCTCGCGTTTCGTATTCAGCTCGAGTGCCACCGTCTATGGCGAGCCCGAGCGCCTGCCTATCACCGAGGACCATGCGCTCCGGCCGGTGAATCCCTACGGCAGGAGCAAGCTGATGGTCGAGCATGTGCTCGCCGATAAATCAGCCTCCGATGCCGGGTTCAGCTACGCGGCGTTGCGCTACTTCAATCCCGTTGGCGCGCATCCCTCCGGTCGCATGGGCGAAGATCCGAGCGGCTTGCCTGACAACCTGGTTCCGTATATTGCGCAGGTCGCCGTGGGCCAGCTGCCGGCTTTACGGATCTTCGGCACCGATTACGGCACCCGGGATGGCACCGGAGTCCGCGACTACGTGCACGTCATGGACCTTGCGCGGGGGCATGTGGCCGCGCTGCAATTCCTCGAGCGTCGCAAGCGCTCGATCACGGTGAACCTGGGGACCGGGCGGGGCTACTCGGTACTCGAAGCGGTGAAGGCCTTCGAGCAAGCTTCCGGTAAAACGATTGCGGTTGAATTCGTAGCGCGCCGGCCGGGCGACGTGGCCGCTTGCTATGCCGATGTTTCGCTCGCCGCCACTGAGCTCGGCTGGAAGAGCCGTCTCGACCTGGACGTGATGTGCCGCGATGCCTGGCGATGGCAATCGAAAAATCCGCGCGGGTATCCCTGAAAAAAAGTAAGCCCCGGGGCAGGGGGAAGTCTGTCTGCGCGCCGGGGCCGAGTCGCGAGGGGGGGACCTCGCGAGGAAGCGCGCACGGTAGCGCCAAAGCGGCCGGGCTTGGAACCGGTTCGCTATCTGTGTGGATAACCCTGTGGGAAAGCTGTGACTCTACGGTGATGGACGGGGCCCGATTGCAATCACCGCAGCGCCTTGCCGGCGATTCCTCCGGGCCGAAGCACGTTTTGTCAGGAAGTCGAAATCAGGCTGGCGAAATGGAATAGCCACAGGGATGGGGCGACAGGCACCAGTCTTGCTCCAAGTAGCTGTAGGAGCGGAAAACACTATGACCAGCAACGCCGACTCGAGATTTGATGCCGAGACGGTCGTGCGAGTCGCGACCATCACCGCCCTCGGCAGGTTTGAAATCGAACTCAAAGATTTTGGAGGGAAGCGTCACGTCATCTCGCTTCCGCTGTCTACGGCCGTAGACCTCGGCTGCCTGATACACGACCTTTCGCAGGGAGCGCCCTACCTGGTCGGGGGCATTCGCGGCGCGCAGCCGGCCAAGAAGTAAGCAAGCGGGTGCCTTACGCCGCCTTACCCGAAGCCCGGATGGCCTCGTTGTAGTGAGCGGCCGCCTGGGTCCTGTTGTTGACGCCGATCTTTCTAAAAATCCTTTGCAGATGGTTCTTGACGGTGTGCGGGCTGATGCCGAGCGCGACAGCGATGTCTATGTTGCTATCGCCGCGGCGCAGCCAGCCGAGGATCTCCTCCTCGCGCAGGCTCAGGTCGCGCCACTTCGCGGCCGCCGCTTGAGACGGGTTCGATCCTTCGAGCGGAAACTCCGCCACGCGGCGGAACGCGACGTCCATCTGGGCGATCAGGCAGTGCATCAGGAACCGGAAACCATCGACGCGGGGAATGGCACCCAGGGACTCCGTGTCCAGCGCGATGTACAGGCTCTCGTTACCGCCGCGTGCGTCGCGAATGCCGTGCACCACGGCGGAACGCATCTCGCGCAGCGCGGCGTGGATCGGACAGCCGCACGCGCGCGGCACCGCGAAATCCGCGGTCTCGAGCAGGACCGGCTGGCCTCCCGCTGCCGCCCATTCGGCATGCGCCTTATGCACGAAGTCGTGGATGCTGCAACGCGCGAGCTGCGCGGTGCGCACGCCGGGAAGCGCGGAGGTGATATCCAGCTTGAGATCGTGTTTCGCGAAATCGCCCCACGCTGCGATCAGGATGCGGTGCGGGAGAATCTGCTGCACCTCCCCGCTCAGCCACTGAAAAATGCCGTGGTGACGGTTGATCACCGCCCCCGAGGAGATGATGCGCAGAAATCGCGAGCTCTCTTCCGCCGTAAACCCCAAGGGCGGCAGCGGCGGGGTCTCCGAATCCGCTTGGCTGCTCGACAAGTGCGTCGCGCGCCGGCTGGCGATAGTGAACTTTGGAAGTCTTGCTGGATACGTATTCATGATTGTCCCCCCATGGGCAAGCGATGAAACTCGAAGCTGTGGATGGCTGCCCCCACGCCCTTTTTTTCGCCGTGCTCTTCGATTCGCACGACGCGCGCGATGCAGTTCACCTGGATCGGGCCTCCGGGAAAATCCTGGAAGTCCAAGGCGAACTTCACGCTCGCGCCCGCTTCGAACGGCACGTCGGTGACGAAGTAGATTCCGCTAGCGCTGACGTCGCGGGTCACGGCGCCACCCCGCTCTAGCCGTACAGGCATGCTTGTGGCGAACCGCTCCTCTAGTCGCCCGGGCACGCAGCTCATTCCGTCTTTGCGCTCATACGGATGGCGATAGTGAATCAAGGGATGGTGTCGCGAATCGGCGACATGTACCCATTTAGCTGGTACGCGTGTCATGCCTCAAGGCCGCTGAGGCATGACAAATGTCATGGGTACTTCGGAAAGCAGTCAACGACCGCCGTCAACCGCGCGGCTGGGTGTTTCCGTGGACGCCGTTGCGTTGCGCGAAGACGTAGAGCTCGAGGCGATTGGGAACGCCGAGCTTGTCGTAGATGCGGCTCAGGTGATTGCGCAGCGTGTGCTCGCCGATGTTCAGCGTGTCGGCAAGCTTGCGATTGTCCGCGCCGGGCTTGGTCGCTAACGTCCGCACCACGTCCGCCTCGCGCGGCGTGAGGGAGGCGAGCTTCCGTCTCTCGGGATCGTTCGCTTCGTCGCTCTTCTGCTTCGACAGCTCGACAAACAAGCGTGCGGTGGTGGCGCGATCGAGCCACAACTGGCCATCGTGGACTTTGCGGATCGCGTCGATCAACGTGCTTGGCGGCGCTTCCTTGCGCACCACGCCGCAAGCGCCGCGCAAGATGGCGGTGTCGTGCAACTTCCCGTCGCGGGCGCCGCTGAGAATGAGCACGCGTGCCGCGTGCCGGTTCACCAGCGCAGGAATGACTTCGCTTGTGTCGTCGCGCAACAGATCGACGTCGAGGATGACGACGTCCGGCATGCTGGATTGCGCTAGCTCAACGGCGTTTTCGCAGGTCGTCGCCGTAGCGACCACCTCCATCATGGGCTTTTCGCCATCGATCAGACGTTCCATTCCCCATAGAACGATGCGATGGTCGTCAACCAACATGACACGAATCCGCCGTTCGGATTGCGGATGCATGACTTAAGTACCCCCCTGAAATCCATCATACCGTACGAAAAGCCAAAAACGGCACAGAAAGGTAAAAGGATGAAAGCGCCTGCTGTGACCGCTCCTGGGAAGTACGGGGGAGGAAAGGTTAGCGAGTGGGGAGAGCTGGGTTAGTTCAGGCGCCCCCCAGGGCCCATGAGGACCGGGGCAGTCCGGAAAACGAGCTCCCAGTATCCATCTGCCCGCTCCCGCCACTGCCCGCCGGTGATGCGCTGGCCGTACTCGTCCTCGACGGTCACCAGCGTCGGCATATCGCGCCCGGGCGGCGCATCAAAGACGACGCGAATCTCCGTCATCTCGTCCATCGGTGCCTTGCGCAGGGGAGCAGCGGACATGCCGGCAAGATGTGCCGATTTGGCTAGCAAGGCAATGGCACCTTTGTACTACCTGGGAAAAACAATGCAAGGTTCAGCTAGGCGCTGATGCTTGCCCTCCCTTGAAGAAAATCCTGGGAGATGCACGCCTCCCGAAACACGTCGCCGACCAGCAGCAGCATGGGGCCGCCCGCGGCGCATGCCGCTAGCGCTGGCAACTCTTCCAAATTACCTTTGCTCAAACGCCTCTCGGGCAGAGAGACATTTTCTGCGACGACTACCGGAGTTCCGGCGGGTAAGCCGGCGCGGAGCAGCGCGTCCTTGACTGACCGCGCCTCGCCGGCGGCCATGTAGAGGACGGCGGTATCTGCCGCGGCAACCGCCTTCTCCCAGCCCGAAGGCGCCGCGCCGTCGGCGGTGCGCGGCGTCGCGAAAACCACGCTGCGCGCGACCAGCCGTTGCGTCAGCGACACGCCGAGCTCGGCGCTCGCGGCGAGCGCCGCCGTGACACCGGGGACGACTTCGACGTGGATGTTTTCTTCCCTGAGAAACGCAATCTCTTCGTAGGCGCGGCCAAACAGCATCGGGTCGCCGCCCTTTAGGCGGACCACCACCTGGTAGCGGCGCGCGGCGTCGAGCAGGCGCTTGTTGATGAACTGCTGCGCGGTCGAGTGCCGGCCGCAGCGTTTCCCGACCGCAATTTTTTCCGCTTTGGGCGCGAGGAGCAAAATCTGTTCGCCGATCAGGGCGTCGTGGAACACGATGTCCGCCTCGCCGAGCAGGCGCACGGCGCGCACCGTGAGGAGATCCGGCGCACCTGGCCCGGCACCGACGAGATAAACCGTGCCGGTCACGCCGGGCGGCGGCGGAACAGCGGCTCCGGCCTTGCGACCGAAGCCTGGTACGCCTCGCTGAAATCCTCGAAGCTGGCGAGCGCCTCGTGCGGGTCTTCGCCGGCGCGCAGCTCGAACGCGTCGAAGCCGCAGCTTTCCAGGTAGAAGAGCAGGTCGCGCGTGATGTGCCCCACCGCGCGTAGCTCGCCGCGGTAGCCATAGCGCTCGCGCAGCAGGCGCGCGATCGAATAGCCGCGGCCGTCGCCGAACTTCGGGAAGTTCACTTCGACGCGCGCGACACCTTCCAAGGAAATGGATGCAGGATCGTCCGAGGGTTCCAGACGAAGCACTTTGTCTTTAGGCGAGAACGGGTTCTCGCTCACGACGCGGCGCCCTTTGATCAGGGTGGCCATAGACGCGCTCCTTGAAAGGTTGGATGCCGATGCGGTGCACCACATCGACGAAGCGCTCGGCGTCGCTATCGCGCCGCTCGAGGTAACACTGGAGAAGGCGTTCAATCACGTTGGGAACGTCGGCGCGGGCGAATGCGGGTCCGATCACTTTGCCAAGGCGGGGGCCGAGCCCGCCAGGTTGGGTTTCACCCTGATTTCCGCCGATCTCGATCTGATACCACTCCTCGCCGTTCTTATCCACCCCGAGGATGCCGATGTGACCCACGTGGTGGTGACCGCAGGCGTTCATGCAGCCGGAGATGTTGAGATCCAGCTCGCCGATGTCGAACAGGTAGTCCAGGGAGTCGCGCTTCTGCTCCACCATTTCCTGGATCGCCTGCGCCACCGGGATCGACTTGGCGTTCGCCAGGGCGCAGAAGTCGCCGCCGGGGCACGAGATGATGTTGGTGAGAAGTCCGATGTTCGGCGTCGCCAGCCCGAGCGCGCGCGCCTCGCGCCACAGCGCCGCCAGGTCGCGCTGGCGCACATCGGCCAGCACCAGGTTCTGCTCGTGCGAGACGCGCAGCTCGCCGAAGGAGTAGCGGTCGGCGAGATCGGCGATCGCGTCCATCTGGTCGCTGGTCACGTCGCCCGGCGGCACGCCGGTTTTCTTGAGCGACAGGGTGACCGCGGCGTACCCCGGCACCTTGTGCGGCTGGACGTTGCGCTTGTGCCAAGAAGCAAAACCAGGGACAGACCACGTTTTCGCATCAAAAACGTGGTCTGTCCCTGATTCGTACTGGGGCCGGGTAAAGCGCCCCTGCACACGCGCCACTTCCTCGGCCGTCAGCGTCGACGGGCCGTCCTTGAGGTGCGCCCACTCCGCCTCGACTTCCTCGCGGAATTTCTCCGGCCCGCGCTCTTTGACCAGGATCTTGATGCGCGCCTTGTGGATGTTGTCGCGGCGGCCGTAGCGGTTGTACACGCGCAGGATCGCTTCCAGGTAGGTGAGGAGGTGCTGCCACGGCAGGAACTCGCGAATGGCGAAACCGACCATCGGCGTACGGCCAAGGCCGCCGCCGACCAGCACGCGGAACCCCACTTCTCCGTTCGCGTCCTTCACGGCATGAAGACCGATGTCATGCACGCCGACCGCCGCTCTGTCCGCCCTGGCGCCGTTCACCGCGATTTTGAACTTGCGCGGCAGGTAGGAGAACTCGGGATGGAACGTCGACCACTGCCGCAGGATCTCGCACCAGACGAACGATTCGACGATCTCGTCCTTCGCCACGCCGGAGAAATGGTCGGTGGTCACGTTGCGGAAGCCGCTGCCCGAGGTCTGGATGGCGTGCATCTGCACCGTGGCGAGCTCGGCGAGGATTTCGGGCACCTGCTCGAGCTTCGGCCAGTTGAGCTGCAGGCACTGGCGCGTGGTGAAGTGGCCGTAGCCGCGGTCGTAGCGGCGGGAGACGTCAGCCAGTTTGCGCAGTTGTTTAGTCGAGAGGATTCCGTACGGAATCGCGATACGCAGCATCGGTGCATAGCGCTGGATGTACAGCCCGTTGCGCAGCCGCAGCGCCTTGAACTCGTCCTCCGTGAGCTGTCCGGCGAGGAAGCGGCGCGTCTGGTCGCCGAACTGCCGGACGCGCTCGTCTACCAGGCGCTGGTCGATCTCGTCGTAGAGGTACATGAAGTGTTCCGATCCTACGGGCGTCCCTTATTCTTTCAAAGACTCATATGTTAGGATGTTATAAGCTTTAGGTATAACGGCTCATAAGACGGTCCATCGCTCCGATGAAGCTCCAACAGCTCCGTTGCCTCACCGAAGTCGCCCGCCGCGGGCTGAATGTCTCCGAAGCCGCCGAGGCCCTGCATACCTCCCAGCCCGGGGTTTCCAAGCAGATCCGCGCCCTCGAGGACGAGCTCGGGGTGCAGGTGTTCGTGCGCCACGGCAAGCGCCTGACCGCGATCACCGAGCCCGGCAAGGCGGTGGTGGCGATCGCCGAGCGCATGCTGGCCGAGGCGCAGAACCTGAAGCGCGCCGGCGAGGAGTACGCCAACGACCAGCTCGGCACCCTCACCATCGCCGCTACCCATACCCAGGCGCGCTACGCCCTTCCGAAAGCGGTGGCGGCGTTCAAGCGGCGCTATCCGAAGGTGGAGCTGGTCATCCACCAGGGCAACCCGACGCAGATCTGCGACCAGGTGGTCGCCGGCGGCGCCGACCTCTGCGTGGCGACGGAGATGATCTCGCAGTACCCCGAGCTGGTCTCGCTGCCGGTCTACCAGTGGAACCGCTGCGTGGTGGTGCCGCCGAAACACCCGCTGCTGAAGGAAACGCCGCTCTCGTTGGAGAAGCTCGCCGAGCACCCGATCGTGACCTACGACTTCGCCTTCGCCAACCGCTCGCTGGTGCAGAAGGCTTTCGAGGCGCGCGGCCTGAAGCCCCACGTGGTGCTAAGCGCGCAGGACTCGGACGTGATCAAGACCTACGTCGAGCTCGGCCTCGGCGTCGGCATCCTGGCGAAGATGGCGTTCGACGCGAAGCGCGACATCATGCTGCGCGCCATCGACGCCAGCCATCTCTTCGAGTCGAGCACTACGCGCCTGGGCATCAAGCGCGGCGCCTACCTGCGTCGCTACGCCTACGACTTCATCGAGGCGTTTGCGCCGCACCTCGCGGCGGCTACCGTCGAGCGGGCCGTCAAAGGACAGGACGGCTCGCGCTACGAGCTATAGGTGGCGATGAAATCGCGCACGCGCGGGAAGATCATTTCGCGCCAGCGCCGGCCGGAGAAAATCCCGTAGTGACCCACACCGGCGGCGACATAGTGCATGCGCCGCTCGCGCGGAATGTTTAGGCAGAGTTGGTGCGCGGCCTCGGTCTGGCCGTTGCCGGAGATGTCGTCGAGTTCGCCTTCGACGGTGAGTAGCGCGGTATCGCGGATCGCCTGCGGGCGCACCAGCTCCTCGCGTAAATACATCCTGCCCTTCGGCAGCGCGTAGTCCTGGAACACCATCTTGACCGTGTCGAGGTAGTACTCGGCCGGCATGTCGAGCACCGCGTTGTACTCGTCGTAGAAACGCCGATGCGCGGCGGCGGACTCGCCGTCGCCCGCAACGAGCTTGTGGTAGTAGTCGAAGTGCGCGTTCAGGTGGCGATCCGGGTTCATCGCCACGAAACCAAGGTGCTGCAGGAAGCCCGGATAGACGCGCCGCATGTATCCCGGGTACTTCGACGGCACGCGCTGGATCACGTTCTGCTCGAACCAGGAGTACGGCTTGTGCCGCGCCAGGTTGTTGACCGCCGTCGGGCTGCGCCGCGCGTCGATCGGCCCGCCCATCATCACCATGGTGCGCGGTCGCACTTCGTTCTTCGCCGCCATCAACGAAACGGCAGCGAGCACCGGCACCGTCGGCTGACACACGGAGATGACGTGCACGTCCGGTGACAGGAAGCGGATCCAGTCGCGTACGTAGTCCACGTAGTCCGCGAGGTGGAACGGGCCCGCGGTCAGCGGCACCAGGCGCGCGTTCACCCAGTCGCTGATCCAGACATCGTGCTCCGCGAGCAGCGTGCGCACGGTATCGCGCAGCAGAGTGGCGTGATGGCCGGAAAGCGGCGCCACCACCAGAACCTTGCGGGCATTTTTTTTCTTGCTTTTGAACCGGACCAGGTTGCAGAACGGCTTTTCGAGCACGACCTCGGGCTGCGCTTCCGGGATATCCCATTCCGGCTTTTCGTAGCGCTCGGTGATCCGCAGGAAGAGGTCGCTCGACGCCGCAAAGCGCTTGGCGTGCGGCACGTAGATGAACGGACTGAACGGGTGGCCGAACCAGCCGCGCGAGAGCTCCGCCCAGAAGCGCAGCGGCGCCAGCGCCATGTGCTGAGCCTCATAAAGGCTGTAAAGCATCAAACACTTATAGCAGGTTTGCGGCACCGCCGCATCGGGCGGAAATCACGCTGGTATCCTGCAAAAGGTGCGCCTAACGCTTCGCATAGCGGCTGCGCTGCTGCTGTTGCTCTGCCTGGCGGCGTTGGGAGCCTATGGGCTGCTGCGCCTTTCCCTGCCAAAGACCGAGGGGGAGCTCGCCCTCGCCGGCTTGGCGGCGGCGGTCGAGGTTTTGCGCGACCGCCACGGCATTCCGCACATCTACGCGAGGTCGCCGGAGGACGCGCATTTCGCCCTCGGCTTCGTCCACGCGCAGGACCGCCTGTGGCAGATGGAAATGAACCGGCGCGTCGGCTCCGGGACCCTCGCCGAGGTGCTCGGCCCGCCCGCCCTCGAGACCGACCGCTTCATGCGCACGCTCGGCCTGCGCCGCGTGGCCGCGGAGAACCTGCGGCGCTACGACGACGAGACCCGGAGCCAGCTCGATGCTTATGCCGCCGGTGTGAATGCATTCATCGCTGGCCGGCGCGTGCTGCCGCCCGAGTTCTGGCTGCTGAATTTTTCGCCCGAACCGTGGACCGCGGTGGATTCGATCGTGTGGACCAAGGTGATGGCGCTCGATCTCGGCGGAAACTGGCGCAGCGAAGTGCTGCGCATGCGCCTCTCGCAGACGCTGGCTCTCGAGCGCATCCAGGAGTTCCTGCCGCCTTACCCCGGCGATGCGGCACCGAAGCTGCCCGACCTGAAAGCGCTCTACTCCGGCATCGAGAAGAAACTCGCGCCGGACCGAGTGTTCTCGCGTATTCATTTTCCCTCGTTCGATCCGGACGCAGCGCCGGGGTCCAACAGCTGGGTCGTCGCCGGTGCGCGCAGCGCGAGCGGCAAGCCGCTGCTCGCTAACGATCCGCATCTCGGGCTGACGGCACCGCCGGTGTGGTATTTCGCGCACCTGCACGCTCCGGGCGTCGACGTGATCGGCGGCACGCTGCCCGGCGTGCCCGGCGTCCTCGTCGGGCGCAACGATCGCATCGCCTGGGGCCTGACGAACACCGGCGCCGACGTCCAGGACCTTTACCTGGAGCGGCAGGAAGCCGAATTTGCGCGGCGCGAAGAAGTGATCAAGGTGAAGGGCGCTGCGGATGAGCGCCTGACCGTTCGGCTTTCGCGGCACGGCCCGGTGATCTCCGACGTTTCGCGCAGCGCAGTGGAGGCCGCGCCGCGCGGCTACGCGCTCGCCCTGGCATGGACCGCGCTGGCCGAGGACGACCTCACCATGCAGGCCGCCCTCAAGCTGTCGCGCGCCAGTGACTGGCCCGCGTTCCTCGCCGCGGCGCGCGACCTGCACTCGCCGCCGCAGAGCGCGAGCTACGCCGATGCCGACGGCAACATCGGCTTCATCGCCGCCGGCCGGGTGCCGGTGCGCAAGCCCGCAAATGACCTGCGCGGCCTGGCGCCGGCGCCGGGCTGGGACGAGCGCTACGACTGGACGGGCTACATCCCCTTCGAGCAACTACCGCGCGCGTTCAATCCGCCGGGCGGTTCCGTGGTTCTCGCCAACCACAAGATCGTGCCGCCGAAGTATCGGCACCACATCACGTACGAATGGCAGCCGCCGTTTCGTGCGAGACGCATTGAGCAGTTGCTAGGAGCTGCTTCCAGCCACGATCTTGCTACGTTCAAAAGCATGCAGGCCGATGTCGTGTCCCTGGCGGTGCGCGAGCTGTTGCCGCGCTTCACCGCGGCGAATCCGGACCACGAGGTGATGAAGAAGCTGGCCGCGTGGGACGCGAGCATGGCGGCCGACCGTACCGAGCCCCTGATCATGGCAGCCTGGTGGCGTGAATTCGCCCGGGCCCTCTATGCCGACGAGCTGGGTGATCGGTTCCGCGCCAACTGGGCGGCGCGCGCGGTCTTCCTGGGCAACGTGCTTTCCAGCCAGCGGCACTGGTGCGACGACACTCGCACGCCGGAGACGGAAAGCTGCGAGCGCCTGCTGATCGATTCGCTGGAAAACGCGCTCGAGGATCTCAAAAGCCGCTACGGCAACGACCGCACCTGGGGCCAGGCGCACGTGGCCCGCCACCGCCACCGGCCGTTCACCGCCGAGCCATGGCTCGCGCGCTTCTTCGATATCCGCGTGCCGAGCGGCGGCGATGCTTACACCGTGAACGCCGGCGCGATGGACTTCAACAGCAACTCGGAGCCGTTCGCGAACCGCCATGCGCCCAGCCTGCGGCAGATCGTGGACCTGGCCGATGCGCAGGCCTCGGTGTTCATCCATTCCGGGGGGCAGTCGGGCCACCCGCTGTCATCGCATTACGGCAATTTCGCGGCACTCTGGGCGCGCGGCGAATATGTGCCGATGGTCACCGAGCGCCGCCGCGTGGAAGCCGACGGCGTTCAGCGGCTGGTTCTGGTTCCGCGCAAGTAGAGGTTGTTCGCGACCAGCGCGGCGATCACCACCGCCGCGCCGGCGAGCTCGAGCAGCGCGAAGCTGCGGCCGAGCGCCGCCTCGATCGCGAACACGCCGACCGGGATGAAGTTCAGCATCAGCATCGCGTTCAGCGGGCCGAGTGAGCGCACGCCGGCGTTGAAGCCGAGGACACCCAGCACCACGGTGCACACCGCGAAATAGAGGATCTGCCAGCCGACCGCTGCGACCGTGGCGACGGTCGGCATGGCAGCAGCGCCCACAGCGATGGCGATCACGTTGGCGATCACCAGCCCCACGGCGCCCGGGATGCAGGTGAGGACGGTGAAGCGCAGCGGCGACCAGCCGGGAAAGCGGCCCGCGGCCAGCGTATAGGTCACCCAGGAAATCGCGCCGAGCAAAATCAGCGCATCGCCCAGCAGACTGCCGCCGGCGAGCGCGTTCGCCAGGTCGCCCTTGGTGATGACCAGCACCACCCCCGCAATGGCGAACGCGACGCAACCGAGAGTAAACGTCGCCGGCCGCTGGCCGCGCAGCACCCAGACCGCGAGCGCGGTAAGCGGCGATTGCAGCGCGAGGATGATCGACGCGTGCTCCGGCAGCGTGTAGCCCAGGCCGATCCAGATGAACAGGTTGAACCCGGTGATGCCGACCAGGCCGACCGCGCCCGCCAGCAGCCAGCGGCCATCGAATCGCAAAGAGCCGCGGCCCTCGACCGCCCCCAGCAGCGCCACGAACAGCGCCACGCCCAGCGCGTAGCGCACTGTGCCGAGCGCGAAGGCGTCGAGCAGCGGCAGCGTGCGCTTCGCGACCGAGAACAACGGCGTCCAGCACACGATCGCCAGCGTCATCCAGCCGACGCCGGCGACCAGGTTCGCCCGGGTCAACTAAGCGGCTTTTTTCTCTTCGCGCAGCGCGCGGCGCAGGATTTTGCCGACGTTGGTCTTGGGCAGCTCGGAGCGGAACTCGACGTACTTCGGCCGCTTGTAGCCGGTGAGCTCCTTCTTGCAGTGCTCGAGCACGTCCTGCTCGGTGAGCTGCGGGTCTTTCTTCACCACGAAAACCTTCGGCACTTCGCCCGAGTGCTCGTCGGGCACGCCGATCGCGGCGCACTCGAGCACGCCGGGGTGCATGGCGAGAACCTGCTCGATCTCGTTCGGGTACACGTTGAAGCCGGAGACCAGGATCATGTCCTTCTTGCGGTCCACGATGCGGATGAAGCCCTTCTCGTCCATGATGCCGATGTCGCCGGTGTGCAGGTACCCGTCCTTGCCGATCACCTTGGCGGTCTCGTCGGGGCGCTGCCAGTAGCCCGCCATCACCTGCGGGCCGCGGATGCAGATCTCGCCGGGCTGACCATGCGCCACGTCGTGGTCGTTGTCGTCGCGCAGCACGACCTCGGTGGAGGGCATCGGCACGCCGATCGACCCGCTGAACTCGCCGAGGTTCATCGGATTCGCCGTCGCCGAAGGCGCGGTCTCGGTGAGGCCGTAGCCCTCGATCAGCGGGGTGCCGGTGACCTGGCGCCAGCGCTCGGCAACCGCTTTCTGCACCGCCATCCCGCCGCCCACTGCGAGGCGCAGATTGGAGAAGTCGAGCTTGGCGAACTCCGGATGGTTGAGCAGCGCGTTGAATAGCGTGTTGACGCCGGTGATGATGGTGTACTTGTGCTTGGCGAGCTCCTTGACGAAGCCCGGGATGTCGCGCGGATTGGTGATGAGCACGTTCTCGCCGCCGACCACCATCATCACCAGGCAGTTCACCGTGAGCGAGAAGATGTGATAGAGCGGCAGCGCGGTGATGATGATGGCGCGCTGATCGCCGATCGCCGGCATCAGCCAGGCCTCGTACTGCTGCAGCGCGGCGATGATGTTGCGATGGAGCAGCATCGCCCCCTTCGACACGCCGGTGGTGCCGCCGGTGTATTGCAGGAAGGCGATGTCGTTATGGTTCAGCGCCGGCGTCACCAGCTTTTGCGAGGAGCCCTCGGCGAGCGCTTGCTTGAATGAGATGGCGCCCGGGAGGTCATACGGCGGCACCATTTTCTTCACCTTGCGCACCACCAGGTTGACGATCACGCCCTTCACGCCGAGCATCTCGCCGAGCGAGGTCACGATGGCGTGCTTGATCGGCGTGCGGCCGCGGACCTCCTGCAGCACGTGGCCGAAATTCTCCAGCACCACGATCGCCTCGGCGCCGGAATCCTTCAGCTGGTGCTCGAGCTCGCGCGGCGTATAGAGCGGATTCACGTTCACCACCGTGCAGCCGGCGCGCAGGATGCCGAACATCGCGATCGGGTACTGCAGGCAGTTCGGCATCATGATCGCCACGCGCGCGCCCTTGGCGAGGCCGCGCGCCTGCAGCCACGCGCCGAAATCGCGCGAGCGCTTGTCGAGCTGGTCGAAGGTGATGCTCTTGCCCATGCTGTGGAACGCGGGCCGATCGCGATACTTGGCGATGCTCGAGTCGAACAGCTCGATGAGCGAGCGGTACTTGCCGGGGTCGATGTCCGCGGGCACGCCTGCGGGATAGCTCTTAAGCCAGATGCGTTCCATGCGTCCTCCTCCAGAGGCTGCCCGATTCTAACCGGGGTCAGGGTCGTAATTAATGGTTCAAATAATTACGACCCTGACCCCGAATTAGCGGTGCTTGAAGGTCGGCTTGCGCTTCTCGACGAAGGCCGCCATCCCTTCCTTCTGGTCCTCGAGCGAGAACTGCGACTGGAACACGCGCCGCTCGAACAGCGTGCCTTCGGCCAGGCTGGTCTCATAGGCGCGGTTGATGGACTCCTTGATCATCATCACCACCGGCAGCGAGTAGTTGGCGACCTTGTCGGCAACCGCCATCGCCTCCTCCATCAGCCGGTCGAGCGGCACGACGCGCGACACGAGGCCGGCGCGCTCGGCCTCCTGCGCATCCATCATGCGCGCGGTGAGGCACAGGTCCATCGCCTTCGCCTTGCTGGTAAAGCGCGGCAGGCGCTGCGTGCCGCCGTAACCCGGCATCACGCCCAGGTTCACCTCCGGCTGGCCGAAGCGCGCGTTCTCGGCCGCGATCACGATGTCGCATTGCATCGCGAGCTCGTTGCCGCCGCCGAGTGCATAGCCCGCCACCGCGGCGATCACCGGCTTGCGCACACTGCGGAAATGCTCCCAATTGGTGATGTAATCGTTCATGTACGCCTGCAGGTAGCTGAAGTCCTTCATCGCCGTGATGTCCGCGCCGGCGGCGAAGGCCTTCTCGTTGCCGGTGAGCAGGATCGCGCCGATGCCGGCATTCGCGTCGAATGCGAGCAGCGCCTCACCGAGTTCCGCCATCAGCCCGGGACTGAGCGCGTTTAACTGCTTCGGGCGGTTGAGGGTGATGACGCCGACGCGCCCCTTCTGCTCCGCGGTGAGGAATTCAAAGCTCATGACTGGGGACCACCTTTGCGTAGAAACCGTTGAGCGCGGCGAGGAACGCGGCGTGCACCTGCCGCGCGGGAACCTGTTCGCCGGCGTAGCTCTGCGCGCGCGTGGCGCACGCGTCGCCGAGCAACGTGATCTTGTAGCCGAGATCGGCGGCGTGCCGCACCGTGGCGTCGACGCACATGTGCGTCATCATCCCGGCGACCACGAGGTTTTTGACACCGGATTCCTTCAGCGTCTGCTCCAGCCTGGTGCCGCGAAAACTGTTCGGGAAATTCTTTTCCACCACAGTCTCGTTTCCTCGCGGCGCGACCAAGGGGTGGATTTCCGCCCCGCGCGTGCCCGGCAGAAAAAAGGTCGAGCCCGGTCGCACCGGCAGATGCCGTACATGAATGACCGGATTGCCGTTCTTGCGGAATTTCTCCAGAGCAGCACCCGCCTTCGCACCCGCCGCGTCAGCGCCTTCGAGCTCCATGGCGCCGCCCGGGAAATAGTCGTTCTGGATGTCGATCACGAGCAGCGCGGTGTCAGGCATGCTTTTTCTTCAGCTCCGAGAGCGGGATGGCGCCAGGAATGTCGATCCGTTTGCGGTTGGGTTCCATCTCGGTCAGGGCTTCAACCTCGCGCATCGTGCTCGCGCTGCGCGCCGCAAGCTGCTGGTAGAGGCGCATGTTGTCCTTTTTCCAGCGCAGCTCCTCTGCAGTCAGAGTTCTTAGCGGTCGCGCCGGGATTCCCGCAACCAATGTTCTTGCTTCCACCTTTGCTTCCGCCTTGACGAACGCCAGCGCGGCAACCACCGCGTCCTCGCCGACCTCGGCGTTGTCGTTGACCACGCAGTTCATGCCGATGAGCGCGCCGCGCCCCACCACGCACCCGTGCAGCACCGCGCCGTGTCCGATGGTCGCTTCAGCGCCGACCACCGTGTCCTTGCCCGGGAAGCCGTGCAGCATGCACGTGTCCTGGATGTTCGCGCCCTCCTCGACCACGATGCGGCCGAAGTCGCCGCGCAGGCAGGCGCAGGGGCCGATGTAGGCGCGTGCCGCGACAATCACATCGCCGATCAGCACCGCGCTCGGATGGACGAAGGCGCTCGGGTGCACGACGGGCGTGATCCCGTCGATGGCGTAGACCTTCGGCATGGCAATGTCAAAACATGCGGTTAAGTTGTTGACGATTCTACGGTACCTCCCGGGGGACGGCCTTCCCGTTTCCGGGGTCGCCGGCCGCTCTCACCTCGAGCTTCGGACTTCCCGATAAGCCGGTCAGAGGCATACAATTCGGCGAGGGGGTGTCATGGGATTAGAAAGTCCTGTCTCGCAATTGAAAGCGGTGCCGTCGCCGGATACGGGCAGCGCCAAGTTTCCGCCTGCGGCGAAGCTTGCCGGCGAACCCAAGGCTCCCGCCGAAACCGCTGACCGAACCGACGCTGCGCCACCGGTTTTTGCCCCGATGGACGACCGTCAGTTGGCGCAATGGGAACTGATGACGGATCAGTTACTCAGCGGCGAGCACTTGCGGCCATGGCACGTCCGGCATGCGCGCAAGCTGATTGGAGGCGCAGCACTGCTCGTAGCGGCCAGCCTTGCGTTCTTTTCCTACTATGCCTGGCGGCTTCACACGGTGCCGGCGGTACCTGCTGCACCGCTCCCGGTGACGACGCTCCCCGAAAGGGCACCGGTCCCGGCTGCGGCCCCGGCCTTGGGTGCGGCCTCGCCCGCCGCTCCGGCGCCGGCCCGCGCTACCATCCCGACCCGATCCGCCGCGCCGCCTGTGCCCACCGCGACCATAAGCCGCCCGATTCCAGCCGTCGCTCCAGTCGTGCCGCCGTCGACGGGCCCGCGCGTTCCGGCCGTCACCCATACACTGCGCGACGCGCCCGAGCCTGCGGTCGCGGTAGTTGGTGCAGCGCCGGCTGTCGCCGCGCCGCCGGCCGCCGCGGCTGGCGACTGCCCCGACGCGATCGTCGCACTAGGTCTCTGCGCTTCACACGCACGTAAGGGAATGAAATGAAGCGGTGGCTTTTCGCAATCGCGGCGCTGGTGCTGCCGCCGGCCGTAGCGCACGCGGCGGCGGAGTTCAAGATCGTCACGGCCGACCCGCGCGGCACCTATTTCGCGATCGGCAACGACCTGGCGAAGCTCGTCGCCCCGGCCGCGGACATCGCGCTCGAGGTGGTTTCAACCGACGGCTCCGCGCACAACATCCGGCTGCTGCGCCAGGCGCCCGGGGTCAAATTCGCCATCGTGCAGGCCGACGTCTACCAGACGTTCGTGGATCTCGCCGGCAGGAACCGGGACGCCGCCAGGATCATCGGGCCGCTGCGCGTCATCCTGCCCCTCTACAACACCGAGATCCATTACATCGCCCGCGCGGATTCGCCGCTGAACTACCTGCACGACCTGAAGGACGCCCGGGTCAACGGCGGCCTGGTGGGCAGCGGCGCGGCGTTCATCACGCACACGCTCTACCGGATGATGTTCGACAGCTCGATGCCGGAGGCGAACGCGACCTACCTGCCCAACGACCAGGCGCTGATCAAGCTGATCACGGACAAGTCGATCGACGTAGCGGTGGTGGCGGCGGGGCAGCCGGCGCCGATCATCGCCAACATGAAGCCCGAGGCGCAGCAGTTCATCAAGCTGCTGAAATTCGATCCCTCGCATCCTTCGAGCAAGCGGCCGCTCACCATCTATGCGCCGTCGACGGTGCGGGCGGCGAGCTATCCGAACCTGTTGAAGGAGAGCTTCACCACGATCTCGGTGGGCGCCTTCCTCGTCACCTACGATTACAACCTGCAAACCACCGTCGACTACTTGATCCGCTTCTCGCGCTCGCTGTGCCAGAACTTCGCTACGCTGCAGGCGAAGGGCCATCCCAAGTGGCGCGAGGTCGACCTCGCGCTGCCGGCGCTCAACAAGGGATGGACCTACTATCCGCCCACCACGCGAGAGCTGCGCAGCTGCATCGCCGCGAAGGCGCAGGCGGCGAGGCCCAAGACCTGCACGCCGGAAGAGCGCATCCTGGGCTTCTGCACCTGACGTTTGTACTGATATCGCTCGAGGCGGGGGTGCAAACCATCACCCTCAACCGCCCCGAGACCCTGAACGCATTCACGCCGGAGATGCACAAGGAGCTGCGCGCTGCACTCGAGCAGGCGCGCGACGATGCCGCGATTCGCGCGGTAGTGCTGACGGGCGCGGGGCGCGGCTTCTGCTCGGGACAGGACCTGTCGCAGCGCCGGGTCGAGCCAGGCGCGGCGCCGATTGATCTGTCGGTTTCCCTGGGCTCGCACTACAACCCGCTGGTGCGCCGCCTGCGCGAGCTGCCCAAGCCCATCGTCTGCGCCGTGAACGGCGTCGCCGCGGGCGCCGGCGCGAACATCGCGCTCGCCTGCGATCTGGTGCTCGCGGCGCGCTCCGCCACGTTCGTGCAATCCTTCGCGCGCCTCGGCCTGGTGCCCGATTCGGGCGGCACCTACTTCCTGCCGCGACTGGTCGGCACGGCGCGCGCCATGGGACTGGCCATGCTCGCCGAGCCGCTCTCGGCCGAGGACGCGGAGCGTTGGGGACTGATCTGGAAAGTCTTCGACGACGCGCAGCTCATGAGCGCGGCGAGCGCGCTCGCGCACAAGCTCGCGGCCGGGCCGACCAAGGGCCATGGACTGGTGAAGAGAGCCTTGTACGCGTCGGCGCACAACTCGCTCGATGCGCAGCTCGACCTGGAGCGCGACCTGCAGCGCGAGGCCGGCTTCTCGGAGGATTACCGCAAGGGCGTCGCCGAATTCCTGAAAAAGAAATGAGCTTCGCGCTGGAGCCGATCGAGAAGTGCTCGCGGCGCGAGCTGCAGCAGCTTCAGCTCGAGCGCCTGCGCTGGTCGCTCGGCCATGCCTACGAGAACGTGGCGCGCTACCGGCAGAAATTCGATGCCGCCGGTGCGCGCCCGTCTGATTTGCGCACGCTCGGCGACCTGTCGAAGTTCCCGTTCGCCACCAAGATCGACCTGCGCGAAACCTATCCCTTCGGCATGTTCGCGGTGCCGATGGAGCGCATCGTGCGCATCCACGCGTCATCGGGCACCACCGGCAAGCCGACGGTGGTCGGCTACACTGCGAAGGACATCGACACCTGGTCGCACGTCATGGCGCGCTCGATGCGGGCCGCGGGCGCGCGTCCGGGCGACAAGGTGCACGTCGCCTATGGCTACGGCCTCTTCACCGGCGGCCTGGGGGCGCACTACGGCGCGGAGCGTCTCGGCCTCGCGGTGATTCCCCTCGGCGGCGGCATGACCGAGCGCCAGGTGCAGCTCATCGCCGACTTCAAGCCCGAGATCATCATGGTGACGCCGAGCTACATGCTGGCGATCGCCGACGAGATGGAGAGGCAGGGGTTTTCTCCCAAAAATTCTTCTCTCAGGATAGGGATTTTCGGGGCAGAACCGTGGACCAACGAGCTGCGCGCGAAGATCGAGCAGCGCACCTCGCTGCAGGCACTCGACCTCTACGGCCTGTCCGAGGTCATCGGCCCGGGCGTGGCGCAGGAATGCGCGGAGACGCGCGATGGCCTCACAATCTGGGAAGACCACTTCTATCCGGAGATCATCGATCCGGTGAGCAGTGCGGTGCTGCCCGACGGCGAGAAAGGTGAGCTCGTGCTCACCTCGCTCACCAAGGAGGCGTTGCCCATCATCCGCTATCGAACGCGCGACCTGACCCGCCTCCTGCCGGGAACCGCGCGCACCATGCGCCGCATGGAAAAGATCACCGGCCGCTCCGACGACATGCTGATCATCCGCGGCGTCAACGTGTTTCCCTCCCAGATCGAGGAGCTGCTCCTCAAGCAGCCCGGCCTGAGCCCGCACTACGTGCTCGAGCTCACCAAGGAGGGCCCGCTCGACCACATGACCGTGATCGTCGAGGGCGACGCCGGCGCCTGTGCCGGCCTGCAGCACGCCATCAAGTCCTACGTCGGCATCAGCGCCGACGTGAAAATCGGCGCGGTCGAGCGCTCCATCGGCAAGGCGAAGCGCGTAATAGATCGAAGACCACAATGAGGTCGTTGTGAAGACCGTCCTCGTCACGGGAGGCGGCGGCGCGATCGGCAGCGCGATCTGCCGGCGCTTCGCCGGCGACCACAAGGTGCTGGTCGCCGACAAGAACCGCGAAGCGGCCGAGCGCGTCGCCAGGGAAATCGACGGCACCGCTCTGGTTTTCGACATCTCGCGTTATGCCGACGCGAAGGCCGCGCTCGCGTCCCACCACGTCGATATTCTGGTGAACAACGCCGGCTGGGACCGCTTCCAGAACTTCACCGAGACCAGGCCCGAGGAATGGGACGCGCTCATCGATATCAACCTGCGCGGGCCGCTCAACATGCATCACCTCGTCATCCCGCAGATGCTGCAGCGCGGAGCCGGAAGAGTGATCAACATCTCGTCCGACGCCGCGCGCGTCGGCTCCTCGGGCGAAGCGGTGTATTCGGCATGCAAGGGCGGGATCATCGCCTTCTCCAAGACCCTGGCGCGCGAGGTGGCGCGCAAAGGGATCACTGTGAACGTGGTCTGCCCCGGTCCCACCGACACGCCAATCCTGCGCGGCTTCCTCGGCGAGGGCGACGCCGGGCAGAAGGTCTATGACGCGCTGGTGCGCGCGATTCCGATGAAGCGCGTGGGACAACCGAACGACATCCCGGGAATCGTCGCTTTTCTCGCCTCCGACGAAGCCGCATTCATCACTGGTCAGGTGATCAGCGTCTCTGGCGGGCTAACTATGGCGGGCTAGATACCGCCCCTAAGGCCATGGCCGGCTAGCGCAAGATACGGATAGCTGGTTTCGATGGTGCCGGTCAAAATGGCGGCCATGGAAGCGATCCTCGAAAAAGCCCGCAGTTACCTCGACGCCCACCGCGGCGAGCGCGTGACCCTGGAAAGGCTCGCCAGCGCGGTCGGCGCGAGCCCGTTCCACCTGCAGCGCCGCTTCAAGGAAGCCTTCGGCGTCTCGCCGCGCGACTACCAGGACGCCCGGCGAGTGGAGGCGGTGAAGTCCTCGCTGAAGAACGGCAGCCGAGTGACCGATGCGGTGTTCGAAGCCGGGTACGGCTCGGTTTCGCGCTTCTACGAGAAACCGCACCTCGGCATGACGGCGCGCGATTACCGCGCGAGCGGCAAAGGGCAGCGCATCGCGTACTGCTCTTTCGCCTCGCCGCTGGGTACCGTGCTGATTGCGGCGACCAGCAAGGGGTTGTGCTCGGTGAAGCTGGGTGACGATGTCTCCGGTCTCAGGACGTTGCTGGCCGAGGAGTTCAGCGCGGCGGAGCTGGTGCAGGGCGACCTGCACGAGCTGAAGGCCAAGATCCTGGCCTTCATCCAGGGCGAAGCGAGCCTTGCACGCCTGCCGCTCGATATCCGCGGCACGGTGTTCCAGCGCCGTGTGTGGGACGAGCTGCGCCGCATTCCGCGTGGCGAGACCCGCACCTACCAGGAAATCGCGCGCGCGATCGGCGCGCCGGACGCGGTGCGCGCCGTGGGCAGCGCCTGCGGCGCGAACCCGGTGGCCCTTGTGGTGCCGTGCCATCGCGCGGTGCGCACCGACGGTGGCCTTGGCGGCTATGCCTGGGGACTGCGCCGCAAGAAGAAGCTGCTCGATCTGGAAAAGAAATCCTAGCCACCGCCAGATGAGGCTCGCGGACACCGCGCGCCTCGTGGCGCTCGCCGCGATCTGGGGCGCGTCCTTCCTCTTCACGCGGATCGCCGCGCCGGCGGTCGGGCCGGTGCTGACGGCCGAGGCGCGCACGCTGATCGCCGGCATCGCGCTCGCGATCTACTTCGGCTTCACTGGATATAACCCGGAGTGGCGCCGCTGGGGCCGGCAGTACGTCATCGTCGGCATCCTCACCTCCGGACTTCCGTTCCTGCTCTGGGCCTATGCGGCGCTCACGCTGACCGCGGGGCTGATGTCGGTGTTGAACGCCACTTCGCCGATGTGGGGGGCGGTGTGCTCGGCCCTGCTTTTGCGCGAGCGGCTCATGGGGCGCCGCATCCTCGGACTTGTGGTGGGAATGATCGGCGTTGCTCTGCTCACACGACCCGAAGCGGGAACGGCAGTGCCCTATGGCGCAATGCTGGCCGCATTAGGCGCGGCGTTCTGCTACGGCCTCGCGGGGGCGTACATGAAGCGCTGGGCGAGCAGCGTGCCCTCGCGCGGCATGGCGGTTGGGACGCAGCTCGTCGCCGGCATTCTGCTCATCCCGTTCATTGCGCTGGCGCCGCCCGCCGCCGCTCCTCCCATGCACATCGTGGCGGCGTGCCTGTTCCTCGGACTGGTCTGCGGCGCGGTGGCCTATCTGCTGTATTTCCGCCTCGTCGCCGACATCGGAGCGACCGGCGCGCCGAAGCGCTCACGCTGCCGATGCTCGCCGGTGGCGTGCTGGTGATTCTTGGCACGGTGCTCGTGCTAAGGACCTAGAGGGAATTGAAGGCAGTCGGCCCCGCGAAGGCGGGGGCCTAGTTTTCTGTAATTTTTCTTTCTGAACACATCATGGGTTCCCGCCTTCGCGGGAACGACCAGTATTGCTGCGTGCTACGATCGTTGAATGGGAACGGTGGTTGCACTCGGCGGGCAGGTCGGCGGCGCGAAGCTCGCCGACGGGCTGTATCGCCTGCGCGGCAAGGATCTCGCGCTGGTCGTGAACACCGGCGATGACTACGAGTACCTCGGCCTCGCGTTCTCGCCGGACATCGACACCGCGCTCTATGCGCTCGCCGGCCTCGCCTCTGCTGAATCCGGGTGGGAGCCCGCGGCGGAAACGCGCGCCTTGCACGGGATGCTCAAGGCGCTCGGCGGCGCGGAGCAGCCGATGCTCGGCGACAAGTCGCTCGCCGCACCGCTACTGCGCACGCAGGGCCTGGCCGCCGGCCGGCGCCTCACCGAGGTCACCCTCGACTTCTGCCGCAACCTCGGCATCGCGGCGCGCGTGCTGCCGATGAGCGACGACCCGGTGCGCACCCACGTGCTGACCGACGAAGGCGCGATTCCGTTTCCGGAGTACTTCGGCCAGCTCGCGTGCGAGCCGCGCGTGCGCGGCATGGAATACGCCGGCGCCGACCAGGCCAGGATTTCGGACGAGGTGCTCGACGTGCTGCATGCCGCCGATCTCGAGGCCGTAGTCCTCTGCCCTTCGAACCCCTACCACACCATCCGACCGATCCTGGAGATCAGCGGAATGCGCGAGCTTCTGCGCAAACGCGGCGCGCCGGTGATCGCGGTGACCCCGATTGTCGGCGGCAAGGCGCTGCGGGGCTCGGCCGGCAAAATGATGCGCGAGCTGGGCAAGGAGCCGTCGCCGCGCTCGGTCGCGGGCGAATACTTGCGGCTGGTCGACGGCTTCGTGCTCGACCGCGAGGACGTGCACCTGGCGGAGAGCGTGCGTTCGCTCGGCATCCAGGTGCTGGCGGCGCCCACCGTAATGCGCTCGGTCGACGATCGCGTCACGCTCGCGCGCGCGGTGCTCGACTTCGCGGCCAGCGTGCGTAAGGTGCGTGCATTGGAAGTGGAATGAAGGCGCTGTTGGGATTCTTGGTATGGGGGGTGGCGCTCAACTGCCTCGCCAATGAACAGGAGATCCAGCGCGCGCTGATCCAGCGCGACCAGCAATCGGCCGAGTTCGCGGCCGGCGTGCGCGGCGGCGATCGCGCGTCGCTCGAGGCGCTGCACGCGCGCCAGCGGCTCGAGGTCACCACCCAGGCCCTTCATCCGGATCCGGCGGTCGCCCGCCAGCTCGAGCCCTATCAGCGGCAGAAGATGGCGGACGAGCGGGCGCTCGTACTTGCCCCGCCCGTAGTTCAGGTTAAACCGGCAGAAAAGCCTGCCGTTTCCCCTCTACCGCTCCCAGGGGGGCCGCGCCACGGGGTCGATCCCGTAACGGCGCACGGCACTCCCAACTAGGCTCGGGTCGATCGCACCGAGCGCCGCCACGGCGATGTGGCGCGCATCCACCTCGAAGAAGGCGCGCAGCGCCGCCCGCGTGTCGCTGCGGCCGAAGCCGTCGGTGCCGAGCGCAACGTATCGGCTTCTGATGTAGGGCCGGATCAGGTCCGCCACCGCGCTGACGTAGTCGCTCGCGGCGATGACCGGGCCGGCCGCGCCTTCCATGCACTGCTCGACCCAGCTTTTCTGCGGCTGGCCGAACCGCGTGGCGCGCTCGGCCTTCATTCCATCGCGCCTCAGCTCGCTGAACGAGGTCACGCTCCAGACGCCGGCCGAAATCTTCCAGTCCTTCTCGAGCAGCTCGGCCGCCGCGATCACTTCGCGCAGGATGGGACCGGATCCGAGAAGCTGGACCTGCTTTCCCTGCCGCAGGGAATACATCCCTCGCAAGATGCCTTCGCGCGCGCTCTGCGGCATCGCCGGGTGCGCGTAGTTCTCGTTCGCCACGGTCAGGTAATAGAAGACGTCTTCCTGCGCCTCGAGCATGCGCCGGGCGCCCTCCTCGACGAGGGTGGCGAGCTCGTAGCCGAAGCACGGATCGTAGGCGCGGCAGTTCGGAATCGTGGCCGCCACCAGATGCGAGGACCCATCCTGGTGCTGCAGTCCTTCGCCGGCGAGCGTGGTGCGTCCGGCGGTGCCGCCGACGAGGAAGCCGCGCGCGCGTGAATCCGCCGCCGCCCAGATGAGGTCGCCGACGCGCTGGAAGCCGAACATCGAGTAGTAAATGTAGAACGGCAGCATCGGCTTGCCGTGCGCCGAGTATGCGGTCGCCGCCGCGAGCCAGGAGGAAAGCGCGCCGGCTTCCGTGATCCCTTCTTCCAGGATCTGCCCGTCCTTCGCCTCGCGGTAGTAGAGCAGCTCGTCGTGGTCCTCGGGCTCATAGAGCTGGCCGACGGCGGAGTAGATGCCCACTTGCCGGAACAGCGTCTGCATGCCGAAGGTGCGCGCCTCGTCGGCGACGATCGGCACCACGCGCGCGCCGAGCTTCTCGTCCTTCAGCAGCTGCGACAGCAGGTGCACGAACACCATCGTGGTGGACTGGTTGCGCTCCGACGCGCTCAATGAAGGCACCGCCAGCGTTTCCGCCTTCGCGCTTCTCGACGGCACGTACCCGCCGAGACTTTGCCTTTTCTCCATCAGGTATTTGATTTCGGGACTCGCCGCCCCCGGGTGGTAGAAGCGCACCTGCGCGATGTCGTCGTCCGAGAGCGGCAACGCGAAGCGGTCGCGGAACGCGCGCAACGCCTCGTCGTCGAGCTTTTTCTGCTGGTGGGTGCCCATCTTGCCCTGGCCCGAGAGACCCATGCCGTAGCCTTTCTTGGTCTTGGCAAGGATGACCGTCGGCTGGCCCTTGTGGCGCGAAGCCGCGTGGTACGCGGCATACGTCTTCACCGGATCGTGGCCGCCGCGGCGCAGCCGATCGATGTCCGCGTCGCTCATGCCCGCGATCAGCTCGCGCAGCTCGGGGTATTTGTTGAAGAAGTGCTCGCGGTTGAACCCGCCGTCGGTCGCGGCGTAGGTCTGGAATTCGCCATCCACCGTCTCGTGCAGGCGCTTGAGCAGCACGCCGTCGTGGTCCCGCGCGAACAGCGGATCCCAGTCCGAGCCCCACAGCAGCTTGATCACGTTCCAGCCCGCGCCGGCGAACAGGCCTTCCAGCTCCTGGACGATCGAGCCGTTGCCGCGCACCGGACCGTCGAGGCGCTGCAGGTTGCAATTCACCACGAAGATCAGGTTGTCGAGCCCCTCGCGCGCAGCGAGTGAAAGGCCGGCGAGCGATTCGGGCTCGTCCATCTCGCCGTCGCCGACGAACGCCCACACCTTTCGTTGCTGGGTTTCGAGGAGCTTTCTGTTTTCCAGATACCGCATGAAGCGCGCCTGGTACACGGCGTTCAGCGGACCGAGGCCCATGGAGCCGGTCGGAAACTGCCAGAACCCCGGCATCAGGTACGGATGGCAATACGACGACAGCCCTTTGCCTGCGGTCTCGCGGCGATAGTTCGCGAGGTTTTCTTCCGAAAGCCGTCCTTCCAGAAATGCCCTCGCATACACCCCGGGCGCGGAATGCGGCTGGAAATACACCAGGTCGTCGGCGCGGAAAAAATGGTTGAAGCCGACTTCGAACAGATCCGCGGCCGAGGCATAGCTGGCGATATGGCCGCCGAGCTCCGGATGGGCGCGGTTGGCGCGCACCACCATGGCGAGCGCGTTCCAGCGCACGATCGCGGAGAGGCGGCTCTCCACTTCGAGGTTGCCGGGAAACTGCGACTGCTCGGCGAGTGCCACCGAATTCTTGTAGGGCGTGTTGAGCACCGGCGGCAGCGGCACGCGGCGCGCTCGCGCGTGGTCGAGCAGCTTGCGCAGCAGGAAGGTGGCGCGCTCGCGGCCTTCGGTTTCCACCAGGACGTCGAAGGCCTCGAGCCACTCCCGGGTTTCCACCGGGTCGGCGTCCGGTGGATTCACGCGCCAGAACGCGGAGGAGACAATGTCGGCGAGGTCGGTCATCCGATCATGGTAATCGCCGGCTCGCGCCGGTGACACCCCTCCCAGCAAATTGGAGTCCCGCCAAAGTCGCTAAGCCCATGTCCGGTCAGAAAAAACGATGCTAAGATCGTCGCCGCAGGATGCGTTTCAAGCAGCTGAATTTGCCGACCCTCATCGCCGCCTCATCGAGCAGCGTCTGCAGTGGCAGTGAACTCCACTTCTTGATACTTCGTGCCCGGCATCGTCGCGCCCGGATTTGTCGCGGCCATTCGTACAGGAAACAGTAATGGCAACCGGTACCGTCAAGTGGTTCAACGATTCCAAAGGCTTCGGCTTCATCACCCCGAGCGAAGGCGGCGAGGATCTGTTCGCGCATCACACCGCAATTCAGATGTCCGGCTTCAAGACGTTGAAGGAAGGGCAGAAGGTGGAGTTCGAGGTGAAGCGCGGCCCCAAGGGCCTGCAGGCCCACAACATCAAGCCGCTGTAACAAAACCACACGACGCAGAAGAAAGGCCGCTTTCGGGCGGCCTTTTCATTCATTTCACCGACAATAGACAGTATTCGCTTACTAAACGCTTTGATAGTAATCAATGAGCTTTAACAACGCGTCCCTGCCAAGATCGGAATGAGGCGTGAGGGTAGCCAAGTGCTTCGCAAAAGCACGGCCCTTGTCCTTGCGGCCCATCCATTTACCTGGCGCCTTCGTGATCCACAGATGCAGGATCTTGACTATCTCGTATCCGCCGACGAATTCTTTTCCGAGGTGTTGTTCGATTGTTTCGGCTACTTCTTCAGCCAGGGCCAAGTAACGCTGCAGCGCTTCTTCGCTAATCGCGGGCAGTCTGGTGACCGTTGTGCGATGTGCGAACCTCATCATGTCGATATCTCTGCCGAAGGCATGCCCGCTGTTGTTACGTAGCTTTCTGAGCTTCTCAAGCTCAGATACCTTGGCGTCAAACGGACACGTACGGAATAGGCGCTTGTATGCGCTGGTACGTGATTGCCAATTACCTCTTACTGTTGGTTCGGCGTGGGAGTAGAAGTCATAAGTGTCTTGGCGCTTCAGTTGCGCTACCCCGTCGAGTTCTTTGCTACCGCCAATCAAAACTGCCGGGCAGGACTCTATGGCGGCGGTCACCACTTGGGCGATATACGTCTCTAGATAACCGGCAATTGCCAGTATGGCCGCGTTATTTGTCCAGCGCTCGAAGTCATCGTAGTGCACGGCCCATTGGCCGAGCGTGGGCGCTATCCGCCTATTACCCTTCGCATACGGAAATACGCTCTCCGTTGCGTCTGTCCGAGAGTGGGACCGCGTCGAGCCGAATGCGAAGGCACTCACCGCCTTGTGATGCCAATAAATATCATTGAGGTGTGTGTGATGGCCCTTGAACAGCCACCAGGCAAGCGTCTTGCCTCTGATGCATCGCCACCGGATATCCATATGGATTGGTCGGCGTGCTACACAAAAAAGCTGGTGCCGGCTGACGGATTCGAACCGCCGACCAACGGTTTACAAAACCGCTGCTCTACCCCTGAGCTAAGCCGGCAGGGGAACGGCCCCATTTTCCGCCTACTTGGAAAAAAACGTGGTCTGTCCCTGATTGTTACTTGATGCGGCGCAAGGTGGGCTTGCCGCCCGAGGGCTTCTTCGGATCCGGCGCTGGCGCCGGGAGCGCCGCCGGCGGCTTGGTGCTGGTCGGTACCGCCTCGGACTCGCCTTTCGCCTGCACGCTGGGCTTGGCGCCGTCGAGGTCGAACGTCATGCCGTGACCGGTCTCGCGCGCATAGAGCGCGTAGACGTTGGCGATCGGGATCGCGATCTGGCGCGCGACGCCGCCAAAGCGCGCCGAGAACTCGACGGTCTCGTTGCCCAGCTGCAGCTTGTGCACGGCGTTCGGGCTGATGTTCAAGGTGATCTCGCCGGACTTCACGTATTCGGCCGGGACCTGCGTCTTCGCGTCGACCTTCACCGCGATGTGCGGCGTATAGCCGTTGTCCACGCACCACTCGAACAGGGCGCGCAGCAGGTACGGCTTGGTCGAGACCTCGGCCATGGTGCTATTTTCGCATCACCTTTTCCGACGGGGTGAGGGCCTCGATGAACGCCGGGCGCGAAAAGATGCGCTCGGCGTACTTCATCAGCGGGGCGGCGGTCTTGCCGAGCTTGATGCCGTAATGGTCCAGGCGCCACAACAGCGGCGCGATCGCCACGTCGAGCATGGTGAAGTCGTCGCCCAGCATGTGCTTGGTCTTGGTGAATACCGGCGCGAGCTCGATCAAGCGGTCGGTGACGTGCTGGCGCGAGCGCTCGACCTGCTTCTCCTTGCCCGACTCGAGGGCCTCGATCTGCGAGAACAGCTCGACTTCCATGTTGAACAGCATCAGCCGGGCGCGGGCGCGCATCACCGGGTCGGCGGGCATCAGCTGGGGATGCGGAAAGCGCTCGTCGATGTACTCGTTGATGATGTTGGACTCGTAGAGGATGAGGTCGCGCTCGACCAGCACCGGCAAGCGGTTGTACGGATTCATCACCGCGATGTCCTCAGGCTTGTTGTACAGGTCCACGTCGATCACCTGGAAGTCCATGCCCTTCTCGTACAGCACGAAGCGGCAGCGATGGCTGAAGGGGCAGGTGGTGCCCGAATAGAGTTGCATCATGGCAATTGGCTTTCGCTGAAAAGCTGAAAAACTGCGACTCGCGTTACTTGATGTCTCTCCAGAATTCCCGCTTCAGCAGGTAGGCGAAGATGAACAGCACCCCCAGCACGAACAGCACCCAGATGCCGATGGTCTTGCGGCTCGTGGCCGCCGGCTCGCTGGCGTACACCAGGAAGTTCACCAGGTCGCGCACCGTGGTGTCGTAATCCGTGACTGACTGCGTGCCCTTCGAAATCTCGGTGAGCTTGTGGGTCTTCTCGTCGAGCGCTCGCTCGCCCTGCAGCGTCCACAGCGCGTGCGGCATCGCGACATTGGGATACACCACGTTGTTCCAGCCGGTCGCGGTTTTCGGGTCGCGGTAGAACGTCCGCAGGTAGGTGTACAGCCAGTCCGGGCCCCGCACCCGCGCGATCACCGAAAGGTCGGGCGGATTGACGCCGAACCACGTCTTGCCCGCTTTCGCTTCCAGCGGCGCCTTCATCGGCTCGCCGACCTTCTCCGCCGTGAACAAGAGGTAGTCCTTCACCTGCGCTTCCGACAAGCCGATGTCGGTCAGGCTGCTGTAGCGCATGTATTGCAGGCTGTGGCAGCCGAGGCAGTAGTTGACGTAGGTGCGCACGCCGGCCTGCAGGCTGACCAGGTCGCGCGGATCGTGCGGCGAATAATCGAGCCGGGCGGTGGAAGCCGCCCACGTGGCGATCGGCAGGAACAATGCAAGGAAAAAAATCTTCCTCATACCGTCACCCGTTCCGGCACCGGCAGCACCCTGTCGCGCGCGGTGTACCAGGGCATGAGGATGAAGAACAGGAAGTAGACGATGGTGCAGATCCGCGCCACCCAGGTGGCGACGTCCTTGGTATCGAGCAGCGCGTCGAACACCGAGCCCTCGCGCACCGGGAACTGTCCCCAGACATTGGTGTTAACGGTACCCAGATAGCCGAGGACCAGGAACACGACCACGAACGCCGCCAGCCAGCTCTTGTACAGCCGCCCGCGGTAGCGGATCGACCTTACCGGGCTGCGGTCGAGCCAGGGCAGGAAGAAAAGGATCATGGTGGCGATGCCCATCGCCAGCACGCCGGGGAACTGCGAATTGAAGACTGGCGGCACCGCGCGCAGGATCGAGTAGTACGGCGTGAAGTACCAGACCGGCGCGATGTGCTCCGGGGTCTTCAGCGGATCGGCGGGCACGAAGTTGTTGTGCTCGAGGAAGTAGCCCCCCATCTCCGGTACGAAGAACATCACGATGCAGAAGATGACGAGGAACACGATCGCTCCCATCAGGTCCTTCACCGTGTAGTACGGGTGGAACGGAATGCCGTCGAGCGGCTTGCCGTCGGCACCCTTGAGCTTCTTGATCTCGATGCCGTCGGGATTGTTGGAGCCGACGTCGTGCAGCGCGAGGATGTGCGCGACCACCAGGCCGAGCAGCACCAGCGGCAGCGCGATCACGTGCAGCGCGAAGAAGCGGTTGAGCGTCACGTCCGACACCACGTAGTCGCCGCGGATCCAGAGCGCGAGGTCCGGGCCGATGAACGGCACGGTGGCAAACAGGTTCACGATCACCTGCGCGCCCCAATAGGACATCTGACCCCAGGGCAGCAGGTAGCCGAAGAACGCCTCGCCCATCAGCGTGAGGTAGATCAGCACGCCGAAAATCCACACCAGCTCGCGCGGCTCGCGGTACGAGCCGTAGAGCATGGCGCGGAACATGTGCAGATAAACCACCACGAAGAACGCCGAGGCGCCGGTGGAGTGGATGTAGCGGATCAGCCAGCCGCCGGGCACGTCGCGCATGATGTACTCGACCGAGCCGAACGCGAGGGTGGCGTCGGGCTTGTAGTGCATCGTCAGGAAGATGCCGGAGACGATCTGGATCACCAGCACCAGCAGCGCGAGCGAGCCGAAGAAGTACCAGAAGTTGAAGTTTCTCGGCGCGTAGTACTCGGAGGCGTGGATCTTCCACTGCTCCGCCACCGAAGGCATGCGCGCGTCGAACCACCCCCAGAGCGACTGAAGAGGCGAGGCCATGGCTTATGCCCCCTTCTTTTCCGGGTCTTCGCCGATCAACAGCGTGCCATCGCTGACGAACGTGTAGGCCGGCACCTCGAGGTTGGTGGGCGCAGGGGCGCCGCGGAATACGCGGCCGGCATAGTCGAACTTCGAGCCGTGGCACGGGCAATAAAAGCCGCCCGCCCAGTCACCGCCCATCTCGGCCTTGGCTTCGGCCGATTTCAGCTGGGGCGAGCAGCCGAGGTGAGTGCACACGCCTTCCATCACCATCAGCTCGGGCTTGGCCGAGCGAAATTCGTTCTCGGCGTATTTCGGCTGCTTCGATGCCTTGGACGCCGGGTCGGTGAGCCGTGGCGTGACCGCCTTCAGCGATTCCAGCATTTCTTTGGTGCGGCGGATGACCCAGACCGGCTTGCCGCGCCATTCGATCACCGCCAGCTCGCCGGGGGCGATCTTCGAAATGTCCACTTCGACCGGCGCGCCGGCCGCCTTGGCGCGCTCGGAAGGCAGCATGCTCGCCACGAAGGGCACCGCTGCCGCCACGCCTGCAGCGCCGCCGACCACCGAGGTGGCGACCACCAGGTTGCGCCGCGTCTTGTTCACTTTTATTTGCTCGCTCATGGAGATGGAGTTTTTGTAGGGATCAGGGGCAGCCGCGCAAAAGTGTGCGATTTTAGCGACGGCATTTCCAAATGTCCACGATTTCGCTCGTAAACGCCTAAATTTCCAAGGGAATTTTGTATACTCGGTCCCGCATTCCCATGTACCGCCTCTGGCTCATCTTCGCGCAGGCCGCGACCATCGCCGTCGCGGCGCTATTCGTGGTGTCGACGTTCCGTCCCGAGTGGCTGCCGTCGCGGCCTGGGTCGCACGTCGCCGTCGTGCAACAAGCGCCAACTACCGGACCGCTGCCAACGGCAGTGAGCGTGGGCTCGTATCACGAGGCGGTGCAGCGCGCCGCGCCCTCGGTGGTGAATATCTTCACCTCGAAGGAAATCCGCTCGCCGCGCCACCCGCTGCTCAACGATCCGATCTTCCGGCGCTTCTTCGGCGAGCAGCTGCCCGACGAGGCGCAGCGCGCCTCGAGCCTCGGCTCCGGCGTGATCGTCAGCGCGAGCGGCTTCGTCCTCACCAACCACCACGTGGTCGAAGCCGCCGACGAGATCGAGGTCGCGCTGGCGGACGGCAAGAAGCTCCTCGCCAAAGTGGTGGGCAACGATCCGGAGACCGACCTCGCCGTGCTGCGCGTCAACGCCGACAGCCTGCCCGCCATCACCTTCGGCTCCTCCGACGCGCTCAAGGTCGGCGACGTGGTGCTCGCCATCGGCAACCCGTTCGGCGTCGGCCAGACGGTGACCGGCGGCATCGTCAGCGCCCTCGGCCGCACCGGACTTGGCATCAATACCTTCGAGAACTTCATCCAGACCGACGCCGCGATCAACCCGGGAAATTCCGGCGGCGCGCTGATCGACGCCGGCGGCAACCTGGTGGGCATCAACACCGCGATCTTCTCGCGCTCCGGCGGCTCGATGGGCATCGGCTTCGCCATCCCGGTCTCCACCGCGAAGATGGTGCTGGAGCAGATCGTGAAGACCGGCGGCGTGACGCGCGGCTGGATCGGCGTGGAAGTGCAGGAGATCACGCCGGCGCTCGCCGATTCCTTCAGGCTCGGCGGCCAGCGCGGCGCGCTGATCGCCGGCGTGCTGCGCGGCGGCCCGGCCGACAAGGCCGGCATCAAGCCCGGCGACGTGCTGGTCGAGGTTCAGGGCAAGCCGGTGGCCGATCCCACCGCGATGCTCAACCTGATCGCGGCGCTCGCGCCCGGCGCCCCGGCGAAGATGAAGCTCAAGCGCCAGGGCGAGGACGTCGACGCCACCATCAACGTCGGCCGCCGTCCCAAACCCCAGCCGCGCAGCGGCGAATAACTCAAGGAGAGGAAAACGTGAAACTACTTCGATCGGTCCTGGCGCTATCGCTTGCCGCCACTGCCGGGCTCGCGTTCGGCCAGGCGCGCGAGATCAAAATCGCCCATATCTACGGCAAGACCGGACCTCTGGAGGCCTACGCCAAGCAGACGCACGCCGGCCTCATGATGGGTCTTGAGTACGCGACCGGCGGCAAGATGGAGCTGCTCGGGCGCAGGATCGTCGTCATCGAGAAGGACGACCAGCTCAAGCCCGACATCGGCAAAGCGCATCTCGCCGCCGCTTACGGCGACGACAAGGTGGATCTCGCCGTCGGTCCGACCGGCTCGGGCGTCGCGCTCGCGATGCTGCCGGTGGCCGAGGAGTACAAGAAGATCCTGCTGGTCGAGCCGGCAGTTGCCGACGCGATCACCGGCGAGCGCTGGAATCGCTACGTCTTCCGCACCGGCCGGTCCTCGTCGCAAGACGCGATTTCCAATGCCGTTGCCGTTGGAAAACCAGACACGGTGATCGCCACGCTGGCCCAGGACTATGCCTTCGGCCGTGACGGCGTGAAGGCGTTCAAGGAGGCGCTTGCCGGCACCGGCGCGCAGATCGTCCACGAGGAATACGCGCCGCAGGCGACCACCGATTTCACCGCGCCCGCCGAGCGCCTGTTCAACGCGCTCAAGGACCGCAAGGGCCGCAAGGTGATCTTCATCATCTGGGCCGGCGGCAACCCCTTCAAGATCGCCGACCTCAACCCGGGGCGCTACGGCATCGAGGTGGCTTCCGGCGGCAACATCCTGCCCGCGCTCGCCGCGTACAAGGCGCTGCCCGGGATGGAAGGCGCCACCTACTACTACTACGAGCACCCGAAGAACAAGGTCAACCAGTGGCTGGTCGCCGAGCACCAGAAGCGCTTCAAGTCACCCCCGGACTTCTTCACCGCGGGCGGCATGTCGGCCGGCATCGCCATCGTCGAGGCGATCAGGAAAGCGGGCTCGACCGACACCGAGAAGCTGATCGCCGCCATGGAAGGCATGTCGTTCGAGACCCCCAAGGGGGTCATGACCTTCCGCAAGGAAGACCATCAGGCGATGCAGTCGATGTACCACTTCAAGATCAAGGTCGATCCGAACGTGCAATGGGCGATCCCCGAGCTGGTGCGCGAGATCAAGCCCGAGGAAATGAAAGTCCCCATCAGGGTAAAAAAATAGAGCCGGTCTTAGAAACCCGCGACCTGACCATCCGTTTCGGAGGCCACGTCGCGGTGGACGGCGTGTCCTGCGCCTTCCATTCCGGCACCCTCACCGCGATCGTCGGGCCGAACGGCGCGGGCAAAACCACCTACTTCAACCTGGTTTCGGGACAGCTGCCGGCGAGCGCCGGCAGCGTGCTGCTCTCCGGCGAGGACATTACGCGCTTGCCGGCGGCGAGCCGCACCAAGCGCGGGATCGGCCGTGCCTTCCAGCTCAACAATCTCTTCCCGCGGCTCACGGTGCTGGAGAACGTGCGGCTCGCGGTGCAGGCGCGGGCAGGGATCGGCCGGGACCTGCTGTCGATGTGGAGCAGCCACGCCGAGCTGCGCCGCAAATCCGAATCGGTTCTCGAGCGCGTCGCCCTTGCCGAAAAAAGGCACGCCACCGCCGCGTCGTTGCCGCACGGCGACCAGCGCAAGCTCGAGGTGGCGATCCTGCTGGCGCTCGAGCCCGAGGTGTTCATGTTCGACGAGCCGACGGCCGGGATGAGTGTCGACGAGGTGCCGGTCATCCTGAACCTGATCCAGGGCATCAAGGCCGGCGGCGGGAAAACCATCCTGCTGGTCGAGCACAAGATGGACGTGGTCAGGTCGCTCGCCGACCGCATCATCGTGCTGCATCAGGGCCGGCTCGTCGCCGACGGCAAGCCTGCCGAAGTCATCGCCTCGCCGATCGTGCAGGAAGCCTATCTTGGGGTGGCGCGTGCGTGACCTTCTGGAACTGAGTTCCGTCAATACGCACATCGGCCAGTACCACATCCTGCAAGGCGTGAATTTCTCGGTACCGCAGCATTCGCTCACCATGCTGCTCGGACGCAATGGCGCCGGCAAGACTACCTGCCTGCGCACCATCATGGGCCTGTGGCGCGCCTCCGCCGGCAGGATCAGGTTTGACGGAAAGGAAATCATCCGCATGGCAACGCCGGATCTTGCCCGCCTGGGGATCGCCTACGTGCCCGAGAACATGGGCATCTTCGCTGGCCTTACGGTAAGGGAGAACCTGGTGCTCGCGGCGCGCAACGCCGCGCTCGACGAGCAGCGCCTGGAGCGCATCTTCCGCCTGTTCCCGGCGATGAAGAAGTTCTGGCACACGCTCGCGGGTAACCTGTCCGGCGGCCAGAAGCAGATGCTCGCGATCTCGCGCGCCATCGTCGAGCCGCGCAAGCTCCTGCTGATCGACGAGCCGACCAAGGGCCTTGCCCCGGCGATCATCGGCGCCATGATCGAGGCATTCGCCGAGCTCAAGCGCGACGCGACGCTCCTTGTCGTAGAGCAGAACTTCCACTTCGCGCGCTCGCTGGGCGACGCGGTGGCGGTGATGGACTCCGGCCGCATCGTGCATACGGGCAGCATGCGCGACCTCGCGGCTGATGAAGCGCTGCAGCAGCGCCTGCTCGGGTTGTCGCTGGAATCGCACCAGTGAAGACCGACTGGATCCCTCTCCTGCTGATTCCGGCGATCGCACTCGCCGCGCTGCCGTTCATCAGCGCGCCTACCTGGCTCACGCTCACGGTGGCGGGCCTCGCCATGGGAATGATGATCTTCATCATGGCCTCGGGCCTGACGCTGGTGTTCGGCCTGATGGATATCATGAACTTCGCGCACGGCGCCTTCATCACCGTCGGCGCGTACGCTGCCGCCTCGGTACTGGTGGCGATGAAAGCCCACATGCAAGCACCCAGCCTCGCGGCCAACCTGTCGGCGATCGTGCCGGCGGTAGCGGCGGCGATGCTGCTCGCCGGCGTGCTTGGCCTGTTCTTCGAGCGCGTCGTCATCCGCCCGGTATACGGCGACCACCTGAAGCAGATCCTGGTCACGATGGGCGGGCTGATCGTGGTCGAGCAGCTGATCCACGTGGTGTGGGGGCCCGACATCATCCCGCTGCCGCGACCCGCAACCATCACCGGCTCGGTGCTGATCGGCGATTCCGCGATCGAGCGCTACCGCATTCTGGCCGTGGCAATCGGGCTGGTCGTGTTCGTTGCGATGTGGCTGATCCTCAGCCGCACGAAACTCGGGCTCCTGATCCGCGCCGGCGTCGAGAACACCGAGATGGTCGAGTCGCTCGGCTACCGCATCCGGCGCCTGTTCGTCGGCGTGTTCGTCGCCGGCTCGGCGCTCGCCGGACTGGGGGGCGTGATGTGGGCGATGTACCAGGAGTCGGTGAACGCCGCGATGGGCATGCAGGTGATGGTGGTGATCTTCATCGTCATCATCATCGGCGGCCTCGGCTCGGTCGGCGGCTGCTTCGTCGGCGCGCTGCTCGTGGGCCTGCTGGCGAATTACATCGGCTACGTCGCGCCGAAGCTCGCGCTCGGCTCCAACATCCTGCTGATGGTGCTGATCCTGCTGTGGCGGCCACGCGGCCTTTACCCCGTGGGCAGGGCATGAGGTGGCTTCTTTCGGGCGACACGCCGCATAGTCGCGTGCTTTCGGCAGTCTTGATTCTCATTCTTCTCGGCCTGGCGCTGGCACCGTTTGTGTTCCCGGGAACCCGCTCGCTGAACGTGGCGGCCAAGGTCGCGGTGTTCATCCTGCTCGTAGCGAGCTACGACCTGCTGCTCGGCTATACCGGCATCGTCTCCTTCGCCCACACCATGTTCTTCGGCATCGGCGGCTATGGCGTCGGCATCGCCATGGCCAAGATGGGAGCGACCTGGGGCAGCCTCCTGGTGGGACTTGTCTCATCTTTGCTGGTCACCCTCGCTCTGGCCTTCGCCATCGGCCTGCTTTCGCTGCGCGTGCGCGCAATCTTCTTCGCCATGATCACGCTGGCGGTGGCCTCGTTCTTCCAGATCCTCGCCTCGCAGCTCTCCGACTTCACCGGCGGGGAGGACGGCATCAATTTCAGGCTGCCCGAGCCGCTGCGCTCGCGCCTGGTGGCCTACTACGTGGTGTTCGGCACGGCCCTGGTGCTGTTCCTTCTTCTGCTGCGCGTGGTGAATTCGCCCTTCGGCCGCGTGCTGCTGTCGATCCGCGAGAACGAGTTCAGGTCGGAAGCGCTCGGCTACCGGACCGTCGTCTATCGCACGGTGGCAAACTGTCTCGCGGCGCTGCTCGCCACGGCGGCGGGCGTGCTCTATGCGCTGTGGCTGCGCTATACCGGACCGGACACCACGCTTTCCTTCAACATCATGATCGACCTGCTGCTCATGGTGGTGATCGGCGGCATGGGCACGATGTACGGCGCGGCCATCGGGGCGACGCTCTTCGTGCTGGCACAGAACTACCTGCAGGACCTGATGAAGCTGGCGAGCGACGCGACGCAGGGCATTCCCCTCCTCCCCAACCTGATCCATCCCGACCGCTGGCTGCTCTGGCTCGGGGTGCTCTTCATCGTGTGCGTGTACTACTTCCCGAGCGGCATCGTCGGCCGGCTGCGGCGGTGAAGTCCAGATACCTGATCTGCAAGGGCGCAAGTGCGCAACGCTGCCCGTTAGCCTGGCGCCTCGGTATCGAGAATGTCGGCGATCGCCGCGCGCACCTTGCGCAACTGTGCGTCGCGCAGGCGTCCGAGCGGCCGACCCGTCAGCCGGCGATTGTCGATCGCGCGCAGCTGGTCGATCAGCAGGTCCGAGGTCCTTCGCAGCCGCGCGAACGCCGTGACGCGTATCCGTAGCGGTTCGGCGTCGTCAATCAGGTTTGTCGTCAGCGGCACGATCAGGGTCGAGGGATGCCCGGCGTCCAGCAGAGCGTCGCCTTGCACCACGAGTACGGGCCGGACCCTGCCCGGCTCGGTGCCGCGCCGCGGTTCGAGGTCGGCCAGCCAGATCGAGCCCGGCTCAATCCGGGGCATGCTCGATACGCGAGAACTCGGCGTTGACCTTGAGGCTTTCGCCGCGCACGCGCAGCGACGCGCTGCGTGTGCGAGCCTTGCGGCGCTGTTCGTCCACCGCCCGGTTCATCGCCCGCACGGCCGCCCGGATGTACTCGGTCCGGGTCAGTTTGAGCAGCGCCGCACGCCGGTCCAGCTCGCGCAGCACGTCGTCGGGAAGGCGCATCGAGATGGCGTTCATCGCTGTATTCCGATTCGTATGACGGATTGAAATACTACCATCAGCTTCCGCGCGCCATTACCGGTATAGCCTGCGGCGGCCGTGACGAGTATTCTCATGGTCGCGACGATTCCAAATATGTGGAGACCGATTGACCGCAAGCACCGTAGCTGAACCGCCGCGGCAGACTCCGGTCCTGGGAGGATTCGACGTAGTCGTGCTCGGCGGCGGGCCCGCCGGGATCGCAGCGGCGGTCGCCGCGGCGCGCGCGGGAAGCTCGACGATCCTGGTCGAGCGCTACGGCTTCCTCGGCGGCATGGGCACCGCGGCAGGGGTGACGAATTTCTGCGGACTGCACGCCAACGTCCATGGCGAGGTGCGCCAAGTGGTGCACGGCATTGCCGGCGACCTGCTCGAGGGCATCGACCGGCTCGGCGGCTTGAGCGAACCGCACTCGCTCTTCAAGGGCAGGATCAAGGCGCAGGCCTACGACAACGCCGCCTACAAGATCGCGGCCGACGACCTCGTTCTCGGCAGCGGCGTCCAGCTCTTGTTCCACGCGCTAGGCGCGGGCGCTCTGATGCGCTCGCCCCGCGAGATCGCGGCCGTGCTGGTCGAGACCAAGTCTGGCCGCGGCGCGCTTCTCGGCCGCGTCTACATCGACTGCTCCGGCGACGGCGACCTCGCCGCCTGGTCCGGCGCCCCATTCGAGAAAGGCGACGGCCACGGCGGCATGCTCTATCCCTCCACCATGTTCCGCATCAACGGCGTCGACGCGGCGCGCGCCGGCGAGGCCTGGGAGCACTTCGGCGCGCTGTTCGAGGAGGCCGAGCGAAGCGGCGACAAGCGCTTTCCGCGGAAGCAGCCGATCATCCGCCCGCAAAAGCACGCAATCGAATGGCGTGCGAACGTGACCCAGCTCTCGAACCCCGACGGCTCCGCGGTCGACGGCACCGATGCGGCGCAGCTCACGTGGGGCGAGGTGCAAGGGCGGCGGCAGGTGGTAGAAGTGTTTCAGTTCCTGCGCGAATCTGCGCCCGGCTTCGAGCAGGCCTATATCCTGGAGATCGCGCCGCAGGTCGGGATCCGCGAGACGCGGCGCGTCACCGGCGAATACCAGCTGTCGGAGGAGGATGTGCCGTCCTGCGCGAGCTTCGACGACAGCATCGGCGTCAACGGCTGGCCGATCGAGACGCACCTGCCCGGCGACGTGATCTTCCGCTTCCCGGAGATCCCCGCCTCGCGCGTCTCCGGCGCCTGCTTCGCGATGGGGCAAGCCGCCGGCACCGCGGCCGACCTCGCCCTGCGCGCCGGCGTGCGCTGCCGCGAAGTGGACGTGTCCGAGCTTCAGCGCCGGCTGGAGGCGGACGGCGCTTTTCTTGGGAGAACTGAATGAGGCTTTTCCTGTTTCTTTTGCTTCTCATCGGACGCGTGCATGCGCAGGACTATCCCTCGAAGCCGATGCGGATGATCGTGCCCTTCCCGCCCGGCTCGACGCCCGACCTCGTCGGCCGCACGCTCGGCATGCGGCTGTCGGACGCCTGGGGCCAGCCGGTCGTGGTCGAGAACCGGCCCGGCGCGGGCGGCAACATCGGCACGGCGGAAGCCGCGCGCGCGGCGCCCGACGGCTACACGCTGGTGATCGGCATCAACGGGCCGATCGCGGTGAACAAGGCGCTCTACGACAAGCTGCCGTTCGATCCCGACAGGGACCTCAAGCCGATCTCTCTCCTGGCGAGCGGCGCGCAGGTGCTCGCCGTGCATCCCTCGGTCCCGGCGAGCGACGTGCGGCAGCTCATCGATTACGCGCGCAAGAACCCGGACAGGCTCTCCTACGGCTCGGTTGGCTCGGGCAGCGCATCGCACCTGACGATGGAGCTGCTCAAGTCGCAGGCGCAGATACAGATCGTGCACGTGCCCTACAAGGGGTTTCCCCCGGTCGTGCACGACCTCCTGTCGGGACAGATCCAGGCCACTTTCGCCATCGTTCCCGCCGTGCTCGGCCAGATCAGCGCGGGAAAGCTGAAAGGCCTCGCGGTGACCAGCGCGCGGCGAAGCCACCTCGCCCCCGACATTCCCACCCTGGCCGAGCAGGGATTCGCGCAGTTCGACGCTACCGCGTGGATCGGCCTGCTCGTGCCGGCCGGCGTGGCGGCTGCAGTCTCCGGCAAGCTCGCCGCGGAGACTCAGCGCATCATGCGGTTGCCCGAAGTGCGCGAGATGCTCGCCAAGTCGGGCTTCGAGGTGGTCGGCAGCTCGCCCGAGGAGTTCGCCGGCTTCATCCGCTCGGAATCGGAAAAGTGGGCGAGGATCGTGAAGCTGACCGGCGCCAAGGCTGAGTAGCGGTCGGCTCACTCTCTCAGGGCGCGCTGCACGATGTCCAGGTCCACTTGGAGATAACCGTGCACGAGCACGTTGCGAAATCCGGCGATGGGTCTTACGCGGCTGGCGAACTCTGCCGGCAGCACCGAGAGCTCGGCGAGCCGGTCGATCGCCGTCGCGTAATCGGGCGCATCCAGCCCGGAAGCCGCCGCGAGATGGGTCGCAATATCGAGCGCATTCTGCACGCCGAGCTGCAGGCCGCGCTCGATGGCCCAACGCGGATCCGGATCGGCGCGCAGTTGCGGCGCCGTCCGGCCAGCGTGCTTCTTCAAGTTCGCTAGCACCTCGCGCAGCGCAGCCAGATGCCGGCGAACGACCTGCGGATCGGGCTGCCCGCTGGTCATCGTGCGCCGGTTTTCGCGGATGCGCGCCGCGCGACTTCGATTTTGGCGAGCTGTGGCAGATAGTCGCAATAGCGCGACAGCGCGTACCCTTCGCGCGTGGTCGTCGCGCGCAGGTTGCGCGAAAGGATCCGCCGGCCGTCGCGCAGCACGCGATGGTAGAGCACCGGGGGTGCCCGGTTGAGGACCACCACGTCCACCTGGTTCGTGCGCAGCGCCGCCATCAGAAAAGCGGTGAGCTCGGCGGCGTAGCCGTACGCCGGGCCGGCGGCGCGGCGCTCATCAACGTATACCGCGACGTCGATGTCGCTGTGGGGCTGCGCCCGCCCCATCGCCCGTGATCAGAACAAGTAGGACTCGAGGATCTCTTCGCGCGGCGTCATGGCCTGCAGGAGCCGGCGTTCGAGTTGCACTATACCGGCGGAACCAGCGACTTCGTTCATCGGCAGGTTTGTTCCTGGTCGTTCTTCATCAGGCCAGATTACCGTACTTACGGCTCGCGACGAAGAGGCGCCGCCGCTGCGCCCTCGCGGGGCCTCATTAAAGGTAGGGGCCGCGTCACCCCGGCCGCCCTCCCACAGCACTGGGAACGAGGTACGATGCGGCGATCGGCGCCACCCTGTCGTGTACTACTTCCCGAGCGGCATCGTCGGCCGGCTCAGGCGATGAAGTCGAATGACTCGTTGCCCAACCTGATCCTCGTCCACCAGGAAACCAAGCAGGACCGCGCCGACTACGAGGAGCTCGCCCGGCGCCTGCGCGGCATCGAAGTCTTCATCGTGGACACCAAGGAGGGCGAGCTGCGCGACCCGCGCTTCGATGCACGCTCGCCGACACTCACCGTCTCGCCGATGCCGATCAAGAAGTTCGTGCCGCCGCGCGGCGCGGTCTGCCAGGGGTTCGAGCATCCGAAAACCGAGCAATACGAGCGGCTCGCCCGGCTCCGCCTGCCGGTGCCGAAATGGATTTCCATTGTTCCGGGCACATCCCTCGAGCCGCGCGAGTGGGGGCCCTACGTGGTCGTGAAGCCCGACCTCGGCCGCAAGGGGGCCGAGGTGTTCATCAAGCGCACCGGGCGGGTGCGCTTCCGCGCGCCGGCGTTTCTCGCCCAGCAGTTCATCTACACCGGGCGCTGGCCCTCGAACTATCGAGTGGTGACGTTGTTCGGGCGCACGCTGATGAGCTGGCGCTGCGAGGCCGACCACCGCTTCGTGCCGCTCGAGTCGCGCTGGGACTTCAAGGCGCGGGGCGGGATCACGGTGGTATCGAACAAGAAGGACTCGCGCTACACGCTCGCTTTCGATCCCGAGGTAATCGCGCTTGCCGAGAAGGCGCACGCCGCGTTTCCCGACCAGCCGGTGCTCGGCACCGATATCGTGCGCGACGCGGATTCAGGCGCGCTGTACGTGATCGAGTGCAACCCCCGCGGCGACGCCTGGCTCATCTCCTCCGTGATGGGGCGCTTGATCGAGCAGGCGAACGGCCTGGACTTCGCCGCGCAATTCGGCGCGCTCGAGATCGCCGCCGAGACGCTGGCCCGGGAGACCCGCCGGCGCGCGGCGTAACATCGCCCCTATGAACCCGGCCGCGACGCCTCACGTCATCACGTCGTTACTCGCCCTCGGCATGGCGATCGCCTTTCTCGCCGCCGACCGCCGCTCGCCGACGAGCCGCGCGCTCGCGCTGTTCCTCGGTTCCGTGGGTCTCGCGATCGCCGCCGGCTCGCTGCTTGCGCCGCGCATGCTGCCCAACCTTGCGCCGCCGGCATGGGGCTTGTTCGCCCTTCCGGAGGTGCTGGCCTTCGTCTTTGCCTATGAATGGCTGCTGCGAGTGCGGCGCACCGTGCCCGCGCGCAACCTCTACACCGAGGGCCCCGACAAGCTGCTGCGCGTCGCCCAGGCGCTCGCCATTCTTTATGGCCTGCTCTCGCTCGTCTTTCCCGAGCAGCGCGCGGCGCATTTCTCCGGCGAGCTGCTGCTCGAAGCCGGCGAGCGCAGGCAATGGTGGTTCTACCTGTTCGCCGCGCCGCTGGCGATCTCCCTCCTGCTTGGCTGCTTTTGCGGCCTGCTGCTCCTCAAGCGCCGCCCCGACCGGGGCGAGGGGTTGCGCGTCGTCGCTTTCGTGCTCGGCGCGCCCTTCATGGCCTCGGGGATGGTGCTGCCCCAGGAGCTCTCGGCAATTCCCACCGCCGTCGGCATGCTGATCTTTCTCGTCGGCGCGGTGCAGTACCACGTCATCCAGGGCAGGCGCGCGCAGTTCATGTCACGCTTTCTCGCCCCCCAGGTGGCCGAGCTCGTCCGTCAGCGCGGATTCAGGGCAGCGACGCAGGAGAACACGCTCGAGCTCTCGGTAGTCTGCTGCGACCTGCGCGGGTTTACCGCCTTTTCCAAGAGCACGCCTTCGCAGAAGGTGATCGAGATCCTGCGCCAGTACTACGACGCGGTTGGCGCGGCGGCGGCCGAGTTCGGCGGCACGATCAAGGATCAGGCGGGCGACGGCGTGCTGATCCTGGTCGGCGCGCCGCTGGCGTTCACCGACCATGCGCCGCGCGCGCTGCAGATGGCGAAGTCGATCCGCGCGGCCACGACTCGCTTGATCGAGCGCTGGTCGCATGCCGGGCTGCGCCTCGGCGTCGGCGTCGCGGTGGCGAGCGGCTTCGTCACCGTGGGCGTGATCGGTGCAGCCTCGCGCCTGGAATACACCGCCGTCGGCGCGCCGGTCAACCTGGCGGCGCGCCTGTGCGCCGAGGCCGAGCACGGCGAGGTGCTGATCGACGAGCGCACCACCGAGCTGCTCGACGCCATGGCGCGGGAGCGCGAGCTGCGCCCCGGTGAGACGCTGCGCCTGAAGGGCTATGAGCAGCCGGTGCGCAGCTACGTGCTCGCCCCGGCTTGAGCCGCCTACTTCATCTGGCGGCGCTCAGCCAGCCACTCTTCGGCGTAATCGCAGCCGCGGTACGCCTCGAAGTACGGCCCGCCGAGCGTGAAGTGCACGATCTTCGCCCCCGCGTTGTACGGATACTCGCCCACCAGCCAGTTCCACTCGAGCGGTAGCTCGCCGATCAGCCGCTCGTCGAGCCACGCGAAGCGATGCAGGTCGAGCCCGGAGGCCGAGCTCACGTACTGCGGCGTCAACGCGCGGCAGCGAGCGTTATTGAACAGCATCAGGCTCGACCAGTTCTTGCGCAGGTATTTCGTCTGCACCTGATCCAGGAACTTGCGCTCGCTTCTGGGCACGTAATCGTGCTTGCAGACCAATACCGCCTTGTCGGCATGGCGCTCGGTCTCGGCGGCGAGGGCCTCGATGTCCGTCCGGCAGAGCATGTCGCAGTCCATATACAGCGACCACCCCGTATAGCCCGAAAGATACGGCACCAGGAAACGCGTCATGCTGAATTCCGTGGACTCGGTCGGGCCGCGCGGCCGCTTATAGATCGATTTCAGCTGGCTGCGCACCAGCGGCGACACACTTAGCGGAACCGATGAGCGACTCAGCAGGGAGTGCGACAGCACATGAAAAGCCACCGACTCGCGCGGATCGTAGCCGATAAAGATCCGCAACACGCTAAACGCGGTAGGCCACCGTGGTCATGACCCTTGCAGCAAGGCGCATCGCGCGCTTGACCGGCTCCGGAAGGTCCGCCCCACCCAACTGCAGCGCGCTCGCGCGATGCTTGATCTCGTCCGCGCGCATTGCCTCCACCACGGCGCGCGTGCGCTGGTCTTCGGGCGGCAGCGCCTCCAGGTGGCCCGTCAGATGCTCCTCGACCTGCCGTTCGGTCTCGGCGAGGAAAGCGAAATTCCAGCGGTCGCCGAGCAGTCCAGCGGCGGCGCCGATGGCGAACGAGCCCGCGTACCACAGCGGGTTCAGCAGGCTCGGGCGCCCGCCGAGCTCGCCGATGCGCTGCGCGCTCCAGGCGAGATGGTCTTGTTCTTCGCGCGCCGCCGCTTCCAGCGCCGCGCGCGATTCCGCGTGGCGCGCGGTCAGCGCCTGGCCCTGGTACAGCGCCTGCGCGCAGATTTCGCCGACGTGGTTGACGCGCATGAGCGCAGCCGCATGCGCCTTCTGGTCTTCAGAAATGGGATTTTCCGGAACCCCTTCCGCTGGCGACGCACGCTCTGCGTGCATTACGCCGGCCACCGCCCGCAGCGCGCGGTCGAATTCAAGGATGGCACGGTCGAACATAATTGAATTCTACGGCGTCGCGCTGATCACTCGTCGTATCGCTCTTCCAGCTCCGCGCCGCTTCCGGGCCTATGGACGCTCGCTACCAGCTCTTTCGGGCGGCCCGATCGCTTGAGAGCCACGCGCAGCGCCGCATAGGCACCGCAGTCTGGTCCGTTACCGCAAGAACCTCGAAGTGAGGCAGCTGCGACTCCAGCCAGGCTTCGTAATCCGAGCGGCGCCTGGACCCTGAAATTCCGTAACGGAACTCGCCCAGCACGATCACGGGAATGGCCGCGCGCCCTGCCGGCGCGCAGCACCTCGCCGACGCGAGCGTCGCCGTCCACGAACGCGGACAGCGCGTTGGTGTCCAGGATCAGGCTCGATCCTCGAGCGTTATTGAACAGCATCAGGCTCGACCAGTTCTTGCGCGCGTACCTGGTCTGCACCTGACCGAGAAACTTGCGCTCGTTCTTCGGTACGTAGTCGTGCTTGCAGACCAGCACGGCGTTTTCGTCTTCCGCGCAGAGCTTCGCCAGGCCGGCGATGTCGGCCCGGTATTCGCTCAGTGCGGGCACGAGGAAGCGCGGTCATGCTGAACTCGGTACGCCAGGGTATAGAAGGCGACGGCCTCCCGCGGGTCGACAGCGCGAAGCGCGCGATCGAGCTCATGGATAAGGCGGTCCAGCACCCGCGGGTCTATCCCGGCGCAGGCGCTGGCGGCACGCGTTGCCAGCCGGCGGGGCAGGTCTGCACGTAGGGATAATAGCCGCGCGAGCGCTCGCAGTAGTACCACCACGCCTGCGGCGACGGCTCCGCGGGGCCCGGCGCCGGCTCGGCGTCGGAGCGCTCCACGTACACGGGCGGTGGCGACACAACGACTACTGGCGGCGCATAGCCGTACGGCGGCGGGTAGTCGCCGAGGAAAAAGCCAAAGCCGACGTAGTCGCCGTGGTGCCCGCCGTGGTGCCCGCCGTGGTGGCCGCCGTGATGGCCGCCTTGCGCAGACGCCTGGCCGCCTGCGATCGCCCCGGCAAGCAGTAACGCGGCCAGCGACAAAAAACTCCTGAGCGCTTTCATGGCCGTTACGCTACCCCGAAACAAGCCGCCCGTCCGTAACCGTTTGTTACCTGCTCTATGGCGCTTCGACGAGTCGCGTCAGTACCAGGCCCTCAGGCCGAGCACGATGCTCGTCGCGCTTACGTCCTCGCCGCGGCTGCGCGCGAGGTCCGCGGTATCGCCGACCTTGCGCGTCCAGTTGACGCCGACATACGGCGCGAGCTCGCGCCTGATCTCGTACCGAAGGCGCAGCCCAAGCTCGACGTCGTTGATGCCGCTGCCCACGCCGCGCGCCGGCTCGGCCGACGCGGAGAAGTTGGTCTCGATGCGCGGCTGCAGGATCAGGCGCTGGGTGAGGAGCTGGTCGTACTCGGCCTCGAGCCGGCCGGAAATTTCGCCGCTGCGCAGGAAAGCGCTCGCCTCCACCTGGAACCAGTAGGGCGCGAGCCCCTGCACGGCGAGCACCCCGTAGTTCTGCGCCGGCTGCGGCCTCGCCTCGTGCCGCACGCCCGCCTGAAGGTGCCAGAACGGCGCAATGCGCCGCGCGTAGAGCGCCTGCACCTCGGCCTCTTCCGTGTCCCCGGCGACCTGAGCGCCCTCGGACTTGAGCCACAGCTTGTTGAAGTCGCCGCCGAACCAGGCTTGCGCGTCCCAGGTGCGCGCGTCGTCGCCCTTTTGCCAGCGGTACTCGAAGCGGTCGAGGAGCAGGAAGGCGAAGCGCTGCGTGTCCATCACGGGCTCGGGCCACTCCCTGGGCGGCAGCGGAAACGGATCCTGCTGGGCGAAGGCCGGGGCGGCGAGCAGGACAAGCGCGAGCGCGGGTCTCATGTCAGCTTCCATTGCGGCTTGCCGGACACGTTGACGAAGCGGAACATCCCCATCTCCATGTGGAACAGCACGTGGCAGTGGAAGGCGAAGTTGCCCGGTTCGTCGTAGGTGAAATCGAACGACAGCCGCTCCGCAGGCTTGACATTGATCGTGTGCTTGCGCGGCTTGTGCGCAAGGCCCGCGCCGTTGTCGAGCTCCATGAACACCCCGTGCAGGTGCATCGGGTGCTCCATCATCGTGTCGTTCACCAGCGTGATGCGCACGCGCTCGCCGACCCGCATCTTCGGCTGCTCGCCCGATTCGGAGAACTTCAGGCCGTCCATGCCCCAGATGAACGCCTCCATGTTGCCGGTGAGATGGATCTCGAGCTCGCGCTCGGGCGCTCGCGGATCGCGCGAGGGCTCGAGCGCCTTCAGGTCGTTGTAGACCAGCGCGCGGTGCTCGACGTTCTCCAGCCCGGCGCCCGGCTCGCCCAGGCGGTTTCGCTGCACCATCGCGCCCATAGTGTTGCCGGGGCCGTGCATTTCCGGGCCGTGCTTGCCGTTGATCGGGCTTTCCATGCCCGGCATTTTCATCGCGCCATGGTCCATCCCGGGCATCGGCTTTGCGCTCGGTTTGGGCTTGTCCATCCCGGGCATGTTCATGCCACCGTGATCCATTCCCGGCATCGGCTTGGGCTTGGGCTTTTCCATGCCCTGCATGCCAGCGTGGTCCATCCCCGGCATGTCCATCTTGCTCATGTCCATGCCCATGTCGACCATGCTTCGCATCGGCCGCTCGCGCAGCGCGGGCACCGCGGCCGCCATGCCAGGGCGCGGCGCGAGCGTGCCGCGGCCGTAGCCGCTGCGGTCCATCGCCTCCGCGAACACGGTATACGCCTGCTCTGCGCCCGGCTGCACGATCACGTCATAGGTCTCGGCGATGCCGATCTGGAATTCGTCCACCATCACCGGCTGCACGTTCTGCCCGTCCGCCGCCACCACCCGCATCGGCAGGCCGGGGATGCGCACGTTGAAAAACGTGGCCGCGGCGGAGTTGATGAATCGCAGGCGCACGCGCTCGCCCGGGCGGAAAAGCCCGGTCCAGTTGCCATCGGGCGGCAGCCCGTTCACCAGGTAGGTATAGGCGGCGCCGGTGACGTCGAGGATATCGGTGGGGTTCATCCGCATCCGGCCCCACATCTCGCGCTCCGCGAGGGTCTTGCGAAAGCCGTTGACCCTTGCCTCGCGGAAAAAGTCCCCGAGGGTGCGCTGCTGGAAGTTGAAGAAGCCCGCCTGCTTCTTCAGCACCGCGAGCACGCGGTGCGGGTCGCGGAAGGTCCAGTCCGACAGTACCACCACGTGCTCGCGGTCATAGCCGACCGGGTCGGGCCGGTTCGGCTCCATGATGATCGGCGCGTACATTCCCTGCTGCTCCTGCAGAGACGAATGGCTGTGGTACCAGTAGGTGCCGTTCTGGCGCACCCGATAACGGTAAGTAAAGGTCTCGCCGGGGCGGATGCCCGGGAAGCTCACGCCCGGCACGCCGTCCATCTCGGAGGGCAGGAGGATGCCGTGCCAGTGAATCGAGGTGTCCTCTGCAAGGCGATTGGTGACGCGCAACGTCGCGATTTCGCCTTCGCGAAAGCGCAGGATCGGCCCGGGCACGGTGCCGTTGATCGTCACCGCAGCAGCGTTGCGCCCGTCGAAGCCGAAGGGCGTGCGGTCGATCACGAGCTCGGCGATGCGATCGCCGCCGACCCGCAGCTCCGCGCCCCGGCCCGGCAGGCCCTGCGCATACGCCGGCGCCAGGCCGCGGAATGCCTGCAACAGGCCTAATGCGCCGGCGGATTGAATGAAGCGCCGGCGGGGGCCGCTGGCTGGGGCGCAGGTTTGCATGGTCGGGGCCTCTTCGCTGATCGGATATGGCGGCGGTTCGGCTGTTGGTCAGAGCTTCTTGCGCGACGCTCGCCTGCGCTATGCTAGCCGGGGCCCCTTCGTTGCCAAATCGCCGATCGCGCGATCCTCGTGTCGAGAAGCCGCTGCGTGCTGTAGCGGATGCGCTAGTGGCCGGCGCCCTTCTTCGGCGCAAGCGCTTTCCCGCCATGTTCGCCGCCGCCGTGATCATTCGCCGGCTTTCGCACCATTTCCTCGTCCGGCGGCGCGCGCTCGACCATCGCCTGGTACTGCTGCGGATCGAGCGCCGGAAGGCGGTTGAGAAAGGCCACCACGCTCCAAAGGGTCTCATCGTCGTGGCTGGCGCCCCAGGCGGGCATGCCGGTCAGCTTGATTCCATGCTTGATGACCCAGAAGGCGCTTCGCGGATCCATCTTGTGGCGCGCAAGTTCCAGCGGCTGAGGATAAAGACCCTGCCGCACCGCCGAATCGCTCTCGCCCGGCGAAAGATGGCAGCCCGCGCACATCTCGGCGTACTGTCCGGCCCCGCGCAGCACGAGCTTCTCGTTCTCGAGATCCGGCACGCGGATGCTGCGCGAGCGCACTTCGATCGAGCGCACCCGAACCGCCCCCAACACGCGCTCAGTGACCGCCCAGTGCGGCTCGTCGGCGGCGATGTTGTAGAGGCCGGCATAGACGAAGATCGCGGCGCCGATCGACACCGCCACGACGATGAGCGCGACGCCAAGCGCTGCTTTTTTCATGATCAGCCGCTCCACGCGGCGGAGGTTAGCAAAGATACCCCCGCCGCGCGCTGGCGGCCGTCGCCGATGTAACTTCCCGCTCTAGCGTTGCTGGCGCGGGGCCGGCTCGTTGCCCACCGGACCGCTGCCGGTCGCATGACCGCCGGCACCGCTCGTGCCCGAGCCTTGCCGCGGGCAAGCGACGCCGCATCAGCGGGCAGCGGGTTCCTGCGTTTTGCCATTTCGGGAGGCGCGGTCCAATGCTCCTGCGTCTTGGAATGATCCGTATGGCCGGCATCGGCATGCGCCGTCGCGCCGAGCGCGAGCGCGCCCGACACCACGGCCCACGCACAATCATCGAAAGCATGCTCGGCCAGCCGCCGAGCTCGCGAATGCGCTCCGCGCTCCAGGCGAGATGGCCCTGTTCTTCGCGCGCCCGCTTGCTGGAGCGCTTGGCAGGCGCGCTCGTCACGCGCCGTAAGCGCTTAACGGTGGTAGAGCGCTTGCGCGCACAAGCGCCGGCATGGTTCACCCGCATGAGGGCGGCAGCCGTGCCCGCCTGCGTCACGCCGGCGACGGCGCGCAGGGCCCGGTCGAGCTCGAGGATCAGCCTGTCCACATCCCGCACGCCTGGCATGGGCCGCCCGGAATCTTGGCGGCGGCGAGGTGTCTGACCAGGGTCATGAATCTGCCGCTCCTCGCCCTGCTCGCCTTCCTCCCGTGGGGCTGCGCCAGCGACGGCCGCCATCTGCGTCCGGGTGAATCCGACGCTGCCGCCGTGCGCAAAGACATGGGATCACCGGCCGAGGTTCTGCCGCTACCGCAGGGTGGCGAGGTGTGGTTCTACCCCAAGGGGCTCGGCCGGCAGACTTTTCGCGTCGAGCTCGGCCCGGACGGCAGGCTGCGCGGGGTCGACCAGGTGCTCGAGGAGCGCCACTTCGACGCCGTCGGCGCCGGCAGCACCACCCGGGAGCAGCTGCGCCTCATGCTCGGCCCGCCGTTCCTCACCTGGCGCACGGCAAGCGGCGAGACTGTCTGGGAATACCGTTACGCGTGGGGCGCCCGGGAACCCTGGACGCTGCGCGTGGGCATCGGCCCGGACGGCGTGGTGAGCGGCCAGATCCGGATGCAGGAGCTCGACGCCGGACCGCAGCACCAGCGCTAGAAAAAAAACGGGCGCCCGTTGCTGGGCGCCCGCCGAGACTTGCTAGCCGGTAGCGCTTAGAACGTCGTCACGATACCGAGCTGGATTGAGGTCGGATCCTCGCCCGCCGTCGCAGCTGCCGCGGACGACTGTGGCACGCCTGTCGCCGCCGCGTCGTTATCGGCATTGCCGTACGCCGCGTACGCCCAGGTGCGCTTGGATAAGTGGTGGCGGTACCCAACGCCCCACCAGGTCGTGTCGCTGGCCGCGACCGCGTCGTTCTTGCTCTCGCCCCAGAGAGCGAAGAGCTCGTTGCGGGCGCCGCCGAAGCGCACGACCGGCTGGATCCAGTAGCGCGTGTTGTCGATCGCCGCAAGGGCGCCCCTCGCATCCCGCTCATTCTGGGCCCAGCCGGCAAAGATGCCGAATGCGCCGGTATCCCACTTGCCGGTAATCGAATTCCTCGTTGTGTCTTCGCTGTCGACGCCGATTTGGGTCCTCGCTCTGGAGTGGGCCGCGCTCACGCCGAACTGCCCCAGCGCCCAGATCACGTTGGCATCCCAGTACCTGCCGTTGTCCGGAGTCGTAGTCGTGGGCTCTTGGGTCGTGGTATCGACGCCGCCTAACGCGCCGGGCGAGTACATCAGGCCGACGGTCAGGCCGCCGAACTTCGGGCTCGAATACTTGATGGCGTTGGACTGCCGGACCTGGACCCCCGAAGGTGCCAGCGTGCCGGCGGCGGTGAGCACCGACCAGGTGCCGACACCGTAGGTGTGGAACATGTGCGTGTATTGCCGGCCGATGGTAAGCGCGCCCCACTGCTTGCTCTCGATGCCGCCATAGACCTGGCGATCCCAGAACGTACCGGTGGTGGGGGGGGTGCTGGCGCCGAAACCGCCGCTGGTGCCGCCAATGTCCGCGAGGATTAGCGCCTCCATCACGAACAAGCCGGTCAGTCCGGGCGCGATCTCGGCGCTGCCTCTTATGCCCAGGCGCGAGGTGTAGTCCTGCCCCGACTGGACGAAGTTCTCGTTCGCGTTGCCGACCGGCGTGTAGTCGGAGAAGCGCTGGACGCCGACGTCTATCCCGCCGTAGATCGTGACGTTCTGCGCGAAAGCCAGAGGCGAGGCCAGCGCCCCTGCGACCGCGGCTGCTAAGAGCTTCTTCTTCATGAATTACTCCCCTAGGGTTGGTGGTTGTTGAAACCTCTCAAATCGAGAGTCAGCCGGGATTCTCCCAAGAGGCGCTGCGGCAGGGCAACGCTAATGACGGAATTACAGAGGCTTAGGGCGCTTTTGTTGTGTTCTCGCGACAAAGTGGTTTACCGGATGTCAAGGGTTAGCCCGACCGGAAGAGCTCGGCCAAGGCGCGGCCGGGATCCGGGGCGCGCATGAAGGCCTCCCCGACGAGGAATGCAGGCACCCCCCCCGCCCGCAACCTGGCTACATCGGCCCGGGAAAGGATCCCGCTCTCGGTGATCACCATGCGCGCCTTCGGAATGCGCGGCAGGAGATCGAGGGTGGTTTCGAGACGGGTCTCGAAGGTGCGCAGGTTGCGGTTGTTGATGCCGATGAGCGGGGTCTGTAGCGCAAGCGCGCGCTCCAGTTCGTCGGCATCGTGCACTTCGACCAGCACCGCCATGCCCAGCGAGAGCGCGAGCTTTTCGAGCTCGCGCAGTTGTGAATCCTCCAGGCAGGCGACGATCAGGAGCACGCAGTCGGCGCCGAGGGCGCGTGCTTCGAACGCCTGGTAAGGATCGATGAGGAAGTCCTTGCGCAGCACGGGGAGCGCGCAGGCCGCGCGCGCGGCGACGAGGTGCGCCGCGGCCCCCTGGAAGAACTCGCGGTCGGTGAGCACCGACATGCAGGCGGCGCCGGCTTTCTCGTAGCTTTTGGCGATCGCGGCCGGATCGAAATTCGCGCGCAGCAGGCCCTTGGATGGACTGGCGCGCTTGATCTCGGCGATCACTGCGGGTCGCTTGGCGCGCAGCGCACCGACGAAGTCGCGCGTCGCCGGCGCCTTGCGGGCGAGGGCTTCGACATCCGGGCGCTCGCGTTTCGCCGCGGCGACCTCGGCGCGCTTGGCCTCGACGATGCGCTCCAGGATGTTCACTTCTTCAATTTCTGGGAAAAGGCAATGAACGCTTCCAGCTTCTGCTTCGCGGCGCCGCTCTTGATCGCCTGCGCCGCGCGCTCGACGCCGGCCTTGAAGGTCGGCGCCACGCCGGCGACGTAGATCGCGGCACCCGCGTTCAGCGCGACGATGTTGTGCGCCGGCCCGGGCTGGTTCTCCAGCACCGCCTGGATCATCGCCTTGGACTCGGCCACCGTGTGCACCTCGATCGCGCGCCGGTCATACAGCTCCATGCCGGCCTCCGAAGGGTGGAGCTGGTACTCGTTGATCTCGCCCTTCACCAGCTCGCCGACCAGCGTCGGCCCGGAGATCGAGATCTCGTCGAGGCCGTCTAGCCCGTGGACCACCATCACGTGCCTCGACCCCAGGCGCTGCAGAACCCGCACCTCGATGCCCACGAGGTCGGAGTGGAACACGCCCATCACCTGGTTCTTCGCGCCCGCCGGGTTGGTGAGCGGTCCGAGGATGTTGAACAGGGTGCGCACGCCGAGGTCCTTGCGCACCGGGGCGGCGTGCTTCATCGCCGCGTGGTGCGCGGGCGCGAACATGAAGCCCAAGCCGAGCTTGTCGATCGCCTGCCCGGTCTCGGCGGGCGTGAGGGCGATGTTGGCGCCCAGCGCCTCGAGAACTTCGGCGCTGCCCGAGGAGGACGACACCGAGCGCCCCATGTGCTTCGCCACCTTGGCGCCGGCCGCGGCGGCGACGAACGCCGCGCAGGTCGACACGTTGAAGGTGTGCGCGGCGTCGCCGCCCGTGCCGCAAGTGTCGACCAGGTGGCGGTCATCCGCCACCTCCACCGGCGTCGCCAGCTCGCGCATCACCTGCGCGGCGGCCGCGATTTCGCCGATGGTCTCTTTCTTCACCCGCAGGCCGATGATGAACCCCGCGATCTGCGCCTGGCTCAGCTCGCCGCGCATGATCTGGCGCATGACGTGCAGCATCTCGTCATGGAACACCTCGCGGTGCTCCACCGTGCGCTGGATCGCCTCGGCGATGGTGATCTGCTTCATGTGATGCTCCCCGGTTCATTTTCCGTTAAAAAATTCTGCAGCAGTCTGTGTCCGTGCTCGGTGAGCAGCGCCTCGGGGTGGAACTGCACGCCTTCCACCGCGAGCTGCCGGTGGCGCAGCCCCATGATCTCGCCATCCTCCGATTCGGCGCTGATCTCCAGGCAAGTGGGCAACGACGCGCGTTCTACGACCAGCGAGTGATATCGAGTGGCCACGAAATCATCTTCGATGCGGCAGAAAACGCCCGCGCCATCATGCCGGATGCGCGAAGTCTTGCCGTGCATCACCTGCTTCGCCCGCACCACCTTGCCGCCAAAGGCCTGGCCGATCGCCTGGTGGCCCAGGCAAACGCCGAGGATCGGAATGCGCCCGGCCAGGCGCTCGATGGTTTGCAGCGTGATCCCCGCCTCGTTCGGCGTGCACGGACCGGGCGACAGGACCAGGTGGGAGGGCGCCATGGTTTCGATGCTTTCCACCGTCAATTCGTCATTACGCACCACGCGCACTTCGGCACCGAGCTGCGCGAGGTATTGCACCAGGTTGAAGGTAAACGAATCGTAGTTGTCGATCATGACCACCATAATTGCCCTAACACTTTGAATTTTATGCACCGTATCATCTGGGCCCGCCGGAAACGCCTCCAGGCGGGCGCGCGAACCTACCGCGAACGGTGGATCGAGCTTAGGCGGAATGCCGCCATCGCCAGAGGGCGAACGCCTCGGGCCGGCGGGTGTAGGACGCATCGCATCGGCGTGAGCGCACCGCAAGGGAATCCCTGCGGGTATCGGTTGCCGAAGAAAGCAGGTGCGCGCGCATCGGGGCTAAAAGGATAGCACGCCGGATTGAACGTCCTGCCTCAGCTTGTCCTGCTCTCGTTAGCGCTTCGGATTACTTGTCGAGCGTGATGTTCGCGGCCTTGGCGACCTTGGTCCAGCGCTCGATCTCCTGGCGGATGAACTGCGCGAACTCGTCGGGCGAGTTGCCGACGATGGTGATGCCGAAGTCTTGCACGCGCTTCTTCACCTCCGGCTGCAGCAGCAGCTTGCGGAAGTCGGCGTTGAGGCGCTCGACCAGCGCGCGCGGGGTCTTGCCGGCGACGACGATGCCGTTGATGGAAAGCACCTCGCCGAAGCCCGGCACGGTCTCCGCCACGGTCTGCACGTTCGGCGCCTGCGGATCGCGCTTGAGGCTGGTGACGGCGATACCCTTCATCTTGCCCGCCTGCACATGGCGGTTGATGCCGAAGGTCGGGTCGAGCTGCAGCTCGACGCGCCCGGACATCACTTCCGGGTAGGCCTGCGCGCCGCCTTTGAACGGCACGTGCAGGATGTCGATGCCCGCCTGCTGCTTGAGGAGCTCGCCGGCGAGGTGCATGGAGCTGCCGGCGCCCGGCGAGGCATAGGTCATCTTGCCTGGGTTCTTCTTCGCCAGCTCGATCACCTCGCGCAGATCGCTCGCCGGCATGTTCGGCGCGCCGGCGATCATGATGGAGGAGGTGCCGGTCATCGTCACCGGCGCGAGGTCCTTCAGCGTGTCGTAAGGCATCTCGCGCAGGGCCGGCAGGATCACCATCGGCGTCACCACCATGCCGATGGTGTTGCCGTCGGGGTCTGACTTGGCGACGTAATCCATGCCGATCATGGTGCCGGCGCCGGGCTTGTACTCGACGATCACCGACTTGCCGTCCCACATCTTCTGCAGGCCGTCGGCAAAGACGCGCGCCATGACGTCGATCGAGCCGCCCGGCGGGTTGGGCACGACGAGGTTCACCGTCTTGGTGGGGAACTGCTGCGCGCCGGCGAAGCCGGGAACGCTCAGGACGAGTGCGAGAAGCACCTTTCGTATGCTCAAATACATGCCATCCTCCCATGCAGGGTGAACTGACGTCCTATTCCGGGCGCTGCCATTGCGGCGCGGTGCGCTTCGAGGCGCGCACGACGCTCTCGCCGGCGGTGCGCTGCAACTGCAGCTTCTGCCGCCGCCGCGGCGCGGTGATGACAAACGTGCAGGCCGAGGACTTCCGGCTCCTCGCCGGCGAGGACGCGCTCGGCCTCTACCAGTGGAACACGGGCATCGCGAAGCACTACTTCTGCAAGCGCTGCGGCATCTACACCTTCCACCGGCCGCGCATGCGGCCGCAGATCTACCGGGTCAATGTCGGCTGCCTCGAAGGCGTCGACCCGTACGCGCTCGAGGTGACCGTGCAGGACGGCGCGGCGCTCAGCTTGCATGGACAATCGGCAGATCGCCCCTGACGGTGGTGCGCCGCAGGTCGCGGCGCTCGTTCGTGTCGGGAAACGGCGTCGCGCGGTGCATGGTGCAGCGGTTGTCCCAGATGACGAGGTCGCCGGCGCGCCACTTGTGCACGTAGACGAGCCGCGGCTGCGTCGCGTGCTCGGTCAGCTCGCGCAGCAGCGCCCGCCCCTCCTTTGGCGACCAGCCGATCACGTGCGACGCATGGGCCGCGAGATAGAGCGACTTCCTGCCCGATGACGGGTGCGTCTGCACGAGGTATTGCGGCGTGGCGCTGCGCCGCGTCAGCTCCTCGTCGGTGAACTTGTAGCCGATGAGGCTGCGCGAGTAGTAGGTCGAGTGCTCGACCACCAGCCCCTGGATTTTCTGTTTCATTTCCAAAGACAAAGAATCGTATGCAGCGCGCATGTCGGCGAATTCCGTGTCGGCGCCGCGCGAGGGCACGACCATGGCGTGCAGCAGCGAGTAGCGTGCGCCCCCGGGTACGAACGAGCTGTCGGTGTGCCACATCTCGTTGGCGAGGCGGAAGGCGCGACGGCGATCGTCCTCGGCGAGGATGTTGCCGTCCTCGTCGAGGTTGGACACGTCGAAGAGCTCCGGGTAGCGCATGCGCACCCTGCCGCCCTTGCCGACGCCAAAATGCGGCGATTTCTCGAGCTCGCCGAAGCGCCGGCTGAAGGCGATGTGCTCCGCGTCGGAAATGTGCTGCGAGCGCAGCACCGCCACCGCGTAGCGGTCCATGGCCGCTTCGATGTCCCGGATCCTCTCGCGATCAGCGTTGATGATTTCGCAAGCAAACACCGGATGCATCGGCTTGATCTGCATGCTCAGCCCCGCTCGGTGAGGACGGCGCCCTTGGGAAGCGGCAGGACGTTGCGCCGGTAGATGCCGAGCCAGCCGGGCTCGGGGATGCGCTTGCCGGGCTTCAGGCGCCTGCGCCGGCGCGCGAGCTCGGCCTTCGGCACCTCGAGGTCGACCTTGCGCCGGTCGACATCGATCGAGATCCGATCGCCCGCCTTCACCAGCGCGAGCGGCCCGCGCGCCGCGGCCTCGGGCGACACCTCGCCGACCACCAGGCCCTTGTTGACGAGGCCGGAGAGCTGCCCGTCGGTGACCACCGCCACCTTCTCGCCGAGCTGCGCGCCGTCGAGCGCGAAGACGATGCGCGAGGCGCCGCCCATGCCGGGTGAACCGGTGACGCCCAGGCCGCGCAGCACGACGACGTGGCCGGGCCTGATGCGCCCGCGCTTCAGCGCCTCGATCGCCGCGTCGAAGCTCGAGAAGCAGATCGCCTTGCCGGCGAACTTGCGCGCCTTGGTGGGCGAGATGCCGATCTTCACGATCGCCGCCTCCGGCGCGAGGCTGCCGCGCAGGATGACAAGCGCCGGCTTCCTCGCCACCGGCCGATTTGCAGGCCGGATGACCTCCTCATCCTTCACCGAGTAACCCTTGAGATTTCCTGCAACCGTCTGCCCGCTCACGGTCATCGGCTTGAGGTCGAGCATCCCCTCGAGCTGCTTCATCACGGCGCGCGCGCCGCCGGCGGCCTCGAACTGCTCGATGCTGTGGCTGCCGACCGGCCGCACGCCGGCGATGACGGGGACCTTTGCCGCCAGCTTCTCAAACAGCTTGTAGATGTCGATTCGCAGAGCGGCCTCGACCGCGGTCGCCTGCAGGTGCTTGACGGTGTTCATCGAGCCGCCGACCGCGAGCACCGCCATCACCGCGTTGCGGAAGGCGCCCGGGGTGAGGATGTCGCGCGGCTTGAGGCCGGCCTCGACCATCTCGACGATGCGCGTGCCGGCCTGGTGCACGAAGTCCATCATCCGCGGGCTGTTCGCCGCGACCGGCGCGCTGCCCGGAAGCGCCATGCCGAGCGCCTCGCACACCACGTGCATCGAGTTCGCGGTGCCCATGCCGGAGCACACCCCGGAGCTGCGGATCGCGGTGTTCGCCATGGCTTCGAGCTCGTCCACCCCCATCCGTCCCATGGCGACATGCATGGAATGCAGGAAGACATCCTCGATGTCGTGCTCGCCGCTTGCCTGGTAGCCGCAGACGATGACGATCGCGGGAATGTTGAGCCGCGCCGCCGCCATGGGCTGGCCCGGGACGGTCTTGTCGCAGGAGGCAAGCAGCACCATGGCGTCGAGCTGCGCGCCCTCGACCTGCACCTCGATGTCGTTCGGGATGAGGTCGCGCGCCGAGAGGATGTAGCCACCGCGGTGGCCGGCGCCGGTAATGAAGTCGCTGGGTGCCGCGGTGCGCACCTCGAAGGGCAGCCCGCCAGCCGCGCGCACCGCCGCCTTCACCTTCGCCGCCACGCCGTCGAGATGGCTGAAGCAGATCGCGAGCTCGGAAGAGCTGTTGACGATGGCGATCTTGGGCTTCTTCATGTCGGCCTCGGCGATGCCGAGCGCCTGGTAATGCGCGCGCCGTACCGCCCACAGGTACGAGCCGCGCGGGAAGTTGCTACGCAGCCTGCGCTTGCTCATGCCCGACGTTGTGGCTGAGGCGCTGGCGCAGCGCTGCGATGTCGATGCGATGCAGGCTGCTGCTGCCGGCGAGGTCGAGCGCGTGCGCCGCCGCCGCGCCCATGGCGATGCAGGGCCCCATCACGCGCACGCTGGAGAGCGCCGCCGCGTCGCCGTCGATGCAGCGCCCGGCGGCGACCAGGTTGTCGCACTCGGCCGGCAGCATGCTGCGCAGGGGCACGGTGTGGATGTGGTCGTCACCGAAGGTCTCCCAGACGTAGCCCTCGGCGCGGTCGTGCAGCTCGATCGGCCAGGACGTGCGCGCCACGGCGTCGGGGAAGTGCGTGCCGCGCCGCACCTCGTCGACGGTGAGGTGGTGCGCCGAGACGATCCAGCGCGTCTGACGGATGCCGGGCAGGCCGTAGCTCCTCACCTTGGCCTTGGCGAAGACCTCCGGGTACTCGGCGCGCATGAAGGCCACCACCTTGTCCGCCTCGTCGCGCCCGATGAGCGCGTTCTTCGAGGCGGCGAGCGGGTCGAGCGGCGTCTCGACGTGCGTGAGGTTCATCACCGCCGTGCCACGCCCCGGCGAGTAGAACACCACGCCGCGCTTGCGCGCGAGGCCGTACTGGTCCGCCTTCTCCCAAAGGCGCCTGTCGAAGGCGTCGCGCTTGGGCACGTGCGCCTCGTCGATCCCCTCGAGCACCACCATCTGCGTGCCGTAGAGCGGCACATCGGGCTCGCGGCAGGGCAGGCCCGCGGTGTAGGTCAGGGCGGCATCGCCGCTCGCGTCGACGAAGCCCTGCGCCTTGATGCGCACGTCGCCGTAGCGCGTGGCGAGCTCGAGCTCCATGATTCTGCGATTTTCCAGAGAACAATTGCGAAGAACGGCGCCGAGCACTACCGTGATCCCAGCCTCGCGCACCTTCTGCTCGATCCAGCGCGCGAGCGCCACCTCCTCGTAGTACACGACCGTGGTCATCGGGCCGACGTTGTGGTGCAAGGCGCCTTTCGCGCCGAGGTCCTTGAGGATGCCGTCGGCGATCCCGTGCGTGAGCTGGCAGCGGTTCGGGCCGTTCGAGAACAGGCCGCAGAAGGTGCCGATGATGGAATTCACCGCCTGGCCGCCGAGGGCGGGCAGGCCGTCGACGAGCGCCACCTTCTTCCCGAGCGCCGCCGCCTCGAGCGCCGCGGAAATGCCGGAAATGCCGGCGCCCAGCACGCAAATATCCGCCGTTACCTCCCAAGAATTCTTTCTTGATCTGCGAACCGTACGGATGGGGATTTCCTTCTCGTATTTGTCGGCCATCGCCTCAGCTCCTCTTGGTCACTTCGACGATGCCGCGATCGCCGTCGACCTTCACCCAGTCGCCGGTGGCGATGACGGCGAGCGGATCCTGGTCGAGGTCCGTGACCGAAGGCGCGTGCGTCACCACGGCGCCCAGCGCGATCTTGGTCGTCATTTCGTTGAACACCATGGCGAGCGGCGCCGCGCCGGCGAGGCGGGCGACATGGAACTGGCTCGACCAGCCCGACGACCCCTTGGCCCCGGGGAACACCAGCACCTTGCCGGCGAAGCTCCTGCCCCTGAGCTCGTGGCGCGTCTCGATCACCGTGCCGGTGCGCGGGTCGATGCCGCCCCAGCCGGAGATGCGCTCCTGCGTGACCAGCGCCTCGCCCTCGGCGACCCCGCCGACGACCTTGCGGCCGCGCAGGACGATGGTCTTTACTGAAACTTGCTGTTCCATCGTCCCGTTACCGCTGCATTGATGCAGTCCTCGGTGCTGCCGAACCAGCATTGCACGCCCATGATCGCGGGCAGGTAGTGCGCCTGCTTGGCCGAGTCGACCGCCGCAACCTTCGTGCCCTTTGGCAGCACGCGGCCCAGCGCCGAGCAGGTATCGGACATGAGATGCCCGCCGGCCGCGGTGATGATCTTCGTATAGCCCTTCTGGTCGGCGAGCTGCCTGGTGGCGCGCGGCGTGAAGATCCACAGGCTGGTGTTGCCGTGCACGCGCCTGCCCTCGAGGAGCCGGCACGCTTCCTCGATCTGCCCGAGCGTGTAGTGCGGGCAGCCGAGCATGATGAAGTCGACGTCCGCGTCCTTCGCCGTCGCGTTCACCTGATCGTAGGCCTGCCGCAGCTCCTTTTTTCCGACTTTGAATCTTTTCTTCGGATGCTTGCCGCCGAACGCCGCTTCCAGAGTCGGCGCCTCGGGCGTGAATCCGACGAGGTGGTACATCTCGACGCCGCCCGAGGAAGCCGCAGCGGCGCCGAAGTGCTTGAGGCGCGCGAGGTCCGGCGCCTGCCGCACGCCGGCGAGCACCGGCACGCATTCCTGCACCATCTCGCCCACGTAGTAGCCGAGCAGCCCCCAGTCGGCGGTCGACTGCACATCCACCTCGAGCTCGACGAGGTGCGTGCCCAGCCGGTTCTCGTCCAGGTGGTAGCCCCAGTAGGGAATCTTGCCGGTCAGCATGGCCGCGCCGGCGCTCTCGCGCCCCTCGGCGTTGGTGCGCGCGCCGAGCACCGCGTTGATGTAGATGACCGCGGAGGACTCCATCCAGGCACAGTGCTCGCCCAGCTTCGGCACGTTGCCCACGGTATAGGGCGCGCAGGTGTTGTGCGGCTGCACGCCGAGCCGAGCGGTGTACGCCTCGCCCTGGCGGTAAACCTTCACGACTTCGGGCGTGATGCCCTGCAGCTCGGCATGATCGGGGTCCAGGCCCTGCTGCAGGTGCGAGCTGTAGACCGAAACCTTCGGGATCTCCACCACCTCGGCGCTGTCGAGGCTGAATTCCGAGAACACCGCGTCCATGCCGTGTCTTGCGCCGTAATCGCGCAGGAAAGGCGTCGAGGCGCCGACCGTGCCGCAGACGTTGTTGGTGTCGACCAGGCGCTCGGCGCCGAGCGCCTCGCCGTAGCGCACGAGCAGGTCCATCGCCTTCTGCCGCGCCTTGCCTTCGCGGCCCTGCAGCATCGCCTGCTCCCGATCGGTGAGCTTCACTGCGCCTTGATGCCGATGTCGCGGATCACCTTGCCCCAGCGATCGTAGGACTCCCTGGTGACGGCGGCGAGCTCTTCAGGGGAGGAAGACACCGACTCGTACGCGCCGTTCTCGATGCCCGCGCGCACCTCCGGATGCGAGAGCGCCTTGACCAGAGCCGCATTGAGCTGCTGCACCGTCGCCTTCGGCATGCCGGCCGGGCCGTACCAGCCGAGCCAGCCGATGAGGTCGATGCCCTTGATGCCCTGCTCGGTGAGCGTCGGCACGTTCGGCAGGAACTTCGAGCGCTGGTCGGCGACCACGCCGAGCATGCGCAGCTTGCCGGTGTTGACGTTGGGGATGGCGGTGGTCGCGGCGTCGAACATCAACTGCACGCGGCCGGCGAGCAGGTCCTTCACCGCGTCGCCGGCGCCCTTGTACGGCACATGCACCATCGGCACGCCCGACTGGCGCGCCAGCAGCTCGGCGAAGATGTGCGAGGAGGTGCCGGTGCCGAACGAGGCGATGTTGAGCTTTCCCGGGTTCGCCCGCCCCCACTGGGCGAGCTCCTTGATCGTGTTCGCCGGGATCGAGGTGTGCAGCACGAGGATTTGCGAGCCGCGCGCGCCGAGGGAGATCGGCGTGAAATCCTTGAACGGGTCGTAGGGCACGTCCGCCTGCGTGAACGGTATTTGCGCGAAGGTGCCGTTGAAGGTGTAGAGCAGCGTGTGGCCGTCGGGCGCCGAGCGCTTCACCTCGGCCGCGGCGAGCATGGTGCTCGCGCCGGGCTTGTTCTCGATGACCACGGGCAGGCCCCCGAGCGCCTCCGAGAGCTTGGGCTGCACGATGCGCGCCTGCACATCGGTGCCGCCGCCGGCGGCGAAGCCGACCACCACGCGCACCGGCTTGCCCGGGATGGGAAAGGACTGGGCCAGCGCTGTTGAAGCAATGCATGAGACGCTGAACAGCGAAATGAGCACTCTCATCGGATCCTCCTCGGGAACCGTGAAGTATTCGGCGTCCGCAGGGCGGAGGCAATAAGACGCTGCGGCGCAGCAGCGTTAGGAGTTTTACAATGTGAAACATGCCCCGGTCCGGAACGCAAAGCCTCGAGCGCGGCGCCCGGCTGCTCAAGGAGCTCGCCGCGCGCGGCACCGTGGGCTGGCGCCTCTCGGACCTCGCGAAGCGCTGCGAGCTCGACAAGGGGACCGCGCACCGCATCATGGCGTTCTTCGTGCGCGAGCGGCTGGCGCGCCAGCGCGCCGGCAACCGGCGCTACGTCCCGGGGCCGCTGCTGTTCGAGCTTTCCCTCGCGCTGCCGGGCTACGCCGCCTTCCAGGCGGCGTGCGCGCCGCACGTCGCGCGCGTCGCCGCCACCCTGGGCGGGGTCGCGTTCGTCTGCCTCAGGAGCGGCGCCGACTTCGTCTGCGCCGCGCACGCGGGCAACTCGCCGATCAAGGCGCTCGCGCACGAGGTGGGCCTGCGCCGGCCGCTGGTGGTCTCGGCGGGCGGGGTGGCGATCCTCGTCGCGCTGCCCGCGGACGAGGCGCGCGGCGTCATCGCCGAGAACATGAAGCGCGTGCAGAAGTCGGGCGAGGTGCGCGCCAAGGCGGTGGAGCGCATGCTCAAGCGCTCGGAGAGCCACGGCTACGGCGTGCACCTGAGCGACGTCGTGCCGCGCGTCAACACCTACGGCGTGCCGATCCGCGACGCGCGCGGCGCCGCCTTTGCCTCGATCAGCATTGCCGGCGCCTCGGAGGAATTCCCGCACGCGCGGGCGCCCGACCTGCTTGCGGTTCTCAAGGAGGCCGCGAACGGCATCGCGCGCGACGCGCTCGCTCTGCTGGAGCCGCAGCCGGGCTAGAAGTTCTCGCGCATGAAGATCACTTCGCCGGCGCGAGCAGCGGGTCAGCTGACCGCGTCCGCGAGCTCGGCGGCGCGCAGCAGCGCGCGCGCCTTGTGCTGCGTCTCCAGCCACTCCGAGCGCGGGTCGGAATCGGCGACGATGCCCGCCGCCGCCTGCACGTGCAGCCGCCGCTCCCTGACCACCGCGGTGCGGATGGCGATGGCCACGTCCATGTCGCCGTTGAAGCCGAGATAGCCGACCGCGCCGCTGTACACGCCGCGCCGCACCGGCTCGAGCTCGTCGATGATCTGCATGGCGCGCACCTTGGGCGCGCCGGTGACGGTGCCGGCGGGAAAGCTCGCCCGCAGCACATCGATCGCGTCCAGGCCGGGCTTCAACCGACCCTCGACGTTGGACACGATGTGCATCACGTGCGAATAGCGCTCGATCACCATCTGCTCGGTGACCTTCACGCTGCCCGCCTGCGCCACGCGGCCGACGTCGTTGCGGCCAAGGTCGATCAGCATCACGTGCTCGGCGCGCTCCTTCGGATCGGCGAGCAATTCCTCCGCGCGGGCCGCATCTTCCTCGGGCGTGGCGCCGCGCGGCCGCGTGCCGGCGATCGGGCGCAGCGTGACCGTGTCACCGGCCAGCCGCACCAGGATCTCGGGCGATGCGCCCACCACGTGGTGGTCACCGAAGTCGAAGTAGTACATGTACGGCGAAGGATTCACGCCGCGCAGGGCACGATAGAGCGCGAGCGGCGAGGGATCGAACCGGCGGGAGGTGCGCTGCGAGATCTGCACCTGCATGCAATCGCCGGCGTAGATGTATTCTTTCGAGCGGCGCACGGCTTCCAGAAATCCCGCTTCGGTGAATGTGCATTCCAGCGCAGGAACAGGTTTGGGCTTTTCCTGGCTCACGAATAGATTTTCTTCGAGGTTGCCTGCTAGCCGCGAGCGCAGGTGCTCGAGCCGCGCATGGGCGGCGCGCATGGCATCGGGCTGCGTGGTATCGGCGTAAACGACGAGGTAGAGCTTGCCGAGAACGTTGTCGACCACCGCGAGCTCATCCGAAACCAGCAGCAACATGTCCGGCGTGCCGAGCACATCGGGCTTTTCGGCACCAAGCGCCCGAGGCTCCACGTGGCGCACCGCTTCGTAGCCGAAGTAGCCGGCCAGGCCGCCGCCAAACTTCAGGGCCGCGGGCACCGGCGCGACGCGGTGGCGCTTGAGCCAGGCGCGCGCGTACTCGAACGGGTCGGCATCGACGCTTTCCAGGCAGACGTCGGTACCGCGCGCGTCGCGCACCAGGCGCCGCACATTGCGGCCCCGCGCTTCGATTCGCTCCGCGCAGGCGAGACCGATGAACGAGTAGCGGCCGAAGCGCTCGCCGCCGATTCCAGCAAGTACGAGTACGGCGCATTGGCGAGCTTCAGGTACACCGCGAGCGGCCTATACAGGTCTGCTCGTGCCTCGGCGACTACAGGAACTCTCAACGCCTGGCCGTTGCGAGCTGCGCCCTCATGTCGCGGATGGTGGCGCCGTAATCCTTGGAGCTGAACACCGCCGAGCCGGCGACGAAGGTATCGGCGCCCGCGCGGGCGATTTCCGCGATGTTGTCGGTTTTCACGCCGCCGTCGACTTCCAGCCAGATATCGCGTTTCAGCGCATCGATGCGCCGGCGCACTTCAGCGATCTTGGGCAGCACCGAGGAAATGAACTTCTGGCCACCGAAGCCGGGATTCACCGACATCAGCAGCACCAGGTCGAGCTTCTCGAGCGTGTGGTCGAGCCACGAGACGGGGGTGGCGGGATTCAGCACCAGGCCGGCCTTGCAGCCGTGCTCGCGGATGAGCGCGATGGTGCGATCGACGTGGTCCGAGGCTTCCGGGTGGAAGCTGATGATGCTCGCCCCCGCCTTGGCGAACTCGGGCACCAGGGCGTCGACCGGCTTCACCATCAGGTGCACGTCGAGCGGCAGCTTGACGTGCGGCTTGAGCGCCGCGCACACCAGCGGGCCCACCGTGAGGTTGGGCACGTAGTGGTTATCCATGACATCGAAGTGAATCAGGTCCGCGCCCGCGCGCTCGACCGCGCGCACTTCGTCGCCCAGGCGCGCGAAGTCGGCAGAAAGGATGCTCGGCGCGATGCGGAACGTCACGCCCGCGGAGTTTACAATGCCGCCGTGGCTCAAGAGAAGAACTACGAGGTCCTGGTGAGCGCGGCGACGCAGTATCTCGCCGATCAGTCGGACGAAACCGCGGGGCGCTACGTGTTCGCCTACACCATCACCATCCGCAACGCCGGCACCGTCCCGGCGCAGCTCATCAGCCGGCACTGGGTGATCACCGACGCGCAGGGGCTGGTGCAGGAAGTACGCGGGCTCGGCGTGGTCGGCTCGCAGCCGCTGCTGCAGCCCGGCGAGCGCTTCGAGTACACGAGCGGCGCCTCCATCGCCACGCCGGTGGGCACGATGCGCGGCAGCTACCAGATGGTGGCCTCGGATGGCACTCGCTTCGAGGCCGCGATCCCGGAGTTCACGCTGTCGGTGCCGCGCATCCTGCACTGAGCTATTTAGGTTTTCTCGGCCAGGTAAACCAGAGGATGAAGGCCAGCAGGCCGAGCACCGCCGCGATTTCGAGATAGATGACCCACATGCGTTGCTTTTCCCTCGCTCTGATTCTACTGGCCGCGGCCTGCGCAACCCCGCAGAAACCGCCTCTCAAGCCAGCGCCGGAAACGGCCCGCTACGTGGCGCGCTCGTTCGCCGAGCTGCCGGGGTGGCGCGAAGCGCAACTCGAGCCGAGCCTGCGCGCGTTTCTCGGCGGCTGCGCGCGGCTGGCGGCGGCGAAGAAGGTTTGTGAGCTCGCCAAAGCCCTGCCGCCGGGCGACGAGGCCGCGGCGCGCCGGTTCTTCGAGTCCGAGTTCACGCCTTACGCCGTGGTGTCCTCCGAAAGCGGCGACAGCGGCCTGATCACCGGTTATTACGAGCCCATCATTGACGGCAGCCGCACGCAGACCGCGCTGCATCGCCATCCGATTTTCGGCGTGCCGGACGATCTCGTGGTGGTCGATCTCGGCACGGTGAGCCCCGAGACGCGCGGGCTGCGGCTGCGCGGACGCCTGGAGGGGCGCCGGCTGGTGCCCTATTGGTCGCGCGGCGAGATCGACGCGCGCGGCGGCGCGCTGGCCGCGCCGGTGATCGCGTGGAGCGCCGACCCGGTGGAGCTCTTCTTCCTGCAGATCCAGGGCTCGGGGCAGGTGCAGCTCGAGAACGGCGGCGTGATTCGCGTCGGCTATGCCGATCAGAACGGCCATCCCTACCGCTCGCTCGGCCGTCACCTGGTGGAGCGCGGCGAGCTGCTGCTCGAGCAGGCGTCGATGCAGGGCATCAAGGCATGGGCGGCGGCGAATCCAGCCAAGCTGCAGGAGGCGCTCAGCCAGAACCCGAGCTATGTGTTCTTCCGCGAGCTGCCGACCACCGACGGACCGATCGGCGCGCTCAGCGTGCCGCTGCATGCGGAGCGCAGCCTGGCGGTCGACCGCCGCTTCATCCCGCTCGGCGCGCCGGTCTACCTGGCGACCACGTTTCCGCTGTCGGAGCAGCCCCTTGAGCGCCTGATGGCGGCGCACGATACCGGCGGCGCGATTCGCGGCGTGGTGCGCGGCGACTTCTTCTGGGGCACCGGCCCGGACGCCGGTGCCCAGGCCGGGCGCATGCGCCAGCAGGGCCGGCTATGGCTTCTCTGGCCTACCGGCGAGCCGTTGCCGACCGGTCCAGCAGGTCCTTGAGATCGTCGGCGGCGAGGCCGCCGCTCACCCGTTCGCCGTTGACGAGGAAAATTGTTGGCGTGCTGGTTACGCCGAGCCGCTGGCCGACATCGATCAGCCTGTCCACCGGATTGGGGCAGCCGGGACCGGCTTCGGGGATCTTGGGCTTCGCGCTCGCGGCCAGCTCGAGCCAGGCTTTCGCGCGGTCGGGTGAGCACCAGACGGCGCGCGAGTGGTCCGCGTTCCTCGGCTGGATCACCGGGTACATGAACACGTAGACCGTGATGTCGTCGATCTGCGCGAGCGATTTCTCGAATTGCCGGCACGCGGGACAGTAAGGATCCGAGAACATCGCCAGCACGCGCTTGCCGTTGCCGCGCTGCACCTTCACCGCCAGGTCCAGCGGCAACGACTCGAACTTGACCGCGTTCAGCTTGCGCAGGCGCTCGCCGGTGAGATCGCGGTTGGTGCGCAGCTCGTGGATATTGCCGTCGATCACATACGACGCCGTGGCATCGGTATAGATGACCTGCATCCCGCCGCGTTCGCTGCGGAAATGCACCTCCCACAACCCGGAAATGGGCGCCGGCTGGATGCCCTCGATCTTCGCGCCGCCGAGCTTCGGCTCCAGCACGCGACGGATCTGCGCTTCGTTGGCGAGCGCGGGCACCGCAAACAGCACGCCGAAGAAGCACATCATCGCGTAGCGCATCAGCATGTTCTTTAGGACCGGCAGGCGATCGGTCAAGTTCAAGCCGGCATTACGCGCGCGCGCCGCGAGGCGTCCGGGTGCGCCGAAGGTCCGGAATAGCGAGTCGACCATGGTGTCGACGGCGAGTATAGGCTCAGCCCGGCTGCGCTCGTAGCGGCGCAGCAGGCGAAGCTCACCCGGGTCCCGATGCGGCTCGCGCTCGGCAAGCACGGCCGAGAGGGCGCGGGCGTCCTGCAGGCCGAGGTTCAGTCCCTGCCCTGCGAGGGGATGGATGACATGCCCGGCGTCGCCGGCGAGCGCGACGCGCGGCGCCACCAGGCGCTGTGCCGCCACCCGCCGCAGGGGATAGCTGCGCGGCGGCGTGACCAGCGCCAGCTCGCCGAGTTCGCCGCTCGAAGCATGGAAAACTTCAGCGCACAGCGCTTCGCCATCCAGCCGGGACACCCGTGCGGCTTCGGACGCAGGCAACGACCAGACCATCGACATATGCGCACCGGGAAGCGGCAACAGCGCGAGCACCGCGCCGCGCTGGAACCATTGGTAGGCCACGTTGCGGTGCGGCTTTCCGCAGCGGAAGTTGGCCACCACCGCGCTCTGCCGATAGTCGCTTTCGTGCGCCGCGATGAGCGCCTGCGCGCGCACGAACGACTGCGCGCCATCCGCGCCGACAATGAGCTTCCCCGCCACTTCGCGGCCATCGTCGAGCCGCAACAGCACGCGGTCGGGAGAAACGTCCAGCGCTTCGCAAGTGGCGGGGGCGAACACCTCCGCCTCGCTCGAGACCACGCCCTGCCAAAGGGCGTCCTGCAGCACTGCGTCCTCGACGATCCACGCGAGCGCCGGTACGCCGGCGCCGTAGGCATCGAACTCGAGCCGCGCGGCCGACTCGTCGCCGTAGATCCGCATCGCGTGCACCGGCACCAGCCGGTCCTGCGGCATGGCCTGCCAGACTCCGAGAGACTCCAGGAACGCCACGTTGCCCGGGCTCAGCGCATAGACGCGCGCGTCGAACGCTGCGCGCGCCATGGGCTGGCGGCGCGCATGGGCCACCAGGGCGACCGACAGGCCACGCGCAGCCCGTACCAGGCTGGCGCCCACCGGCCCGGCGCCGACGACGATGAGATCGCGCATCGGTGGGTTTATAATCGTGGGTTCAGCCGTGGCGAATTAGCTCAGCTGGTTAGAGCAGCGGAATCATAATCCGTTTGTCCGGGGTTCGAGTCCCTGATTCGCCACCACCCATTCAAGGCTGGGTCTTGTATTCCGACTCCGGCTTGGCCCGCGTGCCGATGAAGCGCGACAGGAACAGTCCCGCTTCGTAGAGAAGGCACATCGGCACGGCGAGCATGAACTGCGACAGCACGTCGGGCGGCGTCACCACCGCGGCGACGACGAAGGCGCCGACGATGACGTACGGGCGCGCTTCCTTCAGCTTGTCGATGCTGACCACTCCCATGCGCACCAGGACGATCACCACGATCGGGATCTCGAAGGTGATGCCGAAGGCGAGGAACATGGTGATCACGAAGCTGAAGTAGGCCTCGATGTCCGGCGCTGGAGTGATCGAGGTCGGCGCGAAGCCGTGGATGAAGCTGAACACCTGGCCGAAGACCAGGAAGTAGCAAAAGGCGACGCCCGCGAAGAACAGGACCGAGCTCGCCACGATCAGCGGCAGGGCGAGCTTCTTCTCGTGCTCGTACAGGCCCGGGGCGACGAACGCCCAGGCCTGATAGAGGACGTAGGGCAGCGCGATCATGAAGCCAACCAGCGCGGTCACCTTCACCGGCACCATGAACGGCGTGATGACACCGGTGGCGATCATCTTGGAGCCCGGCGGCAGCGCGTTCATGAGCGGCAGCGCGAGGATGTCGTAGATGGTGCCCGCGCCGGGATAGAAGAACAGCACCAGGAACAGCACGAGCACCACGCCAACGGCGCGCACCAGCCGCTGGCGCAGCTCGACCAGGTGCGAGATGAAGCTTTCCTGGTCGCTCATGCGGGCGGCGGCTTCGGTTCGTCAGGTTTTTTCTCGGCAGGGGTGTCTGCCACCACTTCTTCGACCGATTTGTTGAGCTCGGTCTCGGTCTTGTGCATCTCGGTCTGTACCGTGCTCTCGAAGTTGCTCGCCGCCTGCTGCATCGAGTCGCGCATCTTGCGCAGCTCGTCGAGCTCGATCTCGCGGTTGATATCGGCCTTCACGTCGGACACATAGCGCTGCAGGCGCCCGGCGAGGTGGCCGACGGTGCGCGCCATGCGCGGCAGCTTCTCGGGGCCGATCACGATGAGCGCGACCACCCCGATCACCATCAGCTCGGAAAAGCCTATATCGAACATCGGACCCTATGAACAAAAAGGCGCCCGCTGGGCGCCTTTGGCGTGGAACCGGACCGGGCGATCAGGCCTTCTGCTCGGTCTTGCCCTTCACTTCGCCTTCGACCGTCTTGCCGCTGACCTGGTGCGCCGGCGGCATGGCGGCTTCGGCCGACTTCTCGCCGCCGCCTTCGCGCATGCCGTCCTTGAAGCCGCGCACCGCGCCGCCAAGGTCGGTGCCCATGTTGCGCAGCTTCTTCGTGCCGAAGATCAGCATCACGATCACCAGAACGATCAGCCAATGCCAGATGCTGAACGAGCCCATATTCCTTCTCCTATCGGTGCCTCTGGAGCATAGAGCCTAAAGGATCGGGCCCGCCCAAGACGTGCATATGAACATGATACACCTCCTGATGGCCCACCCTGCCGTTGTTGATGATGGTGCGGAAGCCGTCGGTGGCGCCGGCTTCGCGCGCGAGGCGCCCGGCGACGGCAAGCATCTTGCCGAGCGCTGACTGGTGGGCGGGCTGCGCGTCGTACAGCGTCGCGATGTGCATCTTCGGGATGATCAGCAGGTGAACCGGCGCCTGCGGGCGAATGTCGTGGAATGCCATCACTTCGGCGTCGTCGAAGATCTTCTTCGACGGGATCTCGCCGCGCACGATCTTGCAAAAAAGGCAGTTGGGCTCAGTCGCGTCTTTGGTCATTTTTTCCGTGCTGCCTTTTCGTCGAGGCCGGAGATGCCTTCGCGCCGCTGCATCTCCGCCAGCACGTCGGCCGGCCCGAGGCCGTGGCGCTCGAGCACGATCATGCAGTGGAACCACAGGTCGGTGACTTCGCGCACCAGGTGCAGGCGATCGCCGCTCTTCGCCGCGAGCACGGTTTCGGTCGCCTCCTCGCCGATTTTCTTCAGCATCGCGTCTTCGCCCTGAGCGAACAGCTTCGCGACGTAGGACTTGGTCGGGTCGCCGTCCTTGCGCTCGTGGATCGAGTCCGCGATTCGTTCCAGGATGTTTTTCATTTCTTGTAGATCAGCGCCGGATCCTTGAGCACCGGATCGACCGTGGTCCACTTTCCATTCTCGAGTTTACGGAAGAAGCAGCTTTCGCGGCCAGTGTGGCAGGCGATGCCCCCGGCTTGCTGCACCTTGAGCAGCACCGCGTCGGCGTCGCAGTCGAGGCGGACCTCGACCACCATCTGCACGTGGCCCGACTCCTCGCCCTTGCGCCACAGCCGCTGGCGCGAGCGCGACCAGTAGACCGCTTCGCGCTTCTCTGCGGTCTCGCGCAGCGCATCGCGATTCATCCACGCGACGGTCAGGACCCGGCCGCTATAGGCATCCTGCGCCACCGCAGCGATCAGCCCGTCGCCATTCCACGGAACTTCATCCAGGAAACTCATAAGCGAACCTCGATGCCGCGCGTGCGCATGTGTTCTTTCGCGGCACGAACGGTGAAATCGCCGAAATGGAACACGCTCGCGGCGAGCACCGCGTCGGCGCGGCCTTCGAGCACGCCGTCGGCCAGATGCTCGACCGAGCCGACGCCGCCGGAAGCGATGACCGGCACGCTGACGGCATCGGCGACCGCCCGCGTGAGCGCGAGGTCGAAGCCATCGCGTGTGCCGTCGCGGTCCATGCTGGTGAGCAGAATCTCGCCGGCGCCCGCATCGGCCATGCGCTTCGCCCATTGAACGACATCGATCCCCGTGGCCCGGCGGCCTCCATGGGTGTAGACCTCCCAGCCGGCAGCGCTCTTCTTGGCATCGATCGCGACGACGATGCACTGGTTACCGACAATACTGGAGGCGTCGCGCACCAGCTGCGGGTTCTGCACCGCGGCGGTGTTGATCGAGACCTTGTCGGCGCCGGCATTGAGCAGGCGCCGCACGTCATTGACCTGGCGCACGCCGCCGCCCACGGTCAGGGGTATGAACACGCGCTCGGCCACCGCCTCGATCACGTGCAACAGCAGGTCGCGCTCGTCCGAGCTCGCCGTGATGTCGAGGAAGCAGACTTCGTCGGCACCCTCGCCGTCGTAGCGCGCCGCGATCTCCACCGGGTCGCCGGCGTCGCGCAGGCCGACGAAGTTGACGCCTTTCACCACCCGGCCCGCGTTCACGTCCAGGCAAGGGATCACGCGTTTAGCTAGAGGCATCTCGCCAGTCCTCCAACGGCACGCTATTCCTTCCCCAGCGCCTTGTTGGCCGTGGCCTGCGCCTTCTGCAGCTCGATTTTTCCCTCGTAGAGCGCACGCCCGGCGATGGCACCGATCACGCCTTCCGGGGCCAGCTTCTGGCAGATGGCCTGCACGTCCTCCAGGCTGTTGAGGCCGCCCGAAGCGATGATCGGCGTCTTCAGCTGCTGGGCGAGCTTGAGCGTGGCCTCGATGTTGATCCCGCTCATCATGCCGTCGCGGCCGATGTCGGTGTAGATCAGTGCCTCGATGCCGTACTCCTCGTACTTCTTCGCGAGATCCACCACGTCGTGCCCGGTGAGCTTCGACCAGCCCTCGACCGCGACCTTGCCGTCCTTCGCGTCCAGGCCGGCGATGACATGGCCGGGGAACGCGTAGCACGCGTCCGACAGGAAGCCGGGATTCTTCACCGCGGCGGTGCCGATGATCACGTAGGTCACCCCGGCGTCGAGGTAGCTCTCGATCGCGTCGAGGTCGCGGATCCCGCCGCCGAGCTGGATCGCGGTCTTGTCGCCGACCGCGGCGATCATCTCGCGGATCACGCGCTCGTTCTTCGGCCGGCCGGCGATCGCGCCGTTCAGGTCGACGATGTGCAGGCGCTTGGCGCCGAGCCCGGCCCAGTGGCGCGCCATGGCCACCGGGTCCTCGGAGAACACGGTCGCCGTGCTCATGTCGCCTTGCTTCAGGCGCACGCAGCGGCCGTCTTTCAGGTCAATAGCCGGGATGATGAGCACGGAGTGCTCTATTCACAAATCAGGGACGCCAGCGCACGAAATTGGAGAGGAGCTGAAGGCCGGCGGAGGCGCTTTTTTCAGGATGGAACTGGACCGCGAAAATATTATCCCGGGCGATGGCGCAGGTAAAGGGCGTGCCGTAGACCGAGGTCGCGGCCGTCAGTGCCGCATCGCGCGGCGCAGGGTAGTAGCTGTGCACGAAATAGAAGCGGCTGCGGTCCGGAATCCCCGACCACAGGGGGTGTGACCGCTCCTGCATCACCTCGTTCCAGCCGATGTGCGGGATCTTCAAGCCTGAGACCGCAAAGCGCGGTACCCGACCCCCCAGCACCCCGAGCCCGGCGGCGTCGCCTTCCTCACCGCGCTCGAACAGCATCTGGAGGCCGATACAAATGCCGAGGAAGGGCTTGGCGCGCGTCGCTTCCACCACCGCCGCGCGCGCCCCGCTCGCCTCGAGCTGGCGCATGCAGTCGGGCATCGCGCCCTGGCCCGGAACCACGATGCGCTCCGCCGAGAGAATCTTCTCCGGATCGGCGGTCAGCTGCACCTCGGCGCCGGGCGCGACATGCTCCAGCGCCTTCGACACCGAGCGCAGGTTGCCCATGCCGTAGTCCACCACCGCGATCTTCAAGCTAAAGGCTGCCCTTGGTCGATGGCACGGTGCCCGCGGTGCGCGGGTCGGGCTCGGCCGCCATGCGCAGGGCGCGCGCGAACGCCTTGAACATGGTCTCGCACTGGTGGTGCGCGTTGTCGCCGCGCAGGTTGTCGATGTGCAGCGTCACCTGGGCGTGGTTGACGAAGCCCTGGAAAAACTCGTGCATCAGGTCGACGTCGAACTCGCCGATCAGGGCGCGCGTGAACTTGACGTGGTACTCGAGGCCCGGGCGCCCGGAAAAGTCGAGCACCACCCGCGACAGCGCCTCGTCGAGCGGCACGTAGGCGTGGCCGAAGCGGCGCACGCCAGCCTTGTCGCCGATGGCCTTGGCCACCGCCTGGCCGAGCGTGATGCCGATGTCCTCGACCGTGTGGTGACCATCGATGTGCAGGTCGCCCTTGGCCTCGATGTCGAGGTCCAGCATGGCGTGGCGCGCCACCTGGTCGAGCATGTGTTCGAGGAACGGCACGCCGGTCGAAAGCTTGGCCATCCCCTTGCCGTCGAGGTTGACCTTGACGCGGATCTGCGTCTCTTTGGTGTTTCGGGTGACTTCCGCGGTTCTCATGACAGGGCTTCGCGCAAAGCGGTGATCAGTATACGGTTTTCGTCCGGCGTGCCGACCGTGACGCGCAGACAGTTACGAATGCCGGGGTTCAGGTTGCGCACCAGCACGTTCTGCTCCTTGAGTGCCTCGTAGCTGCGATCAGCGTCCGGCACGCGGATCAGAAAAAAGTTTGCCTCCGATGGGAACACCGTAACGCCCTTCAGGCCCTTCAAGGCGTCACCGAGCTTTGACCTCTCGGCCTTGATGCGAGCCGCCTGCTCCTCGAGCACATCGAGCCGCTCGAGCATGAACAGCGCCGCGGCCTGCGTAAGCACGCTGACGTTGTATGGCGGACGTACCTTGTCGAGTTGCGCGACCCATTCCGGGCGGCCGACGAGATAGCCCAGCCGGATGCCGGCAAGCCCCAGCTTGGATACCGTGCGGATCACCACCAGATTGTCGAACTCGGCCAGTCGCGGCAGAAAGCTCTTGCCGGCGAACACGTGGTAGGCCTCGTCCAGCACCACCAGCCCCCCGCAGGCGCGGATGATCTTGACGACATCGGCTTCCGGATAGAGCACGCCGGTCGGATTATTCGGATAGGCGAGAAACACCAGCGCCGGCTTCTCAGCCTGCATGCGCGCGATGAACGTTTCGGCGTCGAGCGAGAAGTCCTCGCGCAGCGGCACCGGCAGTGCGCGCATGCCGCTGAAGGTGGCCCCCATCGAATACATGACGAAGGTCGGCGACGGATACATCATCGCCGCGCCCGGTCGCGCCAGGGCCGTGATCAGGATCTGGATCAGCTCGTCGGAGCCGTTGCCGAGCAGGACCTCCATGCCAGCCGGCACATTCATGCGCCGCGCGATGGCATCGCGCAGCTGGCTTGGGCTCGGCGTCGGATAGCGATTGACGTCGACGCGCGCGAGGACCGCCGCGAGCTCGCGACGCAGGTACTCGGGCAGCGGGTACGGATTTTCCATCGCGTCGAGCTTCACCATGCCTTCCGAGGAGGGCACCGGATACGCCTTGAGGGCGAGGATCTCGGGCCGCACCAGATCTTCGGGCTTCATTCGAATTGCCTCATTCGAATCTCATTTCCGCCGCTCGCGCGTGCGCGCTTAACCCTTCGCCCGCGGCCAGCGTGGCCGCGACCCGGCCCAGCGTCTGCGCCCCTTGCTTCGACACGCCGATCACACTGGTTCGCTTCTGGAAGTCATACACGCCCAGCGGCGACGAGAAGCGCGCCGTTCCGGCGGTGGGCAGCACGTGGTTCGGACCGGCGCAGTAGTCGCCGATGGCCTCGGAGCTCCAGCGCCCCAGGAAGATCGCGCCTGCGCGCGTGAGCTTCGGCAGCCAGGTCTCCGCCTGGTCGACCAACAATTCGAGATGCTCGGGCGCGATGCGGTTTGCCACCGCGCACGCTTCCTCGAGGTTGCGCGTCAGGATCAGCGCACCCCTTGCTTTCAAGGACGCGGCAATCACGTCCCGCCTTGGCATTTCCACCAGCAATCGCCGAATCGAGGCGGCGACCGCATCAAGGTATTTCTCGTCGGGCGAAAGCAGAATCGCCTGCGCTGACTCGTCGTGCTCGGCCTGCGAGAAAAGGTCCATCGCCACCCAGTCGGCCGGCGTGCTGCCGTCGGCGATGACCAGGATCTCGGAGGGACCCGCGATCATGTCGATGCCCACCTCGCCGAAAACCTGGCGCTTGGCCTCGGCGACGTAGGCGTTGCCGGGACCCACGATCTTGTCGACGCGCGGGATAGATTTCGTGCCGTAGGCAAGCGCCCCGATCGCCTGCGCGCCGCCAATGCCGAGCACGCGATCCACGCCGGCGAGCGCGGCCGCCGCCAGCACGAGCGGATTGGGGTTGGGGCTCGCCATGATGAGCTCACGCACGCCGGCCACCTTCGCCGGCACCGCGTTCATCAGCACCGACGACGGGTACGCGGCCTTGCCGCCGGGCACGTACAGACCCACGCGCTCGAGCGCGGTTACCTGCTGCCCGAGGCGGGTGCCGTCGGCGTCGGTGAAGTCCCAGGATTTCTGCAGCTGGCGGTCGTGGAACGTCTTGATTCGCTGGTGCGCGGCGCGCAGGGCGTCGGCCTGCTCGCGCGGGATGGCGTCGATGAGGTCTGGAGTGAGCTCGAACCGCCGAGGGGATACCCCGTCGAATTTCTTCGTGTACGCGCGCACCGCCGCGTCGCCGCGCTTGCGTACGTCGGCGAGGATCTTGCGCACCGCCTTCTGCACCGCCGGATCCTGCGCGGCGTCGTCGCGCGTGAGGGCTTTTAACTTGCCTTCGAACCCCTGGTCTTTGGTTGAAAGACGGCGCATTTTTATCACTTGACGCAAGCCTTGGCAAAGGCGTCGATCAACGGCTGCAGTGTCGCGCGCTTGGTCTTGAGCGCCGCCTGGTTGACGATCAGCCGCGCCGACACCGCCATGATCTCTTCCACCGCCACCAGCCCGTTCGCCTTCAGCGTGTTGCCGGTGGCGACGAGATCGACGATCGCGTCGGCAAGGCCGAGCAGCGGCGCGAGCTCCATCGAGCCGTAGAGGCGGATGAGGTCGACGTGCACGCCCTTGGCGGCGAAGTGCTCGCGCGCGGTGTTGATGTACTTGGTGGCGACGCGCAAGCGCGCGCCCTGGCGCACCGCCGCGGCGTAGCCGAAGCCCTTCTTGACCGCGACCACCATGCGGCACGGGGCGATCCCGAGGTCGACCGGCTGGTACAGGCCTTCGCCGCCGTGCTCGACCAGCACGTCGCGTCCCGCGATGCCGATGTCGGCGCCGCCGTGCTGCACGTAAGTGGGGGTGTCGCTCGCCCGGACTACGACCAGCCGCAGGTCGCGGCGGTTGGTGGCGATGACGAGCTTGCGCGAAGTTTCCGGGTCAGCCCGAGGCCGGATGCCGACGCGCGCGAGCAGCGGTGCGGTCTCGTCGAAGATCCGCCCCTTCGAAAGCGCAATGCTGATGCTCGCCATGTGCAACCATCCGGGAAATCGCCTCGGAAACCGTGACAGGGGCGCGCATTCTACAGCAATCCCTAGGCGATGCGCTCGACGCGCGCGCCGAGCAGTCCGAGCTTCTTTTCCAGGCCTTCGTATCCCCGGTCGAGGTGGTAGATGCGGTCGACCACCGTGTCGCCCTCGGCAACCAGGGCCGCAATCACCAGGCCGGCGGAGGCGCGCAGATCGGTGGCCATGACCGTGGCGCCCTGCAACCGCTCGACACCCTTGACCACGGCGGTGTTGCCCTCCAGCCGGATGTCGGCGCCCAGGCGCTGCAGCTCGATCGCATGCATGAAGCGGTTCTCGAAGATGGTCTCGGTGATGAGCGCCGTACCGTCCGCGACGCACGCCAGCGCCATGAACTGCGCCTGCATGTCCGTGGGGAACGCCGGATAGGGCGCGGTGCGGACGCTTACCGCGCCGGGGCGTCCGGCGGTTTCGATCTCGATCGATGATTCCGAGACGGTGATTTTGGAACCTGCCTCCCGCAATTTGTCGAGCGTTGCTTCGAGCGTCTTCGGGGCGGTGCCGGTGAGGCGGATCTTTCCCCCGGCAGCCGCGGCGGCGGCGAGGTAGGTGCCGGTCTCGATGCGATCGGGCATTACCCGATGCTCGGCGCCGCCGAGGGAGCGCACGCCCTGGATGCGGATCACGTCGCCACCGGCGCCTTCGATCTTCGCCCCCATCGCGCTCAGGCAGCGCGCGAGGTCGAGGACTTCGGGCTCGCGCGCGGCGTTCTCGATCAGCGTCTCGCCCTCGGCCAGGGCGGCGGCCATCATCAGGTTCTCGGTGCCGGTCACAGTGACGAGATCCATGACGATGCGCGCCCCGCGCAGGCGGCTCGCGCTCGCCTGCATATAGCCATGCTCGATCGAGATCGTCGCGCCCATCGCCTGCAGGCCTTTGACGTGCTGGTCGACCGGACGCGCGCCGATGGCGCAGCCGCCGGGCAGCGATACCTTGGCCTCGCCGCAACGCGCCAGCAACGGCCCCAGCACCAGCACCGAGGCGCGCATGGTCTTCACCAGCTCGTAGGTCGCCGTTGGATCGGTGATCGTCTTCGCGTGCAGTACCGCGCCGCGTTCGGAGCGCTCGACCGCCACGCCCATTTGCGCCAGCAGCTTGGCCATGGTCGAGACGTCACGCAGCCGCGGCACGTTGGTGAGGGCGAGCGGCTTCGCCGAAAGCAGGGCGGCGCACATGATCGGCAGCGCGGCGTTCTTGGCGCCGGAGACCTGTACTTCGCCTTGGAGCGGCCGGCCGCCGGTAATTTTCAGCTTGTCCATGCCAACGTTCTACCCGCCAATTCTGTCTTTTTTATTCCATTCCTCGGGCGTCAGCGTCTGCATGGAGAGCGCGTGAATTTCTTCGCGCATGCGATCGCCGAGCGCGGCATACACCAGCTGGTGGCGCTGGACGCGGCTTTTGCCGGCGAATTGCGCCGAGACGATCACGGCCTGGAAGTGCTGACCGTCGCCGATCACCTCCAGGTGCTCGCACGCAAGGCCGCTTTCGATGCCGCTTTTTACGCTTTCAGGAGTGACCATCAGGTTCTCAGTTTGTAGCCGGATTTGAGCAGCATAAGGCACGCAGTGGCCACCGCGAGGAATGCGGTCGCGACCAGCGCCAGGCTGATGCCGGGGGCGACGTCGGAAGCACCGAAGAAGCCATAGCGAAAGCCGTCGATCATGTAGAAGAAGGGGTTGGCGTGCGAAAGCTCGCGCCAGAAGGACGGCAGCGAGTGGATGGAGTAGAACACGCCCGACAGCATGGTGAGCGGCAGGATGACGAAGTTCTGGAACGCCGCGAGCTGGTCGATTTTCTCCGAGACGATGCCGGCGAGCAGGCCGAGCGCGCCGGCAAGCGCGGCGCCGAGGAGCGCGAACGCCGCGGTCCAGAGCGGCGCCTCCAGTCGCAGCTCGACGAACCAGGCCGTCACCGCGAGCACCGCGCCGCCGACCGCCAGGCCGCGCGCCACCGAAGCCGCCACGTACGCCCAGAAAAATTCCAGGTAGGAGATCGGCGCGAGCAGGACGAAGACAATGTTGCCGGTGATTTTCGACTGGATCAGGCTCGACGAGCTGTTGGCAAACGCATTCTGCAGCACGCTCATCATCACCAGGCCCGGCACCAGGAACGAGATGTAGCGCACCCCGTCGAACACCCGCAGGCGGCCTTCCAGCACCTGGCCGAAGATCACGAGGTACAGCACCGAGGTCAGCACCGGCGCGGCCACGGTCTGCACGCTCACCTTGAGGAAGCGCAGCATCTCCTTACGGAATAGGGTCGAGAACCCCGTCAAGCGCATCTCATCACGACGTGAGCCGCAGGAAGACCTGCTCGAGGTCGGGGCGGTCGAGCTCGAGGTCGGCGATCTGGACCCCGGACTCGCGCAGTCTGGCAAGCTCGCGTTCCAGTTCACCGTAATCCGCCAGGTCGAGGACGATTTGCGTGCCGTCGCGCGCGATCACGCGCGCCTTGGTGCGCGAGCCGGAGAAACGCGCGAGCAGGTTGCGCGTCGAGTCGAGCGCAACGACGCGGCCGGCCTTGAGCATCGCGATCCGGCTGCAATGCAGCTCGGCCTCCTCCAGGTAATGGGTGGTGAGCACGATGGTGTGGCCGTCGCGGTTGAGACGGCGCACGAACTGCCACAAATCCTGGCGCAGCTCGACGTCGACGCCCGCGGTGGGCTCGTCCAGCACGATGACCGGCGGCTTGTGCACCAGCGCCTGCGCGATCAGAACGCGGCGCTTCATGCCGCCCGACAGCGAGCGCATATTGGCGTGCGCCTTGCTCACCAGGTCGAGGTGCTCCATCACCTCGTCGATCCACGCGTCGTTGTCGCGGATGCCGAAGTATCCCGACTGCAGACGCAGCGTCTCGCGCACCGTGAAGAACGGGTCGAACACCAGCTCCTGCGGCACCACGCCGAGCATGCGGCGCGCGCGCCGGTAGCTCGCGACCGTGTCGGCACCCATCACCGACACCGTGCCGGCGTCGGCGCGCGCGAGCCCGGCGACGATGTTGATCAGCGTGGTCTTGCCGGCGCCGTTGGGTCCGAGCAGTCCGAAGAATTCGCCCTGCGGGATCTCGAGGCTGACGCCGGAAAGCGCGCGCACCGCGCCATAGCGCTTCTCGATGCTGCGAACTTCAATCGCGTTCAGGCTTGGTTCAGGTGTTCGAGGCAGGGAGAAGGGATTCAACGCCGTAAAGGCGCGACAGGGTTTGCAAAGCCTCGGGCAGATTCATGAAGGCGAGCTCGCGGTTGGCGGCCCGCGCATCGCGCAGCCACGCGAGGCTGAGGGCGAGCAGCGCCGAATCCATCTCGGTGACCTCGCCAAGGTCCACCGCGCCAGCCCCTTCGGCGAGGTGCAGGCGGCCTTCGTCCAGCAGCTTGGCGACGTTGGCCAGCGTCACCGGACCGCTTACCACGATGCGCCGCCCTTCGCGACGGATCACTTCTTCCCCTGGTTCTTGGCCCGCAGCTCCTTGATCAGCCCGTCGATGCTGGAGTTGCGCACCGTGTTGGAAAACTCCGTGCGGTAGTTCGCCACCAGGCTGACGCCTCCCACCATCACGTCGTACACCTTCCAGCCGCTGCCGGTCTTCTCCATGCTGTAGTCGATGGTGACGGCCTGAGCGCCGGGCTGCAGCACGCGCACGTTCACCGTGACGTCGGTGTCGGTCGGCTTGGCGCGCAACGGGCGGAAATCGAACTTCTGCTCGCTGTACGCGGCCAGGGCGCTTGCGTAGGTGCGCACCAGCAGGGTCTTGAACTCCTCGGTGAGCTGCTTTTTCTGCTCTGGATTCGCCTTGCCCCAGTTCTGCCCCATGGCGAGCGCGGTCATGGCGGCAAAATTGAAGTGCGGCAGCACCTTGGCCTCGATCACCTCCACCAGCTTGGTGCGATTGCCGGCCTTGATGTCCTTATCCTTGGCGATGAGCGCCACCACCTCCTGGGTGACGTTCTTCACCAGCACATCGGGCGCTAGGTCCTGCGCGAGCGCCGGGGTCAGCAGCGCGCAGGACAGCATGGTTGCAATGAGTTTGTTCATGGTTACTCCAGTTTTTCGCGCGGCGGGCTGCCGTCGTAGATCAGGCTGCGGCGCCGCTGCAGATAGGCGTCGCGCTGGAACACGTACCGGTCCAGCGCCGCCTCCTCGAGCAGCCGGCTCGCGTCGAGCAGCTCGGCCCGGGTATTGACCAGGTAAAGCCCGTACAACGTGTTGCGCAGGTTGATCGGCCGAATCTCGCTAGCCGGCGAGACGGTGTAGTCGATTGCAGTTCCGACGCCGTCGCGCACCGTGCTCGAGCTGAGGAACGGCAACACGAGGTACGGCCCCGGCGGCACGCCCCAGCGGCCGAAGGTCTGGCCGAAATCCTCGTTGTGCTTCTCCAACCCCCATTCCGAGGCGACATCGTGGATTCCCAGCAGCCCGAACGAGCTATTAAACGCAAAGCGCGCCCAGTCGTTGACGCCATCCTGCACCTTGCCCTGCAGGAAATTGTTCACGCCGATGAACAGATCCTGGATGTTGGCGAAGAAGTTCCCCACCCGCGAGCGAATCTCCTGGTGCACCGCCTTGCGATAGGTGCGCGCCACGGGCGTCGCCAGGTACTCGTCGAACTTGTCGTTGAAGCGATAGACGCCACGGTTGAAAGGCTCGAAGGGATCCCGCGGGTCGCGCTCCTCGCCGGTGCTGGCGCAGCCCGCGAGCGCGGTCAACAGGGCGATGAGTAAAACCTGCCTCACTTCTTCTCGTCCTTCCCTTCCGGCTTGCCTTCGGCGGCCTTGTTGAACAGGAACTGGCTGATCAGATTCTCCAGCACCACGGCCGACTGCGTCAGCCGCACGCGGTCGCCCTGCTTGAGCATCACGCCATCGCCGCCCGCTTCCAGGCCGACGTACTGCTCCCCGAGGATGCCGGAAGTCAGGATCTTGGCGGTGGTGTCGCGCGGAAACTGGTAATTGAGCCCGAGCGTCATCGAGACGATGGCCTCGTAGCTTTCGTTGTCGAAGCGGATGTCGGCCACGCGCCCCACCACCACGCCCGCGCTCTTCACCGGGCCGCGCACCTTGAGTCCGCCGATGTTGGCGAACTTGGCGTGCACCTGGTAGGTCTGGTCGGTGGAGAAAGTCGCGAGGTTGCCGACCTTGAGCGCCAGGAACAGCAGCGCGGCGAATCCGACCGCGACGAAGACTCCGACCCACAGATCGATCATCGAGCGGTTCATCAGTGGTTGCCTCCAGTGAACATTAGCGCCGTCAGAACGAAGTCGAGCGCAAGAATAGCGAGCGAGGAGGTCACCACCGTGCGCGTGGTGGCGCGCGACACGCCTTCCGCGGTCGGCGGCGCATCGTAACCCTCGAACACGGCGATCCAGGTCACGGCGACGCCGAACACTACACTCTTGATCACGCCGTTCAGGATATCGTTGCGCACGTCGACCGCCGCCTGCATCTGCGACCAGAACGCGCCGGCGTCGACGCCGATGAGCTGCACCCCCACGAGATAGCCGCCGAACACGCCGGCGGCCGAAAACAGCGCCGCGAGCAGCGGCATCGACAGCACCCCGCCCCAGAAGCGCGGCGCCACCACGCGCGCGATCGGGTCGACCGCCATCATTTCCATCGCCGAAATCTGCTCGGTCGCCTTCATCAGGCCGATCTCCGCGGTGATCGCCGAGCCCGCGCGGCTCGCGAACAGCAGGCCGGCCACCACCGGGCCGAGCTCACGCACCAGGGAGAGCGCGACCAGCACGCCGAGCGACTCCGAGGCGCCGAAGCGCTGCAGCGTCTCGTAGCCCTGCAGCGCGAGCACCATGCCGACGAACAGTCCCGAAACCAGGATGATCACCAGCGACAGCACGCCGGCGAAGTAGATCTCGGCCGTGGTCAGGCGAAAGCGGCGCAGCGCCGTGCCGGAGTGCATCACCAGATAAAACAGGAAGCGGCTGGCGTACCCCAGGCGCCAGACCTGCGAGGTCACCGTGCCCCCCAGGCGCTCGAGGCGGCTGCGAAGCCAGGCGAGTTCGATCAAACCGCAACCACTTCGAGATCCGCGGCGTATTCCGGCGCCGGGTAGTGGAACGGCACCGGCCCGTCGGGCCGGCCGTTCACGAACTGGTTGACGAACGGCTCGGGGCTCGCCCGGATCTCGTCCGGCGTGCCTTGCGCGATGACGCGGCCGGCCGCCATGAAATACACGTAGTCCACCACGTCCAGCGCCTCCTGCACGTCGTGCGTGACGATCACCGAGGTGGCGCCGAGCGAATCATTCAGGCTGCGGATCAGGCGCACGATGACGCCGAACGAGATCGGGTCGAGGCCGGTGAACGGCTCGTCGTACAGGATGAGCTGCGGGTCGAGCGCGATCGAGCGCGCGAGCGCCACGCGCCGCGCCATGCCGCCGGAAAGCTCGGTCGGCATCAGGTGCGCCGCGCCGCGCAGGCCGACCGCCTCCAGCTTGAGCGTCACCAGGTCGTGCAGCAGCTCGGGCGGCAGGTCGGCGTGCTCGCGCAGCGGAAAGGCCACGTTCTCGTAGACCGACATGTCGGTGAACAGGGCCCCGAACTGGAACAGCATGCCCATCTTGCGGCGCATGGCATACAGGCCATCGGCGTCGAGCTCGCGGGTCGCGTGCCCGAGCACGCGCGCGCTGCCGCGCGAGGGCAGGTAGGCGCCCATGATGATGCGCAGCAGCGTGGTCTTGCCGCAGCCCGATTGCCCCATGATGCCGACGACCGCGCCGCGCGGGATCGCGAGATTGATGTCTCGCAGCACCGGCCGGGCGGGGTCATAGCCGAAGGAAACGTCCTGTATTTCAACAATCTGCGCTTGCGGCACGGCGTAATATTATCAAGCATGGGGGAAGCGTTAAGAATTGCGGCGCTCGTCAAGCGTTACAACCGAGACGAAGCGCTGGCGCGCGTCGATATCGACGTCGCGGCCGGCGAGGCATTCGGATTGGTGGGCGCCAACGGCGCCGGCAAGACCACGCTGATCAAGTGCGTGCTCGATCTCATTGCGCGCGACGCCGGTGCGATCGAGATTTTCGGTATCGCCGCGCAGGACCCCGCGGCAAGGCGTCGCCTTGCTTATCTGCCGGAGCGCTTCAACCCGCCCCACTACCTGCGCGGACGCGAATTCCTCTCCATGATGTTGGAGCTCGCCGGCGCGCGTTATGACGCATCCCGGGCCGTGGCGCTGTTCGATGAGCTCGAGCTGGAGCGCGGGGCGCTCGAGCGGCCGGTGCGGACGCTGTCGAAAGGCATGACGCAGAAGCTCGGCCTCGCCGCCTGCTTCCTGCTGCCGCGCGATCTGTACCTGCTTGACGAACCGATGAGCGGCCTTGACCCCGCGGCGCGCGTCGCGGTGAAATCGGTGCTGCGCCGCCTTGCCGCCGAGGGCCGCACGCTGTTCTTCACCTCGCACGTGCTCGCCGACGTCGACGAGCTGTGCACGTCCATCGCGGTGCTCGACCGCGGCCGGGTGCGCTGGCGGGGAACCCCGGCCGCGCTGCGCGCGCGCTACGGCGAGGCCAGCCTCGAAACCGCGTTCATGAGATGCGTTCGTGACAACGAAGCCGCAATTCAAGTCTGAAGGAAAGCCGGGGTTGCTGGTCGTGGACGACGACCCGCTGATCACCGACACGCTCGCCTTCGCGCTCGGCGCCGAATACACGGTCTACGCCTGCGACTCGCGCCCGCACGCCATCGAGCTCTTGCGCCAGCTGGACGCGCCGCCGCCGCTCGCGCTGGTCGACCTCGGGCTGCCGCCGGCGCCGCACTCGCCGGAGGAGGGCTTTCGCCTGATCGCCGACCTGCTCGCGCACTCGCCGCGCATGCGCATCTTCGTGCTGTCGGGCCAGAACGAGGCCGCCAACGCGCGCCACGCGCGTGCGCTCGGCGCCTGGGAGTTCGTCGCCAAGCCCGCCGATCCGGCGAGCCTCGCGCGCGCGCTCGCGCGGGGCCTGGAGCTGCCGGCAACCGAGGCGCAGGACTTCGTCGGCGCGAGCCCGCCGCTCGCCAAGCTGAAGAGCCAGATCGCGCAATTCGCCGGCGCACCTTATCCGGTGCTGATCGAAGGCGAATCGGGCAGCGGCAAGGAGCTGGTAGCGACGCGACTGCACCGCCTGTCGCCGCGCGCCTCGCGACCGTATTTCAGCCTGAACTGCGCGGCGATCTCGCCGCAGCTCGTCGAGCCCACGCTGTTCGGCCACGTCAAAGGCGCCTTTACCGGCGCCCAGGCGACCAAGCCGGGCTTCTTCGAGGATGCGGCCGACGGCACCTTGTTCCTTGACGAGATCGGCGAGCTGCCGATCGAGATGCAGGCGAAGCTGCTGCGCGTGCTCGAGAACGGCGAGTACCAGCGCGTGGGCGAGACCCAGCGCCGGGTCGCGCGCTGCCGCGTCGTCGCCGCCACCAACCGCGACCTGCGTCGCGCGGTGCGCGAGGGCGCGTTCCGTGCCGATCTCTACCACCGCCTGTCGGTGTTCACGCTGAGCGTGCCGCCGCTGCGCGAGCTGGAACAGGACAAGCTCCTGCTGCTGGATCACTTCAAGAAGGATTCGTTCGAGCTCGACGACGCCGCGGCCGCGCGCTGGCTGCGCTACGACTTCCCGGGGAACGTGCGCGAGCTGCGCAACATCGTCATCCGCCTCGCCGCCAAGTACCCCGGGCAGCGCCTGTCGCCGGCCGAGCTCGAGCCGGAGCTGGACATCGAAGAACAACGCTTTCCGAGAGGTGAGGCGAAAGACGCCATCGCCGAGCAGGCCCTGCGCCAGCTCGAGCGCGGCGGCGCGTTCGACCTCGACCAGACCCTGAAGGCCTGGGAGCGCGGCTATATCGAGGCGGCGCTGCGCCTCACCCGCGGCAACGTCAGCCAGGCGGCGAAGCTGCTCGGCGTCAATCGCACCACCCTCTACAGCCGCATGAACAGCGGCGAGGACAAGTAGGCGTGGCGCTGTATCTGGAGCACTTCGGGCTCACCGAGCCGCCGTTTCGCATCACGCCGCACACCGATTTCTTCTTCGATGGCGCGGACCGCGGCGCCACGCTCGAGGCGCTGATCTACGCCGTGCTGCACGACGAGGGCATCGTCAAGGTGTCGGGCGAGGTCGGCAGCGGCAAGACCATGCTGTGCCGGGTGCTGATGGAGCGTCTGCCGCCGCAGGTGGCGACCATCTACCTCGCCACGGCGTCGCTCGCGCGCGAGGAAATCCTGCATGCGATCGCCGACGACCTGGAGCTCAAGCTTTCGCCTGAGCGGCGCAGCGTCGCCCTGCGCGAGCTGCAGGAGCACCTGATCGCGCTCTACGGCGCCGGACGTCGCGTGGTGATCCTGATCGACGAAGCCCACGTCATGCCCGAGGACACCCTGGAGCAGGTGCGGCTGCTGTCCAACCTGGAGTCGAACCGGCACAAGCTGCTGCAGATCGTGCTGTTCGGGCAGCCCGAGCTCGACCAGACCCTGGCGAAGAACGAGTTGCGCCAGCTGCGCGACCGCATCACGCACTCGTTCCGCATGCGTCCGCTCACGCTGGCGGAGGTGGCGAAGTATCTTTCCTTCCGCATGCGCGCGGCCGGCTATCGCGGTCCCGAGGTGTTTACGCCGCGCGCCGTGCGGCGCATCGGTCGCGCCGCCGACGGTCTCACGCGGCGCATCAATATCCTCGCCGACAAGGCCCTGCTCGCAGCCTATACCGAGAACACGCACGCAATAACCGACCGGCACGTGCGCGCTGCGGTCGCCGATTCGGAGTTTGCGGCGCCGCGCCGGTCCTGGCGGCCGCTGGCATACCTGGCCGCCGCGGCCGCGTTGGGCGTCGCCGTGGGAGCCGGCATCCCGTGGCTGCGATCGCCGCCGGAGCCGAGCGCGCCGAGCGCGCCGGCCCCCGTAGCGGTCGCCCCGTCAAGCGCGGTCCGGGAACCGGTGCGCGAACCGGTGCGCGAAGATCCGCCCGAGCCGGCAAAACCGGAGCCGGCACAGCGGCTGGACGCCGAGCAAGAGCACCGCCTGGCCGGGTATTCACCCGCGGGGCAGCGCCTGCTCGCCGCGCGCCTCTCCGCCAGCCGCGAGCGGCTCGAACAGGCGGACGACGAACGCTATTCGCTCGAGCTCTACGTCACCGACAACAGCGATCCGGCGCGCATGGAGCGCTTCCTCCTCCGCGCCCGCGACCTTGTGCCCCTGGACGAATTGATGGTGATTCCGGTCGCATCGGGCGACCAGTACCGGCTCTGGGTGTTGTTCGGGGATTTCGCCAGCCACGAGGAGGCCGTCGCCGCCGCGCGGCGGCTGCCCCCGCGCTACCGGGAAGCGTTCCGCGTCGCGCCGCGCAGCTTCGGCGAGCTCCGGCGGGAGTTGTAAACAAGCGGAAAATGCCTGCGCGACAGGCGTTTACGACGGGTTCCTCAGGTAATGATCGTGGTATCCTTACTAGGGGAGGGCGTTCCTCGGAATGAGCACGACAAAGACGGCATTAGCCGCGTTCGCAGTGGCAGTCCTCGCCGGTTGCGGCCAGCAGCCGCTCAAGCCGGGCGATTCCCATCTCCGTGAGCAGGGGCCCGTGGCCGGGACCATTCCGCCGCCGGTGCAGATCACGCCGATGCTGCCGCAGCCCAAGCCGTCGGTGCGCCCCGAGACCTATAGCGTGGTGGTGAACAACGTGCGCGTGCAGGAGCTGCTGTTCGCGCTCGCGCGCGATGCCCGGCTCAACGTTGATATCCACCCGGACCTGACCGGGACGGTGACGCTGAATGCCATCGACCAGACGCTGCCGCAGCTGCTCACGCGCATCTCGCGGCAAGTCGACATGCGCTACGAGATCGACGGCGGCAACCTGGTGGTGATGCGCGACACGCCCTTCCTGCGCGTATACCGCATCGACTACGTGAATATGACGCGCGATGCGCGCAGCATCGCCACGGTGTCGACCCAGGTCACCGGCGGCCTGGTGGGCCAGGGAGCGAGCGGGCAGAACAATTCCACCGCCACCATCAATTCGATATCGGCCAACAAGTTCTGGGACACGCTGGTCGCGAACATCAAGGAGATCCTGCAGGAGACCGACAAGGTGATCCCCGCCGCGCCGCCGCCACCGCCACCGTCGACCACCTCGGCGGCGCAGCCTGGCGGTGCGCCTGCCACGCCGTCCGCCACCCCGGGCACGCCGCCGCCCTCGCCGGTCGCCACGTTCCGCGAGGCCGCCTCGGTCATCGCCAACCCGGAGACGGGAATCCTCAACATCCGCGCCACGTCCCGCCAGCACGAGAAGGTGCAGGAGTTCCTCGACAACGTGATGACCAACGCACGCCGCCAGGTACTGATCGAGGCGACGGTGGCGGAGGTGCAGCTCAACAACCAGTACCAGCGCGGCATTGACTGGCAGCGGCTGCGCTCGGGCGGCGTGACCTCGACCGGCGTGCCGAGCTTCAACCAGGGCGCGAGCGGCCTCGAGTTCGGCCAGTCCTCCGCCAACACCCCTGCGGGCATCAATACCAATGCATTCGTGTTCGGCGGGGCGATCACCAGCCTCAACTTCAACTTCGCGCTCAAGTTCCTCGAGTCGTTCGGCGACGTGCGCGTGCTCTCCAGCCCCAAGATCAGCGTGCTCAACAACCAGACCGCGGTGCTGAAGGTGGTCGACAACCTGGTCTATTTCACCATCCAGGCGACGCAGTCCGCGCCTACCGTGGGTGGGCCAGGTATTTCAACCTTCACCACCACGCTCAATTCGGTGCCGGTGGGCTTCATCATGAGCCTGGTGCCGCAGATCAGCGATACCGATACCGTGGTGCTGAACCTGCGGCCGACCATTTCGCGCAAGATCGGCGACGTCGCCGACCCCAACCCGAGCCTCGCCATCGCCGGCGTCACCAGCCTGGTGCCGGTGATCCAGACGCGCGAGATGGAATCGGTGCTGCGCGTGCAGAGCGGCCAAGTCGCGGTGCTCGGCGGGCTGATGCAGGACGCCGTCACCAACATCGAGGACACGATTCCCGGCGTGCGCGACCTGCCGGGGATCGGGCAGATTTTCTCGCAGCGCAGGGATGGCAACCAGAAAACGGAATTGGTGATCTTCCTGCGCGCGGTGGTGATCAAGGACGCGAGCATCGACGGCGACTACGCCGGCTACCGCCAGCTCCTTCCCGGCGCGGATTTTTTCAGCAAGCCCAATCCGAGCAGGCCGCGCAGCGCCGCCGCGGTCGACTGAGCCATGAGCCTGCTGCTCGAGGCGCTGAAGAAGGCGGAAAGGGCCAAGGAGGAGGCGCAGCGCCGCGCGCGCGGCGAGCCTGCGATCGCCGAGCCCGCTCCGCTACCCGAGCAGGCGGTGGTCACGCGCGACCAGCTACCCGATATCCGCCAGCCCCTCGCGCTGGAGGGCGACGAGCAGCCGGCCAAGCCCGCGCCGCCGACGGAGCGCGAGAACCGGCCGCCGCGCGAGGCCGCGCCGGCCGCGCGACCCGCACCCACGGCCGACGCGGAGGCGGGCGGCCGCGCCAGCGCTCGCAAGGTCTTCGAGGCAAAGTTCCGGGAGCCCAACCCGCGCCTGCCCTTCTACATCACCATGGGCGCGCTCGGCGTGTTCGCCGTCGGCACCGTGGTCTATTTCTGGCTTCAGCTGCAACCGCCGGCGGCGCTGGTCAACCGCAACCCGCCTCCGCCGGCAGGCGAGACGCAGGTCGCAGCCGCGGATCTGAAGCCCACGCCGAGCCTGGTGCCGCAAGTGCCAGCGGCGGCGATTCCCGGCCTCCCGGCCTCAACCCCGTCGAAGCCCGCGCCGCAGCCGACCCCCCCGGCGCCGCCAGCGCTTGCGCAGCCTGCGCCGGCGATTCCGCTGCCGCCGATACAGCGCGCGCCGGAGACCCCGCGACTCCAGGCACCCCGCCCCGCACCCGCGACCGAGATCACGTCGAGCCGGCCGGCGCCACAGGTGCATCCGAACATCACCAGCGGCTACGCCGCCTACCTCGCGGGCGATCTCGCCAGCGCGCGTACTGAGTACCAGCACGCGCTGCGCGAGGAACCGGCGAATCGCGACGCGCTGCTCGGCCTCGCCGCGCTCGACGTGCGCGCGGGACGTTTCGAGCATGCCGAGGCCGGCTACCTGCGCCTGCTGCAATCCGATCCGCGCGATTCGCACGCACTGGCAGCCCTCATCGCGTTGCGCGCCGGGCGCACGGATCCGGTGGCCGCGGAGAGCCGGGTGAAATCCGTGCTGGCCGACAATCCGGGGTCGCACGTGCTCAATTTCACCCTCGGCAATCAGCTTGCGCAGCAGGGCCGCTGGGCCGAGGCCCAGCAGGAATACTTCAGGGCGTATACCGCCGAGCCGGACAACGCCGATTTCGCCTACAACCTCGCGGTGAGCCTGGACCAGCTGCGCCAGCCGAAGCTCGCGCTCGACTATTACCAGCGCGCCATCGCGCTCGCCAAGGCGCGCGGCGCCCGCTTCGATCTGCCCGGCGCCGAGACCCGCGCCGCGCAGCTCACCCGCTGAAGGAAGCTGACAACGTGCATGGGAATTGTTGACAGTGGCTTCATGAACAGCCCCCTTATGATCCTCCAATGAACCAGCCGGTTCCGCCGCAGGCGAAGCGCCATATCGGCCAGATCCTGATCGACCAGGGGATTCTGACCGAGGACCAGCTGCGCATCGCGCTGCTCGAGCAGACCAAGCAGCACATCCCGGTCGGCAAGCTGCTGGTGCAGCTCGGCTTCGTCTCGGAAGCGACGCTGCGCGACGCGCTGTCCGAGAAGCTGGGACTGCAGTCGGTGGACCTCGCGCGCATCATCGTCGACCCGGCGGCGCTCAAGCAGCTGCCGCGCGAAATGGCGCGGCGCAACCGCATGTTCCCGGTGGCACTCGACCGCAGCCAGCGCAAATTCATGGTCGCCCTCTCCGACACCAACAACATCGTGGCGATCGACCAGCTGCGGGCGCACCTCAAGGGCGAGTACGAGATCGAGCTGCGCCTGGCCGGCGAATCGGAGATCGAGCGCGCGATCGAGCACTACTACGGCCACGAGTTCTCGATCGACGGCATCCTCAAGGAAATCGAGACCGGCGAGGTCGACTACGCCACGGTCGCCGAGGGCGACGAGTACTCGCAGCCGGTGGTGCGCCTGATCTCGGCGCTGCTCGCCGACGCGGTGGAGCGCGGCGGCTCCGATATCCACTTCGAGCCCGAGCAGAACTTCCTGCGCATCCGCTACCGGATCGACGGCGTGCTGCGCCAGATCCGTTCGCTGCACAAGACGTACTGGCCGGCGATGGCGGTGCGCATCAAGGTGATGGCGAAGATGAACATTGCCGAGACGCGCGCGCCGCAGGACGGCCGCATTTCGGCGACCATGGCCGGCCGGGTGATCGATTTCCGCGTCGCCAGCCTGCCCACGACGCACGGCGAGAACCTGGTGCTGCGCATTCTCGACCGGCAAAAGGGCATCGTGCCGCTCGACAAGCTCGGCCTGGAAGAATCGCAGCTCGAGCTGCTGAAGCGCATGCTCGCGCGGCCCGAGGGCATCATCCTGGTGACCGGCCCGACCGGCAGCGGCAAGACCACCACGCTCTACTCGGTGCTCAACCACATCAACTCCGACGGGGTGAACATCATGACCCTGGAGGACCCGGTCGAGTACCCAATGACGCTGATCCGCCAGACCTCGGTGTCGGAGGCGGCCAAGCTCGACTTCGCCAACGGCATCCGCGCGATGATGCGTCAGGATCCAGATGTCATCCTGGTCGGCGAGATCCGCGACCAAGACACCGCCGAGATGGCATTCCGCGCGGCCATGACCGGTCACCAGGTGTATTCGACCCTCCACACCAACTCCGCGGTGGGCGCCTTTCCGCGCCTGCTCGACATCGGCATCGTGCCCGACATCCTCGCCGGCAACATCATCGGCATCATCGGCCAGCGGCTGGTCCGGCGCCTGTGCCGCACGTGCCGCCAGTCCTACGAGCCGGACGCCAAGGACCGTCGCCTGCTGGGCCTCTCGCCCACCGAGCCGGCCGCCATCTTCCGCGCCGTCGGCTGCGAGAAGTGCGAATACCAGGGCTACAACGGCCGCCAGAGCATCCTCGAGCTGCTCAAGATCGACTCGGGCATCGATGAGCTCATCGCGCGGCGCGCCACCGCCCGCGAGATCCTCACGGCGGCGCGCGCAAACGGCTTCAAGACCCTCGCCGACGACGGCGTGCGCCTGGTGCGCGGGGGATCGACCTCGCTGGATGAGGTGATGCGCGTGGTCGATCTGACGGACCGCATGGCCTAGTCATGCCACTCTTCAGCTACAAGGCGATCGACGCGCAGGGCAAGGCGGTCGTCGGCCGGCTGGAGGCGATCAACCTGTTCGACCTCGAGCAGCGCCTGCAGCGCATGGAGCTCGACCTGGTGGGCGGCACGCTGGCGAGCGACATGGCGCGCCTGTTCGGCGGCGGCAAGGTCACGCGCCAGGACCTGATCAACTTTTGCTTCCATCTCGAGCAGCTCGCCACCGCCGGCGTGCCCCTGGTCGAAGGGCTGACCGACCTGCGCGACAGCCTCGAGAATCCGCGCTTTCGCGAGGTGGTGTCGGGCCTGATCGAATCGATCCAGGGCGGCCAGAACCTGTCGCAGGCGCTCGCGGACTACCCCAACGTCTTCGGCCGGGTGTTCGTCAGCCTGGTGCGCTCGGGCGAGGCCACCGGCAAGCTGGCCGACGTGCTGCAGAGCCTCTCGGAGTCGCTAAAGTGGGAGGACGAGCTCGCCGCGCAGACCAAGAAGCTCGCCATGTACCCCGCGTTCGTCGGCAGCATCGTGCTCATCGTCACCTTCTTCCTGATGATTTACCTCGTGCCGCAGATGACCGGCTTCATCCGCAACATGGGGCAGGAGGTGCCGCTGCAGACCCGCATCCTGATGGCGGTGTCGAGCTTCTTCGTCGGCTACTGGTGGGCGATTCTCGCCGCGCCGTTCGTCGCCTGGTTCGGCCTGAAGCTCGCGATCCGGACCAACCCGGCGGTGGAGTACGCGGTCGATCGCTACAAGATCTCCATGCCGGTGATCGGCCCGATTCTGCGCAAGATCATCCTGTCGCGCTTCGCCTCGAGCTTTGCCATGATGTACAGCTCCGGCATCACGGTGCTCGACGCGATCCGCAGCTGCGAGGAGATCGTCGGCAACCGTCCGCTCGAGCGCGCGCTGCGCAAGGCCGGGCAGCAGATCGCCGAGGGCAAGAACCTGACCGCGGCATTCCAGGATCTGTCGCTGTTCCCGCCGCTGGTGATCCGCATGATGCGCATCGGCGAGGGCACCGGCAAGCTCGACACCGCGCTGCTCAACGTCAGCTACTTCTACAACCGCGAGGTGCGCGAGTCGATCGCCAAGGTGCAGGCGATGATCGAGCCGTTGCTCACCGTGGTACTGGGCGCGATCCTCGGATGGGTGATGCTGTCGGTGCTCGGACCGGTGTACGACGCCATCTCGAAAATGAAGTTCTGATGGCGGTGCGCCACCTCCTCTACTTCACCGCGGCGGATCATTACCTCTACACCGCGGCGCGCGGCAAGCTTGAGCTCGAAGCCAAGTTCTCCGGCGACGACCTCGGCGTGAGCGCCTTCCGAGAGTTCCTGCGCGGGCGGCGCGGCGCACTATTCGCCGTGCTCGCCGACCTGGCCGGCGAGGATTTCCACGAGGAGCAGGTGCCCTGGCTGCGCGGCAGCGACCGCGTGGCGGTGGTCGAGCGCCGCCTCGCCCAGCGCTACCGCGACACACGCCTCGCCGCAGCCCTGTCGCTCGGCCCGGTGCAAACGCCACAGCGCCGCAACGAGAAGCTGTTGCTCACGTCGTTCACCAATACCCTGCAGTTCGTGCCCTGGCTCGATGCGCTCGCGGAAGCGGGGGCGCGGCTGGCCGGCGTGTACTCCGTGCCGCTGCTCGCCCCGCTCCTCGCGGCGCGCCTTGGCGCCCGTGGCGCGCGAGCGCTGGTGGTAACCGCCGACCGTGCCGGTCTGCGCCAGTGCTTCATCGACGGCGGCAAGCTGCGCTTCGCGCGCCTTGAGCGCATCGTCGAGATGGTGCCGGCGCAGGCTCTGGCGGCGTTCGTGCGCTCGGAGACGCTGCGCCTCACCCAGTACCTGACCACGCTGCGCGCCCTGCCGCGCGACGGCGGGCCGCTGCGCGCGCTGGTCGTCGCCCCGCCGGGGGAGCGCGCGCTCTTCGAACAGATGCTGGTGTCGGACGCCCGCGTTTCCTTCCAGACCGTCGACGGCGCCGACGCCCTGCGCGCCGTCGGTCTGCGCGCTACGCCCGAGGGCATCGGCGCCGAAGCGCTCTATCTCCGGCTCGCGGCGCGCAAGCCGCCGCGCGAGCAGTTCGCCAGCAGCGCGGATCGACGCAACTATTCCATCTGGCAGCTGCAGCGCGGCATCGTGGCGACCGGCGCCGCCGTGTTCGCCGTTTGCGCTCTCTTCAGCGGCAACCGCTGGCTCGAGGCAATGAACGCGCGCGAACGCGCCGAGTCGCAAACGCGCGAAGCGCGCGCGGCGACGCAGCAGTACGAGCGCATTACGGCCACCTTCCCGGTGACGCAGACGACCACCGAGAACCTGCGCGTAACCGTCGTGGAGTTCCGGCGCATCGCCGAGCGCAGCGCCTCGCCCGACGCCGCGTTCGTCCACGCCGCGCGGGTGCTCGACCGCTTCCCGCAGATGGAAGTCGAGCTGATCAACTGGAGTGTGGGCAAGCCCGCCGACCCGCGAGGCGCGAAACCTCCCCCCACCGAAGCAAAACCCGCGGCCCAAGGCGAGGCGATCGTGCAATTCGCCCTCTCCGGGCGGGTCAACGCGACGCAGCGCAATGACTACCGCGGCATTACCGCGCAGGTGCAGCGCTTCGCCGAGGCCCTGGCAAGCGGCGGCTACGAGCTCGCGCGTACCCAGCTACCATTCGATATCACTTCGGAGGGCACGCTCACCGGCGACATCGGCGCGGCCGAGTCGAGCGAGGCGCCGCGCTTCACCATCACGCTGACGCGGAGGCTGCCGTGACCTTCACCCCCGACGAGCTGCGCAAGCTCGCGCTGCCCGCGCTCTTCGCCGCGCTGCTGGTCGCGGCCGGCGCCGGCCTGATCGGGGGCGCCGACGCCACGCTCGGCGCAGCGCAGCGGCAGGCGCAGGCGGCGCAGGCCGAGCGCCAGCAGGCCACCGAGCGCCTCGCGCGCATTTCCGAGGAGGAGCGCGAGGTGATCGAGAAGCTTGACGTCTACAAGCGCCTCCAGCAGCTCAACATCCTCGGCGAGGAGCGACGCCTCGAGTGGGCCGACGCCATCACCCGCATCCGCAAGCAGCGCGAGCTGCTCGACCTTTCGTATCGCGTCGACCGCCAGCGGCTGCTGGTCTCGGCGCCGGGCAAACCGGGTAACGTCGAGTTCTTCGCCAGCGCGATGCGCGTGCAGCTCGCGCTCCTGCACGAGGAGGACCTGCTGCGCTTCCTCGCCGACCTGCGCGCTTCCGGCAACGCCTACTACGCGGTGCGCCAGTGCTCGCTGACCCGCATCGCCCAGCCGCCGGCCGGCATCCAGATTTCACCGCGCCTGCGCGGCGAGTGCGACCTCGACCTCATCACCATCATCGACCGGGCGGCGAAGGGATGAAGCGCGCCCTTCTATCCACAATCTTGTTTGCGGGGATCGTTGCTGATGCGAGTTCCCAGGAACTCGGCCGCCTGTTTTTCACGCCCGAGCAGCGCGCGGCGCTCGACGCGCGGCGCAAGGCGCGCGTGCCCGACCGGCCGGCGGTGACCACTGTGTCGCCGACCACCCGCCTCGACGGCTACGTGAAGCGCTCGGGCGGGCGCTCGACGGTATTCGTCAACGGCGACGCCATGCTCGAAGGCACGGCCGACGCGCCGGTGATCGACCCCGAGCGCCGCGGCGGGCGGGTGCCGGTGCCCGCCGGCGAAGGCGGCCAGCGCGTCGAGCTGCGCCCCGGCGAAGTGCTCGACCGCAGCACCGGCCAGGTGCGCGACGTTCTTGGCGAGGGCGGTCGCGTGCAGGCGGCCCCGGCGCGCAAATGAATCGCGAAGTCAAGCTGCGCGCGCAGCAAAGCGGCGCAGCGTTGATGGCGATGCTCGCGGTGCTGATCCTCGGCGCCGCCTGGTGGGGCGTGACCCTGATCAGCACGCCGATCAACCGCACGGCGCTGGACCGGACGCACAACGCGCGCATCCTGCAAGAAGCGAAAAGCGCGCTCATCGGCTACGTCGCGCACCGCACCGCGATGACCACCGAGAACGACCCGGGACGGCTGCCGTGTCCCGAGGCGGCCGGCAACATCGGCACCGCGAACGAAGGCATCGCCGCGGGCAATTGCACGCTGCCCGCCGTCGGCCGGCTGCCCTGGCGGACTCTCGGCCTCGACAAATGGCGCGACATCGCCGGCGAGCCGCTCTGGTACGTGGTATCGCCGGCCTGGGCGAAGCCCAACGCAGCGACCAACACCGTCATCAATTCGAACTCGACAGGTCAGCTCACGCTCGACGCCACCGGCGACATCGTCGCGCTGATCATCGCGCCGGGACGGCCGCTGCAGGTCGCGGCCGCCGCCGGCTGTAACGCGCGGGTGCAGAGCCGCACCACGCCCTCGCCAGCCATCGACCTGCGCGACTACCTCGAGTGCGAGAACGCGACCACGCCGGCAAACACAGCGTTCCAGAGCGCCGGCCCCGCGGAGTCGTTCAACGATCAGGTGCTGTCGATCAGTGGCGCCGAGATCTTGCCTGGAATCGAAGCTGCCGTGGCCTCGCGCTTCGAGCGCCAGTTCGCGCCGCAGCTGCGCACCGTCTACTCGACCGGTGCCTGGCCGGCGAACCCGGCGCTGCCATTCGCCGCGCCGTTCGGCAATCCCACGCTGGCCCCATTCGACAAGTTCCAAGGCAGCGCGGCGACGGCGACGTCTGGCGGCCTGCTGCCCGCCAGCTTCTCCGAGACGATACCCGGCTCCGGCATTGCCTGTGATCCCGGCACCGCCGGCCCGCGCTGCGACCCCACCTTCGTGGCCTGGAGCGCGGCTTCACTCGCCGGGGCGGGGATCAACTCGGCAACCTGCACCACCACCGCCACGACGGTGGATTGCGACTTCTACCGCCGCTGCTTCATCATCTGCCCCGCCGGCAATATGCCGTTCACGCTCACCGCCACGGCCGCCAACGTCGGCATGGCGCTGCGGCAGCTCAACAACGCAGCGGCGATGACCAACGTGAACGCCGCGCCGCGCACCTCTGGCGGCGTGCTCAACGCCAGCGGTTCGGCCACCATCACCTTGAACGCCGAGGCCGCCGTCGGCGGCGGAGTGGGCTTCGGCGGCTTGCTCGGCGACCTGTTGTGCGGCGTGCTCGGCCTCCTTCAAGTCTGCAAGCTCGAAACCCTCTCGGTCCCGATCGCCTTCCTCGCCGACCATCCGATCCTCGATTCCACCGACGCGACTTTCAGCTGGTTCTTCCGCAACAACTGGCACCAGGTTTCCTACTACGCGGTGGCGCAGAGCGTCTCGCCGGCGGGCGCGGCGCCGCGCAACTGCACCACCGGGGGCACGTGCCTTTCGGTCGCGTTCATGAACCCGGGCAATACGCAGCGCGGCCTCCTGGTGATCTCCGGCCGCAGCCTGAACGGAACCGCGCGTCCCAACGGCACCCTGACCGATTGGCTGGAAGGCAGCAACAGCGACCTGAACACCTCCTTCGCCAGCCGCGACCCGACCCAGATGATCAACCGGGGCTTCAACGACCGCATCGCGGTGATTGACGCGAACTGATGCCGACGCGACGCGATCGGGGCTTCACCCTCACCGAGTTGGCGGTGGTGCTCACCATCGTCGCGATCCTGATCAGCAGCCTGATGTACACGCTGTCGGCGCAAAGCGAGGCGCGCGGCCGCGATGAGACGCTGCGGCGCTTGGAGCAGGCGAAGGAGGGGCTGCTCAGCTTCGCCATCGTCAACGGCCGGTTGCCGTGCCCGGCGCGCTGCTCGAACTTCCCGGCCTGCAATGCCGCGGGCGACGGCGGCGACGAGATGCCGGCTGGCGGCGGCGCCATGCCCGCTGGCGGCGGCGCCTGCAGCGACGGCTACACCGGGTACCTTCCCGGCCGCACCCTCGGGTTCCAGCCGACGGACGGCAGCGGTTACGCGCTCGACGCCTGGGGCCATCGCATCCGCTACGCCGTGGCGCAGACAATCAATGCCGGCACGGTGCCCCACTTCACGCATACGGCGAACCTCAAAACCAACGGCATTACCACGATGCCGAGCGATCTGCTGCTATGCAACTCGGCCCTCGGGGCAGGGTTCAACGCCGCGACGCCGACCTGCGGCCCGGCTGCGAACGTCGTGACCAACCAGACGGTCGTCGCCGCAGTCGTGTGGTCGCAGGGCAAGAACCTGGCGACCATGCCCGCGGGCAACATCGACGAGCAGATCAACAACAAGCACCGCCTGCCAGCGCCGCTGAACAACAATGCCGCCTTCGTCTGGCACGACATGCGCCCGCAGGGTGCGGTCGGCGGCGAGTATGACGACCTGCTCTTGTGGATCCCGGTGGGGCAGTTCTACGGCCGCATGATCTCTGCCGGCGTGCTGCCCTAAGCCGGCTTTCCGCTCAGCGCGAAGCAGACTTTTCCGTCGCGGTTGGACTCCAGCACCAGGCGATAGCCGCTGGCCTCGGCCTGGCGCGCCGCCTGGTACAGGCCGATGCCCAGGCCGCTGCGCGAGCTCACCGGCGCGCGCAGCACGCTGGCGGCGATGTCCGCCGGCATCGCGGCGCCGCTGTCGCAAACACGCAGCGCCACGCGCTCGCCGCATTCAAGGGCTACGCGTACGCGCACATCCGCATCGGCAGCGCGCTTCGATAGTGCGTTGCGGATCAGGTTGTCGGCCACGCTGTCGAACAGTGAGCGCGGCAGCCGCACGCCCGGCGGCGGCGTGGCCGGCTCGAATTCCACCCCCTCGCCGCGGTACTGGCGCGCGAGCGACTCCCACCAGGGGCGCGCGGCCACGTAGTGCTCGCGGCCTTCCTGCGGGCGCTGCAGCTTCTCCAGCGTCTCGGACAGGCGGCGCTCGATGAGCGGCAGCTGACGGCGCAGCAGCGCCTGAAGCTGCGCCGAATCCCGGCCGTCGTCGCGCGCCGCCACCGAGGTCAGCACCGAGAGCGACTGCAGCAGGTTCTTGATGTCGTGCGTCATGCGCGCGCCGGTCTCGTGCACCGCCTGCAGATAGCTCGCCTGGCGCAGCTTTTCCTCGCGCAGCTTGGCGACGTAGAACTCGCCCAGCAGCTGACCCAGCAGGTGCAGGTGCCAGCGCAGTGTCGGTCCGAGGCGATAGCGCGAAAAGATGGTGAGCGCGAGCTCGCTCGAAGCGTAGTCAACCCCATGCGGCGTGCGAATCCCCTGCTCGTCCGCGCTCTCCCCGGCACGCCAGCGCACCCCGGCCACCGACGGCACGCGCAGCAGCGCCGCGACTGCCTCGCTCAGGAAGCGCTCGGGCCGGGCTTCCACCTGCAGCAGCTCGGCGAGCACCTGCATCCACTTCTCCACCGGCAGGCCGATCGAGAACAGGTAGCGGGAAAAAAACACGTCGATGCCGCCGCCGCTGCGCGGATTCCATGCCAAGGCGACGAGCAGCATGGCGCCGGCGGTGACGAAGATGGTGGCGGTCAGCGCCTCGAGATACGGCGTGCGCGTCACGCTCATGAAGGTGAAGCTGCCCAGGATCACGACCATGATCACCAGCATCACGAACACGCTGTAGAAAAAGTCGATGATGTGCGGCGCGTCGGCCGAATCGGGCTCCGAAGGCAACAGCGCGATCAGCACGAACGCGAAGGGCAGCACGTACTCGGCATACGCGCGCACGTCGGCCTCGATTTCGCGCCGGGGCGCGATCTCCGGCAGGATGGCGATGGCGAGCAGCGCGAGCAGGTAGGCGAGCACCACGAGGTAGCAGCGCCGCTGCCAGCGTGCATGCTGCTGGTACACCTTGCCGCCGACCAGGCCGGCGAGCACCACCACCCAGAAGGCGAGGAACCACCAGTCGAGCCGCAGCATCACTGCGCTCGCGACCAGCGCGAGGATCACGCCCTGGACCGGCGAGACGCGCTGCTCGCCGCGCAGGAACGGTTGCCACAGGAGGAGCAGGCCGAGATGCGCCAGCAGCAACGCGCGCGCCCACGGATCGGCCACACCACGGAACACCGCGATGTGCAGCAGCGCGAGCATCGCCACCAGGACCACGCGCCAGTAGCGCTGGCTGAAGGCCCAGGCCATGTTGGCGATGCGCGTAAGAATCGGCGCCCGGGCCGCGGTCAGTTGCACAGTCAATCCCCCGCGACTAGTCTAGTCCACAACTCCGCATGCCCGCCGCCACGCTCGCCCGCTCGGTCCTGCTCGAAGCCTGCCGCGGCGGATTGCCATGGCTCGCCGCGGGCGCTCTGGCGATCGGCCTCGCTGCCGCGGTTTTTCTTTCGCAGGTCGCGCTCACCGAAACCGCGGCGCTGCAACTCGCAGTGCTGGCCGGGGTGCTGCGCGCGTGCGCCGTCTTCCTCGTCGCCGCGCAAGTCACCGCCGGCACGCTGCGCGAGATCCAGGACAAGGGCCTCGAGCTCATGCTCTCGCTGCCGCTTTCGCGCACCACGCACTATCTCGGACGCCTCGCGGGCTTCGTCGGCTGCGGCACTGCTTTAGCCGCGATCTTCTCTGCGGCGTTGCTTCCCTGGGCGCCGCCGCTGCAGGTCGCGCTCTGGGGCATCTCGCTCGCCATCGAGGCTGCACTGATCGCCGCAGCCGCGCTTTTTTTCGCCATGACGCTGTCCACGGTGGTCGCCGCCATCGCCGCCACGGCGGGCCTCTACCTGCTCGCCCGCGCCATGCCCGCAATCCAGGTGCTCGCCGGCACGCCGCTCGCGGCAGACACGTGGCCCGGTTGGCTCGCGCGCGGCGCGGTCGACGCCATCGCCTTCGTGCTGCCCCGCGTGGACGCCGCGACGCGCACCGAGTGGCTGGTCTACGACGCGCCGCCGCTCGGCGAATACACCGCGGCGCTGGCCGCGCTGGCCGTCTACATCGTCCTGCTGACCGCTGCGGGGCTATTCGACTTCCATCGCCGCAACGTATGACGCGCGCCGTCCCGGCCTGGATCCTCGTCCTGCTCGCCGCGAGCCTCGCCGCGCAGGCGGCCTGGCACGCAGCACTCGGCCGGCCGCGCCTCGCCGACGACGAGCTGCCGCCGGCGCCCTCCGCGCGCGCGCTGCGCCTCGCGACCTTCGGCGAAACGCAAGCCGCGGCGCGGCTGGGCATGCTGTATCTACAGGCATTCGACCTGCAGGCGCTGGATTACGCGCGCCTTGCCGCCTGGCTACGCGCCCTGATCGAGCTCGATCCGCGTGGGCAATATCCCTTGTTCGCAGCGGCGCGCGTTTATGCCGAGCACCCGGACCCAGCGCGCGCGAGCATGATGCTCGAGCTCATCCACGAACAATTCCTGCTCGACCCGAACCGGCGCTGGCCGTGGCTCGCGCACGCCGCCCTGCTCGCCAAGCACCGGCTGAAGGACCTGCCCCTGGCTCGACGCTACGCCGCGGCCATCGATCGCCACACCACCGCGGCCGACGTGCCGCTATGGGCAAGGCAGATGGAGATCTTCATCCTCGAGGACATGAACGAGCTCGAGGCGGCTCGCATCATGCTCGGCGGCCTGCTCGCGAGCGGCAGGATCGCCGATCCGGCGGAGCTCGATTTCCTGAAACAGCGGCTGCACGAGCTCGAGTCGCGGACGCGACGCTAGTGTCGGCGCCCCAACGCACCTGTCGGCATTTCGACGTTCTGCCGCGATGAGATGTGAGTTAAGCCCCTGTTTTAGAACAATGACAATCTTGGCACGGGGGTTGCGTAAAGCTGGGTTACTTGGATCGCCCCAAGAGGGAGAACGCGCATGAAAGCAAGGCAAACGGGCTTCACGCTGGTCGAGATCGCGATCGTGCTGGTCATCATCGGGCTGCTGCTCGGCGGCATCCTGAAAGGCCAGGAAATGATCACCCAGGCGAAGATCAAGAACGTGATCGCCGACTTCTCGGGCGTCTCGGCCGCGTACCACGGCTACCAGGACCGCTATCGCGCGATTCCGGGCGACGATCCGAATGCCGCGACGCGCTGGGCAGTAGCGCCGGCCGCGACCGCCGGCACCGGCGACGGCGTGGTGGGCGGTGCCTATAATCTCGCCGCGGACGCCGCGGGCGCCGCGGGTGAATCGCGCCGCTGGTGGGATCATTTGCGTCGCGCGGGCTTCGTGTCGGGTACCGGCACGCAGCAGCCGTTTAACGCGGTCACCGGAATGATCGGCGTCCAAACCGGCGACGCTGCCGCCGGTCCGACCCTGCTCAACGCCGCGGGCGGCAACGGTTTTGTCGGCCTCATCATGTGTTCGGCCAACCTGCCGGACAAGATCGCGATCGCGGTCGACACGCAGATGGACGACGGCGCTTCCAACCTCGGCACCGTGCGGGCGCTGCTCCAGACGGCGCCGAACCCGGCGATCGGCGTCGGCCAGGTCGCGACCCCGGCCTACGCTGAAACCAGCACCAACATCTACGTGCTGTGCCGCGCGCTGTAACAGACCTCTAGTTCTTCAGCGGGCCGCGAGGCGCTCCTCCGCCTCGGCGAGCGCCTCCGGCGGCCCTAGCAGCACCACCACGTCGCCCGCCTGCAGCTCGCCAGCCTCGGCGGGCTGCAGCTTCGGCTTCGCGCCGCGCCGACGCACCGCCCTGACTTCCACGCCCATCGCCTGCAGGCCGAGAGCATCGAGCCGGCGGCCCAGCGCCCTGGCGCCGGGTTCGAGCGTGACCGCGTGCAGGCGTGCCGCCGCGGAGTCGCCTTCGCCTTCGTCGCGGTCGCGTCCCTGGAACAGGCCGCGCAGCAGTCCGTAACGCTCACCGCGCACCTGGCTCACGCGCCGCATCACCCGGCTGAGCGGCACGCCGACCCACACCAGCGTGTGCGAAGCGAGCATCAGCCCGGACTCGAATGCCTCCGGCACCACCTCGGAAGCGCCGGCGGCGGTGAGCGGCTCGATGTCGGCTTCGTCGCGCGCGCGCACGATGACCGGCACGGCGGGATTGAGCTCGTGGAGATGCGCGAGCACGCGCTTCGCGGCCGCGGCATCCGCGAACGTGAGCACCACGGCCGCCGCGCGCGAGATGCCGGCGGCGGAGAGCGCCTCGGGGCGCAGGCCGTCGGCAAACACCACGGTGTCGCCGCCGGCGACGGCCTCGCGCACGCGCTCCGGGTCCAGATCGAGCGCGATATAGCGCACGCCCTCGGCGTCGAGCAGGCGCGCGAGGCGCTGGCCGTTGCGCCCGTAGCCGACGATGATGACGTGGCGCTCGGCCTCGAGCGATTGCACCGCGACGCGATGCAGCTCGAGGGAGCGCTGCATCCATTCCGCGCGTGACAGGCGCAGCACGATCTTGTCGCTCGCGGCGATGATGAACGGCGTGCCGAGCATCGACAGGATCATGGCGGCGAGCAGCGGCTGCAGGAACTGCGCGGGCACGATACCGGCGATGCCGGCGAGCGTCAGGAGCACGAAGCCGAATTCGCCGCCTTGCGCGAGGGCGAGGCCGACGCGCAGCGCGCTGCCGGTGTTGGCGCCGAACCCACGCGAGAGCGCCGCGATCAGCGCGAACTTGCCGAGCAGCAGGACCGCGAGGAAAGCGAACACCAGCCAGAACTGCGCCGCGACCAGGCGCGGGTCGAGCATCATGCCCACGGTGATGAAGAACAGCCCGAGCAGCACGTCGCGGAACGGCTTGATGTCCTGCTCGACTTGAAACCGGTACTCGGTTTCCGAGATCAGCATCCCGGCGAGGAACGCGCCGAGTACCAGCGACAGCCCGGCCGCCGCAGTAATGAACGCTGCCACCAGCGTGATCAGGATGACGTTGAGCACGAACAGCTCGTTCGAGCGGCGCCGCGCCACCACCCGCAGCCAGGCGCGCATCGGCCGCGGCCCGCCGAGGATGACCAGCGTCAGCGCCGCGGCCGCCTTGGCAAGCGCCGCCGCCATCGCGAGGCCGATGGCGTCCGCCGGCTGGCCCAGCACCGGGATCAGCACCAGCAGCGGCACGACCGCGAGGTCCTGGAACAGCAGCACCGCGATGACCTCGCGCCCGTGCGCGCTGTCGAGCTCGCCGCGTTCCACCATCAGCTTCGACACGATCGCGGTCGAGGACATGGCGAGGATCCCGCCCAATGCGAGGCCGGCCTGCCACGGCGCGCCGAGCAGCGCCGCGCCGCCGACCGCGAGCGCGATGGTGCCGGCGACCTGCGCGCCGCCGAGCCCGAACACGAGGCGGCGCATCGTCTTCAGCTTGGTCAGGCTGAATTCGAGGCCGATGGAGAACATGAGGAACACCACGCCGAATTCGGCGAGGCGGTTGATCTCCTCGCCTTCCGACACCACGCCGAGCGCATGCGGCCCGAGGGCAACGCCGGTCACGAGGTAGCCGATGGTCGGCGGCACGCGCAGGCTGCGGCACGCGGCGACCGCAAGCACGCTGGAGGCGAGGAGGATCAGCACCGACAGCAGAGCCGCTTCTCCACTCATTGCGCTATGGTCCATGGGCTATACTCCCCCGCATGATACGGGCGGCTGTTGACGTAGGGAAAACCGCTTCCAGCTCGGTGCTCGCGCTCGCGCGCCGCGTGCTCGCGATCGAGGCCGAAGCGGTGCGCGCGCTGATCGAGCGCATCGATCAGAAATTTCTCGATGCGGTGGAGCTGATTCATCAACGCAAGGGGCGCGTGGTAGTGAGTGGCATGGGCAAGTCGGGCCATATCGCGCGCAAGATCGCCTCTACGCTCGCGAGCACCGGCACGCCGGCTTACTTCGTGCACCCCGCCGAGGCGAGCCACGGCGACCTCGGCATGGTCGAGGCCGGCGACGTGTTTATTGCCATCTCCTACTCGGGCGCGAGCGAGGAGCTGCTGCAGATCGTGCCGCTGGTGAAGCGCCGCGGCGCCAAGCTGATCGCGCTCACCGGCAAGCCTGAATCCGCGCTCGCGCGCGAGGCCGACGTGCACCTCGATGCCGCGGTGGCGCAGGAGGCCTGCCCGCATAACCTGGCACCCACCGCGAGCACCACGGCGGCGCTCGCGCTTGGCGACGCCCTCGCGGTGGCGCTGCTCGACAAGCGCGGCTTCTCGGCCGACGATTTCGCCCGCAGCCATCCCCGCGGGCAGCTGCCGCGCCAGGCGCTGGTGCACGTGGCCGACGTGATGCGCCGCGGCGGGGACGTGGCCCGCGTGCAAAGCGGCGCGAGCGCCATGCAGGCGGTGTCGGAGATGACGCGCGGGCGCATCGGCATGACCGCGGTGGTGGACGAAGCCGGCCAAGTGCGCGGCATCTTCACCGACGGCGATCTGCGCCGCGCGCTGGAGAAGGGCGTCGAGATCAAGGGGGCGCGCGTCGACCAGCTGATGAGCGCCGGGCCGCGCACCATCCGGCCGGAGGCGCTGGCGGTGGAGGCGGTGCAGATCATGGAAAAGCACAAGGTCAACCAGCTGCTGGTGGTCGACGAGCGCGGCGCCCTGCTCGGTGCGTTGAACATGCACGATCTCTTCCGTGCGAAGGTGATTTGAAAGAAGGCGTTCAAGAGCGCGCACGCGGCGTGCGCTTGATGATCTTCGATGTCGACGGGGTGCTCACCGACGGCACGCTGCTCTACGGCCCGCGGGGCGAGGAGCTGAAGCGCTTCTTCGCGCACGACGGCCACGGCATCAAGATGCTGGCGGCGAGCGGCGTCGGTTGCGCGCTGCTTTCCGGCCGGCGCTCCGCCGCGGTGGCGACGCGCGCCGCGGAGCTCGGGATTGAAACCGTCTTCCAGGGCGTTGAGGACAAATTGGAAATATTCCAGCAGCTGACCGCCCAGCAACGCCTCACGGTTCAACAAACCGGTTACATGGGCGACGAGCTCGTCGACCTGCCGGTGCTCACGCGCTGCGGTTTCGCCTGCGCGCCGCGCGAGGCGCCCGAAGCCGTGCGCACGCGCGTGCACTACGTCGCGCAAGCGGCGGCCGGGCGCGGCGCGGTACGCGAAGTGTGCGAGCTGCTGATGCGCGCCCAGGGCACCCTCGATCGCGCGCTGGGAAAATACCTGACGTGAGGTTGCGGCGTTGAGATTCTCCACTACCCGCCTGTTCCCGCTGGGCATGATGCTCGCGCTCGCGTTGCTCACCTTCTACCTGGAGCGAACCGTGCGTGAGGACGAAACGCCGGCGTCCGCGCGGCGCCACGATCCCGACTACTACGTGACCAACTTCACCACCACCACCTACAACCGCGAGGGCGCGGCCGAGACCATGATGTCAGCGACGCGCATGGTGCACTACCCCGACGACGACACCACGGACCTGGTCGCCCCGCGCGTGGTGCAGTCGAAGCCCAACGAGCCGCGCTACACCGTGCGCGCCGAGCGCGGGCAGCTCTCGCGCGACGGCGACGAGATCTTCCTCTTCGGCGACGTGCAGCTGGTGCGCGAAGCCTCGGCGCACGGCCCGGAAGCGCGCATGAACACGGAATTCCTGCACGTGCTGCGCGACCGCTCGCTGGTGCGCACCGATCGCGAAGTCAAGATCGTCGAGGGCAGCCGCTCGCTGCAAGGCCGCGGCATGGAGTACAACAACGAGTCGGGCGAGCTGGTGCTGCGCGCGGATGTCACGGCCCGCTTCAACTCCCTCGAGCTGCCGAAGAGATGAAGTTCCTGGCTTTCCTGTTGTTCATCTTGACGACCCCGGCGCTTGCGGAGAAGGCCGACCGCGACAAGCCGACGCAAGTCGAGGCGAACAAGATGAGCGCCGACGACGTGCGCCGCCTGAACGTGTTCGAGGGCGATGTCGTGGTCACCAAAGGAACCATCCGGCTCACCGCCGACCGGCTGGTCGTGCGCCAGGACGCCGAGGGCTTCCAGCTCGCCACCGCGACCGGCAAGCCGGCGCGCTTCCGCCAGCGCCAGGACGCCAAGGCCGGCGAGAAAGAAGGGATCTGGGTCGAGGGCGAAGCGCTGCGCATCGAGCTCGACGATCGCAACCAGAAGATCGAGCTGTTCGACAAGGCACGTGTCAACCGCGGCGGCGACGAGGTCGCCGGCGACTACATCTTCGTCGACCAGCGCTCCGACTTCTACCAGGTAAGCTCGGGCAAGGGCGGGGAAAAACCGGGGCGGGTCAAAGCCATCATTCAATCAAAACCTCCTGCAGGTAAATGAGCGAGCTGCGCTCCCAGCGGCTGCGCAAGCGCTACAAATCGCGCACCGTGGTGCAGGACGTGTCTTTGGAAGTCTCGAGCGGCGAGGTGGTCGGCCTGCTGGGCCCGAACGGCGCGGGCAAGACCACGTGCTTCTACATGATCGTCGGCCTGATCCCGGTCGACGCCGGCTCCATCCACCTCGACAGCCGCGAGCTCACCCACCTCCCGATCCACCGCCGCGCCCGCCTTGGAATCTCCTACCTGCCGCAGGAGAACTCGGTGTTCCGCCGCCTGACGGTGGAAGAGAACGTGCAGGCGATCCTCGAGCTGCAAGGCCTGGCGGCCGACGAAATCGAGTCGCGCCTGGCGGAATTGCTCAAGGACCTGAACATCGCCCACCTGCGCAAGCATTCGGCGATCTCACTATCGGGAGGCGAGCGGCGGCGCTTGGAGATCGCGCGGGCGCTCGGCACCCGACCTGCGTTCATCCTGCTCGACGAGCCGTTCGCCGGCGTCGACCCGATCGCGGTGCTCGACATCCAGCGCATCATAAGGTTCCTCAAGGAGCGCGGCATCGGGGTGCTCATAACGGACCATAACGTGCGCGAGACCCTCGGCATCTGCGACCGCGCCTACATCATCAACGAGGGCGCGGTGCTCGCCTCGGGCCACCCCGAGGAGATTGTTTACAATGACAGCGTGCGCCGGGTATATCTGGGCGAGAACTTCCGCATGTAGTCTTGGCGGCGCACACTGCAGCAGCCCTTAATGAAACCGTCGCTTCAATTCCGCCTCTCGCAGCACCTCACGCTGACGCCGCAGCTGCAGCAGTCGATTCGCCTGCTGCAGCTGTCGACGGTCGAGCTGAACCAGGAGATCGAGCGCATCCTGATGGAGAACCCCGCGCTCGAGCGCGAGGAGCACGACGGGGAGCACGCCGCGGGCGGCGACGAGGCGCCGCGCAGCTCGCCGTCAGAGCAGGTCTCGACCCCGGCCGAAACCTCCCCTTCCGAAACGCCGGCTAGCGGCGAGCCCGACTGGCCGAGCGAAGCCGCCGCCAACTGGCGCGGCCCCGAGGACGACGAGGATGGAGACCGTACCCATGCCACGGCCGACACGCCGACGCTGCGTGACCATCTGCGCAGTCAGCTGACGCTCACCAACCTCGGTGCCCGCGACCGGCTGTACGTCGAGCTGCTGATCGACGCGCTCGACGAGGACGGCTACCTGACGCAGCCGCTGGAGGAAATCGCGGAAATGCTGCCGGCGCCGCTTCCCGATGACGCCGGGGCGGTGCAGGAAGAGCTGCAGATCGCCCTGTGCCACTTGCAGCAGTTCGAGCCCGCCGGCGTCGGTGCGCGCACGCCGGCCGAATGCCTGTCGCTGCAGATCAAGAACCTGCCCGATGACGGGGTCCGCAAGCTCGCCCTCGAGATTGTCGGCAAGCACCTCGAGCTGCTCGCCTCGCGCGACTACACGCGCCTGAAAAGCCTCACCGGCGCCGGTGACGATGCGCTGCGCGCGGCGCAGCGGCTGATCCAGGCGCTCAATCCGCGCCCGGGTTCGGCATTCGCCAAGCTCGAGGCGCGCTATGTGATCCCGGACGTCATCGTCAAGAAGAGCCGCAACGTGTGGAAGGCGAGCCTCAATCCCGACGCCATGCCGCGCCTGCGCATCAACAGCCTCTACGCCCAGCTCGCCGCCGCCGCGCGCAGCGGCGCCGGCATCTCGTCCCAGCTGCAGGAGGCGCGCTGGCTGATCAAGAACGTGCAACAGCGCTTCGATACCATCCTGCGCGTATCGCAGGCGATCGTCGACCGGCAGCGCCATTTCCTGGAGCACGGCGAAGTGGCGATGCGCCCGCTGGTGCTGCGCGAAATCGCCTCGACCCTGAGCCTGCATGAGAGCACCATCTCGCGCGTCACCACGCAGAAGTTCATGGCCACGCCGCGCGGCACCTTCGAGCTGAAGTATTTTTTCGGCAGCCACGTCGCCACCGAGGCCGGCGGCGCCGCCTCCTCCACCGCGATCCGCGCGCTCATCAAGCAGCTGGTCGCCGCCGAGGACACCAAGGCGCCGCTGTCGGACGCGCGCATTTCGCAGATCCTCGGCGAGCAGGGCATCGTCGTCGCGCGCCGCACGATTGCGAAATATCGGGAATCGCTGCAGATTCCTCCCGTGAACCAGAGAAAGGCCTTATGACATGAACTTAAACGTGAGCGGCCATCATCTCGAAGTGACCTCGGCGATCCGCAGCTACGTCGAATCCAAGATCGCGCGCATCACGCGCCATTTCGATCACGTGATCGATGCGCACGTCATCCTCACGGCGAACAAGCAGGGACAGAAGGCCGAGGTCACGCTCCACGTCCGTGGCAAAGATTTACATTGCGAGAGCGAGGAAAGCGACTTGTACGCGGCGATCGACCTGCTGGCGGACAAGCTGGATCGCCAAGTCCTACGCTATAAGGATAAACTCTACGAAAAGCGAGTATAGGTAACCCGCCGCATGAGCCTTGTTGCCAAACTCCTGTCCCCCGCGCACATCGCGCTCGACCTGCCGGTGTCGAGCAAGAAGCGCCTGTTCGAGCAGGCGGGGCTGCTGTTCGAAAACCAGCACGGGGTGGCGCGCAGCCTGGTGTTCGACAGCCTATTCGCGCGCGAGCGCCTCGGCTCCACCGGCCTGGGCCAGGGCGTGGCGATTCCGCACGGGCGCATCAAGGGACTGAAGGAGGCGCGCGGCGCCTTCCTGCGCCTCGCCCAGCCGGTGCCGTTCGACGCACCGGACGGCAACCCGGTGAACCTGGTGTTCGTGCTGCTCGTGCCCGAGAAGGCCACCGAGAAACACCTGCAGATCCTCTCCGAGCTGGCGCAGATGTTCTCCGACAAGTCGCTGCGCGAGCTGATGGCGCGCGCCGCCGACGCCGAAGCGCTCTACCAGCTGATTGCCGCATGGCAACCGGATGCTGCAGGTCAACGTCGCGCGGCTGCATGACGACAACCGCGAGCCGCTTTCGCTCGCCTGGGTAGCAGGCCGCGAAGGCGGCACGGCGGTGCGGCGCGAGGCCGCGCAGGCGGCGGCGCTCATCGGCCACCTCAACCTCACCCACCCCAACAGCATCCAGGTCATCGGCGCCTACGAGGCCGGCATCATCGGCGGCTTCGTCGAGCGCCTGCTCGAGTCGCACCCCGCGGCGGTGATCGTGGCCGATGGCGTCGCTCCGCCGGCGGCGCTGATGGAGTCGGCGACGCGCACCCAGACCCCGCTCTTCACCTCGCCGCTGCCCGCGCCGCAGGTGATCGAGAAGCTCGCCCGCTACCTCGCCCGGCTGCTCGCCGAGAGCACCGAGCTGCACGGCGTGTTCATGGATGTGCTCGGGCTCGGCGTGCTGATTACCGGCGAGTCGGGTGTCGGCAAGAGCGAGCTCGGGCTCGAACTGATCAGCCGGGGCCACGGCCTGGTCGCCGACGACGTGGTCGAGGTCTCGCGCATGAGCGGCGGCGCGCTCGAAGGACGCTGCCCGGACCTGCTCAAGGACTATATCGAGGTGCGCGGCCTCGGCGTGCTCAACATCCGCACCATCTTCGGCGAGACCGCGGTGCGGCGCAAAATGAAGCTGCGGCTGGTGGCGCACCTCGCGCGGCCTTCGCCCGGCGCGCGCGACCCGACCGAGCGCCTGCCGCTCTCCGAGCTCACCGAGGAGGTGCTCGGCGTCACCGTGCGCAAGGTGATCATCCCGGTGGCCGCCGGGCGCAACCTCGCGGTGCTGGTCGAGGCCGCGGTGCGCAACGAAATCCTCAAGCTGCGCGGGATCGATTCGATGGCCGAGTTCCTTGCGCGTCAAAACCAGGAAATGCAGAAAGGAGAGAAGTGAAGGGGTGCCTCAGAGCCTAGTCCTCGTCAGCGGCCTGTCGGGCTCGGGCAAGAGCATCGCGCTCAAGGTCCTGGAGGACGCCGGCTACTACTGCGTCGACAATCTGCCCGCCACCCTGCTGCTCGAGGTGGTCGACTTTCTGCGCGACGCCGGGCACGAGCGTGTCGCCGTGAGCGTCGATGCGCGCAGCGCGGCGCTCGCCGCGCTGCCGGAGCACATCGCCAAGCTCAAGGAACGCGGCTTCGATTGCCGCCTGCTGTATCTCGAAGCCAATACGCCGAGCCTGCTGCGCCGCTTCTCCGAAACGCGCCGCCGCCATCCGCTGGGCGGCACGCAGACGCTGCCCGAGGCCATCGAGCGTGAGCGCAGCCTGCTTGCCGACGTCGCAACGCTGGGACAGCGCATCGACACGAGCGACCTGCAGCCGCGGGTGCTGCAGAACTGGATCCGCGACCTGCTCGGCCTCGGACCCGGCGCGCTTACCCTGCTGTTCGAGTCGTTCGCCTATCGCGACGGCATCCCGCTCGACGCCGACTGGGTGCTCGACTGTCGCATGCTGGCCAACCCGCACTACGACCCGCAACTGCGGCCGTTCACCGGGCGCGACGCGCCGGTCATCGAGTATCTGGCGCGCGACGCGTCAGTGCAACGCTGGCTGGAAGACGCGCGCGGGTTGCTCGCGCGCTGGCTGCCTGAGATCGTGCGCGAGAACCGCAGCGCGGTCACGGTGGCGATCGGCTGCACCGGCGGGCGCCACCGCTCGGTCTACGTCGCCGAGCGGCTGGCGGCCGATTTCCGCAAGGAGTGGCAGGTGCTGGTGCGCCACCGCGGGCTGGCGAAAGAAGATCTTTGAGCGAAGAGGTCCCGCTCTTCCCGCTGCACACCGTCCTCTTTCCCGGGGGACGCCTGCCGCTGCGCATTTTCGAGCAGCGCTATATGGAAATGGCGAAAACCTGCCTGAAGGACAACTCGCCCTTCGGCGTTTGCCTGATCCACGAGGGAAAGGAAGTGGGCGAGCCCGCGGTGCCGGTGGGCGTCGGCTGTCTCGCACGCATCGCCGAATGGGACATGCCGCAACTCGGCGTGCTGCAGGTCACCGCGCGCGGCGAAAGCCGCTTTCGCATCCTGGACCAGCGCGTGCAGGCCGACGGCCTGGTGCGGGCGTCCATCGAGCTGCTGCCGGAGGGCGAGGACGTGCCACTGCCCGAGGCTGCAGCGCGCTATGCCAAGCTGCTGGAGCGCGTCATCGAGCAGCCCCCGGCGCTGCTCGAGCGCCCGCATCGGCTGGATTCGAGCGCGTGGGTGAGCGCCCGCCTCGCGGAGTTGCTGCCACTGCCACTGGAGGCGAAACAGGCACTTCTGGAGACGGAAAACGGACGCGCGCGCCTGGAGAAGCTGGACGCGTTCGTCCGTATAGAGCCAAACAAGGTGTAGTCGCTGCCGCTCGCCGCTTGAGGCGCAATCCCGGAGAACCCAGCTAGCGGCTGTGTCCTTCCGATGGGTGACATCTTCACACCGCAGCGGCGGCGACGCTATCGCCGGGGACCGCCGCGTGGCGTCACGATTCTCGGCAATTCGTGTAACAGATTCCTGACAGGCGTCGGGATCGCCGCGCGACCGGCGTGGTCCAGGTCCATCCAAAGACCCGGCCCTGCCGGGCGACCGCTGCAGAGAAGCGGCTGGATCCGCAGGCGGAAATGGGTAAAGCCATGCTCGATCACCGGCAGCTTGCGCGTGACACGGCAACGGGACGGGCGGCGCTCGGGAAAGCACCATAGCCCGCCCCAGATTCCCGACGATGGCCGCCGCTCCAACAGGATTCTTCCTTTGGCGATAAACACAAACCAAGAGACCTGCTTCAACGGCAGCGCCTTCTTCGCCCGCGGCGCCGGCAGCTCGGCGATGCGTCCGGTCTTGCGCGCGACGCAGCGCGCCTTGACCGGACACGTGCCGCACTCCGGTACGCGCTTGCACACCGTGGCGCCGAGATCCATCAGTCCCTGGGTGTACGTCTCGAGATCGCGCTTTGGCAACAGGCGCTGGGCCAGCGGCCAAAGGTCTTTGTCGTGAACCCCGTAACGTCGCGACAGCACGCGCTTGACGTTGCCGTCGAGAATCGCGGCGCGCTCGCCGTATGCGAACACGGCGATCGCCGCCGCGGTCGAGCGTCCGATGCCGGGCAACTGCGCGATGGTTTCTGCGGTTCTCGGGAATCCATTCCTGTAAATCTCCACCGCGGCTTTGTGCAGGTTGCGCCCGCGCGCGTAATAGCCGAGGCCGCTCCACAACTGCAGGACCTCGTCCTCCGAGGCGGCGGCGAGCGCCTTCATCGTCGGATACCTGGCCAGGAAACGCTCGAAATAGGGAATCACGGCGCTCACCTGCGTCTGTTGCAGCATCACTTCCGACAACCAGATGCGATAAGGATCGCGCGTGCCCTGCCACGGCAGGTTGCGCCGGCCATGCTGCCGCTGCCAGCCGATGACGTTGTCCGCAAAAGACATGGGGTACCATTCTCTCAAAATGGCTGCGTTCATCCTGCGCCGCATCGCCCAGGCGGTTCTGGTCATGCTGACCGTGGGGTTGATCGCGTTTTCGCTGTTCCGCTTCGTCGGCGACCCGGTGGCGTTCATGCTGGGACAGGACGCCACGGCCGAGCAGCGCGCCGAAGTGACGGCAGTGCTGGGGCTCGACCGGCCGTTTTACATTCAGTACCTGCGTTTCCTGGGCAACGCGATGCAGGGCGAGTTCGGCTTGAGCCTGCGCCAGGTGCAGCCGGTATCGAAGCTGATCGTCGAGCGGCTGCCGGCGACGCTGGAGCTGTCGATCGCCGCCGCCCTGTTCGCGCTGGTCCTCGGCATCCCGATGGGGGTCTACACCGCGCTCAAGCGCAACTCCTGGCTCTCGCACATCCTGCTCGCGGTGTCGCTCGCCGGCGTGTCGCTGCCGACCTTTTTGATCGGCATCCTGCTGATCCTGGTGTTCTCGGTGCAGCTCGGTTGGATGCCCTCGTTCGGCCGCGGCGATACCGTGCAGCTCGGCTGGTGGAGCACCGGCCTGCTCACCGCGTCGGGCCTCAAGGCGCTGGTGCTGCCGGCGATCACGCTCGGCCTTTTCCAGATGACGCTGATCCAGCGGCTGGTGCGCTCGGAGATGCTGGAGGTGCTGCGCACCGATTACATCCGCTTCGCACGTGCCCGGGGACTGACCGATCGCGCGGTGCATTTCGGCCACGCGCTCAAGAACACGCTGGTGCCGGTGATCACCATCACCGGGCTGCAGCTGGGCGCGATCATCGCCTTCGCCATCATCACCGAAACCGTATTCCAGTGGCCTGGCATGGGGCTGCTGTTCATCCAGGCCGTCACGGTGGCGGATGTGCCGGTGATGGCGGCCTACCTGTGCCTGATCGCGCTGTTTTTCGTCGTGATCAACCTGACGGTCGATCTCCTTTACTATGCCGTCGATCCCCGCCTGCGCCTGAAACCCACATGACCAGCCCCGTCGACCGCATCCGCCGCTTCCATCCGGAACTCACCGCGATCCGGCGCGACCTGCATGCGCATCCGGAGCTGTCGTTCAAGGAGCAGAGAACCTCGTCACTCGTTGCCGAGTACTTGAAAAAGCTGGGCATCGAAACGCATGTCGGGCTCGCCAAGACCGGCGTGGTCGGTGTGATTCCGGGAAAGACGAAGAGCGGGAAGGGCATCGGGCTGCGCGCCGACATGGATTGTCTGCCGATGCACGAACAAAATAGTTTTCCTCATAAATCAATTCATGAGGGGCGCATGCACGCGTGCGGCCACGATGGCCACACCACGATGCTGCTCGGCGCGGCGCGCTACCTCGCCGAGACGCGCAACTTCGACGGCACCGCGTACGTCATCTTCCAGCCCGCGGAGGAAGGCGGCGGCGGCGGGCAGGTCATGGTGCAGGAGGGCTTGTTCGAGCGATTCCCTGCGGACGAGGTCTACGCCGTCCATAACTGGCCAGGCCTGCCGGCGGGGCAGATGGCGGTACGCGCCGGGCCGGTCATGGCGGCGACCGACGAGGTGCAAATCACGCTGCGGGGGCGCGGCGGCCACGCGGCGATGCCGCACCTGGTGACCGATCCGGTGGTGGCCGCGGCCCAGGTCATCACCGCGCTGCAGACCATTGCCAGCCGCAACGTCAGCCCGGTCGACGCCGTCGTCGTCAGCATCTGCTCGATGCAGACCAGCCAGCTCGGCGCCTTCAACGTGGTGCCGGACCACGTCAAGATGGTCGGCACCGTGCGCAGCTTCCGCCCGGAGACGCGCGACCTGGCCGAAAAGCGGCTGCGCGAAATCGTCACTAAAGTGGGCGAAGCCCTGGGCACTACCGCGGAAATTCAATACAGCCGCGGCTATCCCGCCACCATCAACAGCGCGCGCGAGGCGCAGTTCGCCGCGCGCGTCGGCGAGCACCTGTTCGGCAAGGCCAACGTAATCACCGAGCACGAGCCGACCATGGGCGGTGAGGATTTCTCGTACATGCTGCAGGCGCGGCCCGGGGCCTATGTGTTTCTCGGCCAGGGCGGCACCCCAGGTGGCTGTTTCCTGCACAATCCGAGCTACGATTTCAACGACGAGGTGATTCCCCTGGGCGCAGGCTATCTGGCCTCCCTGGTGGAAGAAGCCCTGCCGATCAAATAGAGAGGATTCATGAAAAAGCTACTGATGCTACTGGCGCTGGTCACGCTGCCCGCTTATGCCGTGAACCTGAAGTGGGCCGCCCAGAACGACGTCATCACGCTCGACCCGCATTCGCAGAACCACGCCACTACCAACGCGGTGATGCAGCACACCTACGAAGGGCTCACGCGCTACAACAAGCAGTACCAGGCCGAGCCGAGCCTCGCGGTGAGCTGGAAGCAGATGTCGGACACGCAGTGGCGCTTCAACCTGCGCAAGAACGTCAAGTTCCACGACGGCAGCCCGTTTACCGCCGACGACGTGGTGTTCTCGTTCGGCCGCATCCAGCAGAAGCAGGGCACGATGCAGATCTACGTCACCGGGGTGAAGGAGATCGTGAAGATCGACGACCACACGGTGGACTTCATCCTGTCCGGCCCGGTGCCGATCCTGCTGCGCAACATCGTCGACTTCCGCATCATGAGCAAGTCCTGGTCGGAGAAGAACCGCTCGCAGAACGTGCAGGACTACGCCAAGAAGGAAGAGACTTTCGCCTCGCGCAACACCAATGGCACCGGCCCGTATCTGATCAAGGGCTGGGAGCCGGACAAGCAGATCGTCTTCGTGCAGAACAAGGACTGGTGGGGCAAGCTCGACGGCAACGTCACCGACGTGGTCTATAACCCGATCAAGTCGGACGCCACCCGGGTCTCGGCGCTGCTGGCCGGCGACGTCGATCTGGTCACCGACCTGCCGGTGCAGGACGTCGAGCGCCTGCGCAAGGAGAGCAAGGTCAAGGTGCTCGACGGTCACGAGGTGCGCACCATCTTCATCGGCATGGATCAGCACAACAGCGAGCTCAAGTACTCGAACGTCAAGGGCAAGAACCCGTTCCAGGACCTGCGCGTGCGGCGTGCGATGAACCTGGCGGTCGACCGCGAGGCGATCAAGCGCGTGGTGATGCGCGGTTTGTCGATCCCGGCCGGCATCATGGTGGCGCCCGGCGTGCACGGCCATTCCAAGGACATCGACATCGTGCTCAAGCCCGATCCGGCCGCCGCCAAGAAGCTCCTCGCCGAAGCCGGCTATCCCGACGGCTTCGAGTTCACCCTCGACTGCCCGAACAACCGCTACGTCAACGACGAGAAGATCTGCCAGGCGCTGATCGGCATGTGGTCCAAGGCCGGCTTCAAGCCGCGGCTGAACGCGATGCCGTTCGCCACCTTCATCGCCAAGATCCAGAACTTCGACTCGAGCGCCTACCTGCTCGGCTGGGGCGTGGCGACCTTCGACGCGCAGTACACGCTGCAATCGCTGGTGCGCACGAAGACCGGCGGCGCGGAGGGGAACTTCAACCTTGGGCGCATCAGCGACCCCAAGCTCGACACCACCATCGACGCGATCAAGATCGCGACCGATCCGCGCGCGCGCGACGCGCTGCTGCGCGAGGGCCTGATCGCCACGCGCGACCAGCACTACTACGTGCCGATCCACCATCAGCTGCGGCCGTGGGCGATGAAGAAGAGCGTCACCACGGTGCACAAGGCCGATGACCGGCCGGAGTCGCGCTACGCGCGGGTTGATGGAGGCAATTGACGGGGTAGGCGGGCTTCTACGCTCCCGTGTTTCGAGCACTGTGGGACCACGATCTCGCGTGGAGCTTCCGCAGGTCGCCGGTCACCATGATCGCCGCCGCGCTGACACTGGTCTGTGTCGGCGCGGCGATGTTCTCTCCCTGGCTTGCCCCGCAGAACCCGTTCGACGCCGCCGCGCTTGACCTGAACGCGGCGTTCAAGCCGCCGGCCTGGATCGAGGGCGGCGAGCGCGGCTTTCTCCTCGGCACCGACAACCAGGGCCGCGACATCCTGTCGACCATCATGCATGGCGCGCGCATCTCGCTCGGCGTCGGGCTGGCCTCGGTCGCCCTGGCGTTGGTATTGGGCGTGTCCCTCGGCCTGCTCTCGGGCTATCTCGGCGGCCGCCTGGACGCGTTCATCATGCGCGTGGCGGATGTGCAGCTCTCGTTCCCGGCGATCCTGATCGCGCTGCTGATCGACGGCGTGGCGCGCGTCGCGCTGCCGACCGAGCGTCACGACGACATCGCCATTCCGGTCCTGGTCCTCGCCATCGGCTTCGCCGGTTGGGTGCACTACGCGCGCACGGTGCGCGGCTCGACCATGGTCGAGCGCGAGAAGGAATACGTGCAGGCGGCGCGCGTCATCGGCCGGCGGCCGCTCGCCATCATGCTGTCGCACGTGCTGCCGAACGTAATGGGCCCGGTGCTGGTGCTGGCGACGATCAACATCGCCACCGCGATCATCACCGAGGCGACGCTTTCGTTCCTCGGTGTCGGCGTGCCGGCGACCCGCCCTTCCCTCGGCACGCTGATCCGCGTCGGCAACGAGTTCCTCTATTCCGGCGAATGGTGGATCACGGTGTTTCCGGGCGCGGCGCTGGTCATCCTGGTGCTGTCGGTCAACCTGCTCGGCGACTGGCTGCGCGATGCGCACAACCCGCGACTTCGATGATTCTGGAAGTTGAACATCTAAAGATCCAGTTTCCGACGCGGCGCGGAACATTGACCGCGGTCGACGACGTCTCATTCTCCATCGCGCCCGGCGAGGTGCTCGGCGTGGTCGGCGAATCCGGCGCCGGCAAGTCCATTACCGGCATGGCGGTGATCGGCCTGCTCGACCCGCCCGGCCGCATCGCGGCGGGCGCAGTGCGCCTCGAGGGCCGGCGCATCGACAATCTGCCGCACGAAGATCTGCGGCGCATTCGCGGACGGCGGATCGGCGTCATCTTCCAGGACCCGTTGACCTCGCTCAATCCCCTCTACACCATCGGCCAGCAGCTCGAGGAAACCATATTGACGCATCTGGACCTCTCCCCCCGGGCTGCCCGGGAGAGAGCCCTGTCGCTATTGCGAGAGGTCGGCATTCCCGCGCCGGAGGCGCGCTACGGAAGCTATCCGCACCATTTCAGCGGCGGCATGCGCCAGCGGGTGGTGATCGCCCTCGCCCTCGCCGCCGAGCCGCGCCTGCTGATCGCCGACGAGCCGACCACCGCGCTCGACGTGTCGATCCAGGCGCAAATCATTGCGCTCCTCAAGCGCCTCGCCGCCGAGCGCGGCGCCGCGGTGATGCTCATCACCCACGACATGGGCGTCATCGCCGAGACCGCGCATCGCGTCGCCGTGATGTACGCCGGTCGCCTGGCCGAGATCGGCCCGGTCCGCGACGTGATCCACGCGCCGCGCCACCCGTACACCGTCGGCCTGATGGGTTCGATTCCGAAGCTCGGGTCGCAGCAGGACAAGCTGATGCAGATCGAAGGCGCGATGCCGCGCTTGAACGCCATCCCGCCCGGCTGTGCTTTCAACCCCCGCTGTCCCCGGCGCTTCGCGCGCTGCGTAGTCGAGCGTCCGGACCTGCTCAACGCGGGCACGAGTCGCGCTGCATGCTGGCTCCATGCATCTACTTAAACTCGAATCCGTCAGCCGGGACTTCGACGTGTCGCGGCCCTGGCTCAACCGAGTGATCGAGGGCGAGCCGCGGCGGCTGCTGCGCGCCGTGGACCGCGTCAGCTTCGAAGTGCAGCCTGGCGAAACGCTCGGGCTGGTCGGCGAGTCGGGTTGCGGCAAGTCGACGGTCGCGCGCCTCATCGTCGGCCTTCACGCGCCGAGCGAGGGCCGGCTCGAGTTCCGCGGCCGGCGCATGCAGATGATCTTCCAGGATCCCTACGCCAGCCTGAACCCCCGCTGGCGCGTGCGCCGGATCATCGAAGAGCCGATGATGTTCCTCGAAAAGAAAAGAGGCGTCGGCGATCTGCTGCGCCAGGTGGGCCTTTCGCCCGACGACGCCGAGCGCTATCCGCACGAGTTCTCCGGCGGGCAGCGCCAGCGCATCTCGATCGCCCGCGCGCTGGCGGGCGAGCCCGACCTCCTGATCTGCGACGAGCCGACCTCGGCGCTCGACGTCTCGGTGCAGGCGCAGATCCTCAACCTCATGGCCGACCTGCAGGCACGCCTGGGCCTCACCTACGTCTTCATCTCGCACAACCTGGCCGTGGTGTCGCTGGTGGCCGATCGCGTGGGGGTCATGTACTTCGGCCGCCTGGTCGAGCTGGCGAGCGCGGCCGAGCTCTTCATGCGCCCGCGCCATCCGTACACGCGCATGCTGCTCGACGCCGTGCCCGACCTGCAGATGAGCGGGAAAGCGCGCACGCCGGTCGCCGGCGAAGTCCCCAACCCGCTCGCGCCGCCGTCCGGCTGCGCGTTCCATCCGCGCTGCCCGCATGCCAACGAGCGCTGCCGCCTCGAAGTGCCGAAGTTCCTGAACCACGTGGCCTGCCACGCCGTCGAGGAAGGAAGAATCTAGCTAGCGGAGGTTCGCGACGCCGAACGGGACATGCCCGGCAGCAACGTGCAGCCGCGCCGAGTCGATGTGGCCGCGCTGGTCGTCGAAGTAGAAGTCCGGCTCGAAGGACTTCAGGAACGCGCCCTTGTCCAGGCCGCCGAGGAACATGGCCTCGTCCACGGCGATGTTCCATTCCATCAGGGTGCGCACCGCGCGCTCCTGCGCCAAGGCGCTGCGGGCGGTCACCAGCGCGGTTCTCACCCGGACTGGAACATCCTTCCCCGAGGCCGCCTGCAATCGATGCAATGCTTCCAGCAGGGGCTTGAACGGTCCCGGCGGCAACGGACGCAGCGCATGCGCGGTCTCGTGCTGGGTGAACGCATCGAGCCCGTCGCGCTGGTACACGCACTCAGCCTCGTCGGAGAACAGCACTGCGTCGCCGTCGAAGGCGATGCGCAGCTCGCCGGCGTGCCTGCTGGCGGCCTGCGCCGACTCGGGATAGACACGCGCCGCCGGTACATTGGCTTCGAGCGCAGCCATCACGTCGGCTTCGTTCGCCGACAGAAACAGATTTGCCTTAAGGGGCCCGAGGTATTGGTAAGGGCTGCGTCCACGGGTAAATACCCCGCGCTCTACACCCAGCCCGGCCAGCTTGGCCGAGCGGAACACGCGCAACCCCGAAACCGGATCGTTCTTCGACAGCACCACCACCTCGACACAGTTCGGGCCGAAAGCGAGGAGTTTCTTGACCAGGGGGAACGCGACCCCGGCACGCGCTGGCACGTCGAGGCGCGCGTACTGCAGAGCGATGTAAGCCGGCTCGCCGTCCTTCTCGAACACGCCGTTCTCTTCCTCGAAGTCGAACAGCGCCCGCGAGGAGATGGCGACGACGAGCTTGCCTTCAACCGAGTACGGCATCGCTGCCTATTATGGGTCAGGACCCTTCTTTTGCACGCCGAAAAGCGTCGGCGAGCGTCGGCACGACGTTCTCGGACCCGAGGTCCGCCGCGAGCCCCGATTGCACGGCGAGCCACCGGGGCTGCTCCTGCAGCCCGCAGAGGATCAGCACCGAGCCGCGCTTTCGCAGCATGCCGTGCAGCGTCTCGATGGCCTCGAGACCGGTGTTGTCCATGTTGAGGAGCGGCGCGAGGTCGAGGATCATGACGCGCGGCTGCACGCGCTTCGGGTCCAGCAGCCCATCCATCTTCCCCACTGCGCCGAAGAACAGCGACCCCGAGATGCGGTAAGCCTCGATGTCCTGCGTGCTCGATGGGATCGGCTCGACGCGCGTCAGGCCCGACATGCGCGCAATGAAGAACAGGCACGCCAGCACCAGGCCCGCCTGGACCGCGACAGTGAGGTCGATCACCACGGTGAGAATGAACGTCGTGAGCAGCACCATGCGGTAGTAATTCGAGAAGTGCCGGAGCCGCGCGAATTCGTGCCACTCGCCCATGTGGTAGGCGACGTAAAGCAGCACGGCGGCGAGCGTGGCCAGCGGAATGTGGGTGGCGAGCGGCGCGGCCATCAGCACGATGACGAGCAGGCAGGCCGCGTGCACCATGCCGGCAACCGGCGTTCTCGCGCCCGAGCGCACGTTGGTCATGGTGCGCGCGATGGTGCCGGTGGCGCAGAAGCCGCCGAACAGCGGCGAGGCGATGTTGGCGATGCCTTGCGCCATCAGCTCCTGGTTCGGGTCGTGCCGGTCCTCGATCGCCGCGTCGGCGACGCGTGCGCAAAGCAGTGACTCGATGGCGCCGAGGAGCGCGATGGTGATCGCCGGCCCGGCGAGCAGGCTGAGCTCCGGCCAGCCGACCTGCGGCCACGAAAGCCGCGGCAGCGACTGCGGGATGCCGCCGAAGCGGGTGCCGATGGTCGCCACCTGGAGGTTGAACAGCGCCACGGCCACGGTGCCGGCGACCAGGCCGACGATGGTTGCGGGAACCTGCTGCATGCCGCGCGCCAGTTGGCCTGCGCGCGAACGCCACAGCAGCGGCCAGGCCCAGATGAAGCCGAGCGAGGCGACGGCGAGCGCGATGGTGACCGGATCGGCGCTGGGCGCGGCATTCGCCAGCGCGCGCAGCTTGAGGAAGAAATCCGCCGGCAGCTCGTCCATCTGCAGCCCGAAGAAATCCTTGAGCTGGGACAGGATGATGAGCACGGCGATGCCGTTGGTGAAGCCGATGACGATGGTGATCGGCACGTAGCGCACCAGATTGCCGAGCCGGAAGGCGCCCATCAGCAGGAGCAGCCCGCCGGCGAGCATGGTCGCGAGCAAAAGGTTGGCCACGCCGTAGCGCTCGACGATGGCGTACACCACCACCACGAAAGCGCCGGCCGGGCCGCCGATCTGCACGCGAGAGCCGCCCAGCGCGGAGACGACGAAGCCGGCGACGATGGCGGTGAACAGGCCGGCTTCGGGCTTGAGGCCGGAGGCGATGGCGAAGGCCAGCGCGAGCGGCAGGGCGACGGCGGCGACGGTCAGTCCGGCCGCGAGGTCGGCGGCGAGCTTGCTGCGGTCGTAGCCCCCAAGCTCGTCGAGCAGGCGCGGCCGGAATCGAATCATCAGCGCGCCGATTCCAGCTTGGCCTCTTCGCTGAGCTGTCGCACGATCTCGCTGGTCCTGCGGATGTCCGCCTCGCTCAGTTGGCGGCCCATGCTTGAGGCGATCGTCAGCAGCCGGGCGCTCATCTCGCGGTAGCGCGCCTCGCCCTTGCGAGTGAGGCGTACCAGCTTCGATCGGCGATGGCTGGGATTGTCGGTGAACTCCACCAGGCCCTCCGCGGCCAGGTCGTCCGCCAGCCGTTGCATGCGCTGACGGCTGGTCGGGCGCAGCTGGGCGATCTGCGGCACCGTCAGCGGGCCCATCAGCGCCAAGCTGCGCATGAAGCCGAACGCACCGCCGCCCCAGCTCGTAATGAGGCCGGTTCTCTGGCCCACGGCGCGGATTCGAAAAAAGAACTGCGCCACTTCGAGCATCAGGTCGGCGACCGCTTCGGCTTTTCGCTGTGGCATCGCGCCATCCTTCTATATTGACATCCACGTTGTCAATGTCGGATAATGACACCTATGTTGTCATATAAGAAGGGAGTGGCGGAGGGCATCAGACGTCCGCCATTCCTCTATCTCGGCTGCCTGGTCTTGGGATTCGCCCTAGAACGCGTGCTGCCGATGCCGCTCTCGAATCGGGAGGCAACCTCGATCTATTCGATCGCAGGCGGCACCTTGGTCCTCATCGGCGTTGCGATCATGGCCGCAGGAGCGCGCAATTTTTCGCGCGTAGACACGCCAGTGCCCTCGAACCAGCCGGTGCGCGCGTTGGTTACCACCGGCATCCACGGCTGGAGCCGCAATCCGATTTACGTCGGCATGCTTCTTCTTTATGCCGGCATCGGCACCGCCGCGCGCAGTCCCTGGGTTCTCATTCTCGCGTTGCCGCTCGTCATCATCCTGCGCTACGGCGTAATCGCGCGTGAAGAGACCTATCTTGAGCGCCGCTTTGGCGACGCCTATCGCGACTACAAGGCGCGTGTTCGCCGGTGGCTTTGATGACGCTAAATATGCTGCGTCCCCTGAAGCTGCTCGCCTTGGTGCTGATCGCCGGATGCAACACCTGGCCCGGGGGTGGTTTCAACGCAAGCGGTCCGGAAATGCCTCGGCTGCGAGAGGCGCTCGGTTTGAGAACCGGGATGGTGGTCGCGGATGTCGGCGCCGGCAGGGGGCAGCTCACCCTTGCTTTGGCTGCAGCCGTCGGTTCTCCCGGCCATGTATTCTCGAGCGAGATTGACCCCGCCCGGATCGGAGCGCTTCGAGAAAAGGTAGCCCAGGCCGGGCTTGGCAATGTCACGGTCGTGGAGGCGAAAACCAGCGAATCCGGATTGCCGGCTGACTGCTGCGATGCGATCGTGCTGCGCCGCGTGTACCACCATGTAACCGAACCGGCCGCGACCAACGCCAGCCTCCTGCGCGCGCTGCGCCCCGGGGGCGTGCTGGCGGTGATCGATATTCCAGCGCCGTTCTTCTTCCTCGAGCGCAGCACCCTCGGCATCGCACCGCAGATCGTCATCGACGAGGTCAGGGCGAGCGGCTTTGAAATGCTCCAACTGCGCACCGACTGGCCGGGGCGAGGACCCTTGGGAAGTTACTGCGCGCTGTTCCGGAAACCTGCGTAAGGGGAGAAAAGTCTACGGCCCAGCCGGCTGCTTCTCGATCTCGGCGGTGATCATGCGGAACTTCAGGCCGGTGTTCGTCAAGTTGCGGAAGAAATCCACCAGGTCGTTCCAGGGGTCGTTCATGCGGCTCAGGCCCGAGATGAAGGCGACGATCGTACCCACCTCGGTCTTGCCCTCCAGCACCAGCCATCCGCCCACCGCGAGGATGCCGATGATGCCCACTTGATGCATCAGGTTCATCAGGAAGTTCATGCCGTACTTGCGCACGAAGATCTGCATGTTCAACCGGTAGACGTTGGCGATGCGCTGCCGGAAAGTCTCGTGCGTGCGCTCGCCCGCGCGATCGGCCGCCTCGTTGACGATATCGACGCTGAGCGCCCGCATGGTCTCGATGCGCCGCTTGGTGCGACGGTTGATCGCCTCCTGCAGGAGTGGAATGAACAGCATCTGCGGGCAGAGAATGAGAAACGCGACCAGCGCCATCAAGGGCTGCGTGAAGAGCATGTAACCGAATATGCTCAGCAGCATGCCGCCGTTGAGCAGCGGCTCCGAGAAGCTCGAGCCGACGAAGCCGCCGACCGACTCGACCTCCGAAACGATCATCGAGATCTTGACGCCTTCCTCCCCAGGCGCGGCTGCGCCCGGCGAGTCGGCCGTGGCGGCCGGGTTCATCTGCAGGCGCAGGCGCTTGTTCGCGGCCTCACTCACCGACCCGCGATAGACGTTCATCAGCAGCTTGAGGCCCCCGTGCGCAAGCGCCACGCCGGCGTAGATCAGGCACAACGTCCCGACATACCCCCACCCCCGGCCCTCGACCGCGCCATTGACGATGCGCCGCTGCAACTCGAGCGGCACCAGCTCGATCAGAAAAAGGGACACCGCGAGCAGCGACAGGAGCACCTGGTCCCGGGCGCTGACCTTCCAGATGTAGCGGTAAAGGTCCTTCACCAGATTTTTATTCATAGGCCGCGATCATAGGGGACAGCGTCCGGCGATTGGAGCGGGTGAAGGGAATCGAACCCTCGTATGCAGCTTGGGAAGCTGCCGTTCTGCCATTGAACTACACCCGCGCCCGCCGGCGATTATAAACTTGCGCTATGAACATCGTTTCGGACGAGATCATCGCGGCGCGGGCCGGGTGGAGCCGCGAGCTTAAGCGCGGTCAGGTGCTGCGCCTGGTCGACCTCGAAGGCAAGCAGGCCGTGGACTTCCTCTGCTACAACGCGCGCGACCACGAGGATCGCTACGCCGCGGCGGACACGATGAAGATCAACGGCAACATCTTCATCCGCAAGGGCACGGTGATCTATTCGGTGAATTGCAACCCGATGTTCACCGTGATCGACGATACCTGCGGCTCGCACGACACCATCGGCGGCTGCTGCTCCTCGGCGCTCAACCGCAAGCGCTATGGCAGGCCGCAGGATCCCAACTGCCGGCAGAACTTTCTCGACCAGCTCGCGCGCTACGGCATGGGTCCGCGCGACATGGCCGCGAACCTCAACTTCTTCATGTACGTGCCGGTCGCCGCCGACGGCGCGATGGACATGGGGCCGAGCATCTCCAAGCCTGGCGACTGCATCGACCTGCGCGCGGAGATGGACGTGCTCGCCGTGGTGTCCAACTGCCCGCAGATGAACAACCCGGTCAACGACTACAACCCTACGCCGGTCCGGGCTATCGTCTACCAGCCGGGGGCATAATCCGGGGATGATCCAACGCGTTGTTTCCACCGTCCTGGGCCTTACGATCCTGATCGTCGCGTTCCTCTTCGCGTCGGTCCTGCTGTTCATCGGCCTCGCGGCGGCGCTGCTGCTCGGGGGCTGGATCTGGTGGCGCGGGCGGGGCCGAGTAGTGACCACGCGCCGCGGTCGGGTGATCGAGGGCGAGTCGCGCGTGGTGGACGATCCGAATTATCATCTGCGGCCATGATCCAGGTCACCGTCAACGGTGCGGCGCATCGTTTCGAGAAGGCTCCGGACGTTCAGAACCTGCTGGCCAAGCTCGAGCTCACTGGCAAAAAAGTCGCGGTTGAGCGCAACGGTGAAATCGTGCCGCGAAGCGCGCACGCCAGCACGGTCCTCGCCGATGGCGATCAGCTCGAGATCGTCGTCGCCGTGGGCGGAGGTTGATCTTGAAAGATTCACTCAACATTGCAGGGAAAAGCTACGGCTCCCGTCTGCTCATCGGCACCGGCAAGTATCGCGACTTCGCGCAAACGCGCGCCGCGGTGGACGCCTCGGGCGCGGAAATCGTGACGGTGGCGATCCGCCGCACCAACATCGGCCAGAACGCCAACGAGCCGAGCCTGCTCGATGCATTGCCGCCTTCGAAATACACCTATCTGCCGAACACCGCGGGGTGCTACAGCGCGGCGGACGCCGTGCGCACGCTGCGCCTGGCCCGCGAGCTGCTCGACGGGCACGACCTGGTCAAGCTCGAGGTGCTGGGTGATCCGCACACGCTGTACCCGAACATGCCCGAGACGCTGAAGGCCGCGGCCGAGCTGGTGAAGGACGGCTTCAAGGTCATGGTCTATTGCTCCGACGACCCGATCCAGGCGCAAATGCTGGAAGCCGCCGGCTGCGTCGCCGTGATGCCGCTCGCCTCGCTCATCGGCTCGGGCATGGGCATCCTGAATCCGTGGAACCTGCAGCTGGTGATGGAAAAGGTGAAGCTGCCGGTGCTGGTCGACGCCGGCGTCGGCACCGCGTCCGACGCCGCCATCGCCATGGAGCTCGGCTGCGACGGCGTGCTGATGAACACGGCGATCGCCGCCGCCCAGGACCCGATCATGATGGCGCGCGCGATGCGCAAGGCCATCGAGGCCGGGCGCGAGGCCTTCCTCGCCGGCCGCATGCCGAAGAAGCTCTACACCGCGGCGCCGAGCTCGCCCACCGAAGGAAAGATCAGTCCAAAGGCCGCTTAAAGCCGTGGCTCGCACACGGCGCTCGTAAATGCGGCCCATTCGCAGTTACGTTCTGCGACAGGGCAGGACGACTCCAGCACAGAAGAGGGCCCTGGAAGCGCTGTTTCCGAAGTACGGCATTCCGTTTTCGCAGCAGAAGCTTTCTTCCCCGCGCAAACTGGTGCTGGAGATCGGCTCCGGCATGGGCGAAACCACGGTGGAAATCGCTAAGGCGCATCCGGAGGTGGACTTCGTCGCCGTCGAGGTCCACGGGCCGGGTGTTGGCAGCCTGTTGAACGCGATCGAGCGCGAGCAGCTCGCCAACCTGCGTGTCATCCGTCACGACGCCCTCGACGTGCTCGAGCACATGATCGCCGACGGCACGCTGGCAGCGATCCATCTCTTCTTTCCGGATCCTTGGCCGAAGAAGCGCCACCACAAGCGACGCCTGGTGCAGCCGGCGTTCGCCACGCTGGCGGCGCGGAAGCTGAAAGACGGCGGGATCCTGCACGCGGCGACGGATTGGCCGGATTACGCCGAGCACATGACCGAGGTGTTCTCGAAAGAGCCGCTGCTCGAGCCTGCGGCGAACGGCTTTACTTCGCGGCCGGTGACGAAATTCGAATCGCGCGGGCAGCGCCTCGGTCACCCGATTCGCGAGCTCGTGTTTCGCCGGGCAGGAAAAGCGCCAGCAGCTCGTTGAGGAAGCGCTGGCCGCGCTCGGTCGGCCGGACGACTTTCAGGTCGCGCACCAGCAAGCCTTGTTTCTCGCCCTGTTCGAGCCCCGGCTGCGTCGTAGTGAACGCAAGCCCGGTGCGCTCGGTGAAGAGTCCGACTGGAAACCCTTCGACCAGGCGCAACGCATTGAGCATGAACTCGAAGGGCAGCTCGGCTGGAACGATGGCGCGGTTTTCCACCGCCGTCTCTTGCAGGTGCATCGCCGGCTGCTTGGCGCGTTCGTGGCGCGTGATGCGGTCCGGAAAGCTGATCTTCCCGTGCGCGCCGGCGCCGATGCCAAGATAATCGCCGAATTGCCAGTAGTTGAGGTTGTGCCGGCAGCGCATCCCGGGTTTGGCAAAGGCGGAGATTTCATAGTGCTCGAAGCCGAGGTCCGCCAGAACACCTTCCACCGCTAGTTGCATATCGGCGCTCTCGTCGTGCGCCGGGAGTGCCGGCGGCGTGCGCCAGAACGCGGTGTTCGGCTCGATGGTGAGCTGATAGGCCGAGACGTGCGGCGTGCCGGCGCTCGCCGCCTCGCGAATGTCGGCGCGCGCCATGTCGACCCCCTGCCCCGGCAGGCCGTACATCAAGTCGATGTTGACGTTGTCGAATGCCGCGAGCGCCGCCGCGATGGCGCGCCGGGCCTCGTCTGCGGAATGAATGCGGCCGAGCGCGCCCAGCATGCGATCGTCGAAGCTTTGCACGCCGATGGAGATGCGATTCACGCCGGCGTCGCGGAAGCCACGGAAACGGCCCGCCTCTACCGTCCCGGGATTCGCCTCGAGCGTGATTTCCGCGGCGGGCTCGAGCGGGAGGCGCGCGCGCACGCCGGAGAGCAGTGCGTCGATCGCTTCCGGCGAGAACAGGCTGGGCGTGCCACCGCCGATGAACACACTGGAAAGGCGCCGACCCCAGACCGAAGGCAGCTGGCTTTCGAGGTCGAACAGCAGCTTCTCGACGTACGCCTTTTCCGGCAGCGCGCCCGCGCGCTCGTGGGAATTGAAGTCGCAATACGGGCACTTGCGCACGCACCACGGGATGTGCACGTAGAGCGCGAGCGGCGGCAAGGCCTTCAAGCGAACGCGGTCCGGCCGCTCAATCTCCGCGGTTTTCATTCAACAACGTTATCAGCTTGGCGAGCGCGATGCCCCGGTGGCTGATGCGGTTTTTCTCTTCCGCATCCAGCTCCGCAGCGGTCTTGCCCAAGGATGGAAGCATGAAGAGAGGGTCGTACCCGAAGCCGTTGGATCCGCGCGCCACGCGGGCGATCTCGCCGCGCCAGATCCCTTCGGCGACCAGGGGTCGTGGATCGTTTTCGTGGCGGAGGAAAACGATCACGCAGCAGTAGTGGGCGGCACGGCGCTCGCCCAACTCCCTCAGCAATTTTTCGTTGTTACGGGCATCACGTTGCTCCCGGCTGCCCTCGCGCCCGGCGTAGTAGGCGGAATCCACCCCCGGCGCGCCACCGAGCGCCTCGACGCACAGGCCGGAATCGTCGGCGAGCGCCGGCAGGCGTGCAGCGCGGCTGGCGTGTCGGGCCTTGGCAAGGGCATTCTCGAGGAAGGTGGCGTGCGGCTCGTCGGCCTCGCCGATGCCGAGGGCGGATTGGGGCACGACCTCGATTGAAAGCGGCGCCAACATGGCAACGATTTCCCGCAGCTTGCCCGGGTTACCCGACGCCAGAACCAGCTTCACAGCCCTAGGGCGCGTTTCTGGTGCTCAATGAGCTGCGAGATGCCCGTCTGTGCAAGTCCCAGGAGCGCGTCCAGCTCCTTGCGCGAGAAAGCCTCGCCTTCCGCCGTGCCCTGCACTTCCACGAACTGCCCCGCGCCGGTCATCACCACGTTCATGTCGCAGCCGCACGCCGAGTCCTCGCGATAGTCGAGGTCGAGCAGCGGCGTGCCGCCGGACATCCCAACGGAGATCGCCGCGACGTGATCCTTGAACGGGTTGCGGGTGATGAGCTTCTTCTGATTCAGCCAGGAAACCGCGTCGTGAAGCGCCACGAAGGCGCCGGTGATCGCCGCGGTGCGCGTGCCGCCATCGGCCTGCAGCACGTCGCAGTCAATGTGGATCGTTCTCTGGCCAAGCGATGCCAGGTCAGTGACCGCGCGCAGCGAGCGTCCGATCAAGCGCTGGATCTCCTGCGTGCGCCCCGACTGCTTGCCGCGCGCCGCTTCGCGATCGGTGCGCGTGTTGGTCGCTCGCGGCAGCATGCCGTACTCGGCAGTGACCCAGCCGCGGCCGCTGTCCTTGAGGAACGGCGGCACGCGCTCCTCGACGCTCGCGGTGCACAGCACCCGCGTGTCGCCGAACTCCACCAGCACCGAGCCCTCGGCGTGCTTGGTGAAGCTGCGCTGGATGCGCACCGGGCGCAGCTCGCCCGCTCCCCGGCCGTTCAGTCGGCTTGATCCCATGTCATGGCCACCACGGAAATGTTGTCGGAATCGGCTCCGGCGCAGCGCTCGGCAAGGTCGACCAGCTCGGGAATTGCCTCGCCCAGCGGCTTGCCAAGCAGCGGGTGCAGCAGCTGGCGTTGCGTGAGCGGCCCCCACAAGCCGTCCGAGCAGAGCAGCAGAATGTCATCCTGCGCAAGGCGCACGCCGCCCTGCCAGTCGGGCTGCGGCTGCTTGATGCCGCCGAGGCATTGCAGCAGGCGGTTGCGGTGCGGGTGCGTCGCCATCGCCTCCTCGCGGATGCGGCCCTCATCGACCAGGCGCTGCACCACGGTATGGTCGCGCGAGCGCAGCACGATGCGCCCCTGGCGCACGAGGTAGAACCGGCAATCGCCGACGTGCGTCCAATAAGCGTGGCCATCCTGCACCACGCAGGTGGCAATCACGGTGCGCGGCGAATCGGGGTAATCGCGCAGCTGCGCCTCGCGCAGGATCGCGGCATGCGCGGTATCGATAGTCTGGACCAGGAACTGGGACGGGTCGGCGAGCTTCGGCCGCGCCTGCGCTTCAAAGGCGGCGCCGAGGACGTCGACCGCGATCTGCGCCGCGACGTCGCCATGGGCGTGGCCGCCGAGGCCGTCGGCCACCGCGAGCAACGTCGCATCCGGCGCCGACCAGTGGCCGACGCGGTCCTCGTTGCGCTCGCGTCCGCCGACCCGGCTAGCCTGGACGATGTTCACCCAGCAGGGCTTTCTGCAGCGCGAACACGCTCTGCGGACGTTGCAGGTGGTCCAGACGCAGGCACCAGTCGATGATCTCGAGCAGGTCAGCGGCGTACTTGCCGGCCCAGGCGCGGCTCGCCGGGACCACCGCATCGGCTTTCTTGCGCGCGTTCGCTGGCTGCGGCGTGGCGCGCGCGAGGCAGGCATACATGGTCGCGCCGACCGAATAGATATCGCTCCACGGCCCGAGCAGCTCGCGCTGGTCGTGCATCTCGGGGGCGGCGAATCCCGGCGTGTAAAGCGGCGGCAGCTTCACGCCCTCGGCGGAGAGCACCTGGCGCGCGGCGCCGAAGTCGATGAGCAGCGGGGTGCCGTCGTTGCGCAGGTAGACGTTGCCCGGCTTGATATCCAGATGCAGCAGCTTGCTGGTATGCACCTCGCGCAGGCCGTCGAGCAGCTGGGCGAAGGTATTGCGGATCCAGAGCTCCTCCACCGGCCCGCTCAGGCCGGTGATGTGCTCACTCAGCGCGCGGCCGCGCTCGTAGCGCATTACGAGGTACGCGGTCTCGTTCGCGCGGAAGAAATCGAGCACGCGCATCACATTCGGATGCGACAGGCGCGCGAGGGCGCCGGCTTCCTCGAAAAAGCATTTCATCCCGGCGCTGAACAGCGCGACGTTCTCCTCCGCGACCTGCGGGTGCGCCGCGCCGTTGACCCGCAGCGCCACCGCGGAGGGCAGATATTCCTTGATCGCCACCGGTTGCTCGTTCGGATCGTGCGCGAGGTAGACGAACGAAAAGCCGCCGGCGGCGAGCACGCGGACAATGCGGTATTTCTGAAGCGCGGTGCCGTCCGGAAGCGGCTGGTTGGCTTGCGTAGGCATCTACCCGATCGATGGCATCTATCCTATGATACCCGCGCACTTGTCCCTTTCCGTTCACAGCATGACCGGCTACGCCCAGGCGTCGGCCGGTTCCCCCCGCGGCACGCTGAGCCTCGAGCTGCGTTCGGTCAACGCGCGCTTCCTCGACGTGCAGTTCCGCATCGCCGACGAGCTGCGCGTGCTCGAGCCGGTGCTGCGCGAGCTGATCACGGCGCGCATCGCGCGCGGCAAAGTGGACTGCCGCGTCTCGCTCACCGAGGGCGACGGCGCTGCGCCGCGCCTGAACGAAGAAGCGTTGCGCCGCCTGCGTGCAGTTGCCGAAGCCGCGAAGCAGGCCTTTCCCGATGCCGCGCCACCGAGCCTGAGCGAGCTGCTGCGCTGGCCCGGCGTGCTCGCCACGGAAAGCGACGCCGAATCGCTGCGCAGCGCGGCCGCCGCGCTTTGTCGCCGGGCGCTCGACGAGCTGTTGGCCGCGCGCAGCCGCGAAGGCGCAAAGCTCGCCAGCGGCATCGTCGAACGCGTGCGCACGATGCGCGAACGGGTCGAGAAGGTCGTGCCGCTGGTTCCGGAGGCGATCGCCGCGTACCAGGCGAAAATCACCGAGCGTCTGCGCGAAGCGATCGGCTCGGCCGACGACGAGCGGATCCGCACCGAGATCGCTGTGTTTTCCACCAAGGTGGACGTGGCCGAGGAGCTCGATCGCCTGCGCGCGCACCTCGACGAGGTGGAACGCGTCTTGCGCGCCGGCGGCGGCGCGGTGGGGAAACGCCTGGATTTTCTGGCACAGGAACTGAACCGGGAAGCGAATACGCTCGCTTCGAAAGCGGCGAGCGCCCCGATCGCCGACTGCGCCCTCGAGTTGAAGCTGCTGATCGAACAGATCCGTGAGCAAGTCCAGAACCTCGAATAACGTGGGGAGAAAAGCCAAGGCAGGCCGGCTGTTCGTGATCACGGCGCCCTCCGGCGCGGGGAAAACCTCGCTCATCGACGCGCTGGTGCGCGCCGATCCGAGCCTGAAGCTCTCGATCTCGTACACCACGCGCGCGCCGCGCCCTGGCGAGAAGGACGGCGTCGACTACCACTTCGTGGACGACGCCGCCTTCCGCGGCATGCAGCAGCGCGACGAGTTCCTCGAGAGCGCCGAGGTGCATGGCTATCGCTACGGCACCTCGAAGAAGGTCATCACCGAGGCGCTGGCCCGCGGCGAGGACCTGATCCTCGAGATCGACTGGCAGGGAGCGCGGCAGGTGCGCGGCATCTACCCCGAGTGCGTCGGCATCTTCATCCTGCCGCCGTCCATCGAGGAGCTCGAGCGGCGCATGCGCTCGCGCGGCCAGGACGCGGACGCGGTGATCCGCCGCCGCCTGGATAACGCCCGCGGCGAAATGGAGCACGCCGGGGAGTTCCATTACGCTATAATTAACAAAGACTTCGATACCGCCCGGCATGAGCTGGCGGCGATCATCCGGAAGGAACGAGCGAAACCCCATGGCCCGCATCACCGTTGACGACTGCCTGAAGAGAATTCCGAACCGCTTTCAGCTCACGCTGGCGGCCACTTACCGCGCGCGCCAGCTTGGCGCGGGCGCTTCGCCGCTGGTCGAGCCCAACCGCGACAAGTCGACGGTCATCGCCCTGCGCGAGATCGCCACGGGCAAGATCGGCACCGAAGTGCTCAAGCGTAACGCCGCATCTTCGACCCCGACCTTGTAGCCGCGGGTGGTAACGCCTGGGGTCAGGTAAATTGACCCCATGGCGGCAGCAACCGACCTCCTCAGCCCAGAGCGCTTCGGCTACCTGAAGCCGACGGACGTCGCCCGCCTGGCCGAGGCGTATCGGTTCTCCGAAGCCGCGCACGCCGGCCAGACCCGCCAGTCCGGCGACCCGTACATCTCGCATCCGCTCGCGGTGGCGGAAATCCTGGCCGATTGGCACTTGGACGGCCAGACCCTGATGGCGGCGCTGCTGCACGACGTGACCGAGGACACCTCGGTCACCAAGGACGAAATCTCCGACACCTTCGGCAAACCGGTGGCGGAGCTGGTCGACGGCGTCTCCAAGCTCGACCGCATCGAGTTCCAGTCGGCCGAGGACGCGCAGGCCGAGAACTTCCGCAAGATGCTGCTCGCCATGGCGCGCGACGTGCGCGTGATGCTGATCAAGCTCGCTGACCGGCTGCACAACATGCGCACCCTCGGGGCCGTTTCTCCGGCGAAAAGGCGAAGGGTTGCCCGGGAAACCATGGAAATCTACGCGCCGATCGCCAACCGCCTCGGCCTCAACACGCTCTACCACGAGCTGCAGGAGCTCGCCTTCTCGCATCTCTATCCGACGCGCTACAAGGTCCTCGCCAAGGCGACCAAGGCGGCGCGCGGCAACCGGCGCGAGATGATCGGCAGGACGCTCGAGGCCGCCAAGAAGAAGCTCGCGGAGGGCGGCATCCCGGCGACCGTGTTCGGGCGCGAGAAGCACGTCTACTCCACCTACCGGAAGATGATCGAGAAGCACCTTTCGTTCTCCGAGGTGCACGATATCTTCGGCCTGCGCGTGATCGTCGCCGACGTGCCGGCCTGCTATCGCGCGCTCGGCGCGCTGCACGGCCTCTACAAGCCGATCCCGGGCAAATTCAAGGACTACATCGCCATTCCGAAGGCGAACGGCTACCAGTCGATCCATACCGACCTGATCGGCCCCTACGGCGTGCCGGTCGAGGTGCAGATCCGCACCGACCAGATGCACCGCCTCGCCGAGTCCGGCGTCGCCTCGCACTGGATGTACAAGGACGACGCTGACAAGCTTTCCGAGCTGCAAAAGCAGACCCACCGCTGGCTGCAGTCGCTGCTCGAGATCCAGCACCAGTCCGGCGATCCGCAGGAGTTCCTCGAGCACGTCAAGGTGGACCTGTTCCCCGACGAGGTCTACGTGTTCACGCCCAAGGGCAGGATTCTTTCGCTGCCGCGCGGCGCAACCGCGGTCGACTTCGCCTATGCGGTGCACACCGACATCGGCAACCGCTGCGTGGCGGCCAAGGTGAACGGCGAGCTGGTTCCCCTGCGCACCGAGCTGCGCAACGGCGACCGCGTCGAGATCATTACCGCGAGCCACGCCAAGCCCAGCCCGGGCTGGCTGCAGTACGTGCGCACCGGCAAATCGCGCTCCAATATCCGCCACTTCCTGAAGACCATGCAATACGAGGAGTCCGCGGGCCTGGGCGAGCGGCTGCTCGATCAGGCGCTGCGCGCGTTGAAGGGCTCGCTCGCCGAGGTGGAGGAAGCGGCGTGGGAGCGCGTGGTGCGCGACAGCGGCGCGCGCTCGCGCGAGGAGCTGCTCGCCGACATCGGCCTGGGCAAGCGGCTGCCGGCCGTGGTCGCCCGAAGGCTGACGAAGAACGTCGACATGAACGATGCGAAAGCGGCCGGCAGCGTCACGATCCGCGGCACCGAGGGCATGGCGGTGCAGCTCGCCACCTGCTGCCGCCCGATCCCGGGCGATGCCATCGTCGGCTCGATCAAGAAGGGCCAGGGCCTGGTGGTGCACGGCTCCGACTGCGGCGCCAGCCTGCGCTCGCGCAAGAACGAGCCCGAGCAGTGGATCGACGTCGAGTGGGACCCGCGCACCACGCGCCTGTTCCAGGCGGCGATCAACGTCACGGTGGAAAACCAGCGCGGCGTGCTCGCCAAGGTGGCTTCCGAGATCGCCGATGCCGGCTCGAACATCGATTCCATCACCATGGGGGACGATCGCACCGTATTCACCGCGATGCATTTCGTCCTCGAGGTGAGGAACCGCCAGCACCTCGCGCGCGTCATGCGCGCGCTGCGCCGTCTCCCGGACGTGCAGAAAATTTCGCGGACGCGCGAATAGCTACCAGGTGCGCCGCAGGCTGATCGTCACGCCGGTGCGCAAGGTGTAGAACTCGACGATCGGCGTCTCGCCGTTCGAGAAGTTCCTGAAGTTGGTCGTGCCCTCGCTTGCCTTCAGATACCAGTAGCGCAGGCCGACGCCGAGCTCGGTTCTGCGCGAGATCTCGTAGCGCAGCTCGAGGTCGGACTGCACGCCGTAGCCCTCGCCCTCACCGATGATGTTCGGCACCGGCCCCAGCGCGCCCGGGCTGCTGCCCACCGGTTGCGCGCGCAGGTGGTGGCTGTCCTCGTTGTAGAACCTGGCGTACGGCACCGCCGCGACATCGACCCCCAGCCGCGCGCGCCCGAAAACGAACTGTCCGGAGAATCCGACGCGCAGCGCCCGCCAGCGAACCTTGTTGCTGATCACGTTGATGCTGTTGTCGATGTCGCCGCCGATGAAGCCGAGGTGGTCGGTCGCGCCGTACGCGTGGTAGTCCTCGGTCCATTGGCTGAATCCACCAAATACCCCGAGGCTGATCGCGCCCTCGCGCAGCACCCATTGATGGCCCAGGTCGATCATGCCGTAGCCAATGCGGCCGTCCCGCATCGACGAAGTCGTGTCGGAGAATTTCACCTGCCCCGCCCGGAAGTCCTCGTCCTCGAAGGACCCGCGGGTGATGCGCCCCACGCCCACCGCGGCCTTGAGGAACAGGTTGTTGCGAAAATTCTCGCGGCCGAAGACCTCCAGCACGTGCGCGTCCAGGTTCCCATAGACCAGCACCGAGGTGGGATTGCCGAGCGTCGGGTCGACACCCTGCGCGTTGTGGCTGATCTTGGTCTCGCCGGTGCTCAGCCAGTAGCGCACGCCGAGGTCGCCGCGGCGGGGGACCGGCCAGGGCTCCTGCGCACTCGCCGAAGGCGAGACCGCCAAAGCAGGCGAGATCGCCAAAGCCAGGACCAGGACTTGAATTCTGGGAAACTTGAGCACCGTGAAGCCAGCCGGCATGACGCTCCTCGCTCGTTTTCTGTACGCGGCAGTATGCATGATTCTCGCCGCGGTTCTTGCCGCCCCCGCCGCCGCGCAGCCGGTGCCTGGCGCGGTGAAAGTGAGCTTCGCGGATATTTTCGGCTGGTGGCTGCCTGTCGCCGCACCGCAGCCTCGGCCAGCAGCGATCGCGCTGCATGGCTGCGACGGGCTCTACCTTCGCAACCCGCTCAACGCGCGCGAGCGCTCCGTGGCCGAGCTGCTCGGCCAGCGCGGATTCCACGTCCTGCTATCCGACAACTGCCGCGGCGCGGACATCCATGGCGCGCTCGACTGGCTCGCCGCGCGTCCCGAGGTCGACCGCAACCGCATCGTGGTGCTCGGCTGGTCGGACGGCGGCAACGCGCTGCTCGCGGCGCTCAAGCACCGCATCGGCCCCATGCCGCTGCAGGCCCGCGCCGCCATCGCCTTCTCACCCTCGTGTGGCCCGTACGCGGTTACGCCGGGTAGCTACCTGCCGGTAGCGCCGCTCCTCATCCTGGTCGGCTCGCTCGATGAGCGCACACCCGCGGGGCCCTGCCTGGAGCTGGCGAATTGGACGCCGAAAGTCGTCGTTCGCGTGCTGCCCGAAAGCGGCGACGGTATTGAGGCGATGCTGACATTCCTGGAACGCGAATTGCGCTGAGTTTAACCCGGTGTCGTCCGATCCCGACAGAGTGCAAAGCACAAAATCGTTTGCTACGCTCCCCGCGCAGTCAAAACAACACGGAGCAGCCAATGCCATCACAAGAGTTGCTGTCGACGCTGGACCTTAAGGACTTATTGTCGAAGCTGGACCTGATCGAAGAGCACGCGCGCAACACCCTGGGGGATCCCCAACAGCACCTGACGAAAGAGCGCCAGCAGATGATCATTGCACTCGTGAAGCAGATCCGTTGGCTCGTGGCCGAGGACGTTCTGAGCCGCACCGATCCTGAAGCGACGGTGCGCATGTCGTCATGAAGCGCAACGCCATCCTCGTGCTGGGCCTGGCGCTCGGCGGCTGCGCCGCGGACCAGCCCTTGGGCACCATGGGCCACCGTGAGACCGGCGCCCTGATCGGCGCGGTCGGCGGCGCGGTGGTCGGCGCCGTGGCCTACGACCGCAACCGCACCAAAGGCGCGGTGGTCGGCGCGGTCGGCGGCGCGCTCGCCGGCGGCGCGGTCGGCCGCTACATGGACGACCAGAAGCGTGACCTGGAGAAAAACCTGGCCTCGGAAATCAAGCTTGGCCAGGCGCGCGTCGACAAGCTCCCCAACGACGTGGTGCGCATCACCATGACGAGCCAGACTGCCTTCGAGACCAACTCGGCGAACATCAAGCCGGGCTTCCACAGCACGATGGATAAGGTGGCCGACGTCGTGGTGCGCTACGGCAAGACCACCCTTACGGTCGTGGGCCACACCGACGATGTCGGCACGAACGCGTACAACCAATCCCTGTCCGAGCGCCGCGCCCTGTCGGTGGCGCAATACCTGGAGACAAAGCGCGTCGATACCCTGCGCCTCGCCACCGCCGGCAAGGGCGAAACCCAGCCGCGCTCGAGCAATAACACCGAAGCCGGGCGGCAGGAGAACCGGCGCGTGGAGATCTACGTCGAGCCGGTGACGCAGGGCTAGAGGACAGTCGCATGGGAGCTTCCGCAGGCGTTTTCTTCGGCGGGGATTCGTCCCGGCGCGATGTCGCCGGCAGCACCGGCTATACGCCATTGCACGGTTTCGCGCGCTCGCTTCTCATCATCGTGGCCGATGATGAGAAGGACACCGTAATGACCCTCAAGGCCGTCCTGGATGACGAAGGCCACGACGTCATAGGCGTCTACAGCGGGTCTGCAGTCCTCAGTGCGCTGCGCGAATTCCGTCCCGACGTCCTGATCCTCGACATCGCCATGCCGGATATCAGCGGCTTTGTGCTGGCCAAGCGCATTCGGGCGCAGTTCGGCGCCGTTCACCCGATGCTCATCGCCATCAGCGGGCTCTACAACAAAGGGCCCGACAAGGCCCTGGCGCAAGCGGTGGGATTCGACCACCACTTGGCCAAGCCGTGCCATCCGGCCGACGTCCTGGCTTTGCTCGCGCCGCTCGCCAGCCCGGGCTGATAGGCCGTTCGACGGAGGCCGCTGCGCAATGCCGAAGGGCGGCGTGAACTAGCATGGACCCGCAAGGAGGCTCCTGCCCATGGTGATCAAAGGTCAGTCGGACATTGAAATCCACATCTCGGACATCGGCTACATCTGCCTGAAGCAGCTGGACGGCGATGGCGAGCACGTCATCAGCTTCGCGCCCGCGTACGCCGCGAAAGTTGCCGGCGCCATCAGCCAGCTGCAGGACTTCGCGCAAAGGAAGTTCGAGAAAAGCGACATTGACGAAGAGTGAGCTGCCGCCGCCCGCTGGGGCGGCCTACTCTGCGCCGTCGGGCCTCATGCCGCGCGAAGGCTTGGTCACGCTCACGCACGTCATCTACGGCCTGCACGCCTTCAGCGCGCTCACCGGGATGCTGAGTCCGGCGATGATCATCACGGCCTTCCTCACCGGCTGGCCGTCGATCATCGCGGTGATCCTGAACTACGTGAAGCGCTCGGACGTGCGCGGCACCTGGCTCGACTCGCACTTCTCCTGGCAGATCCGCACCTTCTGGTTCGCGCTGCTGTGGCTCACGCTCGGCGCCGTGCTTTTCGTCACCGTGGTGGGCATCCCGTTCGCGATCGTGCTCTGGTTCGCGACCGGCATCTGGGTGCTCTATCGCATCATCCGCGGCTGGCTCGCCCTGTCATCCCAGAAAGGGCTGCCGCGCTAGCGCCGCGTTTGCAGCCTAATCCACGTCAAAGTTGAATCGCGGGTCCGTGGTTACGCCAGCGTAGTAGAACACCGCTTTCGCGTCCGGGGCGGGCACCAGCTTGGTCTGATCCAGCTCGCAGCTATAAAGCGGAGTGCGCACCCCGCCGATGTTGATCCACTCGATCAATGCGCGGGGTCTGCCTTTCGCGAATACCAGGTCAGAGACCCTTTCCGACACTTCGCCTCCCACGCGATGCCGGTGAACCACCTTGAGGCCGATACGGGTCTTGCGGCGCTCTATGCGGCGACCGGAGAGAGCCATGGGACAAACGCTGCAATCGGCGTTCCTACACGGGCGAGTGCAGCTAACGCTTCCGCGTCTCCCGATCGTTCGGTGCGCTGCGTCCCGCAGCGGGCGGGCGTTCCATACCGGACGTACTGCAGCCATCGTGCCAGGCTTGGCGTCGCGATAAAACCGAGGCATTACGGATTTTTACAATCCCCGCTTTTGACGGCGTAGGTCAACAATCGTCAGGCCGTGCAGTCTGCGTATAGCAAGCCGGGCGAGCCGCGTACTGTCAGCGGAGGGCAGACAGGGCGACCTCTTGAAAAAACCAGTGACGATCTCGGAGTTGCAGTTTGGCATGTACATCGCCGAACTCGACCGTCCATGGACCGAGACGCCGTTCAAGTTCCAGGGTTTCGTGCTGAAAACTCACCAGGAGCTCGAGCTCCTGGCCAGGTATTGCCGCGTCGTATTCGTGGACCCGGATCGTCGCGAAGTGCCCTCGCCGTTGACGGACACGATTCCGCCCCAGGCGAGAACCAAGATCGACCTGACCCCCGCCGGCAAAGTCCGCTGGAATGAGATTTCGACGGTGGAGCTGGAATACCCGCGCGCGGCGGCCAGCTACGGCGCGGCCGAGGTGCTGGTTCGCGAGAGCCTCCTCGCCTTGCGTTCGGAAAAAACGCTGCACGCGGACAAGCTACGCGAGGCGGTAAACCTCGTCACCGAGAGCGTGCTGCGCAATCCTGACGCGATGCTGCTCTTCAGCAAGCTCTGGGAAAAAGGGGACTACGCCCAGTCGCATGCACTGGACTGCTCGATCTATATGGCGGCCTTCGGCCGCTTCCTCGAGATGTCACGCGACGACATCGTGCTTCTGGGGTACCTCGGCCTGCTGCAAGACGTCGGCAAGGTGAAGCTGCCGGCGGCATTGATGGAGAAGCCGGGCCGCCTCATCCCGATTGAGTACCAGATCGCACAGAAGCACGTCGAGCATTCCGCCGAAATCCTTCGCGCCACGCCAGGACTGCCATGGCGACTTGCCGACCTGGCGACGCTCCATCATGAGCGCCTCGACGGCAGCGGCTATCCACGCAGGCTCAAAGGCAGTGCGATCGGCATGATCGGCTCCATCGCCGGCATCGTCGATACCTTCGATGCGCTTACGGCGCGGCGACCGTATGCGGCTGCAGTATCGCCGTCGGACGCGCTGAAGCTGCTCTACAAGGCGCGCGGTACCTTGTTCGATAGCTATCTGGTGGAGCAATTCATCCGCTGCATCGGCATCTTCCCGCTCGGCAGCCTGGTTGAATTGAACGGTGGCGAGGTCGGCACGGTCATCGCCCAGAATCGCGAGAAGCGCCTGCAACCGCGAGTGATGGTGGTCCAGGACGCCGCTGGAAATCCGCTCCGTCCTCAAAAGCTGATCGACCTTGCGCGCGGCATCACGGCCGCGGACGGGTTGCCGTATCGGATCAAGCGCGCGCTGGAGTCCAGCAAGGTCCCGCTCCGCGCCATGGACGTTTTCTTCGGCGCGTAAACCTGGGATAGTTGGTAGGCCGTGGCGGATTCGAACCGCCGACCAACGGATTAAAAGTCCCATCCCTTCGTTGTTGTCGCGGTTGGCCAATTATTGTGATGTGTTGGTCGTCAAAGACTTAGCCGCCATTGACTGTTTCCGGTTGTAGTGCAGCGTTGGGATTAGTTAAAGCCGAGTGTGCCAACGGTGTGCCACAAAGAAACGCCCTAAGACATACTTGGTAATTGGCGCCGGATCACTGACCTTCCTTCCGTATCGGAGGAGGCTACTTAACATCGGCATCCATCGCGTGTAGTAGGACCTCGCAGAACATCTCGCCGGTCACCTCAACCTCGTCATTGTTCTGCTCGCTTTCGAGCATGGCCCCTGAACAGCTTCAGGCGACGGCGTGACGCCGGGGTGTGGGTCTTACTGCGGCTGGCACGATCGGCGATGGCGATCAGCGTTTGCCTTCGATACTCCACGCTGGCCGAGAGTTCGCTGCGTTCAAGCATGGTTCCGAGTTGGAGCAGCGTCAGGTGTTCCACGGTGATGGCGATCATAGACCGCCTGGAAAGGGATCGTGGCCAAGAGGGCAGGTGGAATCACTAGAGGTCGGGCCAGCCGCTCGGTCTCCGCCCTCGGGACTTCTGTTATGCGCGCGGTTGCGGCAAACGAAGCGGAGCGAGCAACCTCAGCACATCGGCCGTCAAGTAGGGCTTCACGAGATGATGGTTGAAGCCGACCAGTTCGGACAGGATGCGATCAGAACCCGTCTTGTAGATGCCGGTCATGGCGACCAAGAGCAAGCCGTCGCCGAATCTATCCCTGATTTTCCTAGCGGCTTCGTAACCGCTCATCCCCGGCATGGCAATGTCCAACTACACCGCATCAGGGTGGAAGTCCTGTATGGCCCGCAGCACGTCCTCAGCGCGGTGAAGTCCCCGGACCTCGTGCCCTTCGTCGCGCAGAACCATCGTCAAGGTTAGGACCGTGTCGTGATCATCGTCAGCCACAATGATGCGCAACGGGCGAGGAGCGCCGGATAAGTCAGCGTGCGCGGGCGTAAGGTCGCTTTTGGGACCTGTTATGGACACGGACGGATTATGCGACATGCCGGGCACAACGTATGTCATGGCGTACCGGCGGATGTCACTGATCAGCGACAGAGCCTATCGGAGTTCTGGGCAGCGCGCTGGAGGAACGGCTTTTGCGCCGGTCGCAGATGGCCGTCTACGCCCCAAGGACAAGAATCATGCTCGCCGTGGCCCCGGCAGGAGTAGAGCGCTTCCTGCGAGTTCTATCGGGACACGATGTGATGGTGGTGGGAACACTCTCCGAAGCATTGCGCAATTTGGAAGAGGAGAAGTTCGGGATGGTGATCATCGGCGTGCATTTCGATGAATCCCAGATGTTCGAGCTTCTACATCATGTCCGCCTCAACCGCCACGAACCTGCTGTCCCGACCGTGTGTGTCCATGGGGAAAGCGGCACGCTATCCAACTTAGTCCTTCAGGGTCTGGATCACGCGGTGAAGGCGATGATGGGGAATGCTTTTCTCGACCTTCGGAAGATGCCCGACGATAAAAACGGTAACGCGCGCCTGCGTCGCATCATCGACTATTTGATATTGATCGACGGTGACTTGCACCAAGGGTTGGAGCAAGGCGCCTCATCCGGAGCGAAAGATGGCGAGGAAGAGAGGCGTGCCGAAGGACCGCTACGCGAAGAAAGGCGGGCGAAAGTGGAGGCAGTTCCGGGTGAGCGGCGACGAACTTACTAACTTTTGGGCTGGTCGCTTTTTAGAACTTTCTCTATAGCCGGGAAGTCGAGCGGCTTAACAAAGTATCCGTCGAAACCTGCATCATCGCTTTACCGCGCTCTTCCTCTGCGCGTCCCGTGATGGCGTAAAACCGGGCGCTTGGAAAGCTTCTTTTCAGACGTGCCAAAACCTCGTACCCATCCATGACTGGGCATTCCAATGTCTAGGAAAACCACATCGGCGCGGAAGTTGGCGGCGAGCGTGAGGGCGAAAAGCGGAGTGGTCGCTGTCTCTACGCGGTATCCGTCTTCGCGCAGTAAGAGAGCGAGCGTCGCGACCTGATCCGGATCATCATCGACAACAAGAATACAGCGTGACCGCAACAATAGCTCCCAATCAAAACGCCGGACGGTACTTCAGTCGCGGCAGAGAATCTAGTCACCTGCAGCACTACAGAACCCTTGGCGGTCGTCGATCTAAAATGTGCAGGAGGTCATGATGATCCTGAGTCTAAAACGCGACGTGCGGCAAAAGGAACTGGGTACGTTCGCAGAACTGGTTTTTGATCGAGATGAAGTTCGGACGATAGATGCGACCGTGGTAGCAATCCACGCGCACAACCGATGGCGCGAGGATGCGACTGGAGAAACGTTCCTTCGGCTGGAGATTATTGGCCCACTAATAATTTTTGGCGGCGATGGTGAAGCGAAGCTCGGGCCGTATTTGCATTTCTCTTGCGTCGATGGGGTTTCCTACGTTGAGCAGAGAGTGTTCGGCTTCTGGGATTTGCAGCACCGCGACTGGTACATAGTGGACTTGGGCCTGCACTGGAAAAGCCTGAAGTTGCGCCGCGCCGGTGTGTAGGGAGCCTCATAATTTGCCCTATCCGCCTTAGCGCTGCGGCTCTAAACGCTGTCTACTGACGACGCGGGGCTACGGCTTGCCGTTTGGTTCCACAGATGTGGCCGAGTCGGTCCGCGTAAGCGCCTCACGCAGGCGAGCGAGCGCCATGCGGTAGCCGCCCGGAACATCCTCGTAGCCGCGCGATTCCTGTAACGCACTCATTAGCTGCATCGCCAAGTTGGCGATGCGGCCATCCCTGGTCTGGCGCGCGATGAACAGCACAGAGCTTTTTGCGCGCTCGATTTGGCTCGGGATTAGCGGCGGCTTTAGCATCTCCTCAACTTCGGAGAGCAGAGTGATCAGGCCGCCATGCACCGCCGCCTGATCGGGCTTCGGCGTGGTGGTAGCCAAGTCCGCCGAGGCGGGAAGGCGCACTAGGTCCGGCAAGCCGACCGCCTTCAGGATAGCAATGGCTTGGCGCAAGTCGCTCCGTAGGATCGAGACCCCAGCAAGCGTCCGTCCGTCCTCCAGCACCAGCACCGAGGCGCTGCCCTTTGCGGTGGCACCTTCAAGCTCACCCGGAACAAGCGCGCGCGCTTTTCCGGTGGCAACATCCCTCACGTAGAGCGGCGCGGTACGCGCGAGCGCCCCGGCGACGACGTTGAGCATGTCGCTCAGATGCTCGCCGTCATAGAGCCTCAGGGGGTCCGGTACAAGTTGCGTGCGTGCGAGGTGCGCTGCGACGGCCAGCGCCAGATGTTGGCCGAGCGAGCCTTCAGGAGGCTCCGGCGTTTTCGATTTCCTTGCCATGGGAAACGACCCCCACGCTACTCCATCAGCGGCCATCAGCCAATAGGAAATCTCCCGACAGCCGGGCCGCGCTAAACCCGGCGTAGAACCAGCATCTTAAGAGTGGTGACAGTGGACGCTGGCTCTTACCATCCGACCCCAACCCAGTGGACCCTTGCGCCAGAGGGTGCCGCACTGCATGCAAACCGCGACAGCTTTCCTCGGGTCTTCGTCTTGGGGCGGGGCAGGACACAGGCCCGGTGTGGGCCTACGCGCGGTCCTGCACCGACGAGGCCGGTTAGCTACCACCAACAAAACGTTCGACCGCGAATGCAATAGGGCTCATACTAAAAGGGTTGTCGGATCAGCAAATCTGACCTTGAAGTAGCCGTCCTCGCTCCTCCGCGTTTAGCCAAGCCGGTATTCCCCGGCCACTCCGCTCAGGAAAACCAAAAGGTGGACCCCTGTGCGGAAAAATGCCCTGCAGTCGTATCAATCATCTGCTACTGCTGACTCCGTTTCCACGGAGGAAACCACGACGGCGGATACAGCAGTGACCGGCAATCGGAAGTCTGCCCAATTCCTGACTAGCGCCGAGTTCAGCGTGCTGACCGTAGAGGAGCGACTGGTTTATCTCGATGAACTAGAGCGCACCACGCACGAGGTACGAGAGCAGGTTCTGAAGGACATGACCCGAGTCGGAGCCGACCTTATCAAGGATGCCTTGCGTTAGCCGTGGTTCGGGCGCAGTGTCCAACAGCAATATGAATGAGCCCGTAGCCATTCGCACGGGGGCTAGTGCGCGATCTTGGCCAGCAAGGCCATGACGGCCTTGGGATCAGCGGGCTTCACCAGATAATGATCGAAGCCGCTCATTTCCCCCATCATCTTGAACGTCTCTTTGCGATAGTCGCCGCTGATGCCGATCAGCATCGGACGCAAGTGGTGAACTTCCTCCCTGATTTCCCGCGCCGCAGCCCAGCCGTTCTTCCCCGGCATGGTGATGTCCATGATGATGGCGTGCGGCTCGTATTCCCGAACTACTTGAACGATGTCGTTGGCATCCGGAAGCCCCTTGCAGTCGTGCCCCTCAAGTCGAAGTAGCGCCATCATGCTGGACACCATGTCGGGGTTATCGTCAACGACAAGGACGCGCAACGGCGGCGGCACGGGCCGCATTAAACGACACTTGTCTGAAGGTAGCGAGTCCGGAGAACCCCGACACGGCGCAGCACCCGGCACAGGTACCTCTAGCCGGATGCGGCAGCGTCTTTAGATGACTGGTCGTGAAAAGCCGCGATCAGGCCGAGCACCTGTTTCAGGTCATACGGTTTGACCAGATAGTGATCGAACCCGGCTACTTCCCCTAGAAGTCGGTCGCTGGCCTGGGTCCAGACGCCGCTCATCCCAATCAGGAGCGGGCACACGGTCCCATGCCGTTTTCGGAGTTCCTGAGCAAGGGCATAGCCGCTCACCCCGGGCATATTCACGTCAGCGATCACCACGTCCGGTCTGAAGAGGCGCGATAGCTCCAACGCTTCGTCGCCTCGAAGCGCAGAGACCACCTCGTGTCCCTCGTCGCGCAGCACGGCCGCCAGCATGCTGACATTGTCGCGGTCGTCATCAGCTATGAGGATGCGAACCGACTTCATAGACGGGCCGCTGTCACGGGGAGGAACGATGGTAAAGGGAACTTTAGAAGTCACTTGGCCTAAGTGTAGACGCACAATTGCTCACGGACGCTAGTTCATCCCCTTATTTCGTTGTAGGGCTAAACGGTGCTCCCGGTGCGCGGTGCTCGATCCTGAGAGACCAAACGAGGGACAAGTAAGGGTGGTCGGGATTTCCGCCCAACCTAGAGTGCCTCGACTCCAAGAAGTGTGGCATTGGGTGCACCTGTAGAAACTTACCTCCGAAGCATTAAGCGTGTAGCGTTAACCCTAGTTCCTTTCCGGCGGGCGCAGAACTAACATATTCAACCCCCCATGGTCCTCGTCGAGGAGATCCCATCCGAGTGTTCGCCGCAGGAAATCGCAGCGTTCTGCAACCTGGTGAAGAAGGGCAATGAGGTCGAGCCGGCTGGGCTTGAAGGCCGCGTCCGTGCCGCCTGGCTTCTCGCGTTTGGATCGGTTGAGCGTCACCTCGTCGCCGTAGGAGGTATCAAACGTCCGCATCCGGAATACCGTGCACATGTTTTCGGTAGTTCCGGGAGCGCAATGAACCCCGCTGACTTTGTCGTTGAGCTGGGGTGGGTAATGGTAGAACAGGGGTTCAGGCGCCGTGGGTTCGGTCGCCGGGTGCTCGATGCGCTACTCGGGTCGCTCGCACAGAACGTCTACACGACATCCCGCAGCACCAACACCGACATGCACGAACTGCTGACGGCATACGGGTTTGAGGTAAGGGGCGCGCCCTGGCGCTCAGAGCGCGGCCCTTACGATCTCGTCCTTCACGTGAAACGGGCAGGTTGATCGCTGAGCGGAACACGAACGAGGAATTCGCCTCCCTTAGCCAAATCCACCGCTTCAGGCTTCTCCGTCGCACGTCATCAAGCGACGGTCATTTACGGCGCATCTTAGGATTGAAGAAGATGCGTTTGCCCTTCGCCCATTTGGGACAGCTTGCGAACTGGCGCTGCCGGCTCAATATCGCGTCTAGCTTCACATGGCGGCACGCTGGCTTTGAGGGCGGCACGCTAGGATCAACGTTAAGAGGCGCTAGGGCCTTGCGGTGTCGCTGAAGGGATCGTGCGTGATACAGATCGTTTAGGTCTTCTCCCAACTCCCAAAGACGAATAACGGGGCGCAGTCGTAGTGGTATGTCCTTCCGCACCTCCTTCGCCCGCACCGAGCCAGCCGTAAGTTTCGCCTTCTGGAGGGCCCGGTAGAGGAGTCTGCGAGCGGTAGACGCGGTCCACGCTCTACCGTGCTGCAAGGTAAGACCGTCTTCTCCCTTCAATCGGCCAAGCTTGGTCGATCTCAACACCACCTCTGCCCGAATGGACCGACGGGCACGTCCTAGAAGCTTTTTCCGCTCTTGTAGCATCTCCGGGAGCGGCGCAATAGAAAGCTCCCGGCGCTTGTCGTAGATCTTTAGTGATTCGAATCGCGAGTGCTGATTCCTGTACACGGTCTCCCAGCCCTTATAGACCGATACGCTCGCTGCCCGGTCGAGTAGGCGCTGCGCGGTTGCCCGAACGACGTCTCGCGCCGTAACACCGGTCGGAAGACGGAAGTGTTCGGCTATATCGACGCGGCGCAACCAATATTCGCCGCGCTTCCACGCCAATCTGTCTTCTTCCGTGGGTGTTATGTCCAACGCCTGGGTGACCGCATCAAAGAACGCCGGACATAACGCCCGCAAGTCATTTGATCCGAAGACATTGTGTTGCTGCAGCGCCCTAGCCAACGAACAGGTTGCCCAGATCGCCGTCCCTTCTTTCTGGGAAGTAACGGTGATCTTTATGTCAGAACCTTCTTGGGCGACGATATGTTGCACTCGTACACGACGCTTTATCACTCCATCAGCATCGGTGACGAGCAATTGGTCGCCAAACGGTTCGTGACGGCATGGGAATACAACTGAAATGGTGTCGATCATGTCTTTCTGTATGTCCATTGGTGGATGAAGTTGAAGTATTACTAGCTGCGAAAACCCTCACTCCCTGCCATTTAGACGCGCCAAGCACGCAAAGAACTCGGCTTCGTCAAGCAGCACACGACGACCAATTCTTAAGACGGCACGGTCGAAGCCGTTGCCTGCGACAGTTCCGGCGCTGCTCTGCCGACCCCTGGAATTGAAGATCAGCCATCTCAAGGCGGCTTCGCTGAACGCCGGATGTTTAGCGGCGAACTGCGAAACGGACAAAAGCGTCGGTATGTCGTTAGAAGAAGCCATCTCTCTCGTTGGTAAAGGAGCGAGATGGAAGGTTGAGGGACCTACGACAAAAGGTCGCTCATGAGACAAGGCAGAGTTTGCCCAGTTACATACTGACTACCGCCGGGACTTGCTCGGGCGGTTGAACCTGCTGGTGATGTCCGCTGGAGTGAGCTCGGATTTCGGGAACATAAGGCGCGTGGCGGCCGAGACTGCCGTGTGCAGCGGCCGTCGATAGATGCTCTTTAGATAGGCGCTGAGCTTCGTCGCGAATAGCCAAGCGTCAGTCCTTGCGCTCCCCGTATGACCGATTAGTGTGCTCCGGACGACTGTTTCTGATAGGCGCCGCGCCAGACCCTCAATGAACTGGACGCTCGTGACAGATGACAGGACCGGGGAGAACCAGATGTTCGAACCGCCTGCCATCGGAAGCTGCTTCTTTAGCTTCGGATCGTCCGCAAGCACCTCGAATGCTGTCCAGTCGATTCCCAGGCGTTCCAATCGCCGCAGCAGCTCGCGGCAGGCCTTCTGCAGCGCGGCGCGTTCTCTCGTAGCCTGCTTAGCAGCTAGACGTTCAGTGGGCTTCTCCGCATGAGTCAAATCCGCGATGAAGTTGACAGCCGCGATATGTTTGTAGCTAGCGAGAGGTGCATCCAATTGTCCGGATGCCCCACTTAATTGCGTCCAGAAATCGCGTTGCAGATCCCAGTTGTCTCGCGAAGGCTCGACGAGGATCTTCCACGTGGCCGGACGCGCGGGCGGCTGTACGAACATGAATTGCGCGGCGATGGCTGCCGGCTCTCCTCTCTCGATCGCAGACTCAAAACCGTCGGCCGTGATCGCTTGGCGGGCAAGCTCGACCGCGCGCTTCGCGCTCCAACCGGACTCGCGCAAGATGTCTACATACGCGGCGACTATGGACGGCATGTACGTGCCTGCAGTTCTAGTTCCTTCCGGCATGTCAGAACGGCCTAGGAACTTCCCCAGACGCCCAGGTTGCCGCGAGAAAGTACGCTGCCTCGGCTCAGGCGGAACAACCTAGTCCCACAGTCATCGCATCGCCATTCTTCTTCGTCACCATGGCTGGCCAGCTCCACGTGGCCGAGTCGCAGGGCCCGGTGCGGAGCCACTTCAGCGGGCTTGCCCATGAGGTCAACGCACGCTGCGCAAACGTCCATGTGCTTGTCCTTTCCGGGCTTCTCTCAATATCGAAGCCACGAAGGTTGCTCGCTTTGTGCGGACCGCAAGGCCACTCCGATAAAACCGTCCGCTCCCGACTAGCCACATGAGCTTGTCGAACTCGTATGGCACGAGTCCGTGCTTCGAGCAGTATGCGACGACGTCCTTGAACACCTCATAGTCTGACCGTCCAGATGTGATCCCTAGGCCCCTCGAGATGTAGTTCAAGTGCGTATCGGGCTTGACGAACTGACTGAAACCGGCCTCCTTAAGGAAATCGCAGGCCAGGGCGAACCCGTACCCGTGGATCTCTTCTTGAAGCAGTAGAGGCAAAGCCAGCTTGGAATGTTCATTCGTGTAGAACTTGCCGATGAAAGCTTTGAATGCCTTCGGTGAGTCAAACGCCTGCAAGAACCTCGCGATTGAAAGTGCGGCTTTGGCGAAGACTGTCCAATAGCTTCGCTTGTTGCTGATGGTTATAGTTCCTGCGATCTTTATTTTGTGCCGCTTGATTGCGCGGAGTACGTCAGCCGGGTCGCTATACGCTTCCGTGATTCTCTTGGGATCGAAGCCGCACAACACCGACTTGAAACGCCGGACGTCTCCGATGACGTTCGGCATCGCTTGTCGATTCGTGGCGTGCGAGAGCATCGTCCCATAGAGGTCGGGGATGCTCTTGGGCTTTTGCCGGCGCCACGCTGTCACGTGGTCGTCGATCATGCGCTTCGTAACGCCCGGAAAGGAGCCTAGGTAGGCATACGCCTTAGCACACACGAAACCGCCATCGAGGTCAGTCGCCACCTGCTTATGCTGGCGCGGTCGCGCGTTCGGTAAATTGTCGCTGCCAGTAGGCAGGATCCACAGGTGTCTTGAAGTGCCGGCAAGCAATGAAGTCCAGGAAGGGCAGGCCGGCCGTGATCGCGCTCGTCTTCACCTGTTCCTTGACCGGCGAATCCGTCCTTGTGCGCCGGATCTGCTCGCGCATCTCCTCTGCCGTGTCCGGCAGTTCCATTGGAGCATCGCTGATGCCGCTGTCGAAATGAGCAATGCGGTCGTAAGCCACTTCGTCAGTCTTGGCGTCCGGGTACCACAGTTGAAAGCATGTCTCCTTCATCGCGTCCTTACGCAAGGCAGCCAGACGTTTGTACGCTTCGTCAGCACCAAGCACCGCGCACCACTGCGCCAGCGTGGGGATCAGCCAGGACATTTCCTTCAGCTTGGCGATATCGACGTCATTCCTGTCCAACTCCAACGCAACCAGGTCATCGAATGCGTCCGTGGATACTGGAAACCATTTCCCTACGCTATATGCATACGCCAGTCGCCCGCTCAGGTCGGACAGCCATTCCTTCGCGGCTTCAGCACGGTCCGTGAACGAGAACAGTAACAAGCCAAGCGAGATCTCGATGCATTGGTTGTCGTAACAGGGAGACCCAGCCATCGGGTGCGTCTTGATCAGAGCGTGCAGCGTCTCCGCGATGGCCTTCGTGCTTTCGACTCGTTCCGCATTCTTCGACGCCAGGCTGAAGAGGAATGTCGTTAAACCGATTGTGCCGATGAACCCGATCTCCTCGAACAAGCGCTCCGTGTAGACGGCGGATTCGCGGAAATACCTAGCGATGGCGTTAGGCGTATGCAGGTGCGGCTGCACCTTGTTGAAGTACTCGATGCCCAAGTTCACGTGTGTGGTGACGATGCGCAGGTACGCCTCGAATACATCCCCATCACCGGTCAAGCCGGCTTTCCGAACGGCGTCCCAGATCCACAGCAACGTGCGCTCCGACGCAATCATGGCGTTGCGCAGGTTGCCGTCCTCCGCCGCCCAATGGCGCAGGATCGCCAGAGCCAAATGCACGGTAGTAATGCTACGAACCAGCCGCTTTTTCCTTCCTGCGTCGGTGTCTTCGCCCGACTGCAGCAGCTCGCGGAGAAGCGCAAAGTAGTGCCCAAGGTCGTAGTCGGGCTCGGCTATTAGCGCAAGCGCACGACGCAGGTGGGATTGCGCAGAGGCCGGGAAAGCATGCTCGCTCAGCAGGTGTTCTTCCATGAGCGCGGCCACTGTGTCACCGTTCCAGAAGGCGTAGCCCAAACCTCGTTGCTCATAGCGCTTGGCGTATCCGGCCAAGTTCTGCTGGATCTCCTGCTTGAAGTCACCTGTAGTGGCGACGACGATCTTTACCGGAAGGCCTTTGTGCTCGGGAGCGATGTTATTCGGGATATACATGTCCCGAATCTCTTCGAGCGATGGCCGGATTGACTGTGGCTGGGTGTCCCAATCCTTCCTGCCAATATCACCCCGCTTCAACACCAATAGCCAGACGGTAAGGGTTCCCCCTTCGTCCGGCCCGACGCCTGCCAGGTCAACACCTGCTTGCCGGACGCCAACCTGAGGCGAACTAAGCGGAACAATGCCCATCTCGCGGAGCAGGTCCGGCATGACCGCGTCGAACTCGCCTGACTCCTTCAGCATTCCCAGGTACTCGCGAAGGATGATTCTCATTGGGACGGTTTCTTCATTGACCTGAAAGCGAGGCGCTCATATGCAGCGCCCAGCGGATCGAATATTTCACTCAACGGGATCGCCACCGAGTGCGACATCGGTTTCAGCTCCATGGGCTGTCCGTAGTGGTCTCCTTGTCGATGGAACGTTCTTAAACCGCCCTTGAGCGGGATTTCTGTAACGATCTGCTTCCATATCGAGTGCTTGCTCGCCTCCTGGAAGGCGTCATTCATCTGCCGACGACGCTCCTTCGAGAAGCGATGCACTTTGTCCGACGTTGGCTGGAACTCCTTCAAGGCCGGCAGCGCGTCCAGCTCGGTCAGGGTCCCTTTGATTGCGTCTGCAAGCTCTCCGCAGAACCGCCGGACCGCTTCGTTCTCCTCGGCTGCGGAACTCTTCGCCGCCAGGAAGTCGAGCGCGTGTTGAGGGTAGTCTTTCGCGAGTCGGTTCTGGAACACGTCGGCTACGAGCCCGAACGATCGGGCCTCCGCATCTCGCGTGTGAAGCATGGAGAATACGAGCGAAAAGAGTGTGTCCTCGTCCGACAGATAACCGAGTGTCCGACGCAAAAGAAAAAGCAGCTCGTCCTTACTCAGCGTATCGAGTACGCCGACGCTGAAGCTGAAATGAGTTGCACCTGCGCCCTGCAGCTTCCGAAATATGCTATGGAGCGCCTGTGGATAGCGTCGATCTCCGTGAACCAGCCATCTCGTAATCAGTTCACTGAACACAACCGGTTGCTGTACGAGGTTGTAGATCGTCGAGTCGAACACGGTCTCGGGCCCGGCGGCCTTCAGCCCGTCGCGGGTCTGGTTCGCGATCCATCGGTCCAAGAACTCCACTGCACCCGATTGGCGCTGCGCGTCTTTGATCCAGGCGCTCAGTGCAACATCCACAGTGGACAGTACTTGCCGATGTTCGACTCCGAGCTTCGTGAGCTCGAGAGCCAGCGGCCAGAACCAAGGCTTGTCCCAGGAAGGTCTTCCTTGCCGTAACAAGATGACGGCGATGCTATTCAACGCCTCCACGTTGCCGCCGGCGCACGCCTGCAGCAGCAGCGGCACTACTCGGCCTTCCGCTACGCCGATTAGGGTGCCCAACACACCGACTGCTGCGCCCAGCAAGGGATGCTGCGGGGACCGGACGATTCGAATGCATGTCTCGATGGCGTTGTCCAAGGCCTGCGACCTGTCTGGTCCTGAATAGTCGAGTAGACCAACAACGTGTAACGCCGGGCCGGCGATCGCAACGTCGGCGGACGCTGCCGCTTCCATGATCAGCCGCAAACCTGCTGTGAAATCGGCAGCCACCAGTGCATGCAGGGCGCACGCATAAATCCCGCCACCAGCCTCGCTGGGCCTATGTTCATGGAGCTGCCTTGTTTCGGCCGCGACGGGCGCGTGGGAAGCTAACCATGGCTGCAACTTAGGGAAAACCATGCCGCCAAAGATCTTGCGGTTTGTCCCATAGTCTTCTGTGAAGAACTGGAAAATGTTCTCTGCCGACGCATGATCAAAGAACGGTATCGCTTGCTCCAGGACTTGCACTGCTGCGTGTGAGTTCACCCCCGCGTGGACCGCTTGACGTGCGGCGGCGAATGCGTCCAACCGACCGCTGTTGTGCAGAGATGCGAGTATGCGGCCGGCGAGGGGGCGCTCGTCTGACCTCTCCTTCGTCCACAGCTCCTGAAGCCTTCGAAAGCACCCTTCCGCCGAGGCGCTCAGCGCGTCACCTTCAATAGCGACGAGGTACTCCGCCGCGCAGCGGACAAGCATGGCCGTGTCCGCGAATACGACCTGATCGCCCTGCTCGGTTATCGTACCGGCAGCCAACGCAGCCGCGAGCGACGCCCGTTGCTCCGGGTCGGTGAGGGCGACGGGCGCTCCTTGTGCACACCAGGACCGCCACGCTAGTTCGTTCAGCGATGTCAACGTTCGATGCCTTCTTGCCTAGGGGAAAGACGGAGTGCGTTACACGTCGGCAGGCTCGATTGTTTCCTTAGTCCAGTAACTGTTGGACGCCGGTCATGCGCTTCCGCGTAAGCATCGTGATCGCCTCTTTGCTCAATCTGCGCTCCTCGAAATGCACACGTTTCCGCGTGACTGTCTCTCTAATGCTCGCCTGCAGAGAGGTGAGGCGACTTTGCCCAGTCTTGAACTCGACGAAGCAGATATCTGTTACAGCGCCTTGTAGGTAGCCATCGAATACGACGAAGTCAATTGGGTCGAAGATGGGTCGGACGTCGTATGGGTGGTGTCCAAAGCCCGGGAACATTGGGATCACCTTTTCGATGGTCTTCCCGAGCTGCCCCGCTCGTGAGCGAGCTATTGCGTCTTGCCTGATCTCACGCTCGCGCTTCCTTAAGCGCCTTTCAATTTCCACATCGCATTTATCGCTCCACCGCTGGTCGAGCGCCTGCAGCTCTCGTTTGTGCGAGTCTTCAAGTTCGGCGATCTGATTCTCCAGATCCTCCAGCTCTTCCAGGACGCGATCTCGTTCGCGCTTCATCTTCATCAGCAGGTCTCGCGGCGGCTCTTTCCCGTAAGTAAGCTTGACCTCGGACAGCCGGAACGGCTCGGCGCAGTGCGGGCAGCGCCCAAAGATGTTCTTCTCGTGCTTGTAAAACGCTAGTAGTGAGCCAATGTTTCCTTCGACGCGGATATCAGCCATGTTCTCTCTCGGTAATGAGACGGTTTAGCGCAATGCCGCGTGCAGGTTTTCCATTGCAAGCCGCGCGCAGCGTCTGTATGCGTCGGAAAGCAGTTCAGCGAATGGATGCTGCTCGATACGAAGCTGCTCGGCGCTTTCGGGGTCAAGCGACAACAAGTGCCGTCTTACGGCGCCCGCTAAGCCGAGTGATGTAGCAGCCTCCATAACTCCCGGAAGCTCAAGCCGTTGGATGCGGAGAAATCCCTGGATGTGTTTCTCGATGTCCCGCTTAATTTGTCTTCTTGTCATCTCCGCCCAGAGGTCCGGCACGACAGGCGCCAGCAGGCGCTCAAGATCCACGAAACAGATACGACCGTTGGATACCCCAAATTCTCCCCACTCGAAGCGATCGAAGGCGCACAAGGCGAGGGCGCGTGCTGTCACATCCGGATCGGAAGTAGCTGCTTCCTCCAGAGCGATGGTGCGCCAATCCGGGAAGTACTCGACTAGCGCCCCAATTCGGCCTGCGGCAGCCGGAAATGGCTGGCCCAACGGCTCTGTTATCCAATATCCCGCGATTCGCGGTATACGCACACCGAGGATCGCCGCCAGTTGATAGCCGAATAGCTCACCTACCGAATGCAGATCGAACTTCAGGATGCCGCGTTCTATTGACGGAAGGAAGCCTTCAACGACTGGTGTCTCATGGATCGAAACATTCTGTGCACCCCTGAGAGCTTGCATGAAGCTCTCGCGTGTCTTCGGTATTAGCTGCACGGTATGGTCAGCCCGCCGTCGGGCTGTCGCCCCTCACCGCCAGCGCTCAGGCGTGAAGGTAATCGCGTCCATGCAACATGTGTGCACCGGTCGATAGCGGTACAAAGGGGACGTGCATTCCCGTAGACCGAGCGCAGACGAAGCAGGTGCGCAAGGAGCTCCACCCAGTCGCTCGTTTGTCGCCTGTCGGAAAAGGCTATCGCTAACGTTGTGTGGCGATGCACAGATCCGGCTGCGATGGCGTGACACCACCCAAAGTACCGCGCCAGGCGCCGATAGGTCGCAAAGTGCGTCGGAGCTTCGGTGTGCTTTGCGTCTCCGATGAACAATGACCCCGCCGAAGGGTCGACCAGTGCAACGTCCGGGATCGACCCGTCGGGCAACGGCAGGGCGAGTTGAACCGTAAATCCAGCGAGCTGCGCTACGACATGTAACTCGCGCCTCAGTCGTTCATGCTCTTGGCGGGTATGCAGGCTCGGTTTCACGGCCACTAGCCTCTTGAACACCTGCCATCCAGGTTCTGAGCGATGCCCGCGCTTCGTCGAGGAAAGCTTCGCGCGTGGTGGGCGGATCTACTTGGTCGCCCAGCAGATCCTGAGCGCTACGTTCCTTCCCGAGGAGCCGCTGGTACTCGTTGACTTCAATCGTCGAGTCAGCGAGCAGTACGATTACCTCTACTTCACGGCGCTGTCCTCGACGGTGGATTCGATCCAGACTCTGCAGGTAATGCGCGGCCTGGTTCGACATGGACTCGTAAATCGCGACCCGCGCGCGGTGGAGTGTGAGACCGGCGCCTGCCGCAGCCGGATTGCCGACGAACAGCATCGTTTGGTCGTCCTCCTGGAATCGACGGACAGCCTCTCTGCGCTCTTCTATGTCGTTTATCGTCCCATCGTAGCGGACTAAGCCGAAGCGATCCCGGAAGCGCTCGACAATCGCATCAATCGAACTGGTGAAGAACGACCAGATCACCACCTTCTCGTGGCGGTTTCCAACAAGCTCCTCCAAGAGCGAGTCGAGTAATTCGAGTTTCGCGGGCACCTGGGAATAGCCGTCTGCTACATCCGAAGGGCATGAGCAGATTTGCAGCAAGGCCATCCTCTGGGCAAAGAAAGACGTAAGTTGCCTGCGGAAGCCTGCGTCATCGACTGACTCCAGGTTAACAATGAACTTCTTTAAGGCACCCTCATACAGTCGCTGCTGGTCGCCAGTGAGGCGCACGTACAGCCGATTGAAGCGCTTCTCAGGCAGGTCGGGCAGCACAACCGACTTGAGGTGCCGTATGAACATCCCGCGTTCGTCCATGGCTTGCTTGACCAATACGGCTGCCGCCTCCCTATCCTCAGGGATCTTGATGCCAGCGAACGTATGACCGAAGTCAACCAGGTTGAACTGCTGCACCAGATCCTGGGGGGCGTTAGGGGCCGGGGTACCGCACAAGACGAATGCCCGCGCGCATAGTTCGCGTAGGCGGCGCAGTGCTCTGGTCCTCTGCGCATCTAGGGACTTCACCAGGAACGACTCATCAACGATCAGTACGGCTCTTCCCGACCTGCGGCGGAGTTCGGCCGCGAGTTCCTCCTCCAGCGACACCGCTGTCTCGAAGTTCGTAATTGCGACATCAAGGCGAGACTGGAGGATCGCCGCCTTCTGGCGCCTTGAGCCTGCCAGGACCTGGACGCGGTACAGATCGCCCTTGAACCGTTCGAAATCTCGCCTCCACTCGGCCACCATGCTCTTAGGCGCAACGATCAATGCAAAGTCGATCTCGTCACGCTTCATCAGCAGATCAAATGCGAAGATGGCGGTGACTGTCTTGCCAGCGCCTTGCTCGTCGAACACGCAGAGTCCCACCCCGTCCCGCATGGTCAGGGCAGCTACGTTTACGAGCTGGTGCGGGTCCAGAACGTCATTGCCCTCTATATCAGCCATTGCTGACGCGGCGTACTCGGAGCCTCGTTGCTTAAGTACAGCGAGTTCGGAGAACAGTCGTGGGTGATGCTTATGCGTTCTTAGGCGATTGTTCCGATAAATAGCAGCGTCCGGAGTCCATACCAAGTTCAGCGCGTCAATCTGCCCTGGCATGAGATGCACAGAGGCGCTTGGAATGGCAACGCCGAGCCCACTGGTCCGAACGTTAAGCCCGCCCAGCACCTGCCGAAGGGCGGCGACTATATGGACCGTAGTAGACCGGTTGCGCGGGACGACGTACAAGGCGTCCAGGTTCTCCGCGACCCGCAAGTCTGCCACTGGAACTTCTACGTTCACGGTCCGATGGATCTCGGCTCAGGGCAAGTGAGGCTCAACGAGCTTTAACGCCTTGTGTAGGCGGATGAGGTTCTCCGGCTTTATGGCGTCTCTGAACGCCTTAACTGGCAGATCCTCAAGGAAGGCCACGAACTTTTCGATGCGCTCGTTTGCACCGATCTGACGTAGCTCGGCTCGCTTGGTCTGGACGATGGCAATCGCCTCATCGACGATATCCTGAGCTACTTCTACGTCAGTCTCTGTCCTTGCCTTTTGAAGGTGTTCGCGTGCTTCCGGACTGTCCGCAATGTACTTGAGCGGCCGGATTTTGTTCCAGTTGGAGAATTTGCCTTCAAAGAGTAGCTCATAGACCAGATGCTTGAAGCTGTCGTCTTGGTTTAGCGCGTAGTTCACACCACCGGCTCGCGCGCCCTTCTGCAGCTCGTCGAAGTACTGGAAGTAACGCTCTGCCCGATGCTTCACCTCGAACTGATCGCGCCGACGGTCTATGACGTGGTACTGCTCGAACTCATCGGCGAGCTCCACCATCTTGATATAGCGAGTAACGTGCGCCGCATCGGGCCCGAGTGCGAACTTCTTCGAGATTTCCCGCTTGATCTCCTGTTGACGGGAAGCACCTGCACGCGGCTCTCTCGCGAGGGCAGCGGCCCAGTCCTCGTAGATTTTCCGAGCTTTCACGTATTCCGGCCAATCCTGCTTGTGGTCCGGTTCAAAGTTCAACGAGACGATTACCGATTCGCGGTCTTCATCGGTTGCATGCTCAGTCAGTTGCCAGACCAGCAACCACTCAACGCGCTTCTTCTCGGCCGGGGTGAAGTCTCCGTTGAGGATGTAGTAGCAGGCAGCGACGCGACGGTTGCCATCTAGGAGCGTTCCATCGACGTCAAGGATCGGGGACTTACGTACCCCGTTCACCGCGATGCTTCGAGCTAGTGACTCAATCTCGAACTGGTCTCCGGGCTTCACACCCGGGAGCTGCATCTTGCTGAGCATGATGTCCAGCAGTTCCTTCGAATTGGGGTCGCGAGCGTGTTCCTTTCGGAACTGCGCTAGGTGAATGTCCAGGCGCGCGTTGTCGCCCCATAGAGCGATGTCGGTTGTGCGTATAAACCCTTCGATGACCGGCACCGGCCGCTGATGGAAGATGGGTGCAGGCTTCACTGGATGGGGCTTGATGCCGTTATAGACCTCTAGAGGTACCGACCGTTGCGGTTCAGCTGCGGTGGCTGGGCGGCATAGAGCTTCCACGATACGTTGGGCCGCATCGTGGGCATCCTCGGGCAGGGAACGGAGCGCGTCCCTATCATCTCGCTGCGCAGCACCGTTCTTCATTACGCGGATGACGTTCTCGATCAACCGCGCCAGCTCATCAGCGCGCAAGGGGTTGCTGTCGCCGAGTTGGAGTAGTTTCCCAACCTCTTCGCCAACGTCAGCGGAAACGGTGAATGCACGCTGAATGAGACGCTGAAATTCTTGCTGGAGTGCGTCATGGTCGATCATCCGGCCCTCGCTCGTTCTGTTCATGTCATTCCTCATCAAGGTCTTCGTCCTCGCCGTCGGCGGGAATGTCTGGGAAGAGATCCTTGAGCCGCGCGCGGTCCACGTGCAGGCCGCGCTTCTTGGCAGCCCGGGCGATCCGCCTGAAACCGCGCCACACGAGGACGCGGACGGTGTTCGGGTTGAGGTCCAGAGTCTCGGCGATCTCGGCGTGAGGCAGATCCTCCACGCCGTTCTCGGCGGCATCGAGGATCAGTTTCATGACGTTCTCTATGTTCTTGTGCCCCAAGGTGGGGAGCATCTCCCTCGCCACTCTAATCGCCTCGTTGCGCATGCCTTGGCGGTCAATCTGCGCGCTGCGCTCGGCAAGCCCGCCGCTACTATTGCTGGCGGCACCTCCATGGCGCTCGTCGTCGAACGGCCGATTTAGAGCATGTTCGGTGGTCCAGGCATCGTTCAGCCGACTTTCGATCACTTTCCACAACCAGCCGCTGAGGTTGAAGATCTTCTTGCCGGCTTGGAGGTGGGCATACGCGGCGTCCGTGGCTAGCCCGATGGCCTCCTCGATCGCCGTTGATGGCAAGTTGCTGTATCGGTTAGAGAAGTACCGGTAATACCCGTCCAGTGCATGCTGGTCAGCTAATGCGACGAGCATACCCAAGGGGTCGCCGTTCTTCGCGCAGTCGGCCGCCCGCTTGAAGCGATCGTTTTTCGCCTCCGCCTTCAGCTCGCCCGGGGTGCTTATGCGCTTCATCTTCTGCGCGTGGACGGTCAGCGTAACACCTGCACCTTTGGACTACCCGGGTAGTGGTCTGCAATGACCTCAAGCGTTACACGGCAGGCATCAAGGTGCGTGCGCACGAAGGGCGTAACGTGCGTTCGCTGACGGCGGGCGTTACAGGCCGGCCCCCGTAGGGGTCGGGCGAGCGCGCGAGGCAAAGCCTGCTCTTCTCGACTGCAGGCGTTACACCCGCGTGCCCAGAAGGACAGGCGCTACGGCGGTGCGCCGCTAAGGCGTAGGTATTGCTGCGGGAACCATGTCTGCACGAAGTAAGCGGCGGGCTGAGATCCGTGGTGCCTGGGCGCTAGTCGCGGCAGCGGGCGACGCGGACGGACAATCACCGTTCAGCACGCAGCTCGGACAGAGCGGCCGCAACGCACGGCAGACAGTCCTACCAAGCGTGATGGCACCGACGTGGAAAACATAGCGGTCCGCAGGCCGCACGAGCGCTTCGAGCACAGTATGGACGTCGCCTGTGGCCGTTGCAGACACCAGACCCAGCCGGCGCGCTACACGGGCGACGTGAGTATCGACCGGCAAGACCTCCCGGCGCATGGAGTACATCATCACGCACTTTGCAGTCTTGGTACCGACGCCAGGAAGAGAAGTGAGGTACGACTCGACCGCGCGGTCTGGCGCACGAAGTAAGGGCGCGAGCGTTACGCGACCGAAATCCGCCTTCAGACGCCGTGCTATCGACTTTATTCGGGGTGCCTTCTGTCGGCTCAGTCCGGCATGCCGTATCAGAGAAACAATTCGACGGACGTCCGTGCGCACCAGCGAATCCCAATCGCCCATGGCGTGCCGCAGCCGTTCGTAAACGCGCTCGTAACTGGGCCCGGTCGTCATTTGGGAAAGTATTATGAAGATCAACTCGTCTACGGGGTCGTCCTTGTTGTTAAGGCTAGGGACGCCGTAGCGTTGCTTAAGTAGGTTCGCGGCGCGCGCCGCAAGAGCGCTGCGCTTAGGCGATTGCTTGGAGGTCAGTGAAATTCGCGGCAATTGGGCCCCGGCGCACTCTGAGCGATGCTTTCAGTAGGCGCCGCAGCCTATAGGAAGCTAGGTCAATCACATTCGAATGCCTCGGCTTACGGCGCTCGCTGCGCCAAGTGTAGCTTGCTTTCTTCTTCGGCCTCATGCGCGGGGGGTTCAGGATCGTGGTCGGCGTGCGATGCAGCCGGACCAACAGGTTGAGGTTCCCACACTCGACGTGGCCCCGCTTGCTGGCGTTGCGAGCACCCTGCATCGCGGCGCGGATCGACTTGCCGATCGCCTTCGCGAGCCCGACGGGCACGGCATTGCCGATCTGCTCGTACCTTTGCCGCACGGAGCCTTCAAAGTCCCAACTGTCAGGAAACTGTTGGATACGAGCGTACTCCCTCACGCTCAACGGCCTTGGGCTGGCTGGATGTCCAAGAGTTGTAGCCCTCATGGTCGGATTCGTGACCAGTGATGGGCTAGGCTTGTTCCAAGAGAGTCGGCGATAGAACCCCACGCGCCCGCCCCACGAGCGGAAAGCGTTACCTAGCGCGCGACGTTGGAGCTTGCGGGGGAGATCCCGCCAGTTTCCGCCTGCCGGGATCCGCTCTATGTAGAACTTCGTCCGTGGTGGAAATTCATGGTACGTGGGCTTACCCTGTCGAAGACCGGCGAAGGCGTCCTTGAGAGTCCGCCAACGGCGCTTCCCTTTTCCGCCAAAGGCGTGTGTAGGCTTCGGGATCGTCACAGGCTCTCCATCGCGAGAGCCTATGAAGAACAACCGTTGCCTCGTCTGCGGAACCCCGTAGTCCGCAGCATTGAGCAGGTCGAATGCCACCCGATAACCGAGCCGTTTGAACTGCCCGACTACATGTCGAAATGCTGAACCAAGGCGCTCATCTCGGGACAACCGGCGATTGCCTGGACCGCGTTTGTTGAGCGGCCTGTGATGCCTCGCTGCTGAGAGCAGCCCCCGAACGTTCTCCATTACGAAGAACCGGGGCCGCGCTTCACGCACGACACGAACGAACTGTCTGAACATGTCGCCGCGTGGGTCGCGGAACGAGCGTCGCTTACCGGCAGTACTAAACGCCTGACACCCAGGCCCCGCTGAAACAATGGTAGCGTCGCCGCGCTTCAAGCCGGCCGCATCCAGTATTTCCCTGGTGGTAACGTCTTCAATCCTGCGATGGATGACGGGGAGACGCGGACGGTTCTTCTTGATCGTCTGGACAGCGACCTCGCGGGCCTCCACAGCTACCGCGACGCGGAAACCGCTCCCCTCGAGGCCCAAGTCGAGGCCAAGAGCGCCGGAGTAAAGAGAGATGATGGGAAACTTCGCCCTTCGGCGACCGCCTTTCTTCTTCTTCTTCATCCCAGCTTCTTGTCCATGCAGCCCCCGCTCGAATTATTGCAGAAACGTGGGCACAGGTCCAGCGCGCGCGTCAGAGCGGCTGCACGGCAGCCAGCGGGATCTACGTCTTCGTTTTAGTACGCGGCGTTGCTGTGGCGCACACCGCTAGCTGCAGCATCACTCACTAAGCCGACACGATCATAACTCGCGGCAGACAGTGTAGACGCCTCCATCCACATATTTCTGAGCCAGATTGGGCGTGGGATTCGAGTCCTGAAGCACGGCTCGGACCTTGCCGTTGTTCGGCAGGCCGTCGTCGGCTCGCTCATCTACGGCAATGGCGACGTTATACGGTAGGTTGGCCGAGCATACGGTGGTGCCGTTGAAACCCATTACTGAATCCTGCACGCCGATGATCCCTTTGAACTTATTGAGCGGCTGCTCGTCACCAGTTCCGGAAACGAAACCGGCGCGGCGTAAGTGGTCCCACCATTGCCGCGACTCATCCGCCCGGGTCGTGCTGTTGTATTTCCCGGCGACCTTTCCATCGCCGTTGCCTGGCACAGCGCCACTCCAGCGGCCCTGTGTCGTGCCACAAACACTTCCGGTGACTACACCACCCGCGCACGCATCGTCGCCAGGAAGCTGCTTGAATCGGTCGAGATAGCCGTTGTACGCGGCCGAGATGCCCGCGAAGTCTCCTAGCACGTTTCTTATTTCCTCCTCAGCGCTATGAGCTCTTACATTACTGATTGCCTGTCCAACCACTCCCTTATCCTGGTCGGGTAGGACTAGCAGCTCGCAGTCGCTCCAGCGGTTACACAGGTCACCAGGCGACCGATCGAAGTGGCCGATCGCCACAGCAGCGGTGCTGCGCGGCCAAACCAGGCCTGAGCATGTCAAGTTGGAGCGCACAGCGTCGTTCTGGCCCGTGCGTCTCACCTCTACGTAGACGCACCGCCTTGCAGGCAAGAAAGTGTTCCGATTCGTGAATGTGCACTGGTTGGCTCCTGGAAGCAGGACTCCGCCGATTTGGCAACTTGCTTCGAGCTCGACCTCATCAGAGAAGTACACGGCTGCGGCCGATATCAGAAGAGCAATCCCTACCAATGCGAACATGGTGGACGCTATCGAGCGTCCATGCATCCGTCCATACGATCGGCAACGCGCAGTTGCGTGTCTTGCTCTGTTCATTGGATTTACCCCCTAGACGCTTATGAGCCATGGTTTTTGTGTACTAACTATAGTTAATGGACCACCCCATAGCAACAACCCACCCTTGCCTGTATGGCAAGGGATCTCGGCGCGCTTAAAGCCAAAATCGGTGCCCGAGTCCGAGCGCGTCGCAAGGCGCTTGAGATCTCGCAAGAGGACTTGGCGTTCCGCGTGGACATCTCGCCGACGTATCTTTCCCAAGTGGAAGCGGGAAAGCGCAACGTTTCTTTGGACGTCCTTTTCAGGCTTGCCCAGGCTCTGCAGCTCGAACTGCCAGACCTGGTCAGGGCTTAATTGCTAGTGGCCGATTACGACCGTTCCCACTAGCCGCGCGGCATTAGCGCCGGCTATCGCCCCATCTCTTATGTAACCAGCGAGCACTGCATCCGACTTGTGGCCGGTTTGCTGCTTGATCGCCCAGATGGGCGCTCCGGCTTTTGCCGCAGAGGTCACAAAACCGGCGCGGAGGCTATGGCCCGAGTACTCGCGCGGATCGAGCCCGATCTCTCCTACGCGGCGTTTGACGATATGCGCGACGGTCAACCCGACAAGACGACTGCAACCCGCCCGCCGACCATAGACAGCGGAGAACAATGGGCCGTCACGCAACCTCCGGATCCGGAGCCAAGTCTTCAGCGCTTGAACAGCACAAAGCGGGGTCCTTAGAGCAGGAATCCTGACAACGCGACCCACGCCTTCCTGGTCGGTCTTGCTCTTTCGGACGGTGACTAACACGCTCGTGCGAGCGAATGCGATATCGCATATATCCAGTGCGATTAGTTCGGACCTGCGAAAGCCGCCGAGGAAGCCGAGCAGCAGGAGCGCCTTGTCCCGCGCTCCCAAGGCTCCCGTCATGTGCCTCAGCATCTGCTTAAGCTGGTTCGGAACCAGTGGCCGCACTTTACGCTGCCTTACCGTGTACGTTCGCGCTATTCCCCTCAGCGTCGCACGGACAAGCTCGCTCTTAGCGGGCGACCGCCGGCCACGCGCCGCGTGCTCGCGATGGATGGCCGTTACGCGGCGCCTCAACGTCGCGAATGCAAGCTTGCCAGCAAAGAACGCTAGGTACTGAGCCACCTGCATTGCGGTAGCCGGGATCCGACCGCCCCACTGACGGAAGTGCGCAATGTCGGCGTCATAAGCGCACCGCGTGTTTTCAGCGTAAGAGGCCAGGAGATATTTGCGGTACAGAGCTCGCTTTGGTGTGCGGCCGAGCAGCGCCGCGAGTTCGCTTTGAGCCATGGAACCTGCCGTTATCCGTAATAATGGTTATGGAAAGCCGCTATAGCGCAGACGACGTGTCCCTGAGCGTTGACCCTTACGAGCTGGCGTCCATCCGACGTCGTAGATCCAGAACTGCGCCTTGAGGTGCCTGAACTCCCGCTGCCGCTTGCGGATTTCGAGGAACCGTTTCAGCGAATAGCGGCCTGATATGTTGTCCTCCACGGACAACTTGAAGTGCCAGTGGCGCTCGTCGCTCACCGGGTCCCAGAGGAAGTATCCCGATCGCGACTTTCCAGCGACCAAGTGCGAGTGGTCGTCGTAGCCACATATGACGTGCAGCCCCGACCGTCGGGCACCGGCGATCAACGTGGTCGCCTCGCGGAGGTCGCCCGCCGTTAGGATCTTGAGAAGCGTCAAACGGCAAGCCACGCGACCGCGCATGGGGTGCCAGAAGGTGCGCAGCCGGATCGACTGGCCCTCCGGGTATGGGCGATTCGCATCCCAAACCAGAAACGTACTCGCCGGCCGGCGGCGCTCGATTCCGTCCAGTTGCCACGCGGGCGTCTCGATGTCGGGCTTAAAGAACCGCTGTACGGCCAGGAGCGATGCGAAGTACCCAGGGTTTATTTCGAGCATCATCGCCAGGCATACGAAGTTGCACCCGGACCCATAGATGTTGTTCCATTCCTTCAACTCGCCACGAGCCCGCCCGATCTGCTTAAGCTCGTTGACAAGAAATGTGTTCACGTACCAGCACTGACTTTCGTAGCTCCCGTACCACGCTGGCATTCCACCTCCCAATGGACAAGTTCGATCAGTCCCCATGACAAGACCTCTCCCATAGCCGGCCGGCCGCGAACGCGGCGGACAGCGCCTCGTCCCTGTCTAGATCTGCCATGCGCTCCAGGGCGGAGATCGCTTCGTAAAGAGCCCGAAGGATCTGCGCTCTCTCATATCGCCCGGACGGCAGTGAAATGAGTCCGTGCTCCAGATCCAATGCGCTCGCTAGACGAAGCACTATGGGAATCGCTTCCGCTGCATTCATCGCGCTCCTCCAGAGAATGGCAGCGGAGCATGCGGCCCGTACCCTGCTGCCATCTCGCTTCAGTTAGGCATTGATTCGCCCGTACTTGAGGAGCCGAGCGCGCACCGCGCCCATCGACCTTTGATGCGCGGCTGCCAGTTCCTGGAGCGCTCTGCCTGAGTCGAACGCCCCGAGCAGCTTTCTATCTTCATCCTCGGACCACGGCTCGCCCGTCTTCGCTGGCATCTGCGACCGCCGGCGCTCGAAGCGCTCAATGCGCTCAAGCGCGCCGGCTGCCTCGTAGAGCGCTCGCACGACTTGCGGCCGCTGATACGGTGATTCTGCGGAGAAGACTTCTCCACTTTCGGGATCGACGCCATTAGCCAAACTGCGGACGACAGCAAGCGCTTGTCCTGCATCCATGCCTATCTCCTTAAGGGTTGGAACTTCGACCGAAGGACCGCGTGAGCGGTCTACTGCAAACAACTAGATAAGTCCGCGCTCAGCCATTGAGATGGCCGCGCTCCCCGCGACAATGAAGTGGTCGAGAACCTTTATGTCCACGAGCGCCAAAGCTTCCTTTAGGTTTCGCGTTAGCAACTCGTCCGATTGGCTCGGCTGCGCAGATCCTGAAGGATGATTGTGGGCGAAGATCACGGCCGCAGCGTTGTGCGCCAATCCGGCCTTCACGACCTCTCGCGGATAGACGAAGGTTTGCGTCAGCGTGCCTCTGAACAATCGCTCGAATCGCACTGCGCGATGTTGAGCATCCAACCAGATCGCGCAGAAGACCTCGTGTTCTTCACCGGCTAACTGTAGGCGTAGGTAATCCCGAACCGCTCCCGGGCTAGTCAACGCGCATTGGCGGGTGAGCAAGGTCTTCTCCAGGATGCGTAGGGCACGTTTTATCGCGCGCTCCTCGGACGCTGTCTTACGATCTCGGCCGCTCATAACGCCCACCTTTCAGCGAATCGAAGGCAGTGCGGATGCGGCCAGTGCACCGGTTCGTGTGCCATGTTTTTCCCTTTCAGTATTCGGACGGAAGCAGCAGAGTCGTCACGCTGCGGTCCGCTTCCGTAATGACCCAGAGTCGCTCGTGGCCGGCGATCGGGTAACTGGACAGAATCCGTAGTCCCCAACGAACTGCGTATTCGTTCTGATCGGCATCCTCGGGCGGCACGTCGCCCCAGTCGCCGTGCTGATGACGCCAAAGCAGCTCACCGGCATTGACCGCGTACTTGTCCAAGCGCTCCAGCGCTGCCGGCGTCGCAAGGATTTGCCCGAGCGCAATGCATGGGCGCGTGCTGTCCCTATGGCTTGCCATAGCGATCTCCTGGGTTGTTTAGGGGATATCCAAGCCACAGGACGCGCTTGGCGCGCGTGGCGCTTGGACTTTAGAAACCTGCGGTGCTATTGATGACGCGTGAGGCGCGGCGCTCTAGAGCGGCAGGAGCAGGCTGGCGACTCAGAAACTCAGCTTCGAAAAATTCCAACTTCCAATGGGGGGGGGGACGGCTTGACTATGCAGTTGCCATTTTACAGGTATTTAATTAAAAGTCAAATATAATCAATTACTTATAAGTTGGCAAAACTCGCCGGCTAGGCTCATTGACGAAGGACGCGCGTCAATGCTCCGCCGGGCGGGGAAATTTCAACCGCCGTCGGATTGATGAATCATCAAGCCAATGACGGTGAGTTGGCGACGCTGCTTCTTGCGTAGCGTGTCGATCGCCTTAGCCGCATATGACACGTGATCTTGGCCGGAACCCTGCGTCTTCCAGATCGAAAGGCCGTTACTGCGGGACGTCCTGTAGGTGATGATGCATTTAAAACGCATGACTGTTACCCGACCCGTTAGTACAAAAAGTAAGAAGAGGTAAACGACCCAGTTAGGGACCTAAAGCGCTGAAGGAGACCGCTAACGGGCCCTGGAATAATATTTTTGCGAAAAATGTGTTTATCCAAGTCTATTCGGAACGCTTTTGGAACTGGCCGCCAAGCGCTTAAAGGTGCGTTTTAGCTTGTATCTGGGCCGTTTAAGCACCGCAACCAGGTGCGTGCTCAACCGAAGAACTTAGCGGTCATGCGATCTACAACCGCACTGGTGTGTGCGTCCGAAAGATGCGCATATCGCTTCACCATCTGCAGGGTCTTGTGACCCAGGACAGCGGCGATCTCGCCGGGCGTTGCACCACTCATGGCAAGATAGCTCGCCGCTGTATGGCGCAGGTCATGGAAGCGAAAATCTTCTATTCCGGCTTGTTCCACTGCCCGCTGGAACCAGTGTGTCGGATCGAGGGGCCTACCTTCCACGCCGCAGAAGACAAAGTCAGAAATTTCAGCACTCCTTTTCCAATGCTTTCGCAGCAGAGCTACTGCACGGGGAATCAGCCGTACCGACCGCCGCTCGCGATTCTTGGTCTTATGTAGGACTGCCTGGCCGCTTTTCAGGTCGACGTTGCTCCAGCGGAGCTGCAGGATCTCACCACGCCGCATACCCGTGGTGACGGCGAGCGTAACTAGTAGCTCTAGCTCGGGTAACGGAGACTTTCGACTCGCTGCTAACAGCCCCCGCCACTCCTTCTTGGCTAGATAACGGACCCGGCCTTGAGACTCCGCTTCCTTGGAGACTCGCAACACCGGGTTCTCAGATACCCAATGCCATTCGCGCTGCGCTTCGCTGAACGCTTTGCTGAGTGCCGCCAAGTAGCGATTTACCGTGCCCCCTGCCCGTCTACGCGCGGTGCCGTTATGGCCGATATCCTGCGTGAGAAGTTTGTCGCGCCTTGCAGCAACAACGGCCGGAGTTACATTGACCAACGCATAGTCTCCGAGCTCGTCCCGCCACCAGGTCAGGATTCGACGCTGATCCTTTATCGAGCTGGGCTTGCGACGTTCTAGCATCTCAAGGTGGCGGTCTATCAGCTCGGCGACCGTGTGCTTGCGAGCCTCGTTTGTCGCAAGCGCCTCTCCCCGACGGATCGACGTCTCGGTCTGCTGTGCCCAGACACGCGCATCCGTCTTGCGCTCAAAAGTGCGAGAAAGCGGCGGGTGCCCGCGCAAACGGACCTGCGCGCGGTACGAAGTACGCCCTTCGCGCCCCTTCCGGACTTGGATGTTGGCCATGGCTGGACCAAGTGTGCCATGACTGTGCCAAGGGGCGGCGCTGAGCGGAAAAGCGGGTTAACTGGTGGGCTAACCCGTTGATTTGGTGGTAGGCCGTGGCGGATTCGAACCGCCGACCAACGGATTAAAAGTCCGCTGCTCTACCAGCTGAGCTAACGGCCCACTGTTTTCGAAGCGATTTGCTGCGGAAAGGGGCGGATTTTATCAGCCCTGGCGCTCAATTCGCCACACTTGGTACTTCATCGTCGCCGCGGAGCCCGCGACGATGGCGATGAAGGTGAGGATCGAGCCCAGCGCCAGCGTGGAGAAGCCCGAGATCGCCTGGCCGATGGTGCAGCCCAGCGCCGTGATGCCGCCGAAGCCCATCAGCGTGCCGCCGACGATGTGGTTGGCGGTGTCCTCGGCGTCGCGGAAGCCTTCCCAGCGGAAAGTGCGCGTCGCGAGCGCGTAGGCGGCGGAGCCGGCGATGACGCCCGCGGCGGAGGCGATGCCGTAGGTGATGATCTTGGACTTGTCCGTCCACAGCATCAGGTACTCGAGCGTGAACGCGAACGGCGCGACGAAGGAAAAGGACTCCATGCGCCCGGTATTCGTGGCCACGAACGCTTCCTGCAGGGTGTTCGGGTCCTCGGCGACATGGCCGATATGGCCACTGACGTACCAGCCGCCGACCACCACCAGGCCGGTGACCACGCCGCCCAGCGTGTAATCGAAGTTGGAACGAAACCCCCTGCTCGAATAGATGAAAGCGAGCATCGCGGCGCCGACAAGGGCGGCGAGGATGGCGCGGCTGAAGCCCAGGAGCGAAGGCAGGTCCTGGCCCTGCGGCAGCGTAATGGCGGCCTTCTCCAGCACGCCGACGCGGAAAGCGCCGAACAGGCCGCGCAGGGTCATGTAAGCGGCGATACCGAGGACGAGGTAGACCACCAGCGATTTCAAGTTGCCCGCGCCGACGCGGATCAGGGTCTTGGAGCCGCAGCCGGAGCCGAGGGTCATGCCGACGCCAAACAGGAAGCCACCGACGAGGTACGACAGCCAGGTGAAATTGGGCGTGGAATAGATCGATTTGGAAAGATCGACCACGCCGGCGAGATGCAACGCGCTCGAGCCGAGAAGCGCGACCGCCATGGCGAGCAGCCACATGCGCAGCCGGCTGGTGTCGCCCATGTTCACCCAGTCGGACACCGCGCCCATGGTGCAGAAGTGGGTCTTGTTGCCCACCGCGCCGAAGATGAAGGCGAGGACGAATGCCCCGCCGGTTACATAGGGAACGAGTTGTGAAGGATTAGCGTCGCCGATGGAGCGCTTCCTTCAGAAGCTTAGCGCTTGGCGAACGCGGCGAGACGCTGCTTCGCGCTTGCCGCCGAGCTGCTCGCCGGGTACTTCGCGATCAGCTCCTGGAGGGTCTGCTGCGCGCTCTTGCGATCGCCCATGGTTTCCTGGGCACTGGCGATCGAGAGCATCGCGTCGGGCGCTTTCGGGCTGTCTGGCCACGCGGCGAGCAGCTTGCGCTGCGCGGCGATGGCGCTCTTGTAATCGCGCTGCCCCGAGTGCGCCATGCCGATCCAGTACTGCGCATTGGCGGCGAGTGAGCTGCTCGGGTAGGTGACCAGGAAGCCCTGCATCGCCGCGACCGCGAGCGTGTAATTGCCGAGCTTGAACTGGTCGAGCGCGGCCTGGTACGCCTTGGCTTCACCCGGCGAGGGCTCGGCTTCTGCCGACGGCGCCGGCGCCGGCGGCTTCTCGGGCACCGCAGCCTGCTGCTCCGCGCGCTGCTCGAGCTTGCGCAGGCGCGTGTCGATGTCGAGGTAAAGCTGCTTCTGGCGCGCTTCCGCGGTGTCGGATTGGTTGGCGAGCACCTCGAGCTGGCCGCGCATTTTGGCGATGTCGCCGCGCAAGCTCTCGATCTGGCTGGATAGCTCGAGCACCGCGCCGCGGGCCGCCGACTGCTCGGTCGCCGCCTGTGCCGCGGCCTCCGCCTTCAGCAGGCGCTCCTCGGTGGCCTTGCGGTTCGCCTCCACCTGCTGGCGCAGCAGCTCGACGCGCCGGCGCGCCTCGTTGTCGTCGAACAGCTGCGCGAACGCGGGCAGCGCAAGTGCCGAGCCGAGGAGGAAGACCGCCAGGCGCATCAGTATTCACCGCCGTACAGGATGTCGCTGCGGCGGTTCTTGGACCACGCGCCTTCGTCGTGGCCGTCGGACTGCGGCTTTTCCTCGCCCAGGCTGACCGACTCGATCTGGTTCTCGCGCGCGCCGAGCAGGATCATCATGCGCTTCACCCCGTCGGAGCGACGCTGGCCGAGGCCGACGTTGTACTCGCGGCTGCCGCGCTCGTCGGTGTTGCCCTGGATCATCATGCGCGCCGAGGGGTTCTCGCGCAGGTACTTGGCGTGCGCCTCGACCAGGCTGCGGTATTCGTCCTTCACGTCGAACTTGTCCAGGTCGTAGTAGATCGAGCGCTTCGACAGGACGTTGTTCGGATCCTTCAGCGCGGCGAGCGAACCGGCGGCGGAGGGCTTGCTGACGTCGACCGCCGCGACCTTCGGCGGCTGCACCGCGCGGGTGTCGGCGCCCGGTTTGCCGCCCTTGCCGGTGCGGTCCTCGACACCGGCGGCGGCCTGATCCTCAGGCGTGGTTGAACACGCGGCACCCAGCAGCAGTGCTGCTGAACAGAGTGTCGCGACCAGGATTGCGCGCATAGTTTCCTCTCCTTTCATTCGATGAACGGACCCCAGGCGGGCTCGCGCACGTCGCCGCCCGCAAAGGGCAGGCGCTGTTTGATGCGGCCGTCGGCGGACACCGCCGACAGCACGCCGCGCCCGCCAATCACCGTGGCGAGCAGGATCATCCTGCCGTTGGGCGCGAAGCTGGGCGACTCGTCGCGGTCGCTGTCGGTGATGACCTGCACCTGTCGATTCGACAAATCCAAGAGCGCCACCTGAAACTTGCCGGCGTTGCGGGTCACGTAAGCGAGGACCCGGCCGTCGGGGCTGGGGCGCGGCGAAACATTATAGCTGCCCTCGAAGGTGACGCGCTGCGGCTCGCCGCCGGTGGCGGCCATGCGGTAGACCTGCGGGCTGCCGCCGCGGTCCGAGGTGAAGTAGATCCATTTGCCGTCAATCGAGAAGCGCGGCTCGGTGTCGATGGAGGCGGAGTTACTGATGCGCCGGCGCGCACCGCTGCCGTCGGCGTTGAGCAGGAAGATCTGCGAGCCGCCGTCCACCGACAGCACCACCGCCAGGGTCTTGCCGTCCGGCGCCCAGGCGGGCGCCGAGTTCGAGCCCCTGAAGCTCGCCACTACTTGGCGCTTGCGGTCTTCGAGGTGGTGCACGTAGACCACCGGCTTTTTGGACTCGAACGAGACGTAGGCGATGCGCCGGCCCTCGGGCGACCACACCGGCGAGATGATGGGCTCGTTGGAGCGCAGGAGGTATTGCGCGCGCTCGCCGTCGGCGTCGGCGATCTGCAGCTCGAACGCGGCGCCACGGCGCACCACGTAGGCGATCTGGGTGGAGAACACGCCCTTCTCGCCGGTGATCTTCTCGTAGACGAAGTCGGCGACCCGGTGCGCGGCCGCGCGCGCGTTGTCCTTGGTGAAGACGTAGGCGATCGCGCCGAGCGGCGCCTGCTTGACGATGTCGTAGACGCGGAAGCGCACCTCGAAGCGGCCGTCGGCGTGCGTCACCACCGAGCCCAGCACCACTGCGTCGGCGAGGCGCGAGCGCCACTCGCCGTAGTTGACCGGCGTGTTCTCGGTCGGCGCGGGTATTAGCGGCGGCACCTCCACTCCGCGAAACAGGCCGCTGCGCTCGAGGTCGGCACGCACGATCTGCGTAAGGCTCGAGCCCACCGCAGCCTCGTTTGCGAAGGGGACGACGGCGATCGGGCTACGCTGCGCGCCGGGGTCGGTGACGATGATCTCAAGCTGGGCAGCGGCCTGCGCGGCCGCCAAGGCCAGCGCCAGGCCAGTGAAGATGTGCACTAGTTTCCGCAAGCGGGACGCCCCTTGGTCTTGTTGCCAGTCGACATGCTATTTGTCCCGGGGACGGAAGGTAAGTTTCAACTCGCGGTTGAAAAGGCTCCGGTCGGAGGGTAGCGGAAGCGGGGAGGATTTGAGGATCGCCCGCTCGACGGCCGTGTCGTAGGCCGGGTTGCCACTGGACTTGAGCAGTTTGGTAGACAGCACCTCGCCGGTAGGCAGCTGGATGACGAGGAAGATGGCCTCCGGGTTGCCCTGCAGGTCATGCGGCAGGATCCAGTTGCCGCGCACCTTGGCCTGGATGCGGCCGATGTACTCGCCGAGCGCGCTGGCACGCGCCGAGGAGGCCTTGCGCGCGGCGTCGGCCTGCTGGGCCGCGAGGAGGTCGCGCAACTGGCGCTCCTGGCGCTGCTGGTCAAGCGCTTTCTGCTCTTGCGCGAGCTGTTCCTGCATACGCTTTTGCATCTCCAGGTCCGGCTTGGGCTTCGCCTCGACCTTCTTGGGCTCGGGCTTGGGCTTTGGCTTGGGTTTTTCGCGGATGGCGATATCGGGCTTGGGCACGGGCGGCGGCGGCTTGACCTCAGGCTCCACCTTCGGCGGCGGCGGCTTGGGCGCCTCGACCACAGGTGCTGGCGGCGGTGGCGGTGGCACCGTGTCGACCAAGTCGACGCTCACCACGTCCGGGGGATGCACCTGCCAGCGCACGCCGAGGAACAGCACTGCGGCGAGCACGATGTGCACCAGCGCGGAAAGCACGAACGAGCGGCCAATGCCATGTTCCTGTCGTTGGAAAATATTCAACGCCAAAGCGCTCATTGCGCCGTCTTTACCTGCAGGCCGACTTTCTGCACGCCCTGCTTGCGCAGCTCGTCCATCACCTGCAGCACCGACTCGTAGCGCGCATTCTTGTCGCCGCCGATCAGCACCGAAAGGTCGCCCTTATTTTTCAGACTTTTGATGAACCCCGGAAGCTGAGCCCGGTTGAGCGACTGCTCGTTGACCACGCTGCCGCGCGCATCGCGCTGGCGCACCACCAGCCCCTGGTCGGTCTTGACGTAGATCTCGAGCGGCACCACGCGCGGCGCGCTCGCCTTGTCCACCGTGGGCAGCTCGATCACCGCCGGGGTGACCAGCGGCGCCGTCACCATGAAGATCACCAGCAGCACGAGCATCACATCGACGTACGGCACGATGTTGATCTCGTGCATCGTGCCGCGTTTGCGGTGCAGCGAGGGCACGCTACCTCACGGCTTGGCGATGGAGGATGTTGGAAAACTCTTCCATGAAGCTCTCGAAGCGCGTGGCGAGGCGGTCGATATCATGCGAATAGCGGTTGTAGGCCACCACCGCGGGAATCGCGGCGAACAGGCCGATCGCGGTCGCGACCAGCGCTTCGGCGATGCCGGGCGCGACCTGCGCGAGCGTCGCCTGCTGCACGTTCGCCAGGCTGCGGAACGCGTGCATGATTCCCCACACCGTGCCGAACAGGCCGACGTACGGGCTCACCGAGCCGGTCGAGGCGAGGAACGAGAGATGGCGCTCGAGGAAATCCATCTCGCGCTGGAAGGCGGCGCGCATCGCGCGCCGCGAGCCATCGACGATATCGCTCGCGTCGGCGGGACGCTGGCCGCTGCGCAGCTTGGCGAACTCGCGGAATCCCGCCTCGAAGATGCGCTCCAGGCTGCCGATGGTGTGGCGGTGGTTCACCGCGCCCTGGTAGAGCGCGTTCAGGTCGTTGCCGCTCCAGAACTCGCGCTCGAACTTGTCGGTCTGGGTCGCCGCGCGGCGGATCGAGAACCACTTCTGGAAGATGAACATCCACGACATGAAGGACACCGCGGCAAGCAGCAGCATCACTACCTTCACGACGATGCTCGCGTTCGCGATCAGCGTCCAGATGTCGAGGTCTTGGGTCACATTCATCGCTGCAGGGCCTGTTCTAGTTCGGCGGGCATGCGCGTCGGCTTCATGCGTTCCCGGTCGACCAGCGCGAGCGTCACGTCGGCTTCCACCAGGAGCTGCGTGCCGCGTTCCACGCGCTGCCGGAACACGAAGCTGGCGCGGCCCATTTTAACCACTTCGGCGCCGACCGAGAGCAGGTCGTTGAGCCGCGCCGGCAGGTGATATTTCACCAAAATCTGATGCACGAGGATCAGCACGCCGTGGCGCTCGACGAAGCGCGCGAGGTCGAGCCCGGCGGCGTTCAGCAGCTCGCTGCGCGCCCGCTCCATGAATGCCAGGTACTGCGCATGGAACACCACGCCCCCCGCGTCGGTATCCTGGTAATACACACGGACCGGAATTTTCAAGCGTCGGAGAGCAGATCCTTGACCGCGCTCGGAGCCACGATGCCGAAATGCCGGTAGGCGGTAAGCGTGGCGATGCGCCCGCGCGGCGTGCGCTGCAGGTAGCCCTGCTGGATGAGGTAGGGCTCGAGCACGTCCTCGATGGTGTCGGCTTCCTCGCCCACCGCGTGCGCCAGGTTGTCGAGGCCCACCGGGCCGCCGCCGAACTTCTCGATCACCGCGAGCAGCAGCTTGCGGTCCATCACGTCCAGCCCGAGCACATCGACGTCGAGCATCTTCAGCGCCGCATCGGCGACCGCTTTGGTCACCACCCCGTCCGCTTTGACTTGAGCATAGTCGCGCACCCGTCTGAGCAGCCGGTTCGCTACGCGCGGCGTTCCGCGCGCGCGACGCGAAATCTCCGCCGCGCCGTCTTCAGCAAGCGAGACCTTCAACAAGCGTGCGGAGCGCTGCACGATTTTCGCCAGCTCCGCTTCGCTGTAGAACTCCAGGCGCGCGACGATGCCGAAGCGGTCGCGCAACGGGTTGGTCAGCATGCCGGCGCGCGTAGTGGCGCCGGCCAGCGTGAACGGGGGCAGATCGAGCTTGATGGAGCGCGCCGCCGGCCCTTCGCCGATCATGATGTCGAGCTGGAAGTCCTCCAGCGCCGGGTAAAGGATCTCCTCGACGATCGGCGCGAGGCGGTGGATCTCGTCAATGAACAGCACGTCCTTCGGCTCGAGGTTGGTGAGCAGCGCGGCAAGGTCGCCGGGGCGCTCGAGCACCGGGCCCGAGGTCTGGCGCAGATTGACGCCGAGCTCCTTGGCGATGATGTGCGCGAGGGTGGTCTTGCCCAGGCCCGGCGGGCCGAAGAGCAGCACGTGGTCGAGCGCTTCCCCCCGGCCCTTCGCCGCTTGGATGAAGATCTCGAGCTGGCCGCGCACTTTCTCCTGGCCGACGTACTCGGCGAGCGTTGCCGGCCGCAGCGAGCGCTCGAACTGCTCCTCCTGCGGCGACACGGGCCGCGCGGAGATCATGCGATCGGGTTCAACGCTCATATAAAAGGGTGGCTAGATTCCGCCTGAATGCAGGCGATTCTGCCAGAGCTGCAGAATCCGACTTAGAAGTGGTATTCCACTCCGATCGAGAGCAGCTCCACCTTGAGCTTGTCCGTCTTCTCCCACTCGCCGCGCACCGCCCAGTTCCTGGTGAAGGCGTACTTCACGCCAACGCCATAGTGGAACTCGGTGTCGTCGCGGTTCACAGTAAGGGGGGCAGGGGTGATGCGGCGGGTCTCCTGCTCAGTCTTCAGCAAACCGGCCTTGCCGAACAGCTCGAAGCGCTCTGCTACGGGAATGGTGCCGACGGCGGCGAGACCGTAGCTATGCTGCTTTGCCGCCACCTGCGCGCCGGCGTTGAACGTTGCGGTGACCTCTCCCCAGTCGATATACGAGGCTTCCACGCCCACGTGGCGGTTGAAGCGGTAACCGCCCAGCAGCTTCCAGCTCGTATCCGTACCATCGCAAGCAGCGGTGCCGCCGCCGGTGCACCATTCCTTGAGCTTGGACTTGCCGAGGGCGCCCCCGAGGTAGGGCCCCGCCTGCGCGAGGACGCTGCCGGAGGCGACGACCAGAATTCCCAGGGCAAGCGCGCGGGCGGCCAGGTTCACGGCCGTTGGACACGCCCTGCGCTAGCCGAGTTCAGGGCGGCCCGTCGCCGCCCACCGACATCAAAACCGGAACAGGGCGCCGAGGCTAAACATGTCGATCTCATCGGTGCCGACGCTGTTGGCGCCGATGTTGTCATAGCGCTGCCACTCAGCCCGCAGGCCCAGCCTGCCCAGGGTGTAGCTAAGGCCGGCACCGTATGTCCAACCCGATTGGGTGCCGGCATCGTGGGTGGGAGCGAAAAAGCTGCCCTCTTGGTCAAGGGTGGTCCTCGCCCGGTAGACGCCAAGCCGACCCAGTACGCCGAGTCCGCTGCCCAGCGGAATGGTCGCAACGGCGGTCAAATCCCAGCCATTGGCCTTGAGGCTGAAGCTCCCCGTGCCGGCGCCGCCGACCACCGCGCCGGAGCCGCTCGCTTCGCCGAACTTGCCGACGCCGATTTCGGCCGACCATGTGCGGTTGAATTGGTAGCCGGCGAACAACCGGCCGGCAACGTCGCCCTCATCGCACGGGACCAGGGCGCTCTCGCAGGCGTTCTGGTATTGCGAATAGCCCACCGAGCCGCCGATGTAGATGCCTCTCTCCGAGTCCTGCGCCGCCACCGGCCCGAGCGCCGCGGCCAGAAGGACTCCGAGGATCGCTGCTCCAACTTTCTTGTTCATTTTTTAAGCCCCCGCTTGTTGGTATTACCGACAGCCGCACACTACAACGACTGCTGCGCTACGACAAATTGGCGACCACAAAGAAAAACGCCCCGGACCAGCCGGGGCGTCAAACCTCCCTGATTGCCTGTTTTTCTTGGATCAGAACTTGTAGACGATACCGATGCTGAAGAGATCCACTTCCGCCTCGCTGTCGTATCGCTGCCATTGGGCGCGCGCGCCAAGGTTGCGGTTGAAGTCGTACTGCACCCCGACCCCATAGGTGAGGTCGGTACTGTCGGTGCTTCCCCCCGGCCCCTTGAAGTCGACGTTGGCGAAGCCGAGCTTGCCGAGAATCGAAATCTGGTTCGCGACCGGGAAGATGCCTACGGCCACGACCTCAATGGCGGTCACTTTCACGCCGCCCTTGTCGAGGAGCCGCGAATAGCCGATCTCGGCGGCGATATTGCGGTGGAACTGGTAGCCGCCGTAGAGCTTGAACGCCGTGTCGTCCTCGTCTTCGATGTCCGCCTGGCCGACGTCCAGGCCGGCGTAGAAGCCCGGCACCGTCTGCTGAGCGATCGCGCCCGCGGACAGAGTCAGCGCGGCACTGCCGAGCATTGCTACAAGCCATTTTTTGGTCATGAGATTCCTTTCGTTTGGCGTGGATGAGAGTCGCGTAAAAAACGCGAGCAAAGCTTATGTCGCGCATAAGGAGCGCACGCCGACGGCAGTGGAATAAGACCGTTCTGGCGGCAGATACGGGGCGGGGTGTTGCGTGAACGCAACGCTGAAAGGCCGGCTGCGTGATCTACCTCACTGAGGGGTAGGGGTGGCTAGGTCCGGGTGGCTAGCATGCCGGGACGGTCCAACCCTCGGGCCGCACTCTTAATGGGAGCCGCTTCAATGCACATCAATACCCCGCTGAAGATGCTGTGCTTGGCTTTGGTTTTGGCATCGACGAATGCACTGGCGCAGGACGACCAGCGCGGCTTCTATGTTGGCTTGTCGTTCGGGCAGTCCAAAGTGAGCATCGACGATAGCGACGTGCCGACCGTGGGCGGCGCCACGGCCACTTCGATATCGAAAGACGAGACCGACAGCGGCTTCAAGCTTTATGGCGGCTACCGTTTCACCCGCAACTTCGCCTTGGAAGGCGGGTGGGCCGATCTCGGGAGTTTCAGGGCGACCCGCAACGTCACTGCTCCGGCGGTCGGTTCGTTCACAGCCGAGATCGAATCGAGCGGTCCTTATATCGACGCGGTGGGCATCATCCCGCTGCAGCAATTCGCCCTCTTCGGCAAGCTCGGCGCGATGTATGCAAAGACGGAAGCCACTCTATCAACCACCGGCGCAGTCATTCTGGCGCCAGGCATCCCCCGCAGCGTCGACGACAGCGAATTGGAATTCAAGTTTGGACTCGGCGCCAGCTATTCCTTCACCAGAAACTTCGCGATCCGAGCCGAGTACGAACGCTTCTTCGACGTGGGGAGTAGCGACACCGCCGAAGGCGATATCGACCTGATCTCCATCGGCATCGTTTTTCGCTTCTAACTCTTGGCGAGGGCTTTGAGGGCGGCACGGATGCCCTCGGCGACCGGCACGCCGGGAGCCAGTCCCTTCACCGCCGCGAGCGCTTCCTTGTCGCTGTAGCCGAGGGCGACCAGGGCGTTCACCACATCGGAAGCATGCTGGCCGCCGCCAGGCGCGGTGCCGGTCTGCGCCAGTTTTCCCTTCAGCTCGAGCAGCAGGCGCTCGGCGGTCTTCTTGCCGATGCCGGGGATCCGGGTCAGCGGCCCGGCCTCCTGCATCGTGACCGTATGTGAAAGGTCGGCCACCGACATCCCCGATAGCACCGAGAGCGCGGTGCGCGCGCCGACGCCGGAAATGCGGATCAGCTGGCGAAAGACGGTGCGCTCCTCGAGCGTGGCGAAGCCGTATAGGGTGTGTGCGTCCTCTCGCACCACGAGGTGGGTGTAGAGGCTGACCGCCTCGCCGGTCGCCGGCAGGCTGTAGAACGTGCTCATCGGCACGTCGAGCTCATAGGCCACGCCGCCGACGTCGATCAGCACCTGCGGCGGCTGCTTGCCGGCGAGCTTGCCGGAGAGTCGACCGATCAGACGAGACGCCCTTTCTTCATGCGCAAGCCGGAATGGATCCCCAAGCGGCTTCCATGCGCGTGGCAGATGGCGCAGGCGAGCGCATCGGCCGCGTCGGGCGCGGGATTTCCGGGAAGCAAAAGCAGGCGCTTCACCATGTGCTGCACCTGCTCCTTGGCCGCGTGGCCGTTGCCGACCACCGATTGCTTGACCTGCAGCGCGGTGTATTCGGAGACCGGCAGCCCGGCGAGCACGGCCGCGCAGATCGCGGTGCCGCGCGCCTGACCGAGCGCGAGCGTCGACTGCGGATTGGCGTTGACGAACACCTTCTCCACCGCGACTTCGCGCGGTGCATGCGCCGCAATCACTTCGTTCAGTCCTTCGAGGATTGCCTTCAGCCGCGTAGCCAGGTCGCCGGCGCCGGATTTGACGCACCCGCTCGCCACATACAGAAGCTTGTTGTTGCTGAATTCCACGATCCCGAACCCTGTGACCTGCAACCCAGGATCGATACCGAGGACCCTTCTTTTTTCTTCGATCAGTCGACCACCGCGGTGGTGTATACGTTTTGCACGTCGTCGAGATTTTCCAGCGCGTCGAGCAGCTGGCGCATGCGCGCGGCGTCATCGCCGGCAAGCGCAGCCTCGGCCGTGGGCTTCATCGTGATCTCCGCCAGCTCCGGCTTCAGGCCAGCCTTGTCGAGCGCCTCCTTCACCGCGGCGAACTCCGCCGGCGCACAGATCACCTCGACCGAGCCATCCTCATTGCGCACCACGTCCTCGGCGCCGGCGTCGATCGCGGCTTCCATCACCTGATCCTCGCTCGTGCCCGGCGCGAGCAGGAATTGCCCGCAATGCTTGAAGAGATACGCCACCGAGCCGTCGGAGCCGACATTGCCACCGTTCTTGGTGAAGGCATGGCGCACTTCCGCCACGGTGCGAGTACGGTTGTCCGTCAGGCAGTCGACCATCACCGCCGCGCCGCCGGTGCCGTAGCCCTCGTAGCGCACTTCCTCGTACGAGACGCCATCGAGCTGGCCGCTGCCGCGCTTGACTGCGCTCTGCACGCTGTCCTTCGTCATGTTGGCTTCGCGCGCCTTGTCCATCGCGAGGCGCAGGCGCGGATTGGTACCCGGGTCGCCGCCGCCGAGCTTCGCGGCGACGGTGATCTCCTTGATCAGGCGGGTGAACACCTTGCCCTTCTTCGCATCGGCCGCCGCCTTGCGGTGCTTGATGTTCGCCCACTTGCTGTGCCCCGCCATGCAATAATTTTACGCATGCTTTTGGCCAAGAATGAAAAGACCGCGCTCTCGCTCCTCCCCGCGCTGGCCAATCGCCATGGCCTGATCACCGGCGCCACCGGCACCGGCAAGACCCTCACCATGCAGGCGATGGCGCAGCGTCTCTCGGTCCTCGGCGTGCCGGTGTTCATGGCCGACGTGAAGGGAGATTTCTCCGGCATCGCCAAGCCCGGCGGCAGCAACCCCAAGGTCCAGGAGCGGCTGGCATTGCTGAAGATCAAGCCTGAATTCGCCGGCTGCCCGGTCGAGTTCTGGGACGTTTACGGCAAGAGCGGACTGCCGGTGCGCGCCACCGTGTCCGACATGGGACCGCTGCTGCTCGGCCGCATGCTCGGCCTGAACGACACCCAGGAGGGCGTGCTGCAGCTGGTCTTCAAGATCGCCGACGACAACGGCCTGCTGCTGCTCGATTTGAAGGATTTGCGCGCGATGTTGCAGTTCGTCGGCGACAACGCGGCGAGATTCAAGACCGAATACGGCAACGTATCGACGTCCTCGATCGGGGCGATCCAGCGCGGGCTGCTCTCGCTCGAGAACCAGGGCGCGCAGTTCTTCGGCGAACCCATGCTCGAGATCGCCGACCTGATGCGGGTGCGCGACGGCCAGGGGGTGGTGAACATCCTCGCCGCCGACCGGCTGATGAATTCGCCCAAGCTCTATTCGAGCTTCCTGCTGTGGCTGCTCGCCGAGTTGTTCGAGCAACTGCCCGAGGTGGGCGACCCGGAGAAGCCGAAGCTCGTGTTCTTCTTCGACGAGGCGCACCTGCTGTTCGACGAAGCGCCCAAGGCACTGCTCGACAAGGTCGAGCAGGTGGTGCGCCTGATCCGCTCGAAGGGCGTCGGGGTGTATTTCGTGACGCAGAATCCGCTCGACATTCCCGAGTCGGTGCTCGGCCAGCTCGGCAACCGGGTGCAGCACGCCCTGCGCGCCTTCACGCCCAAGGACCAGAAGGCAGTGAAGACCGCCGCCGAAACGCTGCGGCCGAATCCAAAACTGAAGGCCGAAAAGGTCATCACCGAGCTTGGGGTGGGCGAGGCGCTCGTCAGCCTGCTCGACGAGAAAGGCAGGCCGCAGATCGTCGAGCGTGCGTTCATCGTGCCGCCGGGCAGTCATATCGGCCCGCTTAGCGAGGGCGAGCGCCGGGAATGCATGCAGCGCTCGGCGCTGCTGGCGAAGTACGAAAAAACCGTCGACCGCGAATCCGCCTACGAGAAGCTCAAGGGGCACACGCAGGAAAAGCAGCCGCAGGCGCCCCCGGCACAGCCCCCCGAGGCCGCGGGCAGCCCGGTCTCGGACATCATTTTCGGCAAGACGGGCCCGCGGGGCGGCCGGCAGTCGCAGGGCATCCTCGAGGCCATGACGAAGAGCGCCGCGCGCAGCATCGGCTCCGAGCTCGGCCGCCAGGTGCTGCGCGGCGTATTGGGTTCGATCCTCGGCAAGCGCCGTTGACCGAAGGGACGCCTCCTCGTTGACCGCTGCTGGATACCGCGGCTGGGGCATTGCCTTTGCCGTAGTCGGCGTGCTCGCTTTCTCTTTGCGCCCGATCCTGATCAAGCTGTCCTACGCATCGCATCCGGTGAGCCCGAACACCCTGCTCTTCCTGCGCATGACGCTGTCTCTGCCATTCTTCCTCGCCGTCGGCTGGTGGCTGCGGCGCGACGAGCCGCGCCTCGACGGCCGCGACTGGGCGGCGGTGATGGGACTCGGATTCCTGGGTTATTACGGCGCGAGCTTTCTGGACTTCGTCGGCCTGCAATGGGTTGGCGCCGGTACCGGCCGCCTGATCCTGTTCCTCTTTCCGACGCTGGTGCTGCTGCTTTCCTTCCTCTTCCTGCACAAGACGCCCACCCGGCGCGAAATCGCGGCGCTGCTGCTGAGCTACGCGGGAATCGCGCTCGTGGTCTCGAACCAGATCGGCGCCGGTGCCGAAGGGCGCCTGTTCCTGTTCGGCGTGTTGCTGGTATTCGCCTCGGCGCTGCTCTACGCCGTCTATCTCGTCGCCGGCAGCCAAGTGGTGAAGCGCGTCGGCTCGATGCGCTTCACCGCGTATTCCATGGCGACGGCCACGGTGCCGGCGGTCGTGCAGTTCCTGTGGCTGGAATCAAACGAGTCCTTGCAGCTGCCGGGCGAGGTCTGGGGTTACGCCATCGTGCTCGCGACGCTGAGCACCGTGCTGCCGGTGTTCCTGCAGGCCGAAGCGCTCAGGCGCATCGGCGCCAACCATTTCGCGCTGATCGGCGCTGTCGGGCCGGTCAGCGTGGCGATCACCAGCGCGCTCGGGCTGGATGAGCCGTTCACGTGGGTGCAGGCCGTGGGCGGCGCGCTGGTGATCTTCGGCGTTCTTCTCGTCACACTCAAGAAAGGCTGACATGGATCTCGGCATACGCGGCAAGACCGCGCTGGTTTGCGCGGCCTCGAAAGGACTGGGCAAGGGCTGCGCTGTTGCGCTCGCCCGCGAAGGCGTGAACCTCGTGATCACGGCGCGCGGCGCGGAAGCGCTCGACGCGACGGCGGCCGAAATTCGAAAGCTCGGCGTCAAGGTCACCGCGGTGGCCGGGGACATCACTACGCCTGAGGGGCGCGCTGCCGCGCTCAAGGCGTGCCCGTCGCCCGACATCCTGGTGAACAACGCCGGCGGTCCGCCGCCGGGCGACTTCCGCGAATGGGAGCGCGAGGCGTGGGTGAAGGCGCTCGACGCCAACATGATCACGCCGATCCTCCTCATCCGCGCGGTGGTCGACGGCATGATCAGCCGCAAGTTCGGCCGGGTGGTCAACATCACTTCCGCCGCGGTCAAGGCGCCGATCGCAGAGCTCGGCCTGTCCAACGGCGCGCGTACCGGTCTTACCGGGTTCATCGCCGGCGTGTCGCGTACCACCGCGCGCCACAACGTCACCATCAATAACCTGCTGCCGGGCCCGTTCGAGACCGACCGGTTGCGCTCCAACCTGGAATTCAACGCGAAAAAGACCGGCAAGACCGCGGCCGAGCTTCGCAAGGTGCGTACCGACGCCAATCCCTCTGGCCGTTTCGGCACCATCGAGGAGTTTGGCGACGCTTGCGCGTTTTTGTGCAGCGCTCAGGCGGGCTTCATCACCGGCCAGAACCTCCTTATGGACGGTGGCCAATACCCGGGCACGTTCTAGAATCAGCATCCTTTGGAGGAGGACGCATGCAAGTCGTATTCGCACTTGTCGCCTGGCTAGCGATCGCAACCTCGGCAATCGCCCAGGCCTATCCGAACCGTCCGGTCAAGGTGGTGGTGCCGTGGCCGCCGGGACAGGCGACCGACATCGCGGCGCGCGTAGTCGCGGAGCGGCTGCAGGCGGCGCTCGGGCAGCCTTTCGTGGTGGAGAACCGACCCGGCGCCGGCGGCTCGCTCGGCTCGGACATCGTGGTCAAGAGCGCGCCCGATGCCTACACGCTGCTCGCGGCGTCGAGCGGGCCAATCTCGATCATGCCCAACCTGCAGGGCACGCCTTACAACCCGCTCAAGGATCTCGCGCCGGTGAGCCTGATCTGCATGACGCCGTTTGCGTTGGTGGCGAATCCTTCGTTTCCCGCGAATAACGCGGCCGAGTTCATCGCCATGGTGAAAGCGAATCCAGGCAAGTACACGTTCGCGTCGTCCGGCACCGGTGCCACCGCGCATCTCTTCGCCGAGCTATTCAACGCCATGGCCGGCATCCAGGCGCGCCACGTGCCCTACAAGGGCAGCGCGCCCGCGCTCACCGACGTGATGAACGGCAACGTGAACTATGCGGTGGAAACCGTGGCCGCCACCCAGACGCACATCAAGTCGGGCCGGTTGAAGGCCTTCGGCGTCACCACGGCGAACCGCGCCGGCGCCATGCCCGAGCTGCCGCCGCTCGCCGAGGCCGGCAACGTGCCGGGCTACGATGCCGCCGCCTGGATCGGCTACGTCGCGCCGGCCGGCACGCCGCGCGAGCCGCTCGCGCGTCTTGCCGCGGAAATGCAGAAACTGCTCGCCAGCGACGAGATCAAGGCGCGCCTGGTCTCGCTCGGCCTCGACGCGCGCTCGAGCACGCCGGAAGAGATGGGGGCGTTCCTCAAGCGCGAGCAGGAGCGCTATGGCTCGATCATCAAGAGCCAGAACATCAAGGTCGAACAATAGAGATACGACGGATTGCCGGAGCCCTCGGCGCCGAGCTTCTCGGCGTCGATCTGTCGCGCGAGATTCCGGCCGGGGACATTCGCAAGGCCTTCCTCGAGCATCAGGTTATCTTTTTCCGGGACCAGAAGCTCGACCCGGCGCAGTTCATGGCCTTTGCGCGCCACCTGGGAAAGCCGATCGAGTATCCCTTCGTCCAGGGCATCGAAGGGTTTCCCGAAGTGATCGAGGTGAAGAAGCTCGAGCAGGACCGGCACAACTTCGGCGGCATCTGGCATTCGGATACCGCCTACCTCGACCAGCCGCCGATGGGCTCGATGCTGCTTGCGCGCGAAGTGCCGCCGCACGGCGGTGACACGGAATTCGCCAGCCAGTACCTCGCCTACGAAGCTCTGTCCGCCGGGATGAAGCGCCTGCTTGATGGTCTTTTCGCCATCAACAGTTCTTCGAAAGCGGATGTGACCCGCACCCGCGAGGACATGGTGAAGGAGTACACGAAGCAGTATGAGGCCGAGCATCCGGTGGTGCGTACCCATCCGGAGACCGGGCGCAAGGCGCTGTATGTGAACAGCGGCCACACCGTGCGCTTTCGCGGCATGACCGAGGCGGAAAGCGCGCCGCTGCTCCAGTTCCTTTTCCGCCACCAGGTGAAGGCCGAGTTCACCTGCCGCTTCCAGTGGCAAGTGGGCTCGCTCGCCTTCTGGGACAACCGCTGCACCCAGCACAACCCGATCAACGACTACCACGGCTACCGGCGAGTGATGCATCGCATCACGCTCGCCGGGGATCGTCCGCGCTAGAAGCCTAGGGTCGCGCTAGGCCTTCAGCGCTGCCTGTACGCGCGCTGGGGTAAATGGCATGTGGTAGAGCCGCTTGCCGGTGAGCGCGTAGAACGCGTTGGCTACCGACGGCCCGGTGCCGGGAACGCCGAGCTCGCCGACCATGGTCGGCGCAGCGCCGCTCGTGAGCACTTCCACCTTGATCTGCGGCACTTCCGCCATGCGCATGATCTGGTACTCGTGGAAGTTGGACTGCTGCACCTGGCCGTTCGCCATGGTGACGCGTTCCTTCAAGCAACAGGAGAGGCCCCAGACGATGGCGCTTTCCACCTGCGCGGAAAAGGCCGCCGGATTGACCGCCAGCCCGGCGTCGGCCGCGGCCCAGTAGTTGTGCACGCGGATGACACCGTTTTTCGCGACCGACACTTCCGCCACCGACGCGATGAGCGAGCCGAACTTGGGCGCGAAGGCGCCGTACTCGGCGAAAGCGAGCCCGAGCGCGGTGTTGCCCGAACGCTTCTTGCCCCAGCCCGACATCTCGGCGACCTTCTGCAGCACGCGCCTTGAACGGCTGTCCTCGGTGAGCGAAAGGCGCCACTCCAGCGGATCGACCTTGTTCAGCGCCGCCACCTCATCCATCATCGCCTCGATCGCGAACTTGGTGTAGCCGGCACCGATGCCGCGCCACGCGGCGACGCGCGTGCGCTCCGGCTCCATCAGATGCTCGGAGTGCCAGTTGGCCACCTTGTTGTAGTACGGCAGCTCGGCGCCCATCATGAAGATCACGTCGCGGTCCTTGGCCGCCTTGTTGTAGCCCGGCTGGTAGACGAAGTCGCCCACCGGCTCGCCCACCACGCGGTGACGCCAGCCGACGATGCTGCCGCTCGCATCCAGACCGGCTTCGATGCGCTGCGCGGTCATCGGACGGAACGTGCCCGCCCACAAATCGTCCTCGCGGCTCAGGATCAGCTTCACCGGCCGATTCACGGCCTTGGATACGAGCGCGGCATCGACCGAGGCTTCGACCGTCGCGCGCCGGCCGAAGCCGCCGCCGAGGAACATCTGGTTGACGCGCACCATGTCGGGTGTGGTGCCGAGCGCCTTGGCTACATCGAGCTGCGTGCGCGTGGGTGCCTGAGTACCCACCCAGATATCGACGCCGTCGCGCCGCACGTGCGCGGTGGAGTTCATGGGCTCCATCTGCGCGTGGTAGACGTGGTCGCTGAGATATTCGCGGCTCAGCGTGCGTGCCGCTCCGGCAAGTGCCTTGGTGGCATCGCCTTTCGACTTCCATTCGACGCCGACCCGCTTCGGGTCGCGGCCATCGCCGAGATAGGTCTCCAGGTCCTTGTCGGTATCGATGGCGTCGCCCGGCAGGCCCGGGCGCCACGTCACCTTGAGGTTGCGGCGCGCCTTGCGCACGGCGTCGAACGTTTCGCCGACGACGGCGACGCCGTGATCGAGGCTCACCACGTCGATGATGCCGGCCATTTTCTTCACCTCGGCGGCATTGGACGAGGCCGGGCCACTGCCGCGCACCGGCGGCCGCACGAAGGTGGCGTACGCCATGCCGGGCACGCGCGCATCGATTCCGTACTTCGCCGCGCCGGTCGACTTCGCCGGCACGTCGACGCGATCGGTGCCCTTGCCGAGGATGCGATATTTGTCAGCAGTCTTGAGGTCCTTCGCCGGGTCGATCGCCGGCGGCGAAGCGGGCGCCGCGGCGAACGCGGCAATCTCGCCGTAAGTCATCCTGCGGCCGGACGCGGCGTGCACCACGGTGCTGGGCTCGGTGCTGAGCTCGGCCGCCGGCACACCCCACTTCTCGGCGGCGGCGTTGACGAGTACGCGCCGCGCCTGCGCGCCCGCGACGCGCAGCGGCGTCCAGTAGCCCAGCGTCGAGATGCTCGCCACCACGTATTGCGCCTTGAAGATCGGGTGGTGATAAGCGGCGTCGATCGGGGATTGCTCCACCTTCACCTTGCTCCAGTCGGCGTCGAGCTCCTCGGCGACGATCATCGGCAGACCGGTCATGATTCCCTGGCCCATTTCCGCGACCGGCGACTGGATGGTGATGGTGCCGTCGGGCGCGATCGAGACGTAGGCATTCAGCCGGCCGGGCGCGGATTGCGCCTCGGCGCTCTTGGGAAATCCGATCGCAAAACCGAAGGCGAGGCCGGCACTACCGCCGAGGAAGGCGCGACGGCTGACCTGGAAGTTGAACAGCTCGAGGTCGCTCATGGCTAGACCTCCTTGGCGGCGCGCTGGATCGCCGAAACGATGCGGTTGTACGTGCCGCAGCGGCAGAGATTGCCGTTCATATGAGTGACGATTTGCTCGCGTGTCGGCTTCCTGTTCTTCGCGAGCAGCACCGCGGCTTGCATGATCTGGCCCGACTGGCAATAGCCGCACTGCGGCACCTGCTCCGCTACCCACGCTTTCTGCAGCGGGTGGTCGCCCACCGGCGAGAGTCCCTCGATCGTCGTGACTTTCTTGCCCGCGACCGCCGACACCGGCGTCACGCAGGCACGCGCGGACTGGCCATCGACGTGCACTGTACAGGCCCCGCATTGCGCCACGCCGCAACCGAACTTGGTGCCGGTGAGCCCAAGCTCGTCGCGCAGCACCCAGAGCAGCGGCGTATCGGCTGGCTGTTCGGAATAGGCTTCCTGGCCATTGACGGCAAACTTGATCATTTTTCCTCCTCCAAGGTATTGGAATCGTACCGCGAGAACGCGCATTTCAGCCGCTCTACGCCGATGCGGATGCGTTCCGGACTGGTCATCGAGAAGCATAGGCGCAGGCTGCGCGGATCGGGCGCGTCGGCGTAGAAGGAAACGCCCGGCACATACATCACCTTCTCTTCGATCGCGCTGCGCAGCAGCTCGCTCGCGTCGACCCCGGTGGGAAGCATTCCCCAAATGAACATGCCCCCCTGCGGCGCGGAAAACATGAACTTTCCTGCAAGCTGCTCGCGCAGCCCCTGCGCCATCGCCTGCGCGCGCTGCCGGTAGGCGGCAACGATCTTCGCGACGTTGCGCTCGAGCACGCCGCCCTTCAGGTACTCCGCCGCCGCGTACTGAATCCACGGCGACGTGCACAGATCGATCGTCTGCTTGGCGATCACGCAGCGGCGCAGGACTTCCGGCGCGGCCAGCATCCAGCCCACGCGCAACCCTGGCGCGACGATCTTGGACAGCGTGGAAAGATGCACCACGTATTCCTCGGCGCCGGCCTCCTTTGCCAGCGCGGCGAGCGGCGGCACTGGCGTGCCTTCGAAGCGCAGATCGCCGTAGGCATCGTCCTCGATGATGATCAATTGGTGCCGCACCGCGAGCTCGAGTAGCTTTCGGCGCCGCGCGAGAGAAAGCGTCGCACCGCTCGGATTGGCGAACGTGGGCACGATGTACAGGGCCTTTGCCCTGAGGTCCTTCAGTCTGGTTTCCAGTTCCTGGACATCGATGCCATCGGCGTCGGCGCCGACGCCAACCAGCTGCGCGCCGGCCACGCGCATTGCCTGCAGCGCGGTCGTATAGCTCGGCCGTTCGACCAGGATGGTGTCGCCGCGATCGATCAGCACCCGCAGCAGCAGATCCAAAGCCTGCCCGGAGCCGCTGGTCACCAGGATGCGGTCGACAGACGCAACGATGCCGCGTCGCGCCATCCATGCGGCGAGCGCTTCGCGCAGCGGCGGCTCGCCTTCGGTCGCGGCGTACTGCAGCCATTTGCTCGGCGCGGCCTGCATCGCGCGCTCCATCGCCGCGTGCAGCCCTTCGGCGTCGAACAGATCCGCCGAGGGATAGCCGCCGGCGAGCGAAATCATGTCCGGCCGCGACATGTAGGGAAACAGCTCGCGGATCGCGGAAGGGCGCGGCGACTCGAACGCCTTGGAGAACATCAGGAGACTGACTCTAGTCCAGTCGAAAGCCGGCCTGCTGCACGATCGGCCGCCAGCGCGCAAAGTCGGCGGCAAGGGTTTCGGCAGCGACTTTCGGTCCCGCGGCCGCGGGGTCGAGGCCCAGGCTGACGAAACGCTCAGTGAGTTCCGCGACAATGGCGACCAGCTCGCGACCGAGCTGCTCGACGATCGCGGGCGGCGTGCCAGCGGGGGCGAACACGCCGTACCAGAGCGAAAGATCCATCGGCACGCCGAGCTCTCTGAAGGTGGGGACCTCTGGCAGCGCGCGCGAGCGCTCGGCGCCGGACACTGCGACGATGCGCAACTTCCCGCTGCGGTGGAAATCCGCAGCGTCGGCGATGCCGCTGATGCCGGCCGACACCTGCCCGCCCATCAGCTCGGCGTTGTAGTGGCCCGATCCCTTGTAGGCCACATGCTCAAGGCGCAGGCCGCTGGTATTGGCGAGCACCACCCCGACCAGGTGCCCCATGCTGCCCACGCCCGAGCTGGCGAAGAACGCCTTGTCCGGGTTCGCCTTGATCCAGGCCACGTACTCGCCCCACGAGCGCGCACCGGACAGCGGACCGAGCGCGAAGCCCGACTGCCCATTCACCAGCTTCGCCACCGACACTAGATCGCGTTGTGCGTCATACGGCATCTTGGCGTACGCATGCGGCGTGACGGTGAGCGGCGTGCTCGAGGTGAGGAGCAGCGTCGTGCCGTCGGGCGTGGCGCTGCGCACGGCGTCGATCGCCACGCGCACGAAGCCGCCCGGCTTGTTCTCCACCAGGACCGGCTGGCCGAGGCGCGGCGACAGCCGCTCGGCGATCAGGCGCGCGACGAAGTCGACCGAGCCGCCGGGCGGGAAGCCGACGACCAGCTTCACCGGCTTGCCGATTTTTTCCTGTGCAAACGCGGGTGCCGCCGCGAACGCGACGACCAGGAGCAGCAATCGCATCATGGCGTTCTCCTCAAGAGCCGCGCGCCGAGCGGCCACAACAGGATGACGAAGGTGGCGAGCGCCAGCCCGCCGGCGATCGGCCGCGTGACGAACGCGACCGGGTTGCCCTCGGCCTTGATCATCGAGCTGATGAAATTCTCCTCCAGCATGGCGCCGAGCACCATGCCGAGGATCGCCGGCGCCACCGGGAAGCCGTTCTCCTCCATCACGTAGGCCACGAGGCCGAACGCCAGCATCAGCACCACGCCGAAGATCGAGTTGTTGATGGCGAACGAGCCGACCACGCAGAACAGCAGGATCACCGGCAGCAGCACCGCCCGCGGCGCGCGCAGCATCTGCTTCGCGCCCTTGATCGCGGCGATGCCGAGCGGAATCATCAGCAGGTTGGCGAGGATGAACACCAGGAAGATGGCGTAGATCGCCGGCGCGTTGTTCATGAAGATGGTCGGGCCGGGATTGAGGCCCTTGATGTACAGCACGCCGATGACGATCGCGGTGATCGAGTCGCCGGGGATGCCGAACACCAGCGCCGGGATCCACGCGCCCGCGAGCGCGCTGTTGTTGGAGGCGCCCGCCTCGATGATGCCCTCGACGTGGCCGGTGCCGAACTTTTCGCGTTCGCGGGAAAACTTCTTCGATACGGCATACGACATCCAGGCCGCGATGTCCGCCCCGGCGCCGGGAAGCGCGCCGATGGCGGTGCCGAGCACGCTGCCGCGCAGAATCGACGCCGGATAGCGTTTAGTGAGGCCCCACATGCCGCGGAACACGTTGCCGATCTTCGCCTGCGCCATCTCCCACGGCCGGTCGATCGCAGCCACGTTCCGCAGGATCTCGGACACGGCGAACATGCCGATCATGATCGGGATCAGCGTCAGGCCGCCGGTGAGCTCGGCGTTGCCGAAGGTGAAGCGCGGAAAGCCCGCCGGATTGTCGAGGCCCACCGAGGCGACGAGCAGGCCGAGCAGCAGCGAGACGATGCCTTTCAGCGGATCGGCGTGCGCGAGGAAGATCGCGCTCATCAGGCCGAGCAGCACCAGCCAGAAATATTCATAGGAAGAGAACTTGAGCGCGACCTCGGCGAGCGCGGGCGCCGCCACGATCAGCACCGCGGTGCCGAACAGGCCGCCGATCACCGAGAACACCAGGCTCGCGCCGAGCGCGACCTCTCCCTGGCCTTTCTTGGTCATCGCGTAGGCTTCGTCGGTATACGCCGCGGAGGCGGGCGTTCCCGGCATGCGCAGCAGGCAGCTCGGGATATCGCCGGCGAAGATCGCCATCGCCGTGGCGGTCACGATGCAGGCGATCGCCGGCACCGGCGGCATGAAGAAGGTCACCGGCACGAGCAGCGCGGTCGCCATCGTCGCGGTCAGCCCGGGCACCGCGCCGACGAACAGGCCGAATACCGCCGAGCCGAGGATCACCCACAGCACGTACCAGTCGAAGACGAGGCCGAAGGCTTGGCCTAGAACGCCCATCGCTCCAGCAGTCCCCAGGGCAGCGGAACGCGCAGCCCTTTATAGAAGGCGAGATGGATGACAAACGGCGCGAGCACGCCGACCGCCACCGTCATGCGCCAGGAAGCGCCGAGCACGCGCACCCAGAGCGCGACGATGATGACCGCCGTCAAATAGAAGCCGAGCAGGTCGGCGGCGAGGATGTAGAACACCAGCCCGCCGAGCATGGCGAGCACCGCCGCGCGCGACCGCGCGCGTTGCATCCAATCGGGAAAAGCGATCCATGCGCCGCCGCGGCGCGCGCCCTTGAAGATGAGCAACGCGCCGCACACGCCGAGTCCGACGACGATCATCCCGGGAAACCATGCCGGGCCGAACTTCTGGCCCGGCATCGGCGGGAACCCCTGGATGTGCCAGAGGGTCGTCGCGGCGAGCGCGATCAGCGCCGCGCCGATCAGCGTGTCATGGATCCTCAACCTACTTCACTACGCCGGCCGCCTTCATCGCCGCGCCGAGGTCGGCGTCGGACTTCGCCATGAACTTGACCGTGTCCGCCGGGTCGGCCCAGATCACGCCGAAGCCGCGGCTCGCCATGAACTCCTTGTAATCCTTCGAGTCGTAGACCTTCTTCAGCGCGGTGGTCAGCGTCTTCTGCGCGTCCGCCGGGATGCCCTTGGGCGCCGCGATCACGCGCCACGCGGCAATCTGCCAGTTGCTGCCGAGCTCCTGCTTGAGCGTCGGCACCTTGGGATACAGTGACGACGGGTTCGCGTCCATGATGACCAGCGGGCGCGCCTTTCCGGCGTCGATCATTGCGCGCGCTTCGGGCAGCGAGCACGGCACAACGTCCACGCCGCCCGCCACCAGATCCTGCATACCGGGCGCGGCGCCGTTGGACGGTACCCACGGCAGCGCGTTCGGATCGATGCCCTGCTCTTTCAGCAGGCCGGCGATGGCGAGGTGCCAGATGCCGCCCTGGCCGGTGCCCGAGGCTTTCATCTTGCCGGGGTTCGCCTTGATGGCGGCGAGGAGCTCCTTGGTGCTCTTGTACGGCGAGTCGGCGCGCACCGTGATGCCGGCCGGGTCGGCATTCACCAGGCCGATCGGCGTGTAGTCGGTGTGCTTCAGGGCCGTCAGACCCTGCCAATGCATCATCGTGATCTCGACCGTGATCAGGCCGATGGTGTAGCCGTCGGGAGTCGCCTTGGCGATCGCGTCGTGGCCGACCACGCCCGAGCCGCCGGTGCGGTTCACTACGTTGAACGGCTGCTTCAGCTCCTTTTCCAGCAGGGTCCCGATGATGCGCGCCGTGGCGTCGGTGCCGCCGCCAGCGCCCCAGGGCACGATGAGCTGCACCGGGCGCTGCGGGTACTGGGCAAATACCGAAGTGGCCGCGCACAGCAGCGCGGCGAGCAAGACCTTTCGCATGACTCCTCCTCAGGTTGTCAGACAAGCATTCTAACCACGCTGCGGGCGTAAAATTTCTCCTTCCGCAGGAGGTTCCGAATGAATGCGCCCGCCCAGGCCGGCTTGCCGGCACTCCCTCTTAAAGACCCGAAGCTGTTCCGTACGCAGTGCTACCTCGACGGCGAATGGGTCGGCAGCGCTCAAACCATCCCGGTGCGCAACCCGGCCACCGGCGCGGTGCTCGGCACCGTGCCCCGGCTCGGCGCCGAGGAAACGCGCCGCGCCATCGACGCCGCCGAGCGCGCGTGGCCGGCGTGGCGCGCGAAGACCGCGAAGGAGCGCTCCGTCATCCTGCGCAAGTGGTTCGACCTGATGATGGCAAACCAGGAGGACCTGGCGCAGATCCTCACCGCCGAGCAGGGCAAGCCCCTGACGGAAGCGCGCGGCGAGATCGCCTACGGCGCCTCGTTCATCGAGTGGTTCGCCGAGGAGGCCAAGCGCGCCTACGGCGACATCATCCCGCAGCACCAGCCCGACAAGCGCGTGCTGGTGATCAAGCAGCCGATCGGCGTGTGCGCGCTGATCACGCCGTGGAATTTCCCGAACGCGATGATCACGCGCAAGGCCGGGCCGGCGCTCGCCGCCGGCTGCACCGTGGTGATCAAGCCCGCGAGCCAGACGCCCTTCTCCGCGCTCGCCATGGCGGAGCTCGGCGAGCGCGCCGGCATTCCGACGGGCGTGCTCAACGTGCTCACTGGCGATTCGAAGGCCATCGGTGGCGAGCTTTGCGCCAGTCTCAAAGTGAGAAAGCTGTCCTTTACCGGGTCGACGGAAACTGGTCGCGTGCTGATGAAACAGAGCGCCGACACCATCAAGAAGCTGTCGCTCGAGCTTGGCGGAAACGCGCCGTTCATCGTGTTCGACGACGCCGATCTCGAGGCGGCGGTGGAAGGCGCGCTCGCCTCCAAGTACCGCAACGCCGGCCAGACCTGCGTGTGCGCCAACCGGCTGTACGTGCAGGACGGCGTGTACGACGCCTTCGCGGCGAAGCTCACCGAGAAAGTAAAAGGCTTCAAGGTCGGTGCCGGCACCGAGCCCGGCGTCGTGATCGGCCCTCTGATCGACGAGCAAGGCGTGAAGAAGGTCGAACAGCACGTTGCCGATGCGCTCGGCAAGGGCGCCAAGGCCGTGCTGGGCGGAAAGCGGCATTCCCTCGGCGGGCTGTTTTTTCAGCCCACCGTATTGACCGGTGTCACGCCCAACATGCTCGTGTCGCACGAGGAAACCTTCGGGCCGGTGGCGCCGCTCATCCGCTTCAAGACCGAGGAGGAAGCGATCCGCCTTGCCAACGACACCGAGTTCGGTCTCTCCGGCTACTTTTACAGCCGCGACATCGGCCGCATCTTCCGCGTCGCGGAGCAGATGGAAACCGGGATCGTCGGCGCCAACGTCGGCATCATCTCCACCGAGATCGCTCCGTTCGGCGGCGTGAAGCAGTCCGGCCTGGGCCGCGAGGGCTCGAAATACGGTCTCGAGGAGTACATGGAAATCAAGTACATCCTGGTCGGTGGACTTGATAAATGAAGGGCGAAGAGTTCAAGGATGACTTCCGCAAGGCGCTGCCGCGCGAACTCGTTTATGAACTCACGCGGCGGTCAGCGTGGCGAGCCACCGCGGCGGTGGTGCACGACCTCGCCATCCTGGCCGTGGCAATCGCGATCGGGCTGTACTACTGGCCGAACCCGCTGGTTCTCCTCCTTTGCATCCTGGTCATCGGCACCCGCCAGCACGCACTGTTCGTGATCGCGCACGACGCCGCGCACTACCTGCTCTACGAAAACCGCCGTTTGAACGACGGGGTGGGCCGTGCCTGCGCGATGCTTCAGGGCCTCTCAATGTGCACGTATCGCGTGATCCACCGCATGCATCACAACAACCTGTACGGGCCCCTTGATCCGGACACCGCTTTGCATGGCGGCTACCCGCGCGGCCGCGGCTATCTCATTCGCAAGCTATTGAAGGACCTTTCGGGCCTCACCGCCTGGAAGACCTATGCGTACTTCCTCGGCGGTGCGCCCGCGCTGAACACCAAAACCAATGTGGCCCTCCGGCCGCTCGATGACACGTCAGCCAAGCTGAAAAGCGAAGCCCGCCAGGACCGCAACATGGTGATCTTTTTTCACGTGACGCTGTTGTTGGTTATGGCCTGGAGCGGCTACCTCGTGCAATACCTGGTGCTCTGGGTGCTGCCACTCGTCACCGTGGTGCAGGCGATCCTGCGGCTGCGGGCGATCGCCGAGCACGGAGCGACCACCGATTTTTCCTCACCGCTGACGGCGGCGCGCACCAACGTTGCGCCGGCATGGCTCGAGTGGCTGATCTTCCCGCATCAGGTGAATTACCACATCGAGCACCATCTCTACGCCTCGGTGCCGCACTACCACCTGCCGCGCCTGCATCGGGAGATGCGCGCGCGCGGCATGTTGGCCAACGCCGAGCTGGTGCCGTTTGCCTCGACGTTGCGGAAGATTTTTTCCGAGAGAGCCGCTACTTCGGCGGTGCCGGAAATCTGACGACCGGGTCGGGCGGCGTCTTGTCCGGCGGCAGGTACGCCGGCGCAGGCTTGCCGACCGGGCTCAGGCTGCGGATGTAGCGGTACATCGCGCGCAGATCACCGCTCGTCATGGCGCGCACATTGAACCAAGGCATCGGCGGGCGCGCGTTCAATGCTTTCGCCTTTTTCACCCACTGCTCCTCGGTGAGGTCCTGCATGTACAAGCGCAGGTTGGTGGCATAGGTCGTCCCCCACGGGCCATGCCAGCCGAGCGTGTCGCCGAGCAGCCATTGCGATTCGGGCAGCTTGCCGCCGCTCGGCGCGTAGCCCGCGGTGTGGCAGTCGTTGCAGCCGCCGATCATCACCAGGTACCGGCCGCGCTTGATTTGCGCATCGTCAGATTTCTGGGCGAAGACGGGGAAGGCCAGTACAGCGGCCGCGACAGCGAGCAGCAGTTTCATCCTGTTCCTTTCTTCATTTTCAGCCGCATCGGCTTCATCGGCGAGCCGACGAATCCTAGCCGCCGGTAAAGCGCCTGCGCGCGCTCGTTTTGCATGTCGGTGAGGAGCGTCAGACGCAGCACACCCTCGGCGCGCGCCTGCTCGATGACATGCTTGAGGAGCATGGCGCCGATACCCCGCTTGCGGTGTTCCGGCGCGACCACCAGGTCCTCGAACAGCGCTGCCTTGCCGCCTTCCGCCGTGCTGATGGTGTAGAGCAGGCTGCACATCGCGACGAGCTCGCGGCCGTCGCGCGCGACGAAGATCTTCCCCTTGGCGGGGTCGGCGAGGATCGCCTGCAGCGCGGTGCGCTGCTTTTCGGCGTCGGCGGAAAACTCGGCCTCCGATTCGAACAGGATGCCGAGCAGCTCGACCAGGCGCGGCAGGTCCTTCTGCACCGCGGTGTCGAATTTAAGGCTCACGCCGGAATCACCACGGTTTGCTTGCCGTCGGCGAAGCCGACGCCCAGCTTGCCGAGCGCGACCTCGATGCGCTTGTAGGCCTGCGCGCGCAGGTCGAACTGGCGTCCGGGCGCGGTGCGGAACTTGCAGCGGAAAATCTTCACGCCGGGATCGACGCGGTAGAGCTTGCCTTTCAGCGGCTCGAGGATCAGCGGCCCGAGCTCGGGGTCGGCGACCATTTCTTCGCCCACCTTCTTGATCAGCTTGCGGATCTTCTCGCTGTCGGCGTCGATCGGCAGCGGCAGGTTGAACTTCTCCACCACCCAGTCGCGCGAGGTGTTGCGCACCGTGCCGAGCGCGCCGTAGGGCACGAAGTGCAGCGGCCCGTTGTGATGGCGCAGCGCCACGGTGCGCAGCGTGATGCGCTCGACCGTGCCCTTCGTATTGGTACCACTCTCGATGTACTCGCCGATGCGGAACGCGTCCTCGGCCAGGAAGAAAACGCCGGCGATGACATCCCGCACCAGCGCCTGGGCGCCGAAGCCGAGCGCGAGGCCCACCACACCCGCGCCGGCGAGCACCGGCGTGATCTCGAGGCCCAGGGCCCACAGCGACGAGAGCACCAGCATCACCACCAGCAGCACCGCGGCGGTGACGCGCAGCAGCGGCAGCAAGGTCAGCAGCCGCGCGCTCGCGTCCGGTCCATGCAGAGCGCCGGGCGGCGGCACGCGGCCCAGTCGCTGGTCGATCGCGGTGCGCACGGTGATCCAGACCACGTGCGTTAGTAGCGCCAGGGTGGCGACGCCGACCAGGCGCAGCGACAGGCGGACCAGCGGGCTCTCGGCTGCGGCGAGCGAAGCGAGCGGCGCCTCGAGCACCACCGCGCCGAGCGCGAGCCCGGCGAGGACGACGACGAAGCGCGCGGCAGAGAGCACGATGTTCGGCAGCACGCGGTCCTCGTCTTCGCGCCAGAAGAAGAACACCAGCTCGCGCAGCCCGATCTGCAACGCGATCACCGCCGCGGCGATCGCCGCGATCGTGCCCCACATCGGGCTCAGCAGCCAGACCGAGTAAGCCATCACCACCAACAAGGCGAGGACGAAGGAGCGCGGGAAGCGCGGGGCGCGCGAGCGGCGGCCGAAGAAGGCAAACGCTGTCGCGAGCAGGAAGAGGCACGCGAGCGTGATGGTGACGAAGCGCAACGCCCCGGCCGCGGGCGCTGCGCCGGTGAGCCGCTCCATCAATTCGGGCACGAAGCGCGCGACGGCGAAAAGAAACACCACCGCCATCGCGATCGCCGCCAGCCCGCCGGCGCGCCCGCTCGCCGCCGGCACCAGCCGCAGCCGCGGCTGTCCGGGCGCGAGCAGCAGGGCGACCAGGGCCCAGGCGAAGCGCAGCACCATGATGAAAAGCGTCGCCGCGATCACCAGCTCCTGTACGCCGCCCGGCCACGAGAACGCCGCGGAGGTGCCGATGGCAGCGAGGGCGAACAGCAGCAAGCCCCAAAGGCGCAGGAAGAACCGCCGCAGGCCGGGGCGCAAGGCCTGGCGCGGCGCGTTGATGGGCGCGGCCTGCGCTGCGCGCATCGAGGCGTAGGCATAGCTCCAATAGAGCCATTCCACGCCGATGCCGACCAGCAACAGAATTACAACGTAGGTAAAGGCGCGCACGCCCATTCCGGTCATCAGGGCGGCCTGCGTGCTGCTGATGACATTCGCGAGCTGCGCCGGACCTTGCGTCAGGTCGCGTGCCAGCACGTCGATGCGTTCCCTCGCGACCTCGAGTGCCTGCACCGACCACGATGCCATGGTCACGACGTGGCCCACTCTTCGGGCTCGCGCGCGGCCGAGGCGTCGGCGTACGCGGGCAGCAAGCGGGTGACCACGACGCCGGCGCCGAGCACCCGCGCCTGGCAGGCGAGCCGATCGTTCGCCGCCGCGCCGACGCGGGCGAGCGTAAACGCCTCCAGTTGCCCACGCGGCGACAGCGAGCCCGCGCCCTCTTCGACGCGTACCCGGCAGGTGCCGCAACGGCCGCGCGCCGAGCAGACGTGCGCGTGCGGAATGTCGTTCGCGAGGCTCATTTCCAGGATCGACCAGCCCCGCCGCCCGCGTGCCGAGAAACCTTCGTCATAGCTCATCTGCACCATCGAACGTTCGCGCAGCATGCGCCACGCGAGCAAAGCCGCCGCCGCGAGCACCAGAATTCCATATCCGACCAGGATGCGTGCCTGCAGCACATTGAGCGGGTCCGTCACTCCAACAATCTTCTTTAGATTTTCCGTAATGTGGGCACGCCACGCCGGGTCGGTGGCGAGCTTCTCCACCACTTCCTTGCCGGATTCGGCGAAGCCGATGAGCGCCAGCACCGGGATCACGAACAGGATCGGCAGCACCAGAGCGCCGATGCGCTTCCACACCGGCTTGAGCACCAGCCAGGAATACACGCCGATCGCGGCGTGAATCCAGACCGCCATCACCACGCATAGCTGCTGCAGCGCGTAGCCCGGCGAGAAGCTCCAATACACCGCCAGCATCTGGCCATAGGTGGAATCGAAGTTCGGCGTCACTTCGCCCGCCATGTGCATGACGACGGCGTGATTGAGAAGCAGCGGTGGCGTCACCAAGCCGAGGCAGAGCTGCACCAGGTCGGTCTTGCTCATCGCCAGGGAGCGACGCGCACAGATCGCGTACAGGCCGAGGGCCAGGTGGACCAGCGCGGAGCACACAAGAAGGCCCTGGCCGAGCCCGCTGCGCCAAGGGCCCATCAGCCACGGCCGCCAGTGCTCCATGGCCGCCAGGGAATGCATCCCCAGCATCAGGTTGGCCATGTGGCCGGTGACGAACAGCATCAGGACGAGGCCCGTGATGAGCCTGACGCCCCGAAGGCTCATACGTTGAATCGGAAGTGGATCACGTCCCCGTCGCGCACGGCGTAGTCCTTCCCCTCGAGGCGCAGCTTACCCGCCTCCTTGGCGCCTTGCTCGCCGCCGCAGGCGACGAAGTCGTCATAGGCGGCGACCTCGGCGCGGATGAAGCCGCGCTCGAAGTCGGTATGGATGACGCCCGCGGCCTGCGGCGCGGTGGCGCCGGCGCGCACCGTCCAGGCGCGCACCTCCTTCGGCCCGGCAGTGAAGTAGGTCTGCAGCCCGAGCAGCGTGTAGGCGGCCCGGATCACCCGGTTGAGCCCCGGCTCCTCCATGCCCATGTCCTGGAGGAACAGCTGCTTGTCCTCGTCCGACATGTCGGCGATCTGCGATTCGATCGCCGCGCTCACGCGTACGACCGGCGCGCCTTCTTTCTTGGCATAGGCCTCGACTTGAGCAAGGAGTTTTTCGGAACCCTGCTCGGCGACATTGGCGATGTACATGGTGGGCTTCATGGTCAGCAGGAAAAGCGGCGCGATCACCGCGCGTTCTTCCTTCGACAGCGCGGTGCTGCGCGCCGGCTTGCCGGTGTCGAGCACCTCCCTCACCTTGTTCAACGCCGACACCAGGCGCACCGCGTCCTTGTCGCCGGTGGTCTGGGCGAGCTTGGCGTGCTTGGAGATCTGGCGTTCCACCGCATCGAGGTCGGCGAGCGCGAGCTCGGTGTTGATGGTCTCGATGTCGGACACCGGGTCGATCTTGCCCGCGACGTGCACCACGTTCGGATCTTCGAAGCAGCGCACCACGTGCGCGATGGCGTCGGTCTCGCGGATGTTGGCGAGGAACTTGTTGCCCAGGCCCTCGCCCTTGGAAGCGCCCGCGACCAGGCCGGCGATGTCGACGAACTCGACCACCGCCGGCACCACCTTCTGCGGCTGCTCGATGCCGGCAATGACGTCCAGGCGGCGGTCGGGCACCGGCACGATGCCGACGTTCGGCTCGATGGTGCAGAACGGGTAGTTCTCGGCCGCGATGCCGGCCTTGGTGAGCGCGTTGAACAGGGTGGACTTGCCGACATTCGGCAGTCCGACGATTCCGCACTTCAACTTATTTCTTCCCGAAGAGCGACTTCAGCAAGCCGCCGGACTTTTGCGGTTCCGGCTCTTTCTTCTCGGGTTCCTTGATTGGAACCTCCTTCTTAGGCGGTTCTTTTTTCTCCGCCGGCTTCGGTGAGCCGCTCGGTTCCCCTGAATGCAGCTTCTGGATCGCCGCCTGCATGTTGCCGCCCAGCAGCTCGGGCATCACCTGCAGCGCGCGGTCGATGGCCTGGTCGATGGCCGCCTTGTCTTCCACCGAAGGCTTGTGCAGGACGTAGTCCGCCACCACGTCCTTGTCGCCGGGGTGGCCGATGCCGATGCGCAGCCGCCAGTAATCGTGCGAAGCGACGCGCTGCGAGATGTCCTTGAGACCGTTATGACCGGCGATGCCGCCGCCCTGCTTGATGCGCGCGACGCCGGGGGCGAAGTCGAGCTCGTCGTGCACCACCAGCATCTCCTCGGGCTTGATGCGGAAGAAGCCGGCGAGCATCTGCACCGGCTGCCCGCTCGCGTTCATGAACGACTGCGGCAGCACGAACCAGGCGCCACCCGCATTCTTGCCAACGAGCGCTTTGAACTTGGGGTCCTTGCGCAGGGCGATGCCGTTCGCCTGCGCAAAGCGCTCGACCAGCCAGAGGCCGGCGTTGTGGCGCGTGCGCTCGTACTCCTTGCCCGGATTTCCCAGGCCGACTACCAGCCGGATCACGCGGCGTCTCTACTTCTTCTCTTTTTTGTCGGCCTTGTCGCCAGCCTTCTCAGCGCCCGCCTTCGCAGCCGGCTTCTCCTTCTCGCCGGGCTTGCCTTCCGCACCGGCCTCGCCTTCCTTCGGCGCGGCAGCCTGCTCGGTGGTGGGAACTTCGGCCGCCGAGACCACCGCGGCGACTTCTTCTTCCTCGGTGATCAGCTGCGGTACGACCACGGTGGCGACCACCGGGTTCTCGGCCTTGCCGAGCGACAGCTCGACGCCGTTCGCCAGCTTCAGGTCGCGCGCGTGGATGGAGTTGCCGACCGCGAGGTTGCCGAGGTCGACCTCGACGAATTCCGGCAGATCGTCGGGCAGGCAGGTGATGTCGATCTCGTTCAGTACGTGGCTCACCACGCCGCCCTGGTCCTTCACGCCCGGGGACTTCTCGGCGTTGACGAAGTGCAGCGGCACCTTCATGTGCAGCTTCTTGTTCTTCTGCACGCGCTGGAAGTCGACGTGCTCGACCTGCGGCCGGTAGGGGTGCATGGTGACCGAGCGCAGCAGCACCTGTTCCTTCGCCCCCGCGAGCTCCAGCGAGAGAATGGAGGCGTGGAAGCGCTCGTTGCGCAGGTTGAGATAGAGGTCCTTGTGGTCAAGCTCGATGTTGACCGGCCCCTGCTCGCCGCCGTAGACGATGCCGGGCACGCGGCCCTGGCGACGCAGCCGGCGCGCCGGCCCGGTGCCCTGCATTTCGCGCTTGCGCGCAACGATTTCGATTGCCATGTGCTTACCCCAGTAAAAGGCTATTCAAAGAACAGCGAGCTCACCGATTCCTCGGTGTAGATGCGCAAAATGGTCTCGGCGATCAGGCCGGCGACCGACAGGATGCGGATTTTCTTGCAGGCGCGCGCGTCGTCGCCGAGCGGGATGGTGTCGGTGACCACCAGCTCGTCGAGATCGGACTTGGCGATGCGCTCCACCGCGCCGCCCGACAGCACCGCATGCGTACAGTACGCCACCACCTTGGTCGCACCCTCCTTTTTCAGGACCTGCGCCGCCTTGACCAGCGTGCCGGCGGTATCGACCATGTCGTCCATGATCACGCAGGTTCGATCCTTCACCTCGCCGATCACGTTCATCACTTCCGACACGTTGGCCTTCGGCCGCCGCTTGTCGATGATCGCGAGATCGGACTCCAGGCGCTTGGCGAGCGCTCGCGCCCGCACCACACCGCCGACGTCGGGCGACACCACGATCAGGTCTTCGTAGCGCTGCTTCCACACGTCGCCCAGCAGCACCGGGGCGGCGTAGATATTGTCGACCGGGATATCGAAGAACCCCTGGATCTGGTCGGCGTGCAGGTCCATGGTCAGCACGCGCGCCACGCCCACCGACGCCAGCATGTTGGCCACCACCTTGGCGCTGATCGCCACGCGCGCCGAGCGCGGCCGGCGATCCTGGCGCGCATAGCCGAAATACGGAATTGCCGCGGTGACGCGCGCCGCCGAGGAGCGCTTCAGCGCGTCGATCATCACCAGCATTTCCATCAGGTTGTCGTTGGTCGGGGCGCAGGTCGACTGCAGCACGAACACGTCCTTGCCGCGCACGTTCTCCAGCAACTCCACCATCACCTCGCCGTCGGAGAACTTGCCGACGATCGCGCGGCCGAGCGACAGGTTCAGATGCTTCGCCACTTCCTGCGCGAGGCGGGCATTGGCGTTGCCGGTGAACACCATCAGCCGCTCGAGCGGCAGGTGGTTGGTCATTCCGGCGGCAATTCCCGTGTTCATCGCGGTCATGGATTAGTGGCTGGGGAGGAAGGATTCGAACCCTCGTATGGCGGAATCAAAATCCGCTGCCTTAACCAGCTTGGCGACTCCCCAAGTGTGCTTTAACTTCAATCTGTCGAATCGAGAAGCGGGTGCCGCTCCAATCCCCGCGCCACGAAACCGTGCATCCCCCCGGGTAAGTCGGACTGCAGTGCGGCCGCATGCAGCGCGCGGGCTTCCGCTTCGGTTTCGAACTCGGCGAAGACACACGCTCCGGATCCCGTCATGCGCGCCTGCGGCCGATGCTGCTTCAGCCAGGCGAGGCTCGCGGCCACGTCAGGGTATCGGGCGACGACCGCGGCTTCCAGATCGTTCGCTCCCTGCCCCGACAAAAAGGGCGACATTTTGAGTCGTTTCGTAGGGCGTGTCAACGCGGATTTAAAGGTTTCCTTCGTGGAAACCGAGACTTGCGGCGTGAGCACGAGGTACCAGGCCGGCGGCAGGTCGATCGGCGCGAGACGTTCGCCGATCCCTTCGCCCACCGCGTTGCGGCCATAGAGGAAGACCGGAACGTCCGCGCCCAGCCTCACCCCGATTTCGCGCAACTCGCTGTTTGCGAGGTTCAAATCCCACAGCTTGTTCAGGACCAGCAGGACCGTGGCCGCATCCGACGAGCCGCCGCCCAGGCCGCCACCGACCGGCAGGTTCTTCTCCAGGGCGAGCGTGCATCCTTTCGGCGAGCCGGTCTGGGCTTTGAGCAGCCTCGCTGCCCGCACGCAGAGGTTTTCTTCCCCGAAAGGCCCGTTGAACGCGATGCTCCCGTCCTGGCGGCCCGCGATGCCCACACGATCACAGCGATCGATCAGCCGGAAGACGGTCTGCAGCTCATGGTAGCCATCGGGCCGCTGTCCCAGAACGTGGAGAAAAAGGTTCAGCTTCCCCGGCGCGGGATACCAATCAAGTTCCACGCCTTCAGTTCCACTGATGTATCGCAAGGCGCACCTCGGCGCCGGCATTGGTCAGGCGCAGCCGCGTCGGCCGGCGCTGCGCGTCGTATTCCTGGTATTCGACTTTCCACCCCCGCCCCTCCAGCGCCGGCGACGGCTTTCCCTGCACCGTCTGCGCGAGGCCCTCGATCGGCAGGCGAAAACCCAGCACGCGCTCGGTGAGCTCCTCGGAATCCGCCGCGCGATATTCGCGCGGCTCGGAAGTCCTCAGCAGCACCGCGTCGCCCTGGCGCAGGATCTGCGCGACGCCCTGGCCGGTGGGCGTGCTGATCAGCAGCTCATCGCCGCTGGGCGCATGCCGCCAGGTGATGTTGCCGGTGAAGGATTCTTGTCCGGAGCGCGCCGCGATGCGGCCGGCGAGCGAGAACTCGAGCGGGCCTTCAGGTGGTTTGATTTCAACCTGCGCGCACGCAGCCAGAAACGCTGCGAGCAGTACAACCGCTCTCACTTGCGCAGTCGCTTGATGGTCTTCTGCAGGGTTTCGTTGTCGGGAGCGGTCTTGAGCGACTCGTCCCAGATGCGGCGCGCTTCCTCGCGCTCGCCCAGCATCCACAGCACCTCGCCGAGGTGCGCGCCGATCTCGGCGTCCGGCCGGCCGCCGTATGCACGACGCAACTCGCGCGCCGCGCCCTTGAGGTCGCCTTCGCGGTAGAGGAGCCAGCCCAGGCTGTCGATGATGAAGTAGTCCTCGGGTGAGATCTCGAGCGCCTTCTCGACCAGTTTGCGCGCTTCGGGCAGGCGCAGGTTGCGCTCCGCGAACGAATAGCCGAGCGCGTTGTAGGCGTGCGCGTGGTCGGGCTTGACCTGGATCAGCTTGCGCAGGTGCGCCTCGAGCAGGTCGAAGCGCTCGAGCTTCTCGGCGGTGAGCGCGAGGTCGTACAGGAGGTCGGGCTGGTCGGGCTGCTTGTCGAGCGCCTGGGTGAGGAGCTTGAACGCGTCGCCGTGGCGGTTGGCGTCGCGCAGGATCTGCGCCTCGGCGACGATGAGCTGCGCCTCGTCCTCAGGATGGTCGTCGGCAACCCGGCGCAGGTAGGCGAGCGCCTCGTCGACCTTGCCCTGCTTGGCGATGGCGTTGGCGGTGCGCATGCGCGCCGGCAGCTCGTGGTCGCTGCCCTTGATGGCCTCGTACCAGCCGATGGCCTGCGGCCACTGTTTCTGTTCTTCGGCGATCTGCCCGAGCAGATAGCGCACGCCGTCGTGGTCGCGGTAGTTGAGGCCCAGCACGCGCTTCATGTAGCCCTCGGCCGCGCGGTAGTCCTTGAGCTGGAACGCGAGCAGGCCAACGGCGTAGATGACATCGGGATTCTGCGGATTGGCGTTGGCCACGGCCTCGAACTGCTTGCGCGCCTCCGGCAGCCGCTTGTCGAGCACGAGCACGCGCGCGTAGTTCAGGCGTGCGTCGCGCGCGCTTGGGTTCTTTTCGACGAACGCGCCCAGGCTCTTCGCCGCCTCGGCCGGCGATTTCTTCTGCAGCACCTGCGCCTCGAGCATCGCCGCGAGCTCCCAGTCGGGGCGCAGCGCGAGCGCCTGGCGCGCGGCGCTGAGAGCGGTCGCGTCGTCGCCGGCGATGGCGGCGGCCTGGCCGAGGGCGAACTGCGCCTGCGGCAGCTGCGGGTGCTTCGCGGCAAGGCCGCGGATCACGCGCAGGTTGGTCGGCTTGTCCGGGTTGCTGGCCAGCAGGCGGTTCAGCTGCATGAACGCGTTCTCGCGGTTCACGCCCTCCGCCGTGAGCAGCTTCTCCAGCACCGGTCCGGCTTCGTCGACGCGCTTGGCGACGACCAGCATCGCGCCCAGCACCTGCAGCGCGTGCGCCGAACCCGGCTCGAGCTCGTACCAGGTGCGCGCGGCGTCGAGCGCGAGCTCGGGGAGCTGCGCCTGCGACGCCACTTCGACCGCGCGGCGCGCGACCCGCGCGTCGCCGGTACGCTTGGCCAGATCCAGGTAGGTCTTGGCGGCGAGCGAAAGATCGCCGCGCTGCACGGCGATTTCGCCGAGCATGAATTCGTAGAGCGTCTGCTCGCTGAGGTCTGCGGGTTGCGCCGCTGCGAGGCCGCACGCGAACGAAAGGGCGGCGGCGGCGAGAAGTCTTTTTGCCATGGGGAGGCGATCCATCTTAGGTATATTTGATGCCCCGCACAAGCGCACTTTTTGCTTCACGAAAGCGTACTTTTTCCATGCCGGAGCTGCCCGAAGTCGAAGTCACGCGCCGCGGCCTGGCGCCACAGCTGTCCGGCCGAAAAATCAGCGGCGTATCCGTGCGCGAGCCGCGGTTGCGCTGGCCGGTGCCGAGCGACGTGCTCTCGCTCGCGGGCCGCACCGTCGGCACCATTCGCCGCCGCGGCAAATATCTGCTGGTGGATTGCGGCGATGGTCATCTCATCCTGCACCTCGGCATGTCGGGCAGCCTGCGCGTGCTGCCGCCGGAAACGCCGGCCGGCAAGCACGACCATTTCGACCTGCTGCTGGGCGACCGCATGCTGCGGCTGCGCGATCCGCGGCGCTTCGGCGCCGTGCTGTGGGCAGTGGGCGACATCGCCGCGCATCCGCTGCTTGCGCACCTCGGCGTCGAACCGCTGTCGCGCGGCCTGACGCCGGCACGGCTGCACGCGCTCACGCGCGGCCATCGCGCCGCGATCAAGCATTTCCTGATGGACGGCCGGCGCGTCGTCGGCGTGGGCAACATCTACGCGAGCGAAAGCCTGTTCCGCGCGCGCATCAATCCGCGCCGGGCGGCAGGAAAAATCACCATCGAACAAAGTGAAAAGCTCGTAAAAGCAATCAAGGACACGCTGAACGCCGCGATCCGCGCGGGCGGCTCCACGTTGCGCGATTTCGCCGGCGCTGACGGCGCGGCGGGATATGCGCAGCAGCGCCATTACGTCTATGACCGCGCCGGGAAGAATTGCCGCCGCTGCAGGACGCCGATCCGCAAGCTGGTGCAGGGACAGCGCTCGACCTACTTCTGCCCTACCTGCCAGAAGTAGCTTTGGCTTTCAGGCGTTTTTCCACCGACGGGTGAACGAACTCGGAGACGTCGCCGCCGAGCGCCGCGATCTCGCGCACCAGCGTCGCCGAGATGAACATGTGCTGCTCCGAAGGCGTAAGGAACATGGTTTCCATCTCGGGGTAGAGGTTGCGGTTCATTCCCGCGAGCTGGAATTCGTACTCGAAGTCAGACACCGCGCGCAGGCCGCGCAGCACCACGCGCGCGCCCTGCTTGCGCACGAACTCGGTGAGCAGGCTCGAGAAGCCGACGATCTCGACATTCTTCATGTCGCCGAGCACCTCGCGCGCCATCGCGATGCGCTCCTCCAGCGTGAAGTAGGGCTTCTTCGCCTTGCTGTCGGCGATGGCGAGCACCACTTTGTCGAACAGCGTGGCGGCGCGGCGCACCAGGTCTTCGTGGCCGCGGGTGAGCGGGTCAAACGTCCCCGGGTAGACCGCCTTGATCACAAGCTTCTCCATTCGAACAGCTGGTAGCTCACCTGGCCGGCGCGCGCGCGCTTCAGTTCATGCCATGCCTCACCCGGCGTAAAGGCCGCGTCCGACTCCACGTACACGCGCATTGTCGGGGTGCCCTGCTTCTTCGGGGCGTCCTTCAACTCCCTGAATACTGCCGGCAGGGCATTCTGCCTGAACGGGGGATCGAGGAAAACCACGTCGAACGCCTGCATTCTCTTGACGTAAGCGAAGGCGTCGTCCAATACCACCTCCACCTGCCGCGCGCCGATCTCGTCGCGCGTTTTCTTCAGCAGGTCGAACACCGCGCGGTCCTGTTCCACCAGCACCACGCGCGTGGCGCCGCGCGACGCGGCCTCGAAGCCAAGCGCGCCGCTGCCGGCGAAGAGGTCGAGGCACGACAGCCCGTCCAGCGATTGCCCGAGCCAGTTGAACAGCGTCTCGCGCACCCGGTCGGGCGTGGGCCGCAAGTCGGCACGATCCGGTACCGGGATTTTTCGCCCTCGGTACTCGCCACCGATGATTCGGATTTTTCCTTTGTTAGAATGCACCGATCCATGGTAGCGACATCGTGGGCCGCGCGCCTAAAGGCGGGACTGGCGCGCACGCGGGACGCCCTCAACACGCCCGTCTCCGAGCTCTTCACCCGAGGCAAGATCGACGAGGCGCTCTACGACGAGCTCGAGACGCTTCTGCTGCAGGCCGATTGCGGCGTCGCCGCCGCGCAGGCGCTGGTGCAGGAAGTGCGCCGAAAAAAGCCCGCCGACGGCACGGCGCTGAAGGGCGCTCTGAAGGACGCGATGACCGACCTGCTCTCGCCGCTGGAGAAAAAAATCGATCTCGGCGCGGCGCGGCCACTGGTGATCATGATCGCCGGCGTCAACGGCTCCGGCAAGACCACCTCGATCGGCAAGCTGGCGAAGTGGCTGCAGTCGCAGGGGAAAAGCGTGATGCTCGCCGCCGGCGACACATTTCGCGCCGCGGCCCGCGAGCAGCTCATCGCCTGGGGCGCGCGCAACAACGTGCCGGTGATCGCGCAGGAGTCCGGCGATCCGGGCGCCGTGGTGTTCGACGCGCTCGGCGCGGCACGCGCGCGCAAGATCGATGTGCTGATTGCCGATACCGCCGGGCGGCTGCCCACCCAGCTCCACCTGATGGAGGAAATCCGCAAGGTGAAGCGCGTCGCGGCGAAGGCGCTCGACGGCGCGCCGCACGAGGTGGTTCTGGTGCTCGACGCGAATACCGGACAGAACTCGCTTGCGCAGGTGAAGGCCTTCGACGGCGCGCTCGGCCTCACCGGCCTCATCCTCACCAAGCTGGATGGCACGGCCAAAGGCGGCGTCGTCTGTGCCATCGCCAAAGAGAAGCCCGTCCCGCTCCTTTTCATTGGCGTGGGCGAAGGCATCGACGACCTGCGGCCGTTCGCCGCGCGCGACTTCGCGGAGGCGCTGGTTGGTTAGCTTCTCTGCGGTGGCCAAGCGCTACCCCGGCGGCCTGGAGGCGCTGAAGAACGTGAGCTTCTCGCTGCAGGCCGGCGAGCTTGCGTTCCTCACCGGCCGCTCGGGCGCGGGCAAGTCGACGCTCCTCAAGCTAATTCCGGCGATCGAGCGTCCGAGCGCCGGCTCGGTGGTGGTCAACGGCCAGAACGTCGCCTCGCTGAAGCGTGCGGCGCTGCCCTACCTGCGCCGCAATATCGGCCTTGTGTTCCAGGACCAGAAGCTGCTCTACGACCGCAGCGTCTACGACAATGTCATGCTGCCCCTCGCCTTTTCTGCCCATGCGCCCAAGGAAGCGGCCCGGCGCGCGCGCGCAGCGCTCGATAAGGTGAACCTGCTGGGAAGGGAGAAGGCAAACCCCATTCAGCTCTCCGGCGGCGAGCAGCAGCGCCTCGCCATCGCGCGCGCGGTGGTGAACCGGCCCACGGTCCTGGTCGCCGACGAGCCGACCGCGAACCTCGACGCCGAATCGGCGATCCGCATCCTGGAGATCTTCGTCGCCTTCAACCAGGTCGGCGTCACGGTGCTGATCGCGACCCATGATCAGACGCTGGTCGAGCGCTACGGCAAGCGCGTGCTGCGTCTCGAGGGCGGGCGGATCGTATGAGGGCATGGCTGCGACAGCACATGCAGGCGCTCTCGCAGGGGATGAGAAAGCTCAGCGTCCTTAATGCCCTGGTGATCGGGATCGCGCTCTCGCTACCCGCAGCGGGCTACGCGCTGCTCGAAAGCCTGCGGCCGGCCGGCGCCCGCCTTGCGCTCGAGCCGCGCATCGCGCTTTTCCTCGCGCCGCAGGCGCGGCGCGCCGACGCCGAGGCGCTCGGCGCGCGGCTGCGTGCCGACCGGCGCCTCGACAGCGTGCGCTTCGTGCCGCGCGAGGAGGCGCTGAAGGACATGAGCGCGGTGCAGGGGCTGGGCGAAGTCATCGGCGCGCTCGGCCGCAATCCGCTGCCCGACGCCTTCGTCGTCACTTCGCGCCAGGACATCGCCGGCGAGCTCGGCAAGCTTCCCGGCGTGGCCCACGTCCAGGCCGACGCGGTGTGGGCGCGGCGCCTCGCCGCGGCCGGCGCGATCGCTCAGCTTGCCATCGGCGTCCTGGCCGCGCTGCTCGGCGCGGCGCTCGTCGCCGTAACCTTCAACACCATCCGCCTGCAGATCCTCACGCAGCGCGACGAGATCGAGGTTTCCAAGCTGCTCGGCGCGACCGACGCGTTTATCGGCCGGCCGTTCTATTACCTGGGATTGCTCCAGGGCTTCGTCGGCGGCGTGGTCGCCCTGGGGATTGTGGCCGCCGCGCTAGCGCTGCTGAACAGCGAAGTCCGCGTGCTCGCCGAATCCTATGGCTCGAACTTTCGCTTCGCGTTTTTGCCTGTACCAGAGGCCGTACTGGTGGTGCTGGCGGCCGGGGGTCTGGGGTGGCTCGGCGCACAGCTTTCGGTCGCCCGCCACTTGCGGGCGATCGAGCCAATGTAAGCACCAGCTATCAATGTAACGCACTGATGTTACATATGAAATTTCAGGAACTGCCGGCAGCGTTAGCACTCTAATTAATCGACTGCTAAAATTTGAGCCTAGGAGGAAATGAGCCCATGCAAGCGACGACGGCCCTGCCTGTTTCGGTCCCCATGCCGATGCCCACCGGCAGCCTCGAGGCCTATGTGCAGACGGTCAACCGCTTTCCGATGCTGACCGCCGACGAAGAGCGCGCGCTCGCGCACCGGTACCGGTCGGAGAATGATCTCGACGCCGCGCGCCAGCTGGTGCTGTCGCACCTGAGGCTGGTGGTGGCGGTCGCGCGCGGCTATCTGGGCTACGGCCTGCCGCACGCCGACCTCATCCAGGAAGGCTCGATCGGCCTGATGAAGGCGGTCAAGCGCTTCGACCCGGACCGCAATGTGCGCCTGGTGTCGTTCGCCATCCACTGGATCAAGGCCGAGATGCATGAATACATCCTGCGCAACTGGCGCCTGGTGAAGCTGGCCACCACCAAGGCGCAGCGCAAGCTGTTCTTCAACCTGCGCTCGATGAAGAAGGGCTTGGCGACGCTGAGCGCGAGCGACGTCGAGCGCGTGGCAAGCGAGCTGCGGGTAAAGCCGGAGGAAGTGGTCGAGATGGAGACACGCCTCGCCGGCCAGGACATCGCATTCGAGGCCGACAGCGGTGACGACGAGGCGGCCTATGCGCCGGTGCATTACCTCGCCGCCGACCGCGACGCCGAGCCACTGCACCAGCTGGAGGCCAAGGAGTCCGAGGAAGGGCGCGCCGCCGGCCTGGAGCAGGCGCTGGAGGCGCTGGACGCGCGCAGCCGCCGCATCATCGAGACCCGCTGGCTGCGCGAAAAAAACGCGCTCACCCTGCACGACCTCGCCGCCGAGTTCAAGGTTTCCGCTGAGCGCATCCGCCAGATCGAGGTGAAAGCCCTCGAGAAGATGAAGAAGGCGATGCCCGCCTAGGCTCCGGCTTCCCCCTGGATGCACATCTGGACGAAAAGTTGAACCTGGCTGGACGTTTCAGCGCTTAACGAAGTGAATTCCACGCCGACGAGATGCCGGCCGGCGTGCTCGCGGACCGAGACGATGCGCGCATAGATCTCTTCGGCGCGGAACTCGAGCCGCGGCAAGTGGAACGCCAGCTTGACCTCCGAGTAGAGCGGCAACGGCGCGACCAGTTGCACCAGCGCGCCGTGGTAACCGAGGTCCCGCATCGTGCCCATCAGCGGCCGTGAGTCCACCACTTTGCCCACCAGTGCCTGGTATCGTACCGTCAGGTCGATCTCCACGCGCGGGCTCTTGCGCACTTCCTCCGCGGCACGAACTTGCCCAGCTCCGGGATGCCGAGGGCCTCGCGGATGCGTAGGCGCGCACTGCGCCCTTTCACGTAAACCTCCATCGGCTCGCCGGTCTGCACGAAGTCGCCGCAGTGGGCGTAGGTCGCCTCGCTCATGAGCACCTGGCCGCGCAGGCTGAAAGCCTCGATGCGCGCGGCGAGGTTCACCTCTTCGCCGATTACGGTATAGGCGCGGTAGGCGGCCGAGCCGATGAGGCCGGCCATCACCGTGCCGGTGCTGATGCCGATGCCGAGGTAAACCTCCGGCAGCCCGTCCTGCCGGTGCTGTCCGCGCAGCTCCGTCATGGCGATTTGCATCTCCACCGCGCAGAGCAGCGCGCGCTGCACGTGGTCGCGCGGCGAGGGATTCTCGCCGTGGAACACCACCATGATCGCGTCGCCCATGAACTTGTCGATGGTGCCGTAGTGGCGCACGATGATCTCGGTCATCAGGCCGAAGCAGCTGCTCAAGACGCCGAGCACGACCTCAGGCGGATATCTCTCGGCGATGGCCGAGAACCCGCGCAGGTCGGCAAACAGGATGGTGGCTTCGCGGCGCGAGTAGCCGGTGTCGGCGAAGCGCTGCACCTCCGGCGCGGCGAGACTTTTCAGCACTTCCTCCACGCGCCGCACGCCTTCGCGGTCGAGCGGCGAGCCTTTGGCTCCGATCACGATGTCCTGGATCTGGCGCAGCGCGTCGCGCAGCAGCGGGTCGGTCACATCGGCCACGATACGCCGCGCCGGCAAACCCCTCTGTAAGGAATCCTGGACTATTCGCGCAGCAGAACGCGCAGGTCCGGTGCCAGATCCTGCGCGATGCGGTCGTGCCTCACCAGCAGCCGCAGCCGGCCCTGCGGGTCGATGACGTAGCTCTGCGCGCTGTGGTTCACCGTGTAGCTGTCGCCGCTCTTGGCCTTCTCGAAGTAGATCTTGAATTCCCCAGCCACCTTCTTCGTCGCTGCGAGGTCGCCGCGCAGGGCGAGAAAGCTAGGGTCGAAGGCGGTAACGTACTTGGCCAGCGCGTCCGGCGTGTCGCGCTCCGGGTCGACGCTCACCATCAGCACCTGCACGCGCTCGGCATCCGGGCCGAGCGTCTTCACCGCCTGCGCGATATCGGCGAGCGTGGTCGGACAGATATCCGGGCAATGCGTGAAGCCGAAGAACAGCACCACCGCCTTGCCGCGAAAATCCTCGAGGCGCCGCGGCTTGGCATGGTGGTCGGCGAGCTCGAGGGTATGCCCGTAAGGCGCGCCGGTGATGTCGGTGCTCTTGAATTGCGGGGCGCCGTCGCAGCCCGCAATCAGACTACAGGTAGTGATCGACCAGAAGAGCCGCGAATAGCAGGGCAAGGTAGGCGATCGAATAGCGGAAAGTGCGCCGCGCCAGCGCGTCGCTGTAGGCGAGGTAGATGCGCAGGGCGTAGGAGAGGAACACGCCGCCCAGCACCAGCGCGGCGACGAAATACAGCGCCCCGCTCATGCGGATCACGTAGGGCAGCAGGCTGACGGCGAACAGGATGAGCGTGTAGAGAAGCACCTGCAGGCGCGTGTACTGCTTGCCGTGCGTCACCGGCAGCATCGGCACCCCCGCGCGCGCGTAGTCCTCGGTGCGGTACAGCGCGAGCGACCAGAAGTGCGGCGGCGTCCAGGCGAAGATGATGACGGACAGAAGCAGCGGCTCGATCGTGACCTCGCCGGTCACCGCCGCCCAGCCGAGCACCGGCGGCATGGCGCCGGACGCTCCGCCAATGACGATGTTCTGCGGCGTGGCGGGCTTCAGGATCACGGTATAGACGACGGCGTAGCCGACGAACGTCGCTAGCGTCAGCCACATGGTAAGCACGTTGACGAAATGCACCAGCAGCCAGAGCCCGGCGCCGCCCAGTACGCCGGCAAACACGAGGGTCTGCGCCGCCGACAACTCGCCCTGGGGCAGCGGCCGCCACTGCGTGCGCTTCATCACCGCGTCGATCTTCTGCTCGACCAGGCAGTTCACGGCGGCGGCTGCACCGGCGACCAGGAAGATCCCGACCGTGGCCGCGAACAGCGTGCCCGGCGCCACCATCCCGGGTGTGGCGAGGAACATGCCGATCACCGCGGTAAACACGATGAGCGACACCACGCGCGGCTTGGTGAGCGCGACGAAAGCGCGCAGGCGCTGAGCGAAGCTGGGAAAGAGAACCTGTGTAGTCACCGGGAAGGACGCAAGCCGCGAAAGGCGAAAAAGTTTAGCACGACGAGCGCGGCGAGCAGCGCCGCCGCGCCCGCATTATGCGCGGCGGCCAGCGCGAGCGGCACGCTGAACGCGACATTGGCGATCCCCAGTGAGAATTGCAGTGCCAGCAGCGCCCCAATGAATAGCCCTAATGCGCGGTAGAGCTTGCTTGCTCTTATGGCCGCCCAGGCTACGGCGGCTACGACTACGATTGCGAACATGCGGTGACTCCAATGGATCGCAATCAGTGCCGGCTGCGGCAGCAGTTCGCCCTCGTCCGTGCGTCCGAGCTCACGCACCATGTGAAAACCATTGGCGAAGTCCATCGGCGGCACGGCCTGCCCGATACAGAGCGGCAGGTCGGGGCATGCGAGTGCCGCGTAGTTCGCACTCACCCAGCCGCCAAGCGCAATCTGTGCAGCGACGGCGGTCAGCGCGAGCGCGGCCGTTGGTCGCAGGGCGCGCCCTTCCGGCGCGGCAACATGATGTAACCGCTCAAGGCAGAACCAGACCAGGAGCGCGAGAAGCGTCATGCCGCCCAGAAGATGGGCGGTGACGATCACCGGCTTGAGCAGCATCGTCACGGTCCACATGCCGAGCGCCGCCTGAAACACGACGAGCGCGGCGATCGCGCACGCCAGGGCGCGCGACTGGCGGGTGCGCCAGGCGACCAGGAGCAGGGCGAACAGCAGGAGGCCGAGCGTGCCGGCGAGCCAGCGGTGCGCCATCTCCTTCCAGGCGCGCACATCTTCGCCGGCATCGGGAATCGGACGTCCATAGCACAACGGCCAGTCCGGGCAGCCGAGCCCGGCGTCGGACAGTCGCACGTAGGCGCCGACCACCACGACCACGAACGTCAGCGCGAGCGCGGCGAAGGCGAGGCGCTTCATCCAAAGCGCGAGTATTTCATCAGCCGCTGCAGATCCTTGATCATGCGCGAGGGGTCCGGGTCGCGCGGGAAGCGCATCATCAGGTTGCCGAGGGGATCGACGACGTAGATGTGATCGGCGGCGTTGCCCGGAAAAGCCAAGTTGCCGTTTCTGGAGATCCTGGTTCCTTCGCTCGCGGCCAGGACCTCCGCGCGCGGCTTGCCTGCGTCGGTCAGCACCCACAGGCGCTCGATCCGGTCCATGTCCTTGCCCTGGGCGCGCCGCACCTGGCGCATGACGTAGAGCTTGCGCTCGCAGTAGGCGTCGCACGCGCCGGCGTCGAAAGTGACCAGTACCCATTTCCCGCGAAATTCATTCAGCGGAGCAACCGTTGGCGGGATCAGTTCACCGTAATTGGAGGGCGCACCGGGACTCCAGCCCAGCAGATAGGCGGCGGTACCCAGCACCAGCGGCGCAACGCAGACGGCCGCAACCCAGAGAAGCTTGTTGCGCAGGAGGCTCAACTTTTTTTGCGGAACGAAAACACCAGGCCGAGCACGACGGCGAGCCCGGCGAGCGAGTACCACTGGAATGAATACGCCTGGTGCTTCTCGATGCCCGCGTCCGGTGGCGGCCAGTTGCGCGCCAGACCGTCGGCCGTGCTCGAGTGCTGCTCGATCACGAAGGACTGCAGCGGGAGGCCGGTTTCGGCGGCGAACTCCTTCAGGTCTACGCTCTGGCGCACACGGCCCTTCGCGTCTTCGCCGACCTTGAGCGGCTGCGGCAGGCGCGGGAGCAGTACGCCCTCGACCCGTACGCGTCCGGCGGGCGTGAGCACCTCGGGGAGCTGGTCGCGGCGCGGCGGCGCTTCGATCCAGCCGCGGTTCACCAGCACGTGGATCCCGTCCGCGAGGCGCAGCGGCGCCACCACCTCATAGCCCGCGCGATGGTTGCGCACCTTGTTGTCGAGCAGCACGGTGCGCTCCGGCAGGAACTCGCCGACCACCGCGATGCGCTGCACGTGAGCGGCAAGCGCGCGCTTGTCGTCGGCGCGCCGCGCCTGCCAGTTGCCGAGAGCGATGCCCGCGGCGCACGCTGCGGCGGCGAGCGCAAGCGCCCAGAGGCGCGGACGGAAAGAGTATCCTCGCGGCATGCGTTACGTAGTGATCGCCATGCTGATCGCGATCGTGGTCAGCCTCGGCTCGGCGCTGTGGGCCATGCTCAAGCCCGGCAAGGACCCGAAGCGCATGGTGAAGGCGCTCGCGGTGCGCGTCGGGCTCTCGGTGACGCTGTTCCTGATGCTGATGGCCGGCTACTACTTCGGCCTAATCCAAGGTCGTCTTTAGAGCCAGTAAACGAAGATAAACAGGCCGAGCCAGACCACGTCGACAAAGTGCCAGTACCAGGCTACGCCTTCGAACGCGAAGTGGTGCTCGGGCGTGAAGTGGCCCTTCAGGCAGCGGAACCAGATCACGGTGAGCATGATGGCGCCGACGGTGACGTGAAAGCCGTGGAAGCCGGTGAGCATGAAGAAGGTCGAGCCGTAGACCCCGGTGTGCAGCGTGAGGTTGAGCTCCTCGAACGCGTGCACGTACTCGATCGCCTGGCAGATGAGGAACGCGACGCCGAGGGCGATGGTGGCGCCGAGCCAGAGGATGAGCTTGCTGCGATTGTTGGCGAGCAGGTTCCAGTGCGCGAAGGTGATGGTCACGCCGGAGGTGAGCAGCAGCACGGTGTTGAGCGCCGGCAGGCCCCAGGCGCCCATCGGGCTGAAGGTTTCGATGAAATTCGGTCCGGCCGAAGGCCAGTGCGCGGTGAAGCCGGGCCAGACCAGCGCGTTGCTCTCGATGGTCGCCAGGTCGGGCACCGAGTACACGCGCGCCCAGAACAGCGCGCCGAAGAACGCGGCGAAGAACATGACTTCCGAGAAGATGAAGAAGCTCATCCCCCAGCGGAAGGACACGTCTTCCCAGCGGCTGTACTTGCCGCCTTCGGATTCGCGAATCACGTCGCCGAACCAGCGCACCATCATGTAGAGCAGCAGCATGAAGCCGGCGGCGATGGCGATCCAGCCCGGGCGCATGCCGTTCATCGTCAGCACGCCTCCGAGCGCCATCATGAAAAGCGAGGCCGAGCCCATGATCGGCCAGGCCATGGGCTGCGGCACGGCGTAGTGGCCGCGTGCCTCGGCGGTTGCCCCGTTGTGGGTGGATGCGCCGTGCGCCATTTTTTTCTCCCTGCTCGTTTCTAGTTGACGACCATGCTGACGATGAAGCGCAGCGTCAGGATGAAGAGAACCACGAAGATCACCGCCAGGATGACGAGGTGCACCGGATTCAGGCTGGCGCGCTCGTGATCGGCCTTGCGGCGGATGCCAGCCATCCCCCAGAGCACGGTCTTGACCGTGTCGAAGAAGGAAGCGTGCTTCATGAGGGTCTCCATCAGCTTTTCCCCCCGCGCCCGGCGACTTCGAAGAAGGTATACGAAAGCGCGATGGTGTCGACGTCCTTCGGCAGCTTTGGGTCGACGACGAACACCACCGGCATGCGCCGCGTCTCGCCCGCGGCGAGCGTCTGCTGCGTGAAGCAGAAGCACTCGACCTTCTGGAAGTACTCGCCGGCACGCTGCGGCCCGTAGCTCGGCACCGCCTGGCCGGTCACCGGGGCCTCGCGCACGTTGACGATCTCGTACTCCACCATGGTGATCTCGCCGGGGTGCACCTTGACGTGGCCGACCAGCGGCCGGAAGCGCCACGGCATGTTGTGCGCGTTCGAATCGAGCTCGATGGTGACCGTGCGCGACCTGTCGACCTGGGTATTGGTGACGACCGCAGGCTGGTCCAGATTGTTGATTCCCAGCGCGGCGCAGATCTGGTTGTAGAACGGCACCAGCGCGAACGCGAAGCCGAACATGAGCACCGCCACCACACCGAGGCGGCGCGACAGGCGGGAGTTTTCCTGCTTCAGTGTCACCGCAGCAGCCAGTACTTGGCGATGATGCCCAGGAAGAAGGCGAGCGCGATCGAGCCGAGGATCAGCGCTGTCTTCGCGTTCTTGCTCACCAGAATATTCACTTGATAACCGGTTGAACCTCGAACGTGTGGTAGGGCACCGGCGTCGGCAGGTGCGTCCACTCGAGCGAGTCGGCGCCTTCCCACGGCTTCTGCGGTGCCTTCTGGCCGCCACGGATGGTCTGGATCACGATGTAGAGGAACAAGAGCTGCGCCAACCCCATGCCGAACGCGCCGAGGGAGGAGATCTTGTTCCAGGTCTCGAACATCAGCGGGTAGTCGGGAATGCGCCGCGGCATGCCGGCGAGGCCGAGGAAGTGCTGCACGAAGAAAATCATGTTGAAGAAGATCAGCGTGAGCCAGAAGTGCCACTTGCCGAGCGTTTCGTTGTACATGTTGCCGGTCCACTTCGGCAGCCAGAAGTAGACGCCCGCGAACGCGGCGAAGAGGGCTCCCGCCACCATCACGTAGTGGAAGTGCGCCACCACGTAATAGGTGTCGTGCATCTGGATGTCGATCGGCACCACCGCCAGCACCAGGCCGGTGAACCCGCCCAGCGTGAACATGAAGAGGAAGCCGAGCGCGAACAGCATCGGCGTCTCGAACGTGATGGAGCCCTTCCACATCGTCGCCACCCAGTTGAACACCTTCACCCCGGTCGGCACCGCGATGATCATGGTGGCGTACATGAAGAACAGCTGCCCGGTCACTGGCATGCCGACCGTATACATATGGTGCGCCCAGACAATGAACGAAATGATGGCGATCGCCGAGGTGGCGTAAACCATCGAGGCATAGCCGAACAGCGGCTTCCTCGAGAACGCCGGAATCACCTGCGAGATCACGCCGAAACCCGGCAGCGCGATGATGTACACCTCGGGGTGGCCGAAGAACCAGAAGATGTGCTGGTAGAGCACCGGGTCGCCGCCGCCGGCGGCGTTGAAGAAGGTGGTGCCGAAATGCCGGTCGGTGAGCGTCATGGTGACCGCGCCGGCGAGCACCGGCATCGCCGCCACCAGCAGATAGGCGGTGATCAGCCAGGTCCAGACGAACAGCGGCATGCGCATCAGCGTCATCCCCGGCGCGCGCATGTTGAGGATGGTGGTGATGATGTTGATCGAGCCCAGGATCGAGCTCATGCCGAGCAGGTGCACGGCGAAGATGGTGAGGTCCATGCCGATGCCCATCTGCACCGTGAGCGGCGCGTACATGGTCCAGCCCACGCCCGGCGCGCCGCCCGGCATGAAGAACGACAGCACCAGCAGGGTGGCGGCGAACGGCAGCAGCCAGAACGACCAGTTATTGAGACGCGCGAACGCCATGTCGGGCGCGCCGATCATCATCGGGATCTGCCAGTTCGCGAAGCCGACGAACACCGGCATGATCGCGCCGAACACCATGATCAGGCCGTGCATGGTGGTGAGCTGGTTGAAGAAGTCCGGGTCGACGAACTGCAGCCCGGGCGTGAACAGCTCGAGGCGGATGCCGACCGCCATCAGCCCGCCGATCGAGAACATGACGAAGCTGAACCACAGGTACAGCGTGCCGATGTCCTTGTGGTTGGTGGTGGTGACCCAGCGCATGATCCCGCCATACGGGCCGTGGTGGCCGTGGCCATGATCGTCGTGGGCGTGACCGTGATCGTGTACGACTGCGCTCATCTAGCTTCCCCTATCTCTATTTCCGCCGCGCTTTCACTTCGGCCGGCTGCACATCGCTTGCCTTGTTGCCCCACGAATTGCGCGCGTAGGTGATCACCGCGGCGATCTCGGTATCGGACAACTGCTGCTTGAAGGCCTGCATCGCGGTGTTCGGGCGTCCGTTGAGTACCGTATCGATGGGTGTCGCTTCCTGGCCGACGACGTTCTTGTTGCCGGCGAGCGCCGGCGCCTTCATCGCCGGCGTGCCCTGGCCCTGGGCCTGGTGACAGGCGACGCAGTTCGCGGCATAGACCTTCTCGCCGCGCGCCGCCAGCTCTTTCAGGTCCCAGGCCTTGTTCGGATCGTCGGCGGCGGCGGCGAGGGCCTTCTTCTGCTCGCCCACCCACTTCGAATAGTCGTCGGGCGAGACCACGCGCACCACGATCGGCATGAACGCATGCTCCTTGCCGCAAAGCTCGGTGCACTGCCCGCGGAAGGTGCCCGTCTCCTCCGCGCGGAACCAGATGTCGCGCAGGAAGCCCGGGATCGCGTCCTGCTTCGCGCCGAGCGCCGGGATCCACCACGCGTGGATCACGTCGGCGGCGGTGGTGATGATGCGCACCTTCTTGCCGACCGGCACGACCACCTCGTTGTCGACCTCGAGCAGGTAGTTCTCGCCCTTCGGCGCCCTGTTTTCGATCTGCTCGCGAGGCGTGCTCAGGGTGGAAACGAAGCTGATGCCCTCGCCCTCGCCTTTAATATAGTCGTAGCCCCATTTCCACTGGAAGCCGGTCACTTTGATGGTGAGATCCGGCGCCGAGGTGTCCTTCTGCGCGATCACGGTTTTCGTCACCGGCCAGGCGATGACGATGAGGATCAGCGCCGGGATGATGGTCCAGAGAATCTCGACCGTGGTGTTCTCATGGAACTGCTCGGCCTTGTGGCCGATCGAGCGGCGGTGCGCGTAGCAAGCGTAGAACATGAAGCCGAACACACCGACGAAGATCACCAGGATGATCCACATGACGACCTGGTGCAGCCAGTCGATCTCCGCCGCCATCTTCGACGCCGGCGTCTGGAAGTACCAGGCGATGGCATGCGCCGAACCGGACGCGGCGATGGCCATGACTCCGGTTGAAAGCGCGGTGAGCGTCGAGATGAGCTTACTTACCTTCATGTTCCAGTCCCCGAATAAGTCTGTCGGCCTGTTTTTCTTCCGTGCCGAATCGCTTCGCATACGCCAGGTAGGCCGCGACCAGCAGCAGCACTTCGAGTCCCGCAAACGGCAGCACCAGCCATGCGCCCACCGTGGCGAACCCCGCGCCGATCGCCAACACCACCGCTGCCAGCGCCGCATACACCTTCGCCAGGCCAGCCGGGGACATCGAGCAATTGCGCTTCACGGGGTACGCGAAAGTATCACATCCGGAGAGCCAGTCTCAAGGCATGCGCTTGAAAACACGCACGGTTTTCGAATCTGGTTCACGTCCGCGGGCCTTCCACGCGTGACCGTAAACCACTTCGAAAGTCGCCTTCGGCGCGAGCTTGGCGCGCAGCGCCTCGAAGAAGCGCCGCCCCGCGAGGCCGCGCGGCCGGTCGGTGCGCGCGCTGGTCTGTCCGCTCGCGCGCAGGTCATCGAGCAGCGAAGCCGGATCGCGGTATGCAATATCCAGCATCTCCATGTCCATCACTGGAGCCGTAAAGCCCGCAGCGACAAGCATGTCGCCGAGATCGTGCATATCCGTAAATGCATGCACGCGCGATGCGCCCGCGGCGGCGCGCAGCTCCTTCAGGGTGTCCGGGCCGAGCGTGCTGAACATGAGCAGGCCCTCGGGCACCAGCACCCGTGCGAACTCGCGCAGCGCGGGCAACGGATCCGACAGCCAGTGCAGTGCCATGTTGCACCAGGCGAAATCGATCGCCTCGGGCGCGAGCGGCAGGCGCTCCAGGTCGGCACAAAGCCGATCAGGTCTTTTTTGAAAGAAAAATCCTTCCCCCCGCCGCAGCATGCCGAGCGAAAAATCCAGCGCGATCACTTGCGCGCCCGGATAGCGCTTGCCGAGCGCGCGGCGTGGCGGGCCGCTGGCGGCGTCGAGAATGCGTCGCGGCGCCAGCTTCAGGTAATCGAGTCGCTCGCGCATGCGGGCCTCGACTTCCGCTTCGAGGCGCGCCGCTTCGGTGTAACTGGGTGCTGCCCGTTCAAAGCGGCGCCGTGCGGCGCGCCGGTCAATCTCGGGCAAGCGCGCCTTCCACCGCCGCCGCGACCGCGAGGATACGCCGGTCGCTCATCGCTGGGCCGCTCACCATCAGGCCGACGGGCCCAGCGCCTCGCGGATGGCACGGCAGCGAGACGCCGCAGCCGTCCAGGAAATTGACCAGGCCGACCAGGCGCAGGATGCGGCCGTTCCAGCGGAAGTAATCCTCGTCGCTCGCGTTGACCTCGGCGATTGGCGGCGCGAGGCACGGCGTGGTGGGAAGCAGAAACGCGTCGTAGGGCGCAAGCGCGGCCTCGACCTCGCGCTGGAACTGCGTGCGCATCAGGCCGAAGTCGACGTAATCCGCGGCGCTCAGATCCTTGCCCATCAGCACGCGCTTCGCGACGCGCGCGTCGTACTCGCTCAGACGCGCGGCGTTATGGCGGTGAATCGCGTAGGCCTCGGCGCCGGCATAGCCGCCGCCCTTGAAGTACTCCGCGCTGCGGTCAAACGCGGGCATCGGCTTTTCGGTCACGAAGGCGCCGGCGCGCCTGAGGCGCTCGATGCTGGCGTCGAAAGCCTCCGCCACCTCCCGGTCGAGGCCGTCGCGCACCTCGCTCTTGGGCAGCAGGAATTTCAGCCCTTTCACCGGCAGTTCCGGCAGTGGGTCGGGTTGTTCGCCGGCGAGCAGCGCGTCATAGACGGCGCAGCATGCGACCGAATTCGCCAGCGGCCCGATGGAGTCGAGCGTGTACGAAAGGGGAAACGCGCCGTCGCGCGGTACGCGCCGCGCTGTGGGCTTGAACCCGGTGACGCCGCAAAGCGCCGACGGGATGCGCACCGATCCCCGCGTATCGGTGCCGAGCGCCATCGCGCACATTCCATCGGCCTGCGCGACCGCGGCGCCCGAGGAAGATCCGCCCGGGACCCTTCCGGTCGCGCGGTCCCACGGATTCTTCGGCGTGCCGTAATGCGGGTTGATCCCGGTGGTGCCGAAAGCGAACTCCACCATATTGGTACGCCCGACGAACACGGCGCCGGCCGCCCGCAACCGCGCCACGGCCGGGGCGTCGGTTTTCGCTTTCCGGTTCAGGACCTTCGAGCCGGCGCGCGTCACATCGCCCGCCACGTCGAACAGATCCTTCAAGGAAACCGGCAGTCCGTCGACCGGCGAGCGGCGCACGCCGCCCTTGCGCAGCCGGTCGGAAAAATCCGCCTCGGCCAGCGCGTTCTCGGCATAGACCTTCATGAAGGCGCGCGCGCCCTCGCCCGCCGGATCGGCGATGCGTGCGAGTGCCTGTTCGGTGAGGTGGCGGCTGGTGGTACGCCCGGCGACCAGGTCGGCGGCGAGCTGCGCTACAGTCCACATGATCGAAAGTCTATGCGCAATTTCCTCGGGCGGTGGTTTAGCGGCAACTGCTATCTGTGCCGGGGAGCGGCCGGCGAGCTACTTTGTACGGCCTGCGAGGCCGACCTGCCACGCCTCTTCGGGCCGCGCTGCCCGCGCTGCGCGCTCGAGTCGCCGCGCGGCGAGATCTGCGGCCGCTGCCTGAGCGAGGCGCCGCACTACGACGCCACGGTCGCGGCGCTCGCCTATGAGTTCCCCGCCGACGCTCTGGTGCACTCGCTCAAATTCCGCGGCGAGCTGGCCTTGGCGGGATATCTCGGCGGCATACTCCTGCGGTGCATCCCGGACGCCGGTGTGGATAGCGTGGTCCCGGTGCCGCTGTCGGCGGACCGGCTGCGCCGACGCGGCTACAACCAGGCGGTGGAGATCGCGCGCCATGTCGCGCGCGGCCCGGTCGACCTCGGCCTTTGCGTGCGCGAGCGCGACACGCCGGCGCAGATGGACCTGCCCTACGCCGAGCGCCGCCGCAATGTGCGCGGCGCCTTTCGCTGCACCCGCGCCCTCCTCGGCACGAGTGTGGCCGTGGTCGACGACGTGATGACGACCGGCGCTACGCTGGACGAGATCGCGCAGGTGCTGAAGAAGGCCGGTGCGGCGCGCGTAGTCAACTGGGTCGTGGCACGCACGTTTCCAGGCAGCGAATTTCCGGCGCACTGATGTTCAACATCGTCCTGGTCAATCCGGAGATACCGCCCAACGCCGGCAACGTGATCCGGCTGACGGCGAATACGGGTTCGCGCCTTCACCTGGTCGAGCCGCTGGGGTTCACGCTGGAGGATCGGCAGCTGCGGCGCGCCGGGCTCGACTACCACGATCTCGCGCGCGTCGAAGTGCATCGCGACTGGGACGCCTGCCGCGTGGCGCTGGGTGAGCGTCGCCTGTTCGCCTTCTCCACACACGGCACGCGCACCTACACCGAGATCGAGTTCCGCGTCGGCGATGCCTTCGTGTTCGGCGCCGAGACCAAGGGCCTGCCGGCATCGCTGCTCGAGGAATTCCCGGAACCGACGCGCCTCAGGCTGCCGATGCTCGCCGGCAACCGCAGCCTGAACTTGTCGAATGCCGTGGCGGTGGTGGTGTTCGAGGCCTGGCGCCAGATCGGCTTTCTCGGCTCGGCCTAGCGCTCCTGTTTTAGATCGCGCGAGAGCAGCTGTTCTACGGCCGCTTTCGGCGTGAGCTTTCCTTGCAGGACGGCGTTGACCGCGTCGCTGACTGGCATCTCCACCTTCTTGGCCGCGGCGAGGCGAGCGACTTCCTTCGCCGAATGCACCCCTTCGGCGACATGGCCCAGGTCCTGCAGAATTTTTCCCAGCGCTTCGCCCTGTGCGAGCTTCAACCCCACGCGCCGGTTGCGCGAAAGGTCGCCGGTCGCCGTGAGAATCAGATCGCCCGCACCGGTCAGGCCGAAGATGGTCTCGGTGGATCCGCCCATCGCCACGCCGAGGCGGGCGATCTCGGCCAGGCCGCGGGTGATGAGCGCGGCGCGCGCGTTGTGACCGAGGCCGAGGCCGTCGCAGATGCCGGCGGCGATCGCCATCACATTCTTCACCGCGCCGCCGATCTCGACGCCGACGAGGTCGGCGCTGTAGTACACGCGCATGCGCCCACCATGCAGCAATGCCGCCGCCTCGCGCGCGAATCCGGCATCGCGGGCGGCGAGCGTCAGCGCGCAGGGCATGCCGCGCGCCACCTCTTCGGCAAACGACGGACCGGACAGGGCGCCGCAGCGTGCGGCAGGTCCCAGCGTCTGCTCGACGATCTGATGCGGGAGCAGGCCGGTGTTCTCTTCGAAGCCCTTGCACAGCCATACGAGCGAGCGCTTGCTTTCGAGCTTTCCCAGTACTTCTCGCAACCCCGCGACCGGCGTCGCCGCCAAAACGAGATCGGCATTCGCGGGGAAGTCCGCGCTCACCTTCACTTGGGGCGGAATCTCGACCTTCGGCAGGTAGCGCTGGTTGCGGCGGGTACGCGCCAAAGAATCGGCTTGCGCAGGATCACGCGCCCACAACGTGACCTCGTGCCGGACCGCGAGCACCGACGCGATCGCGGTGCCCCAGGCGCCGGCGCCGAGGACCGCGACGCGGGTCACCGGGCGATTTCGATCTTCGGCTCGCTGCCCGCGACGCCGGGCTGCTGCTGCTGCTGGCGTTGCACGAACAGCGCCTCGAACGACACCGGCGCGAGCAGCACCGGGGGGAAGCCGCCGCGGATCACGAGGTCCGAGATCGCCTCGCGCAGATAGGGAAAGAGGATCGTCGGACAGGCGATGCCGAGCAGCGGCTTGAGGTCGTCGGCCGGCACGTTGCGCATCTGGAAGATGCCGGCCTGCACCGCTTCGGCCAGGAACAGGGTCTTGTCACCGACCTTCGCGGTGACGGTGGCGCTCACCGTGGCCTCGAAATAGCCCTCGGCGAACGGCGCGGCGTTGGTGTCGATCTGCACCTCCAGCTGCGGCTGCGCCGGCTGCAGGAAAATGTGCGGCGCGTTCGGGATCTCGAGCGATACGTCTTTCACATAGATCTTCTCGATCTGAAAGGTGGCGCCGCCCTCAGGTTCGCTCATGTCATTTTCCTTACTTGTTTCCTTGGAGTAACGCGTCCAGCGCGCCCGCGCGCTCGAGGGCGTAGAGGTCGTCGCAGCCGCCGACATGGCGCTCGCCGATCCAGATCTGCGGCACGGTATGGCGGCCGCTCTTCCCGGTCATTTCCGCGCGCCGCTCCGGCTTCAGGTCGACGCGGATCTTTTCGATCGTCACGCCCTTGGCAACCAGCAACCGCTCGGCCGACTGGCAAAAGGGGCACGCCGCCGTCGCATACATGACCACCTTTGCCTGAACGCTCACTTTTCGACCGGCAGCCCCGCCTGTTGCCAGGCGCCCAGGCCGCCGCTCAGATTCACCACGCGCGTGAAGCCCTGCTTCTTCAGCGCGCCGAGCGCCTTGCCCGAGCGGCTGCTGGTATCGCAATACAGGATCAGCGGCCGGTCCTTGCGCTTGCCCAGGTCCGAGCCGGCGTCCCCGATGCGCGCGAGCGGCACGTTCTTGGCCCCGAGCACGTGGCCGGCGCCGTATTCGCCCGGCTCGCGCACGTCGACGACCAGCGCGTCCTCACGGTTGATGAGATGCGTGGCCTGCGCCGGCGTGACCCACGGGCCGCCCGCGCTGCGCCGGAACAGCGGCCAGAGCAGCATCGCGCCGGAAATCAAGGCGACGGCGAAAAGAAGGAGGTTGTTGCGGACGAAATCCACGAGGGGCGACAATTATAATCGCGCGATGCGCAAGCCCGTGTCCAAGCTGGTTCTCCTTCGCCACGGCGAGTCGCAGTGGAACCGCGAGAATCGTTTCACCGGCTGGACCGACGTCGACCTGTCCGAAGCCGGCATCGCCGAGGCGCGCGCCGGCGGCCGCCAGCTCAAGGCCGACGGCTACGCCTTCGACATCGCCTACACCTCGGTGCTGAAGCGCGCGATCCGCACGCTCTGGATCGCCCTCGACGAGCTCGGACAGATGTGGCTGCCGCAGGTCAAGGACTGGCGCCTGAACGAGCGCCACTACGGCGACCTGCAGGGCCTCAACAAGGCCGAGATGGCGGCGAAGTTCGGCGAGCAGCAGGTGCTTATCTGGCGCCGCAGCTACGACACGCCGCCGCCGGCGCTCAAGGCCGACGATCCGCGCTATGAAGGCAAGGATCCGCGCTACGCCGGCGTGAAAGTGCCGCGCACCGAATGCCTGAAAGACACGGTGGCGCGGGTGGTGCCGTACTGGGAATCGACCATCGCGCCATCGATCCGCTCGGGGCAGCGGGTGCTGATCGCCGCGCACGGCAATTCGCTGCGAGCGCTGGTGAAGTACTTGGACAATGTCTCCGACGAGCAAATCGTGAAGGAGAACATTCCGACGGGAATGCCCCTGGTCTACGAGCTCGACGACCAGCTGAAGCCGCTGAAACACTACTACCTCGGCGACCCAGCCGAGGTCGCGCGCCGCGTGGCCTCGGTCGCGGCGCAGGGGAAAGCGAAGGTCTGAGGCGCGTTTTCGCGCTTCTGCTGTTGCTGTCGGCGTTGCCGGCGCAGAGTGCGCCGCCCCGTGAAGAAGAGCTGAAGGCACTGCGCGGGCGCATCGACGCAGTCAGCCGCGAGCTCGAAAAGAAAGAGGCCGCTACCCGCGAGGCGCGCGATGCGTTGCGCGATTCCGAGCGCGCGATCTCGAACGCCAACCGCGCGCTCGCGCGCCTTGGCGCCGAAGCGCGCCAGGTGCGCGCCGAGGCTAGCCGGATCGCCGAACGGCGGTCTTCCTTGCAACTACAGATTTCGAATCGAGAGGCCGCGATCGAGCGCATGTTCGTGGCCTGGTCGGCGGCCGGCGCGCCGGATGCATTGCGCGTCATGCTGTCGGGCGACGATCCCGCCGACTTCGGGCGCAGGCTGCACTATCTCGGCGTGATCTCGCGCGCCGCGGCCGCGCTCATCGCCGAGCAGCGCGCGGCGCTCGGACAGCTCGAGCGCCTGGGCAACGAGGCGACGGAGCGCGCGGCGCGCCTTGGCGCGATCGAGCAAGCAAGCCGCGCGGACCGTGACAAAGTGCTTGCCGAGCGCCGCGAGCGGCAGCGCGTGATGACCACTCTCGGCGCCGATATCCGTAAGAATCGAAGGGAAATCCAGGTGCTGCGCGCCGACGAGGCGCGCCTCGCGCGGCTGGTGGAAGCGCTGGCGCGCGCCGCGGCGAGCGCGGCAAGCGGTCCTTTTTCCGCGCTGCGCGGCAAGCTCCGTCTGCCGGTACGCGGGGAACTGACCGGGCGCTTCGGCGCTCCAAGGGGGGCGGCGGGAATGGTCGCCAAAGGCGTCTTCATTCGCGCGCGGGAGGGGCAGCCGGTGCGGGCGATCGCCGGGGGTCGGGTGGTCTATGCCGACTGGATGCGGGGCTTCGGCAACCTCCTGATCGTCGACCACGGCGAGAGTTACCTCTCGATCTACGCCAATAACGAAAGTTTGCTGAAAGAGCCGGGCGATCCGGTGGCCGCGGGTGAGCCGATCGCCACTACGGGGTCGAGCGGTGGCAACGAGGAAACGGGCTTATACTTTGAAATGCGGCACTTGGGCCGCGCCTTTGACCCCCTGTCTTGGGTCAAGCTGAAATAAAGCGAGCGTCATGCACACCAGGTTTCGCAGCATCGGCTTCATGATCGTCGGCGCCGTCGCCGGCGTTCTCATCAGCCTGAATTTCCAGGTTTTCGCCGACCGGGCGATGCGCACGTCGCTGCCGATCGAGGAGCTGCGCGCCTTCACCGAGGTGTTCGGCGCGATCAAAACCAACTACGTCGAGCCGGTCGAGGACAAGAAGCTCATCACCGAGGCCATCAACGGCATGCTCACCGGCCTGGACCCGCACTCGTCCTATCTCGACGCCGAGGCGTTCCGCGAGCTGCAGGTCGGCACCCAGGGCCAGTTCGGCGGCCTGGGCATCGAGGTCGGCATGGAAGACGGCTTCGTCAAGGTGATCTCGCCGATCGAGGACACGCCCGCGCACAAGGCGGGCGTCAAGCCGGGCGACCTGATCATCAAGCTCGACGACACGCCGGTGAAGGGCATGGCGCTGAACGACGCCGTGAAGAAGATGCGCGGCAAGCCGAATACCTCGATCACCCTCACCATCACGCGCAAGGGCGAGACCGCGCCGGTGATCGTCACCATCACGCGCGCGGTGATCCGCGTGCAGAGCGTCAAGTCGAAGATGATCGAGCCCGGCTTCGCCTGGGTGCGCATCTCGCAATTCCAGGAAGCGACCGCCGACCACCTGGTGAAGCACCTGAACGGCCTGTTCAAGGACGGGCAGGTCAAGGGCCTGGTGCTCGACCTGCGCAACGATCCGGGCGGCCTGCTGCACGGCGCGGTGGCGATCTCTTCGGCGTTCCTGCCGCAGAAATCGCTGGTGGTGTCGACCGACGGCCGCGCCGAGGACTCGCGCAAGAAGTTCTACGCCAGCCCCGAGGACTACGCGCGCCGCGGCGACGACGTGCTCAAGGCCCTGCCGGCGGCGGCGAAGAGCGTGCCGATGGTGGTGCTGGTCAACGGCGGCTCGGCCTCGGCCTCGGAAATCGTTGCCGGCGCGCTGCAGGACCACAAGCGCGCCAAGGTGATGGGCACGCAGACCTTCGGCAAAGGCTCGGTGCAGACCATCATGCCGCTGGGCAACAACACCGCGATCAAGCTCACCACCGCGCGCTACTACACGCCCGGCGGACGCTCGATCCAGGCGCTTGGCATCACGCCGGACTTCCTGGTCGAGGATCCGGGCGACACGCTCACCCGCGTTCGCGAAGCGGACCTGCAGCGCCACCTCGAGAACGGCCGCGCCGCGCAGGACAAAGCCGCGCAGGAGAAAAAGGACGGCGCCGCGGCCTCGCCCCGCACCAAGCCGTCCTCGACCCCGGAGGTCAAGCCCACCGAGCTCGGCTCGAAGGAAGACTTCCAGCTGTCGCAGGCCATCGCCTTCCTCAAGGGCGAGCCGGTGAAGTCGCAGTCGCCGACCGTCGCCCAAACCGACACGCAGAAGCCGCAAGCCAAGCCGAACTGAACTAGGAGGCAGGGGGAAACCTCCCCCGCACCCCCTGAACGACCAGCAGCTTCTCCGCTACAGCCGGCACATTCTGCTGCCGGAGATCGGCATCGAAGGACAGGAGAAGCTGCGTGCCGCCCATGCCTTGATCGTCGGCGCGGGCGGCCTCGGCTGCCCCGCCGCGCTCTACCTCGCCGCCGCCGGCATCGGCCGGCTCACCCTTGCCGACTCGGACAAGGTCGACCTCACCAACCTGCAGCGCCAGATCCTCTATCGCAGCGACTCGGTGGGTGCAGTGAAAGTCGATGCGGCTCGCACAGCGCTAAACGCGGTCAATCCCGACGTCGCCATCGTGGCCGTTCACAAGAGGCTGGAAGACTTCACGGTGGTCGGGAGCGCCGATATCGTGCTCGACTGCAGCGACAACTTCGCCACGCGCCACGCGATCAACCGCGCGTGCGTGCGGCATTCCAAGCCGCTGGTTTCCGGCGCGGCGATCCGCTTCGACGCGCAGCTGATGGTGTTCGATCTGCGCAACCCCGCCTCCGCCTGCTACGCCTGCCTCTTTCCCGAAGACGCACAAGTGGAGGAAGTGCAATGCTCGACGATGGGCGTGTTCGCGCCGCTGACCGGCGTGATCGGCGCGATGCAGGCGATGGAAGCGCTCAAGCTCACCGCCGGCATTGGCGCGTCGCTCGACGGACGCCTGATGATCTTCGATGCGAAGAGCGCCGAGTGGCGCACGGTGAAGGTCAGGAAAGACCCGGCCTGCGGGGTGTGCGGCAAAAAATAATCAGGGACAGACCACGTTTTCCTATGCAGTCTGGCGCCACAGCCGTGGTGGACTTCGAGTGTCAGCTCAAAGAATGGTGCGAGACTGCGGCCGGCCCGTATCGTCGCCCGTTTTCCCCCAATCCAGCTTGGCGCCGGGCACACGTCTTCGTTATTGGCACGAATCCGGCAACGCCTCTACGGAATGAGTTCGCTTCGCTTGATGACTACTGGAACGCGCTGACGGTCGATCCGGCTAAGTTTGAAGCGCATTACTCAGCCCGACACAGCGGCAGCGCATCTAAATCGACGAGATGGGCCAGAAAACTTATTGCACTGCTGCAACCGCTGAACTGCCTGGTCACCAACGCGTGTTGGTATCCCGTCGAGAAACAAAAGAACATTCCAGCCTCTGAGCGGGCATTCGCAGAATCCGGTTTGAAGAAGCTGATTGCCTTCGTTAGGCCGAGGGCAGTTTTTTGTCATGGTTCGGCTGCGGAGAGATTCGCCCGATCTCTCGGGGTGCAGGCAAACCGCTATCTGCCGCCCGAAGAACAGAAAACCGTAATAGATGGGATGTTGGTCTTGGCTTACCACCACTTTTCCGGTCAAGGCCTTCGCAAAGGGACACGCTTTGATCCAGCCTCAGAACTACCGCGGTTCGCTTCCCGTATCAAAGGGCATGCGGGCGTTCTCTAAGAGCCGCGCCTGCGCGGCTTGAGAAAAAGTGGTCTGTCCAGGTACTCGTGGCTTTGGCCGTTGTGAAGATAGGGGATCGCGGCCCAGGCCCGCGTTCTTCACAAAGGTGCGCGTGACTGGCCGTCCGCCGCTTTCAGTGCGAGTATCGCGGCCGTTCTCGGCGCGACGCCTTTGCGCCATAACTGAGCCCAGCGCACGCCCGGCAACTTCTCGGGCATGAAGCCGAACTCGGCTAATGCTTCACAGACTTTGAGCGTCCATTCCTGAAGGCTCAGGTTCTCAGGCATCGCAGCAGCGGATTGCGTAGCGGCTCGGCCGGGAGGGCTCTTCCTTCTCACCATGCCGCAATCCTAATGGAAGGCGCGCGGCGCGGGCAGGCCGCTGAGGGCCTTGTTCATCACACCAAGGTCGAACGCTTCGGGGTCCCAGCCCTTGCCGGCCCAGCGGAGCAGCTCACGCGCGCGCGGACTGCGCTTGCGCGACCTGGCGAGAATCAGCTCTTCATACCCGGGCGGACCCCCCGAGTCTTCCAGCGGCCCGGCGCGCGCGCCCTCTAGGCAGCGCGGGTAGCACACCCCCGGGTCGGCTGCGCTGCGATCCCTGCACTCGATGGCGATGCGCCAGTCGTCGCCGAAGTCGTACACGTAATGCAGACGCGCGCCCGTGGTCCCAAGAAGCTCGGCGAGCTGCGCCTTGGCCGCATGCAGCGGCGGCACCGGGTCGTCCCGATCTGGATCGGGCAGCATCCATCTGCGCTCGCCGTCGGTGAACATCCACAGGTGGCTGTCGTGCCAGCCCACGAGGACCTGGAGCACGCGGTGCAGGCCCTCGAGCGCCCACTGCTCGGAGATCTCGATGAGCCGCCAGATCGGCGGCGAGACGTCTTCCAGCTCGATGTGCAGCCGCAGGACGGAAAAACGTGGTCTGTCCCTGATTCCTGCTTTTGTCACGCCAACAGGTAGCGCCGCTGCGCGCTGAAGTTCTCGCCCGGCTTCTTCGAGAAGCCGCTTTTCGCGTACTGGTGCAGGCAGCCGAGGATGTAGCGCGATAGCGCGGCCGCGCGGGCGGCCGCATCCCCGTCGGCGCCGACGCGCAGCGACTGCTTGAGCGTCGATTCGAAGCGCTCGAAGAACTGGTTCATGCGCGCCTGCAGGCGCTCGTGCTCGCCGACCAAGGCGTCGCCGGTCATCACGCGCACCATGCCGGGGTTCTTCTCGGAGAAGGCAAGCAGCATCTCGACCAGCTTCTCGCACTGGCGGTGCCCGTCGGCCTCGTCTTCGCTGATCTGGTTGGCGAGGGTGAAGACCGAGCTCTCGATGAACTCGATCAGCCCCTCGTACATCTGCGCCTTGGAGGCGAAGTGGCGGTAGAGCGCGGCCTCGGACACGTCGAGCTTCGCGGCCAGCGCCGCGGTGGTGATGCGCTCCCACTTCGGCGCCTCGAGCATTTGCGCGAGGGCCTTCAGGATCTCGAGCCGGCGTTCGCCTTTGGCGCGTGGCATCAGTTTTGGATTCTACGCGGCAGTTCCGTTACCGAGGAGATTCGCAGATCGACGAACGGCACGCGACCCCCGGCCGGGCTCACCCACACCGTCGACATGCCGAGGCGATGCGCGGCGCGCAGGTTTTCCAGGATGTCGTCGACCATCGCGCAGCGGTGCGGATCGAGATTGTGCTTGCGCAGCAGACGGTGGAAGCCCCAGGCGTGGGGCTTTCCACGGTAACCGGTGTCCTCGATGGTGTACACCGCTTCGAAGTAACGCTCGAGCCCGATGGCGCGCAGCACCTCCTCGACGTAGTGGCGCGGCGCGTTGGAGAACACGAGGCGCCGGCCGCCGAGCCGCAGCAGCGCGTGCTTGAGCGCGTTCTCGCGCACCACCATGTCGGCGAGCTCGGGGAAAACGTGGGTCTGGGCGAGGAAATGCTTGGGGTCGGTTCCGTGGTGGCGGACCAGGCCGCGCAGCGTGGTGCCGTAGCGCAGCCAGAAGCCGCGGCGCATTTCATTGGCGCCCGCCTCGTCCACGCCGAAGTGCTTCTGCAGGTAGCTGTTGATCTGTCCGTGCATCGACGGAAAGATGTGCACCCGCGCGTCGTGCAGCGTGTTGTCGAGGTCGAAGATCCACACCCGCCGCGACGGCGGCAACCTCGAGATGCGCACGAACTATCTGCTTCTCTAAGTTATTTGCTTCTAATCAACGTACCCACGCCCTGATCCGTCAACACCTCGAGGAGCAGGGCATGCGGAACCCGCCCGTCGATGATGTGCACGCTCTTCACGCCGCTGCGCGCAGCGTCGAGGGCCGAGCCGATCTTGGGCAGCATGCCGCCCGAGATCACGCCCTTGCTCACCAGGTCGTCGATCTTCTTCGGCGTGAGGCCGGTGAGGAGCTTGCCTTCCTTGTCCAGAACGCCGGGGGTGTTGGTGAGGACCACCAGCTTTTCCGCACGCAGGACTTCCGCCAGCTTGCCCGCCACAAGGTCCGCATTGATGTTGTAGGTGGTGCCGTCGCGCCCGGTGCCGATCGGGGCCACCACCGGGATGAAGCCCCCCGCTTCCAGCGCCTCGATCACCGCCGGGTCGATGGACTCGACTTCGCCCACCTGGCCGAGGTCGATCTTGCCGTTCTCTTTCGACGGCGGCAGGGTCAGCTTGCGCGCGTGGATGAAGGCGCCGTCCTGTCCCGTGAGGCCGACCGCCTTGCCGCCCGCCTGGTTGATGAGCTCGACCACTTCCTTGTTCACCTGGCCGCCGAGCACCATCTCGACCACGTCCATGGTCTCGGCGTCGGTGACGCGCATGCCCTGGATGAACTCGCCCTTCTTGCCCAGGCGCGCGAGCAGCTGCTCGATCTGCGGGCCGCCGCCGTGCACCACCACCGGGTTCATGCCGACCAGCTTGAGCAGCACCACGTCGCGCGCGAAGGAGCTCTTCAGCTCCTCGTCGGTCATGGCGTTGCCGCCGAACTTAACGACGATGGTCTTGCCGTGGAAGCTCTGGATGTAGGGCAGAGCCTCGGCGAGGATGCGCGCCTTCTCGGCGGCTTGCGGTGAGTGAGCCGAGGGAGAAATGAGGGGGGCGTTCATGGGCGCCCCCCAATGCTACAGAAAAAACTACTGGATCGTGACTTGCTTGCGCGCCGCGGCGGCCTTCTTGGGCAGCGTCAGCTCGAGCACGCCGTCGCGGAACCTGGCTTCGGCCTTGGCCTCGTCCACCTCCTGCGGCAGCGAGAAGCTGCGCGACACCTTGCCGAAGGTCCGCTCGGTGTGCAGCACACGCTCGTCCTGCGTCACTTCTTTCTCGCGCTTCACTTCGGCGGCCAGCGTGACTTCCGCGCCGTCGATGGTGACCTGGATGTCTTCCTTCTTCACCCCGGGGAGCTCGGCGGTGACGGTGTAGGCGCCGTTCTTCTCCGCCACGTCCACCTTCATGCGCGGCACTACCTCGTTGCGGCCGCCCTCGTAGGCCACCGGCCGCACGAGGAAGCCCTTGAACAGGTCGTCGACCAGATCGTTGAACGGATCCAAACGGGTGAGATTTGCCATGGTGCGTCTCCTTTCCTGAGTCGTACCGGGAAAGTAGGGACGGCCGGGGCGGTTTCAAGCCCCTTGTAAAATCCGGCATCGCCCCTATGGACGACTTTCGGTCCCGCGTCGAGCGCGAGCGCCCCTATCTCCTGCGCTACGCGGGTCTGCAGCTGCGCGACGCCCACGCCGCCGAGGACGCGGTGCAGGAGACGCTGCTCGCGGCGCTGGCCGGCGAGTCCGGGTTCGGCCAGCGCGCGAGCCTGCGCACCTGGCTCACCGGCATCCTCAAGCACAAGATCATCGACGCCATCCGCCGGATGAGCCGAGAGGCGCCGGCGGCTTCCGAGGATGAATTCGAGGCCTTGTTCGACGAGCGCGGCCACTGGGTCGAGATGCCCGCCGCCTGGGCCGACCCCGGCGCCGCCCTCGAGCAGGAGCGCTTCTTTGCCGCGCTGGAGCTGTGCCTCGCGCGCCTGCCGCCGAAGACCTCGCAGGCCTTCATGATGCGCGAGCACCTCGGCCTGGACACCGGCGAGATCTGTAAGGAACTCGCCATCACGCCGACGCACTGCTGGGTGCTGCTTTATCGCGCACGCATGGCGCTGCGCGAATGCCTGACCAAGGAGTGGTTCGAGAAATGATGTTGTCCTGCAAACAAGTGACGCGCCTGGTCTCGCAAGGCCTCGACCGCGACCTCGGCTTGGCCGAGCGCGTGCGGTTGCGCGTCCACCTCGCCATCTGCGACGGCTGCACCAACTTCGGCAAGCAGGTGGCGTTCATGCGCGAGGCGATGGCCCGGCTTGCAGAGCAACCTCCCAAAGCCTGACTGCTGCGCGCGCTGCGGCGCGCCATTTCGCTGCGGTGCGAAAAACCGCGATGCCGAGTGCTGGTGTGCGATGCTGCCGCCGCTCGAGCCGGTACCGGGACGCGCCTGCCTCTGCCGGGAGTGCCTGGAGCTGGAGCTTAAAGGACGAACCTAGCGAGGTCTTCGTTCTTCGCCAGGTCCGCCAGCCGCGCATCGACGTAGGCGGCGTCGATGGTCACCTCGCCGGCGCCGCGCTTGCCGGCGTCGAAGGAGATGTCCTCCAGCAGCCGCTCGAGCACCGTGGAGAGACGCCGCGCGCCGATGTTCTCCGTCTTCTCGTTCACCTGGAAGGCGAGCTCGGCGAGGCGGCGGATGGCTTCGGGACGGAATTCGAGCGTTACGCCCTCGGTCGCGAGCAGCGCCGAATACTGCTTGACCTGGCTTGCGTCGGTGGACACCAGGATGCGCTCGAAGTCGTCGACCGAAAGCGGGTCGGGCTCGACGCGGATCGGGAAGCGGCCCTGCAGCTCGGGAATCAGGTCCGAGGGCTTGGCCATGTGGAACGCGCCCGAGGCGATGAACAGGATGTGGTCGGTCTTCACCATGCCGTAGCGCGTGGAGACGGTGGTGCCCTCGACCAGCGGCAACAGGTCCCGCTGCACGCCTTGGCGCGAAACGTCGGCCCCGCCCATCTCCCCGCGGCTGGTGATCTTGTCGATCTCGTCCAGGAACACGATGCCGTTCTGCTCGGCATTGGCGAGCGCGCGCGCTTTTAACTCGTCGTCGTTCACCAGGCGCCCTGCCTCCTCCTCGGTGACGACCTGCATCGCCTCGCGCACCTTCAGGCGCCGAAGCCGGCGGCGCCCGCTGCCGAGGCCCGAAAGCATGCCCTGGATCTGCGAGGTGAGCTCCTCCATCCCCGGCGGCGCCAGGATCTCCATCTGCGGCTGGCTCGCGGCGACCTCGATATCGATCTCCTTGTCGGCGAGCTCGCCCTCGCGCAGCTTCTTGCGGAATTTCTGCCGCGTGGGATTGTCTTCGGTAGCAGCTTCCTGGGAACCCACCAGCACGTCGAGAATGCGCTCCTCCGCCGCATCCTGCGCGCGGGTGCGCACCCGCTTGGTGGCCTGCTCCCGCGTCTGCTTCAGGCTGATCTCCACCAGATCCCTGACGATAGTGTCCACGTCGCGGCCGACGTAGCCCACCTCGGTGAACTTGGTGGCCTCGACCTTGATGAAAGGGGCGTCGGCCAGCCGGGCGAGGCGGCGCGCGATCTCGGTCTTGCCCACGCCGGTGGGACCGATCATCAGGATGTTCTTCGGCGTGATCTCGGTGCGCATCGGCTCGGCGACCTGCTGGCGGCGCCAGCGGTTCCGCAGCGCGATGGCGACCGCGCGCTTCGCCTTCGCCTGCCCGACGATGTACTTGTCGAGCTCGTGGACGATCTCCTGCGGCGTCATGCCGCTCATTCCAGCGCCTCGATCGTCCTTTGCTGATTGGTATAGATGCAGATGTCGCCGGCGATGGCGAGCGCCTTGTCCACGATTTCGCGCGGCGAAAGCGATGAATTCTCAACCAGTGCGCGTGCCGCGGCTTGGGCATACGGCCCGCCCGAGCCGATGGCGAGGATGCCGTGCTCGGGCTCGAGCACGTCGCCCATGCCGGTGATGATGAGCGATTTCTCCTTGTCGGCGACCGCGAGCATCGCTTCCAGGCGCCGCAGCATGCGGTCGGTGCGCCAGTCCTTGGCCAGCTCCACCGCCGAGCGCATCAGGTTGCCCTGATGCTTGTCGAGCTTCGATTCGAAGCGCTCGAACAGCGTGAAAGCATCGGCGGTGCCGCCGGCGAAGCCGGCGAGGATGCGATCCTGGTACAGGCGCCGGACTTTGCGCGCGCCGCCTTTGAGGACGACGTTACCCAGCGTGACCTGACCGTCGCCGCCGAGCGCGACGCTCGCGCCGCGGCGGACCGAAAGAATAGTAGTGCCGTGCAGTTGTTCCATGGAAGCTGTCTACGTGGGGATGGGAGACGCAAACGTCAAGTGCGCGCTGGATATGCGCGCGCAGACGGGTTGAAAAACTGACTCTACTTGCTCGGGATCGCGTCGGTCAGGCGATAAAACACGCCTGTCGGATCGTCCTTGAGGATCGCCATCTTGCCGGTGAGCACCACCGGCTCGAACGTGTACTTCACCGGCATCTTGGTTTTCACCTCGACCATGCTTTCCGGGCCGCCGGGAAGGCAGAACGAGCAGCTCTGCGGCATCGCGGTGAGCACGAAGTGCGACTGCTTGTCGCCGACCTGCAGCGGCATCATGAAGCCCTGCACTTTCACTTCCTTTTGGTCGAGCGCAGCCACGTCCTTGGCGAACTGCGGCACGTAGCGGTCCTTCTGCTTCACCAGCTCTACTTGAGACAGGACCTTCCAGGACACGACATCCTTGCGCTCGGGCAGTGGCTTGAACTGATTGGGATCCGCGCCCGGCGGCGGCTGATGCTGCGCCAGCCCAGGAACCGCGGCCGCGACGAGAACCGAAAACAGAAGCTGTCTCATGGAATCCTCAATGCTGATGCTTCATCCCGCAGTATTTGCCGATTCCCAGGCCTTTGCAATCTTTGCGTAACTGCTCCAAACAGGCCTTTTCGCCCTTGCCGGACTCCAGACACTTGGCGGCGGCCTCGTGGACGGCCGCCAGGGCACGGTGGCGCTTGGCGTCCTGCTCCTCTTCCTTGCTGCCGTGCTTGGATTGCGCAAGCGCCGCGCCGGACAGCGCCATGGCGACTACGATCGAAAGAGCGGTTTTCATATTTATCCCTGCGCGAGTGTGCGAGAAACATCGGTGCGGTAGGCGCGCCACGCCGGCACGAGGGCGGCGATCACCCCCACGCCCAAAGCAATGCCGGCAATCCACAGCTCTTCGGGACGCCATTCCAGGCCGGTCACCGGGTATTGCTGCTGGCTCTCGAGCCAGAGCCCCAGCGCTGCTGCCAGTCCGTGCCCGAGCACAAGGCCGAGCATGACACCCCAAAGTGACAGTACGAAGGCCTCGCCGATCAGCAGCCCGAACAGCTTGCCGGGAGAGGCGCCGAGCGTGCGCATCACGGCAAGCTCGTAGCGCCGCTCGTCGAGCGCGGTATAGAGCGCAATGAACACCGACAGGCCGGCGGCGAGAATCAGGACCGCAGCGAAGCCGCGCAACGCTTCGATGCCGACCCCCACGATGCGGAACAGCCGAGCGGTTTCGTACGCGGGCGATGCGGCCTGCAGCTCGCTTTGCGAGTTGATCTGGCGCGGCAGCGTGGCGGCGGCGAGCGGCGAGGCGTATTGCACGAGGACCACGGTCACCTCGCGCGCCTCTTCCAGCGCTTTGCGGTCCGCCTCGTCCTCCGGGCCCTGGTGCTCCTCGTGCACGTGCCAGACGCTTTCGATGCTGGTGAGCACCAGGCGGTCGATGACGGCGTTGCTCTTGGCGAGCACGCCGACCACGGTGTAGGCCTGCTCGTGCTCGTCGCCTTCGCTGCCCAGGCCGTGCGCGCCCTTGAACGCGTCGCCGACCTTCACGCCGGTGCGCGCCGCGACGTCGGCGCCGAGCACCGCTTCCATCGGCTTGTCGTAGAAGCGGCCCGCGCGCAGCTCGGCGCCATAGTGCTCGGCATAGGCGCGCGCCGCGCCGACGATGCGGTGGCCTTTCCAGCTGTCGCCCAATGCGAGCGGCATCGCTTTCTTGATGAAGCGATTCTTCTCCAGCGCGCGCGCCGCGGCGAGCGGAATGTTGCCCGCCGGCGCATCGAGGTGGTAGATGCCGGCGAGCATGAGCTGCATCGGACTGCCCTTCGCGCCGACCACGAGATCGATGCCGCGCGCGTCGCGGTGCATGCGCTCCTCGGCCTGGCCAACGACCAGCACCAGCAGGACGACGGTCGCGACCCCGAGCGCGAGCAAGATCACGCTCAGGGCAGTATTGAGCGGGCGCGCTCGCAGATAGCTCGCCGAAAGCGTCGCCAGGTTCAAAGCTCGAGCCTTTCCCGAAACTTGCCTTTGACCCGAGCGTCGTGGGTCGCGACCACCAGCGTGGCGCCATGGCGCGCCGCTTGGTCCGCGAGCAGCTCCACGACCGTGGCCGCGGCCGTGTCGTCGAGGTTGGCGGTCGGCTCATCGGCCAGCACCAGCTTCGGCCGATTGACCACCGCGCGCGCGATCGCTACGCGCTGCTGCTCGCCCTGCGACAGCTCGCTCGGGCGCCGCATGCTCTTCGCGCCGACGCCGAGCGCGCCGAGCGTGTCGTCGATGCGCTTATCGTCCTGCGGCGCCTTGGCCAGATACTGCGCGAGGCGCAGGTTGTCGCGCACGCTGAGGTGCTTCACGAGATGCAGCGCCTGCAGGACGATGCCGACGCTGGTGGCGCGCCAGCGGTCCAGCCGCGCGCCTTCCAGCCTGCGCAGGTTCTCGCCCGCGACTTCCACTTCCCCCTCGGTCGGATGAATCAGCCCGGCGAGGACGTGCAGCAGCGTGGTCTTGCCGCAGCCCGAGGGGCCGAGCACCAGCCAGCGCTCGCCCTGCGCCACCTTCCACTCCGGAAGGCGCAGCGCCTCCGCGGTGCCATAGCGATGCGCGAGGCCGCGGAGCGCGATCACTTAACTAAACATTCCTCCAGGCCGGCGATGAACAGATCCTTCGGCAATTTCTTGCCGATGAACACCAGCAGCGAGCTCTTCTTCTCGTTCTTGGCCCACGGCTTGCCCATGTCGCCGCCCATCATCATGTGCACGCCCTGGAACACCACGCGCTCCTTCTTACCCTTCATCCAGAGGATGCCCTTGTAGCGCAGCAGGTCCGGGCCGTACATCTGGATCATGCCGGAGAGGAAATTCTCCAGCTTGCTGCCGTCGAACGGCTTGTCCGCCTTGAACACGAACGACTCGACCTCGTCGTGGTGCTCGTGCGCGATGCTGGTGAGGAATTCCGGGTCGAGCTCGAGGATCGCGTTCAGGTTGAAGCCGCGGATGTCGAGCACCTCGTTGAGCGGCGCGTTGCCGAAGTTCACCTTCTTGATCGGGGCCCGGGGATTCATTCTTTTCAAGCGGGAGGAGAGCTTGGCCGCATCCTCGTCCGAAACCAGGTCGGTCTTGGACATCAGAATGCGGTCCGCAAAGCCGACCTGCTCCTGCGCCTCGTGGAATTCATCCAGCTGCTTCGGCGCGTGCTTGGCGTCGACCAGGGTGATGATGGAGTCGAGTAGATAGTAGTTGCCGATCTCCTCGTCGGTGAAGAAGGTCTGCGCCACCGGGCCGGGATCGGCCATGCCGGTGGTCTCGATCACCACGCGGTCGAACTTGAGGGTGCCCTGGTCGCGCTTCTCCTTGAGCGAACCCAGGATGCGGATCAGATCGCCGCGCACCGTGCAGCAGATGCAGCCGTTGTTCATCTCGATGATCTGCTCTTCCGACTTCTCGATGATCTCGCTGTCGACCCCGCTCTCGCCGAACTCGTTCTCGATCACGGCGATGCGCTGGCCGTGGTCTTCCTTGAGGATGCGGTTGAGCAGCGTGGTCTTGCCGCTGCCGAGGAAGCCGGTAAGGATGGTGACCGGAACCATGTCGTTTTCAGGCATGGCCAATTCTAGCTCTTGAGGACCAGGAGCCCTTTCAGGTACTCCCCCTCTGGAAACTCCAGCGCCACCGGGTGGTCGGCCGCCGCGCCGAAGCGCTCGATGATCTTGACGTCGCCGCCGGCATCGAGCGCCGCGCCGGCGACGATCGACTGGAAAAGATCCGGGGGCACCGCTCCAGAGCAGGAGAAGGTGGCGAGCATGCCGCCGGGCGCGAGCAATTTGAGCGCCCAGAGGTTGATGTCCTTGTAGGCGCGCGCCGCTTTCTTGACCTGGGCGGCGGTCGGCGCGAATTTCGGCGGATCCAGGACGATGAGATCGAATTTCGCGTTCTGATCGCGCAAGGTCCGCAACCGGGAGAACACGTCGGCTTGGACGAATGCGACCTTGGACGCGTCCAGCGGATTGGCGGCCAGGTTCTCCTTGGCGACTTCGAGGGCCGGCGCGGAGCTCTCGATCGCGGTGACGTGCTTCGCGCCGCCGGCCAGCGCACTGATCGAGAAGCCGCCGGTGTAGGAGAAGCCGTCGAGCACCTCGCGCCCGGCGGCCAGCGCGCGCACGCGCTGCCGGTTCTCGCGCTGGTCGAGGAAGAAGCCGGTCTTCTGCCCCTGCTCGACGTCGACGCGGAAGTTGAGGCCGTACTCGATGATCGGGCAGCGCGTGGCGTTGCGGTTGCCGCGTGCGAAGCCGACGCGCGGCTCGAGGCCTTCGAGCTTGCGCACTTCGGCGTCGGAGCGCTCGAAGATCGCTTCGCAGCCGGAAATTTCAGTCAACGCATCCAGAATCGGGTCGCGCCAGCGCTCGACGCCGGCGGCGAGGAACTGCGCGACCAGCACGTCGGCGTAGCGGTCGACCACCAGCCCCGGCAGGCCGTCGGATTCGCCGTTCACCAGGCGCAGCGCATTGGTGTGCTTCGCCGCCGGCAGCGCGTCGCGCAACACAAGCGCCTTCTGGATCCGATTGCGGAAGAAAGCCGCGTCGACCGCTTCGGCCGGGTCGAAGGTCCAGGCGCGCGCGCGGATCTGCGACTTCGGGCTGTACGCCGCGTGAGCCAGCACCTTGCCCGCGCTGTCGCGCACCTCGAGCGTCTCGCCGGCCGTGCCGCCCCCCTTCTCCACCGCGCCGGAGAAGATCCAGGGATGGCGGCGCTTCAGCGAGCGCTCGCGGCCTTTCTTCAAGATAAGGTGATTCATTTCTTCTTTGCGCGCGGATGCGCGGCGTCGTAGACCTTCGCCAGCGCCTGGAAGTCGAGATGCGTGTAGACCTGCGTAGTGGAGATGCTGGCGTGGCCGAGCAGCTCCTGCACCGCGCGCAGGTCCTGCGAGGACTGCAGGACGTGCGTGGCGAACGAGTGCCGCAGCATGTGGGGATGCACATGCTCGGTGAGGCCACGGCTGCGCGCCGACGCCCCGAGCCGGCTCGCCACCGTGCCGGGCGCAATACGCCGGCCGCGGGCCCCGACAAACAGCGCCCTTTCTTCCGGCGCCGCGAGCTGCGCGCGCACCTGGGTCCACGCCTTCAGCGCCGTGCGCGCCCTGGCGCCTACCGGCACCGTCCGCGTCTTGGAACCCTTGCCGGTGACGGTCACTTCACCTTGCGCTGGGTCGTCGTTGAGATTCAGCGCCACCAGCTCGCCGACACGCAGGCCGGAGGAATACAACAGCTCGAACATCGCTGCATCCCGAATTTGTGCAGCACCTTTTTCCTCTGGTGAATCCAGAAGTCGCTGTGTTGCCTCCACGGATAGCGCCTTGGGCAGCGGCCGCGCTGCTTTCGGCGCCCGGATGCCAAGCACCGGATTCGAAGGCCAGCCCTTGTGCCGCGCGAGCCAGCGGAACCAGCCGCGCCAGGCTGACAACGTCAGCGCCAGGGAGCGCGGCGCGAGACCCTTGGCATGCAGCATGGCGACGTAGCGGCGCACGTGTGCTGGCTCGAGGCTCTTCATCTCCTGCTCTCCATGCAGCTTGAGCAGCAGGTCGATGGCGTGGGAATAGTTGCCGAGCGTCGCAGCCGCCAGCCTGCGCTGGTGCTTCAGCGCCTCCAAATATTCCGCTGCTAAAGCCGGGCCGTGACTCCGGCTGCGCATAGCTCGCCGATGCGGCGAAGGTAGAGCGTGCCCATTTCGGGGAAGAAGCGCTTCGGGTCCTCGCTGCCGAGCGCGAGCAGGCCGAACACCGCCGTCTGGCCGAGCGGCACGAGGGCGATGGAGCGCAATTGCGCGCTCGACTCGCCGAACCACGGGACGAACGGATTGCCGGTGGCCGGGCCGCACTGCGGCGCGCCCATGGTCGCCGCGTGCTGCTTCTGCGCCTCCTCCACCGGCTTGGCCTCGTCGAAATCCGCGGCCACGCTCTTGCCCCACACGCGCAGCGCGACATGAGGCACGGCGAAGTCTTCACGCAAGTGAAAGTAGAGTGAGGAGGCGAGCGAAGGGAAGTCGCGCGCACCGGCGAGCGCCACGGAAAGGCGATGCACTTTCTCGCTGATGGCATCGTTCTCTTCGCCGAACTGCAACAGCTCGCCGAGCCGGCTTTCCGCGAGCTTCAGCTTCTCACGCAACGCGATCGTCTGGCGCTCGGCGATCGGGATCGCGCGCCCGCCGTACGGATGGGACACGGTGATGCTTTCGAGAAGCTCGGGATGCTGGTCGAAAAACTGCGGATGGGTGCGCAGGAAGCGCGCGATGTCGTCTGCGTTCATTTTTATAGTTCTATGGTCCCTTCGAACACCGTGGCCGCCGGGCCTTTCATCGACACCGGATTGTCGCCGCCGGGCCAAGCGATGGTCAACGTGCCGCCGCGCGTATCCACCCGCACCGGCGAATCGAGCAGGCCGCGCGACATGCCAGCCACCACCGCGGCGCAGGCGCCGGTGCCGCACGACAGCGTCTCGCCCGCGCCGCGCTCCCACACGCGCAGCGCAATGTGGTGGCGGTCCAGGACCTGCATGTAGCCGGCGTTCACCCGCTTCGGAAAGCGCGGGTGCACTTCGAGCATCGGTCCCTGCGTCGTCACCGGTGCGCTCGCCACGTCGGGCACCAGCTGCACCGCGTGCGGATTGCCCATCGACAGGATGGTGGCCTCGACCTGCCGGCCTTGCACGTTGAGCTTTTCCGTCACCGGACTGGAGGGCTTGCCCATGTCGACGGTCACCTCGCCGTCGGCCTCGAGGCGCGGCCGGATCGTGCCGCCGAGCGTCTGCACCTGGATCTCCGACTTCCGGGTCAGCCCGCGGGCATGCACGAACTTCACGAAGCAGCGCGCGCCGTTGCCGCACTGCTCCACCTCGCCGCCGTCGGCGTTGAAGATGCGATAGCGAAAATCGGCCGCGCCGTCGTTCGGCTGCTCGACGACCAGCACTTGGTCGCATCCAACGCCGCGATGGCGATCGGCAACATGCTTCAGCTGGGATGAACTGAGGGTGAAAGCTTCACGGGTGCAATCGAGGACCACAAAATCGTTGCCCGCCCCCTGCATCTTGGTGAACGCGAGCTTCACGCCGCCTTGCGTACGCAGGCCGCGATACGGTCGATCGACGCCTCGTCGAGCAGCGGATGGATCGGGAGGGACAGAACGGTCTTGGAAACTTTTTCCGAAACCGGAAGGGAAACCCCCTTGGCAATGCTCGCGTAGGCCGGCTGCTGGTGCAGCGGCATGGGATAGAACACCGAGCTGGCGATGCTTTCCTTGCCCAGCGCCTCGCGGATCGCGTCGCGCCGCTCGCTGCGGATGGTGAACTGGTGGTACACGTGCGTGCCGCGCCCGTGCTCGATCGGCAGCGTCACGTTGGCGCCGGCCAGCTTCTCGTGATAGCGCTTGGCCACGGCGCGGCGCGCCTCGTTGAAGCCGGCGAGGTGGCGCAGCTTCACGCGCAGCACCGCCGCCTGCAGCTCGTCCAGGCGGCTGTTCCAGCCCACGCGCTCGTGCAGGTAGGTTTGGCGGCTGCCGTGGTGCCGCAGCATGCGCAGCGTCTTGGCATGCTCTTCGGTGTTCGCGGTAATCAGGCCGGCGTCACCCGCCGCCGCCAGGTTCTTGGTCGGATAGAACGAGAAGCCGCCGAAATCCCCCCAGCTTCCCGCGCGCTTGCCCTGATAATCCGCGCCGATGCACTGCGCACAGTCTTCGACCAGGAGAAGCCTTTTCTCCTTGCAGATGCGCGTGATGTCTTCGAGGTTGGCGCATTGCCCGAAGAGATGGACCGCAATGACCGCCTTCGTCCTCTTGCCGATGAGTTTTTTCAGAGAAGCAGGGTCCAGATTGAAGGTCCCCTCCTCCACGTCCGCGAACACCGGCGTCGCGCCGGTATAGGAGACCGCCTCGCCGGTCGCGAAGAAGGTGAATCCTGGAATGATGACTTCGTCGCCGCGCCCGATGCCGGCGGCGACGAGGGGAAAGTGCAGCGCGTCGGTGCCCGAATTGCAGCCGACGGCGTGCGAGGCGCCGACGAATTGGGCGATTTCGCGCTCGAGCGCCTCGCCCTCGGGGCCGAGGACGAAGCGCCCGGAGCCGAACACGCCGGCGACGGCGGCGTCGATCTCGGCTTTGAGCGAGCGGTATTCGCCCGCCGGGTCCACCATCTGGATGGGCTTGTTCATGAGGTGAAGCGCGCCAGGCGCTCTCGCACCAGGCGTCCGATGTCCAGCGCCAGTTTGAGCACGCGCCGTCCCTCGGCGCCGTCGACGGCCGGGGGCTGGCGGCCGTGCACTGCTTCGACGAAAGCCTGCGCCTGCGCTTCGAGTGCATCACCACCGGTGTGCATTTCTTCGGTCTCCCGGATTTCACCGCCCTCCTGCCTTACGTAGCGCAGCTTGCCGGCCTGCAGGTCGGCGGAGGCGTAGAGGCCGGGCTCGAACACCCGGAACTTGCGTACCACCGACTGGCTCACTCGGCTCGCCGACAGGTCGGCGACGCAACCGTTGGCGAACTCGATGCGCGCGGTGGCGATATCGATGTCGGCCGTGAGCACGCGAAAGCCGCAGGCGCTGACGCCGCTCACTTCGGCGCGCGCGAGCGACAGCGCGAGGTCGAGGTCATGGATCATGAGATCGAGGATCACGTCCACCTCCGCGCCACGCTGCTTGAATCCGGCAAGGCGTTCGGCGTCGATGTACAGCGCGCGGTCCACGCGCTTCGCCAGCGCCTTGAAGGCTTTGCTGTAACGCTGCACATGACCGACCTGGAGGACGGCATTCTTCTTCGACGCAAGGTTCACCAGGTCGTCGGCTTCGGCGAGCGTGGCGGCGAGCGGCTTCTCGATCAGCACGTGCAGCCCGCGCTCGAGAAAGGCGCGGGCCACTTCGTGGTGGAGATTCGTCGGCACGGCGATCACCGCGGCGTCGACGTCGCCCAGGACCTTTCTGAAATCGGAAATCGCCGCGCGGGCGGGATCGGGATCGACCACCGCCGCGAGCTCCACGCCGGGAAGACGCGCGAATTTCTCGGCGTGAAAGCGCCCCATGTGACCGGCACCGATGACAGCGAGCCTCAGTAGAACCTCGCCTCGCCCGGTGGGCGCGTCTTGAACCGCTTGTGCAGCCAGAAGTACTGCTCGGGCATTTCCAGCACCCGCTCCTCGATGAAGGCCATCATGCGCCGCGCGTCGGCGTGGTCGTCGCCGCTCGGAAAGTCAGTCCACGGAGGATACAACTTGGCGCGGTAGCCACCGCCACCCGGCAGCATCCGCGTCACGCAGGGCACCACGGCCGCCCCGGTGGTGCGGGCAATATACGCCAGTCCGGTCACGGTCGCGGCGGGCACGCCGAAGAACGGCACGAACACCGAACGCTTCGGCCCGAAGTCGAGGTCCGGCAAATAGTAATAGCGCGTGCCGGCGTTGATGATCTCGATGCCCTTCTTGATGCCGGCCTGACGCGGGAACATCAGGCCGCCGAAGCGCGTCCTGCCCTTGAGCAGCCGCGCCTCGAACAGCGGATCCTTCTGCCGCGAATACATCATCGACACCGGCGCTTCCAGCGCGAGGCGCGCCAGCGTGGCCTCGAAGCCGACGAAGTGCGGCGCGAACACGATCGTCTTCGCCTTGCCTTTCAAGTGTTCCAGGCCTTCGACGTGGACAAGGGACTGGATCCGCGAGCGCGGCGACCACCACAGAACGCCCTGCTCGATGAAAGCGCGGGTGAAGGCGCGAAAGTGCGCGCGCGCCAGCGCCTCGCGCTCGGCGGCGGATTTCGCGGGGAAGCATTTCTGCAGGTTGATGCGCGTCACCTTGCGCCGCTCGGGGATCAGCCAGAACAGCAGGTTGCCCACCGCATTGCCGACTCGGGCCATTCCCGCGAGCGGCAAGAAATGGACGGCCCACATGAAGGCGAAGACGATTCGGCTCATGCAGCGGGGGGCGCGGGGGGGATTTTTCCCCCCGCTTCCGGCTTCGCTTTGGCGCCACGCGGCGTCTTGTAGCGGTTGTAGCCCCAGAGGTATTGCTCGGGGCATTCGCGCACCAGCGCCTCCAGCGCGCGATTGACAAGGCGCGCCGGGGACTCGTGCGGAAGGCTTTCCGGGAACGGGCGCACCATGAGCGCATAGCCCGCACCGCGCGGCAAGCGCCTGGCATAGGCGAGAAAGCAGGCGACGTCTGCTCGACCCGCGAGCCTGGGGGCGAGCGTCGCGGTGTAGGCCGGCCTGCCGAAGAAGTCCGCCCATTCGCCCTCGCCGATGCCGGGCACCTGGTCCGGCAGAAAGCCGACCGCCTCGCCGCGCTTCAGCGCCGCGAACAGCTCGCGCACGCCGCCGAAGTCCGCCGGCACCAGGCGCACGTCGCCGCGACCGCGTCCTTCGCGCATCAGGGGCTCGAGCCACCGCGCCTTGGGCGCTCGATAGAGCACCGTGATCGGCACGTGCTGCGAGGCGTATTGCGCTGCCACTTCGAAGCAGCCCATGTGCGGCGTGAGGAACAGCAGCGCCTTCCCGCGCGTGCGCTGCGCCAGCGCCTCTTTCACCCCGGTGGCTTGGCGCACCAGGGCCGCCACTTCGTGCTGCGGACGCAGCCAGATCGCCGGCGTCTCGGTCAGCATGCGGCCGGCATGGGCAATCGCCGCGCGCCGCGTGCGTGCGTGGGTGTAGCCGGCGAGGGCGAGGTTCGCTTTCAGGTTGCGCCGGTAGGTGGGGGATATCCCATACATCGCCCAGCCGAGGACGGTCCCCAACGCGTGCAGCGCCGGCAACGGAAACCGGGCGAGAAACTGCAGGAGAATCCTGGGGAGGCGGCGCAAAGTTTTGGTATCCTTGCGCCCTTCCTACTCGTAGAAGAAACGCCGGCAATGAGCGATTTTCTGTTTACCTCCGAATCGGTGTCCGAAGGCCATCCCGACAAGGTCGCGGATCAGATTTCGGATGCCGTGCTCGACGCGATTCTAAAGCAGGACAAGACCTCGCGCGTCGCAGCCGAGACGCTGGTGAAGGACAACCTGGTGGTGCTCGCGGGCGAGATCACGACCAATGCGCGCGTGAGCTACGACCAGATCGCGCGCCAGACCATCCGCCGCATCGGCTACACCGATCCGAACATCGGCTTCGACGCCGCCACCTGCACCGTGCTCATTGCCTACGGCCAGCAGTCGCCGGACATCGCGCAGGGCGTGGACGAAGGCAAGGGCCTCGACCTCGAGCAGGGCGCGGGCGACCAGGGCCTGATGTTCGGCTACGCCTGCGACGAGACGCCGAGCCTGATGCCGCTGCCGATCTATCTCTCGCATCGCCTGGTCGAGCGCCAGGCCGAGCTGCGTCGCAACGGCAAGCTGCCGTGGCTGCGGCCGGACGCCAAGTCGCAGGTCACCATCCGCTACGTCAACGGCAAGCCCGAGTCGATCGACACCGTGGTGCTCTCCACCCAGCACGCCAAAGGCGTCGAGCATCATCGCCTCAAGGAAGCGATCATCGAGGACTGCATCAAGCCGGTGATGCCGAAGAACCTCGTCAAAAGCAAGGTGAACTACCTCGTCAATCCCACCGGCGCATTCGAGATCGGCGGCCCGAAAGGCGACTGCGGCGTGACCGGACGCAAAATCATCGTCGACACCTACGGCGGCTCCGCGCCGCACGGCGGTGGCGCGTTCTCCGGCAAGGACCCGTCGAAGGTCGACCGTTCGGCCGCGTACGCGGCGCGCTACGTCGCCAAGAACATCGTCGCCGCCGGCCTGGCCTCCAAGTGCCTGGTGCAAGTGTCCTACGCCATCGGCGTCGCGCGCCCGACCAGCGTGATGGTGACCACGCAGGGCACCGGCAAGATGTCCGACGATGCGTTGTCGGCGCTGGTGCTCAAGCACTTCGACCTGCGTCCCAAGGGCATCATCCAGATGCTCGACCTGCAGCGGCCGATCTACGAGAAGACCGCCGCCTACGGGCACTTCGGCCGCGAAGAGCCCGAGTTCACCTGGGAAGCGACGGACAAGGCGCTCGCGCTGAAGCAAGCGGCATAGCAGTCGTCCCCGCGAAGGCGGGGACCCAGTCAAGCTTCACACAGCAGGAGACAAGCATGCGGAACCTCGAGGAAGTGCTCAAGGCGGCAGGCAATGCCGTCGAGATGCTGCGCAACTCGCAGATCGGCGCCTACGTCTACCCGGTCGTGCCGGGCGAATTCTCCAACTGGCGCGACGAGCAGGCGGCATGGGCGAAGTCCGCGGTGCTCTTCGACCAGTCGCACCACATGGTCGAGCAGTACGTGCAGGGTCCCGACACGCTGAAGCTCTTCACGTACCTGGGAATGAACAGCTTCGCCAGTTTCCCGGTCGACCGCGCCAAGCAGCTCGCGCCGTGCAGCTACGACGGCTACGTCATCGGCGACGGCATCCTCTTCCACCTTGAAGAGAACCACATGGTGTTCGTCGGCCGCGCGCCGGCGGCGAGCTGGATCCAGTTCCACGCCGAGACCGGCGGCTTCAACGTCAAGACGCGCAAGGACGACCGCTCACCGGGCAACACCAAGGGCCTCGCGATCAACCGGACCAACTACCGCTTCCAGATCCAAGGGCCGAACGCCTGGAAGGTCATCGAGAAGCTCAATGGCGGCCCGGTGCCCGAAATCAAGTTCTTCCACATGGGGCACATCAACCTCGCCGGCCGCAAGGTGCGCGCGCTGCGCCACGGCATGGCGGGCGCGCCCGGCCTCGAGATCTGGGGGCCCTACGCCGAGCGCGAGGAGATCCGCGCCGCGATCGTCGCCGCCGGCAAGGAATTCGGGCTCAAGGAAGTGGGCGCCCGCGCTTATGCCACCAACACGCTCGAATCGGGCTGGATCCCCTCGCCGCTGCCTGCCGTGTACAGCGGCGAGAAGATGAAGAAGTACCGCGAGTGGCTCCCGGCCTCGAGCTACGAAGCCACCGGCTCGATCGGCGGCAGCTTCGTGTCGAAGAACATCGAGGACTATTACGTCACGCCGTACGAGATGGGCTACGGCCCGTTCACCAAGTTCGACCACGACTTCATTGGCAAGGAAGCGCTGCAGAAGATGGCCGGCAAGCCGCACCGGCGCAAGGTCACGCTCGCGTGGAACCCGGACGACGTGATGAAGGTGTGGCGCTCGATGCTGGAGCAGGGCGATCCGTACAAGTACATCGACCTGCCGCTGTCGAACTTCACTTCGGCGTCGTACGACCGGCTGACCAACCAGGGCAAGACCGTCGGCCTGAACATGTTCAGCGGCTACAGCTACAACGAACGCTCGATGCTGTCACTCGGCATCGTCGACCCGGACATCCAGCTAGGCAACGAAGTGAAGCTCCTGTGGGGCGAAGAGGGCGGCGGCACGAAGAAGCCCACCGTCGAGCGCCACAAGCAGATCGAGATCCGCGCCGTCGTCAGCCCGGCGCCGTACGGCAAGCAGGCGCGCACGTCGTATGCCGAGGGGTGGCGTACCAAAGCAACGGCCTGACTATGGCTGGTCCATTCCGCGCCGACCACGTCGGCAGCCTGCTGCGGCCGCACGAGCTGCACGAGATGCGCGGGCAGGTGCGCCTCGGCAAGGCTGACGCCGCGACGCTGAAGGAGGCCGAGGACCGCCTGATCCGCGAGGTGGTGAAGCTGCAGGAGAATCTCGGCCTGCCGTCGATCACCGACGGCGAGTTCCGCCGCGATTGGTGGCACATCGACTTCATCGCCGGCTTCGACGGCATCGAGCTGCAGCGCGAGGGAGACTCCTACCACGGCGTGCAGTTCAAGGGCGTCGAGGCGACGCCGCCGACGATGTTCGTCAAGCGCAAGCTGCGCCGCACGAAGCCGAGCATGGTCCCGCATTTCCAGTTTTTGAAATCGGTGGTGAAGAAAGGAACGCCCAAATTCACCATGCCCTCGCCGGCTATGCTGCACGCCCGCGGCGACCGCGACTCGATCCGCAGCACGTATCCCGATGCGGCCGAGTTCTGGGCCGACCTGACCAAGTGCTACCGCGAGGAAATCGCCGACCTGTACAAGGCGGGCTGCCGCTATCTGCAGATCGACGACACGACCATCGCCATGTTCGGCGACCCGAAGGTGCAGGAGACCTTCCGCAAGCTGGGCGACGACCCGAAGAAGGACGTGGCGATGTACGCACAGGCGGTGAATGACGCGATCCGCGACGTGCCCGAAGACATGACGGTCGCGCTGCACACCTGTCGCGGCAACTTCAGGAGCACCTGGCTGGCGAGCGGCAGTTATGACTACGTCGCCGAAACCGCGTTCTCGACGATCGACGTCGATGGCTTCTTCCTCGAATACGACGACGAGCGCTCCGGCGGCTTCGAGCCCTTGCGCTACATCCCCAAGGGCAAGCGGGTGGTGCTGGGGCTGGTGAGCTCCAAGGTTCCGGAACTGGAGAAAAAGGATGCTCTCAAGCGGCGCATTGAGGCGGCGTCCAGGTTCGTGCCGCTCGAAAACCTGTGCCTTTCCCCGCAGTGCGGCTTCTCCAGCACGCACCATGGCAACAATCTGAGCGTCGAGCAGGAGAAGGCGAAGCTGAAGCTCTGCATCGACACGGCCAAAGAGGTATGGGGATCCCTGTAGCGGGATAGATGCAGGCGATTCCGGACACCAGCATCTTCGACCTGCGCCTCTCCCGGCGCGGGGCGCGTCTGAACCGGATGTGCAGCGCGCTGTGCTCTGCGGCGCAGCGCGACGCGTTCAAGCGGGATGAAGAAGGTTTCATGGCCCGCTTCAAGCTCACGGACCCCGAGAAGGAACTCATCCGCAAACGCGACTTCAAGGGCCTGATCGACGCCGGCATGAATATCTACGCCATGCTGAAGATCGGTTCGGCGACCGGCAACAGCCTCTACCGCATGGGGGCGCAGATGCGCGGCGAAACCTACGAGGAGTTCCTCGCGACCCGCAAGATGAAAGATGCTGTCTAAGCTGGTGAAAGATGCCTGGTAGGATCGTCGCGGGCATCGGGCTGTCGCATGCGCCCTCCGTCGGGCCGGCGGTTGACCGCCAGCGCGAGCAGGAACCGGCGTGGAAGCCGCTGTTCGATGCGTACGTGCCGGTGCGCGAGTGGCTGCGAAAGCTCCAACCGGATGTAGCGATCGTTGTTTACAACGACCACGTCGCCGAGTTCGGCTTTGACAAGTACCCGACGTTTGCGCTCGGCACCGCCGAGCGCTACACCATCGCCGACGAGGGTTTCGGCACGCGGCCGCTACCCGAGGTGCCGGGCGACGCCGAGTTTTCCATCCATCTGTGCGAGCGACTGGTCGACGCGGAGTTCGACCTCACCGTCTGCCAGGAGATGGGCGTGGAGCACGGTTTCCTCGTGCCGATGAACCTCTGCTTCCCGCACACGCCGTCGGGATGGCCGGTGAAAACCGTGCCGCTGCAGGTCAACGTCGTCCAGCACCCGCTGCCGACCGCTCGGCGTTGTTTCCGACTGGGTCAGGCGTTGCGTCGCGCGGTGGAATCCTATGAAGAAAATCTGAACGTAGTCATCCTGGGTACCGGAGGCATGTCGCATCAACTGCAAGGCAAGCGCTTCGGCTTCATGAACGAAAAGTTCGACCAGTGGTTCCTCGACCAGCTGGAAGCGGATGCTGAAGTGCTCGCCGGTCTTTCGCACCACAAGATCATGGAGCAAGCCGGCGCGGAGGCGGTCGAGCTCATCATGTGGCTCACCATGCGCGGTGCGCTTTCGCCGAAAGCGCGCCGCGTGCATCGGCACTACTACGCGCCCATGACGACGGGCATGGGCCTCATCACCTTCGAAGATTAGATCAAGGCGATGTAGCTGCCGGCCGCGGCGGCGAGAGCCGCGACGACGAACAGGCGCCGCGCCGGCGCGTCGCTGACGATGCGGCGCAGGATGCCCACCGGTCGTGGCGGGCGGCCGCCGCGGGCCTTGGCCAGGCGCCGCAACGCCGCCGTCGAATCGAAGTGGCGTGAAACCGGAAGCCGGGTGTCGGTCACGATGTTGCCGGCCGCCGGCGCGCCGACGGTGGGCTCGCTGTCGGCGTCGAGCTTGACCGTCTTGCTGCCGGAATCGGGGGCGGACCCATCGCCGGCGCGCCCGCGCAGCTCGGCGAGGCAGGCGTGCAGGTCGGCGGCCATTTCGTCCGCGTCCTGGTAGCGCACCGCCGGGTCCTTCTTCAGCGCGCGCGCGACGACGAAGTCGAGCATCGACGGCAGCTCGGGATTGATGCGCGTCGGCGGCACATGCTCGTCGTAGGTGATGCTGTGGCTGACCTGCGGCATCTCGGTGCCGGAGAACAGCCGCTTGCCGGTGAGCATCTCCCACACCACGATGCCGAGCGAGAAGATGTCGGAGCGCTGGTCGACCGGCTGGCCGGTGATCTGCTCGGGCGACATGTAGCGCGGCGTGCCGAGCACGATGCCGGTGCTGGTTTTGTGGTCGGCGACGCGCATGCGCGCCAGGCCGAAGTCCATGATCTTCGCCGCGCCGCGGTCGGGCAGCATGATGTTGGCCGGCTTGATGTCGCGATGCACGATGCCGCGCTGGTGCGCGTAGGCCAGCCCCTCGGCCACCTGGCAGCCGATCTCCACCGCCTCGATCGCCGGGATCGCACCCTGCTGCACGCGCTTGCGCAGGTCGGTGCCCTCGAGGAGCTCCATCGCCAGGTACGCCATGCCGTCGACCTCGCCGAAGTCGAAGGTGGTGACGATGTTCGGATGGTTCAGCTTGCCGGCCGCCTTGGCTTCGGTCAGGAAGCGCTTCTGGTACTCGGCGCGCCCCTCGGCGTCCTTGTCGAGGATGATGGTTTTCAGCGCCACCACCCGGTCGAGGTTCGGGTCCTCGGCCTTGTACACCACCCCCATCGCGCCGCGGCCAAGCTCCCCGAGAAGTTTGTAGCGGCCGATTTTCTTCAGCGGCTTCGCCATCAGTAGCTGACCTTCTGCACCAGCTCGCGCCAGTAGGGATATTTCGCCAGCATCGCGTCGACGAAGGGCTGCTGGCTGCCATTGGCGTTGCGCAGGCTGATGCCGCCCGCGATCAGTGCGACGGCGACCACCGCGGCCGCGGCGGTATAGCGCAGGCTGCGGCGCGCCGGCGCTTTCTCGTCCGGCTTGAACAATTCGTGCGCGCGCAATCCCGGATCGTTGAAGGTGCCTGCGGGAGCGAGCGAGGCTTCGAGCCCCGGCGCCGCTGCGGCGAGCGCGTTGCGGAAGGCGCGAGAAGCCAGCACGCGAGCGGCGGGCGCAAAGGCGGCCACGGCGGCAGCGACTGCGATGCCGTCGCCGGTCATTCCCTCGGCGCCCTTGCCGCCAGCGAGCTGCAGAGCGCCATGGTTGAGCCCCGCAGACAGCGGCAGCCCGGCCGCCACGGCGGTCAACGCGCGCTCGGCGAGACGCAGCGCAGCGCGCGGATCGTCGAGCACCACGATGGCGGCGCCGTCGGCCGAATCCAGCATCACCCGGCCGGCGGGGGGAATTTCTGCCGCGGTCACCGCCACCACCGCCTGCAACTGCGCGCGCAGGCGCGCCTGCTCGGTCGCGGAACGGCGCGCGAAGTCCTGGATCTTCAGGAAAACCACGCTCGCGAAAAGCGATGCCGCCATTCGCAAAGCATGCAGGGATTGAGCGCACTTGAACAGGGTATAATTCGAGCCGCTGAGGAGCGTTGCGTCCCTGCAGGTCAACGAGGGTCAGGCTCAGCTAAATAAAACGGCGCTCGCACCGGACACGGTGCGGGCGCTTTTCTTTTCCAGGAGCCATTTGATGAAGATCGATTCCAAGTTCACCGATTTCAAAGTCGCCGATCTCGCCCTCGCCGACTGGGGCCGTAAGGAAATCGCGATCGCCGAGTCCGAAATGCCGGCGCTGATGGCGATCCGCAAGGAGTTCGCCGCCAAGCAGCCGCTGAAAGGCGCGCGCATCGCCGGGTCGCTCCATATGACGATCCAGACCGCGGTGCTGATCGAGACGCTGAAGGCGCTCGGCGCCGAAGTGCGCTGGGCGTCGTGCAACATCTTCTCGACCCAGGACCACGCCGCCGCCGCGATCGCCGCCGCCGGCATCCCGGTGTTTGCCTACAAGGGCGAGTCGCTCGATGAGTACTGGGAGTACACGCACAAGGTCTTTGAATTTGGCAACGAGGGTCCGAACATGATCCTGGACGACGGCGGCGACGCCACGCTGCTCGTCCACTTGGGGCCGCGTGCCGCCAAGGACCCCGGGGTGCTGTCGAACCCGACCAGCGAGGAGGAGATCTCGCTCTTCAACGCGATCAAGAAGAAGCTCAAAGCCGAGCCGGGCTGGTACTCGCGCGTGGGTAAAGACATCAAGGGTGTGACCGAAGAGACCACCACCGGCGTGCACCGGCTCTACCAGATGCACAAGGAGAAGCGACTGCTCTTCCCGGCGATCAACGTCAACGACTCCGTCACCAAGTCCAAGTTCGACAACATCTACGGCTGCCGCGAATCGCTGGTGGACGGCATCAAGCGCGCCACCGACGTGATGGTCGCCGGCAAGGTCGCCGTGGTCGCGGGCTACGGCGAAGTCGGCAAGGGCTCTGCGCAGGCGCTGCGCGGTCTGTTCGCGCAGGTGTGGGTCACCGAGATCGACCCGATCTGCGCGCTGCAGGCGGCGATGGAGGGCTACAAGGTGGTGACGATGGAGTACGCCGCCGACAAGGCCGACATCTTCGTCACCGCCACCGGCAACTACAAGGTCATCACCCACGAGCACATGAAGCGCATGAAGAACAATGCCATCGTGTGCAACATCGGCCACTTCGACAACGAGATCGACGTCGCGTCGCTCAAGCAGTACACGTGGGACAACATCAAGCCGCAGGTCGACCACATCATCTTTCCCGACGGTAAGAAAATCATTCTGCTGGCCGAGGGCAGGCTGGTGAACCTCGGCTGCGGCACCGGCCACCCGTCCTACGTGATGAGCTCCTCCTTTGCCAATCAGGTGCTGGCGCAGATCGAGCTCTACGGCAACACGGCGAAGTACCCGATCGGCGTCTACATCCTTCCCAAGCACCTCGACGAGAACGTGGCGCGCCTGCAGCTCTCCAAGCTCGACGCCATGCTCAGCGAGATGACCGACGAGCAGGCCCGCTACATCGGGCTGCCGAAGGAAGGGCCGTACAAGAGCGATCATTACCGGTACTGAGATGCATATCGTCGTGATGGGCTCGGGTGGCGTCGGCGGCTACTTCGGCGCGCGCCTGGCGCAGGCGGGGGAAAAAGTCAGCTTCATCGCGCGCGGCAAGCATCTCGATGCGATGCGCGCGAAGGGGTTGGCCGTGAAGAGCGCGCTCGGCGACGCGCAATTGAAGGTGCGGGTGTTCCAGGATCCGCGCGAGGCCGGTCCGGCCGACGTGGTGATGTTCGCGGTCAAGCTCTGGGACACCGAGGGCGCGGCCGAGCAGATTCGTCCCATCGTGCAAAACGCGGTCGTGATTCCGTTCCAGAACGGCGTCGAATCCATCGAGCGGCTGGGACAGGCCTTGGGCTGCGAGCGGGTCATGGGTGGATCCGCCTACATCGGCACGCGCGTCGGCGCCCCCGGGATGATCGAGCACACCGGCACGATGGCACGGCTGCGCTTCGGGCCGGTGCTGCCGGCGCAACGGCCCGCGGCCGAGGCATTTTTCGCTGCCTGCAAGAAAGCCGGCATCGACGCAGAGGTGACCGACGACATCACGCTCGTCAACTGGGAGAAGTTCGCATTCCTGATTGCCGTGAGCGGGACCACCGCGCTGTCGCGCTCCCCGCTGGGCGTGGTGCGCGCCGACCCTGATCTGCGCTGGATGTTCGAGCAGGCGATGCGGGAGACCTGGACGCTCGCCCGTGCGCGCGGCGTCAAGCTGCCGGACGATTTCGTGGAGAAGCAGCTCGCCTTCCTCGACACCCTGCCCGCCGAGATGCGGGCGTCGATGCTGCACGACTTGGAGGCGGGCAACCGCCTGGAAGCGCCGTGGCTGTGCGGCGCCGTGGCGCGCATGGCCGCCGAGAACGGGCTGCAGGCGCCGGTGAACCGCGCGATTTACGCCGCACTCAAGCCGTTCGTGAATGGATCTGCAGTCAAAGCTTCTTGATCCGTCGCAGCAGGTGCTGCTGTACGGCACCACGCCGCCGCGCGCGGGAACGCCGCCCGATGAGATCGACAGCGCCGCGGACAAGCTCGCTGCGCGCCTCGCCGGCCTGCCGCTCGACGGCGTGGTGGTCTACGACATCCAGGACGAGACCGGCCGCACCAGCCAGCCACGGCCGTTCCCGTTCGTCGGCACCGTCGATCCGCGGGAATACGCCACGCACTTCCGCCGGCCCACCATCGTCTACAAGGCGCTGGGCATGATGCCCGAGGCCAACTGGCGCGCGTGGCTTGCCGAAACCCGGCGCATGGGGGTCGAAGTGCTGTCGATCGTGGGGCGCCCGGCTTCCGGCGTGAAGTACCCGTTACCGCTGTCACGCGCGATCCGCATCGCCTCCGGACCGTCGACCGGCCTCACCATCGGCGGCGTGGTGATCGCCGAGCGCCACGACGAGCACCGCAGCGAATCCGCGCGACTGCTCGCCAAGGGGATCGAGGGCTGCGGCTATTTCATCTCGCAGACGGTGTACCAGCCGGCGCCGACGCAGCGCCTGCTCGCCGACTATTTGCGCGACTGCCGCGGCGCCGGCATCACGCCCAAGCGCGTGATCCTCACTTTCGCGCCCTGCGGACGCGAGAAGACGCTCGGTTTCCTGCGCTGGCTCGGCGTGAACGTGTCCGCGGACACCGAGCGCGCGATCCTCGGCGCGCCCAATCCGCTCGCGCGCTCGATCGGGATCTGCCGCGACAACCTGCGGCGCATCCTCGACGGCGCCTACGCCAGCCACATTCCGCTCGGCATCAACGTCGAGAGCGTCTCCATCAATCGCGACGAAATCGACGCCAGCATCGACCTGTTCCACGCGCTGCGGGAAGTGCTGACCGGGCGATGAGGCGCGGCCTTTCGCTGCTCGCGCTTGCGGTGCTGGCCGCGCTGGCGCTGGAGCTGTTCCTGCTGGAGGGGATGAAGCCGCTGGAGAACCGGCTGCTCGACAGCTTCGTGAGGACGCAAGCCGCCGCGCTCGCGCCCGATCCGGACATCGTGCTCGTCGACATCGACGAGAACAGCCTGGCGAAGATGGAGGCCGAGGCCGGGCGCTGGCCATGGCCGCGCGTGGTCTACGCCGACCTGCTGGAGGGTCTCGCCGCGCAGAAGCCGCGCGCCATCGTGTTCGACATGATGTTCGTGGAGAAGGACCGGTTTCGGCCGCAGGACGACGCCGCGTTCGCGGAAAGCGCTGCGCGCCATGCCAACACCTACTTCGCGTTTCTTCGCCTGCCCGAAAGCAGTGACAGCAAGGGCATCCGCATCGGCGACTTCGCGGACGAATTCGGCCTGGTGGCGACGAGCGACGCCGACCCCGAGGCGAAAATCGCGCTCGTGCCACCGCTGGTGCTGACCAACGAGACCCACCGGCGCGCCGGATTGATCACCTTCAAGGAGGATGCCGATGGCGTCGGCCGCCGCTACCTGCTGCGGGAGACCGTCGCCGGGTGGCAGATTCCCTCGTTGCCGGCGCGCGTCGCCGGCGACCTCGGCTTTCCGGCGCCGGATCAGGACACGCTGGTGCTCGCCTGGCGCGGTGCGGCCAACGGCTTCCCGCGGGTGTCCTTCGCCGATCTCTACGAAGAGTTCGGCCGCTCGGCGAAGACCCGGCCGGCCAACGAGTTCCGCGGAAAGATCGTGGTGGTGGGCACGGCCGCGACCGGGCTGCAGGATCTGCGCGTGACGCCGATGGGGAGCCTGCATCCCGGGGCCGAGATCCTCGGCACCGCGATCGAGAATCTCAAGAACGGCCGCCACATGCGCTATGCGCCGGCCTGGTGGGCCGCGGCTCTCGGTGCGTCCCTCCTGCTGCTGCTCTACCTCGCGTTTCAGCGCGGCCTGGACATGCGCGCGACCGGCGCGGCGCTGAGCCTGGTCACCGCCCTTCTCATCCTGGCGCAATGGGCACTGGTCGGCCGGCTGTTCCTGTGGCCGCTCCTCACCCCGCTGGCCGCAGCCTGGACGTTTTACGCCGCCGCCGGCCTGGCCGAATACCTGCGAGCGCGCCAGGAGCGCCAGGCCGCGATGGTGCAGTTCTCCCGCTTCACCAATCCTCATGTCGCGAAGCAGCTGGTCGAGCAGGGCGGCATCGAAACCGGGCGCCGCGAGGTCACGCTGCTCTTCTCCGACATCCGCGGCTTCACCACGCTTTCGGAAACGCGCAGTCCTGAAGAGGTCATCGCGCTGCTCAACCGCTACTTCACCCTGCAGGTCGACGTGGTGTTCAGCCACGGCGGCTCGCTCGACAAGTTCATCGGCGACTGCATCATGGCGATGTGGGGTGCACCGCTCGACCAGCCCGACCACGCCCGGCGCGCCGTCGCCTGCGCTCTCGACATGGCCGACACCCTGCAGATGTTCAAGCGCGAGCTCGGCGCGGAGCAATCCGACTTCGACGTGGGCATCGGTCTGCACTCCGGGCCGGCCGTGGTCGGCCTGATGGGCTCGCAGAAGCGCCGCCTGGAGTACACCGCGATCGGCGACACCGTGAACCTCGCCAGCCGCATCGAGGGCCTGACCAAGGACGCCAAGCGCCGCATCCTGGTGTCGCGCGATACGATGGAGGCCTGCGGCGGCGCCTTCGAGTTCGTGTCTTGCGGTACATTCGCTGTCAAAGGCCGCGCACAGCCGGTAGAGTTGTTCGAACCGAGAAGAAAGACATGAAATTTCTTGCCTTGCTTCTGTTCCTGCCCCTGCTGGCGCTCGCCGAGCCCGCCACGGTGATCCGCGCTACGGACCTGAAAAAGGCGCCCGCCACGGATTCCGAGACTGTCGCTTCCCTGGCCGAGAACACCGCGGTCGACGTGCTCGAGCGCAAGAGCGGCTGGACGCGCGTGAGGGCCGCCGGCGGCGAAGGCTGGGTGCGCATGCTCGCGCTGCGCCTCGGCGGCGCCACCGCGACCAAGCCGGGCGCGAGCGGCGTGAGCCAACTGTTCAACGTGGCGCGCACCGGCACCAGCGGCACCCAGGTCACCACCGGCGTCCGCGGTCTGGATGCCGAGCAGATCGCCAACGCCCAGCCCAACCCCGCCGAGCTCGCCAAGCTGGAGAAGTTCGCCGCCGACCGGGATGCGGCGACCGGCTTTGCCTCGCAGGGCAAGCTCTCGCCGACATCGGTCGACTACCCGAAATGAAAACCCTCCTGTTCTTCGCCGCGCTCGCCTTCGCCGCCACCGCGCAGGCGCAGTTCCGGCTGCCGAGCTTCGACATCAACAAGATGGTCGACACCGTCAAGAACGTCGGCAAAGCGGTGAAGGAAATCGACGAACCGGAGGAGATTGCGATCGGCAAGGATGTCGCCTCGCGCCTGCTGGGCGCGGCGCCGCTGGTCGCCGACGCGCGGCTGCAGCGCTACGTCAACCACGTCGGCCGCTGGCTCGCGGTGCAGACCGAGCGCCCCGACCTGCCCTGGCAGTTCGGCGTGCTCGACTCGCCCAACGTGAACGCCTTCGCCGTTCCGGGCGGCACCATCTTCATCACGCGCGGGCTGCTGGAGAGGATGCGCAACGAAGCCGAGCTCGCCGGCGTGCTCGGCCACGAGATCGTGCACGTGCTGCGCAAGCATCACCTGAAGGCGATCCAGAAAGGCGCGCAGAGCGGCCTTGCCGGCGATGCGATGTCCATGGCGCTCAAGGATCGCGCCGGCCCGGCGCGCGACAAGCTGATCGCCTTCGGCACCGAGATGTACAGCCGCGGCCTGGACAAGGGCGACGAGCTGGAAGCCGACCGCCTCGGCATCGTGATCGCCGCCCGCGCCGGCTACGACGCCTACGGCCTGCCCTCGGTGCTGCAGACGCTGCAGGCGATGAGCGCGCAGGACTCGGCGATTGCGCTCATGTTCAAGACCCACCCTGCGCCCGGCGAGCGCCTGGATGCGCTCAGCGAGAAAATGCAGCCGGTGCTCGATACCTATTCAGCGCAGCCGCAGCTCGCCGATCGCTTCGTGCGGCAGATCAAGAAGTAGCCAAGCCGCAAAGCGGCTAGTCGGGCTTCGCCCCGGTGGTGCGCACCACGTTGCCCCATTTTTCATACTCCGCACGATGGAAGCGGAGCGCTTCCTCGGGAGTGCCGCCGGCCGCTAGCGCACCGACCTGACGCAGCCGGGTCTGGACATCCTCGCGCCCGACCGCCTTGGTGACCTCGGCGGCAAAGCGTCGTAGCACCGGCTCCGGGGTCTTCGCCGGCGCGGCGATCAGCGCCCACGAGCCCATGTCGAAACCCGGCACCGCGGCTTCGCCGATCGCCGGCACATTGGGTAGCTCCGGCCAGCGCTGCTTCGAAGTCACGGCAAGGACCCGAATGCGACCGCTCTGCAGCTGCGCGGCGAACGATGGCAGGCCGTCGATGACGAAGTGCACTTGTCCACCCGCTAACCCCTGTACCGCCGGACCGCCGCCGCGGAACGGCACATGAGTGATCTGGAGCCCCGCCTGACGCAGGAAGGCTTCGGTGATGAGGTGGCCGGTGGAGCCGTTGCCGCCAGAGCCGTAATTCAGCTTGCCCGGCTCGCGCTTCGCCATGGCGATCAGCTCCATCAGGCTTTGCGCCGGAACCTCGGTGTACACGCCGAGCACCTGCGGGAAACTGGCGAAGTGCACGACCGGCACGAAGTCCTTGAGCGCGTCGTAGGGCAGCGTCGGGTAGAAGTGGGGGTTGATGGCGATGGTGCCGGGCGAGCCAACGAGGAAGGTGTAGCCATCCGCCGCTGACTTCGCCGCGGCTTCGGTGCCGATGTTGCCGCTGGCGCCGGGCCGGTTGTCGACCAGGAACTGCTGGCCGGTCTGCTCGCTCACCCGGTTCATGGTGATGCGGGTGACGACATCGACCGCGCCGCCGGCAGCGAACGGCAGGATGAGCCGCACCGGCTTCGCCGGCCAGTCCTGTGCCGCCGCCGCGTTGCAGAAGGACAGCAGCAAAAGCAGTAGCTTCAGTCTCATCGAAGACTCCTCAGCGGCAAAGGGCGATCGCTGCGTAGGCGCAGGTGCGCGCGGTCGTCCGCAGCTCGTCGATGTGCACGCGCTCGTCCGGCGCGGGCCACTCCGGATAGCGCTTGATGTTGCCGGGGCCGAACTGCACCGACGGGATGCCGGCGGCGTGCAGCACGTTGCCGTCGCCGAAATTGCCGATGCGCTCGACGCTGCCCACCAGCGGCGCCTCGCCGGTCGCGGAGCGGTAGCCGTCGGCGAGCGCGCGCACCAGCGGATGCCCGTTCTCGAGAGCGGTCGGTTCCATGTAGAACGGATCTTCGGACCCTCCCGCCGGTATCGTCACTTCGCAGTCGAAGCGCGGATGGCGTTGCTTGATGCGCTCGACTACGCGTGACACATCGGCGCGCACCGACGCGAGCGTCATGCCGGGGACGGTGCGGATCTGGAAGATGAGGTCGCACCAGCGGCCGTAGTGGTCCTTATGGATGGCATCGTGCCGGATCATCGGGAAATCGCGCAGCTCGGGATGGCGCTCGAAGGTCAGCCAGCTACCCTCGGGCACCGCCCGCAGGCTGGGGCCGAAGGCCTCGAGGCACAGCATTTGCTGCTCGATCGAGTTGAAGTACGTATCGTGGGCTTCCTTGGTAAAGCGAAAGAACAGGCCGGGCGTGGTGGTGCGGATCTTGACCCGGATCGAGCCGACGATCACCGAGCCTATCGTGTTGGCGGAGTGCTCAATGTTGATGCAGTAGTCTGCGCGCACGCCTTTTTTCAGCATCACGCGCGTGCCCGTGCCGCCGAGCTTGTGCGTGGCCACCGGGCAGTACAGCAGATCGCCTTTGAGCCGTGTTCCGGTGGCGACGATGGCCTCGATCCCCACCAGCGCCGCGGCGAGGCCGCCCTTGTCGTCCTGCGCGCCGTGGCCCCAGATCCAGCCGTCTTCGAATTTTCCCTTCAGTGGATCGACGCTCCATCCCGGCATCATCGCGGCGACGTCAAGGTGGCCGTTGAACATGAGCGTCGGCCCGCCGCCGGTGCCGCGCAGCCGGCCGATCGGCTGACGCGTGACCTTGCCCGGCACGTCCGGATGCTCGACGCGCATCAATTGCACGTCCATGCCGGTGCGCGCCATGCGCTCGGCAATGAAATCCGCCACCGGGCCTTCCTCGAAATTCGGGCTGGGGATGGCGATCAACTGGCGCGTGAGCTCGACCAGCGCCTGATCGCTGATCGCGGCGTACGTTTTCTCCATCGACCTCACTCAGCCGATGTTACTAGACCCGGAGTTTCCACTTCGATCCCGGCCCCTCGCGGCACACGGCATAGCGAAACGGCATGCCCTCGCGCCCGGGCGTGAGGAAGCGCAGGTCGGTGAACCATACGCAGCTCGAGCCCTCGCTCATGCCGTCGAATGCAGGTAGGGCTGCGAACCAGCGGAAGAAAGCCAGCTCGTCGGCATTCCACGCCTCCCGGATCATGCCGGCCTGCGTTTCGCCATAGCGGCGGCGCGTCACCCACACCGCCTGGTCCAGCGGCAGGTATGGCGTGTCGACGCGCGCGATGAAGCCGTCGCCGGGCTGGTAGCGCCGCGGCTCCTTGCGAATCAGGTTGACGTGGGCGAAGCGGTGCGCCTCGTCGTCGCTCACGAACACGGTCCAGTTGAACGGCGATACCGGGCGGGGATGCACGGTCACCAGCGCATCGCGCAACGCCGTGGATTTCGCATACTCGAAACCGAACTCCATCGCCCGCTGCTGCTGAAGGTATTGAAAGCCGACATAGCCGCAGAGCAGGACGCTGGCCGCCAGCGCGGGCCATCTTTGTCTGCGAAAAATCAGCGAAAACAGCAGGCCGGCGACGATGATGCCGCTGAACCACAGGTCGATGATGAAGGTTGTGCCGATGCCCGCGCGCCAGTCGGAGAGCGGCGCGAAGATCATGGTGCCGAAGTTGGTGATCAGGTCGCCGGCGATGTGCGCGGCGAGCGCGAGCGCGGTGACGCCGTAGAGCGCGCGCCAGCCTGCCTTTCCTTCCCTGTGGGGCTCGCGCAGCACCTTGGCGAGAATCCAGGAATAGAGCAGCGCCCACGCCGGCAGCAGGAGGATGGAGTGCGTGACGCCGCGGTGCGTGAGCAGGTACTCGACCGGCCCGATGAAGCCGATGACGAAGTCGAGATCGGGCGCGGCGCAGGCGAAGAAGCCGGCGGCTATGCGTCGCGGCAGCGCGCGGGGCGGCGCGTCCTTCGGCGCCGTGGCGCGCGCTAGTAACGCCCCCGAGAGGGCGTGCGTGAGGGTGTCTATCGCCCGATTCTAAGCGGCGCGTTTCTTCCGCTGTGCGTCGCGCACGTGCATCTGCGCGTAGGCGCCGTGCGCGGCGGCCTCGGCGTCGCCGACGTGCACCGGCAGCCCGGCGTCGGACAGCGCCGAGCCGAGCGCCGACAGACATAGCATCACGTTGTCCGGCCGGCAGCTGTAGCCCATCAGGCCGATGCGCCAGATCTTGCCGGCGAGCGGCCCGAGGCCGGCGCCGATCTCGATGCTGAACTCGTTCAGCAGCGTCTTGCGCACTTCGGCTTCGTTCACACCCTGCGGGCAGAACACGGCGTTCATCTGCGGCAGCTGATACTTCTCGGCGACCAGCATCTTCATGCCCATCGCTTCCAGCCCGGCCTTGAGGGCGAGGTGATGGCGCGTAGCGCGCGCCCAGGCGTTCTCGAGGCCTTCCTCGCGGATGAGGAGCAGTGCCTCGTGCAGGGCGAACAGCGAATTGGTCGGCGCGGTGTGGTGGTAGGTGCGCGTGCCGGCGGTCCAGTAATTGAACAGCAGGTTCATGTCCATGAACCAGCTGTGGATCTTGTCTTTCCGCTTCTTCACGTGCTCGACCACGCGCTCGGAGAACGACACCGGCGACAGGCCGGGCGTGCAAGACAGGCATTTCTGGCTCGCCGAATAGATGGCGTCGATCTCCCACTCGTCGACTTTCACCGGCGTGCCGGCGAGCGAGGTGACGGCGTCGACGATCACCATCGCGCCGTACTTGTGCGCGATCTGCGTGAGCAGCTTGGCGTCCGACTGGCAGCCGGTCGAGGTCTCGGCGTGCACGAAGGCGACGACCTTGGCGTCCTTGTTCTTCTTCAGCGCGTCCTCGACCTTCTGCGGATCGACCGGCTCGCCCCACTTGTCCTCGATCAGCACCGGCGTGCCACCTGCCCTCACCGTGTTTTCCAACATCCTTCCGCCGAACACGCCGTTCTGGCAGACGATGACCTTGTCCCCCGGCGCCACCATGTTGACGAAGCAGAACTCCATGCCGACCGAGCCGGGGCCGGAAAGCGGGAAGGTGAGCGCGTTCTTCGTCTGGTAGACGTAGCGCAGCAAAGACTTAAGCTCCTCCATCATCTCGACGAACACCGGGTCGAGGTAGCCGATGGCGGGCTGGCTCATGGTGGTGAGCACGCGCGGATGGATCTCGGTGGGTCCGGGCCCCATCAGCGTGCGCTGCGGCGGATGGAAGGAATGGATGCGCTTGGCGGGGGCGTACTGGCTCATGGGTTCCTCGGAGAAAATTCCAAACGGCGCGTTCTCGGGGCGCGACTTCACGCGCACCGGATTTTTTACGCTGGCTTCGTTGATGATGTCGACCGCGCTGATGCGGCCTTCGGTGACGCGCTCGACCTCGCCGGCCCAGCGGGCGGGCACGTAGCCCGTCTTGACCCAGTTATGCACTACCGCGCGGTCCAGCTGAAAGGCGCGCGCCACGTCAGCCTGGGTGCCGAACATCTCGACGAGGCGCTCCGCGCAGCTCACTCCCCGAGCTTAGTCCGTCAAACTGAGCTTGACAATCCGCCGTATGGACTGTACCTATTGATACGTTATATGTACTATCTGGTACATGGAACCCGGCTTCGATCCCGCCCCGGACCCCGACCTCCACGCTCGCGGCAGCCGCGGGCGCCTTGCCCGCATGGTGGTGTCGCTGCTCGACCACTGGAACGTTTCGCCCATCGACCAGGCGGTGCTGCTCGGACTCTCGACCCAGTCGCGCTCGACCATTGCCCGCTACCGCCGCGGCGATCCGCTCGCCGACAGCGCCGACCTGCTGGCGCGCGCCGGGCACCTGCTCGGCATTCACAAGGCGCTGCGCATCCTGTTCCCGCACGACCGGGACCTCGTCTATCGATGGGTATCCACGCCTAACCGAAGATTTGGCACCAGTCCTTTGGAGGTGATGAAGCGACACGGCTACGAGGGAATCCTGGCGGTGCGGCGCTATCTCGATTTCGAGCGCGGTCGGTAAGTGTTCGAGCACCTGGTCCGCCAGGTCGCCGATTACCGCGGCGACCTGGTGCGCAACATCAAGGGCATCCGCGTGTCGCAGGATCTGTTCGACGATCTGGCGCAGGACGCGACGGACCGCGCGGTCGCGATCGCGGCTGAGGGCGCCACCCGCATGCCGAGTGCCGCGCCGCTCATCACCCGCCCTTTCGACTACGGCACGGTTATCACCTATCCGTTCGTGCCGGAGAACTGGCACGCCACGCGTTACTCGGACGGCCTGCGCCACGGCGTCTGGTACGGCGCGCTCGAGCTCGAGACCACGGTGCGCGAGACGCTTTACCACTGGCACCGCTTCGTGACCGACAGCTTTGCCCTCGAGCGCGAGATTGTCGGCGAGCGTCGCGTATTCCAGGTGCGTTGCGAGGCGATCCTCATCGACCTGCGAAAGGCGAAGGAGCCGCGCCTCGTGGATCGCAACGACTACAGCCTTACCCAGCAGCTGGGCTCTTATCTCTCACGACGCGCGCAAAGCGGCTTGCTCGCGCCCTCCGCGCGGGGCCCGGGCACGGCCGCCGCCATCCTGCGCGCAGAAGCATTGTCCGACGTGCGGGACCTCTGCTATCTCACCTATCGGATGAATCCGACGGAGGACAGCGCGGTGGTGGAACGCGCGCCCGGAGAAACGTGGCTAAGGATTACCATTCCCACATGAAACCTGACCACCCGGTGACTTTCAAGCCTGAAACCGCAGCCGAAGCGTGGCTAGGTCTACTGGCCGCGCGCGGCATCGATTATCTGTTCGCCAACGGCGGCACCGATTTCGCGCCGGTCGTCGAGGCTTACGCCAAAGGCCAGAAGCTCGGCTGGCGCCTGCCGCAAATCGTGGTCGTGCCGCACGAGAACATGGGCGTCGCCATGGCGCACGGCTATGCCATGGTCACCGGCAAGCCGCAGGCAATGATGGTCCACGTCGGCGTCGGCACGGCGAATTCGATCAACGGCCTGATCAACGCCTCGCGCCAGAACGTGCCGATCCTGTTCACCGCCGGACGCACGCCGGTTACCGAGTCCGGTGCCCTGCCCGCCGCGCGCAATAACTACATTCATTGGGCGCAAGAGCACTTCGACCAGGGCGGCATGATGCGCGAGTTCATGAAGTGGGATTACGAGCTGCGCCACGCCGAGCAGGTGGAGACCGTCGTCGACCGGGCGCTCGCCATTTCCAAGAGCGAGCCTCAGGGCCCCGTATATGTAACCTTGCCGCGCGAGGTCCTGGCCTCACCATTCTCAACCTCTTATTCGATAAATCCGACCATCGTCCCGGCGTCTGCGCCGGCGGCCGACCCGGAAGCGCTGGAGGACGCCGCCAAGCTGCTCGGCGCCGCGCAGCATCCATTGCTCATCACCGCGAACGGCGGCCGCACGCTCGAATCGTCGCGCGCCATCGAGCAGCTCGCGCACACGCTGGCGGTGCCGGTGATCCACTACCGGCCGCGCCATCTCGCACTCTCGACCGAGCATCCGATGCACTGCGGTTGGGATCCGCACACGCTGCTGAAGGAAGCTGACGTGGTGCTCGTTGTCGACTGCGACGTGCCGTGGATCCCGAAGGAAGGTCAGCCCAAGCCGGAAGCCAAAATCATTCATGTCGGGCCGGATCCACTGTTTGCCCGCTATCCGTTGCGCGGCTTTCGCACCGACCTCGCGCTCAACGGCGCGGTGGCGCCGACGCTGCAGGCGCTATGGCGCGCGGCACAGAAACAGGCGGTTTCGGTGAAGCAGATCGAGGAGCGCCGCCGCACGGTTTCTGCGTACGCCGATGGGGTGCGCAAGAAAGCGCGCGCCGGCACCGAACCCATGCCCGCGAGCATTACCGGCAAATGGCTGTCGGCCTGCGTCAACAAGCTGCTCGACGCGAACACCATCCTGGTCAACGAGTATCCGACGGTGCTGGAGGAAATGGTCATCAAGGAGCCCGGCCGGTATTTCGGCAACCCGTCGGCCGGCGGACTGGGGTGGGGCATGGGCGCCGCGCTGGGCGCGAAGCTCGCGTCCCCCGAAAAGACGGTGATCTGCGCCGTCGGCGACGGTGCCTACATGTTTGGCAACCCCACCGCGGTGCACTACGTATCCGAGGCGATGCACCTGCCGGCACTGTTTATCATCGCCAACAACGCACGCTGGGCAGCGGTGCACCGCTCGACCCTTTCGACCTATCCGAAAGGTTTCGCTGCCGAAACCAAAGAGCCGCCGTTTGCCACGCTCGAGCCGTCTCCGCGCTTCGAGCACGTGGTGCGCGCCTCCGGCGGCCATGGTGAGCGCGTCAGCGAGCCGCAGCTGTTGATGCCCGCGCTCGAGAAGGCGCTGAAGATCGTGAAGGAAGAGAAGCGCCAGGCCGTGCTGAACGTGGGCCTGGAAGCGAGCTACGTCAAGACCAGCTAGGGATTAATCGACCCTGCACTGACCTGCGGTTCGAGCGCGAGGGCGGTGTCGATGCGCGGCGTGCCAATGCGGCCGAGTAGCGGCAGCTTGAGCCCGGAAGGGCCGACGCCGAAATTGAGGCTGAGGAGGTTGAGCTCCAGACCTTCCACGCCGCTGGCGGACATGCCGAGCAGGCCGGCGAGCGAGAACTGGAAGCCGCTGCCGCTGGGCGCGCTCGAGAACATTCTGCCGCCAAGGTAATCCTTGCCGATCGCGGTGGCTGGCAGGTCGGCCTTGAGCTCCGGTAAGGCGCGCGTGATGTAGGCGACAAACGTGTTCGAGTTCGGCCCGGGCCAGAGCGTGTATTGCTTGGCGTACGGGTATTCGGCGGCGAGCTTCTCGATGCGCTTGATGAGGTCGTCCACGCCGGTGCCGCGTTTTTCCGCGTAGAGCTCGCCGGCGGAGCCGAACCAGCGGTCGGGCGCGCGGGTGCGCGCGACCAAAGCGGTGTCGCTCCAGCGCAGCCGCCAGCCGATGACCTCGTAGACCGTGTAATCCGGCTCGCCGGAGGCCTTGACCGCGATCCAGGTGTGCACGCCGAACAGGCCTTTGATCCCGAGGGTGCGCGCGCCCCACACCTGCACCACCGGCTCGCTTACCGCCGCGGGATCATCTACCAGGCTGTGGGAATCGTCGGTTACGGAGGCGCCCGCCAGCGCGATCAGGCCGAGGAGGCTGGAAGCGGCGATGAATCGGCTTAGGCGGAGCGTCATGCTTATTGCTTAGTGAAACGCATTGTATCGACACGAGGATGACAGGATCGACCACACAACATGGGCCGCGCGCAGGGCCCCTGGCACTGCGTCACTTCACATTCGTGAAATCGAAAAGCTTGCGATCCAGCAGGTGGGAGGGCCTGACTTCGGTAAGCGCGCGTAGCATGGATTCGACACGGCCTGGCGATTTCCGTTCCCATTCCCGTAGCATCTCGCCGATCTGCTGTCGCTGCAGGTTGTCCTGCGAGCCGCACAAGGTGCACGGGATGATCGGGAAGCGCTTCACCTCGGCATACGCGGCCAGATCTGCCTCGGCAACATAGGCGAGCGGTCGGATCACCACGTGCTTGCCATCGTCGGACACCAGCTTCGCCGGCATCGCCTTCAGCTGCCCGCCGTGGAACAGGTTGAGGAAGAAGGTGGCGAGGATATCGTCGCGGTGATGGCCGAGCGCGATCTTGGTTGCGCCAAGCTCGCCGGCGACGCGGTACAGCACGCCGCGCCGCAGCCGCGAGCACAGCGAACACATGGTTTTGCCCTCGGGGATTACCCGCTTCACGATCGAGTAGGTGTCCTGCTCGATGATGCGGAAGGGCACGCCGCGCGACTGCAGGTACTCGGGCAGCACGTGCTCCGGAAACCCGGGCTGCTTCTGGTCGAGGTTGACGGCGATGATCTCGAACCCAACGGGGGCTTTGCTTTGCAAACTCAGTAATACGTCGAGGAGCGCATGACTGTCTTTGCCGCCGGACAGGCACACCATGACCCTGTCGCCCTTCTCGATCATGTTGAAGTCGGCGATCGCGTCACCCACCTGGTGGCGCAGGCGCTTGGCCAGCTTGCCGACCTCGTAATCGGCCTTGCGCGGGTCGCGATGAATGCGGACGGTCTGGGATTTCATGCGGGGGTCAGATACTTCAGTCCGGCGATGCCGGCGACGATCAGCAGGATGGAAAGGATGCGCAGCAAGGTGCGCGGCTCGTCGAACAGTACCATGCCGAGAATGGCCACGCCGACCGCGCCGATGCCGGTCCAGACGGCGTAGCCGGTGCCGATCGGGATGGTGCGCACGGCGAGGGCGAGGAACCAGACGCTCGCGATCATCGCCGCGCCGGTCACCACCGAGGGCAAGAGCCGCGTGAAGCCGTCGGTGTACTTCAGGCCGATGGCCCAGACGATTTCGAGCAGACCGGCGAGCGTGAGCCAGACCCAGGCCATGGCGGTTCCCTAGATGAAAATCGAGCGGCCGCCGTCGACCGCGAGGATCTGGCCCGTGACGTAGGGCGCGCAGGCAAGGAAGTGCACGGCGCGCGCGATGTCGTCGGGCGATCCCAGCCGCGCGAGCGGCGTGGTGGCGATAATGCGCTCGCGCTCGGCGTCCGGGAACTGGCCGTCCTCCGGCCACGCGATCGCGCCGGGCGCCACCCCATTTACGCGTACGCGCGGCGCGAGCTCGACGGCGAGCGAGCGCGTTGCCGCGGCAAGCCCGGCCTTCGCCACGCTGTAGATGGTGTACCCCCTCAGCGGCCGCTCGGCGTGGATGTCGACGATGTTCACAATCGAGCCCTCGTTCTTCGCCAGCTCGGGCGCCGCCTGCTGCGAGATGAAGAGGGGCGCGCGGAGGTTGGAACCGATCAGCTCTTCCCAGTGTGAGGGCTCCATCCCGCCGACCGGTACCGGGAAAAACGCCGAGGCGTTGTTGACCAGGATATCCAGGCGGCCGAACCTCTCGAGCGCGCCGCCGACCAGCGCCCGCGGCGCCACCGGCGCCAGCAGCTCCGCCTTCACCTTGGCGGCGCTGCGCGCGCGCTGCGCGTTGAGCTCGCCTTCGAGCTTGGCGGCGTCGGCCTCCGAATCGCGGTAATGGATGAGCACGTTCGCGCCGGCCGCGTGCAGCCGCCGTGCGATCGCCGCACCGACGCGCCGCCCGCCGCCGGTGACGAGCGCCACCTTGCCTGCCAGCGAGTCCATGAAGTCCATGATTCTAGGTTAGATTCCCCGCGTGCTAGACCGGATCCGCGCCGAGGTCGCCGCCGCCGGCGGCTGGATCTCCTTCGCCCGCTACATGGACCTCGCGCTGCACGCGCCGGGGGTTGGTTATTACGCGCGCAGCGCGCGCCAGTTCGGCCCCGCCGGGGACTTCGTCACCGCCCCCGAGCTCGGCTCGCTTTTCGGCCGCACGCTGGCGCGACAGCTGCAGGTGCTGCCGGGTCCGGTTCTCGAGCTCGGCGCGGGCAGCGGCGCGCTCGCCGAGACCCTGCTGAAGGACCTCGACCGCGAGTACTCGATCCTGGAGACGAGCCGCGCTTTGCGTGAGCGCCAGGGCCAGCGCCTGGGCAACCGGGTCCGGTTGCTCGAGCGCCTGCCCGAGCGCTTCAGCGGCGTCATCGTTGCCAACGAGGTGGTGGACGCCATGCCGGTGCACGCGGTGGCGTGGCGTGCGAATGGCGTCATGGAACGTGGTGTCAGCGGCGATCTGAAGTGGGAAGAGCGGCCCGCCACCGGGGAAGTCCTGGAGCAAGCCAAAACCATCGACGTGCCGGTGCCGTACGAAAGCGAGCTCGGGCTGGCGGCGCGCGGCTGGATGCGGTCTCTCGGCGCCCACCTCGAGCAGGGCGTCATTCTCATCATCGACTACGGCTTCCCGCGCCACGAGTATTACCACCCGCAGCGCTCGATGGGCACGCTCATGTGCCACACACGGCACCGCGCGCACGGCGATCCGTTCCTGCATCCGGGCGAGCAGGACATCACCGCGCACGTGGATTTCAGCGCCCTGGCTGACGCGGCGCGCGAGGCGGGGCTGGACGTCCTCGGCTATGCCACCCAGGCGCAATTCCTGGTCAATTGCGGCATCACCGAGGTCCTGGCGCAGGCGAACCTCGACAACGCGCTGCACTACGCGCCGATCGCCGCCGAAGCGCAGCAACTATTGTCGCCGGCGGAAATGGGCGAGTTGTTCAAGGTGCTGGCAGTGGGCCGCGGTGTGAACACGCCGCTCCTGGGCTTTTCTCGCGGCGAACGTTCCCATACCCTTTAGCCGTGCGCATTTTGGCTTTCCTGCTGTTGTTGGCGACCCCGGTGTGGGCCGATGAGATCGCGCAGGCCAGGAAGCGCTGGGAATCCAGCCCGCACGGGCCCATGCTCGAGCGCATCCTGCCGCCTACGTTCGCGCTGCAGCAGCTGCCGGAGCCGCGCTCGCGTGGCGCGGAGCTGCTGGTCGCTTATTGCGTGCAGTGCCACAACCTGCCGAACCCGGCGATGCACCACGCGGAGAAATGGCCGGGAATCGTGCAGCGCATGGTGCTGCGCATGGAGGGCAAGGGCAACCTGGGCGCGCTGATGGCCGAGATGATGGCCGGGGTCAAGGCGCCGGACGCCGCGGACACCGCGGCGATCGTTGCCTATCTCGAGCGCCACAGCCAAAAGCCGCTCGACCCCGCGCGCTATCCGGAGGTCAACCGGCCGTCGGGCGAGGCATTCCGTGTGGCGTGCAACCAGTGCCACACCCTTCCCGACCCGCAGCGCCACACCGCGCAGGAGTGGCGCGCGGTGGTGGCGCGCATGCAGGAAAACATGGAGTGGATGAATCGCGTGGTCGGCTCGAAGCCCGTGCCCGGCGAGCCGACGCTACGCGTCGAGGAGATCCATGCCTTCCTGGCGAGGCATGCCAAGAAGCCTTAGGGGACGATGCGGTTGCTCATCGAGATCATCTCGATGAACACGTCCATGAAGTAGTACTGAAGAATTGCGAAGACGAGCAGCAGCATCATCACCCAGCGCTTCGCCACCACCCAGCGCTTGACGCTCGGCAGCTCCTTGCCTTTGGTGGTCCTCAGCTGCTCGATGTACTGCTGCAGCTCGCCACGCGAGCGCACGTCCTCCACGGTACGGACGTTGCTGCCGCGCGCCAGCCGGATCAGGTTCTTGATGATCTGCAGCGCGAGCTCGGGGTTTGCGAGCAACAGGGCTTTGAACTCGTTGCGCGGGATTACCGCGAACTCGGAAGGTTCGATCGTCTTGACCCAGGCCGAGCGCGGCTTCTCGTCCAGCATCATCTCGCCGACGTAGCCGCCGGCGCCGCGCACGTCCACCACGAGCTCCTTCCCGTTGGCGTCGAGCAGGTAGACCTTCACCTTGCCGCGCAGGATCGCGAGCAGCGAGTCGGCCGGGTCGCCCTGCTTGATGACCAGCGCGTCCGATGGCAGCACGCGCACCTCGGTGCGCGCGCCGAGCGCGCGCAGGTCCTCGCCCTTCAGGCCCTGGAACAGCGAGACCCTGGTGAGATCGGCTGCCATAGGCCCCTAGTTTAGCCGGGCACCGCCATTCCTTTCACCACCGCGGGCCGTGCCCCGACCTTGTCGTACCAGCGCTTGACCGCCGGGAACCCCGCCAGGTCGACGCGGTGCCACTCGTAACGCGCCACCCACGGATAGATCGCCATGTCCGCAATCGAGTACTCGGGCGCGAAAAAGGCATTGTTTGCAAGGTGCCGGTCCATCACGGCATACAGGCGCTTGGCCTCGTTGCCGTAGCGCTCGGTGCCGTAGGGAATCTCGTCCTTCTTCGCGCGCATGAAATGGTGCGCCTGGCCGAACATGGGCCCAACGCCGCCCATCTGGAACATGAGCCATTGCAGCGCTTCGTATTTGCCGCGCTCCGACTTCGGCAGAAACTTGCCGGTCTTGCCGGCGAGGTAGATCAGGATCGCGCCCGACTCCATCATCGAGATCGGCTTGCCGCCGGGACCGTCCGGATCGACGATCGCCGGGATCTTGCCGTTCGGGTTGATCTTCAGGAACTCGGGCGTGAACTGCTCGGTGTTGGTGCCGATGTTGATCTTGTGCACGTTGTAAGGCAGCCCGCATTCCTCGAGCATGATGGAGACCTTGCGGCCGTTCGGCGTGGTCCAGGTATAGAGTTCGATCATGTTGAAGTGGCTCGTAACGGTAGTGTTGGTGCTGGTTGTGTTCTCGGTGGTTTCGCAGCGCTGGGGCTGGCGCGTCCCCGGCGACTTCAGCGTGCCGGTGCGCGGGCGAATGTACTACATCCCCGTCGCCAGCACGCTCCTGTTTTCGCTGGTGCTGTGGCTGCTGAGCAAGGTTATCTAGCCCTCGGCGATTGCTTTCATCCGCGCCTGGTCGATGAGCCGGGCGATTTCAGGTCCTGCGATTTCAGACCCTGTTGCACGTTTCGCAATTTCTCCTGCATCCACCGCCACGGCAGCGCGCAGCGCCCGCTCGATGCGTGCGGTATCGAGGCCGGACTGGACCAGGCGTGCCACCTGCAGAAGCTCGGCAAAGCGCTCCGGGCGGCGGAACGCGTCGGCGCTCTTCAGCAGATCGAGCAACGCTTCCGGCGTTGCGCTTGCGAGCTTCTTTCGGCAGCGGCAGGCGATCAGCGCCAGCTCGCGCACCTCGTTCGGGGCGCGCAGCCGATCGCACAGGGCGTTCACCTGCGCTTCGTCCAGCGGCCAGGTCAGTAACGCGAAGCGCGCGGCGACGGAGCCGGCGAAGTTCTTCGGTATGGCGTTGACCTCCGGGAAGAGCTTTTGCAGCAAACCGCTCCGTTGCAGGACGTCGAACATCAAATGCGGATGCGGCTCGGCCAATCCCTTGGCGAACTCCTGCCAGACGCGCTCCGGCACAAGGTAGTCGGCCTCGCCCTCCTTCACCATGCGCTGCATCAGCGCCATGGTTTCGGGGTGCACCCCGAAACCGAAGCGCGCGGCGAAGCGCGACACGCGCAGGATGCGCACCGGGTCTTCCGCGAAGGCCTCGCTCACATGCCTTAGGACTTTCGAGGCCAGATCCTTTGCGCCGCCGAACGGATCGATCAGCGTGCCGTCGTTACCCTTTGCCATGGCGTTGATGGTGAGGTCGCGGCGCTTGAGGTCTTCTTCCAGAGTCACCTCGGGCGCGGCGTAGACGGTGAAGCCCTTGTAGCCGCGGCCGCTCTTGCGCTCGGTGCGGGCGAGCGCGTATTCCTCGTGGGTCTTGGGATGGAGGAACACCGGGAAATCCTTGCCGACCGGCTTGAAGCCCTGCTTCACCATTTCTTCGGGCGTCGCGCCGACTACAACGTAGTCGCGTTCCTTAACCGGCAGGCCGAGCAGCTCATCGCGGACCGCTCCGCCGACGGTGAATACCTTCACTGGGGCGTTTTAACCCTTGGCGTAGGGCTCGTCTGCCGCCACGAACTCGGTTTCCCGCCGGGCCGCATCGGACCACTCGCGCACCGCGGAAAGCGCCAGCACCGCCTCGCAATACTCCTCGGCGACGCGTGGCAGCTTGACCGCGTAGGTCCGGAAGCGGGTAACCACCGGCGCGTAGAAGGCGTCGGCGATGGTGAAGCGCCCGAACAGCAGGCTGCCCGCGCCGCCGAAGCGCTCGCGGCAATCGGTCCACAGCGCCACGATTCGATCGATGTCCTTGCGCGACTCGGGCGTCATGCCTTTGCCCGGATGCTTGCTGCGGATGTTCATGACCATCGCGCCACGCAATGCCTGGAAGCCGGAGTGCATCTCGGCGCAGACCGAGCGCGCCACGCGCCGCGCCACCGGGTCCTCGGGCCAGAGCTGCTTCTCGGGGTGCATCTCGGCGACGGTCTCGGCGATGGCGAGCGAGTCCCACACCGGCTCACCGTCGATCATCAGCACCGGCACCTTGCCGGCGGCGGAGAATTTCTCGATGCCGGCGACGCGCAGGCCGCCGTCGCTGTCGTCGAACTTGAGCTGCACTTCCTCGAACGGGATCTGCGCCTGGCGCAGCAGGACCCACGGCCGCATCGACCATGAGGAGTAGTTCTTGTTGCCGATGACGAGCTGCATCCGGCCAGTTTAGCGCGGCAGGGCCAGCTCGGCGACCAGACCGCCGCCGTCTGCGTTGCGCAGCGTCACCTCGCCGCCGTGCCAGCGCGCGATGTCGCGCGCGATGGACAGGCCCAGGCCGGTGCCGCCGCTATCCATGTTGCGCGAGGCGTCGAGGCGGTAGAACGGTTCGAACACGCGCTCGAGCTCGCCGGCGGGGATGCCGGGGCCCCGGTCGCCGATGGCGATGCGCAGCCGCTCGGGCGAATCGATCACCTCGATTTCGGCGCCGCCGCCATAGCGCACCGCATTCTCGACCAGGTTCTCCAGGCAGCGGCGCAGCGCCTGGGGGTCGGCGCGGTAGGGGCCGTGCTGCGCCGCACCGCGCACGCTCAGCGACTGCCCGGATTCCCTCCGGTCCTCGCACACGCTCTCGATCAGCGCGCCCACGTCCACCGGCTGGCGCTGCTGCGCGGCTTTGCTGGTGGTGCGGAAGAAGTCGAGCGTGGTGCCGACCATGGTTTGCATCTCGTCCAGGTCGCGCAGCATGCGGCTGCGGATCTCCGCGTCGGGAAGCATTTCCGCCCGCAGCCGCAGCCGCGTGATGGGTGTCTTCAGGTCGTGCGAAATCGCCGTCAGCAGGCGGCTGCGCTCGACCAGGTAGTTGCGCACGCGCTGCTGCATGCGGTTGAAGGCGGCGATCACGCGGTGGATCTCGCTCGGCCCGCTGTCGGCGAGCGGCGCGGTCTCCGGGTCGCGTCCGATGGCGTCGGCGGCGCGCGCGAGGCGATCGAGCGAGCGGGTGATCATGCGCACCAGAAAGCCGGAAAGCGCGAAGCACACCAGCATCAGGAGCAGGATCAGCGGTACCAGCGTCTCGAGGCGGCGCAGCGGCTCCTGTGGGACATTGACGTCGAACACCGCCACCATGCCGTCCTGCAGCGCCACCTGCACCACGATGGAGAACGGGTCGGGCAGCAGGAAATAGAAATGGCGCGCCATCCACAGCTCGAACGCGCCGGCGGTGGCGCCGTCCGGGCGCGGGTGCGGATTGATGTCGACGCGGATCGGCCAGCGCGCGCCGATCTGGCGCTGGACTTCCTCGGTGAACTCGGTCTCGTAGCGGTCGTGCTCGGTGAACCCGCTGGCTACCGCCACCGGCTGCGTACTGAGCGCCGCACGCAGGTGCGGGCCGCTCACCTCGCGCACCACCTTTTCGCGCTCGGCGGCGGGCAGTCCGTTGAGCACGCGCGCGGTCTGCGCGATCTGCGCCGCGATCTGCAGGGACGCCAGGCGGTAGACCGAGCTGCCGCGGTCGAACAGGTGGATCGCGATGCTGCCGAACTGGGCGACGATCAGGCCGGCAACGACCACGAGCATGGTGCGGCCGAACAGCGAAGCCGGCAGAAGCCGCATCAACTCACCCGTTCGACCACCGCCGCGAGCACGTAGCCCTCATTGCGAACGGTCTTGATGATGCGCGGCTCGCGCGCGTCGTCGCGCAGCCGCACGCGCAGGCGGCTCACCTGGACGTCGATGGAGCGGTCGAACGGCGCGCCGTCGCGGCCGACGGTCAGGTCCATGAGCTGGTTGCGATCGAGCACGCGATTCGGGTGCTCGACGAACACCGACAGCAGCTTGAACTCCGCGCCGCTCAGCGCCACCACCACCCCGTCGGGCGCGACCAGCTGCCGCGCAGCAAGATCGAGCGTCCATCCGGCAAAGCGCAATTGGTGCGTACCGCCGCCTGCCGGCGACGCAAGGCCGCGCGCGCGGCGCAGGATACTGCGGATGCGCGCCACCAGCTCGCGCGGACTGAAGGGCTTCGCCAGGTAGTCGTCGGCGCCCATCTCCAGGCCGACGATGCGATCGACCTCTTCGGCGCGCGCCGTGAGCATGATCACCGGCAGGCTCGATTCCACGCGCAGGTCGCGGCATAGCTTGAGTCCGCTGTCGCCGGGGAGCATCAGGTCCAGGACCACGATGTCCGGCCGGCTGCGCTCGAGCGCGCGGCGCATCTCGGTGCCGTCGGTGGCGAGCGAGACGCGAAAGCCGTTGCGCTCGAGGTACTCGCCGAGCAGCTTGCGGATCTCCGCGTCGTCATCGACGACCAGCACATGATCGGCTCGCTCCATCGCCGGGGTATATCGCACCGCGGCGCGCGCCCCGTCAAGCATGTAACACCGTGTAACAGCGCAATTTGCCGGTTACATCGGCGCGCTTCAATGCGCCACCGAGGAGGCCGCCATGGCAGAAGCTCAGGCAGTGCGATTCAAGGAAATGACCGGCAAGCAGAAGTTCGTCTACGTACTCAAGGTCACCGTCTGCGTGATCTCGTTCGGGATGATCTTCCCGAACATCATGCACGACTGAGCGCGGCTTCTAGCCCGGCCCGGCGGAGACGCGCCCGCCGTCCTTGATCGGCGTGGCGAAGGTGTACTCGATGTCCCACGGGAAGTGGATCCACTTCGTCTGCTTGAATTCCTTGACGAACGTGTCGACGATCGGCCGTCCCGCGGGCTTCGCGTACAGGCAGGCAAAGTGCGCCTTGGGCAGGAGCTGGCGCACCGCCTGCGCGGTCTTGCCGGTGTCGACCAGGTCGTCGATCAGCAGGTAGCCGTCGCCCTGGCCGCTCACGCCCTTCAGCACCTGCACGCTGCCTTGCTGCTGCTGCGCCTCGCCGGCCGTGCCCGAGTCATAGCTCGTCACACAGATGGTGTCGATCAGCCGGATGTCGAGCTCGCGAGCGACCAGCGCCGCCGGCACCAGGCCGCCGCGCGTCACCGCGATGATCCCCTTCCAGGGGCCCTTCTTGTGCAGCACTTCGGAGAGGTAGCGGGCGTCGCGGTGCAGCTCCACCCAGGAGATGATGATCTCGTCTTCGTACGCGCCGCGTGCCATGCGGAATTCTAGCGCTACCGGTTGGCCTGCCCGCGGAAAGCCCAGCCGGTAAAGCGGGCCTCGATCGCGGCGGTGGCCGCATAGAGCAGGATGCCGAGCACCGCCAGGACCAGCAGGCCGGCGAACACGATCGGCACCTGGAACGCGGCCTGCGCGTCGAGCATCAGCTTGCCGATGCCCTTGTTCGCGCCCACGGTTTCCGACACCACCGCGCCGACAAAGGCGAGCGTGATCGCGACCTTCAGCGAGCCGAAGAAATACGGCAGCGAGCGCGGGATGCCGACCTTGCGCATGATGTCGAGCTTCGACGCCCCGAGCGCGCGCAGCACGTCCTCGAGCTCCGGCTCGGTGGTGGCAAGGCCGGTGGCGACGTTCACTACGATCGGGAAAAAGGAGATCAGGAACGCGGTCAGCACCGCCGGAATTTCGCCGATCCCGAACCACAGGATGAGCACCGGCACCACCGCCACCTTCGGGATGGAATTGAAGCCGATCAGCACCGGGTAGACGCCGGCGTAGAGCGCCCGGTGCCAGCCGACCGCGATGCCGAGCGCCAGGCCGAACAGCGTGGCGATGAGGAAACCCGCAAGCGTGGTCCACAGCGTGACGAAGGAGTTGTCCCAGATCGGCTTGCGGTACTGCCACAGCGCACCGAACACGTCGGAGGGCGCCGGCAGGATGGTGAGCGGCACGTTCAGCGCCCTGCAGACGATTTCCCAGACTAAGAAGAGCGCGATCGTGAAAACTGCGGGCGAGACGACCCGGATGGCGAACTCGCGCCTATCCACGGATGAGGCTTCTGAGTTCATGCACCACGTCCTGGAATGGCTGCGTGTACGTCACCTCCAGGTCGCGCGGGCGCGGCAGGTTCACCGGGCAGCGGCGCACGATGCGCCCCGGCCGGCTCGACATGACGTACACCGTGTCGGCGAGGAACACCGCCTCGCGCAAGTCGTGCGTCACCAGCATCACCGTCACCTTGCGCGCGGCCTGCAGGTCGCGTAGCGCGACCCACAGCTCCTCGCGCGTGAACGCGTCGAGCGCGCCGAACGGCTCGTCGAGCAGTAAAATCTCCGGCTCGTGGATCAGCGCGCGGCAGATCGAGGTGCGCTGCTGCATGCCGCCCGACAGTTCCCAGGGATGCTTTTCGGTAAAGCCCTGCAGGCCTACGGACTCCAGCAGCGCTTGCGCCTTTCCCGCATATTTCTGTTTCGAGAAGTCGCTCCGGTAAGGCTCGACGATCTCCAGGGGCAGCAACACGTTCTCCAGCGCGGTACGCCACGGCAGCAGATTCGAGTTCTGGAACGCCATGCCGACGGATCGGAGCGGGCCGCTGACCGGCTTGCCTTCCACGGTGAGGCTGCCGCCGAGCGGCGGGTGCAACCCTGAAATGAGCTTCATGAGCGAGCTCTTGCCGCAGCCCGAGGGGCCGACCACGGCAATGAATTCGCCGCGGGCGATGTCGAGCGTGACTTCATCGATGGCGCGGACCGCGGCGGCGCCGCGGCCGTAGGCCATCGAGACTTGGCGAAGTTCTACCAAAAAGCTATTTCACTAGCCTTTGCTCGCGCGGAGGCAGGTATTGCGCGGTGAAGATGTCCGCCGCCTTCGGCTTGTTGCTGTACTGGAAGGTGAGGCCGATCTGGTCGATCGAGCGCTCAAGACGCTTCATGTCGACCCCGCCGAGGCCGTTCTTCTGCACGTCCGGGGTGACGTAGTTCTTGGCGAGCGAGAGCTTGAGGCGCTCGAGCTCGACCTCGCGCTTGGCGATGGCGTTGCGCTTCATCAGCGAGTCGATGGCCGACTCCGGATTCTTGATCGTGTCCTGGATGCCGCGGATCGTCGCTTTCACGAAGCCCGCCACCGCCTTCGGCGAGAAGCGCATCAGGTCCGGGTTGGCGATGATCACGTTGCCGTAAAGGTCGACGCCGTGGTCTTTCATCAGCAGCACAACGATGTCGTCGTCCTTGACGCCGTTCGCCTTCAGATTCATATAGGACGAAAACCAGAAGCCGGCGATGGCGTCGACCTTGCCTTGCGCGAGCATCGGCTCGCGCACCGGGAAGCCGATGTTCTCGATCTTTACCTTGGACGCGTCGATCTTGTTGGCCTGCACGAAGATCGGCCACTGCGCGTAAGCGCCGTCGGCGGCGGGCGCGCCGAGCACCTTGCCCTCGAGATCCTTCGGTTTGGCGATGCCGTTTTTCTTCAGCGACACGATGGAAAACGCGGGCGTGTCATAGACCATCATCACGGCCTTGACCGGCAAGTTGCGCGGGTTGTCGCGGTACTTCACCAGCGAATTGATGTCGGCGAAGCCGATCTCATAGGCGCCGGAAGCCACGCGGTTGATGCCTTCGACCGAGCCGGCACCCGGATCGATGCTGACGTTCAGGCCCTCGGCCTTGTAATAGCCCTTGTCGATGGCGACGAAGAACGGCGCCGCCGGTCCTTCGAAGCGCCAGTCGAGCGCGAAGCGGATCTGGGTTTCTTTTTGTGCGAGCGCCGCGCCGGAAACGAGCACGGCAAGGAGAGCGGAAAGGCGCAGAGCGGCAAGGCGCATGGGGTTTCCCTGAGTTGAATTCGCAATCCGAGTCTAATGCCAAAATAGCCGGGCAATGAAAGTCATGGCCGAGCCGCTGTTCCGGCGCTTCTGGTATCCGGTCGTGCCGCTCGAAAACCTGCAGGCCGGACCGCAGCGCTTCGAGCTGCTCGGCCAGGGACTCGCGCTGTTTCTCGATGCGGCCGGCGCGCCGGCCGCGCTGGAAGATCGCTGCTGCCACCGCTCGGCGCGGCTTTCGCTGGGCAAGGTGTGCGGCGACTTCCTCGCCTGCGCCTATCACGGCTGGCAATACGACCGCACCGGCCAATGCGTGCTGATGCCGCAGCTGCCCGAGCAGAAGCCCGGGCCGCAGCGCCGCGTGAAGGCCTTCCGCTGCGAGGCGCGCTACGGCTACGCCTGGGTGGCGCTCGAGGAGCCGCTCTACGGCATCCCGCGTATTCCCGAGGCGGAGAATCCCGCGTTCCGCCTGGTGCACGAGTTCTACGAGCCCTGGAACACCGCGGCGTTACGCGTGATGGAAAACGAGCTCGACATGGCGCACCCGAGCTTCGTGCACCTCGGCACCTTCGGCACGCCCGAGCACCTGGTGGCGAAGGATGCGGTGATCGAGGAGTTCGACGGCGGATTCCACTATCGCGGGCGGCTCGGCGTGGCAATCGCGCACCACGCCCAGCACGACGCCAACGAGCGCCGGCTCGACTGCACCTGGTACGCGCCCTTCGCCGTGCGCCTCGGGATCCATTACCCCGACGGACCTTCGCACATCGTGGTCAACATCCAGGTGCCGCTCGCCGATAACCGCTCGCAGATGGTGCAGTTCTGCCTGATCGAGGATCGCGGCGAGGGTGTCGACGTCGACAAGATCCTGGCCTTCGATCGAAAGGTCACCCTGGAGGACAAGCGCATCCTGGAGAGCACCGACCCCGACGTGCCGCTCGACATGCAAAGCGAGCGGCACATGCCCTCAGACCAGCCCGGAATCGCGATGCGGCGGATCCTGAAAAGGCTGATTGAGCTGGAAGGCGTGCGCCGCCCGTAGCGCGGTAGCCTCGTCGTACGGCGCAGCAATGAGCTGCATGCCGATCGGCATGCCGGCCTTGGTAAAACCGGCATTCGCGCACACCACCGGTAATCCGAGGTAGCTGATCGGCCGTGTGAGCCGCACGAAGCGTCCGAGCATTTCCGCTGCCGCGTCGCCGCTCGAAATATCGGTCTCGACGATGGTCGGCGTCTGGAACGACACCACCGGCCCGTGGACCAGGTCCACCTTCGAGAACACGGACTTGCAAAACGCGGCGATGGCCGGCGCGCGCGCCTGCATCGCCATCAGATAGTCGCGCGCCAGCACCGGGCGGCCCTTCTCCAGCCGCTCGCGCACCTGCGGCGAATAATCCTGCGGCCGGGTCCGGAACCACTCGTCGTGGAATGGGTTGGCTTCTGCCGCATGCAGCGTGGCGGCGAGAGCGCTTAGCCGCGAAAAATCCGGCAGTTCCACATCGACCACCGTCGCGCCCAGGCGCCGAAAAACGTCGAGCGACGCCTCCATCGCGCCGGCAATGTCTGGATCGCAACCCTCCTGAAACGCTCTGCCGATGCGTAGCCCAGAAATGGGTGTCGCGAGATCGGCGGCAAACCCTGGCGCGATTACTTCAAGCATCAGCGCCGCGTCCTCCACGGTCCGCGTCAACGGGCCGACGGTGTCGAGCGACGGGCAAAGCGGCAGGATGTTCTCCACCGAAACGCGTCCGTGCGTCGGCCGTATACCGGCCAACCCGCAGAATGCCGAGGGCAAGCGTACCGAGCCGCCGGTGTCGGAGCCGAGCGCGGCGAAGTTCGCGCGCGCGGCCACGGACGCGCCGGAGCCCGACGACGACCCGCCGGTGACGCGCTCGGGATCCCAGGGATTGCGGCAGTGCTCCGTAGTGCCAGTTGTGGCCCGTGGGTCCCATGGCGAACTCCGCCATGTTGAGCACGCCGAACTGGATGGCGCCGGCGGCGTCGAGGTGCTCGAGCACCTTCGCCGTCGCGGGAGCCGGGGTGTCGCGCAGGATCTTCGACCCGCAGGTGGAGACCACGCCGCGGCGGTAATACATGTCCTTGTGCGCCATCGGCACGCCGTGCAGCGGGCCGCGCACGTAGCCGCGCGCGACTTCGCGGTCCGCGAGATGCGCCGCGGCGAGCGCGGTGTCGGTGTCGATGCGCAGGAAGCAGTTGAGGCGCGGCTGCACTGTCTGTGCACGCTCGAGCACCGCCTCCATCGCCGTGACGCAGTTCGTGCGCCGCTCGCGGATCGCCTTGGCGAGGGCGACGCTCGAAAGCGAAATCAAACCGTCTCGGTGAGCGCGGTCCATGCCCACAGCGCCTCGCGCGCCGAGCGGCGCGCCTCAAACATCACGTAAGCCTCGGCATTCGTTACGTACTTGCGGACCAGATGCTTGACCCAGGCTTCGAGCTTGTCGGCGCGGCCGGCCTCGAAGCGAAGGTGCTGAACCGCCGCCGCCTTGATGCCGTAGTGCTTCTGCAAGCTGTCGGCCAGCCGCCCCCACAGATGTGGCAAATGGCGCTCGAGCATGAACGCGATCACAGCGGCGTGCACCGGGCTCGAGCGCAGCCCGTGCTCGCGCAGCACGTCGACCAGGTCGGCGGCCTCCGCGGAAGGCTCGGCCTCGAGCTCGCGCGGCGTCGCGCCGAGCGCGATCAGCACCTTCTTCCAGCCCGCGTCCGCATCAGCAACCGGGTTCTTCAGCGATTCGTGGATCTGCAGGAAGAGCTGCTTGCCGTCCTGCGGGTCGATCTGCGACACCTTGGCGGCGAACGCATAGCGCCCCGGCCCGGCGCACACCGGATAGAACGCGAGCAGCAGCTTCTTCAGCCTCCCTTTTGGCATGCTGCCGTCCAGCGCCGAGCGCCAGATGGGATGCTCCACGATCCGGTTCTCGTTTTTTTCTGAATCCAGAACAAGGAGTTCGTGCGGCGAAGCGCTGGCCTGCACGTCGACTTTCATTGCATGTCCCTCATTTCATATCCTTCAACGAGGAATAGCCGCCCTTTTTCACCACCCAGATCTGAATTTCGCCCTCGGGCAGCTTGGTGAAGTTGAGCACGTCGCCCGGTCCTGCCTTCAGGTCGGCGGCCACCTGCGGCGGCAGCTCCACGGCGAGCTTCTTTCCGTCCTTGCGCACCAGCACTGGAGCGGACCAGGGCATTCCCTTCGGGGGTGTGGTTTTCATTGGATGGCCTCCCAGAAATCGATCACGGCGGCGGCGACGGCCGCGGGTTGTTCTTCAGGCACGTAGTGGTCGGCGTCGACGATCTCCTGCGCCGGCAGATCGGGGCGGAGCGCCTTCGTCTTCGCCCAGGCTTCACGCGAGACCAGCTTGCTATCCGCGCCCCTGAGCAGCAGCACCGGCACGCGGATGTTCTTCAGAAAAGGAGCTAAATCTTCCCGCAGACCCGCGCACGTTTCGCGCATCGCCGCGGGCAAAGCGAGTGGGCGCCATTTGCCGTCGACACATTCAAAGCCGTGGCGTGCGCGGCGCTCCACCGCATCTGCGGGCAGGCGCGGATAGCGGTTCTTGAGGTACGCCCTGACTTCGTCGAGCGAGGGAAAAACGCGGTCGCCGCCATCCACCCTTTCATCCAGCGCATCGAACACCTCGCGCTCGATGAACGGCGTGAAATCGATCGCCACCACCGCGGCCACCTTCTCCGGATAGCGCACGCCGGCGACCAGCGCGTTGCGCGCGCCGAGCGAATGCCCTATGAGCAGTGTTTTTTGCTGGATCATCTGCGCAATGTCATGCGCATAGTCCTCGGCAGCGTAGCCGGTTGCCGGCTTTGGTCCGCGGCCATGTCCACGCTGGTCGATGCTGACGATGTGAAAGCGCCCCGCGAGCAGCTCGGCCATGGGCTCGAACACGCGGGCGTTCGCCGTGATGCCATGCAGGCATAGCGCCGCGGGCCTAGAAGTCGTACTTCTTCCTGAGGTAGCGGAGGATGCCGTCATGCATTTCGCGCCAGGCCCAAAGGGTCACCGCCGCCGCGCGCCGCCCGCGCACCACGTCGCCGCGATTTTTGACGTAGCCCTCGAACAAGCTGAACGAATGCTCGGTGTGCTCGAGGTCGGCGCGCACGTGCTCGTAGAAGTACTCCACCGTCGCGTCCGACAGCCCGTAGTGCTTGGTGAGCGCGAGCGCGGTTGCGCCGTGCGCCTCGGGCAGCTGCTTCTCGTCGCCCCACCAGGTGGCGAGCCCCTCGGCGGCGCTCTTGCGGCAGTAGTGCGTCATGGTGCGGGGAAAACCGATCACTTCCGCCAGCGGCTGCGCCGCGACTTCGTCGAGCTCGGCGTCGGTCGCGCCGAGCAGCTTGGCGAACTGCACCCACAGCCCGGGATGGTCACCCTCGCCGGCCAGCCGGAAAATCTCATCGTAGGCGTTCTCGAGCAGACGCTGGACATCCTCGCCCTCGAGGAATGCCGCGTGCGACAGCATCATCGCCGGATAGGCATGCGCCTGGAACGCCCAGCGCAGCACCGCGTAGTCCTTGAGCGCCTCGCGCGGAAGCTTGCCGCTCGTGAGGTACAGCAGCAGCTCGGAGCCGAGATAGCGATGCTCGGGGCGGTCGGCGTCGGCGATCAGGTGGCGCGGCAATTCGCGCGCCGGCGTCTCGGAAACTTTCAGCTTGGCGACTGTGCCCATGAATTCTCCTCGCGACTTATTTTATGCGCACCCAGCGATCGAGCAGCGCGCGTTCGTCATCCGTCATGCCGGTCAGGTTGCCTGGCGGCATGGCGCGTGTGAGCACCGTCTGCTGGTGGATGGTCAGGCGCTGCGCCTCGATGCGCTCGGGCGAGTCCAGCTTCACTCCCTTCGGCGCTTCGGCCAGGCCCTGAAACGCGGGCTTGTCCGCGTGGCAGCTGACGCAGCGGCGATCGATAACCTGCTTTGCTTCGGCTAGCGGGACAGCGGGTCCCGCGGAATCCCTGGGCGCAAGAATGGCAGCCACGGCCGCCACCAACACCAGCCCCGTGACCAGCGTCCACGCCGGCGCGTTGCCCTTGTGCCGTGCCACGAACCAGAGCCGGATGAGCGCACCCGCAAGCGCCATGGCGATCAGCACCAGCCAGTTCCATCCGCCGCCGAACGTCATGGCGTGATGCCCGGAGATCATGGTGAAGATCACCGGCAGCGTGAAATACGTGTTGTGGACGCTACGCTGCTTTCCTCTGATGGAAAACTTTTCGTCAGGCACCCGACCATCCTGCTTGGCGCGCACCAGTTCCCGCTGTCCCGGGATGATCACGTGCGCTACGTTCGCCGCCATGATGGTGCCGAGGATGGCGCCGAAGTGGATGAAGGCGCCGCGGCCGCTGAAGATCTGCGTCAGCGCCCAGGCGGCAGATCCGAAAACGAGGAGTAGGGCCAGCGTGAGCGCACGTTCACCCAAGGGAGCCCGGCACAAGCCTTCATACACGGCGAGCCCGAGAACCAGGGTGCCTAGGCCGACACCGATGGCGGCCGCCGGCGAGAGCTTCATGACCTGCGGATCGATCAGGTAAAGGTCGGCATTGAGGTAGTACACCAGCACCAGCAGGACGAAACCGGTAAGCCAGGTCCAGTACGCCTCCCACTTGAACCAGTGCA
>CBDDSB010000015.1:0-5886 GCA_965233195.1 uncultured bacterium | reverse complement strand
GCGGGCAATCGGAACTCCACCGCTGTCGATCAGGCGGTCATAGGTGGCCGTCGCCGGCGCCGTCATGTCCGTCCTGATGATTCCAGGCCGCAGCTCGAACACATGGATGGCGGCTTCCGCCAGGCGCGCCGCGAACAGCTTCGACGCCATGGAAAGCGCGGCCTTGGTGATGCAGTAGTCCGCGCGGTTCAGTCCGATCACGTCGGCGTTCAGCGAAGTAATCGTCACGATCGACCGATAGACCCCGGTCGAGCCTGCCGCCAACATCGCGCGCGCCACGGCCTGGGTCAGAAAAAACGTGCCGCGCAGGTTGATCTCGACGGATCGATCGAAGCTCTCCGGCGTCAGCTCGAGCATGTCCCCGCGCCGCAAGGACGTGACGCCGGCGTTGTTGACGAGGCAGTCGATTGGGCCAAGCTGATCCCGCACTTGGTCCACCGCGCTCTGGTGCGACCCGAGGTCGGCGATGTCCTGCTCGAGATAGAGCCCCTTGCGACCCTGAGCGCGAACGTCGGCCAGCGCCTCTTCCGCCTGCGCCGGCGGCTCCAGGCTGGCGATCGCCACGTCGAAGCCGGCCGCGGCCAGGGCCTTGCCGATCCCGCGGCCGATGCCGCGCGCGCCGCCGGTGACGAGTGCGGTGGTCAGGCGTTGAAGGCCCGCATGAGCTCGGCGACTTGCTCCGCGGTCAAATGCCGGGGATGCATGCCGCGCAGCAACAGGACGAGCTTCGCCGATTCCTCGAGCTCCTCGGAGACGAAGACCGCAGAGTCGAGATCCTTGGCGGCGACCGCCGGGCCGTGGTTCGCGAGGAGGATCGCGGCATGCTTTCCCCCGAGTGCACGCACGACGTCCCCCATGCGCGGATCGCCCGGACGTATGTAAGGGAGCAGCTTGACCTTGCCAACGCGCATCACCATGTACGGGGTGATCGGAGGAATGACGTCCTCCGGATTCGCTTCGGGCAGGCAGGAGACCGCGGTGGCGTAGGTGGAGTGGAGGTGAACGACCGCGCCGGCTTGCGCGCGCGTCTCGTAGAACGCGAGGTGCAGGGACGCCTCCTTGGATGGCGGATCTCCCGCGACATGCTTCCCGGACAAGTCGAGCTTGCTGATGCGCGCCGGGTCCAGGAATCCGAAGCTCGAGTTGGTGGGCGTGACCAGGAACCCGTCGGCCAGCCGCACGCTGATGTTGCCGGACGTCCCTGCGGTATAACCCCGCTCGAAGAGCGACTTGGCAAGCAGCGCGATGCGATCCCGGGTTGCGGACTCATTCATGCCCGGTCTCCATGACGCGCAGCGCCTTGGCGAAGAATTCCGGTGCGCCGAAGTTGCCCGACTTCAGCACGAGCGCCAGCGGCCGTTCGCCGGGCGCAACAAGCGCCGGCACACCGGGATCGATCTCGGGTCCGATCGCCAACGTCCGGATTCCCAACGCGCTCACGACTGCGCCGGAAGTCTCTCCGCCGGCTACCACGATGCGACGGAAGCCGGCGCCGGCCAGTTCACAGGCAGTCTGCGCGAACAGGTGCTCGAGCTTCGCGGACACCTCTTCCTTGCCGAACTGCTTCTGCACCCGCCGCACCTCGTCTGGCGCCGCGGACGAATAGAGCAGCGGCGCGCGACCACGATTCTGCTTCGCGAAGGACGCCAGCATGGAGGACGTGATTGTGCCCTTCACCGCGGCGTCGATGTCAACGGCGAGCGCAGGGTGGTTGCGCCGGTGGACCTCGATCTGCTCCAGCGTCGCCCTGGAGCATGAGCCGGCGAGGATGACCTCGGGCCCGCCGATGCCGGCGAACGTCGCCGCCCGGCCTTTCGCCAATCCTTGGCGCCTCAGGTTGTCCGGCAGGCCGAGCGCGATGCCCGATCCGCCGGTGAGCAGGGGCAGGCCAGCCGCTGCAAACGCGATGTTGCGCAGGTCGCCATCCTCGATGACATCGACGATCGTCAGGCGCTCGCGGCGCGCCGCGGAGGCTGCCAGCGCCCGGCGGATTGCGTCCGGTCCCTGGCGTACGGTCGACCAGGGCACCAGCCCCACCGGCTCCTGCGACTGGCGTTGCAGCCAGCGGCGGATGTCCGCATCGCTCATCGGGTTGAGCGGGTGGTTTTCCAGACCCGATTCGTTCAGCGCTCGATCACCGACGAACAGGTGTCCCTGGTACACCGTCCGGCCGGTGGTCGGAAAGGCCGGCGATGAAGGAACGCCGTAAACGTCGAGCGCCCTGGCCAACGCCTCCCCGACCGGCCCGATGTTGCCCTGCGGCGTGGAATCGAACGTCGAGCAGTACTTGAAGACAAACTGCCGGCATCCCTGTCGCTTCAGCCAATCCAACGCATCGAGCGACTGGGCGACCGCCTCGGCCGCCTCAATCGAGCGGGTCTTGAGGGACACCACGCCGGCTTCGCAATCTATCGGCGCCGGCGCATCCGGCAAGCCGAGAAACTGCAGCGTAGCGAGCCCGCCCTTGGCGAGCGTGTTCGCTACGTCGCTGGCCCCCGTGAAATCGTCAGCGATGACGCCGAGATGCACGGGAAAGGGTCTAGGCCACCGCCCGCACGTTGTCGCCGCGCCGCGCCTTGGCTTCGACCTCGGCCTTGATGTTCATCGGCTCGGGCGAGAAGAGGCGACGGTCCATGCGCTTGAGATGCGGTGATACTTTGGGCACGAATCCCATGCGGGCGAGCACATCGCGCTCGAGATCGATGCCGGGCGCGATCTCGACCACTTCGAGCGTGCCGTCCACCGGGCGCAGCACGGCGCGCTCGGTGACGAAAAGCGCGCTGCGGCCCTCCGACTTCGCGAACTGCGCGCTATAGCAAACTTGCTCAATCCGCCGCACGAACTTCGCGTGGCGGCCTTCCTTCGCGATGCGCAATGCGCCGTCCGCGCACTCGATCTCGAGACCGCCCGCGGTGAAGGTGCCGCTGAAAATCACCTTCTTGGCGTTCTGGCTGATGTTGATGAAACCGCCGATGCCGATGATCTTGTCGGCAAACCGGCTCACGTTGACGTTGCCGGCCGAATCGACCTCGCCGAACGACAGGAACGCGAGGTCGAGGCCGCCGCCGTCATAGAAGTCGAACTGATAGGGCTGATCCACCAGCGCGTCGTAGTTCTGCGCTGCGCCGGAATCCACGCCGGTGAGCGGCGCGCCGCCGATGAAGCCCTGCTCATTGGTGAGCGTGATCCGGTCGAGGATGCCTTCCTCGGTGGCAATCGGCGAGATCCCGGTGGAGATGCCGGCGCCGAGGTTGCAGATTGCGCCCGGCGTGAGCTCCATCGCGGCGCGGCGCGCCACGATCTTGCGCACACCAAACGGCAAGGGCTTCATCGCCGTCAGCGGCAGGCGCAGCTCGCCCGCATAGCTGGGATCGTAGTCGGTGGCGTAGGTCTGCTTCTGCGCGGGGTCGACCACCACGTAGTCGACCAGGATTCCCGGAATCTTGACGCTCTTCGGTGGCAGCTGTCCCGCGCGGGCGAGGCGCTTCACCTGCACCACGACGATGCCGCCGTTGCGCCGCGTGGCCTGCGCCATGGACAGCATCTCACCGAAGATCGCCTCCTGCTCCATGGAGATATTGCCGTTCTCGTCGGCGGTGGTGCCGCGCAGGAAGGCGGCATCGAAGCGCAGCGGCTTGAAGCGCAGCCACTCCTCGCCGCCGATGGTTACCAGCTCCACCAGATCCTCCTTCGCGCTGGCGCTCTGCCGGGCGCCGCCATGGCGCGGATCGACGAAGGTATGCAGCCCTGTTTTCGTGATCAGGCCGGGCCGGCCGCCGGCAATTTCGCGCATCAGCTGCGACAGCACGCCTTGCGGCAGCGTATAGGACTCGATCTTGTTGTCGCGCGCGAGCGGCACGAGGCGCGGCGAATCCACAATGGCGCTCGTCACGCTGCGCCGGATCAGCCCTTCGTGTCCGAAGTGGTCCACGCCCTTGCTCGAACGATCGCCGATGCCGACCACGTGGGTGACGGTGAGGTCGCGCGGCGCCTTTTCCGCCAGGAAACGCGCCTCAATGGCCGCGAGCACGGCTTCGGGCACCGCGTGGCCGCCACCGGAGCCGCTGATGACGACGTTCCATCCGTTCTGAATCAGCTTTGCTGCGGCGTCCGCAGAAATCACCTTCATCTGGACTTTCCCCGGTATTGATGCGCGGCGGCGCTTGATTTATTGTAACCGGTTACATGAGGAGCGAGTCAATGGCGAAATCCGGTCTCGACAGCGTGGCGGTCGGGCAGCACTACACCTTCGCGAAAACCGTCGGCGAGACCGACGTATCGCTGTTCGCCGGGCTCACCGGAGACTTCAGCGATACGCACATCAACGAGCAGTACATGCGTGAGCGCAGCAACCTCGGCGGGCGCATCGCGCACGGCGCGCTTCTCGTGGGTTACATGTCGACGGCGTCGACCATCAGCATCGCGCACGTCATTCACCAAGAGGGCCTGACTGACTTCCCGGTGTCCGCCGGCTACGACAAGGTAAGGTTTCTCAAGCCGGTGCGGCTCGGCGACACCATCACCGTCCACTACACCGTAGCGTCCGTGGACCGCGAACGCGGCCGCAGCACCGCCAAGGTGGAAGTCAAGAACGACAAGGGCGACTTGGTCGCAGTGGCCGAGCACATCATGCGCTGGGCGAAGAAGCTTTCCTCGAGCGGCTGAGTCCACTGCTTGCGCAGCGACGCCCAAGGCGTTCTGGTGATCTGGAACGACATCGCGCAGGACTGGGAGGCCGAATTTCTGAACTGGCACGTGCGGGAGCACATGCCGGAGCGCGTTGGCTTGCCCGGCTTTCTGCGCGGCCAGCGTTACCTCGCCGTCGAAGGCACGCCCAGGTACTTCAACTTCTACGAGGCCACCGATGCGGCTGCATTCAGTTCTGATGCGTACCGCGCGCGCCTGAATGACCCGACACCGTGGACCCGCCGCGTCGTGGCGCACTTCGCCAACACCGGCAGGACGATCTGCAAGCGGGTGGCGCATGCCGGGCAGGGAGACGGCGCCTTCGTGCAAACGCTGCGGCTGTCCGCCGCGCCGGAGAAGGGAGTGCTTGCAGAGTTGATCAAGAAAGACGGCATCGTCGCTGCTACGCTGCTTCAGGGGATTCCCGCAGCGAGCGGAAGCAGTTCGGCGGAGAAGACCCTGCGCAGCCAGCCCGATGAGATCACCCACTGGGTGCTTCTCGTCGAAGCCGTGGCGTCGGAGTTTCTCCTGCACAGTGCCTACAACAGCTACCTGGACACTGCGCTACCGGGCGCCCAGCGCGGCGTGTACCAGCTTCAATTCGCTTTATCGCGGCAATGAACAGGAGAACTTCGTGAAACTGGTGCGATACGGACGTGCGGGCCAGGAAAAGCCGGGGATCATCGATGCGAACGGCCGCATCCGGGACCTGTCGGCGGTGGTACCGGACATCTCGGGGCCGGTGATCGGAGCGGGACGGCTCGACGACATCCGCAAAGCGCGTGTCGATTCCTTGCCACTCGTCCCGGAAGGCACCCGCCTCGGCCCTTGCGTCGCGGGCGTCGGAAATTTCCTCGCCGTGGGGCTCAACTATGCCGAGCACGCTACGGAAACCGACGCGAAAATCCCGGCGGAACCGATCCTCTTCAACAAGGCGCCTTCCTGCATCGTCGGCGCGTTCGATGACGTGGTGCTGCCGCGCGGATCGGTGAAGTCCGATTGGGAAGTGGAGATCGCCTTCGTGGTTGGCCGGCGCGCGAGCTACGTTTCCGAACCGGACGCCATGTCCTACGTCGCGGGCTACTGCATCTGCAATGACGTCTCGGAGCGCCAATTCCAGCTCGAGCAGGAAGGGCAGTGGGTGAAGGGCAAATGCTGCCCGACGTTCGGGCCCCTTGGCCCCTGGCTCGTCACGCCGGA
>CBDDSB010000014.1:0-61973 GCA_965233195.1 uncultured bacterium | reverse complement strand
GAGACTGGTAGAGCCGCAACCCGCGGATCTCGCCACCGGCCTCGTTGGGGTTGACCGGGATCATGTCGTAGCCGGTCTCGTGCAGGACCCTGAGGACACCGTAGCTGAACTTGGTGGGGTCCGAGCTGGCGCCAACCATGGCGATGGTCTTCACCTCCTTCAGGATGGTGGCGAGGTAGTCTGCCGGGTAGTCCTGGTCGTGGTTCATGGCGGGCTGGCGAAGGGATTGCGGTAGAGCCTGTCGTGGCTCTCGACGCCGACATCGAAAGTGCAGTCGGTCAGGGGCCGGGCGATGCAGAGGAGGACGTAGCCGTCGGCGAGCTGCCGCCCATTCAGCGCGACGCCCGCGTGCTGGTCGATCTCACCCGACAGTAGCTTCGCGGCACAGGAGATGCACCCACCGTAGCGGCAGCCGTAGGGAAGCGACATGCCCTGCGCCTCCAGCGCCTCGAGCAGCGGCTTGCGCCGGTCGACCCGGAACGAAGCGCCGCCACGGTTTGCGAGCGTGATCATGACCTGCGCCATCTTCACAGCCAGATATCCGAGGTGCAGTCGCCTCCCGGATAGCGCGTCTCATGACAGCGGGCAGGACCGTTCGGCTCCCTGCCGAAATCGACGAAAAAATCCGGGTTGATCGACATGCCCCCGCGCTCGGTGTCGCAGTCGACCATCAGCATGCAGCCGCCGTTCTGCCGGATCTCCGGGTAGAACTGGTTGTCCCACGTGGAGAACAGCGAGGTGGTGACGTAGAGCCGCTTGCCGTCGAGCGAGAGTTGGATCATCTGCGGCCCGCCGGTGATGCGCCGGCCGTTGACGACGGGGGCTCGGTTCAGCAGGCCGCCCATCCAGACCTGGCCGGTGAATCTCGGATGCGAGGGATCCGTGATGTCGTATTGGCGAATGTCGCCGTGCAGCCAGTTGCAGAAATAGAGGAACCGGTCGTCCATCGAGATCAGGATCACGCTGATGAGGCCCGGCACCGGGATCGGCCATTCCGGATGGCGCACGTTCTCGACATCGATGACCTTTTCCCAGATCCACTCGCCGTCCCGCTTGTACCAATGGATGATGTTGGACGAGAGGGCGGCGCCGACGAAACCGTGGCTCGAATCCGGGTCGTGATGGAAGCGGACTTCGAGCGGCACTAGCCCGTCCTCGCCCAGGTACATGGTCTTCTCGACGCGCTTCCCCTTGAAATCCCAGAAGTGGATCTCGCGGCCGTACTTGAGATGGCCGACCTCCTCGAGGTCAAAGCCCGGCATGAAAGTGTTGGGCGCCGCCCATTCGGACGAGACCATCACGTTGTGGCGTGGCTGGTACCAGAAGTCATAGTTGAACTTCATGCCGCCCAGGTCGTTCTCCCAGCGCCCGACGATGTCGAAATTCTCGCTGAGGTGCAGGAATCCGCCGGGCGCGTTTCCGCGGGCGTCGCCGAGCATCGAGATGATGATGTCGGAGCCGAGGCAGTGCACGGTATGGGGCGCCGAGAGATTGGTCCTCGACTTGATCTCGGCGCCCGCGATCACCTTGTGCAGGCGCGGAGCCTTCTGGTCGATGCCGCAGTCGACGATATGCAGATTCGACGAGCGGACGCCCGGCACGATCAGGTAGCGCCGTTGCTTGGTCGGATCGTGATGGCACGACGAGCAGGCGTTCCAGCCCGTGTGGTGCAACTCATCGCCGATGCCCGGCATTTCCAGCCGGCTGATGACCTGGCTGTAGGTGGGGCTCTCCGGGTCCGCGTCGATGGTCGCCAGGTAGTCCGGTTTCTGGATGCCGGTGCCGATATAGAGAGCGACCGTGTAGAGGAGCTTCTCGCGCGGGGCCTTCATCGCCTCGGCCGGCGAGGCATAGCCCGGGCCGCAGCAATGCGATCCGCCGTTCTGAGCCATGTTGCTCGTGCCGCGCAAACCGGCGATCAGCTCAGGCTATCTGAGACCGGAGTTGATCTTTTCTAGCATGGCGGTCCCGGGACACAGGTCCTTCTCGCTTAGCGCATTGAACGCTGCCTCATAAGTATTGAGGTGCGCATGCAGGTCTTCGGCATCCGGCGCCAGATATAGAAGGCCAGTTAGTACCTCGCCCTTCTCCGCCGCCCGCGCTATTGCGGTCATGGCGCCGACCTTGTCGGTCGGATCGAAATCGGAGGTGAGCTTGCGGAGCTTGATGACGCTGCCGTTGTGTTGCGGGACTTCGATGACGGCGCCTTCGCTGTAGTCGACGGTGATTGCTTCGCGGTTGGGCCAGAAGTCGAGGCGGTTGACGGCTTCGTTGTGCTCGCGGAAGTAGTCGTAGCTCTTGGTGCTGCCGGGGTGGTTATTGAAGGCGACGCAGGGGCTGATGACGTCGATGAAGGCGGCGCCCTGGTGGGCGATGGCGGCCTTTACCAGCGGGACGAGCTGGTGCTTGTCGCCGCTGAAGCTGCGGGCGACGTAGGTGGCGCCCATCAGCAGGGCGAGGCTCACCGTGTCGATGGCGGCGTCCTTGTTGGTCGCGCCCTTCTTGGCCTTGCTGCCCTTGTCGGCCGTGGCGGAGAACTGGCCCTTGGTGAGGCCGTAGACGCCGTTGTTCTCCAGGATGTAGGTCATGTTGACGCCGCGGCGCATGACGTGGGCGAACTGTCCGAGGCCGATGGAGGCGGAGTCGCCGTCGCCGGAGACGCCGAGGTAGATGAGCTCGCGGTTCGCCAGGTTGGCGCCGGTGAGGACCGAGGGCATGCGGCCGTGGACGGTGTTGAAGCCGTGGCTGTTGCCGAGGAAGTAGTCCGGGGTCTTGGAGCTGCAGCCGATGCCGGAGAGCTTGGCGACGCGGTGCGGCTGGATGTCGAGCTCCCAGAAGGCCTGGATCAGCGCGGCGCTGATGGAGTCGTGGCCGCATCCGGCGCACAGGGTGCTGACCTTGCCCTCGTAGTCGCGGCGCGTGAAGCCGAGCTTGTTCTTCGGCAGGGTCGGGTGGTGGAGCTTCGGCTTGGCAACGTAGGTCATTGGGTGTCCAGCTTTGCGTAGATGGCTTCGAGGAGCTTGAATTGGGCGCCGCGCTCGGCGCGGTCGTTGCCGTCGGCCCATACGGCGGTGTGGACGACGACGAGCTTGCGGGCGGGATCTATGAAGATGGCTTGGCCGTGGATGCCGAGGGCGGCGAAGCGAAATCGATCCCCGCCTTCGCGGGGATGACCTAGCGAGCGGAGATGACGATTGCGGTCGCCGAGGATCCAGGTCTGGTAGCCGTAGCCGTTGTTCGGGGTGGCGGTGCCGACGCGCAGGTGCGGCGCTTCGGGGGTGGTGGCGGCCTTTACCCATTCGGCGGGGATGATCTGCTTGCCGTCGATCGCGCCGTAGTTGGCGAGCAGCATGCCGAAGCGCGCGAAGTCGCGCAGCCTGGCGTTGATGCAGCAGTAGCCGGTCTCGTAGCCGGCCTTGTCGAGGAGCCAGGTGGCGTTGGCCTCGGCGCCCATCGGGCGCCAGATCTTGTCCGACAGGTATTCGGCGAGCGGCTGCCGCACCGCGTTGGTCAGGACGAGGCCGAGGACCTGGCTGTCACTCGAGGCGTAGCGGAAGCGCGTACCGGCCGGGACATCGCGCTGTCTGAATTCGCGCACGGTGTCGGCGCCACCCTCGGTCTTCTGGTGCAGGGTGTTGAGGATGATCTTGTCATCATTGAATGCCATGCCCGAGGACATGGTGAGCAGGTGGCGGATCGTGGTCTCGCCGTAGGGATGGCCCTTCAGTCCGGGGACGTATTGGTCGGCGCGGTCGTCGAGGGAGAGCTTCTTCTCATGCACCGCAATGCCCACCAGCATGCCGAGCACGGTTTTCGCCACCGAAGCCGAAGCGAAGCGATGGCCGTCGGTGCGGCCGTACTGGTAGCGCTCGGCGAGGATGGTGTCGCCCTTGAGGACCAGCAGTCCGGTGTTGGGATGCGCGTCAAGGAAGGCCTGAACGAGCTGCTCTAGCTCCCCATCCGCTTTTTTATTGAGCGCTCGAGGTGCGTCGGCCTTGCGGATGCCGCGGGCCGCATGGAACTCGTCCATGCGGCTCCAGGTTTCGACGAGCTTGGGATCGGCGTGAGGGGCGGCAAGCACTGACCCCGCGAGGAACGGGATCAGGAAAAACCAAAGCTTCACGCGGCCTTGTCCTTCTTGATCGGGCGCACGTTGAGGGCGGCGACGATCTGCGAGATTTCCTGGGCGATGAAGCGCGCGGTGATCGGCGTGCCGTCGTAGTGCAGCACCGAGATCAGGCTCGCGGGGTTGATGCCGGCGTCGTTGACCAGCAGGGTCTTGAGCTGCGCGTCGCGGTTCTGCTCGACCACGAACACCTTGGAGTGCGAGGCGACGAAGTCGAACAGCTCGTCGCCGAACGGGAAGCCGCGAACCCGGAGCGCGTTCACGTGGATATCTTTTTCGGATAACGCTTCCAAAGCCTCATGCATCGACGGGCTGGTGGAGCCGTAGTAGATGCAGCCGAAGCGCGCCGGCACCTTGGCCGGCGTCAGGATGGGCTTGGGCAGCAACGTCTTCGCGTGCTCGAACTTCTTCTGCAGGCGCTGCATGTTGTAGACGTAGTCCGGGCCCGCCTCGGAGTAGCCCGCCTGCGGGTTGCGCGAGGTGCCGCGCGTGAAGTAGGCGCCCTTGGTCTCGTGCGTGCCGGGCAGCGTGCGGAACGGGATGCCGTCGCCGTCGAGGTCCTTGTAGCGCGCGAATTCCTTGCCGGCCTCGAGGTCCTCGTGGGACAGGACTTTGCCGCGGTCATAGGCGCGGCTGTCGTCCCACTTGAAGGGGGCGGACAGCCTCTGATTCATGCCGATGTCCAGGTCGGTCATCAGGAACACCGGGGTCTGCAGCCGGTCGGCGAGGTCGAGGCACTCGGCCGCGAACTGGAAGCACTCGTGCGGGTCCTCGGGGAAGAGCAGCACGTGCTTGGTGTCGCCGTGCGAGGCGTAGGCGCAGGCGAGGACGTCGGATTGCTGCGTTCGCGTCGGCATGCCGGTCGAGGGGCCGCCGCGCTGCACGTCGATGATGGTCACCGGGATTTCGGCGAAGTACGCGAGGCCGATGAACTCGCTCATCAGCGAGATGCCCGGGCCGGCGGTGGCGGTGAAGGCGCGCGCGCCGTTCCAGCCGGCGCCGGTGACGATGCCGATCGAGGCCAGCTCGTCCTCCGCTTGAATGATTGCAAACTTGTTTTTCTTCGTCGTGGGGTCGACGGGAAGTTTCGAACAATAAAACTGGAAAGCTTCGGCCAAAGACGAGGACGGGGTGATCGGGTACCAGGCGCACACCGTGGCGCCGCCGTAGACGCAGCCGAGCGCGGCGGCCGAGTTGCCGTCGATGAAGATCTTGTCGCCGACGTTGTAGGCGCGCTTCACCTTCAGGCCGAGCGCATCCTTGAGGTTCTCTCTCGCGTAGTTCAGGCCGAGCTGCAGCGCGTTGAGGTTGGGCTTGAGGAGCTTCTCCTTGCCCTTGTACTGCTCGCCGATCAGCTCGGCGATCACCTCGGGCTCGATGTTCATCAGGCCGGCGAGCGCGCCGACGTAGACGATGTTCTTGAACAGCTGCCGCTCGCGCGGGTCGCTGTAGGTGGCGTTGCAGATCTCGGTGAGCGGCATGCCGATCACGTTGATGTCGTCGCGGAACTTGGACTTCGGCAGCGGCTTGGTGTTGTCGTAGAAGAGATAGCCGCCCGGGTCGACTTCCTTCACGTCCTGGTTCCAGGTCTGCGGGTTCATCGCCACCATCAGGTCGACGCCGCCGCGGCGGCCGAGGTGGCCCTGCTCGGTGACGCGCACCTCGTACCAGGTGGGCAGGCCCTGGATGTTCGACGGGAAGATGTTGCGGGGGCTGACTGGGATCCCCATGCGCAGGAAGCTTTTCGCGAACAGCTCGTTCGCCGAGGCCGAGCCTGAGCCGTTTACGTTGGCGAACTTGATGACGAAATCGTTAAGGGCTTCAATGCGTTTCATTTAGTTTTTGTAGGAGTCGTCGAGCTTGCGCAGAATCGAATCGAACTCGAGCTGGCCGAGCGGCGCCTGGTCGGTGAGGAACTCTTCCCCCATCTGAAATGAATCCTCACATACGGCAGGAGTGGGGATTCTTAACTTTGCACTCTGGGCGGTGAGCTGGATCTCGCAGGCGCGGTTCAGGCGCCAGAAGCGGATGAAGGCCTCGGCAATCGTGCGGCCCACCGTGAGAAGCCCATGGTTTCTCAGGATGAGAGCTTGATTGTGAGAACCAAAGCTTTGAACGAGGCGCGCACGCTCGTCCAGCCGCATGCTCGGGCCCTCGAAGTCGTGGTAGCTCAGGCGGTTCCAGAAGTTGTGCGAGTACATGTGCACCGGCAGCAGGCCGTCTTCCTGCGCCGACACGGCCATGCCGGGGAGCGTGTGCATGTGCCACACGCACTGCGCATCCTCGCGCGCCATGTGGATGGCGCTATGGATGATGAAGCCGGCTTTGTTGGCCACGTATTCGTGTGGCCCTACGGTCTCTCCACGGTCGTTGACTTTGACCAAGCTGGAAGCGGTGACTTCGTCAAAGCGCAGGCCATAGGGATTGATGAGGAAGTGGTGCTCGGGACCGGGCACGCGCACGCTGATGTGGGTGTAGATGAGCTCGGCCCAGCCGAGGTGGTCGGCCACGCGGTAGGCGCCGGCAAGCTGCACCCGCAGCGCCCATTCCGCCGGGCTGATGGAGGGCTTGGGTGTGAGAACAGCGCTCATGTGAGTTTCCTTGACCCCCTGATAAGGGGGTCGTGAGCCGCAGGCGAACGGGGGGTTCGCGTTTTGTAAAACCAACCCCCCGGCGCGCGAAAAACCCGCTCGCCTCCCCCCTTGTCAGGGGGGCAAACCATGGCGGCAAGGATCGCGCTCATGCGGCCTTCAAAGAGAAAGTTTTATTGGGCCTGCAGCCGTTACCGGCGTAGGTCATCTCGATCAGCGATTTCTGCATGTCCCAGGCGCCGGTCGGGCAGCGCTCGGCGCACAGGCCGCAGTGGAGACACACGTCTTCGTCCTTCACCATCACGCGCTGGGTCTTCAACGGGCCGGAAACATACAAATCCTGCGTGAGGTTCAGCGCCGGCGCGTTGAGCTTGGTTCTCAGGTCAGGCTCGTCGGCATTGCCGGTAAACGTGATGCAGTCCATCGGGCAGATATCGACGCAGGCATCGCACTCGATGCACAGCTTGTCGGTGAACACGGTCTGCACGTCGCAGTTGAGGCAGCGCTGCGCTTCTTTCCACGCGGTGGCGACGTCGAAGCCGAGCTCGACCTCCATCTTCACGTTCTTGAGCGTGGCCTTGATGTCCGCCCATGGCACCTTGTAGCGCGTGTCGGGGGCGATCTCGTTGTCGTAGCTCCACTCGTGGATGCCCATCTTCTGCGACATCATCGCGACCCCGGGCGGGGGACGCTCCCGGAGATCTTCCTTGTTCAACAGCTTGTCGATCGACACCGCGGCATCGTGGCCATGCGCCACCGCCCAGATGATGTTCTTCGGGCCGAACGCCGAGTCGCCGCCGAAGAAGACGTTCGGCACCGAGGACTGGAAGGTGACCTTGTCGAGCACCGGCAGGCCCCATTTGTCGAACTGGATGCCGGAGTCCTTCTCGATCCACGGGAAGGCGTTCTCCTGGCCGACCGCGACCAGCACGTCGTCGCACTCGAAAAACTGGTCGGGCTCACCGGTGTTTACCAATGACCTTTTACCTTTGTCATCGTAGAGCGCCTTCACTTTCTCGAAGGTCATGCCGGAAAGCTTGCCGTTCGAGAGGACGAAAGTCTTCGGGACGAGGAAGTTCAGGATTGGAATGCCCTCGTGCGCCGCGTCTTCCTTCTCCCACGGGCTGGCTTTCATCTCGTCGAAGCCCGACCTCACGATGACTTTTACATCGTCGCCGCCGATGCGGCGCGAGGTGCGGCAGCAGTCCATCGCGGTGTTGCCGCCGCCGAGCACGATGACGCGCTTACCGATCTTCGTGGTGTGGCCGAAGGAGACCGAGGACAGCCAGTCGATGCCGATGTGGATGTTCTTCGCGCCCTCTTTGCGTCCCGGGATATCGAGATCGCGGCCGCGCGGCGCGCCGGAGCCGACGAAGATCGCGTCGTAGTCCTCGGCCATCAGCGCTTTCATCGAATCGATTTTTCTTTGCTTGAAGGTGACGCCGAGGTTGAGGATGTAATTCACTTCCTCGTCGATCACTTCTTCCGGCAGGCGGAAGCGCGGGATCTGCGACCAGATCATGCCGCCGGGGCGCGGGTCCTGGTCGAACACGGTGACTTCGTAGCCGAGCGGCGCGAGGTCGCGCGCGACGGTGAGCGAGGCCGGACCGGCGCCGATGCAGGCGATCTTTTTGCCGTTGGGGGTGGTCTGCTTGTGGGCCGAGATAATTTTCGCGATCTCGTCGTCGTCCTTGTAATCGGCGGTGACGCGCTTCAGGCGGCAGATGGCGACCGGCTCGGGCTTGGCGGCGTTCTCTTCCTCGACGCGGCCGCGGCGGCACGCGGGCTCGCACGGGCGATCGCAGGTGCGGCCGAGGATTCCCGGGAATACGTTCGACTTCCAGTTGACCATGTAGGCGTCGGAGTAACGCCCTGCTGCGATCATCCGGATGTATTCGGGGACTGGAGTGTGGGCCGGGCAGGCCCACTGGCAATCGACAACCTTATGGAAGTAGTCGGGGTGCTTGATGTCGGTCGGCTGCAAACCTCACTCCTGTGACGGCAAAGTGTGTTTCTTCTTGCCCCACAGTTTACTCCGCCTCGCCGTCACAGTGGGAGCGAATGCCTTGATTTTTCGGACAATACCACCCGGTTGCGGCCCTGCGCCTTGGCCTCGTACAGGGCCCGGTCGGCGCTGTGGACGATCTCCGTCGCGCTGCCGTCGGCGCCCAGCTCGGCCACCCCGAAGCTCGCGGTAATGCGACCCACGTTGCCGTAGTCCGCGCCCTCGATCGCCTGGCGCAGGCGCTCGGCGAGCTCGACCGCCTGCTCTGCCCTGGTCTCGGGGAGGAGTACCGCGAATTCCTCGCCGCCATAGCGGGCGACCAGGTCCGAGCTGCGGCAGTTGGCGGCGAGCGTGGCGGCGAGCCCGCGGATCACGTCGTCGCCGGCGGCGTGCCCGTGGCTGTCGTTGACGTTCTTGAAGCGGTCGATGTCGGCGAGGATCACCGCGAGCGGACGGCCATAGCGGTGGCTGCGAAGCGCTTCGGCGCTCAGCGCCTGGTCGAAATTGCGCCGGTTCGCCGCGCCGCTGAGCGCGTCGAATGCGGCGAGCTCCGCCAGGCGGGCGTTGGCCTCTTCCAGCTCGCGCGTGCGCTCGAACACGCGGCGCTCGAGCTCGGCCTGCTGCGCGCGCAGCTGCGCGAGCAGCGTCGAGAAGCCCAGGCCGACGATCGACAGCACGAAGAGAAAGCGCTGCGCATAGAGCATCGTCTCGCGCGCCTCGTCGAGCTCGCCGAACGGTTGCCGTCCGCTGGCGAGCACCAGCAACACGAACAGCGCCACCAGCGCCACCGCCGCGGCGGCCCAGCGCGGGGCCGCGCGCCAGGCCACATAGAGCACGAAGAGCAGCATCCCCAGCAGCGGCGCCACGCCGATCCAGATCGCCACGACGGTGGCGACGGCGGCGAGCGCCATGACGAGGTCGGTGCGCGACCAGCGCGACGTTTGGTCGAAGGTCATGGTGCGGAACGGCGCGAAGCCGAGCAGCAGCGGCGTCACCAGGAACAAGCCGACGGCGTCGCCGAGCCACCAGATGCGGAACAATTCCAAATAGGTGGTGTCGGCGCCGCGGAAGGCGCTGTACACCGCCGCGCCCAGAAAGGCAGCGCATCCCGACGCCGCAAAGGCGCCGAGCACGAATTTCCACACGTCCGTGACCGCGGTGAATGCGGCGTCGAACCGCACCCTGCGCAGCAGCAGAAAGGCACCGGCGGCCTCGGCGAAGTTGATCATGCCGAAGAGCAGCGCCTCCACCAGGCTGAAGCGCGGGATATCCGCGGCGACTTCGGCCGCCAGCACCACCAGGCCGATCGCCGGCAGCCGCGCGCCGTTGAAGCGCAGCAGCGCGGCGAGCGTCACTGCGTTGGCTGGCCAGAACAGCGCGTTGCCTTCCGGCATCACGGACAACATGCCGAGCTTCGCGCCGAGAAAGTACAGCGCCGCGATCAGCGCGAGGTGTGCAGCGGAAGGTTTCATGGCAGTACCAGGCGGCTGCCGGAACGAACCAGCGCGGCGAACTCGGCCGACGGCACCGGACGCGAAAACAGGAAGCCCTGCATCTTTTCGCAGCCCGCTTCGCGCAGGAACGCGGCCTGGGGAGCGGTTTCCACGCCCTCGGCGACCACCTCGAGCGACAGCACGTGCGCGAGGCGGATGATCTCGCCCACCAGCGCGGCGGCCTCGCGGTCTTCGGGAATGCCCTTGATGAAGCTGCGGTCGATCTTCAGCTTCTGGATCGGCAGCGTGCGCAGGTACGCGAGCGAGGAGTAGCCGGTGCCGAAGTCGTCGATCGCCACGCTCACGCCCATGCGGCGCACCTGCTCCAACGCCTTCACCACCTGGTCCAAGTCGCGCGCCAGCACGCTCTCGGTGATCTCGAGCTCGAGGCAGCCGGCGGGCAGCCCGGACTCCGCGAGCGCGGCGCGCACCGTCTCCACCACCGCGCCCTGGCGGAACTGGCGCGCCGACAGGTTGACCGCGACCTGGATGCGCCCGAGTCCCGCGGCGGCCCAGCCCGCGGCCTCGCGGCACGCGGCGCGCAGCGCCCATTCGCCGATCGGCACGATCAGGCCGCTCTCCTCGGCGAGCGGGATGAACTGCGCCGGCGACACCAGCCCGCGGCCCGGACGCTCCCAGCGCATCAGCGCCTCGCAGCCGCGCACCTCGCCGGTGGCGAGATCGACCTGCGGTTGCCAGTGCAGGCGCAGCTCCTCGCGCTCGAGCGCCTGGCGCAGCCCGGTCTCGAGTTCCACCCGCGCGCGCGCCTGCGCGCCCATCTCGCCGCTGTAGTACTGGTAGCCGTTGCGCCCCTCGTCCTTCGCGCGGTACATCGCCACGTCGGCGCATTGCAGCAGCGCCTCGAGGCCTTCGCCGTCCTCCGGCCAGATGGCGATGCCGATGCTCGCGGTGACCTGCGTCTCGCGGCTGTCGAGCACGATCGGCGGCGCGAGCGCGCCGGCGATCTTGCGCGCCACCACCGCGCTGTCGCCGGGGCGCGCGACATCGGCGAGCAGCACCACGAACTCGTCGCCGCCCAGGCGCGCCACGGTGTCGCCTTCGCGCATCGCGCTTCTCAGCCGGCTGCCGACCTCCACCAGCAGCGCGTCGCCCGCGGGATGTCCCCACGAGTCGTTCACCAGCTTGAACTGGTCGAGGTCGACATACATGACGGCCACGCGGCTGGCGGTGCGGCGCGCATGCACGATCGCCTGCTCGACGCGATCGCGCAGCAGTGCGCGGTTCGGCAGCCCGGTGAGCGCGTCGTGGCTCGCGAGGTGCTCGATGCGGCTCTCGTAGCGCTTGCGCTCGGTGAGGTCGTGCAGCGACACCACCAGCACCTCGCGCCCTTCCAGCTCGGCCGCGGCGAATTGCATCTCGGCGGCGCGCCGCGTCCCGTCGGGCTGCGGAATCTGGACTTCCGCCGGGCGAGCGTCATTCACTGGCAGGCCCAGCGGCGAGCCCTGCAGCGCGGCCGCCGGACGGCCGAACAACGCCGCGGCGGCGGGGTTGGCAAACACGATGGTGCCGCCGGGATCGACCAGCAGCAGCGGCGCCGCGGTGGCCTCGACGATCTTGCGCAGCCGCGCCTCGGCGCGCCGCCGCTCGGAGAGGTCGCGCGAGTTGATCAGGTAGACCGGCATGTTGGCGGCGTCGACGCTGCGCACGATGGTGGTCTCCAGCGTGCGCGTCGAGCCGTCGCGGTGGCGCGCCTCGTTCTGCATCACGTGCGTGGCGCCGGGCTGGTCGAGGGCGAACGCCACCTCGGCGCGCAGCGCCTCGGCGTCGCACGGCGTGTAGTCGAGGAACAGGCGGCCGATGGCGTGCCGCGGCTCGTAGCCGAGGATGCGCGTGAGTCCCGGGTTCATGTAGGTGAAGCGCCAGTCGAGGTCGGCGACCGCGATGATGTCGCCCGAGCTCTCGATCAGCGAGCGGAAGTAGCGCTCGCTGCGCTCGAGCGCCTCGCGCGCGCGCATCTGCTCGTCGATGTCGCGGTAGTTGACCACCAGCGCGCCGACCGCCGGCTCGTCGAGCAGGTTGGTGAACACGCCTTCGATCCAGCGCAGCCGGCCGCCCTTGTGCAGGACCCGGCAGCGGAACGGTGCCGAGCCGCTGCGCTCGGCGAGCAGCTTCTCGACGGTAGCCTGCAGCCCCGGCCGGTCGTCCTCGAACACCAGCTCGAGCAGCGGCCCGCCCATACGCTCGCTGCGGTAGGTCACGCGCAGCTCGCGGTCGTAGAGTTGGATCGCGTCGTGGCCGTGCTCGACCAGGGCGCGGAAGCGGCGCTCGCGCGCCGCCAGCGCCTGCTCGGCCTGCGCGCGGCGCATCAGCTGCCCGATCTGTCCGCCGATCACGGCGAGGGTACGCAGCAGGCGCTCGTCGGGCTTGCGCACCTCGCGGCTGTCGAAGATCAGCACGCCGATGGTCTTGCCGTCGGCGTGCACCGGGAACACCACCGAGCCGCGCATCCCGGTCTCGGCCGCGAGCTGCGGCCGCGCCACGCGCGGATCGCTTCCGATGTCGGGCACCCAGAGCGGCTCGCCGGTCTTCCACACGTGGCCGAGGAGGCCGACGCCGGGGGCGTACTCCACGGTGAGCGACTCGCGCAGGTAGCGCTCGCGCTGCGGGTCCGGGATGCTCCAGGACCCGCCCGCGCGCAGCACGCCGCGCGCCTCGTCGACGTAGACGTAGCGCGCGGCCTCCCAGCGCTCGGTCTCGCAGATGGCTTGCATCGCGGCCTTGAGCGCCTCGCTCGGATCGCGCGCCTGGCTGAAGCGCACCGTCACCTGGTGCTCGAGGCTGAGCAGCGCCTGCTCGCGCTCGTGCGCGCGCCGCTTGTCGGTGCCGTCGATGACCGCGGCCTGGATCAGCCCGGGCGCGCCGTCGGCTGGCTTGCGCGCGACCAGGCTGCCGGAGACCCAGCGCAGCTCGCCGTCGCGGCGCCGCATGCGCGCCTCGAAATCGCGCACCACGCCCTCGCGCTCGAGCACCTCGAGCATCTGGCGGCGCGCGTCGGGATCGGCATACAGGGACTCGACGTTCGGCACCGCCGCGGTGAATGCCGCTGGCGAGTCGTAGCCGAAGATGCGCGCAAAGGCCAGGTTGGCGCTGACGAAAGTGCCGTCGAGCCGGGCGACGGCGACGCCGACGATGCTGTGCTCGAAGATCTCGCGATAATCGAGCGGCAGCGCCGGGTGGCCGGGGAAATTCATTGCCCGGCAGTATGCCAGCTACTGTTTGGGGACGAGGCTGGGTACGGTGGTGTCGATGGCGGACTTTTCCTCGGTCATGCCCTCGATCGCGTTCGTTGCCAGCAGCAGCCGCTCTTCGCTCTCGCGCAAGTCGGTGACATCCCGCGAGCTGAGCAGCAGGCGCGAAGCCGGCCTGCCCGAACCCACCGCCTGGACCAGGGTGCGGTACTGGCGGATGCGACCGCTGCGGTCGACGAGGCGCAGCGCGACCTCGCGCGGCTTGCCCATGGCGGCGGTGCGCGCGAGCGCAAGGTGCGCGCGCTCGGCGTCATCCGGATGCACGCGGCGAAAAGCGTCGATCCCCGGCTCGAGGTCCGGCTTGTCGAGCACGCGGTGGTACGACGGGCTGGTGTAGATCCAATGCCCGTCGCGGTCGACGAGCGCGATCAGGTCGGCGGCGTTCTCGGCGATCAGGCGGTAGCGCTCCTCGCTGCCGCGCAACGCGTCGCGCGTGGCGGCCAGGCGCTTGCCCTGGGCGTACACCACGTAGCCGACCGCGCAGGTATAAGCGAGCGAGCCGGCGAAGCACAGGGCGCTCACCAGGTCGCTGGTCCCGGGCACGACGGTGAACCCGAGGATCAGGCCGGTGACGCCGACGCCGAGGGAAAAGGCGAATAGCGAGCGCAGCGTGCCGCGGAATCCGCTGAGCACCGTGGCGTTGAGCGTGGTGGCGAACAGCGCGGCATAAAGCGGCCACATCGGAAATTGCATCGACGTGAGCCAGGCGCCGAGCATCACGGAATCGACGTAGAGGTTTTTCTCCTCGGCGCGCTTCGAGTCGGTGCTGTAGCGCGCGCGCAGGTAGGCGACGTGCGGATAGAGCAGGAAGAGGAGCGCGAGCGCGCCCCAGTAGCCCGGGCCGAAGCCGTTCTGCCACGCATGCACCCCGAGCACGCCGAAGCAGTAGGCGAACGCGCCGGTGCGGATGCGGTAATTGACTAACGCGCGGCGGTGGCCGCCGGTTTCGGCTGCGGAATTTGGCACGGCGTAGAGACTAAGCGCGCGCCGGCGGCGCGGTGTCAGAGTCTGTCAGCGCGCCGGCGGTGACCTCGGAGAACACGATGACGTAGTGCGTGACCGCGCCGGCCGCATCCTTCACCGCGCGGATGCTGCGCCACTCGCGGTACACCGAGCCGTTCTTGCGCCGCGCCCAGGTGGTGCCGGACCAGTAGCCGTCCCTGGCGACCGTGCGTGCCACCTCGTCGTAGAACTCCGGCGGCTGTAGCGCATTGCGGATCGCGCGCTCGGACTGGCCGAGCACGTCGTCGCGCGTAAAGCCCGAGAGCTCGCTGAACGCGCGATTCACGGTCACGACCGTGCCGTCGGCGGCGGTGATCACGATTGCCTCGGTCATGCCCTCGAACGCGTGCGCCGCGAGCAGCAGCCGCTCCTCGCTCTCGCGCAGGTCGGTGACGTCCTGCGACACCAGCAGCAGGCGCTGGGAGGCGAGCGACTGGTCCGGGTCGCCAATCGCCTGCACGCGCGACTTGTACTTGCGCACGCGGCCCTCGCGGTCGATCAGGCGCAGCGCGACCTCGCGCGGCTTGCCGCTCGCCGCCGAGCGCAGCACGCCGGCACGCGCGCGCTGCGCGTCGTCCGGGTGCACGCGGCGGAAGGCGTCGACCCCTGGCGCGAGATCCGCGGGGTCGAGTACGCGCTTGTATGACGGGCTGGCATAGAGCCAGCGGCCCTCGTGGTCGAGCATGGCGATGAGGTCGCCCGCGTTCTCGGCGATCAGGCGATAGCGGTCCTCGCTCGCGCGCAGCGCGTCGCGCGTGGCGGCCAGGCCGCGGTTCTGCCGGTGCACCATGGTGCCCACCACGCCCGCGTAGCACAGCGACCCGGCGACGCACATCGCAGTGACGAGATCGCTCGTCAGGGGCGCGTACTCCACGCGCCGCACCGTCGCCCACAACAGCGCGCCGGCCACGGTGCAGGCGAGCGACCAGGCGGCGCCGTGCGCGCCACGGTTGACCACCGCGTTGAGCGTGGTCGCGCCGACGAAGAAAAAGGCGATCCAGGTCGGGAAGCCGAGCTCCGCGCACCAGGCGCCGAGCAGCGCGGCATCCAGGTAGAGATTGTCGAGCTCGGCGCGCGCGGGCTGCGCCGAAACCTTCGCGCGCCAGTAGACGAGCTGTGGATAAACCAGGAATTGCAGCGCGGCCAGGCTCCAGGCCACCGGCCCGGCGCCGCCGCGCTGCCAGAGGTAGAGGCCGACCACGGCGAAACAGAAGGCGAACGCGGCAGTCCGTACGCGGTGATTCGTCTGTACCAGCGGGGCCGCTTCCATCGTGATGAGCCTAAGCCCCGCCCGCTCAAACATGATTCCTCCTGTGTTATGTTTTGTAATGCTCTCGAATCTTGAATCCCTACGGGAATATTCGCTCGTAGTCGCCGACTCGGGTGATATCGAAGCAGTCGCGCGCTGGAAGCCGCAGGACGCGACTACCAACCCTTCGCTGCTCCTCGCCTCCGCCGAAGATCCCCGCTTCCGTCACCTGATGGACCGCGACATGGACCGCGTGTTCGTCAACTTCGGCTGCGAGATCCTCAAGCACATCCCGGGGCGCGTCTCGACCGAGGTCGACGCGCGCCTGTCGTTCGATACCGAGAAATCGGTGGAAAAGGCGCGGCGGTTTATCTCGCTGTACGAGGAAGCCGGCGTCAAGCGCGAGCGCGTGCTGATCAAGCTCGCGAGCACCTGGGAAGGGATCAAGGCCGCGCAGAAGCTCGAGCGCGAAGGCATCCATTGCAACATGACGCTGCTCTTCTCCTTCGCGCAGGCAGTGGCCTGCGCCGATGCCGGCGTCACGCTGATCTCGCCTTTCGTCGGCCGCATTTACGACTGGCATAAGCAGAGCCGCAAGGTCGACGACATCCCGCTCGAAGACGATCCCGGCGTCGCCTCGGTGACGCGCATCTACAACTACTACAAGAAGCACGGCTACAAGACGCAGGTGATGGGCGCGAGCTTCCGCAAGACCGGCCAGATCCTCGCGCTCGCGGGGTGCGACCTGCTGACGATTGCGCCTGACTTGCTGGAAAAGTTATCCAAGGTCGAGGGACGCATCGAGCGCAAGTTATCCGTTGAAAAGGCGCGCGCTCAGCCCGGGGACAAAACCCCCCTCGATGAAAAAGCCTTCCGCTGGGAGCACAACCTGGACGCGATGGCGACCGACAAGCTCGCCGACGGCATCCGCCGCTTCGACGCGGACGCGCGCAAGCTGGAGAAGCTGATTATTTCGCTTTGTGCCGCGGTGCCCGCGAAATGAAGCGCTCCCACAGCCAGCCCAGCAGGTAAGCCGCGGCCGGAAGCGCGACGCCGAACAGCGCCGGCCGCAGCGCCTTTTCCTGCTCGTCGGGTGAGAACGCGAGGATGGTGACGACCTGGAGCGCGGCGACCAGCGCCCAGAGCCCTCCGAACAGCAGCCACCACTTGCGCCAGGTGAACATCGCGCGCTAGCGCGGCAGCGCGAGGCGGCGGACCTTCTCCAGCTCGTCGTGCGCGCGCTTGGCGTGCTGCTCGGCGCGCTCGCGCGCCGCGCGCCGCTCGCCTTCTTCCAGCAGCAGGGCCGCGCCGACCTGCGGCGCGAGGCGCTGCTGCGCTTCCGGCAGGGTGAAGAGCAGGTGGGAAACCGCCTTGAGCGAGGTGTCGAGCTCGAAGTGATCGCGCTCCACGCGCTTCTTGAGGTCGGTGGCGATGCGGATCCAGTAGGTGTCGCGGCCGGAGGCCGCCGCCATGTGCATGCTGAGCGCGCGGCGGCTCATCGCCGCCTCGCGCGTCAGGCGCTCGGCTGCGCTGCGGTGGCGCACGATCTCGCGCGCGCCGTGGATATAGTCCTCGGCGGCGGCGCCGAGCATCGGGTCGCGCGGCGCCTTCGCCGCCTTCAGGTTGTCGTCGATGCGGCTGACGGCCTCGGCCGGCGGCGGCGCGGTCAGCGCCTTGCGCAGCAGCGTGGTGGTGTCGGCGAGCAGCTCCGCCACGCGGCGCTGCTGCTGCTTCTTCTGCTGGCCCGCGTAGAGAAAGTAGGCGGTGCTGCCGGCAATGGCGAGCGCTACGACAGCGACGACGGCTTTTCTCCCCACGAACATGCGCGGAGCATAGCGGAATTCCTAATTCGGGGTCAGGGTCGCAATTCGCTTTAAAACGAATTGCGACCCTGACCCCGAATTACCGACTTAATTCACGCGAACCAGGATTTGCGGTGGCGCAGGCGGCGCGGCGCGTGGATGCCGTAGTCGTCGTGGCGGAAAAGCATGCCGGCCAGGATGCCGAGCGCCGCGGCGGCGCCGAAGGTGTAGAGCGGTTTGCGCCTGAGGACGGGCACCGGTTCCTGGTGCACCGGTTCTTCTTGCACACGCAGCACCGGCACCGGCGTCGGCATCGTCGTGAGCCGCGCGGGCACGGCGGCGGGCGCGGTGGCGGGCACGGGTTTCGGCTGGTCCATCTCGTCGACCGGCGCGCCCGGGCGCTTCTCGCCGCGGCGCGAGCCGTGCGAGTGCGCGTACACCCAGGTGAATTCGGCGCCCAGCAGGAAGATCTGCGCGGAGTAGTAGACCCAGATCATCACCACCACCAGCGAGCCGGCGGCGCCGAACGACGACGCGATCGCGCTGCGGCCGATGTACATGCTGATGAGGAATTTGCCGAGGGTGAAGAGCACGGCGGTGACCGCGGCGCCGACCCATACGTCGTGCCACTCGATCTTCGCGCGCGGCATGAGCTTGTAGATCAGCGCGAAGACGGTGGTGGTGAGGAGAAAGCCGACCACGAGATTGAGCACCTGCGCGAACGCCTCCAGTGCGCCGGTGCCCCAGACCTTGCCCAGCCCCTGCAGCACCGCGTCGAATACGAGCGAGACCATCAGGAGGAAGGCGATGCCCAGGATCATGCCGAGCGACAGCAGGCGCGACTGCAGCAGCCGCCACAGGCCGCTCACCTGCTTGCGCGCCGGCGCGCGCCAGATGCGATCGAGCGCGTTCTGCAGCTCGCCGAACACCGTGGTCGCACCGAGCAGCAGCACCAGCAAGCCGATCACGGTGGCGATGATGCCTTCCTTCGGCTCGCTCACGCTCGCGAGCAGACCTTCGATCGCCTTGGCCCCTTCCTCGCCCATGAGGGACTGCAAACCGCCGGTGAGCTCGCCGCGCACCGCCTCGTCGCCGAAGATGAACCCGGCCACCGAGATCACGATGAGGAGCAGCGGCGCGATGGAGAACAGCATGTAGTACGACAGCGCCGCGCCCATGCTGGCCGCGTAATCGTCAGACCAGGCCGTGACGGCCTGCTTCGCCAACTGCCAGCCCTGCTTGAACGGCAAGCGCATGCCCGGTCGCAGCAGGCAGCGTGCCTACGTGGGGCCGGCGGGATGCGCTAAATGGGGGATCTCCCGATCACGCATGGCGCTCAGGAAGAACAGCCGGGTGTTGACGCCTTCGAGCGCGATGAGGATCTGCAGCCGCAGGTAATCGGCACCGGTCATCCGCGCGCGGTCCCACTTGCGGTGCTCGCCACTCGAGAAGAGGTCCGCGGCGTACTGGTCCACCAGGCGGAGGCGCTGGCGGCATTCGGGATCTTCGAGCGCGGCGATCGCCGCTTCGCACAGCACCGAAACGTTGCCGAGCGTGGCGGCGTCCTCGCCGCCTCCGGGGTTCGCGGCGATTAGGTCGCGGAGTGCGGCATAGTGCGCACGAACTTCGCCGAGGTCTTTGTACACAGTGCCTTATTGGTGGTTCTTCTCCTAGAATGCTAGCTGGGAGGTCCACCTTCATGCTGAGAGCAGCCGTAGCGGCCGCCGCAATCTTGTGTAGCTTTGCGGCTACAGCCGAGGACAAGCCGAACCGCGCCGAGCGCACGGTCGACCGCGCCGTGAAGGGAACCGAGAGAACCGCCAAGCGCGCCGGCAAGTTCGTCGAGAAGACGGCCACGCGCAGCGGGAAGTTCGTCGAGCGCACCGCCACCAAGGTCGACCGGTCCGTCAAGCGCGCGCTCGAGTAGAAAAACAGCCCGAACCTCCGTCCCGTAGCGCTGTCCCTCAGCCCATGGAACACAAGCCACGCTGGGCCGAAATGTGCGCGCGCATCCTGCAGCAGTGCGAAGTGCTGCGGGGCGGGCGGTCAAACCTCGCTTCCTTCCTGGGCGTCCAGGCCGACGAGCTCGCCGACTGGGTCGAGGGCAAATCCGGACCGCCGCGCGCGATATTCGAAAAGGCGATGGAAGTGATCCTCGCCGAGCACGACCGGCGCGCCGCGATGGCGCCCGGGCCGAAGCGGCGGCGCACCGACCACTAGGAAAAGGGGTCAGGACCCTTTTTCGACGAGCTGCGCGTAGCTACGCGAAAAAGGGTCCTGACCCCTTTTCCGCATTACGTTCTGAGATTTTTGAGGTTCAACGCCACCATCTCGAGCTGGCGCGTGATGGCGTGGTCCTGATGCGCCTCCTGCAGCAGCTCCAGCGCGGACAGGACGTTGTGTCCGAGTTGCGCGGCGCTCAGCGCGGCGACATTCTCGAATAGAGCGGCGACCGAATCCAGTCCCGCGGCTTTCGCGCCGTCGCGGACCTGGACCAGGCGGGATTCGATCCCGCCGCGGTCCAGGTTGGTCGGCCAGCGGAGGGTTTCGTCTTTGGCGGCCACCCTCCTACTCTAGCGGCTTACTTGCTCTTCGCGGCGTCGCTCTTCGCGCCGCCCTTGGCGCCGGACGGAGCGCCTTCCTGCGGCCAGTAGTAGTTGGCCGCGAAGGAATACGGCGGGTGCATGTAGCGCTTGGCCGGCACCACCTTCGAGGCGTATTCGCGCTGCGACTCGTACACTTTCTTGAAGGTCGGGTTCTTCGCCGAATGCTCCGCCGCGACCTCGTCCCAGGCCTTGAGCGAGGCGATCAGGATGTCGGGCGGGGTGCGGCGCACCTGCACGCCGTGCTTCTTGATCATCTCCTCGATGGCGTCGGCGTTCTGCCGCTGCCAGCGCGTGTTCCAGGCGATGAAGGCGTCGTTGATCCCGGATTGCACCGCCTGCTGCTGCTGCGGGCTGAGCCCTTTCCAGACATCGAGGTGCAGGCCGAACTCGCCGATCGAGTTGTTCTCGTGCATGCCCGGGGTGTAGTGGTACTTGAACACGCCCGGCAGGCCGAGGCGCAGGTCCTCGATCCCGCCGACCCACTCGGCGCAGTCGATCACGCCGCGCTGCGCGGCCGGCACGATCTCGCCGCCCGGCATGTTCACCACCGACTGGCCGAGCTTGGCGTAGATCTCGGCGTTGAGGCCGGTCTGGCGGCACTTCATGCCCTTGAAGTCGGCGACCGACTTGAGCGGCTTCTTGAACCAGCCGAAGGCCTGCGGGCTCGAGGGATGCGCCGGCCATACGATGAGGTCGAGCTTGAGGTCCTTCTGGTAGAACTCGCGCCACATGTCGAGGCCGCCGCCGACGTAGAGCCAGCCCAGGTAATCCATGTGATCCATTCCGAACGGGCCTCCCGGCGGTCCGGAGAACAGCGCCGCGGCCGGGTTCTTGCCGACCCAGTAGTACGAGATCGAGTGCCAGCCGTCGATCACCTTCTTGTGCGTGGCATCGAGCACCTCGAACGGCGGCACGATCTGCCCGGCGGCGAGGACCTCGATCTTCATTGAGCCACCGGTCAGCTTGTCCACGCGCTCCGACAGGATTCGCAGGTGGTCCTGGATCGTCAAGCTGGCCGGCCAGCTCGACTGCACCTTGACGGTCTTGGTCTGGGCGGCGGCGTTCAGGCTGAAAGCCGCAGCGACGGCGAGCCCAACGGCGGTGGCGATTTTCATCATGACTCCTCCTATGTAGTGTCGCAATGGTACCGATAGACAGGCGCCCCCGGACAGTAGAATCATGAAACGTGAGTGACGCCACGGCAGGGTCGGCTCCGACCCGCACCCTCGCCCTCGCCGCGAAGACCCCTGGCCACGCCTGGACCCAGCCCGCCGGCGGGACTCCGCCCGGCGCGCCCGGTCCCACGCGGACCGCCTCCAGGCGAGCGCCAACCGGGTGCGCGAGAGCGCCGAGCGCCTGCAATCGAGCGCCGAAGACGAAAAAAAGGCGAAAGGTTAAGCTAGCGACCCATGCGAATCCCCCAGGAAGAATGGCTGCTGCGCCTCTATGTCTCCGGGCGCGGCTGGCTCACCTCCCGCACCGAAACCAACCTGGAGCGCCTGTGCCGGCAATATCTCAAGGGACGCTACCGCATCGACGTGATCGACCTGCAGGAGCATCCCGCGCTCGCGCGCGAGCACGGGATCGTGGCCGTGCCGATGCTGGTGCGCGAGTCGCCGGTGCCGATCCGCAAGGTAGCGGGCGATCTCTCCGACACCAGGCGCGCACTGGCGGCGCTCACATGATCCGCCTCGCTGCGATTGCCGGCCTTTGCCTTTTGTGCGCCTCGCTCGCGCTGGCGCAGGGCTACCCGAACAAGCCGATCCGGCTGATGATCGGCTATACCGCTGGTGGCTCGGCCGAAGCCGGCGCGCGCCCGCTCGCGCGCCGGCTCGAGCCGCTGCTCGGCCAGCCGCTGGTGTTCGAATATCGCCCGGGCAACGCCGGCGGCGTCGCGATGGAGGCGATCGCCAAGGCGCCGGCCGACGGCTACACGCTTTACTACTTCGACAGCGGCCCGCTCACCGTCGCGCCGCACCTGAACAAGGTCGGCTACAACAACATCACCTCGTTCACGCACCTCGGCCACGTGTGCGGCAGCGGCAGCCTGCTCGCGGTGCATCCCTCGACGCCGATGCGCACCGTCCAGGACGTGATCGATCTTTCGAAAAAAGACCCGAACAAGTGGAGCTACGGCACCTCCGGCGTCGGCGGTCCGCACCACCTCTCGGGCGAATACTTCAAGAGCGTCACCGGCGCGAACCTGCTGCACGTGCCGTACAAGGGCGGCGGCCCGGCGATGACCGACCTGATCGGCGGCCAGATCCCGATGCTCTTTTCCTCGCTTGGCCCGGCGGTCGGCGCGGTGAAGGGCGGTCGGATCCGCCCCATCGCGGTAACGTCGCCCACACGCTCGGCCGCGTTTCCGGACGTGCCGACGATGGACGAAGTTGGGTTGAAAGGCTTTGATTCCACCGCGTGGTACGGCGTGCTCGGACCTGCGGGACTGCCGGCGGAAGTCGTCACCCGCTGGACCCAGGCCCTGGAGAAAGTGGGCAAGGACAAGGCGGTGATGGACCAGATCAACGCCACCGGCTGCGACGCCGAGATCGAGCCGCCGGCGAAGACGGTGGAGCGCATCAAGGCGGACTTCGTGAAATGGGGCCGCGTGGTGAAAGAAGCGAGCATCAAGCCGGAGTAAGCGCCGTGGCGGTCAAATCGCAGGCGCAGCGCAGGAAATTCGCGCAACTCCTGGTCGACGCGTGAAGCGAAAAAAATCCAGGAAAAAGGCTAAGCGGAAGAAACGGAAGTAAGCCAGGTTAGCGCCGCCGCCTCGCTGTCGAAGGCCTCGAACTGCAATCCCCGCTGCCGGCCGAGGAGCGCGATGTACTGCTGCGACATCTGCAGCTCGCGCGTATCGGCGATGAACGCCACCTTCAGGCCGGCGATGCTCATCACCTGGTCGAGCGCGGCTGAAAGGCGCCACTGCTCCACCCTGAACACCGGGCGCGAGTCGCGAATCGAGATCAGCAGCTTGTCGACCGGGCCGGCGCGCAGCGCTTCCACGATGGCCTCGACGAACTCGGCCGTCTCCTCCGCCGTGTCTCGCTCGACCATCTCGGCCTTGAGATGGCCATCCTGTTTCTCTATGGTGTAGCGCACGCGCGCATGCCTTCGATCTGGGCCGCGCGGTCCCGCGGCCGGGCTTTTTTTAACACGCGCGGCGCAAACCCGCGGTCGGGAAAGCCCCGACAGCTAATTCACCGCCGCTGTGCGCAGCGGTGCGAGCAATGCGATCAATGCGCTCGGACGGTACGGCTTGAGCAGGTAATGATCGAAGCCGACCACGGTGGCAAGAAGCTTGTCTACGTGGTTCCTGTATTCGCCGCTGATCCCGATCAGCATCCGACGATTGCCGTCCGCGTGCATGCGGATGGTACGAGCGACTTCCCAGCCGCTCGGCTCGGGCATGGCGATGTCCAGCACCACTACGTCGGGATCGAAGCCACCGACCGCCTCGAGCACCTGGCGGCCGGTGTACACACCTTGCACCTCGTGCCCGTCCTCCCGCAACAGCATCATCAGCGTGAGCACGGTGTCGCGCTCATCGTCGGCCATGAGAATGCGGAGCGAGCGCGGAGCTTTGGCATCCTGGGGTTGCTGGCTGGGGGACTCGGAGTCCCTCTTGGCACTCATCGCCCGATTCTCTGCGCGGCTGGGGGCGGCGCATGTAGCGCCGCCGCGAATATCGATGTCGCGCTACCACTACATCGCGCTTGGCGGGTTGGTGATCTCGTCGAGAACCGCGATCAGGGCGGTCAACTTGCCGTCAGGCATCGTGCCGTTGCCGCTCAGCCACGCTTCGAGAACCGGAATGGGGACTTTCAGACCGCTGGCAAGCGCGTCCCGGCCCACCAGCGCCACGGCCTTCTGCAGCATCGCCTGTCTTGATTCCCTCATTCATCAGGAATGTATCAGCGTCCCACCGCAAGGCGGCGTGCGAAATTCCCGCGCGGCCGGCGAAATAACGTCAAGGAAGTTACAGTTCGGAGCGAATAGCGCCGGCTACTCCTTAATCTCCGGCGCTTGGGTCTCTAAGAGGCGCCAAGGAGCGACAGCAACTCCGCCGGCGCGTACGGCTTCACCAGGTAGTGGTGGAAGCCGAGGATCTGAGCCAACACCTTGTCGGCCCCTTGCTTATATTCGCCGCTGATACCGATCAGCAAAGGCCGCTCTGCTCCGCGCCGCGCTCGGATGGTCCGGGCGACTTCCCATCCGCTCAAGTCCGGCATGGCGATGTCGAGCAGGACCGCGTCCGGGTCGAAATCGAGGACCTGTCCCATGACTTGGCGACCGGAGTAAACGCCGCGCACATCGTGACCTTCGTCCCTCAGCAGCATCAGCAGCGTGAGCACGCTGTCACGGTCATCATCGGCGACCAGGATTCGAAGGGCGCGCTGCGCGCTGCCGTGACCCGTGGAGCCGCCGGGCGCAGCCCGCGAGGCGGCATAGCGCCCGTGCGCCTCGCCGCCGAACCGAATCCCGCTGCTGCTCATTTGGTTGTGTGCCGTCAGGAAACCGTCAGGAGTCTACCGACATTTTTCGGCGCGGGTTTGGATCGAGCGGTGTAGCGGAAACCGCGACGACTCGCGCTCCCGGGACCCGTGCCGACAGGGCAGGTCGCGCCAGCACTGGCCGTAACCACGCTGAGCCAAGATGGCTATCGTATGGATCAGTTCGCCGAGCACTTTTGCCGCAACCACGATGGTTCGTGGACATGCACGAGGGCCGGCACATTTGATGGTCCTAACGGTCGTATTCAGGTGACGCCGGGAACCCGGTTCTATCCCGGTACGATTTTCATGGGCTTCGACATAGCGGCGTGGCTGGACTCGGAGCTGAAGAGTCGCGCGCCGGAGTGCGCAGCGCGACCGGACGACGACCGCAGGCGCGGCGAGCGGCGACAAATACCGTAGATCCAGCATGGAACCCAGCCCGCAGCGGCCCCGCGGGGAGCGCAGAAACATCGATCGCGCCTTGCGTGTGCTCGTGGCTGACGACGATGCCGACACGGTGCAAACACTGACTGCCCTGCTGGAGCTGGAGGGCCACGTTGTCCGCGCCGTTCACAGCGGGGCTGAGGTGCTACCGGCGGTCCCAAGCTTCCGGCCTGACGCGATCATCCTCGACATATCGATTCCGGACCTCAGCGGTTATGCGGTTGCCCAGGCGGTCCGCCATTCGTTCACCGACATGCGCCGGCCGCTGATGATCGCCATTTCTGGAATGTGGCGGCAGGCGGGCGACCGGCTCGTTGCCCAACAGGTAGGGTTCGATCATTACCTCCTTAAACCGTGCGATCCGCGGGAGGTCGTCCAGCTTCTGGATAAACTGCGCGAGCGAGGCACGAAGGCGCCCTGAAGGCCGAAGACTGCTACCGTCAAACCCAAGGATGACGCAAGAGAACCCACTTGAACGCTACACGATTCTGCGTGAGCTCGGACGCGGTGCGATAGGCACGGTCTACGCCGCGCGCGATCGCTCCACCGGCGCGGTGGTTGCGCTGAAGGTCGTCGATCCCGCGTTGTTCAGCGAGCCCAACGCGAAACTGGCGGAACTGTTCCTCCAGAACGCCCGCGCGGGCGCGCGCCTGAGGCACCGCAATATCGTCAGGATTTTCGACGCCGGTGAAGCCGGCGGCACCGCGTTCGTCGCGACCGAGCTGGTCGAGGGCGAGAGCCTGCGGCAAATACTGGACGCGCGGCCGCTCTCGATCGCACGCGCGATCCAGACCTTCGATGACATCGCCTCCGCCCTCGCCTATGCCCATGAGGAAAAAATGGTGCACCGGGGCGTCAAGCCGTCGAACATCATTGTCCTGCGCGACGGCGTGGCGAAGATCGGCGATTTCGGTACCGGGCAGATCGGCGCGGCGGCGCTACGCTACATGTCCCCCGAGCAGGTGCGCCGCGACCCGGTCGACCATCGCTCGGACCTGTTCTCGCTCGGCGCCGTGTTCTACGAAATGCTCACGCGCCGCGCGCCCTTCGAAGGCGATTCGCCGGAGCAGATCAGGGAGAACATCCTTCGTGCGGAGCCGCCGCTGCCGAGCAAGGTGAACCCCCATGTCCCCGGCGCGCTCGACGCGCTTGTTTTGCGCATGCTCGCCAGGGATCCGGACGAGCGCTTCACCAACGCCCGCATGCTGCTCCGCGACTTGCAGCTCATCGAGGAAGAGCTCGGGCTGGGACCCGGCGCCGGCGCCGCCACCAGCGCCGCCACCAAACCCGTCGCCAACCCCGTCACCAGGGAATCGACGGCAAGCGTGCCGCCACGCGCGACCGAGCCCACGTTGCGGACACCGATTGCAAACCGATCCCCCGACCCTGCGCCGATACCGGCTGGCGAGGCATTCCACGAGCGCGAGACGCAGTTCATAAAGGACCCCGAGCCCAGGCCGGAACAACCCTCTGGATCGCGGGCGGCATTCCTCGCGGCGCTCGCCCTGATGCTCGCCGTGCTGTCTATTGGACTCACCGTGGTCTTGTATTCCTCGCCCGATCTCATCGAACGACTGATCCTCGCGAGTGGAATGCGGGAAGCACCGCCGCCGGCGACAGTGGCCACGCCGTCCCCCTCAACCGCGCCCCCGCCTGTGAGCGAAGCACGCAAGGAAGCCGCCACGGAACCCGCGCCGCAACCCGCGCCGCAACCCGCTCCGAAACCCGCGCCGGCTCCCGCTGCGCCAGAGGCGTCACCGCCGCCTGCAGCAAGCGATGCGAGACCCGAAGAATCGTCAGTCGCGTCCGCGCCGAGCCCGTTGCCACCGCAGCCGCTTGTGGAGGAGCCCGGCCCTTCGGCACAAACCGAAAGCTTGCCCCCTCCCGAGCCTGAGCAAGCAGTAACAGGCGACAGCGCCCCGAAGCAGGAGGCGCCGCGCCCGGCGCAACCGAAGGCGAAGGCTCGGCAGTTGCAGCCTGTCGTCATGGCGAAGCTCACCATCGCGGTATCGCCGCAAGGCGAGCTCTACATCGATGGCGAGCACTACGGGAGCACACCGCCGCTCACCACGCTCGAGCTCGAGCCGGGAATGCATCGCGTCGAGATCCGCAGCGGATCGCGAAAGCCCTATCTCACGTACATGACGGTCAACGCTGGTGAAGAGCGGCGCATCCGGCACGACTTCAACGCAAAGGCGAGCCGTCCACCGAGCTGAGAGCGCTACTGCGGCTCAAGGCCGACTTTCTTGACCAGGTCGGCGTATTTCGCCAGCTCGCTGCGAAACGCGGCCTGCGTCTGCTCCGTGCTGGAGACACGAATCGTGTTCCCCTGCTTCGCCATCGCTTCCGACACCGCCGGGTCGTTGAACGCGGCAACCACGGCGTCATGGACCTTCTTCACGGTCGCCGGGCTCATTCCCTTCGGTCCGATCACCGCGAACCAGGCCTCGACTTCGAAATTGGCGAGACCCTGCTCTGCAAAGGTGGGGATGTTGGGCGCGGCGGGCGTGCGCTGCGCGGGGAACATGCCGATCGGGCGCAGCTTGCCGCTCGCTATGTGCCCCTGCACGCTCGGCAGCGCGGCCGCCGCGAAGTCCACCTGTCCGCCGAGCAGGTCGGTCACCATCGGACCGACGCCCTTGTACGGGATGTGCCTCGTCTTCAGGCCGGCGGCGTCGAGGTAGAGCTCGACGGCGAGGTGCAGGATGGTGCCGCTGCCGCTCGAAGCGTAGTTCAGCGCGTCGGGCTTGCTCCTGATCAGGGCGGCGAGCTCCTTGTGGTTCGTCGCCGAGACCTTCGACGGGTTGACGACCAGCACCATGGGGGTCGAGCCGACCTGCGCGATCGGCGTGAAATCGCCCGGCATGTCGAAGGGCAGCGATTTCAGCACGCTCGGGAAGATCACGACGTTGTTGGACACCACGGAGAGCGTGTTGCCGTCGGGTGCGGAGCGTGCCAGCGCCTGCAATCCGATGACGCCGCCGGCGCCGGTCTGATTCTCCACCACGACCGGAGCGCCGAACGCCTTGGCGAATGCGGGTTGCGCGGCGCGCGTGATGGCGTCGACGCCGGAGCCCGCGGCATTCGGCAGGATGAAACGCACCGGGCGATCCTGCTGCGCGAGCGCCGCGCCGGCGGCGAAGAAAAGCGCGAGGAACAGAGCGTAGACTGGTTTCATGGCGGAAATTCTAGTTCGGCACCGACCGCGGCACTAGGCTTCCTCGCTTCGTCAAGCCCGCAGTTGCCCGTCATTCAGTCGCCTACCTGACTGTACCCTGCGCCGCTCTACTACGGCGGCGCGTGCATGAAGAGGCAGGCGCACAGTGAAAGTCGTGCCCCCCTCCTTCGTGGATTCCACGTTGATGGCGCCGTGGTGAGCCGTGGCTATGGCACGGGCGATGTACAGACCAAGTCCGAGACCTTGGACTCGGTTGGGCGCATGTTCAGCCTGCTTCATTGGTTCAAAGATGCGGCGCATGTCCGACTGCAGAATCGGAGAGCCATCGTTGTGGACGGCTATTTGAACTTCGTCAGCTTTCCCGACTGCCTCGACCCTCACCGGCCTTTCGGCAGCTCCATGCCGTATGGCGTTCTCCACCAGGTTCGTCAGAAGCTGGTAGAGGCGGATTTCGTCCCATGTCCCGCGACAATCGCCGGTAGCGGTGAAGACCACGTTGCAGTTTGGGTGAAATGCATGCGCCTCTTCGGTGACGTGTTTGGCGGTGCGGGCGAGGTCCATTGGCTTCGGCTCGATGGGCAGCCCGCCGCCCAATCTCGTACGAGTCACATCGAGCAGGTCAGACAACATCTTCTCAATCCGCGTGGCGCTCCTCTGGATGGCGGCGGTCGCCATCGTTTGCTCGCCGGAAAGCCCGTTCGTTTGCAGCAGATACTCAGCGGAATGCGAGATTGCACCAAGCGGGTTGCGAAGATCGTGGCCGACTACGCCGAGGAACAGCTCACGGGCACGATTGACTTCGTCGGAGTATCGCAGCGCGGATTCGTGCAGCGCCTGATCGATTGCCTCGTTAAAGCGCGCCAACTGTGTCTCGCGGTCCTCTGAGCCCATTTCAGGGGTCCACAGCCGGGTCACGGTTGCTCGCAAGGCGCGGTATTCCGAAACCAGCGCTTTCAAATCAAATCCCTCGGCAAAGCGCTCGGTGCCGTGGCTCGTTGCCGCCGTGTCGTCTTTGCACAGCGGCGCCGGCGCTTCCCCCTTGGATTTGGCCGCCTGTTGCGCCGCGCTCTGGTATTGGACGAGATCGTGCGCAAACGCTTTCAGCATCTTCTCCGCATGGTCGCGAAGGGCTTTGGTATCCATACCCTCGGCTGCGGGAATGGTGCGGGCGAACTTCTCCCATTCGCTGAGGATGAGTTCCATGTTGCGGATGATGAATTCTGCGAGTGTCATTTCATTCCTGTACTTGTGCGCTGCGTCGGCGAGACCTTCACCTCGGATTTCCATCCGTTTTTCGAGTGGTAGGTCCATTGTGTCCCGCAGGTATTGCAGTCGTAAGAAGAACCCATCTCCCGAGGTCGAGGGTTGCCAAGCTCGGGGTGCGGCTCCATGTCGGGGCCGGCGTCCTTTAAGACAATGCAATGGACGCAGGTATCGAAGCCAAGCATCGATCAGTATGGGCCCCTTGAGAGCGCCGGTCGCCGCGCGTCGCCGAATAAGAAACATTATTGGCTTGACTTATATAGTTCCTCTCTAGCTCGCGCTCCCTTTATTCCGCGCGGCCTCGCTCGCCTCTTCATCCACCCGCTGCCAGATCTCCAGCGCCATCGGCTGCTCCCATTCCTCCATGATGTGGCCGACCAGGCCGATCGCCCGGGCGAGCACGCCGAACCCGCGCACGATGCGCGGCGGAAAGCGAAGCTCGCAGGCGAGCGCGCCGATGGCGCCGGTCGCGTTCATCGGCAGCACGCGGCCCGATGCGGCCTCCGCGCGCGCCTGGATTGCCTTCATCAGCTCGACGTAGCGGCCGTGGAAGCCCGTTTCCTTGGCAATCGCAAAGAGCCGCGGCACGCGCGGGTCGACCGGCTTGTGGATGGGGTGCCCGATGCCGGGGAGGATGCGCTTCTCGGCGCGATGGCGATCGACGATCTCGCCGGCCAGCCGCTCGAGATCCGCGCCCGCATGGTCCTTGCCGTAGGGCAGCGCCGCCTCCAGCAATCCCGCCACGTGCTCCATGCTGCCGACGAACACGCTGCCGAGGCCGCACAGGCCCGCCGCCACGGCCGCCTGCAGCGCCTCCGGCGCGCCAACAATGGTCATGCGCGCAGCGATCGCGCTCGGGGTCATGCCGTGCTCGACCAGGGTGACCGCGATGGCATTGAACAGCTTCGACTCCTCCCGCGTCGGCTTGCGCCCGGTGAGCTCGAGAAACGCCATGTCACCGAGGTTGAGGTGCCCCATGATCTCGCTGGGCAGATCCAGACCGCGCACGGTAATGCGATCGGCTGCGCTCCAGCCGAGGTCGCTGTTGATGGGCTGACGCTTACGGGCCACGGGAAATCCTTTCGTTGAGATCGACCGCGCGCTGCTTCAGCGTCGCGTCCTTGCGCAGCTCGAATTTTGCAATGCGATGCGTCGGCGTGCGCGGCAGCGCGTCGACGAAAAGCACGAAGCGCGGCAGCTTGAACGGCGCGAGGCGCGCGCCGCACCATGCGGCGAGCTCCTGCTCGGTCAACCGGCTGCCAGGCTTCTTCACCACCGCCAGCAGCACCTCGTCCTCGCCGAGCTCGGCGGGCACGCCGATCGCGGCAGCTTCGACTACCTCGGGATGATCGCCCACCACGCGATCGATCTCGGCGCCCGAGATGTTCTCACCGCGCCGGCGGATGATGTCCTTCTTTCGCGCCACAAACCAGGCGTAACCCTGCGCGTCGATCCAGCCGAGGTCGCCGGTGAGGAAGAAGCCGTCGCGGAAGGCGGCCGCGGTCGCTGCCGGGTCGCGATAGTAGCCCTTCATGATGGTCGGCGTGCGCACCGCGATCTCGCCGGTCACGCCGGCCGGGGCGTCGTTGCCCTGCTCGTCGACGATCTTCACTTGCGCCAGATTCACGGCCGGATCGGGATGCAGGCTCGGCTTGCCCATGCTGCCCTTGCGCCGTTCGCCATCGAACGGATTGCTGAAGACGCCGGGGATCTCCGACATGCCGTAGCCCTCGATGAGATGCGGCACGCCGAACTCCTCTTCGAACACGCGATAGATTTCGGGCGAGAACGGCGCGCCGTAGATCTTGGTGAGCGTGTGGTTCGGCGCGAACTCCGCGCGCGGCCGGCGCATCAGGATGTTCATTACCGCGGCGATGGTATTCACTTCGGTCGCCTTGCGCGTCGCCACGCTCGTCCAGAATTTCGATGCCGAGAACTTCTCCTCGAGCAGCAGCGTGGCGCCGGCGGCGATCGAGCCGGAGAGCGAATAGAAGATCGCGTTCACATGGAACATCGGCATGATGCAAAGGATGCGCTCGGCGGGATCGAGATGCATGCGCCGCACGAAGCCTTCGCCCGCGAGCACCACGCTGCGCTGGCTGTGCATCACGCCTTTCGGGAATCCGGTCGTGCCGGAGGTGTAGACGAGGATGCAGACGTCGTCCGCTTGACCGAGCGGCGCGGGCGCATCGGGCACGGCGCCGGAAAGCGCGCCGGGCCAGGCGGGCAATCCCGCCGGGTTCGGCTCGTTGGTCATGATCCAGGGTCGCGCCGCCAGCGTGCGCGCCACGCTTTGCACCGTGGCGAGCGCGGCGAGCGAGCACACGATGCCGCTCGACTGCGAGTGCTCCAGGACGTAGTGCGCCTCCTTCTCGCCGAAGTCCGGATTGACGCCCACCATCATCGCGCCGAGCGCGGCGAGCGCGAGGAACACGATGGCAGTGGCCGGGTGGTTGTGCGCCATGACCGCGATCCGATCGCCCGGCTTCACGCCGTAGGATGCGAGCAGCGCCATCGCCTGGTGCACGCGCGCGCGGGTCTCAGCATACGAGAGCCGCGCATCTTCAAACTCGATGAAGCTGTGCTCCGGTATGCGTCGCGCGCGGCTCGCAAGCGCGCCGTACAGCGTGTAGTCGTGCGCCGGATAGCGCCGCAGAACCTCGAGCGGTGTCACTCCACCTTGGCGCCCGACTGCTTGACGATGTCGCGCATGCGCGCCGTTTCCTTGCTAATCAGCTCGGCGAACTGCTCGGGGCTCGAGGTCATCGGCTCCATGCCCTGGCTGGTCATGTTCTTCTCGACAAACTCGCGGTCGGCCAGCACGCCGGCGACAGTCGAGTTTAGCTTCGCGATGATCTCCTTGGGCGTCGCCGCCGGGGCCAGGAAGGCGTACCAGGCGCCGATGTCCATGTCCTTGTAGCCCGCCTCGGTGAAGGTCGGAACCTCCGGCGCGAGCGGCACGCGCTTGTCGCCGCTCACCGCGAGCACCTTGAGCTTGCCCGCCTTGATATGGCCCTGGATGGTCGGAAAAGCGGGAAAGGTGAACAGGATCTGGCCGCCGAGCACGTCGGTCACCGCCGGCCCCGCGCCCTTGTACGGAACGTGGACCAGATCGGTCCCGGTCAGCTTCTTGTACATCTCACCCATCACGTGCGGCTGGCTGCCCGCGCCGAAGGAGCCGTAGCTCAGGCTGCCGCGCTTCGCCTGTGTGTAGGCGACCAGTTCCTTGAAGCTGTTGACCGGCACACTCGAGTTGACGACGAGGGCCAGCGCCACGTAGGTGACGGTGGCGACCGGCGCGAAATCGCGTTTGACGTCGTAAGGCAAAGACGGGAATAGCACCGGATTCAGCACGAAGGTGGCGTCGTTCGTGAAAAGCAGCGTATGCCCGTCCGGCGCGGCTTTCGCGACGGCGTCGGCGCCGATCGCGGTGTTGCCGCCCGACCTATTCTCGATCACCACCGACTGTCCCAGCGCTTCCGACAGGCGCTGCCCCATCTGCCGGCCGACGATGTCGGTGGTGCCGCCGGGCGCGTACGGCACGACGATGCGGATCGGCCGGGAAGGATAAGCCTGCGCGTTCGCCTGGCTGGTCAGCGCGGCCGGGGCGCAGCAGCACACGACGAGCAGTATGGTTTTCCACATGGTTAATGCCTCTCGCGATTTCCGACAATCTTAACTGCTTGATCGCCCGGGTATGCAAGTTGCTGCTCTCCAGCACTCACCTCACCAAGGAGTAGATCCATGGGCATCCTAAGCTCGATCTTCGACAAGCTTCGCGGCCGTAGCTCCTCCCAGCAGCAAACCGGCGGCGCACAGTCGACTACCACCGCTTCTTCCCAAGCTTCAGGGCACGCCGGCCAGCAGCCCATGCTGCAAAACGTCGACGTCGACCAGGTGCTGGCAGATATGGCCTCGAAGAAAGGCGGCGGCGGAAACTATCGCGAGTCGATCGTCGACCTGCTCAAGCTCCTCGAGCTGGATTCTTCGCTCAACGCCCGCAAGGAGCTGGCACAGGAACTCAATGTGAACGCGGGTGCGCATGGCAGCGCCGAGCAGAACATCGCCCTGCACAAGGCAGTGATGCGGAAGGTGGCGGAAAACGGCGGCAAAGTGCCGGAAACCATGAAGCACTAGCCCGCTGCCTCGTCGGGAAGCCCGCTTCGGCGGGCTTTTTTTGGCTACTTGATCGGCGGGCTTTTTATGGGAGCTTCTAGCGAAGGCCCGGGGACCGACGGCGCGTCTTCGGGCAAGAGGTCGATGGCGCGTATGAGCAACGAGTCCGGCACGTTCATCAGGCCTGTTAAGAAACGGTCGAGCAGGGTTGGACTGATATCTAGTCGAGCCGCCGCACCGTGCGGACCGTATTGCTGCACCACCTTGATCAGCACGCGGCGTCCAGTGGGGGCGGTGGCCATTTACCGAGTCTGTGGTTAACCCCCTACCTTCACAAGTCAGGCAATCCCTACCTCTACAAGTCAGGCAATCCCTCTCAGACAAACCCTAAGTCTGAGCCGTCCGCTCCCGCGTCAATGCGCTGGCGGATGATTCAGTTGCCACGCCAGGGGAAGTACGCCGCGCTTCAAATGCCGGTTCGGCATCAGATGAGGATCCCGGCGGGCCGTGGAGCCGGAGTTGACCGCCGCCCGATAGTGGCGGCGCACGCCGCTCTCGCCCAATTCGGCCTCGATCTCGCCGGCGCTCATGCTCGGCAATACCGGATGGGTCATCGAGTGCGAGCCGACGGTGACGATCGATGGATCGAGCGGGCGCAGCTCGTCCCACCCGGCGAGGTCGAACGCTTCACGGTCCGCCTCGGACGCAACGAAGGCGGCCGTGGCGTGCCTCAGCATCGCCTCCACCCGCGTGCGGCGCGTAAAGTCCAGTTGTTTCATCCACTGGACGAACTCCTCGACCTCGGCCGACACGCCCAGCTCGCGGGCGAGCTCGTGTCGCACCTGCGGTGCGGCAAACTGCAGGCGGCGGCGCGCCTCGTGGGTCCACAGCCAGCGACGCTCCTCGATGAGACCCGGACAGACGAAGAACGTCGCGGGAATGCCGAGCGCTCGCAGCATCGGATAGGCAACGCGCACGTTGCTGCGCAAACCGTCGTCGAAGATGATGGTCGCCTGGCGGCGGCGGGCCGGCACGCGCCCGGCGCTGCTCGAAGCGGCGTACCGTGGCAAATAAAGATGGCGTCCTCGCCCTCCTGCATCGCGCGCGTTTGGCCGACGCCCAGCCAGTACATGACGGCCGGTGGTGCCCGCAGCAGCATTCGCACGATTCGCATCTAAGTCTCGGATTGCAATACGCAGGATGCGTGCCGCGGTTAACCAGCTGGACTACGCGACTCTGCGCGGCATGTAGTGCGAAAGGCGTAAGTAAGACTCTGACAAGGAGCGGTGCGACTGTCCGGAAGGCGAGGTCCGATGTTCATGCATACGAGAACTGCCAGAGCAGCACTCGATACCCGGATCGAAGCGTTTGTATTGGGAATGAACGAGACGGGTCTGACCGCAGCCCGCTGCCTGGGCAGGGAAGGGATACCGGTCAGTGGGTTCGATATCGGCGCCAGACGTGCGGGGTTCCGGTCGCGCTATTGCACGGCGGAAGTTTGCCCGGATCCCCTCGAGCAGCCGGACAACCTGGTTCGATTCTTGAGGCATCAAGTCAGGGATCGGTCGCAAAAAGCCGTCCTGTTACCGACCTCGGATCTATTTTTCCTTTTTCTTTCCCGGCATCGCGCGCAACTGGCAGACAAGTTCCTGATGAGCTTGCCTTCCGAAGATCTCGCCGAAAGTGTCGTCAATAAACGCAGACTCTATGAGCTCGCGGCGGCAAACGACACGCCGTTTCCGAAGTCGTACTTTCCGGGCACCTACGACGAGGCTGTTGCCGTAAAAGACTCGTTACGCTATCCGGCGTTCATCAAGCCGTACTGGGGGTATCAGTGGAGGCGGCACTTTGGGGGACTGCACAAGGGCTTCAAAGTACAGTCGCCCGAGGAGTTCTTGAGTCGATTTCAAGAGGTCCTGGCGTCGGGTCACTCGGCCCTGGTCCAGTCCTATGTCATCAGCCCTGACGACAACCTTTTTAGCCTCTCTTTGTATGTGAGCGAGACCGGCGAAGTTTTGGCGGCCTTTCCGCGAAGGCAGGTTCGTCAATATCCGCCCAATTCCGGAACGGTCACGCTGGCGATCAGCGAACACAACCCTGGACTTGTTGAGAATGGAGCCCGCTTTTGCCAGTCGATCGGCTATCGAGGCATTGCCGGATTGGAATACAAGCGCGATGGGGAGGATAACCAATACAAGCTGCTGGATTTCAATCCCCGACTGATGCTCTCCGACGGGCTCACGGCTTATTGCGGAATCAACCTGCCCCTGATCCAGTATCTGGATCTGACCGGCCAGAGGCCCGCTGCGCGCCGTGAGCCTGCGGAGGGGGTCAAGTGGTTGGAGTCCATCGCCGACTTCCATGCCTTCCAGCAGTATCACGCGCGCGGTGAGCTGACATTCAAGGACTGGTTGAAGTCCTTGTGGGGAGCGAGAGTCTTCGCCCTATTCGCTTGGGATGACCCGCTGCCTTTCCTGCTTGCTCGCAAGTTCGGCTTGTCCTACGGCCGGATTCTCGAGTACGCGATAAAGCGTTTTCTTCCCGGGCATAGCGTGAGAAATCCGCGGTTTCCTTGTCTGAGCAGGGAATAGTTCGCCTATGCCCCGCGCCTCCGGATGGGACAATCAATTCGTCCTCACGGAGGGAGAAACACATGAACCTGCTCAAGCGAACGACCGCGCTCGTCGTCGTCACCCTGGTGCTCGGCACAGCGGGCTGCACCAAGCCGTCCAGCGACGCCGCAATCACCGATCGGGTCAAGACTGCGATCTCCAAGGAGCCAGAGCTCAAGGGGACGAATGTCAGCGTCTCCACGAATGAGAAGGTGGTGCAGCTCGGCGGCACGGTGACGTCGCGCGCTGAAAGGGCGACGCTGATCGCGGTGGCGCGCAAGGTCGAAGGCGTGAAAGCCGTCAAGACCGACCTGGTGGTCGCGCCGCAACAAAGCGCCGCGATCAAGCCGCAACAAAAACCCGGGGTCAAGCCGCAACAAACCGCCGGGGTCAAGCCGCAACAAAAACCGCGGGTCGAAGCGCGGGTAAAACGAGAACCCCAGGCTCAGCTAAAGGTAACGCCGCCCGGCGCGGGCGTCCCACCCGAGCGATAAACGGCGTCCTGACCAGCTATCGGCGGCGCTTGCGCACGCCGCCGCGCGCGGACTTCTTCGGCGCCTGCGCGGCCGCGATCTCCTCACCGCTCTGCCCCTCGAGCTTGGGCAGGATATTGTCGTTGATCCACTTGCCGTCCCACCACTCCACCGGCAGGACCGCCACGCCGTGCAGGTAGACCCCATAGTGCAGGTGGTCGCCGCCGGCGAGACCGGTCTCGCCCGTGCGCCCGAGGATCTGCTTGGGCGTAATCCGGTCACCGACTTTGACGTCGATGGCGCTCAAGTGGGAATAGAGCGTGAAGAGTCCCAGGCCATGATCGACAATCACCGTATTGCCATAGATGCCGAGGTCCTCAGCGAGGACCACCGCGCCGCCGTTCGCCGCCTCTACCGGATAGCGCTTGGTGACCGACAGGTCGTAGCCGAGGTGATAGGCGGTGTCGATCGCTTCGCCCTTGTACACATAGGTACGCAGATCGGCGAAGTTGGCTTCGACCTTCGAGTTGCTGAGCTGGGTGAACGCGCCTTTCCACAGCATCGAGGGCGATGCCTTCTTCGTCACCGCGGTGATCCTGTCCTCGTTCTCCTTGCGCAGGTTCTTGTTCACGGCGACGAACAAGTCCTTCGGTGAACCCTGCCGCGCCGCCGGGTCGCGCGCCAGCGCCGACACCGTGTTCTGCAGGAAGCTGTCGGACAGGGTGAGAGTGCTCTTGCGGTACTTGACGTCCTTCAGCTCGTAGACCAGCGGCATTTCGCGCGTATTGCCGGCCGTGTCGGTGGACACCACCACGGCCCTGGTCCCCGGCGGCGTATCGTAGGGATGCGCGAAGAACACGAGCCGGTGGTCGGGCTTGTCCTTGATCTGGCCGGGGAATCCGGGAAAGAAGTGCTTGCCGACCCGCACGCCGCTGGTCGCGGCATCGGCCGAGGTCTTGTAGACGATGGCGCCGGCGCCGCCGAAATTGATGTAGCGGTCGTCGGCGATCAGCTCGATGGTGGGCGGCGTGAGGTCGATCGCGATCTGCTTCTGCACCACCGTTTCGTTGCCCTTGAACCAGCCCCACAACGACGCGTCGCGCGCCACGACGCGCAGCGTGGCCGGTCCTTCCTTGACTCCGGGCAGCTTGGCGAGCGCGACGCTCACCTTCTTCTCCGCGACCGGCGACGCGAACTGCTCGGCGGCGATGCTCGTTTCCGGACCGCCCGCGGCCAGCGTAATGGACAGCGACTTCAGGCCCGCGCCCGCGTCGAGGGCGGTGATCTCCAGCGGGGCGGCGCCGATCACGGCCGAATCCGGCGCGAGGCGGATCTGCGGCGGCTGCGACTCGAAGCGCGGCCGGAAGTGGATTCCGGCGGCGACCAGGCCGGCAAGCAGAACGACCAGGAGAACGAGAAGTACCGGAAGCTTGCGGCGAGGACGGTCGTTTTGGTATGCGCTCATGTGCTCCAAAGAATGTGGTCCAAAGGCTTTCGGCGCCGGATTATAGGGCTTCCCTGTGGCCGTTTTGCTGGAAGTCCGATCGGATCATCCGGGCACTGTCGTAGACCATCCTGAGCAGATACCGCTCGCCGGCCCGACATATGGGTACCCCACGCTAACGCTGGTCCACGCCCACGAAAAGATTGCCTATGAAACGCTACGTAGCATTGTTGCTTGCCGCCCTGGTTATTGCCGCCCTGGTTATTTCCTGCGGCGGCGGAGGCGACGGCAGCGATGCGCCCCGGAGCCCTTCCGCAGCGGGCGGTGATACGGGCACCACACCCGGCGGCGCCGGCGACGACAGCAACGGCGGCAACGGCGGCAACGGCCCAACATTGCCGGTCGCCGGCGCGCGTATCGAGGAATCCCATGCGGCGGTTACCTTTGACGGCAGTTGGACGAACGCGGATCGCCGTTTCGGGTGGAGCGGAGGCGCTGCCATGCAATCGAACGACGCCGGAGCGACAGCCTCGTTCACCTTCATGGGAACCTCGGTCAGGTGGCTCGGCAGCCGCGGCGACAGCATGGGAAGAGCTCTGGTCAGAGTGGACGGAGGCCCAGCCAGAGAAGTGGACTTGTGGGCCCGGCCGAACGAGGTAATCCGCACGCCCATCGTCACGATCAGCGACTTGAGCGACGGCCCGCATACGTTGACGATCGAGGTGTTATCAGGCCGCGTGGTGGTGGATGCCTTCGATGTACAGCCACAGACGACCGTGTCGCATTGGCAGGACACGGACCCGAACCTGAGATTCAGCGGCGGCTGGACCAAGGCAAGTACCACTCTTCCGTGGAGTGGCAGCGGCGTCAGGAACGTGCCCGACCTGCCGGTCACTGCCCAGGAAACCTATACGGTGGACCAGACCGCCACGCTGCCTTTCCGGGGAACGGCGATCAGCTGGGTCGGCTATCGCGGCCCGGACGGTGGCATTGCTCTTGTGCAGGTGGGCGACCGCGCGCCCGTCGAGGTGGACACCTACTCGCCGACCGTCAAGTGGCAGGCGGAGCTGTTCACGGCCACCGGGCTGGCCGATGCAGACCACACGCTGAAGATTACCGCGACCGGCCGAAGAAACCCTGCCTCGAGCGCTCCCAGAATCGTCGTGGACGCGTTCGACGTCATGACGCCCGGAAGACGGTACGAGGAATACGATCGGTCGATCGCCGTGTCGCGCGCCGCGCCGGGCGCTACACCGCACTGGGAAAACAACCCCAACAGAGTCTGGAGCGAAGGCAGGGCGGTCACCTCCAATCAAAGGGGCGCGACCCTCACCTTCAGATTCACCGGGACCTCAGTGAGCTGGATCGGCTGCCGCAAGAGCAGCGCCGGGGGGCGTGCCAACGTTTATATCGATGGCGTTCTCGAGACGGAAGTCAGTTTGAGGGAGGACTATCCGATCGAGGGATATCAGATGCCTGTCTTCAGGAAGGATGGGTTGGCCCCGGGTCCCCATACGCTGATGATCGAGATTACGTCGCAGACCGATGGCTCCTACGTCGTGGTGGATGCCTTCGATGTCCGCCAGTGAAACAGGCGGCAGTTGATCTCGGGAGCGTAGCGGCGGCGGCCGCTACTCGTGGTCAATCTCGATGTTTTGTTTCGTGCCGCTACTGGCGATGGAGACCATTATCCCCACGCCAGCCAGGATTACGACGCCAATCACGATCCAGCTAGTCTCGATGTTCTGCAGAATGCCCAGCTTCCAGAGTGCGGCGAGAACGCCGCCGATGAGCAAGGCAAATCCTAAAAAGTACATTCCTGCCCATTTCATGGCGCACCTCCTGATAAACGACTGGCACCGAGCCTATTGGACGCTCCCTGGCCGGGGACAGTTCCATGCTGACAACCTGATGTAGACCCCCTCCTGGCGCCGTTCCGACTAGTCGCCTCCAGGGTGCGATCACCCCCATAGTCGTCGCGCGCTCCCTTGTTTACGGGATATTCGCTGTTCACCTCGAGTGCAACTCCGGATGGTCTTCCATATGTTCGCCCACCGCGTGTAGATACTGCGCCATGGGATTACTCAACGGTGGACAAATAAGCCGTTCCTTCACCGGCGACGTATGCCGCGTAAGCCATTGCTTCCTTACTATCCCAGCCCTGCTTGTATGACAGGTACCCGGAATATAACCAGCTCCCACTGTACGAGCTGAGGGGTTGCGGTTGCGCGTGGCCGACGCTGATACCGAGGCAAACGATGCAAAGGCAAGCGCTGAACCTCGTTGCGGACGTTAAAATTCCCGGCTTGAGCGACCTTAACGACCCCCGTGTGCTATTCGCAGCCGAGCGCACGCTTCTGGCATGGATTCGAACGACATCAGGACTTATGGCGCTCGGATTTCTGATCGACCGCGCCTCGCTAGTTGCAAATGCCTCAGGAACCGATCGCAACTTCGCCGTATCGATTGGCATTGCTTTTCTCCTGATTGCTGTTTTGCTAAATGCGCTCTCTGTGATTCAGTATCGCCGCACCATTGCGTCCTTACGTCCCATTGAGATTCCGCCACGCTATTGGGTGAATCTCACCGTGGGGACAAGCCTCGCAATGGGCGGGCTCGGATTGCTTCTCGTGCTCTATCTCATAAAAACGCTTTAGGACGAAGGGAGCCATGTCTTCGTCGTCAGCGATTGTCCAAGAGCCACCGGTTCCTAAATTCACGACGATCCTCCTCCGGAAGATTCGCAAATGTTCGGTAAGTAGCTCGCGCTTCCGCGCGCTGTTCCGCACTTAGCGCCGTCCAATACTCAAGACGCCTTCCAAACCGGCGCCGCTCCCGCTCAGACATCTCGGAATAGCGCGACGCAGCTTTCAGCAAGCGGACCCGCTGCCAATGGCCAAGTTTTTCCCAAGACTGCTCAACCGGCGCAAGAATGGCCTGCTGCCATGGTGTGAGGTGCGGCCATTCCGGCGTCTGGAGGGATGCCCATACTAAGATTCCGATAGCAACGACGCAGGCCAAGGCAAGAAGCTGGCGGTCGCTTATGTGCTTCAGATAGCGAGCGGCGGTCCGTACCATTGCCCGAATTCTCCCGCGTGCGGGGTTATGGAATCAACCGTATTGAGTTGGTTAACTGAACCACCAATCACATAACGTATTGCACCCCGCCTTGGAGTAAAAGCCCGGCAGCGGGCAACCATTTCGGGGAGCCTCGGTTCGCTAGACTGGCCGACGCGTCAGGCGGGTAAGGGGTCTCGGGTCGCCTTCCATGCAGTCGAGCCAGCGGCGGTCCCAGTTTTCGTTGATGAACCCCGTTCGCTCGTCGGTCAGCCCATGTGAGAGGCCGCCGATGCCGAGGATCGCTACGCGGCATTCGTCACGATAGCTGAGGATCGCGCGCCGAACCGCTCGCGCGCATGCGCTTCGTTTCATAGTACGTTTCGACGCGGGGAGGTTTTTTCTGTGCACGCCATGGCGGCCGAACGGGAAGTCGATCTGCTTGTCGCCGGCGCCGGCCCGGCCGGCATGACCGCGGCACTGGTGGCCTCGCTCGAAGGCCTCGAGGTGCTGGTGTGCGAGAAGTCGGAGCAGGTGGGCGGCACCGGGGCGACCTCGGCCGGGACGCTCTGGATACCGGGCAACAGCGAGAGCCGCGCGGCAGGCTACGACGACCGGCCGCAGGACGCCGCGCGCTACCTCGACGCGCTCATCGCGGGCCCCTCGGACGGCGCGCTGCGCGAGACGTTCCTCGCCACCGGTCCCGAGGCTCTCGACTATCTCAGCGGGCGGACCGAGGTGCAGTTCGTGCCCTGCGGCACGCATCCGGACTACCGCAGCGAGCTGCCGGGCGCGGCGGCCGCGGGCCGAGCCGTAATTCCGAAGCCTTTCGACGGCCGGCTGCTGGGCGCGGATTTCGCTCGCGTGCGGCCGCCGATGCCGGAATTCATGCTGCTGGGCGGAATGATGGTGGGCAAGCTCGACATCCCGCCGCTGGTCGGCCGATTTCGATCGCTCGCCAACTTCGCATACGCGGCGAAGCTCGTGCTGCGCTACTTCGCCGATCGCCTGCGCTACCCGCGCGGCACCCGGATCATGATGGGCAACGCGCTCGTCGGGCGTCTCTACTACAGCCTGCGCGAGCGCGGGGTACCGATCCTCTTCGGCACTGCCATCGTCGACGTGCTGCGCAGCGACGGCGGGCGCGTTGCAGGTGCTCGCCTCACGCGCGGCGGCAAGGACCTCACGGTCAAGGCGCGCCGGGGCATCGTGCTTTCGACCGGCGGCTTCGCGCGCAACCCGAAATTTCGCGCCGCCTTCATGCCGCAAGCCATGCCCGCCTACTCGCTGAGCTGCGAGACGAACTGCGGCGACGGCATCGCGATCGGCGAGCGGCTCGGCGCGCGCATCGCGCCCGAAGAGCACGCCCAGGGCGGGCTCTGGACGCCGGTGTCCATCACCACGCGGCGCGACGGCAGCAAGGGCCTCTATCCGCACCTCGTGCTCGACCGCGCCAAGCCGGGCCTGCTCGCGGTCAACGGTACGGGCCGCCGCTTCGTCAACGAGGCCGCCTCGTACCATGATTTCGTCGAAGCCATGCTGGCGAGCCACCGGCGGGTGCCGTCGATTCCCGCGTGGCTGATCTGCGACGCGACCTTCATCCCGAAGTACGGCCTGGGAAACATCTATCCGGGCACGCGCGACCTGCGCCCGTTCGAGCGCAACGGCGACGTCGTCGCCGGCCGCACGCTGGAGGAGCTCGCGCGCAAGATCGGCGTGCCAAGCGATGCGTTGCGCGAGACGGTCGCGCGCCATAACCACTATGCCGAGACCGGCGTCGACTCGGACTTCGGCAAAGGCGCCACCGAGCTCAACCGCTTCAACGGCGACCCGGCCCACAAGCCCAATCCCTGCATCGGCGCACTCGCCAAGGCGCCGTTCATCGCGCTTGCGGTCTGGCCGGCCGACCTCGCGGTCAGCACCGGGCTCGCCACCGACGCCGATGCGCGCGTCGTCGATGCGCAGCGCCGTCCGATCGAAGGCCTCTACGCCTGCGGCAACGACATGGCCTCGGTCATGGCCGGCGCCTATCCCGGCCCCGGCACCACGCTCGGCCCGGCGCTCGTGTTCGCCTATCGGGCGGCGATGCACGCGGCCGGCCGGTAGCTTGGGTGCATGGCGGGAACGCGCGACGGCAAAGCGGTGGATTGGCTGGAATGGCGTCCCCACGGGGATTCGAACCCCGGTTACCGCCGTGAAAGGGCTATAAGGCAGGGTACGTCGGATTCCCTCGGATTGTCATTCCTCCTATGAAACTGACGGCAGCTATCCGGCGCAATCCGAGCAAATCCGACCCGATCCATTGGACAACCGTTGGACCAATACTGGCTATCGCGTGATACAATGTGATTGCGATTTCCTATTGCAATTAATTGCACGGGGTGGCGGACATGGCCGGGGCGAGGAAAGACAGCAGGTTGAGCAGCAGGACCGCGCGCCTCAGGCTCAAGGCGCGTCATAAGCCGTACTGGCTGGCCCTAGCTGAAGGTGTGGCGCTCGGCTATCGACGCGGGCCGCAGGGCGGCTCTTGGTACGGGCGCACGTATGAGGGCGGCGGCAAGTACCGGGTCCGTGATCTAGGCGAAGCGGATGACCATATAGACGCCAACGGGGAGACCGTTCTCACGTACTTTCAGGCCAATCAGAAAGCGCAGGAGAAGGCCAAGGAATGGGAACGGCAGCGCGGGATCGGTGTGGCAGCCGACGCCACCGTCAGACAGGCAGCCACGAACTATCTCGAATGGTTCAGGGTGCACAAGAAGTCCGTGAGGGAAACGGAACACGCGGTGAACGCGCATATCCTGCCTGCGCTCGGCGATCTGAAGCTGGCCAGTCTCAAGGCCAAGACCCTCCGAGATTGGCTCGACGTACTGGCTACGCAGCCCGCCAGAGTGCGCAGCAAGAAGTCCGAAACGAAATACCGGGCAGCACCGAAAACCCATGACCAGAAACGCGCCCGCCGTGCCACGGCCAATCGCATCTTGAATGTGTTGAAGGCCCTGCTGAATCGCGCCTTCTATGATGGCCTTGTCGGCAGTGATATCGAGTGGCGTAGGGTGAAGCCGTTCGGAAACGCCGACGGCTCGCGCAAGGAGCACTTCACGCAGGCTCAGGCATTGTCCCTTATAGAGGCAGCACGCAAAATCGATCCCAGCTTGGCCGATCTGCTTGAGGCTGGATATCACACCGGCGCGCGCCCACCGGGCGAACTAGCTGCCCTCAATGTGCACCACTTCATTCCCGAGCTTGCGCAACTAACCATCGGCGAGGGAAAGACGGGCGTCCGGGACACCACGCTCACGAACGAAGGCGTCGCCTTCTTCGAGCGGCTGGTGGAGGGCAAAGAGTCGGGCGACGTGCTACTACCGCGTGCCGACGGCAAGCGATGGGCAAAGAACCACCATGTGCGGCTGTTCGCTGAAGCGCTGGCGGCGGCTAGATTGCAACCTTCGGCGACCATCTATGCGATGCGGCATACGTACATTTCGCTCGCGGGCCTACACCGCATGCCGATCCACGCGGTCGCAAAGAACGTCGGAACCAGCGTGAAGATGATCGAGAAGCACTACGGGAAATTCTTCGCCCACGACTTCCAGCGGATCGTGCAGCAGCATGCGCCGACCTTGCGCGTAGTGCCGACCATCCGGCAAGCGGCGTGATGTTCCAGTTGATAATACCGCCGCTTTTTTCGGATAATCCCGGACACATGGACACCAGTAACTTTCCATCACCACGCAAAGGAGTGCGTTCGACCCCAAGGGGAGCGCACTCCGATGCCAGTAACCACCACCGAAGCTGACCGCAGCAAAGCTGAGTCCGGCGACGCCAAGCCGAAGAACTACAGCCACGTCAAACCAGTAGTCCCGCTTATCTCGCTCAAGGAGCCGGGGCGACTGCGCGCAGCGAACATGCTCGCGCTATTCAACGTCTCTCACAGCACGTTCTACGACGGCATGGAGTCAGGCCGCTATCCCAAGCCAGACGGTCACGACAAGAAGCCGGGTGCCAAGGCCGGTATCCCCTACTGGCTGACCTCCACGGCGCGGAAATACTTGGTGGCGAAGAAGGCGCAGCCATCCAAATGAAGGCCATCTCCACCGCAATGGACACGGTGCACGCGCGCGGCGACGGTTGGCGCAGTCGAGAACTTTCCGTCAGCCTGCGCGGAAGCTTGGCGTCCACATTCATGCACGCCTATCGGCAGGCAGGCGCGCATGCCGCCCACGCCTTTGTTTGCGAGCTACTCGATTCAGACGATCCCGACATCCTGCAAGTGGTGGACGGTGCTCTGCTGGTGATCGGCCTTGCTTCCGAGCGCGGGCGCTTCTCCCCAGATTGGTGATCGCGGCCCCACTACTAACAGCAGATTCTTTACAAGTTCATGCCCGTAATCTTTAAGAACAAGCACGAGGTAACGGTCGATCCGGTTCGCATCGATAAGGTGTCCATGACCATGCCTATCACGGATGCGGCACTTCAGAAGTCTGTGCTCTCTTCGATGGAAACTCTGGTTCATGTCGGACATGCCACGGTCAAAAATATGGGCGGCTACTACCACTCGATCTGGATTCCGTTCGATCACCACCAAGAAAGAGTAATGCTGGTGCAGGCGAGCCCTAAGACGGCGAAGGCGTTTCTGCGCGTGGAGTTCAACCCGTTCAAGAATCCGCTGGCGGAAGTCCACGCCATGCTCAACTTCATCGTGCCGGGTGGATATCCGGCCTTCGTCGCGAAAAGCAAACTCACCCGAACGGATATTGCGATAGACGTTCACATGGTGCGGCCCGGTCAGTTGCTGGTCACGCACCAAGGGTTCCAGACGGGCAATACCTTCGCCAAGAGCGGTGCTGTTACCGGGTATGTAGTCGGCACCAAGGGGAGCGCTCGGCACTTCATCGTGTACGACAAACAGCTTCAGTTGAAGCATCAGAACAGCAAGAGCCCGTGGAAGGTTCCGGTTCCTGACCATCCGGTGACGCGGGTAGAGGCGCAGCTAAAGGTTGGCTTGCCCACATCGCAAATCGCAACACTCCAGAACCCATTCCTGAAGCTGGCCGTGGCCGACTTTGGGTCGATCAAGGCGAACGACGACTACACCAAGCTGTTCCTGCTGGCCGCCTTGGGCACGGGGGCGCAGACCGCCTTGGCAGCCGTGACTGCGGCGCGGCGCAAGGTGTTCAAACAGCAATTGAGCGATGCGGTGCCGACGTGGTGGAACCCTGCCGACTGCTGGCAGGCATGGCCTGAAGAGGCGAACAAGGTGCTGGTTCCACCACCAGCGGCCTATGATTTGTCGTTGCACAAGAAGAGTCCGCCAGCCATGGGGTCGCACCTTGCGCACTAAGAGAGACCCGTTCCGAGCCATGCTGGATCACGCGAGAAGGAAATTCTTCGTCGGCGACAAGGTGCGTGAGAAGCACACCGGCAAGGTCGGCATCGTCGCCTGCCGACCCGGCGAAGGCAACGGCATTCCTTGCCATCTATACGGCATCCGCCACGACGATGGAGTGGTCCGAGCCGTTCACCCGTTGCTACTTCTGCGCGTCGATGCCGTCGATGACAATGGTTGCAGTTAATTGCACGCACGTTCCACTTGAACGGAGCCGTCAGTGCTGATTAGATGAAACCGCATAGGGGGTAATCAAAATGCACGACTTTAATTCGAGGAACCTGCACCGGAGGCTCGACTTGGCCGGAACGCTGGAGAGGGTTGAGAAGCGGGAGCGGGTGGCGAAGCAACAAGCGCAAGCGCCGCAGCAGATTTCCGCCGACGCCTGCGAAGCGTATGAGAGAGGTTTTCGTTCGGCCTTCAGCGAGGCCAACAGGAAGATTCACTTGCAACGGCTGGCGCAATCCGACGCGGCGCTGGCTTTTTGGCTGACAGCAAATCGCGATCCTGCAAGCGCATAGGCCGGAGAACATTTTCGGTTCGACAGGTTTCCGAAGACCTGAGAACCGCCCGAGTGGCGTAATTTTGCTCCGCCGCTCGGGGCTTTCTTACCGTCCACGGCTTTACGTGAGGCCCGTGGCGCGGTTTTCGCAGCCGGGGAAGGGAAAGGATAGGGGGACCAACAATGATTGCTCTAACAGCCCGCACGTTCTTAAAGCAGAGAGAGAACGCCCAAAAGGAGCGGGCTCAAAAAGAGCGCTCGCTTTCGCGCTTCCTTCAAGTGGAAGCGCCCGCACCGATACCGCCTGTACCGGCAGCCCTAGTTTCCGCACCACCAGCAGCATCCGCACCAGCCAGCCCGCGTCCGGCCCCTCGGGATCAGGAGCAGGCGGGCTTGTTCTCGCGCATCTTCAAACAAGAAACCACCGGCATCGAAGTCCTACACTCGCAGTCGGAACGCGCGGTGTACGTCAACCGATTCGGGTGCTGGGTGGAGCCTCTTTCGCCAGAATTCCGGCGCTTTTTCCACCGATGGTTTGTACTTGGCAAGGCGAACCCCACGCCGATCCAAAAGTCGGAGAGGCACCTAGTGGTGAAGTGGTGAAGTAATGCGCATGAATATTTATTTCGGCAAAATGTTATGCGCGGAAGGGAAGGTTCATTGATGGGGTCTACGTTGAAGCTAGAAGTAGGAGATGTCGTCCGACTGAAGTCTGGCGGTCCAGCAATGACGGTGGAGACCGTCAGCGGCTTGATCGGGTGCACATGGTTCGCGAGGGGCCATCGCAAGCACGGACACTTCGAGCCCGACGTGCTGGTGGTAGCTCCGGAAGCCGAAGTTACGTAGGTCCTAACCCGGCCCTTCTGGCCGTTTCGGGCCGGAAGTTTTGCGCCTCGCGCGGCCTAGCGAGCGTCACTTGCATCGCCACCTTCTCGAAGCACGTCGTTACAAAGCCGCACGCATTCGTTGCAGATAAAAACACGTGGACCGGCCACAACCTTCCTGACGTCGTGCTGGCTCTTTCCGCAGAACGAACAGAAAATCTCCTGTTGTCCACCGTCGGTGCGTTTGCCAAATGAGGCGGACAGACGACCCGGCTCTGGCACCGCGCCCTCTAAGACCTTCAGTTCAATAGTGTCACCGACCCGAATCTCGGGCCTTTCATCAAGCCATGAGAGGAATTCTTGCAAATCTGGCGTCTGTTGCACGTTCGCATAGGTCGTCAACGAGAATGCACCGGCACGCTTTACGTACGCAAGGTTCACTTGCATTAGTTCGGCATTCTCGTGGCCGATCACACACAGACGCTTTCCGTTGTGCAGGACCTCAATGCAAAGCATAGGAATATCGTTTCGAGAGCACCCTAACGTGAAGTAGATGACAAACGGCGGTTGTAAGCCGCCAAGTTGTAACCGACATGTCACCCCCTTTGGTTAGACGTAGTGTAGTAGACCGCCGCAATAAAGGCACCGCTCCTTAAAGCCGCGTGAACATTACGGGGCGCGTCTCACGGGTCTATGATCGCCATCACCGTGGAACACCTGACACTCCTGCAACTCGGAAGCATGCTTGAGCGCGGCGAGGTGTCCGCGAGCGTGGAATATCGGAGGCAAACGCTGATCGCCATCGCCGACCGTGCCAATCGCAGCAAGACCCACACCCCGGCGTCACGCCGTCGGCTAAAGGTGTTCCGGGAAATGCTCGAAAGCGACCAGAACAACGACGAGATTGAGGTAACCGGAGAGATGTTCTTCGAGGTGTTACTTCAGGCCATGGACGCGGACCTTCGGTAGCGTATGTCGTCTTCTCTGGCTCGGTTCGCGGAACAACTCGTCAATGGCCGAATGGCGTTGCTCAACATGATGGCACGCTAGGCCCCGTACAATGGCCGCCTATATGGGCCGTTCAGGGGGCCAAATAAAATGCAGGTCCGAAGCATCGTTCTAACAAACTGGCGGAACTTCCAGAGGGCAGAACTACGCCTTCGGAATCGGATATTCCTCATTGGGCCGAATGCGTCCGGCAAGTCCAACTTACTCGACGCTCTTAAGTTCTTGCGCGATATCAGCATGGCAAAGGGCGGCGGATTTCAACAAGCCGTCGATCTTCGTGGTGGCATTAGCAATATCCGGTCGCTTTCTGCTCGCCGCTACCCTGACATAGAAATATCCATCGAGCTTGAGGACGATGCGGTATCCCCGCATGAGACGTGGGGCTACGCGCTAAGCTTTAGCCAGAACAATCTACGGCTACCAATAATCAAGAGCGAAGTTGTATCGCGGAACGACAAGGTCATTTTTGAGCGACCGAGCGAAAAAGACCTCGAAGACCCGCAGCGACTTTCGCAGACGGCGCTAGAACAAGTTAACGAAAATCGAGCTTTCCGGGGTATAGCAAGCGCGTTTCAGGGCATCAGCTACACCCATATCCTGCCTCAGCTAGTGCGCGATCCACAGGGCTTCTCACCTAGGCAGGTGACTAACGATCCGTATGGCCGCGACTTTCTACAACGGGTGATGAATACGCCAACGCCGACGCGCAATTCGCGGCTACGCAAAATCCTCGATGCGTTAAAAGTCGCCGCGCCTCAACTGAAGAACATGAAGGTTGAGCGCGACGATCAAGGCGTCCCGCACCTCGTTGGACTGTTTGAGCATTGGCGTCCCAACGCCGGACATCAAAGCGAGCGCGAGTTTTCTGATGGAACGCTGCGGTTTTTTGCTTTGCTGTGGTCGTTGTTCGAGGGGGACGGCCTCTTACTCATGGAGGAACCCGAGTTGTCCCTCCACACCGAAATTGTTCGTCAACTTCCTCAGCTAATCGAACAGATTCACAGAGCCCGAAAAGTGCGTCGTCAAGTAATCATTAGCACCCATTCGGAGCAGATGCTGCTCGACTCGGGCCTGTCCGCCGACGAAGTGGTGTGGCTGGAACCGAGCCCCGAAGGAACAATCCTGCGCACTGCCAATGAGGACAAGAAAATCGTAGAACAGTTGAAGGCGGGCCTCACAGTCGCCGACGTAGTTTTCCCACGCGCAAGCCCGCAAAATGCCAGACAACTTCCAATCCTGTTCAGATAGTGGCGACTATCAGTCCTTTAGTAGAAGGGGATATCGACGCGGCTGTTGCGGCCAAGGTAATCGAACATGTCGGACATGACGCGGGCACCGTATACGGTCGTCACGGCATAGGTTACATAGAGGAAAAGCTATCTGGGTTTAATCGCTCGGCGCGCGGCATGCTGCGCTATTTGGCTCTGGTCGATCTTATGGACACTAAGCTGCCCTGCTCCCCGGATGTAGTGCGTTTGTGGTTGCCGCATCCTGAAGCGGGCATGCTATTCCGTGTCGTGGAGCGAGAAATAGAGAGTTGGCTGATGGCCGATGTGGACAGCATGGCGGACTTTCTTGCTATCTCTCCGATGCGGTTTCATCCGCATCCGGACGCAATTCCTGATCCAAAGCAGTATCTGGTCAATTTGGCGCGCCGTTCGCGGCGTGGCACCGTTCGCGCTGCACTTGTTCCCGACCCACGCTCAACCTCTCCCATTGGAGTGCTCTACAACGTCGAGTTGAGCGCATACGTCCAAGCGCATTGGAGCCCGCAGCGAGCCCGCGCACGTTCGCCAAGTCTGGACCGATGCCTCACCCGGCTGGCAGCACTACCGATTTAAGGCGCTGCTCGGTAGACGCCCTACTCGCGAAGTTTCGCGCGGCGCTCGACCTTGAACTGGTCGAAGGTCTGCCTGCTGGTGCGTATGACTTTGATCCCACCGGGTGGATGCTGCTCCGCGTGCGGGGCGATCACCACATGGTGGGGCCGTCCGAGTGCGTGGCCGTCCACCGCGAGACCGGCGAGGTCCGCTTCTTGGGAGCGCTTGGGGACTAGGTTGCGCCCAGCCCACCCTATCCGGCGCAATCCGAGCAAATCCGACCCGCCCTTTTAGACAAGCGTTGGATAAGCTTTTTTTAACCGATTGATTTTATGGCGTCCCCACGGGGATTCGAACCCCGGTTACCGCCGTGAAAGGGCGATGTCCTAGGCCTCTAGACGATGGGGACTGCGGTCCGTCTACTGCGGGTCGGGCTGGTGGAGGTAACCGGGATCGAACCGGTGACCTCTTGCATGCCATGCAAGCGCTCTCCCAGCTGAGCTATACCCCCAACCAAGGGGCGAAATTATACGTGAACCGACCCCCTGGCGATCAACCCTTGCACGGCCCAAGGCGCTTGCCGGTGACTTTCGTGCGCAGCTCGAATTTCTGCCCCTGGACCTCGCCGTTCATCACGGTTTCGCCGTCCATCGTCGAAGCCGTCATGCGCGCGGTGCCGTTGCCGCGCATCTTCGCGCTCGGGCACTCCATTTGCCAGCTGTAGGTGTTCGCGGTCTTGGCGCCGGGAGTGATCTTGCAGTCGCTCTGCGGGCCGGGGTTCGCCATCCAGCGGTCCGGGTTTGCCGCCTCCTCCTTCGGGATGCAGCGCCGGAAGCTGGCGTTCTGCGGCCCGGGGAACAGGCGCGAGGTGGAGACCGAAGTGAATTCCCATTCGCCGGCTTCGATCTGCGCCGCCGCGGGCCCGCAGGCGATCAGGGTCAGCATTGCCATCGAGAGCTTTTTCATCAGTCGGTCTCCAGGAACTGGCCGAGCCGGAGCAGCACGGTGTCGCGCCCGAGGAGCTCGAGCACGGCGTCGATCGACGGCGTCTGCGTGCGGCCGGTGACGATGTGGCGCAGCGGCATCGCGAGCTGCGGCATCTTGAGGCCGCTCGACTTCACTGTGTCCTTGATCGCGTCGTTGATCGCGGCGCGCTCCCACGACACCGAGCCGAGGCGCGCTTTCAGCGTGCGCAGCGCTTTCAGCGCGTCGGTGCTCCATTCGGCCGGCGCCGGCTTTACCTCGAGCGTGTAGAAGAGCATCGCCTCCTCCGCGAGCTGCGCCACCGTAGTGGCCCGGTCTTTGACGAGATTGATTACCCTGGGAAGCTGCGGGCCCGCGGCGAGCTGCACGCCGCGCTTGCGCAGCTCCGGCTCGACCAGCGCCGCGAGCCGCGCGTCCGGCGTCGCCTTCAGGTACTGCTGGTTGATCCACCCCAGCTTCTCGGGATTGAACTGCGCGGGGGAACGCGACACATGCGCGAGGTCGAACCACTGCACCAGCTGTTCCGTGGAAAAAATCTCCTCATCGCCGTGCGACCACCCAAGGCGCGCGAGGTAATTGAGCAGCGCTTCGGGCAGATAACCTTCGTCGCGGTACTGCGTGACGCTCACCGCGCCATGGCGCTTCGACAGCCGCTCGCCGTCCGCGCCGAGGATCATCGGCACATGCGCGAACGCCGGCAGCGGCTTTTTCAGTGCATTGAAGATATGGATCTGCCGCGGCGTGTTGTTGACGTGATCGTCGCCGCGGATCACGTGCGTGATGCCCATGTCGAGGTCGTCCACCACCACGCCGAAATTGTAGGTCGGCACGCCGTCGGCGCGCAGCAGCACGAGGTCGTCGAGCTCCGCGTTGGGAAAGGCGATCGGCCCCTTCACCAGGTCGGTCCAGCCGACTTCGCCTTCCTGCGGCGTCTTGAAGCGCACGGGGGCCGGCCCCGTGCCGCGATACTTCTGGCCGATGGCGCGGTCGTAGCGCGGCTTTTCGCCGCGCGCGCTTTGCTGAGCGCGCAGCGCATCGAGCTCCGGCTTGGGCATGTAGTCGCGATACGCGTGGCCGGCGGCGATGAGCTGCTCCGCCACCTCCTGGTACCGATCCAGCCGCTTCATCTGGAAAAACGGCCCCTCGTCCCAGTCGATACCGAGCCATTGCATGCCGTCGAGGATCGCGTCGACCGATTCCTGCGTCGAGCGCTCGAGGTCGGTGTCTTCGACGCGCAGGATGAAGGCGCCGCCGTGGCGCCGCGCATAAGCCCAGGAAAATAGCGCGGTGCGCGCCCCGCCGATATGCAGGAAGCCGGTGGGGCTGGGCGCGAAGCGCGTGCGCACTGCGGCGGTTTTCATTACTCCGTACCACCCTCGACGGCGAAGCGCTGCGCGCGCCAGCGCAGCATGCCGCCCGAGAGGTTCGCCACCTTGTCGAAGCCGGCCTTGCCGAGCAGCACCGTCGCCTGCGCCGAGCGCGCGCCCGAGCGGCAAACCAGGACCATCGGCGCGGTTTTTTCCAGCTGCGCAATGCTGTCCTTCAAGCTGCCGAGCGGAATCAGGCGCGCGCCGGGGACATGCCCGAGCGGTCCGTTGAATTCCGCGGGCTCGCGCACGTCGACGATGCGCACCTCCTGCAAGTGCTCCTCGAGCCAGTGCGGCTGCACTTCCCAGATGCCGGCGAAGGTGTAGGTCAGCGGCGCCCAGTCCGGCTCGCTCGCGGTTTGATGCAATGGCTTTCCGCAGTTGAGGTTGGCCGGAACCGCCGCCTCCATCTGCTTCGGGTGCGCAAGGCCCAGGTGGGTCATGTAGCCGACGAAGTCGTCCTCGCCGATCGATTCGGCGAGGCGCGGGTTGAAGAGCTTCTCCTCGCCGACGCTGGTGACGCTCAGGCCGCGGTAGTCATGTCCCGGATAGACCAGGCAGCGCTCGGGCAGCGAGAAGATACGCTCGCGCACGCTGCGAAAGAGCGTGCGCGCATCGCCCTGCTGGAAGTCGGTGCGGCCGCAGCCGCGGATCAGCAGCGCATCGCCGGTAAATGCCATCGACTGGTCGTCGAGCACGTAGGTCGTGCAGCCGCTGGTATGGCCGGGAGTCGCGAGGGTTTTGAGTTTCCTCGTTCCGAACCCCACATCATCACCATCCTGTAGAAACCTGTCAGCGCCCTCGGCCCCGCCCGCCTTCGGGACTGCAATCCGGCTGCCCAGCTTGTCGCGCAGCAGCCAGGCGCCGGTGACGTGGTCGGCGTGCACATGAGTGTCGAGCGTCCAGGTGAGCTTGAGACCGAGCTCGTCGATGAGCGCGGCGTCGCGCCGCGCCTGCTCGAATACCGGGTCGATCAGCACCGCCTCACGCGACGCCGGGTCGGCGAGCAGGTAAGTGTATGTTGACGACTGCGGATCGAATAACTGTCGAAAGATCACGTGGCTAACTTTACCCCAGTGTCGGCCTTGGCCGGCGGCGTGCTAATCGGCCTGGCGAGCGTGTGGCTGCTCGCCGCGAACGGCCGCATCGCCGGCGTCAGCGGAATCCTGCACGGCTTGTTTGCACAGCCGCCGGGAGAGCGCGCCTGGCGGGTGGCCTTCGTTGCCGGACTGATCGCCGCGGGCTTTGCATGGCGCGCGTTTGCACCCGCCACGGCTTCACCCGAAGCGCATTGGGGTTGGCTCGCGCTGGCCGGCGGCCTGGTCGGATTCGGCACGCGCATCGGCGGCGGCTGCACCAGCGGCCACGGGGTATGCGGCCTCGGACGCTTCTCGCTGCGCTCACTGGTCGCCGTGACCATCTTCATGGCCACCGGCATGGCGGCGACTTTCGTAATGCGGCACGTGCTGTGACCTCTGCCTTCGGCGCCGGATTCCTGTTCGGCATCGGCCTGTGGCTCTCCGGGATGGCGAACCCGCGCAAGGTGCTCGACTTCCTCGACATCAGCGGCAACTGGGACCCGAGCCTAATCCTCGTCATGGGCGGCGCGGTGGCGGTGACCGCGATCGCTTTTCGCCCTTTGCTGAGAAAGCAAAGAATGGATTTCAACACCCACATCGATGCCCCGCTCGCGCTGGGCGCGGCGCTGTTCGGCATTGGTTGGGGAATCGGCGGCTATTGCCCGGGCCCGGCGCTCACCGCGCTGTCGACCCTGAGCGCCGATGTTTTTGTCTTCGTCGCCGCAATGGTGTGCGGGGGGCTTTTTGCTAGAATCGTCCCTTCAGCAGGACCGGGTGCTTAGCTCAGTGGTAGAGCACTTCCTTCACACGGAAGGGGCCACAGGTTCGAACCCTGTAGCACCCACCACAAAACAAGAACTTAATTAGCAGCGCTGTTGTAATACGAAAAAAGTACGAAACAGGTTGCGAGCAATTCAGGGTCCGCTACTAGCAATGACCCATGGTCGGCGCCCCGGCGAAATCCGACAACATGACCGCCGCGTAAGAAAGTTCTATGGACGGCCCCGCCACCGATTTCATACCTAAGCTTTTGATGAATATAGCGAGGCGTCTGGCTTGTCCAAGGTAATACCCCCATGAATACCCCGCAGCGAACTCATCGAGGAATCGGAATCGGCTGATTACTGCCTAACGGACGAACAATGGGCAACGAGTAACTCTGCACCGTCAGTCCCTCCCAAAACGCCGCGAGTATTCCCACTCCAACTTGCCGCGGATCTTATCGATAGTCGGACGACCTTCGGCGGCGAGGAACATATCAAGCAGCATTTCGGCAATCCGCTCATCACCGTTGGGGAGCTGACAGCGAAGCGCGCGGTAACGTCCCATAGTTGTTCCGTGGGCGCGTCGCGCAGCTTGTAATTCGTAAACGTGATGGGCGGAAGCCAGGATCTGTCCGGTGAATAATTCGAACAAGGTGATGCCGAGGGACCAAATGTCCGACTTGATTGTGACGTCGGCCGGACGGATCGCCTGCTCCGGAGACATGTATTTCAGGGTTCCAAGGCCCTTCTGAGCTACGACGGTAAGTGTGCCGGTCGCCAAAGCAGCGTGGAAGTCGCCCCACTTCATCACTCCAAAGTCTCCCAACTTTGCATGCCAGCCCGAGGAACCTGCCTTGCGCAAGAAGATATTTGCTGGCTTCACATCGCGATGAACCAGCTTGTGGCTCTTCAGATGTTCCAGGGCATTGGCCATCTGCACAGCGATGCCGAGGCGAGGTCTAGTCAAGGCGAATAAACCGCGCTCGTCGCTGGTGATGTTTGCGATGCAGATCAACATCGAACGCATGCCGCACGGCCTGTCGTCTTGGATGACGCTCAGTGGGAACTCGCCGCCTGGAGGCGTCGAGCGCAGCGAGCGCGTCCCCTCATCCACGTTCCGGAAGGCGCAGAGCCGCAGGATGAAACGTCAGAGCAGACCGACCTTGCGGCAGCCACATACTTCAGACTCAACCCACACTGGACAGAAGGCGCCAAGCGGGCGATTCGGCATGCAATCTCGTTTGTTCGGAGGTATTCGGAGGCTGGTGACTACGAGGTTTCCGGAGCCGGGCTGAACGTCGTCATCGCGATCAATCAAGCCTACATTGAGACGAAGGGTCGGACCTTTTTCGCGAGCAATGCGGTCTTTGAAAGCCCGCTAGCCACAGACGCGTTTCTTAATGACACGCTCGAGTACCTCAGGCAGCTTGCGCGTGAAAGCATTGCTCGATCCGATGAACAACAGATCGAGCAGACGCTGCGCGCTCTCGCAGCGCTTTCCAATGCGTACTTGGCGATTACTTACGGTACGCCGCATGCACATAAGAGCCACGCACAGCTCGCGGCAGGGTACCTCGCCGAGGCCGTAAAGAGCGTTATTCCAGCCAATATACCCGACGTATTGATGGAGGGCGTGAGACTAATGGGATCGGCCGCCAGAGCTTCCTGATGCACGGACGACCCATTGAAGTGGTAAGTCTGGCCGAAAACATTGCAATGCTCGGCGTGACCGGGGCAGCGAAGCAAGCCTATCGCCCGGTGACGCTGGCAGCAATGGAGCAGTTGGCCGCTATCACGTTTGACCTATTGCGGATTCAGGACCGCGAGGTAAGGTATGCGCTTGGCCAGGTCCGAGAGGACGTCAATGCCATCGTGCATCACTTCATGGCGGTTCGGGACACACCGCTAATGAGTACGCATAGCACATACCTGGCTCCGTACTACTCGTCCACCAGCCAAACCTCCCTTCGCCAGCGCCTTACTCAGCTCGTCAACGCTTTAAGCGACAGCCCTGCGGACGATAAACAGGCCAGGGCAGTCCTCACCAACATCGCGGAATGGTCAGACAAGCTACCGGCCGCGGAAAAAGCCTTGCTCCTCGCGGCGCTGAAGGTTCAGTCTCATTTCGTCTTCGATATCCTTCACTGGATAACCGGCGTTGTTGAAGTGCTGCTCGCTAGCTCCAATGCCAAAGCTTGCGCGGAACGCACCCGTAAGGAGCTCCGGGCGCAAGCTACGAAGCTGCTTTATGTATTGAGCTGGGTACCCACCGACAAGGACACAGTCAACTTCGTCGAGAACTACAGGCTGTCGGACCTTCTCTTCGAAGCCGCGGCTGACGCTGTCCGACGAGACTGTCATACCGTCGCGGAAGTTGCGTTCAAACTGCTCGTGTCGTGGGCTTTCAAGGCCGGGAGGGAGCGCACGGGCTGGGCAACCCTCGAACACGGCCTGCTCGCCAGCGTAGTCCTGGTTGCCTTGGAGAATGGCACTTGGTCGCCGCTTCTTCGTACTCTCGTGTTGCAGCACCTCGAGAGCAACGACGCCCCCAATCGGGAAATCCGAGATGCGGCGGCGCGCGACCTGCGTGAGAACGCAGAAACGGTTCATACCCGCGACTACGCCGCCTCTGAGCTCGAGGCAGCCATCGGCGCTGTCGACAGAAAACTCCTTCGAGCCTTGCTACATGAAGTAGCCAACATCCTCTCGCCCGACACCGCCGGTGAGCCGATCCGGCACCCGGGTATTTTTTAGATCGAACTCCGGTGTACGGAGCGAGGGCCCTGTGTGGCCGAAAGGCTCGTCACTCCTTCCGGACGTCTGGCAGAGGACGCAGCTATGTGCGCTTTTGTGTGTTCGAGCGTTCGGTTGAGCGCCGCGCTACCGAATCCGATCTTTAACCAATTGAACGGACAGCCGTGCACGCAGGTGTCCCATCACCGATACCCCCACGGATACCCTTATGGCGTCGGCCATGGCATGCCAGCGCGCATGTACAGCAGGTCACCCGCAGCAGCTCCTCGCCCGTATCTTGACCTCGAGACGTGCATTTTTGGCGAGCAGGCTGGCCACGCCCAAGTCCGCCAGCCGCAGCGCGGCACGGCCGACCATCACAGCTCCAGGTCACAAATTTGCGAATCTCTTTGTGCAGCGCGCCCCTCTCGCAACTGAACGTAGATCCCGACGCTCACATCGAGCTTCTTCATTTCGCCTGATTCTGGCGTTGCCATCCGCCCTGCATGCCGGGAACGAACGCCGCGCGCGCGGTGTCGCACGAGAGCGGGCATTACGAACGCGCTCGCGATCCTTCTAAGGGAGGCCAACCATGATGGACGGCGGAATGATGGACGGAATGGGCTGGATGATGGGCCTCGGACTGCTCGGCTGGGTGTTGGTGATCGCCTTGCTGGTGACGATCGTGGTCCTCCTCGTGCAGATCCTCAAGCGAGCGGCGGTTCGCGCGAGCGGCCGGGATCTCCGCCGCCTGGCCAAGGTCTTGGCGAAGCGCACAGATAGCGCGACGCTTCGGGCGATTACCCGCACCCCAACCGGGCAGCGGGCCGTTCCAGCGCACCGCCACGGTGCGAATCGAGTCGGTTCGCAAGCATATCGCGGTGTATCCACGAATCACAACAAGCACTTAGGCAAGAGGCGACGCATGGCGCGGGCCTTGCGGTTGCGAGCCCATGCACCTTCTTCGGCTCGCATTGCTCGCGGCAACCGGCCTCGCCACTTCAGTGGCGCTGGCAGGCGTCCCTGCGGCTGGTCGGCTCTCCATCGAGGTCCAGGACGGCAACTGGGGCGATGCGAGCGTCCGCGACATCGTATCGGTCCTTAATTCGGTGGCTGGTGTGCTCGCGCCGAACTTTCCGCGGCATGCTTCGGCCCGCGTGGTTGTTGCATACAGCAAAGCCGGACCGCGCGTTCTCGCCCAAAAGTCCTCCGACGGGGCGCACGTCGTGCTGCTCAACGTGCAAGACAGGCGCTGGGATCAGCTCGCGTATCAGTTCTCGCATGAGCTTTGCCACATCTTCTCGAACTACGACCAGCGCCCGGTCGGCGAGAACCCCGCCTCGCGCGAGCACCAGTGGTTCGAGGAAACGTTGTGCGAGACGGTTGCACTCGTCACGCTCAATCGCCTGACGGCAAGCTGGAAGACCTCTCCACCGCATGCAGGATGGGACGCTTACGCGCCTGCGTTTCGCGAATATGCGGCGCGGCTGCTGAGCGGCGAGCATCGCCGCTCGCCGGCGCATGAAGCGCTCGGCGGCTGGTACGCAAGCCATCAGGCGGCGCTTGCTCGGAACCCCTATCTCAGGGAAAAGAACGAGCAGCTCGCAACCGCGCTCCTCGCCCTCTTCGAAAACTCGCCGGAAAGCCTCGAGGCTCTCGGCTACCTTAATCTCGAGCCGGCTTCGAAGGAAGACTTCTCGGCTTACCTCGCTGCCTGGTACGAATGCTGCCCCGAGGCCCAACGGCCGTTCGTCCGGCGGTTGATCTCGCTCTTCGCCGTCACATAAAAAACAGCCCGGCACCGGGCCGGGCTGTCGGTCAGGCTCGGAACGTGGCTTAGCGGCGAACCCTCTCGGTCGGATGACCGATGTTCCAGGCACGCGGGCTGGATTTCGTTCCGGGCCCGATCCTGCCCTGCTCGCCCACCGGTCCGGCGAGTCCTTGTTGCGCGCGCATCTGCATCTGCTTCACCGCGCGATCGTGCTGCATGATCTGGTCTTCGGAGCGTCCGGCAAACGCGGGACTGCTCACGGCGAGCGCCGTGCCGGCGATGATTACTGCTTTGAGAATTTTCATTTGCTACCTCCAGGTTGTGCTTGCTCATCGGATGCCGTGCGGCGGTGCAGCGCTTCCGCGCAGCTTGAAAAGGCAGGCGAGCGGCGGCTCAGCCGCGCTCGGCGGGAATCAGGCTAGTTGAGATAACTGCAGTACAGCACCCGCAAAGGCGGGCCTGCGGGAGGCGAGGCGGCTGCCTGCCTAAATGAAGCGTCGCTTCCGTGGATCGGGAAGTAAACCTTACTGGTTACGGCGGTAGACGCGGCAAACGTGAAGTGCTGATCGAGCGACGGGCCGGCCTGCTCGACGGAAGCGCACTGCGCCTGGCACACGGCCTGGTCCATCGGCATGCTCTCGCATCCCGCCATCGACTGCTGCGGCAAGGTTGGAGCCTTGACCAGCATGCAGGCCTGGCCGGCCATTGCCATTTGCGTGAACAGCAGCAGCCCGGACGCCAAACAGGCGACCCATCTGCGCTTGCTACTCGACGAGGCTCCAAGCATGGCGACTCCGCTCAACGCACCCATGGTCCTGTCATTTCCTTGGACAAGAGCGTCAGGCGTATGTTCACGCTTGCAACGACCTTCATCCGGTTCTGAAGCTCCTGCCGCAACCGCATGCGCCGGTGGCATTCGGGTTGTCGAACTCGAGCCGCGTGGCGAGCAGCTCGTGAACCAGCTCGATGCGCATGCCTTGCACATGCGGCAGGCTTTGCGTATCCACGACGATGACGATGCCAGCGCTTTCGAAGACCGCGTCGGCGTCTCGCCGTCCCTCAGCCAGCTCGATGCGGTAGACGAAACCCGAGCAGCCGGCAGGCCTTACTGAAACTCGCACAGCATTGCGGCGCGCATCTGTGGCCAGCTGCCCGGCAAAGTGCCGCGCGGCTGCCTCGCTCAAGCTCACTCCGAGGCCTCCGCTCTGAGCGCCCGTGTCGCTCAATGCCTCGGGCCGCGCGAGCAGCTCGAGCGTGAACTCGCCGCCTTCAGAGACCGCCTGGCAGGCGAGCCGTGAGCCCGGCTGCGCGGAAGCCCGATCCAGGAGGTCTTCCTCGTCCTCGCTCGCTGCGCTGAGCCGGGCAAGGCCCTCGCGCACGATCACGCGGCAGCTCGCGCACGCCATGACTCCTCCGCACTCGTGATCGATCCCGGCGCCGCGCCTTAGCAACGCGCGCAGGAGGGTCTCTCCTGCCGGTACGTCAAGCGCTATCGCTGTTCCGTCCATCCTTGCACCCTAGTCGTTCCAGTTGCTGGAAGGTCAAGATTTCCCGAAACCTCCTGTGACGTTGCCAGTCCTACGTCGGAGAAGCCCGCGTTTCCTTACAGAAACTGCCGCTTGACCTTCCCATAGCTGGAAGGTTTATCGTGGGCCATCTTCCAAGCGAAAGGATACGCATCCAATGAACGCCGCAAGTGAATCGAAGACTGCCGAGAGGCTCTCGCTCGCACAGACCACCCGGGCGCTGCTGCTTCACTATCTGGGCAGCCGCAAGGTGCTCGCAGTGCTCGCCGTGGCCGTCATCGGAGCCGGCCTCGCGTTCAACTGGAGTTGGCTCGTCGCCGTCGGCATTGCCCCGATCCTGCTTGCGCTCGCCCCGTGCGCCGCGATGTGCGCGCTGGGCCTTTGCATGAGCAAGATGGGCGGTAAGTCGTGCTCCGACACCAAGGATCCGCAGAACGCCGCATCCAAGGACGCCCGCGGCAGGGACGGCCGATGAGTGCCGGTCTCAACATCGGTTCGGTCGCCGAGGGGGCCGGCCTGCCGGCGAAGACCATCCGCTACTACGAGAGCATCGGTCTCATCCAGCCCGCCGGCCGCCGCGCCAATGGCTACCGCAGTTACTCGGAAACCGACATGCGCACGCTCGCGTTCATCAAGCGGGCACGCAGCCTCGGCTTCTCCGTGGAGGAAGTGCGCGAGCTGCTTGACCTCTGGCGCGATCGCTCGCGCCGCAGCGCGAAGGTGAAGTCGCTGGCGACCCGGCACATCGACGCCCTCGACCGCAAGATCGCAGAGCTGCAGTCGATGCGCGAAGCCCTCGCGCACCTGGTCAAGCGCTGCCACGGCGATTCGCGCCCTGACTGCCCGATCCTGGGCGATCTCGACAGAAGCGCACGATGAATCACGCCGAAACGATCGCCGACAACCGAGTCAAGGACCCGGTATGCGGCATGATGGTCGATCCGGCGACCGCGAAGCACCGCGCCGAGCACGGCGGAAGG
>CBDDSB010000013.1:0-95434 GCA_965233195.1 uncultured bacterium | reverse complement strand
GGAGCGCCGACACGCTCGTAGTCATCGCGCTGGCCCACCATCGTCGGCGCCCGGGGTACTGGCATGGACGGAAGTAAGCACGCTAACAGCGCGTTGGTGAACGACGTTTGCGCGGCGGCGCTGCGCGCCTTCTTCAACGCGGCAAAACGCGGACGTTAGGTTGCTGTTCGACGCGCGGTGCTGATTTTCGAATGGGATCCCGAGAAGGCCCGGGAGAACAAGGCCAAACATGGCGTCAACTTCCCCGAGGCGTCGGAGGTCTTCGATGATGACCATTCATCATCCGTTCCAGACCCCGACCATTCCGCTGATGAGGACCGTTACCTCATCTTCGGCATCTCCAAACAGGGCCGGCATCTGGTTGTGTCCTATACTGAGCGCGGAGAACGAATTCGATTGATCTCATCTCGACAGATGACTTCGCGGGAGCGAAGAGCTTATGAAGCGTGAGAAAGACACAATGCGAGACGCGTACCCCGAGAACCTGATCAAGTCAGGCGCTCGCGGCAAGTATGTGAAGGCATACCGCGCGGGTACGAACGTCGTCTTGATCGACCCAGACCTGCACAAGCTTTTCCCGGATTCCGAAGCTGTCAACCGTGCTCTACGCGACTACGTTGCGAAGAAGCGGACAGCAACCTAACAGCACGCCGCCCCGGACGCGCGCGCGAGCGTTTCAGTACATCCACCGCCGTGCCGCGCGCGCCGGTGAGCGCGAACGTTAGGCCGTTGTGTCAGCGCTCGACATCGCCATTAGCGTCGCCGTCCTGGTGTTCTTAGTACTGCTTATCCGTGCCGCCAATACGCTCAGCCAAAACCCGCATCAGCAGATTCGTGCACATGAAGACCTGACTGGTCATCGCTTTCCGCCGGATATGACGCATGCGGAAAAACGAAGGCTCATTGACCGGTCCGGAGTGTCGCCGACAAATCCGAGACGCATCTGGAGCTTGCTCGTAGTCGTAGCCGTTATCTTTGGCGTCCTCGTATGGCAACGCTATGCAGCCCGCTAGCAGCCGGCTGTTCTCCGACGCGTGCCGTGCGGCGCTGTGCGCCACGCACTGCGCGGCAGGACCGAACCGTTAGACAGCGATATGCGCTACGCAGGGTTTTGGCCGAGGCTAGGCGCGATTCTCATTGATACCGTCGTATTCGTGCCGATCATTGCCCTGTCTTTTTGGACATGGACTGCCGGCTCGAGGACGACCGCACTGCTGGTCGAAGCTCCACTCGCTTTCGCATTTGCGTTCTACAACATCTATTTCGTTGGTCGTTGGGGGCAAACGATCGGAAAGATGGCACTGAAGATACGTGTCGTTCGCCTCGATGGTGGGACCACCGGTTTTACGCGAGCGTTCTACCGTCACGCGGTTGATTTGGCGTTCTCGGTCGTTACCAGTGCGCTCACGATTTATGCGCTCTTGACGGTCACGGACAGCGAGTTTGGCGGGTTCACGCTCGATCAACGGTTGGACCTGATTGAAGGCAAGACCGGCGCGTTGGTCGAGGTTCTGAACTGGCTCTCCCTCGCATGGGTGGGCAGCGAACTCATCGTGCTACTGCTCAATGAAAAGCGCCGAGCCCTTCACGACTACATCGCCGGCACCGTAGTGGTACACGCGCCGGTGAGCGTGGAAGGTTAGAGCGCGCGCTGCTCGCGCGTTCACTTGTCAGTAGCTAACCCCCCGCCGAGCGAACAGCGCCAGCGAGCGCGCTTGCAAAGGATAGGTTTCGCCATTCATCGCGGCTTCGGCGGTCGACAGCACCATCTGCCAGCCCGCGCCGGGCAAGGTGAATTCGATGGGCTCGTGGTGGGCGTTGAGCAGCAATAGCAGGTCGTCGTCCACCATCGGGTTGCCGTGCTCGTCGCGCTCGGCGAGGCGCTGTCCGACCATCAGCATGCCGAAGCAGCGGGCATACGGAAGCTTCCAATCCTGCTCGACCATCTCGCGGCCTTCCGGCGCGAGCCAGGAGGTGTCCTCGGGCTTCGGGTAGGTGCGCCGGCGGAACGAGGGATGGCGGTTTCTGAGTTCCAGCAATCGCATTACGAACTGCATGAGCTCGCGGTCTGCCCCCTCCCAGTCGAGCCACGAGGTCTCGTTGTCCTGGCAGTAGGCGTTGTTGTTGCCGCCTTGCGTGCGGCCGAACTCGTCGCCGGCGACGAGCATGGGAATGCCTTGCGAGAAGAACAGCGTAGCGAGAAGGTTGCGCTTTTGCTTTGCACGCAATGCGTTCACTTCGGGCTTCTCGCTAGGCCCCTCCTCCCCGTTATTCCAGCTGCGGTTGTGCTCGGAGCCGTCGCGGTTGCCCTCGAGGTTGGCCTCGTTGTGCTTGCGCTCGTAGCTCACCAGATCCTGCAGCGTGAAGCCGTCGTGGGTGGTGACGAAGTTGATGCTCGCGCTCGGCGCGCGGCCGGAGCGCGCGAAGAGGTCGTGCGAGCCGGAGAGGCGCGCGGCGAGGTGGCCGATGGTGTTGTCGTCGCCGCGCCAGTAGGAGCGCGCCGCGTCGCGATATTTGTCGTTCCACTCGGTCCAGCCGGGCGGGAAGTTGCCGAGCTGGTAGCCGCCGTCGCCCAGGTCCCACGGCTCGGCGATCAGCTTGACATGCGACAGTACCGGGTCCTGGCGCACCGCCGCGAGGAAGGCGACGTTGCGGTCGAACGCGCCCTGCGCGTTGCGCGCGAGCGTCGCGGCGAGGTCGAAGCGGAAGCCGTCGACGTGCATTTCCTGCACCCAGTAGCGCAGGCTGTCCATGACGAGGGCGAGCACCACGCGGTGCGCGGTGTTGAGGCTGTTGCCGGTGCCGGTGAAGTTGAGATAGCGCCGCGGGTGCGCGGGGTCGAGCCGGTAGTAGATCGCGTTATCGATGCCGCGGAAGCTAAGCGTCGGCCCGGTGTGATCGCCTTCCGCGGTGTGGTTGTAGACCACGTCGAGGATCACTTCGAGCCCTGCCGCGTGCAGCGTCTTCACCATGGTCTTGAATTCACCCAGCGTGCCGCTGGCGGAATAGCGCATCTCGGGGGCGAAGAAGCCAATGGTGTTGTAGCCCCAGTAGTTGCGCAGGCCGTGGTGCAGAAGGCGGCGTTCGTCCGCGATGCTGTGGACCGGCAGTAGCTCGACGGCCGTCACACCGAGCTTCTTCAGGTATTCCAGAACTGCAGAAGTACAAAGACCTGCATACGTGCCGCGTAGCTGCTCCGGAACGTCGGGATGGCGCTGGGTGAAGCCTTTCGCGTGCAGCTCGTAGATCACCGTGTCGCGCCACGCGGTACGCGGCGGTCGGTCGTCGCCCCAGGTGAAGGCGGGATCGATGACCTGGCCGCGGCCGCGCTGGATCATCCGGGCGTAGGGATCGAGCAGCACCTTGTTGTGGTCGAAGCGGTGACCGCGGTCGGGCTCGTGCGGCCCGTGCACGCGATAGCCGTAGATCAGGCCGGGCCTGGCCTCGGGCAGGTAGCAGTGCCAGACGTAGTCGGTACGCTCGCGTACTTCGACGCGCTCGATCTCGCGCCGGCCGCGCGGATCGAACAGGCAGAGCTCGACGCGCTCTGCGTGCTTGGAAAACAGAGCGAAGTTGACCCCGGCGCCGTCCCAGGTCGCGCCAAGGGGATAGGGACGGCCGCGCCAGACAGCGCTCGGCGCGACCAGGGTTCGAACCGGCGCCTCCACAGCGCCTGGATTATGCAGAAATAATTCGGCTTGGCTGGACCAGATGGCAGCCGTTGGTGCGCCAGCTACCGTCCTTCTGTCGCTGCATCGCGTAGTAGGCGACCCAGACCACGCCGGTGTGGTCGGTCACCTGGACCGGCTGAACGACGTCGCCGCCCATCACCACCAGCTCGAGAAACGATAGCGCCGAGGGCCGGTACACCGCGCGATAAGCATTACGGACGGTGTCGAGGAAGCGCTCGGGGGTGCCGAACGTTTGCTGCACCCCCGGCGAGACCAGGGCGAAGGCGCCACGCGCGTCGTCGCGGCGGAAGGCGTCGATCTGGCGGTGGATGACGCCGCGGATCTCGCCTAAGTCCGTGGCAGTAATGGCGTTGTCGGCGCTGGAGGGAGCGCTGAACGAAAGCAGGACTGCAAAACAGAACAACCACGCTCGCAGCACTTAGCCGCCCTGCCCGGTCGCCGCGACGGTCAGCAGTCCGCGAGTGCGCACTACCTGTTCCAGCCGCTCGCGCTCTGCCATCACCCGTTGCGCGTAATAGGCATTGGAATCGCGCGAGGCGCCGTTGTACTGCTGCAACCCGGCGACCAGCGTGCCGGTGCGATACACGTACTCCTGCAGGATGCGCGCGCCGACCAGGATGTTGCTCTCCGGGTCGAACACCGCGTCCTCGCCGCCGGCGGCGCGCAGCTTGTCGAGGTGGAAGCGGGGGATGATCTGCATTAAGCCCTTGGCGCCCATGCCACTTTCGGCAATCGGGTTGAAGCGCGATTCCACCGCGATCACCGCGAGGACGAGCAGCGGGTCGAGGCCGACTTCGTCGGCGGCGCGGTGCGCCGCCGCCACCATGCGCTCGGTGATCGCCGCGGCGACCAGGAAGCGCCGGGAGACATGGTCAACCAGCGCCTGTTGCGCGGCATCCGGAACGCCCGCGGTCGCCCCGGTCGAGGCTGAGACCTCGGGCGGCGCGCAGACCGCGACGCCATCGGGCGCGATCGCGCTCGGCGGCGCCGCCGCGATGAGCAGCGCACCGGCAATAACGACGACGGGCAGCAAAATCTTCTTGGAGATCGGGACAGCCATGAGCTCACCCCGCTTAAGGAGCCCAGATGGTAGGGCGCGTTGTGAAGCTGCACTATCGCCGGCGCCGGAATCTCCTGTCGCACTTCGACTACAGGCCTGTTCTCAAAATCTACAGTCGGATACGCGCCCGCGCGATAGTGGTTTTCGCTACGGGTCCATATCATGCCTCCGACGTTCGTCGAAATAAATGGTCTACCAACGAGGTCTCAGAGCATGAATATCGTCGCGATGGTTCTGGCAGGCGGTGAAGGCACGCGGCTCCATCCCCTTACCGCGGAGCAGGCAAAACCGGCGGTGCCGTTTGCCAGCGGCTACCGGCTGGTGGACTTCGTGCTGAGCAACCTGGTGAATTCGCGCATCTCGACGATCTACGTGCTCGCCCAGTACAAGCCCGAATCGCTGGTCAAGCACGTCGCCAGCGCCTGGGCGCCCTGGTTCGCCGACGGCGAGGGCACGATCAAGACCCTGCTGCCGCGCTCTAACACCTTGGGCGGGCAGTTCAAAGGCACCGCCGACGCGGTCTACCAGTACCTCGACATCCTCCAGGCGCACTCGCCGGATCTCGTGGCGGTGTTCGCCGCCGACCACGTCTACCGCATGGACGTGCGGCAGATGGTGGCGTTCCACCGCGAGCGGCGTGCCGACGTCACGGTCTCGGCGGTCGGCGTGCCGCTGGCCCAGGCGTCGCATTTCGGCGTCCTCGGTACTGCCCCGGACGGGCGGATCAGCGAGTTCAGCGAGAAACCGCAGCGCGCCCCGGCGATGCCGTCGGACCCGACCCGCGCCTATGCCTCGATGGGCAATTACCTGTTTGATCCGGAAGTCCTGGAGGAGGCGCTGCTCGACGCGCGCCGCCGCGGGGACACCGATTTCGGTCGCGACGTCCTACCCAAGCTCTGCGCGAGCCGCCGCGTCTACGCCTACGACTTTGCCGACAACAAGGTGCCAGGGTTGCAGGACAACGAAGAGCCCGCCTACTGGCGCGACGTCGGCACGCTCGCCGCGCTGGCCGCCGCGCAGCAGGATGCGATGGGCAGCCCGCCGCGCTTCAATATGTGGAACCGCCGCTGGCCGATCCGCGGCGAGTTCGACGCTGCCCTGCTCAACCGCATCCGCGGCTGGCGCGAAGAAGCCCTGGCCGAGATCAAATCCGTCGCGCCGTGGCAAGGCGCGAATAAAGATCGGCGTAGCGACGAGCGGCTGCAGCCCAGCTGAAGTCGCGCCGCATCGCGGCGCCCTGCATCTCACGCCAGCGGCCTGGCTCGCGCCAGGCCGCGACGGCGCGCCGTACCGCCGCCGTCAGCGCCGAGGTCTCGGCGCGCTCGAAGAGAAAACCGGTTTCTCCGTCCAGGATGGTGTCGGCCAGCCCGCCGGTGGCGCGCGCCACCGGCGGCGTGCCATAGCGCTGGCTGTACATCTGGTTGAGGCCGCACGGCTCGAAGCGCGACGGCATCAGGAAAAGGTCGGCGCCCGCTTCGATCAGGTGGGCCAGGCCTTCGTCGAAGCCGGTCGCCACCGCCACGCGGCCCGGATGGCGCGAGGCAGCCGTGGCAAGCGCACTCTCGAGATGCGCTTCGCCTTTTCCCAGTAAGGCGAACTGGGCCGGCAAGGCGGCGAGCTCGGCGATCGCCGCCGCGATGAGATCGACCCCCTTCTGGTGCGTCAGGCGGCCGACGAAGCCGATGAGCGGGATGCCGCGGTCCATCGCCAGGTTCAAGCGTCGCTGCAGCGCGTCCTTGTTGAGCGCTTTCTTCTCCAAAGACGAAAAATCGTAGGTTGACGCGAGGTGCGTATCAGTGGCCGGGTCCCATTCCGCAGTGTCGATTCCATTCAAGATCCCGGTGAGGGCAGCGCGCCGGTGCCGCAGCAGGCCGTCCATCCCGCAGCCGTATTCTTCGGTCTGGATCTCCCGCGCATAGGTCGGACTGACCGTGGTGAGCGCGCCCGCGTTGACCAGGCCGGCCTTGAGGAACGACATCTGGCCGTGGAATTCGAGCTGCTGCGTGGAGAAGGATTCCTGGCCGATGCCCAGCCGTTCGAGCCAGGCACGCGCGAAGTTGCCCTGGAACGCGAGGTTGTGAATGGTGAGCAACGTCGGCACCCTGGTGAAGATGGGCGTAAGCGCCGTAGGCCAGTCGTTGCAATGGATCACTTCGTACCCGGGCAGCCGTGCCGCGACGCGGGCGAGCACGCCGAAGCGTAAAGGGTTGTCGGGCCAGTCCTGCCCGCCCGGATCCTGGTAGGGACTTCCGCTACGCTGGTATAGCGCCGGGCAATCCAGGATCAGCAGCTCGCGGTTGCGCAGTAGGCGGCACTCAAAACCCAGCTCGCTGAAACGTTCCTGCTCGGTCGCATCCCGGAGCTGGTCGAGCACACTGGGATAGCCCGGAAGGAGGACGTCCACCTCCATGCCGAGGCTGCGCAACGCAGCCGGCAGCGCGGCGCTGACGTCGCCCAGACCGCCCGCCTTGGCGTAAGGCGTGGATTCAGAAGTTGCGAAAAGGACGCGCAGGCGGAAGACCTGCGGTCTAGCTCGTGGCTGCTCTTGCCTCTGAGGCCGAATACTGCGGCTTGAGGACGGCGACCTTGATCGGGGCGCCGAAATCCTTGCGCACGGGAATGTCCAGGCAGGTTGCGCCGTTGAGCTCGCGCGCGCCGAGCGCCCGGGCGAGCATGCCCTGCTGCTTGGGCGATTCCATCTCGATCAGGCAGGCGACACGCGCCGCGCCGCGGTTATGGACCAGGCGAAAGGCGTGGACCGGACCGTAGGGCTCGCACAGGGCGAGTACCGCCTTGGTCAGGGAGTAAAAATCGTCGGCTTCGCCGAGCTTGTCGGTCACTTCGGGTTTCATCGCGAGGAAATGCTATTGCGCGGGGCTCTGCGCGCCTATCCCAAAACACATGAACCTAGTGTAGTACAGGCGCTACAGAAATAGCGCCACGCTCGCGGAGGTCAGGCAAGTCGCCAGCGTCCCGGCGATGATCGACTTTATCCCCAGATCCACGATCTCCGGCCGCCGCTCCGGCGCCATGGTGCCGAGCCCGCCGATCATGATGCCGAGGCTGCCGAGATTGGCGAAGCCGCAGAGCGCGTAGGTCATGAGCACGCGGGTTCTTTCCGAGAGTTGGCTCATTTGCGAAAGATCCAGATAGGCCACCAGCTCGTTGATGACCGTCTTGGTTCCCAGCAGCGCGCCGGCAGTGCGCGCTTCATGCCACGGAATACCCGCGAGCCAGGCCAGCGGCGCGAGCAGCCAGCCGAGCGCACCTTGCAGCGTATAGGGGGCGATGATCAAGTTCACAAGCGCAACCAGCGCGACGAACACTACGAGCATGGCGACGATATTGAGCAGGAGCTGTGCGCCTTCGAGCGTGCCGCGTGTCAGGGCGTCCATGCTGCCGGCGGCGTCGGACTTCAGCGCCAGGGTCTCGCCCGCCGTCACTCCGGGCGGAATCATCAGGAACGCAACCACGAGGGCGGCCGGCGCCGAGAGGATGGAAGCGATGAGCAGGTGCGCCACCGCGTCCGGCATCACGCGGCCGAGGATGCTGCCGTAGAGAAAGAGCACCGTGCCGGCGATCGACGCCATGCCGCCCGCCATGATCGCGAACAGCTCGCCGCGCGACAGGCGGGCGAGGTAAGGCCGCACGAGGAGCGGCGCCTCCACCATGCCGACGAACACATTGGCCGCGGTCGAAAGCCCGACCACTCCGCCGACGCGCATCGCCTTCTCCAGCACGAATGACAGCGCGCGCACGATCGCCGGCACGACCCGCCAGTAGAAGAGCAGCGCGGACAGCGCGCTGATCACCAGCACGATCGGCAGCGCGCGAAACGCCAGCACGAAATTGGAATTCACGTCGGAAACCTGGAACGGCGCCGGGCCGCCCCCCAGGTAGCCGAAGACGAGGCTGGTGCCCGCCAGGGTGGCGCGCTCCAGCACCAGCAACACGTCGTTCAGCTTCATGAACAGGCTTTTGACCAGCGGAACCTTCAGAAACACCACCGTGAGGATCAGGAGCAACACCATCCCCGCGACCACCGCCCGCCACGGAATCGCCCGCCGGTTCTCGCTCATCGCCCAGGCGAGCGCGAGCAGCCCTGCCATTCCGGCCAGCGCATGCATAGAATCGGCCACGCGTGGAGTCTAATCGCGAATTCCTGGTGGCCTGCCTGTGCGCCGAGTGGTGCGACACCTGCGTCGCCTACCGCTCGGGCTTCCTCGCCATGGCCGAGCGCTTCCCGCGCGCCGAGTTCCGCTGGGTCGATATCGAAGATGACGCCGAGGCGGCCGAAGATATCGAGGTCGAGAACTTCCCGACCATCCTGGTGAAGCGCGGCGGCGAAACGCTGTTCGAAGGCGTGATGCTTCCGCACCACGAGCACCTTCACCGTCTGCTCGAGAAGCTCATGTCCTGAAGATTTTTTCGATCGTGGTCTGGATCGCCGCCGCCGCCGCGCGCGGGTCGGCAGCGTCCCGGATCGGCCGGCCGACGACGATGTAATCGGCGCCGTTGGCGAAAGCCTGGGCCACGTCCACCGTGCGTTTTTGATCATCACCACCACCGCTCACCGGCCGAATGCCCGGCGTCACGATCAGCAGGCGCTCCCTGAATTCAGCCTTCAGGGCCTTCGCCTCCAGCCCGGAGGAGATCACGCCATCGCAGCCACACTCGGCCGCGCCCCTCGCCCTGGAGAGCACGAGCTGCTCAACCGTGCGCGTGCTCGCCATCTCTTCCAGGTCGCGCTGGTCGAAGCTGGTCAGCACCGTCACCGCCAGGATCTTCATCGCACCCTTCTCGCGCGCCGCCGCTTCCATCACCGAGCGGTGCCCGTGCACGGTCAGGAACGTGGCGCCGTGGCTGCGCAGATTGGCGGCCGCGCGGCGCACGGTCTCGGGGATGTCGTAGAGCTTGAGATCGGCGAACACCTTGTTGCCGCGCGCGGTCAGCCAGCCGAGCAGCTCGAAGTAACCATCGGCGGTGAAGAGCTCCAGGCCGATCTTGTAGAAGCGCACGGCATCGCCGAGCTTCTCGACCAGCGCGCGCGCCTCCTTCGGCGTAGGCACATCCAGGGCGACGATCAGGCGCTCGGCACGCGGAATCATGTTTTTTCTTTCGCAGAGTATTCGCGCAGATTCACCGCCAGGTCGGTCGGCCCGATTTGCCAGGTTTCCGCGTCGAAGGCGAATGCCTTGTAGACCTCCGACACCGGCAGCAGGTCGGAGTCGCGCACCAGCACCCAGCCGTCCTTGTCGGTGCGCGCGGTCCAGCCCAGGCGCGCGGCGCGCTCCAGCACCGCCTCGCAGCGGTGCGGCATCAGGCGCAGCTGCTTGCTGATCTGCCGCAGGCGCACCGGGCCGCCTTCGCCCTGCGCGCGCGCGAGCACCGACAGCACCAGCAGCGCGTCGACGAAATCGCGCCCGGCAATCGGCTTGGCTTCGGCATAGCGATAGGCGGGGAGCATCGCGGTGAGCGTCGCGCCGGCGAGCACCACCACCCACGACGTGTAGAGCCAGACCAGGAAGATCGGGATCGTGGCGAACGCGCCGTAGATCAGGGTGTAGGTGGGAAAGCGCGTGAGATAGATGGCGAAGCCGCGCTTGGCGATCTCGAAGGCGATGCCGGCGAGCACACCGCCGATCAGCGCGTCGCGCGCCGGCACGTGCCGATTCGGCACGATCTGGTATAGCAGCGTGAGCGCCGCGCAGGTGAAGAGGAACGGCAGCACGCCGAGCACCGCATCGGCCACGATGCTGAGGCGCAGCCAGCCGAACGAGGCGCCGACCGCGAACGAGGTCATCGACAGGCTCAAGCCGATGAATACCGGGCCGAGCGTGATCACCGCCCAGTACATCAGCACCTGCTGCAGCGTCGGCCGCGAGCGCTGCACGCGAAACAGGCGATTGAGCGAAGTGTCGATGGTCATCATCAGCATCACCGCGGTGACGAAGAAGAACACCAGGCCGATGGCCGTGAGGCGCCCGGCGTTGCTGCTGAACGCGGTGATCTGCTCGGCGATGGTGTTGATGCCGTCCGCATCGGGCAGGAAGTTCTCGAGCAGGAAAAGCTGCAGCGCGCCCATGGTCTCGTCGAACACCGGGAACGCGGTCGCCACGGCGAGCGCCACCGTGATCAGCGGTATCAGCGACAGCAGCGTGGTGTAGGTCAGGCTGCCGGCGGTCTGCAGCCCGCGCTCCTCGTAGAAGCGCCAGAACACCGCGAGGCAGAAATCGGCGAACCCTCGCCAGGCGCTCTTCTCCATTCCTTTTATGATACCGCCGTGGAGATACTCGTCCTGTACTACAGCGTCGGCGGCTCGGTGAAGCACATGGCGGACCTGATTGCCTCCGGCATCGAACGGGTTGCCGGCGCCACCGCGCGCGTTCGCACTGTCCCACGGGTTTCAACCAATATCGGCTCTGAGAAAGCAGTCCCTGATGAAGGCGCTCCTTATGCGGAGCTGCACGACCTCGAGCAATGCGCCGGCCTCGCCCTCGGCAGCCCGACGCGCTTCGGCAACATGGCGGCGCCGCTCAAGCACTTCCTCGACGGCACCTCGCTCCTCTGGCAGCGCGGCGCCCTCGCCGGCAAGCCGGCGTGCGTCTTCACCTCCACCGCGAGCCTGCACGGCGGCCAGGAAACCACCCTGATCTCGATGATGCTGCCGCTCCTGCACCACGGCATGCTGGTAATGGGCCTGCCCTACACGCAGGCCGAGCTCAACGCCACTCGCAGCGGCGGCACGCCCTATGGTGCCAGCCACTTCGCCGGCATCGCCGACGACCAGCCGATCAGCGATGCCGAGCGCACGCTGTGCATCGCCCAGGGCAAGCGGCTCGCCGAGCTCGCGCTTAAGCTGAGCAGGTGAGGCGCCAACGAATTCCCCATTGCGCATCACCGTCGACAACCTTCAGGGACCGGAAATTATCGCCCTCCTGCAGGAGCATCTGGCGGAGATACGCAGCGTTTCGCCTCCGGAAAGCGTGCATGCATTGGACCTCGCCGGCTTGCGCAAGCCGGAGATCACGTTCTGGACGGTTTGGCTCGGATCAGATCTCGCGGGGTGCGCAGCTTTGAAGGCGCTCAGCCCTGATCACGGAGAGCGATTGAGCCTGGAAACCGGCTCGCAGCCGCACTTTGAGCCAGCACGGGCGCTTTATGCATCATTCGGCTTTCAGTGCTGCGGCCCCTTCGGCAACTATGTTGATGACCCGAACAGCCTGTTCATGACCAGGGTTTTGGGGTGAAAATTTGGAGAGAGGCACCGATGCTCCGAGGCAGCTGCCTTTGCGCCAGCGTACGCTATGAGATTCGTGGTCCGGTGGGCCGCGTGAGCCATTGTCACTGCGCCATGTGTCGAAAAGCGCATGGGGCCGCCTTCGCCACTTATGGCCGGGTCGAGCGCAGTGATTTCGCCGTGGTAGCGGGCGCCGAGGACATCGCCTCGTATCGGTCTTCGCCGGAAGTGATCCGCACATTCTGCAAACGATGCGGTTCGAACCTGCAATTCATCAGCGATAAGCGGCCGAGCACATTTGCACTCGCGCTCGGAACGCTCGACGACGACCCGGGCGTTCGGGGGTCGTTGCATATCTTCGTTGCGTCCAAGGCACCCTGGTTTCCGATTTCGGACGACCTGCCTCAGCATGCCGAACGGGGTTAAGGATGATCGGCAAAAAGCTGCGCTGTTCCTTCTGCGGTAAAGACCAGGACGACGTGAAGAAGCTGGTCGCCGGCGCCAAGGCGTTCATCTGCAACGAGTGCGTGGCAATTGCGGACCGGATCATGAAGCAGACGCCCGATGAGCCGGGTGAGCCGCCAAAGCCGGCTTCGTGGCCAAAACCGCGCAAGTAATTGCCAGCGCCGCGCTCGGCGCGTTGATCCTGCTTTGTGTCGCGTGGGAGCTGTGGCTTGCGCCGCTGCGCCCGGGCGGCTCGCTGCTCGCGCTAAAGGCGCTGCCGTTGGCGCTTCCCATTCCGGGGGTGTTTTCCGGAAAGAGATACACCTATCAATGGTCGAGCATGCTGGTCCTCGCCTACTTCGCCGAGGGCGTCACGCGCGGCTGGGCGGAGCGAGGAACATCCCAAATTCTCGCCTTCATCGAAATTTTCTTAACACTGGCCTTCTTCGCCGCCGCCGTCAGCTACGCGCGCTGGACTCGAGCAGCCGCTTAGCCGCGGCGTAGATCGGCACTTCGATCAGCGCGCCGTCCACCTTCGCGCGCTCCTTGCCGGCGGCGCGGGCTTTCTCGAAGGCCGCTACGATTTTCCGGGCTTTGGCGAGCTCGGCCTTCCCGGGCGAGAAGACTGCATTGATGGCCTTGGCGTGCGAGGGATCGACCAGGCTCTTCATCCGGTAGCCGAGGCGCTTCGCAGTCTTCGCGTCGGCCACCGCACCCTTTACGTCGCTGAAGGTGTAAGGGCAGTCGATGGCTTCAACGCCCGCGGCCCGGCACTCCACGAGGAAGCGCGCGCGCACGTAAGCGAGCTCTTCGCCGCGGCGGCTGCGCGCGGTGCCGAGGTCGGCAACCATGTCTTCGCTCGCCACCAGCATGGCGCTTACGCGCCGGCTGGCCCGGGCGATGGCGAAAGCGTTGATGAGTCCGGCGGCGGTCTCGACATTCGGCACCAGGTCTACCGTGCCACCCGTCGCCTTTTCAAGGGCGACGACCTGCTCGGCTGAAACGACTTTCGACATGAGGATGATGTCCGGGCGCCCGGCCAGTACTCCGAGCAGGTCCTCGTTGCCGCAGGTCTCCAGCGGATTAATGCGCACCGCGGCGATTGCGCCGGTTTCGCGCCAGCGGTCGAGCACGTCGCGCGCGAGCTCGCGCGCTTTAGGGCGAAGCTCGGGCGGCGTGAAGTCCTCCAGCTCCAGGATGATGACGTCCGCGCCGCTGCGCGCCGCGGCCTCGTGCGCGGCCGGGTCGGCGCCGGGCACGAAGAGCCAGGATCTCCTCAAGGGCAACCGCGGATCTGCTGCTTGAGTTGCGCCATGCGGCTCTCGCGCGTGGCGTCGTCCATGTAGACGCGCTCGCCGGCATCGTTGATGCGCGAGACACGGGTGCCGGCCGAGAGCCAGGCAAGCTCCTGGCGCACCCGCGCACAACGCTCCATCTGCGCTGCCTTGCCGAGCGACTCCTGGCGCTCGCGCTCGATCTGGCGCCGATTGAAGTCGGCGTCCTGCTGCGCAGGGCTGTTGGGTGATTGCGGCTTGGTGGCCTGGCCGGAAAGCGGCGGAATCGGCTGGATGTCAACTGGCCCGCCCTTGCACCCCGGGGTCGGTTTGTCGGTGTAATGGACCACGCCGCGCTGGTCCACGCACTTGTACATCTGGGCGGTGGCGGGGAGCGCGATCAGCAGCGCCCCCAGCGCGAGCCACTTCATAGCTGATGCTGGGGGTTGAGGCGCTCGATCTTGCTCTCGAGCTTGTTGAGCGCGCTGATGTAGGCCTTGGCCGACGCCACCACGATGTCGGTGTCGGCGCCGACGCCGTTGACGACGCGCCCGCCCTTCGCCAGCCGCACGGTCACCTCGCCCTGCGATTCGGTGCCGGTGGTGACGGCGTTCACCGAATAAAGCAGCAGCTCCGCGCCGCTCTTCGCAAGCCCTTCGATCGCCTTGAAGGTGGCGTCGACCGGGCCGTCGCCCTGGGATTCAGATCGAACTTCATTTTTCTTATGAAGCAGGACGACTGCAGCGTGAGGTCGTTCGCCCATGCCGCTCGCCTGGTTCATGGTGACCAGCTTCCATTCGTCCTCGGCGGACTTGCCGGCCTCCTGGCTCACCAGCGCCTGCAGGTCCTCGTCGAAGATGTCAGCCTTCTTGTCGGCAAGGTCCTTGAAGCGCTGGAACGCCTTGTTGTAGGCCTCCTCGCCGTCGAGCTCGATGCCGATCTCCTTCAGGCGCTGCTTGAACGCGTTGCGGCCCGAGAGCTTGCCGAGCACGATCTTGTTGGTGCTCCAGCCCACGTCCTCGGCGCGCATGATCTCGTAGGTGTTGCGTGCCTTGAGCACGCCGTCCTGGTGGATGCCGGAAGCGTGCGCAAAGGCGTTGGCGCCCACCACCGCCTTGTTCGGCTGCACCACGAAACCGGTGATCTGCGACACCAGCCTCGAAGTGGGCACGATGTGCGTGGTGTCTATTTGAGTATTCAAACCAAAAAAATCACTCCTGGTTTTCACGGCCATCACCACTTCCTCGAGCGAGGTATTGCCCGCGCGCTCGCCGAGGCCGTTGATGGTGCACTCGATCTGGCGGGCGCCGCCGATCTGCACCGCGGCCAGCGAGTTGGCCACCGCCATGCCGAGGTCGTTGTGGCAATGCACGCTCCACACCGCCTTGTCGGAATTCGGAATCTTTTCGCGCAACTTGCGGATGAATTCGCCGAACTGCTGCGGCACGGCGTAGCCAACCGTATCGGGGATGTTGATGGTGCTGGCGCCTTCCTTGATCACCGCTTCCAGGACGCGGCAGAGAAAGTCGAGGTCGGAGCGTGAGCCGTCCTCGGGCGAGAACTCCACGTCCGGGCACGCCTTGCGCGCGAAGCGCACCGACAGCTTGGCCTGCTCGAGCACCTGCTCGGGGGTCATGCGCAGCTTCTTCTCCATGTGCAGCGCGCTGGTGGCGATGAAGGTGTGGATGCGCCAGGACCTGGCCCCGGTGAGCGCATCGATGCCGCGCTGGATATCGCGGTCGTTGGCGCGGCACAGGCCGCACACCGTGGAGTCCTTCACCGTGTTGGCGATGGCGCGCACCGCCTCGAAATCGCCGTTGGACGAGGCCGGGAACCCGGCCTCGATCACGTCGACGCGCATGCGCTCCAGCGCGCGCGCGATGCGCAGCTTTTCGTCGCGCGTCATCGAGGCGCCGGGGCTCTGCTCGCCGTCGCGCATGGTGGTGTCGAAGATGATCAAGTTGTCCGAATTTTTCATAGGCGGCATGGAATGGTCCCTTGGCCTTTTTCAGGCCTGGTCACAACACGGATTGTAGGCAGGAGTGTTTAGCGCGCGGGGCGCAGCAGCAGGCCGCCCAGCGCGAGGAGCGCGAGCGAGAGGAGAGCGGTAATCGCCTGTTGCATGGATACGACTATACAACACCTAAAATGATTTGGTGAAGCCAACCTTCCGGCCCGAGCGCTTCGTACCCCTCAGCCTGGGGGGAAAGCGGATCGGCTGGGTGCGTCCCAAGCTCGCGGCGCACCTTGCTTCCTGGCCGAGCGTTTTCGCCACCCGCCCGGAGCGCGTCGCCCTGCTCGACCCCGATGGACTCGCTGCGGCGGTGGAACAACTGGCCAAAGAGGGCTTCATCCCCGGCTGGCGCAATGAGCGCTACCGCATCGCCGATCTATTCGACATCGAGCGCGCCGCGGCACGTCCCTTCGGCCTGACCACGCAGGCGGTGCACCTGAACGGCATCGTCGGCGAGCGCATGTGGCTGGCGCGGCGCAGCGCCACCAAGCCTATCGACCCGGGAATGCTGGACAACCTCGTGGGCGGCGGTGTCACCGCCGGGCTTACGCAATTTCAGGTTTTGGTGAAGGAAGCGTGGGAGGAAGCTGGCATTTCCGCAGAGCTGGCGCAAAAAGCAACGCCGGGCGGGACGCTGAGCGTGCTGCGGGAAGTCCCGGAGGGCGTGCAATCCGAAACAATCGCAATCTACGACCTGGACCTGCCGAAAGACTTCCAGCCGCACAACCAGGACGGTGAAGTATCGGAGTTCCAGCTACTGGAGTTCGAGGCGGTGGAGCGAGAAACCCTGACCTACGAAGCGGGCCTGGTGGCCCGGGACTGCATCAATCGACGAAGCGCACGCCCCGGGTCTGCGCCCGCAGGCGCGGGTCGCGCGACCTGACCGTCACCGGCCGCCCTTCCAGCACCTCGTTGCAGCGCTCGAGCGTGTCGGCTTCGAGGCGCGCCATCGCCTCATGCGTGTAAAACGTGAGGTGCGGCGAGAGCAGCACGTTGTCCATCGCGTAGAGAGCGCTCAGCGGATGGCCCTCACGCGTGAGCGGCTCCTGGGAATAAACATCGAGCCCGGCCCCGGCAATTCGCTTTTCCTCCAACGCACTCTTGAGCGCCGCCTCATCCACGAGGGCGCCGCGCGACACGTTGATGAGGAACGCGGTTGGCTTCATCGCCTGCAACTCCGCCGCGCCGATGAGATGCCGCGTCTCGTCGTTCAGCACGCAGTGGATCGACACGAAGTCGCACTCGGCGAGCATGGCGCGCAAGTCCCGATGCGTCGCGTGTGGCACATACGGGTCGTAGGACAGCACGCGCATGCGGAAGCCCGCCGCCATGCGCGCAAAGGCGGAGCCGATGCGGCCAAGGCCGACCAGGCCGACCGTCTTGCCCGCAAGGTCGGCCGCCAGCCAGCGCCGCTCCGGCCAGGCCCAGCCTTCCCGCTGCATCACCTGGGAGATTTTCTGCAGGTTCTTCGCCAGCGCCATCATGAGCGCGAACGCGCCTTCGGCCACCGTCTCTTCGGCGTACTCCGGCACGTTCACCACCGGCACGCCGCGCTCGCGCGCCGCCGCGATGTCGATGGCGTCGATGCCGACGCCGTACTTGACGATGCCTTTGAGATTGGGCGCGGCTTCAATCAACGCGCGCGTGATCGGCGTGTAGCACATGAGCAGGAGGCTGGCTTCTCTTGCCTCCTCGAGAAGGATCTTCTGCGAAACGCCGTCGGGGAGGAGCACAAGCTGATGCCCCGCGGCGCGCAGCGCCGCATCCACGCCCGGCAGCTCCAGCTCCTTGTCGGTGCGAACTACTTTGGCCAAGGCGCCTTGAGCGAGGCTTTGGCTGCCACTTTCTTCCCGGAGATCTCGATCTCGTACGAGCCGTCGATGGCATCCGAGTAAACGAAACCCATGCCGACCATGCAGCTCAGCGTTGCGCTGTACCCGACCGAGGACAGCTCGCCTACCGGCTTGCCGTTGCGCAGGATCGGCTCGCCGCCCCAGGCAAAGAGGTCGGTCGCGGGAAAAGTGAACATCAGCAGGCGCTTCGCCAGATCCGCGGGGGGCTTGCGCCGCTCCGGGCGCACGGCGAAAGCCAGCCCGGCCTCGTAAGGCGTGCAATCCGGCGACAGCTCGGCGCCGAAGGCGCGGCGGCCCGCCTCGATGCGCAGCGCGTCGAGCGCGTAGTAGCCGCAGTCCTTGAGGCCGAACGCCTTGCCCGCGGCGCACAGCCGATCGTAGAGCGCGGGCGCATCCTCGGTGCGCACGTAGATCTCGGTTCCCGGCCCGCCGACGTAGGACGCGGGCATCGGGCGCGCGCTCCCCAGATCGACTTCTGCAAGGAGTTCGGCCGCCTTTGGCCCCAACACGGAGAGCACGGACCATTCCGCGCTGACGTCATCGACGCGCACATCCTCCTCGGCATTCTTGTGCCTGAGCAGCCAGGCTCGATCCCGCACCGGTTGCGCCGAGCCGGTGACCACCAGGAACTCCTCATCGCTCCAGCGCTGCACGGTGACATCGCTCTCGAAGCCGCCCTTGCGGTTGAGCATCGCGGTGTAAGTCAGCTTGCCGATCGTGTTGGCGCACACGCGGTCGAGCAATTTTGCCGCGTCACGCCCGCGCACTAGGAGCTTGCCGAAGGAGGTCTGATCGAGAATTCCGACCCCGTGCCGCACGGCCAGCTGCTCGGCAATGCAGGCTTGGAGCCAGTTGGGACGGCCGAGCGTGTACTCCATCTTCGGGCCGAAGTAGTTCGGCCGCTCCCAGCCGAACTTCGAACCGAACTGGGCGCCTTTGCTTTTGAGTTTTTCGAAAAGAGGAGAAACCCGTTGCGGGCGCCCGGATTCCAGCTCGTGCCGCGGCCAGCGCATGGCGTAATGCAGGCCGAGCGACTCGACGGTGCGCTCGCGCAGCCACTTGGCATCGGCGGCAAAGGCACCGTAGCGCCGGATGTCGACTTCGAACAAGTCCATCGGCGCTTCGCCGCCCGCGATCCACTCGGCGAGCAGCTTGCCGGCGCCGCCGGCGTTGGCGATCCCTGCCGAGTTGAAGCCGGCGGCGACGAAATAATTACGCACCTCGGGCGCCTCGCCGAGGATGAAGTTGCCGTCCGGCGTAAAGCTTTCCGGGCCATTCAGCAGGATCTTGACCCCGGCGGTCTCGAGCGCCGGCACGCGGTGCATCGCCGCTTCCATCAGCGGCTGGAACTGGTCCCAGTCCTCGGCCAGGAGCTGGAACTCGAAGTTGTCCGGGATGCCGTCCATGCCCCAGGGCTTGGCCACCGGCTCGAAGCCGCCCATCAGCAGGCCGCCGACCTCCTCCTTGAAATAGATGAAGCCGTCGGGATCGCGCATCACCGGCAGCATCGGATGCACGCCGGCGATCGGCTCGGTAACGATGTAGAAGTGCTCGGCCGAATGCAGCGGGATGCTCACGCCGCTTTGTGCACCGAGCGCGCGTGCCCATTGGCCGGTGCAGTTGACGAAGATCTCGCAGGCGATGGGACCGGCGCTGGTCTCGACGCCGGTGACGAATCCGTTGCGCAGCTTGACCTTGGTGATGCGCACGTCTTCCTGCACCTTCACGCCGAGGTTGCGCGCGCCCTTGGCGAGGCTCTGCGCGAGATCGGCCGGATTTGCCTTGCCGTCTGCGGGAAACCAGAGCGCGCCCTGCAGGTCCTCGGTGCGCAGCAGCGGCCATTTCTCCAGGGCCTGGCGCGGGGTAAGCAGCTCGACTTCGATGCCGAAGCTGCGCGCCATCGCTGCCTGGCGCTGGAACACGATCCAGCGCTCGGGCGTGCGCGCGACGTTCACGCTGCCGCACTGCTTCCAGCCGGTGGCAAGACCGGTCTCGCGCTCAAGCGTCGAATAGAGCTCGATGCCGTACTGGCTCATGCGCGTCATCGAGCGATTGGGCCGCATCTGGCCGACCAGCCCCGCCGCGTGCCAGGTGGTGCCGCAGGTCAGCCGCCCCTGCTCGAGTAGTACGACGTCGCGCCGGCCGAGCTTTGCCAGGTGGTAGGCCACGCTTACACCGACGATCCCTCCCCCGGCAATGACGATCTGTGCATTCATATCTTCAGGGCGATCACGCCAGCGGCGACCGTGGCGGCGCCCAAGATGCGGCGCCCGATGTGGCCTTCCTTAAGCAGCCAGACGCCGATCAGCGCGGCGAAGATCACCGAGGTCTCGCGCAGCGCGGCCACCGCGGCCACCGGCGCGCGCGTCATTGCCCAGAGCACGATGCCGTAGGCCGCGGCGGAGAGGGCACCGCCGACAAATCCGCGCAACCAGAACTGGCGGGCATAGGACACCAGCTGATCTTTCTTCCACCAGAAGACGAGAAGCGAGAATGGCAAAGCGTCCAGCGTGAAAAGCCAGACCACGTAGACCTCTGCCTTTCCGGCGATGCGCACGCCGGCCGCGTCGACCAGCGTGTACGAAGCGATGATGCACGCGTTGGCGAGCGCCCAGCCAAGGGCGACGCGCGACTCGCGCCAGTGGAAGCCGACAAAGCCGAGCGACAGCACCCCGCCGCAGATCAGCAGCACGCCGAGCCAGACCGTCGGCGTCGGCGCCTCGCCCAGCCAGGCCAGCGCGCACAGGCTGACGATGAGCGGGGCGATGCCGCGCATGATCGGGTAGCCGTGCGACAGGTCGCCGGCGCGATACGCGCCGACCAGCGCCACGTAGTAGGCGATATGCAGCACCATCGAGGCGATGATGTAAGGCCATACCGCCGGCGCCGGCATCTCGACCACGAACAGGAACGGTGCGGTCACCAGCCCGGCGGTGAACACGACCAGCGTCATGTCGAACAGCACTTCGCGGCTCGACTTGATCATCGCGTTCCAGGTGGCGTGCGCGAGCGCCGCGCCGAGGACGGCTAGGGTGACCTCAAGCGGCACGGCCCGAGACCGCGCGCAGGATGGTTTCGAAATGCTCCAACGCGGGCGTGGCGGCGCCGGGCACCTTGGCGGCGTCGTCCCACAGCCGCACGCTCACCGCTTCGGCGGCGAACGGCTGGCGGATGAAGCGCTCGGCGTCTTGCGGCGCGAACACGCCGCCCTGCAGTTCGAGGCTGCGCTTGGAGTCTTCCGACAATGCCTCGCGGTAACCTGACCGGGTAACGCACAGGTAGCGCTTCGCGTCGACATGCAGCCGGATCGGGCCGAACACCGCCTCCGGAAATATCTTGCGCAGGAAAGGCAGCGCCACGTACTGGTGCTGGTCGTCCACGCCGCGCAGCGTCGGCGTCTCGCCGCGGTCGTTCAGCAGGTGGCCGATGTCGTGCAGCAGCGCGGCGCACACCAGCTCGGGAGGCGCGCCGGCGCGCTCGGCGGAATACGCGCTCTGCAGGGCGTGCTCCAGCTGAGTGACTCCTTCGCCTTCGTATGCCCTGCCGCCCTTGGCCTGGTACAGGCCGACGATCTTCTCAATCATGCATGTTTCTGCTTGGCGTCCGCCCCGTCCGCGAAGTTCTCGCGCAGCCGCGTCGGCTGCAGCGCGCCCGCCTGCTCGAGGATCGCGTAGGCGACCGAGCAGATGTGCGAGTTGATGCGCTTGAAGTCGTTGATGATGTCGAGGTGCAGCGAGCTGGTCTCGATCGACTGCAGCGTCTGGCCGGCCAGGCGCCGCAGGTGGGTGTCGGCGTACTGCTGCTGCAGCTTCCTCAGCTCGACCTTGGTGGCGAGCAGGCGCTGCGCGCTCTTCAGGTCCCCGTTGAGGAATACGTTCATGCCGAGGCGCAGGTTGGTGAGCACTCGGGTATGCATGTCGCAGATCTCGGCCATGCCCGCGTCGCTGAACTGCAGGCGCTGCGCGATCTTTTTCTCCACCAGGTCGTCGACGATGCGCTCGATGATGTCGCCGACGTGCTCCATGTTGATGGTAAAGGAGATGATGTCGGCCCAGCGCCGGGCGTCGCGCTCATCGAGCGCTTCGCGCCCGATCTGGGTGAGGTAGAGCTTGATCGCGGTGTAGAGGTGGTCGACGTCGTCATCCATGCGCCGGATCTGGCGCGCGAGCTGCGCGTCGTTGGTGCGGATCACGGTGAGCAGTCCGTTGAGCATCGCCTCGATGATGTCGCCGATGCGCAGGACTTCGCGCACCGCGTTGGAGGTGGCGAGCGCCGGCGTGTCGAGCGCTGCCGGGTCGAGATGGCGCGCGGCGACGCGCGGGTCTTTCTCCGCTTCGTCCGGTAGCAGGCGCTCGGCGAGGCGCGCCACCGGGCCGGTGAACCAGATCAGCGTCGCGGCGAGCAGCAGGTTGAATGCGGCGTGGAAGTTGACCACCAGGCGCTGCGGCTCCGGATCGAGCGCAACCAGGGCGGCCTCCATCCACGGCATGAGCGCGACCGCGAGGACGCAGCCGGACAGCTTGAACAGCAGGTTGCCGAGCGCGACGCGGCGGCCGGCGGTGCCGGAGCCGGCGGTCGCGACCACCGCGACGATGCCGCTGCCGAGGTTGGCACCGATCACCAGGAAGAGCCCCACCTTGAGTCCGATGAGGCCGCTGCCGACAAAGGCCGCGGTGAGCAGCACCACGGCCAGGCTCGACCATGCCATCAGCGTAAACACCGCGCCGATCAGAATGTCGAGCAGCGGGTCGCCCGAAAGCGAGCCGAAGATCACCTTGACCCCGGCCGCGCCGGTAAACGGCTTCGCCGCCTGCAGGATGATCTGCAGCGCCAGGATGATCAGCCCCAGGCCGATCGCGATGCGCCCGATCTGCCCGGCGCGCGTGGCCTTGCGCGAAAGATGGAACAGCACGCCGAAGCCGATGAGCAGGGGGGAGAGCCACGACAGGTCGAGCGAGAACAACTGCACCACCAGGCTGGTGCCGACATCGGCGCCGAGCATGATGGCGAGCGCGGGCGCGAGCGCCATCAGCTTCTGGTTGACGAACGAGCCGGTGATGAGCGCCGTGGCGCTCGAGGACTGCACCAGCCCGGTGACGCCGAGCCCCGCGAGGAAGGCGGTGAACGGATTCGAAACGCTGCTCGCCAGTACCCGGCGCAGGCTGCCGCCCAGCACGCGCAGCACGCCGGAGCGCACGATGTGCGTGCCCCAGACTAGCAGCGCGATTCCCGACAGGACAGTGACTAACGTCTGCATGTCAGCGGTTCATCACCAGGGAATCGAATAGGTCTTCACATTAGTGAAGCTTTTCATCGCTTCGACCACACCCTCCTTGATGCCGAGACCCGAATCCTTGATGCCGCCGAAGGGCGTGCTCTCCAACCGGTAACCCGGGACTTCCCAGATGTTGACGGTGCCGACATTCAGTTCCGACACGAACTTCGTCACGTAGTCCACGCGGTTGGTGCAGACGCCGGAGGACAGGCCATAGGCGGTGCCATTCACCATGCGGATCGCCTCATCGGCATCCTTGAACCTCAACACGGGTGAGACAGGCCCAAAGGTCTCCTCCCGCACCAGTTCCATGTCCGGGGTAACGCGGTCCACGATGGTCGGCGAATACGAGGCGCCGCTGCGCTTGTTGCCAACCAGCAGCTTGGCGCCCTTCGCGCACGCATCGTTGACGCGCCGCTCGAACAGCTTGGCGGCTTCTTCGCTGATCACCGTGCCCATTTCCACGTTGGGATCCAACGGGTCGCCGTAGCTCCAGCCTTGCGTAATCTTCACCAGGTGAGAAACGAATTCGTCCGCAATCCGTTCGTGCACCAGCATGCGCTTTACCGCGGTACAGCGCTGGCCTGAATTCTTGTATGACCCCGCCGCCGCCAGCGCCGCGGCCTTCGCCGGATCGGCGTCTTCCATCACCACGATCGGGTCGTTGCCGCCGAGCTCGAGCACCATGCGCTTGTAGCCGGCCTTGGAGGCGATGGTTTTGCCGACTTGCACTCCACCCGTAAAAGTAATCAGGTCTGCATCGGTATTGAGGATCATCTCGTCGGCGATCTCTTTCGGATCGCCGGTGATCACCGACAGCATCTGCGGCGGCAGGCCGGCCTCGTACAGCACGTCGGCGAGCACTAGCGCCGCGAGCGGCGTTTTCTCGGCGGGCTTCACCACCATGCGGTTGTTGGTGGCGACCGCGGGCGCGACCTTGTGAATCACCTGGTTGAGCGGGTGGTTGAACGGCGTGATGGCCGAGATCGCGCCGAGCAGCGGCTCGCGCAGCGTGTAGACCTTGCGGCTCTTGCCGTGGTGCGTAAGGTCGCAGGAGAACACCTGGCCGTCGTCCACCAGCGCATGGTTGGCCGCGAACAGCAGCACATCGCTGGCACGCCCGACTTCATAGGTCGAGTCTTTCAGGCAGAGCCCGGATTCGAGGGTGATCAGCCGCGCGATCTCGTCGCGCCGGCTGGCGATGATCTCGCCAGCGCGCATCAGGATGCGGTAGCGCTCGTAGCGCGTGAGCTTCGGCTTGTATTCGCGCGCGATGCGGAAGGCGCGCTTCACGTCCTCCACCGTTGCCTTCGGCACCGTGGCGACGACTTCGCCGGTGAAGGGGAAGCGCACTTCGATTACCCGGTCGCGGCGCACCTGCTCGCCGGCAATCCTCAGGGCTTCATGCCGGACCGAGGTTTTCAGCACCGCGCTCATGCCGCCACCTTCTCTTCGACATGGTTCAGCGCCAGATCGAAGATGTCGAAGTTGCGCAAGCGCCGGTGGGCCTGCAGCCCGCGCAGCTTGCGATTGAAAAGCAGCGGCACCTTTTGCTCCGAGATGCCGCCGTGCGAGCGCAGCGGCTCAGTCAGGCCGGAAAGATCGTGGCGCGCCTTGCTGGTGCCGATGACGACATGGCGCGTGCTGACGACCACGAGGTCGCTGATGCGCTCGGGCGGCAGCTCGAAGCGCTTCGCCGCCTCTTCTCGGGTCAGCACTGCCTCGATTCCCTCCAACGCCGCGATGCGCGCTTTCACGTCGGCACTGAGATAAACGGTCGCAAAAGAACCCAGGGCGCCGTGGTGCACGACGTAGGGATCGGTAATCGGCAGGATCACGCGCGCATTGCCGGCGCCGAGCCAGCCGTCGAGCACGTCCTGCAGGTAGATGACGTCGGGTGAGCCGTCGGCGCGATGCTTGGCGTTCATGCCGTGGTCGGCGGTGAGCGCGATGGTGCAGCCCAGCGCGTCCAGGCGCGCGAGATAGCGGTCCATCATGGCGTAAAACGCATTTGCCGCCGGCGCGCCCGGCGCCGCCTTGTGCTGCACGTAGTCGGTGGTCGAGAGGTACATCAGGTCCGGGCGATCGCGCTCCATCAGCTTCACGCCCGCGGCAAACACGAATTCCGACAGCTCCGCGCTATACACCGACGGCACCGGCATGCCGACGAGGGCGACGGTCGCCGCATCGGCCTTCTCCGCGGAGAAGCACGTGCCCTTGAGCTTGTGCCCAAGGAGTGTCCGCAGCTTGTCCTTCGCCGTGACCACCGCCACCTTCGCGCCCGCGTCCGCGAACGCCGCCAGCAGCGTGCCGCAGCGCAGGTACTTCGGGTCGTTCATCATCACCTCGGTGCCGGCGTCGCGGTCAAAGAAGTAATTGCCGCAGATTCCGTGCACGGCAGGCGGCGCGCCGGTAACGATCGACAGGTTGTTCGGATTGGTGAAGGAAGGAATCACGCAGTCGGCCTCGAGCACCGTGCCGCTCGTCCGTAGGCGCGCGAGGAATGGGGCGACGCCAGCGCGAATGGCCTCCGGTATGTAGGCAGGCTCGCTGCCGTCGACGCACACCACCACGAGCGGTTTATCCGGCCATTGGTAGCGAGCGCCGTTGAGGGTGACAGGGAGCTTGTTCTGACTCATGCTCAGGCGGCCTCTCGGGTGTTCTGGTGCAGCCGTGAACGGCTGCTGATGACGTGCTGGAACAGCAAGCGCGCAGCGGCGTCCGCATCGCCCTTGCTCACCGCGTCAACGATGGCTTCGTGCTCCTTTGTCGACTGCGGGATGACATTGACATTGCGCCGGATCGCCTCGCGCCGGTACAGGTTCAGCTCGTTCACCACGCGCCGGTAATGCGCGATGAGCGCCTGGTTCCCGGCCGCCTCGGCCAGCGCCTCGTGGAATTCGATGTTAAGCGCGAAGTAGGCGTCGGCATCGCGTCCGGCGGAGCGCATGCGCTTTACCACCGCGCGCAGACCCTCGATCTGCCTCGGCTTGGCGCGCGCCGCAGCCAAGCGGCCGATCTGCGCCTCGAGAGCAGCACGCACCTCATAGATCTCGTTCGCTTCCTCGAGCGAGGGCTGACGCACGAATACGCCGCGATTCTTCTCAGTGCGCACCAGGCCTGCCTGCTCCAGGGCGCGAAAAGCCTCGCGCACCGGGCCGCGCGATACGCGCAGCTCGCCGGCCAAGTCGGCTTCGTTGAGCTTGGAGCCCGGCGCCAGCTCGCCGCTGACGATGCGCCGCTCGAGCTCGCGCTGCACGAGCGAGGTGAGCGAGTTCTGCTGGAGGATCTCCAGCTGTGTGTGTGTCGCCATGCGGAACCCGATTGGAATCGCTTGACGGTAAATTGTCAACAATCTGCAAAAGAGGAGCACATGATCATGAAGGCTTTAGCTGTGGTCCTGCTCATGCTGCTCGCCCGCGCTGGCGCTCGCCGATGGACGCCTGTATGAGGCCGCGGACGCCCTCGGCACGCGGCGCTTGCGGCGTTTCTTCACCATCACCTTGCCCGGCTGCAAGTACGGCCTGCTCTCGGCGGTCACGGTGGTGTTCACCTACACCATCAGCGACTTCGGCGCGCCGAAGGTGATCGGCGGCAACTTTAACGTGCTCGCGGTCGATGTCTTCAAGCAGGTGATCGGCCAGCACAACTTCTCCATTGGCGCGGTGGTGGGCCTGCTGCTGCTGGTGCCCTCGATCGCCGCGTTCGCCATCGACTGGGTGGTACGCCGGCGCCTGACCGCCAACCTCACCGCGCGTTCGGTGCCGTTCGTGCCGCGGCCGCGCGGCGCGTTCGATGCGCTCATGCTCGCTTACTGCGTACTGGTATGCCTCCTGCTGCTCGCCGTGATCGGCATGGCGGTCTACACCTCGCTCATCAATCTGTGGCCGTACAACCTGACGTTCACGCTCAAGCACTATCGCTATGCGTTGATCGACGGCGACTATGCGCCAGCGTTCTGGAACAGCCTGAAGATGGGCGCGTGGACCGCGGTAATCGGCACCGTTTTCGTGTTCTGCACCGCCTACCTGCTGGAGAAGACGCGCGGCCTCGGGCCGGTGCGCCCGGCGTTGCGCCTGCTGGCGCTGCTGTCGATGGCGGTGCCCGGGCTGGTGCTCGGCCTGGGCTACATCATGTTCTTCAACCACCCGCAGAACCCGCTGAACTTCCTCTACCAGACCATGGCGATCCTCGCGATCTCCACGGTGGTGCACTACTACACCTCGGGGCACCTCACCGCGGTCACCGCGCTGAAAGCGCTCGATGACGAGTACGAAGCGGTCTCGGCGTCGCTCAAGGTTCCGTTCTACAAGACCTTCTGGCGCGTCACGGTCCCGGTGTGCCTGCCCGCCATCCTCGAGATCGCGCGCTACTACTTCGTGGTCTCGATCTCCACGCTGTCGTGCGTCGTGTTCCTGTACGCGCCGCACACCATCCTCGCGGCGGTGGCGATCATGAACATGGACGAAGCCGGCGACATCGGGCCGGCGTCCGCGCTCGGCACCCTTACGGTGCTTGCGTCCGCGCTGGTCTGCTTCCTGTACGCTCTGATCAGCGGCGTCCTGCTCTCGAAATCGCAGCGCTGGCGCCTCAATCTGGAGAAGTCATGAAAGAACCCATCCTCCTCACCCCCGGCCCGCTCACCACCTCCACCGCGACCAAGCTCGCCATGGTGCGCGACTGGGGCTCGCGCGACAGCGGCTTCATCGAGATCAATCGGCGGGTACGCGAGCTACTTTTGAAAATAATTGATGGTGAAAAAACGCATGTCTGCGTGCCGCTGCAGGGCAGCGGCACCTTTGCGGTCGAAGCGATGCTCGGCACCATGGTGCCGAAGAACGGCCACGTGCTGGTGCCGCAGAACGGCGCCTATTGCAAGCGCATCGCGAAAATCTGCGCGATCCTCGGCCGCCGGGTTACCACGATTGATTTTCAAGAAAAAGAAATCGTAAACCCTGGAAGCATCGACGCCGCGCTGGCCAAAGACCCGTCCATCACGCACGTGGCGCTGGTGCATTGCGAGACCAGTACCGGGGTTTTGAATCCCCTCAAGGAGATTGCTGAGATCGTTGCCCGCCACAAACGAAGCCTGCTGGTCGATGCGATGAGCTCGTTCGCGGCGATTCCGGTCGAAGGTCCGTTTGACGCGGCGGTGGCCGCGTCGGGCAAATGCCTGGAAGGGCCGCCGGGAATGGGCTTTGCACTCATAAAAAAATCGAGTCTTGAACGATGCGCGGGCAATTCTCCATCGCTGGTTCTCGACCTGCACGACCAGTGGGTCAACATGGAAAAGACCGCGCAGTGGCGCTTTACCCCGCCGACGGTGGTGGTCGCAGCGCTGCACGCGGCGCTCGAGCAGTTCGTGGCCGAGGGCGGCCAGCCGGCGCGCGGCGCGCGCTATCGCCGCAACTGCGACGTGCTGATCGACGGCATGACGCGCCTGGGCTTCAAGCTGTTCCTCGAGCCTCGCCACCAGGCGCCGGTGATCGTCACCTTCCATGCGCCGAGCGACCCGCATTACGACTTCCAGAAGTTTTACGACCGGGTGCGCGAGAAGGGCTTCGTGCTCTATCCGGGCAAGCTCACCCAGGTCGACACCCTGCGTGTCGGCTGCATCGGCGCGATCGACGAGCACGTCGTGCGCGCCGCGATCCACGCCATCGCCGACACCGTCGCCGAGCAGAACATCCGGCTCCATGAATCTGGTCCTGTTCGATCTCGACAACACGCTTCTTAGCGGCGACACCGATGTCGAGTGGCTGGACTTCCTGATCGAGCAGGGCAGCGTCCCGCCGTCCGCGCAGCAGGACAACCTCGAGATGGACCGGCGCTACCGCTCGGGCCACGCCAACGCGCTCGACTACGTGCGGTTCTATCTGCGTTTCTACCCACCGCATGACATGGGGGCGCTCCTGGCTTTTCGAGCCCGCTTCATGAAGGAACGCATCGAGCCGCGGATGCTCGGGGCTGCGCGCAAACTGATTCAGGAACAGAAGCAGCACCTGGTGGCGATCATCACGGCCACTAATCGCTTCCTCACCGAGCCGATCGCCGCAGCGTTCGGCATCGAGCACCTGATGGCCACCGAGCCGCAGATCGTCGACGGCCGCTTTACCGGCGACATCGTCGGCGCGCCGTGCATGCGCGAGGGGAAGGTCGAGCATCTGAACAAGTGGCTCGCGGCGCGCGGTCAGTCGCTGCGCGACTTCCCGCAAAGCTGGTTCTACAGCGATTCGGTGAACGACCTGCCGCTGCTGGAGCGCGTGACGCATCCCGTCGCGGTCGATCCCGATTCTCGTCTGCAAAAAGCGGCCACCGAGCGCGGCTGGCGCAGCCTGTCGCTGCGGTGAAAAAAATCTTCGCACGGCTCAGCGCGTTGCTGCGGCGCAGGCCGCCCGCGCCCGGACGGTTCTCGCTCGGCCGCAAGTCCAGCCTGCACGGCATGTTGAGCGTGGCCATGGCGCCGCCGTGGCGCGAATACCTCCTCTACCTTCCGCGCAACTTCGAAACGATCGAGCGCCCTGCCCTGGTGGTCTGGATCCATGGCTGCCGCCAGGAGCCGGAGGCGTTCGCCGGCGCCACGCGCATCGCACGCTACGCCGACGAGCGCGGCTTCCTAGTGCTGCTGCCGCGCCAGACCCGCATGGCGAACTCGGAGCGCTGTTGGAACTGGTTCGACCGGCGCACCGCGCGCGGCCTGGGCGAGGCGGCCATCGTCGCCGCGCAAACCACCGAGGTGATCGAGAAATTCGGCGTCGATCCGGCACGCGTGTACCTTGCCGGCCTTTCCTCAGGCGCCGGCCTCGCGGCGACGCTCGCGCTGCGCATGCCGGATCTGTTCACTGCGGTGGCGCTCCATTCCGGCATTCCGTGCGGCGCGGCGTACGACACTCACGACGCAGGCCGCGTCATGGCCGAGGGACCGCTGGATCAGCGCACCGATGCCCTGGCGCTCGAAGCGCGCGCCACGGCAGGTGCGAATGCGCGTCTGCCCGCGCTCGTGATCCATGGGTCCGAGGACCCGACGGTCTCGCCGGCAAACGGAAATTACCTCGTGCGCCAGTTCCTGCTTTTCAACGGGATGGTGGAGCTGCCGCCGGGCAACGCGCTGCCGCCGACCGCGACTCGCGCGGTACATCCGCGCGGCTTCGGCTACATCCTGAGCGAGTACTACGCCGGCCGGCGCCTCGCGGCGCGCCTGTTGACGGTGCCGGGCCTGGGGCACGCCTGGAGCGGCGGAGATTCCGCGTTCGAATACGCCGACGAGCGCCACCCGGACGCCACAGCCCTGGTATGCGACTTCTTCGACTCGCACCGCCGTCGGCGGTAGTCTTGCACGATGTCTAGAAAGGCCCTTGAGCAGCTCGAAGCGGGACTACCCGCCGCCTGGTATTCCGACCCGGGGCACTACGAACGGGAGCTGAACGCGTTCTGGTATGCAGGCTGGGTAGCGGTCGCCCGCGAGGAGGAGATCGCCGCGGCCGGCGACTGGCGAGTGGCGCGCATCGGCACCCAGTCGCTCATCGTGCTGCGCGGCGAGGATCTCCAGGTGAAGGCGTTCCACAACACCTGCCGCCACCGCGGATCGATCCTGTGCACCGAGGAGCAGGGCAACTTCGCGCGCAAGCGCATCGTCTGTCCTTACCACGCCTGGACCTACGATCTTGGCGGCAAGTTGATCGCCACGCCGCGGCGCATGGAAACGCCGGACTTCGACCCGCAGCGCTTCCCGCTCTACGAGGTGGCGGTGAAGACGTGGGGCGGATTCGTGTTCGTCTGCCTCGAGCGGAATCCTCCTGCGTTCGAGGCGCCGGCTCGCTATGGCCGCTACGGCTTCGACAAGCTGCGCATCGGCAAGCGCATCGTGGCGGACGTGCAGGCCAACTGGAAGCTGCTGGCGGAGAACTTCTCGGAGTGCTTCCACTGCCCCCCGGTGCATCCCGAGCTCTGCCGCGTGATCACCGCCTACCAGGACGCCGGCGCGTGGGGACTGAAGCCTTCGCAACGTCCCGAGTACCAGGCGGGCGCGGCCACGCTCACGTTGGACGGAACCGCGCGGCTCGAGCCTTTCGCCGACCTGGACGAGGCGGAGCGGCGCACGCTGTATCGGCCCGAGATGGTCCTGCCGAATCTCTTCCTCAACATCCAGCCCGACTACGTGAACTCGCACCTCATGTTCCCGACCGGGCCGCAAAGCGTGCGCATCGTCTACGACTGGCTGTTCGAGCCGCGGCACCTGCCGCTATCGCCGGACGACCTCGCGCACTACGTGGCGTTGTGGGACATCACCAACCGGCAGGATGCGCGCAACTGCGAGTGGCAGCAGGAAGGCATGCGCTCGCGCGAATTCCGGCACGGGCACTACGTGCCGCAGGAATTCGACTGCCACCGCTTCGCGCAGTGGGTGCGGCGCGGACTCGGCGAGGAGCCTGCGCCTAGCCGGACTTGATCACGCCGCAGGCGAGGCGCGCGCCGGCATTTCCGGTGGGCTGGGTTTTGTAGTCGTCGGGATCGGCGTGAATGATGAGCCCTTTGCCGACGACGTTCGCGGGCCCGGACGTCAGCGTGATCACGTCCATTTCCACGTCGACCCTGGCGCGGCCATCCTTGCCGGCCTTGAGCGCGGGCAGATCGCCAGCATGGCGTTCGGCCGACTTCGGGTCGCCATGTGGCTTGCCGTGCGGGTTGAAGTGCCCCTTGGCGCTCATGCCGTCGCCGGAGCTGCAGTCGCCGGCCTCGTGGATGTGGAAGCCGTGCTCGCGCTCGGGCTGCAGGCCCTGGGCGAACACGATCACGCGCACCTTGTTGCCAACCTGCTCGAACGTGGCCTCCCCAAAAGCCTTGCTGCCCTTGGTTGGCTGCAGTGCAGCAGTGGCGCGCAGCGGCTCCTCGGGGGTGGACATGGATTGACACCCGGCGAGCAGCGCCGCGGCGGCCAGCGGAATTAAGTTTTTCATAAGCCTCCTCGCGGCTAGAATCTACTCGATTCTTTGGAGGAGGATCAGTGATGAAAGCAAAACAGATGCTGTGGATTGGCCTTGCCTGTGCGCTTGGCGCGGCGCCGTTTGTCGCCCAAGCCCAGACCAAGCCCGTCGTTCTGCGCTTCGTGTCCGACTTCGCCGGGCCGCCGCACCCCGCCGGGATGGCGATGAAGCATTTCGGCGACCGCCTGCCGCAGGTCATCCCGGGCAGCGAGGCGCGCCTCTACTACGCCGGTGCGCTGTACACGATCCCGGAGGCCTTCGAGGCCATGCGCCAGGGCAACCTCGAGATGACCTGGATGCAGATGGGCAAGGCGGCGCCGGTCGATCCGTACATGATGGCGGTGGTCGGGCCGGGCATCCTCACCACGGTGGGCGCGGTCGACAACTTCGACAAGACCAAGACCTACCAGACGCTGGTCGACCGGCTGCAGAAGCAGCAGGCGATCAAGGTGTTCGGCGCCGGCCACATGAGCTTCGGCATGGGCGTGGGCGCGAAGAAGCGCTACCTCAAGCCCGAGGACTTCAACGGCCGCAAGGTGCGCAGCATGGGCCCGGCCGAGAACCCGGTGCTCGAGGCGTGGAAGGCCAACCCGGTGGTGATGGCCTTCGGCGAGGTGCCGACCGCGCTCGAGTCGGGCGTGATCGACGGCCTGATGACGAGCATCGGCGGCTGGCTCGGCGTGCGCGAGCAGTCTCCCTTCTACACGACCGGCGGCGCCGGCGTGTTCACCGGCGACTACTACATGGTGAGCGCCAGCCGCCGCTGGTGGGACCGGCTCAGCCCCGCGACGCAGAAGGCGCTCGAGGGACTGGTCGCCGAGACCATCCAGCTGCAGAAGGAATTCAACTGGTGCGTCGACCGCCTGACCTACGAGAAGTACGGCACCAAGGACCCGTCCAAGCCGGGCGTGTACTGGATGACGCCGCAGGAAGTCACCGCGCTCACCGGCGCCCTCGGCGACGGGCCTTCGCGCTGGATCAAGAGCAAGATGCCGCCGCCGGCCCAGCAGCTGGTGGACAACTTCAAGAAGGAAGGCCAGGAGCTGTCGCGCGCGAACCCCCCGGGTTCGTCGTGGATCGAGAAGATCGACTGCTCGAAGCACGCCTCCAAGATCGTCATTAGGTAGTGCCGGTCGAGAAGGCGTACGCCGCCTGGCGGGCGTTCCAGGAGCGCATCCTGGCGCCCGTCGCGGCGGTTCTCTTCGTCGGCTCCACCTTGCTCGCCCTGCTCGAGGTGGGGCGGCGCTACGTCCTTGGCTACTCCTTCGAGTGGCAGCAGGACGCGGTCACCTTCTTCATCCTGAGCGGCGTTTTCCTCTACTTCAGTATCTCGCAGCGGCGTGACGCGCATCTCACCGTCACGCTGATTCCCGAGCTGTTCCATGTGTTCGGCGGGCGCTGGCGCGCCGCCGCCGAGGTGGTGAAGCTCGTTGCCCTGATCTTTTCGTGCGCGTTCATGGCCGCGGTGGTCTGGTGGGGAATCCCCGAAGTCGAGGACAGCATCAAGTACGAAAGCCGCACCGAGAGCCTTGCCTTCCCGATGTGGCCGTTCCTCGCGGTGCTGCTGTTCTCGTTCGCCTGCATGGCGATCACCATGGCGTTCCAGATCTACCGCGAGATCCAGGCATTGCGGGGACGCACGGTGCTCGAAGAGCCGGTGGAAAAGATCGACGGGACCCACTGATGGCGATCGTCGGCATCGTCCTCTTCGTTCTGCTGCTGCTCGCGGTGCCGATCGGCATCGCGCTGAGCTCGGCCGCGGCAGCGTTCATCATCGGCGACCCGCTGCTCGAGACCACGGTCATCTTCCGGCAGTTCTTCAGCTTCATCGCGCGCTACTCGCTCACCGCGATCCCGCTCTTCATCTTCGCCGGCTTCCTGATGGAGAAGACCGGCCTCATCCGCCAGCTTTTCGCGTTCGCCGATTCGCTCGTCGGCCACCTGCCCGGCGGCTTCGGCGTGGCGACGGTGGTCGCGTGCGTGCTGTTCGGCGCCATCTCCGGCTCGAGCGTCGCAATGGCGGCGGCCATGTCCGTCATCGCCATCCCGGAGATGAGGAAGCGCGGCTACCCCGACTGGCTCTCGGGAGGGCTGGTGGCGACCGCGGGGGGCATCGCGATCCTCATACCGCCCAGCATTCCGTTGCTGCTCTACGGCATCGTGACCGAGACCTCGGTGGTGAGGCTGTTCTTCGCCGGCGTGATTCCGGGGCTGCTGCTCGCGCTGGGGAACATCCTCACCATCATGGCCATCGCGCTGTGGATCAAGCTGCCGCGCGGCGGCAAGTTCGAGGCGGCCCGGGCGTTGCGGGAATCGAAAGGCGCGCTGCCGGCGCTCGGCATGCCGGTGGTCGTCCTCGGCGGGCTGTACGGCGGTGTCTTCACGCCGACCGAGGCGGCCGCGGCGGCGTGCGGCTACGCGATGTTGTACGGGCTGATCGTCGGGCGCGGCGAGTTCATCCGCCAGCTCCTGCCCACCGCGATGCGCGCGATGAACCTCACGGGCGTGATCCTGTTCCTCGTCGGCAGCGTCGGCGTGTTCCAGTTTCTCGCCGCCAACATGTACTGGCCGCAGAAGATCACCGACACCATCGTGAGCTGGGGACTGACGCCGCTCGGCTTCATCTTCGCCTACATGGGCGTACTGCTGATCCTCGGCATGTTCGTCGACGGCGTCGCGATGATCCTGCTCACCGTGCCGGTGATCTTCCCGGTGGCTTACGCGATGAAGATCGATCCGGTGGCGCTCGGCATCATGCTCACGCTGAACATCGAGATGGGCGTGGTCACGCCGCCGGTGGGCCTCAACCTGTTCGCCGTGAGCGGAACATCGAAGATCTCGCTGCACGAGGTGATCAAGGGGACGATTCCGTTCTTCATCGGCGACGGCCTCGTGCTGCTGGCGGTGATCTTCTTCCCCGAGCTCGCCACCTGGCTGCCCAACCTGCTCGTCAAGGACGTCTTCCAATGAAAAAGTCCCGCAAGCCCGGCCGCAACTCTCCTTCGGCCAAGACCAAGCGCGCGGACGTGCGTGAGGTCACTCCCCGCGTCAACGTGCCGCGTGCGTCGAAGCGACCCACGGAAAGAAGCAACCAGAAGCGCAGCCGCCGCGGCTAACGCTTAAACGCTTACTACTCCTTTAGGGTCGCCCCGGCTCTTCGACGGCGATTGCAGTGGGGATGCGCGGCAGCCCGATACGCCCGACGATCGGCAGCTTGAGGCCGGACGAGCTCACGCCGAAGTTCAGGGAGAGAAAATTAAGCTCGAAGCCGTCTACACGACTCGCCGCCACGCCTAGCAGCCCGCGCAGTGAGAATTGGAAGCCGCTGCCGCTCGGCGCGGTGGAGACGATGCTCTCGATGTAGTCCTTGCCTATCGCGGTGGCCGGCAGGTCCACTTCCAGGTCCGGCACCCCGCGGGCGATCCACGCGACGAAAGTGTTGGAATTCGGCCCCGGCCAGAGCGTGTAAGTGTTCGCGTAGGGATATTCGCGGGCCAACGTGTCGATGCGCTGGATGAGCGCCTCGACGCCGCGCCCGCGCTTTTCCGTATAGAGAGTGCCCTCGGCGCCGAGCCAAAGGTTGGGCGCACGGGTTCGTACGACGACCGCGGTGTCGGTCCGGCGCAGCCTCCAGCCGATCACCTCGTAGACTGTGTATTCGGTCGCGGCGCTCGGCTTTACCGCGATCCAGCTATGGACGCCGAAGATCCCCTTGAAACCCCGCGCGCGGGCGCCCCACACCTGTACGACCGGCTCGCTATCCCTGGTAAGCGCCTGGCCGCAGTCGCGCTGGAACGCGTCCGGGTGCAATGCTCTGCTGCGTCGCAAACGGCTGGTGATCACTGCGAGGAAGGACCGCGGCGAAGTCATAAGCGGCAAGCCTGCGCCCAAACAACGCCGTGGTCTGTAAGACTTGTTTAGCTACCGGCGGCTAGTCTCACTTGAGAGGGAAAAACTTGGTTCTGCTTACTCACAGGCAAGGGACTTATTGAAGAAAACCCTCAACTGCCGTGCGCATGGCAGCCTTTGCGTGCTGGGGTGAAAGTCTTGCAATGTCCACCAGATCCGCTGCGCCAATCGCCTTGCAACCATCGCGTATCGATGGAACTAGACTATCGCGAACGATGCCAGGCAGGACGCGTACGCAGAGAAAGGGAATGTGCGCCGTCGGGGTGGTGCGCTTGACTGTTGCCAGCAACTCCGTCATCCGCGACTCATCGAAAGCGATGGTGCAGACGATGAGATCGATCCGCTCGCGTTCGAGGATTTTGAAAGCGTCTGCGGTGTTGTGCGCCGGGGATAGGTTTGCTAGGTCGCCCAGCATTGCCTCAATGACAGCCCAAGCAGGCGGCTGTGCAGCAACCAAAACGCGACGCTTCCCGTTCATTTCGTTCCCGAGAGAAGCTATACACCCCAGCGACGCGCTTTTCAAGGAAGCTGGTGGTGGAGCTCTTAACCGTGGATCGATGCCTGACGGGAACACCAAGCTTTATATACCAGCTACTTAGGCCGATTGCTGGGGTGGCCGTGCCACTAGGGGGCTAGTTGGAGCGCTTACTCGGGTCGTTATGCTCCGCCAAAAGATCGACGGCCTTTAGGAAGATGTCAGGGGGCGTCGGTTCTGCGCCGCCCATCCATAGCGCCAGTTGACTGGGCTTAACGGCTAGTTGCTGGGCGAGCTGCTCCGTGCCCCCAACAATCTGGGCAGCGCGGCGTAGCGTTTGTGCATGCACGGTGGGCAAAAGCCCCCCTTACTACTATCCCCTGCTCGTAGCCTCCTTCAATCCAAATGGCATGTCAATGCCGCCGTTAGTTAGGCCGATAGAGGGGGTGGCGGTGCCCAGCTACATTAGCTGGAACGGATGCCCGTAGGCGGGCTACCTACCCTTCCTACGGTTTGCGGGCGAGCGTCTTACAGCCGTTGATCGCGCGTATTGCTACGGCTCCGCGTTGCCTACGCCAGCTACTTGGCAACGTTGCGGCGCACTGGGTTGTTCGTACTAACGGGCGTCGTTAGGTGCTCAAAGCGTTTGCGCCGGGCCTGCGATCAGCACGGGGATCTGAACCCCGGTTACCGCTGTTCAAGAAATCCTAACCATCCGAGTCATCGTCCGGCAGGATCGGCCGGGCACGGTGGCCCATCGCCCACATGATGTAGCCGGAGAAGCCGTACGCCATGAACACGCAGAAGAGGACCAGCGATGGGCTCGATGCGACGATGGAGAAACCGACCACTAGCGCCAGGATCACCCATAGCGGCACGCGCTTTTTCCAGTTCACTTCCTTGAAGCTCCAGAACGGCACGTTCGAGACCATGGTGACACCGGCGAACACGGCCACCGTCCAGGTGAGCGGTGCAAGCCACTGGTAATCGCGCGGCGCGATGTTGAAGAAATCGACCAGCACCCAGATGAAACCGGCCATCACCGCCGCGCCGGAGGGGCTGGGAAGGCCCTGGAAATAGCGCTTGTCGACCACCGCGATGTTGGCGTTGAAGCGCGCCAGCCGGATCCCGGCGCCGGCGCAGTAGATGAAAGCGCCGATCCACCCGGCGGTGCCCATGTCCTTCAGAACCCATGTGTAGGCCATCAGCGCCGGCGCGGCGCCGAACGCCACCATGTCGGCGATCGAGTCGTACTGCGCGCCGAACTCGCTCTGCGTGTTGGTCCAGCGCGCGACGCGCCCGTCCATGCCGTCGAGCACCATGGCGACGAAGATCGCGATGCAGCCGATATCGAAGCGGCCCTGCATCGCCTGCACGATGGCGAAGAAGCCGCAGAACAGCACGCCGGTGGTGAAGAGATTGGGCAGCAGGTAGATGCCGCGGCGGCGCAGGCGCGGCGCCGCTGGCTCGGCCGGTAGATCGTCGTGCCGGTAAGCTACTTCCGGTTCGTCGTCGGGCGCTTGAGCCATGCGATCACGGTTTCCGCGGCGTACACCTTGTCGCCGATGGCCGCCTTGACCTCCGCGTCGAGCGGCAGGTAATGGTCGACGCGCGAGCCGAAGCGGATGAAGCCGAAACGCTGGCCGCGCTCGAGCTCGGCGCCTGCACCCACATAGCACAGGATGCGCCGCGCGATCAGGCCGGCGACCTGCACGCAGGTGACGTCGTGGCCCTCGGGCGCCTGCAGCCATAGGGCATTGCGCTCGTTGTCGAGCCACGCCTTGTCGAGCGCCGCGTTGAGGAAGCCGCCGGGAAAGTACCAGCGCTCCTTCACCGTGCCATCGACCGGCGAGCGGTTCGAATGCACGTTGAACACGTTCATGAACACGCTCACCTTGAGCGCCTCGCGCTTCACGTACGGATCCTGCACCCGGCTCACCTCGACCACGCGGCCGTCGGCCGCCGACAGCACCGCCCCCGCTTCAGCGGGCATGACCCGCGGCGGGTCGCGGAAGAACTGCAGGATGAAGACCGCGAGCAGCCAGAACGGCAGCGACCACCATCCGGCGAACCAGGTCACCAGCAGGCACACCGCCACCGCGATGCCGAGGAACGGCCAGCCCTCGCGCGCGATGAACGGATGCGGATAGCTAGTTTTTGCTGGTGTCGACAAGGCGGTTCTTGCGGATCCACGGCATCATCTCGCGCAGCCGCGCGCCGACCTTCTCGATCGGCAGCTCCGCGGTCATGCGCCGGCGCGAGAGCAGCGTGGGCGCCCCGGCGCGATTCTCGAGCACGAATTCCTTGGCGTAGTCGCCGGTCTGGATGCGGTGCAGGACCTCCTTCATGCGCTTGCGCGTGCCCTCGTCGATGATCTTCGGCCCGGAGGTGTATTCGCCGTACTCCGCATTGTTGGAGATCGAGTAGTTCATGGTGCCGATGCCGCCCTCGTACATCAGGTCGACGATCAGCTTGAGCTCGTGCAGGCATTCGAAGTACGCCATCTCGGGCGCGTAGCCGGCCTCGACCAGCGTATCGAAGCCCGCCTTCACCAGCTCGACGCAGCCGCCGCACAGCACGGTCTGTTCGCCGAAGAGGTCGGTCTCGGTCTCTTCCTTGAAATCGGTTTCGATGATGCCGGCCTTGCCGCCGCCGATCGCCGCGGCGTAGGACAGCGCCATCTCGCGTGCTTTTTTGGACGGATTGCGGTGGACTGCGATCAGCATCGGGACTCCACCGCCTCCAGCATAGGTGGAGCGCACGGTGTGGCCCGGCGCCTTCGGCGCCACCATCCACACGTCGAGGTCGGCGCGCGGCTGGATCAGCCCGTAGTGGATGTTGAAGCCGTGCGCGAAGGCGAGCGACGCCCCCTTCTTGATGTTCGGCTCGATGAAGTCCTTGTAGATCTGGGCGTGGTGCTCGTCGGGCATCAGCACCATGATGATGTCCGCCCCCTTGATCGCGTCGGCCAGGTCGGCGACCTTCACGCCGCTCTTCTTCGCCTTGTCCCACGAAGCGCCATCCTTGCGCACGCCGACCGTGACCTTGATGCCGGAGTCCTGCAGGTTCTGCGCGTGCGCATGGCCCTGAGAGCCGTAGCCCAGGATAGTGACCTTCTTCCCTTTCACCAAAGAAAGATCGGCGTCCTTGTCGTAATAGACCTTCATTTGATTTTTTTCCCCTGAAAAACTAAACGCGAAGGACGCGGTTACCGCGTCCGATCCCACTAGCCCCGGTTCTCACCGTCTCGATGATGGTGCCCTGGTCGAGCGACTTGATGAAAGCGTCGAGCTTGCGCGTGTCGCCGGTGAGCTCGATGGTGTAGGTGTTGTCGGAGACGTCGATGATGCGGCCGCGGAAGATGTCGGCCATGCGCTTCATGTCCTCGCGCTCCTTCAGGCCGGCGCGCACCTTGATCAGCATCAGCTCGCGCTCGATGTGCTCGGCTTCCGACAGGTCGATCACCTTCACCACTTCGATCAGCTTGTTGAGCTGCTTGGTGATCTGCTCGACCACGTCCTCGGAGCCGCTGGTGACGATGGTCATGCGCGACATCGAGGCGTCCTCGGTCGGCGCCACGGTCAGGGTCTCGATGTTGTAGCCGCGGGCGGAGAACAGCCCGGCGATGCGCGAGAGCGCTCCGGCCTCGTTCTCGACGAGGACGGAAATAATGTGACGACTCACAGATCCTCGTAGAGGATCATCTCCGTGATCCCCTTGCCACCGGGGATCATCGGGTAGACGTTTTCTTTCTGGTCCGTGATGAAGTCGAGGAACACCAGGTCGTTCTTCGCCGCGAACGCCTCGCGCAGCGCGGGCTCCACGTCGGCGGGCTTGTCGATCAGCACGCCGCGGTGGCCGTAGCCTTCGGCGAGCTTCACGAAGTCCGGCAGCGCGTCCATGTAGGACTCGGAGTAGCGGTTGCCGTGGAAGAACTGCTGCCACTGGCGCACCATGCCCATGTACTTGTTGTTCAGGTTGATGATCTTGATCGGCAGGCGGTACTGCTTGCAGGTCGAGAGCTCCTGCAGGCACATCTGGATCGACGACTCGCCGGTGACGCAGGCCACCGTCGCGCCCGGGTTCGCCATCTGCGCACCCATCGCCGCCGGCAGGCCGAAGCCCATGGTGCCGAGGCCGCCGGAGTTAATCCAGCGCCGCGGCTCGTCGAACTTGTAGAACTGCGCCGCCCACATCTGGTGCTGGCCGACATCCGAGGTCACGAACGCCTGGCCCTTGGTCACTTCGTAGAGCTTCTCCAGCACGAACTGCGGCTTGATGATCGCCGACTTGCGGTCGTAGCGCAGGCAGTCCTTGGCGCGCCACTCGCCGATCTGCTTCCACCAGGTCTTCAGATCCCTGACCGGGGCCGCTTTGAGCAGTTTGAGCAGCTCATCCAGCACGTCCGGAATATTGCCGACGATCGGCACGTCGACCTTGACGCGCTTGGAGATCGACGACGGGTCGATGTCGATATGGATGATCTTGCGCGGGTTCTGCGCGAAGTGCACGGGGTCGCCGATCACGCGGTCGTCGAAGCGCGCGCCGATTGCCAGCAGCACGTCGCAGTGCTGCATCGACATGTTGGCTTCGTACGTCCCGTGCATGCCCAGCATGGCGAGGAACTGCGGATCGGTGGCCGGGTACGCGCCCAGGCCCATCAGCGTGTTGGTGATAGGAAAACCGAGCTGCCTGACCAGTTCCCTCAGCTGGGAAGAAGCATCGGAAAGCACCACGCCGCCGCCGGTGTACACCATGGGCCGCTCGGCCTCGAGCAGCAGCTGCACCGCTTTCTTGATCTGGCCGGCGTGGCCCTTGCGCACCGGGTTGTACGAGCGCATTTCCACGCGCTCGGGGTAGACGAATTCGCAGGTTTGAGCGGTGACGTCCTTGGGGATGTCCACCACGACCGGGCCCGGCCGCCCTGTGGTGGCGATGTGGAACGCCTTCTTCATGGCGGAGGCGAGGTCCTTCACGTCCTTCACCAGCATGTTGTGCTTGACGATCGGGCGCGTGATGCCGACGGTGTCGCATTCCTGGAACGCGTCCAGACCGATGGCGTGCGTTGGCACCTGGCCGGTGAGCACGACCAGCGGGATCGAGTCCATGTAGGCGGTAGCAATGCCGGTGACGGCGTTGGTCACCCCGGGGCCCGAAGTGACCAGCGCTACGCCGACCTTTTTCGACGAGCGCGAAAAGCCGTCGGCGGCGTGCACCGCGCCCTGCTCGTGGCGCACCAGCACGTGCTTCACCTTGTCCTGCTTGAACAGCTCGTCGTAGATGAAGAGCACCGCGCCGCCGGGATAGCCGAAGACGAACTCGACGCCCTCCTCCTGGAGGCAGCGCACGACGATCTCGGCGCCGGTGAGCGTGGTGGTCTTCGCGCGGTCCATTAAATGGGGCCCAAGTGGCGGAAAAGCTTTGAAGAATAGGTGCTTGGTGCGGTGCGGTCAAGCCGCGCCCGGGTGCCGCGGCGCCGCCTTTTGATACCATCGCCGGCAACAACAGAGGATTCCCCTGGCCTCGCGAAGCGAGCTTTCCGCATTCCTGGTGGGCGTCGAAAAGCGGGCCTTCAAGCAGGCGATGTTCGCCGTGCGCGATCAGGATGCCGCGCTCGACATCGTGCAGGACGCGATGCTGCGGCTCGCCGAGAAGTACGGCCACCTGCCGTCCGGCGAGCTGCCGGCGCTCTTCCACCGCATCGTGCAGAACGCGATCCGCGACTGGTTCCGCCGCCAGAAGGTGCGCTCGCTTTGGACCACCTTGCTGTCCTCGCTCGGGCCGGGGCGCGAGGACGACGACCAGGACCCGCTGGAAACCCTGCAGGCCGCCGGCGGGTCAGAGACTGATGAGGGGCCTGCGACGCAACTGGAGCAAGCTCAAGTGCTTGAAATCATTAGACAAGAGATTTCACGCTTGCCAGCACGTCAACGAGAGGCTTTCATCCTGCGTTATTGGGAGGAACTGGACGTGGCCGAAACCGCCAGGGCGATGGACTGCTCCGAGGGCAGTGTGAAAACGCACTGCTCCCGGGCGGCGCACGCATTGGCGGAAGCGCTTAGGGCGCGCGGCATCACGCTCGAGACAAAATGATGAACGAAATGCAATTTGCTCACAGGGTCCGTCAGATCCTGAATCAGGGGATCACCGTCGAGCCCGATATCGCCCAGCGCCTCGCACAGGCGCGTAGCCGCGCGCTCGAGCGCCACAGCGCCGAGCCGGCGGTGGCATGGGCCGACAACGTCACCGGCAGCATCGGCTGGACCGGCATCGCGCTGCGGGTGCTGGTGCCGCTCGCCATGCTGATTGCCTTCGCCGGGGCGGTCTACACCTGGCAGCAAAACCAGCGCGCCGCCGAAATCGAGGAAGTCGACGCCCTGCTCCTCACCGACGACCTGCCGATCGATGCCTACCTCGACCGCGGGTTCCAGAACTGGCTTAAAAAGCGGGACGCGGAGCAATGATGCGACGGGTGTGGCTGATCGTCGCCCTCCTCCTGACCGGCGCGGCGTTCGCCGAGCCTCCGGTCGACGTCACGCCCAAAGTGGCCGCCAAGAAAGCCGTCGCCAAGCCGGCGGCGCAGGCCAAGGCAAAAGCGCGCCCGGCGTGGGCAGAGCTCACCGCCGAGCAGCAGAAGACCCTCGCGCCGCTCAAGGCCGAATGGGAAAGCATCGAGACCGAGCGCCGACGCAAGTGGATCGGCATCGCCAAGCGCTACCCGACGATGAAGGCCGAAGAGCAGGAGCGCGTGCAGCGGCGCATGCAGCGCTGGGCCGCGCTCTCGCCCGAGCAGCGCCGCCAGGCGCGCGAGACTTACAAGCAGATCGTCAAAGTGCCGCCGGAAAAGCGCGGCAAGCTGCGCGACCAGTGGGCTGAATACCAGTCGCTCCCGCCGCGCGAGCGCGAAGAGATCGCCCCGGAGCCGCGCCGTAAGAAGTGACGGGAGCACGCCGGGGCTGGCCCGGCGGCTCGCCTCCATGGCGTACGAGGCGGTCCTGCTCTTCGCCGTCGCCTTCTTCGCCGCCTGGCTTTTCTTCTTCGTGAGCGGCGCCCAGGACGCGACGTCCGGCTGGCGCCGGCACGCGCTCCAGCTCTTCATCGGCACCGTGTTCGCCGCCTACTTTCTGTGGTGCTGGCTGCGCGGCGGCCAGACCCTCGCGATGAAGGCCTGGCATGTAAGGCTGGTTGAGGTGACACCGCAGAGGGCATTGATCCGCCTGGTGCTCGCGGGGCTGCTGCTACCCATCTCCATTGTCTGGGCCCTGTTCGACCGCGATCGCCAGTTCCTGCACGACCGCCTCGCCGGCACCCGGCTCATCAGCACCTGAAAAGGGGTCAGGACCCTTTTTGGTCAAAAGGCGTTAGCCCTTTTACCAAAAAGGGTCCTGACCCCTTTTCAGCGGCGCTCGACCCACCACATCAGCAGCATGGCCGCGGCGAGGAAGGCCGCGCTCGGCACGATCGCCGCGGAGAGCGGCGGCCAGTTCTGCAAGAGACCGATGTGCGCGAACAGGCTGTTCATCATGTGGAAGAAGATGCCGAGCATGATGCCGAGGAAGACCTTGACGCCGACCATGCCGGCGCGCGCCTGCATGTAGGCAAACGGCAGCGCGAGCGCCATCATCACCAGGGCCGCGATCGGATAGAAGAGCTTCTTCCACAGAGCGATCTCGTAGCGCTCGGTGCGTTGGCGGTTGCCCTGCAGGTGCTCGGTGTACTTGTGCAACGCCCACGCCGACATGCGCTCGGGCCGCACGATAAGCGCGTCGAGCATGTCCGGGGTCACGCGCGAGCGCCAATCCGACTCGGGATAACGCCGGGTGCGCGGGCCCTCGGGCGTGAACTGGGTCTGCAGCGTCTCCTGCAGCCGCCAGATCCCCTTGCCGGCGTACTCGGCGCGCTCCGCGAGCGTGATCTGCCGCAGGCGATACTCCGCGTCGAAGTCGTAGATGCGGATACCGCCGAGCTGGTGGGTCTGGCGCGCTTCGCGCACGTTGATGAACGAGCCCTCGTCCTTGAACCACAGGCCCGACTCGAGGTCCTGGCCGATCATGGAGCTCATGGCGCGGAGCTTGACCTTCTGCGCCTGCTCTTCGGCCCAAGGCGCGACCCATTCGCCGATGACGAAGGTCAGCACCACGAACGCGATCCCGACCTTGGCCAGGATCAGCCCCGCGCGGCGCGGCGAGAGTCCGGAGGCGCGCATCACGGTGTACTCGGAGTTGCTCGCGAGGTGCGCCATCACGTAGAGCGTGCCGATCAGCACCACCACCGGGAACAGCTCGTAGGCGTGCGTCGGCATCGACAGCAGCACGAAGGTGAACACCTGTCGCAGGTGATAGTCGACCTTGCCGAGATCGGCCAGCTCCCTGATCAGATCGAAGAACGCGAACAGGCCGAGGAAGCCGAACAGCACGAAGCCGACGGCGGTGTAGATCTGGCGCGCGAGATAGCGCTCGAGGGTGCGGGCGGCCACCTTATCGCCCGCTCATTTGCCGACTCATTTACCCAACCGCAGGCGGATGAGCTGCATGCGCTGCGCGAACATCACCACCAGCAGGACGATCATGCCGGCGTGCACCAGCCACCAGCCGACGCCGAAATCCATGCGGCCTTGCGCGACGCGCGCCTGGCTCACGCTGAGCAGGTTGGAATACACGATGTAGGTGAGCAGCGCGAACAGCAGGTTCGCCGAACGCCCGGCGCGCGGATTGACGAAGCTCATCGGAATCGCGAGCAGCACCAGCACCAGCGCCGAGATCGGGATGCCGACGCGCCACAGCAGCTCGCCCAGGTTCTGATTGGTCGGTGCGGTGACCAGCGCCCAGGTCGGCAGGTTCTTGTGCGTCGGCACCACCTCCTTGCTCTCCCGGGTCTCGATGCGCGCGGCGTATTGGTCGAACTCGGTGAGGCGGAACTCGGGATCGCCGGGGGCGCCCTCGTAGCGCCGACCCTGCTCCAGCACGATGAAGCGGTCGCCGTTGGCCGCGGTTTCGGTCTTGCCGCTGCGGCTCATGCTCACGCCGCTGCGATTCTGGTGCACCGAGCTGACGAAGATGTTCTGCACCGCGCTCGAATCGCCCGACACCGACTCGACGAAAAACACGCGCTGCCGGTTCGCGGTTTCGCCGAATACGCCCGGGCTGACGCGCGACACATCGTCGCGCGACTCGAGCTTGGTGGAATACTGGCCGGCCATCTGCGCCGCCCACGGCGAGATGAAGAGCGACAGCGCCGCGATCACCGCGATCTGCGGCAGCGCGAACAGCATGACGGGCTTCAGCCAGGCGGTGAGCGGCTGCCCGGCGCCGAACCAGATCACCATCTCGGAGTCGCGCCAGCTGCGCGTCATGGTGAGCAGCACCGAGATGAACATGGTGAGCGACAGCAGCACCGGCAATGCGCCGAGCGCGAAGAAACCGAGAAACGCGAACACCGCGTCCGACGGGAACTTGCCGCCCGCGGCCTGACCGAGCAGCCGGATGAGCCGCGTCGTCACCGCAATGGCAAACAGCGTCATGAATACGGCGCCCGCGAGACCTGCGAACTCTCTCAGCAGCGCCCGGTGGAAGATCATGTGATGTGATACTTTCGGCCCGTGGAATTTAGCATAAAGGCGCTGTCGCCCGAGACGGCGCGCGTCGGCTGCGTAGTGCTCGGCGTTCACCAGGGTGGGGAACTCACGCCGGCCGCGCGCCGCCTGGATCAGGCCTCGAAAGGGGCCGTGAAAAAAGCGCTGCGCGACATTTCCGGTCGCACGGGCTCCACGCTTCTCCTTCACAGCCTGCCGGGCATCGCCGCCGAGCGCGTGCTGCTGGTCGGTCTCGGCGAGAAAGCGGCCGAAGGCTCGTACCGCGACGCGGTGCGCGCCGCCGCCCAGGCACTGAAGGAGCTCGGCGCGAAGGACGCGGCGCTGTTCCTCGTTGACATGAAGGTCGGCTCTCGCCCGCTTTCCTGGAACGTGCGCCATGCCGTGCTCGGCGTGCGCGACGTCCTGTACCGCTTCGACCAGCTCAAGACCGACAAGAAAGCTTCGCCGCCGGCGCTGGCCGAGGTCATCCTGCCCCTCAGCCCCAAGGCGGAGCTGAAGGACGCCCTGAAAGAGGCGATCGCCACCGCCGATGGAATTGCGCTGGCGAAGACGCTGGGCAACCTGCCGCCGAACATCTGTACCCCGGCCTATCTCGCCGCCGAGGCGGAAAAGATCGCGCGCGATTTCAAGCTGAAGGTCGAAGTGCTCGAGCGCAGAGACATGGAGAAGCTGGGCATGGGCGCGCTGCTCGCCGTGGCACGCGCCTCGCACCAGCCGCCCAAGCTCATCGTGCTGCACTACAAAGGAAACGCGAAGAACAAGAAGCTGCTGGCGCTGGTCGGCAAGGGCATCACTTTCGACACCGGCGGCATTTCCCTCAAGCCCGCGGGCGAGATGGACGAGATGAAGTACGACATGTCGGGCGCCGGCTCGGTGCTGGGCGCCATTCGGGCGCTCGCCGGGATGCGCGCGCCGGTGAACGTGGTCGGCGTGATCCCGGCATGCGAGAACATGCCCGGCGGCCACGCCACCAAGCCCGGCGACATCGCCACCACCCTTTCAGGCCAGACCGTCGAGATCCTCAACACCGACGCCGAAGGGCGCCTGATCCTCTGCGACGCCCTCACCTACGCCGAACGCTTCAAGCCCGACACGGTGATCGACATCGCCACCCTGACCGGCGCGATCGTGATCGCGCTCGGCCATGTGACGAGCGGCCTGTTCGCCAACGACCAGAAGCTGGCCGACGAGATCCGCGAAGCGGCCGATGACGCGTGGGACCGCGTGTGGCAGATGCCGCTGTGGGAGGAGTACCAGGAGCAGCTGCGCTCCAACTTCGCCGACATGGCGAATATCGGCGGCCGGCCGGGCGGCAGCATCACCGCCGCCTCGTTCCTCGCCCGCTTCACCCGCAAGCTGCGCTGGGCGCACCTCGACATCGCCGGCACCGCGTGGAAGAGCGGCCGCGACAAGGGCTCGACCGGAAGGCCCGTCCCCCTGCTGGTGCGGTACGCGTTGCGGCACGCAGGCCGGAAATGACGAGCATCGATTTTTACTTCAATGCAGAGGACCGGCTGCAGGTCGCCTGCCGCCTGGCGGCCAAAGCGTTGAAGCAGGGAAGCCGCATGCTGATCTACGCGCCGGACGCCGACACGGCCAGCCGCCTCGACACCATGATGTGGACCTGGCCCGCGATCGGCTTCGTGCCGCATTCGATGGTCAACGGCCCGCTCGCCGCCGAAACACCGGTGCTGATCGCCTCCGGCGAGGAGACACCGGCGGACTGCGAGCTGCTGCTCAACCTGGGCGGTGAATGCCCGCCGCATTTCGAGCGCTTCACGCGGCTGTTCGAAGTGATTTCTTCCAGCGAGGAGGAAAAAACCAACGGCCGGCGCCGCTATCGCTTCTACCAGGAGCGCGGGTATCCGATCACCAACCACGACCTCGCGCAAAGCAATGAGTGACGAGCCGCTTGGCAAGCGCATCGACGCGCTGATGAAGCGCCAGGGAAGCCCGCGCGCCGCGGGCGAGGTGCCGGTCCTTACCGAGGTCGTCAGCGACGAGCACGCGCCGCGCCGGACGGTCGACAGCCAGGCGCTGGAAGCGCTGGCGCGGGAGCTCGAGCGCGCGGTGCTGGAGCGGCTCGGTCCCGAGGTCCATCGCGTGATCGAAGAGAAGATCGCGCACAAGCTGAACACGGTGCTCGGCCAGGCGCTCGACACGGTGCGCGCCGAGCTCACCATCAGCGTGATCCAGATGGTGCGCGAAGCGGTCGCCGCTTCGGTCGCGCACGCCCTTTCAGAACCCGAAAAGAAGTAGTACCGGACAAGCGCTCGTGCTGGACAAGAGCTTCAACCCGCAGGGGATCGAGGAGCGCTGGTATCAGCGCTGGGAATCGACCGGGGTTTTCCAGCACAAAAACCACGACACGCCGGCCTATTGCATCCAGCTGCCGCCGCCGAACGTCACCGGCACGCTGCACATGGGCCACGCCTTCCAGCAGACGCTGATGGATTCGCTCGCCCGTTACCACCGCATGCGCGGCTTCAACACCAACTGGGTGGTGGGCACCGACCATGCCGGCATCGCGACCCAGATCGTGGTCGAGCGCCAGCTGCAGGAACAAGGCAAGACCCGCCACGACCTCGGGCGCGAGAAGTTCGTCGAGCGCGTGTGGCAGTGGAAGCAGCAGTCGGGCTCGACCATCACCCGCCAGATGCGCCGCCTCGGCGCTTCGGCGAACTGGACCTATGCCGACACCGAGGGACAGAAGGCCGGCTACTTCACCATGGACGCGAAGATGTCCAGGGCGGTGGTCGAAGTTTTTGTCCGGTTGTATGAGCAAAAACTGATCTATCGCGGCAAACGCCTCGTCAACTGGGACCCGGTGCTCGGCACCGCGGTGTCCGACCTCGAGGTCGACACCGAGGAAGAAGACGGCAAGATCTGGGAGATCCGCTATCCGCTGGAGGACGGCAGCGGTTCAATCAGCGTCGCAACGGTCAGGCCCGAGACCATGCTCGGCGATGTGGCGGTGGCCGTCCATCCAGGCGATCCCCGATACAAATCCATGGTCGGAAAGCGCGTCCAGTTGCCTCTCACGGGCCGAAGCATTCCCGTGGTCGCCGATGACTACGTCGACCCGCAGTTCGGCACCGGCGCGCTAAAGATCACCCCCGGGCACGATTTCAACGACTACCAGGTCGGCAAGCGCCATGGCTTCGAGCCGATCAGCGTGATGACGCTCGACGCGCGCATCAACGACCAGGCGCCCGCCCGATATCGCGGTCTCGAGCGCTTCGCGGCCCGCAAGCAGGTGATTGAGGACTTGAAGAAGGAAAACCTCCTCGTGGCGGAGAAGCCCTACAAGCTCCGCATGCCCCGCTCCGGCCGCACCGGCGTGATCGTCGAGCCGATGCTCACCGACCAGTGGTTCGTGGCGATGGAAAGCCTCGCCAAGCGCGGCCTCGAGGTTGTTGCAAGCGGCGAGGTGAAGTTCTTCCCCGAGCATTGGACCAAGACTTACAACGAGTGGCTGGAGAACATCCAGGACTGGTGCATCTCGCGTCAGCTGTGGTGGGGCCACCAGATTCCGGCCTGGTACGACGACGATGGCAAGATCTACGTTGCCAGAACGCAAGCCGAGGCACTAAAGCAATCGGGCAACAAAACCCTGCGACGGGACCCCGATGTCCTCGACACCTGGTTCTCCTCGCCCCTGGTGCCCTTCTCCTCGCTCGGCTGGCCGGACAAGACCAAGGACCTCGACACCTTCCTGCCTTCCTCCGTGCTGGTCACCGGCTTCGACATCATCTTTTTCTGGGTGGCGCGCATGGTGATGATGACCACGCACTTCACCGGCAAGGTGCCCTTTCGCCACGTCTACATCAATGCCCTGGTGCGCGACGCCGAGGGGCAGAAGATGTCGAAGTCGAAGGGCAACACGCTCGATCCGCTCGACCTGATCGACGGCGTCACCTTCGACGAGCTGCTGAAGAAATCGAAGCAGGGACTGATGAAAGCGGAGCACCAGCAGAAGGTCGAGGCCTACGTGAAGTCGCATTTTCCGAACGGCATCCCGGCGTTCGGCACCGATGCGCTGCGCTTCACCTTCGCCTCGCTCGCGAGCTTCGCGCGTACGCTGAACTTCGACCTCGGCCGCTGCGAGGGTTACCGCAATTTCTGCAACAAGCTGTGGAACGCGGCGCGCTTCGTGTTGATGAACACCGAAGGCAAGGACTGCGGGGTCGACGAGAAGCTGCCGGTCGAGCTTTCGACCTGGGACCGCTGGATCATCAGCCGCCTGCAGCGCACCGAGGCCGAGGTCGAGCAGGCCTTCGCGGAATATCGCTTCGACAATGCCGCGAATGCGATCTACCAGTTCGTGTGGGATGAGTATTGCGACTGGTACTTGGAGCTCGCCAAGGGGCAGCTCGCCCGGGGCGCAGATGCGGGCAACGACGCCGCGCAGCGCGGCACGCGCCGCACCCTGGTGCGCGTGCTCGAAACCGCGTTGCGGCTGGCGCATCCGATCATTCCCTTCATCACCGAGGAGCTCTGGCAAAGCGTAGGCCCGCTCGCGGGGAAGAAGGGAAACGGCAGGGGCGAAACCATCATGCTGCAGCCCTACCCCAAGTCCCAGCCGGAGAAGATCGACGAGGGGGTCGAGCGCGAGGTTTCGGTCGCGAAGGACGTGGTCAACGCCAGCCGCAATCTGAAGAGCGAGATGAAGCTGACCAACCAGCAGCGCGTGCCGCTGTACCTCACCGGAACGCCGGGCGGCGCGACGTTGAGCGCGCTCGAGGCGCTGGTGCGGCCCTCGGCGATCCACGCGGTGGCCGCGCTGCCGGATTCCGATTCTCCGGTCGCCGTGGTGGGTGCGCACCGCGTCATGCTGCTGGTGGAAGTCGATGCTGCCGCGGAGCGCGAACGCCTGAGCAAGGAATCCGCGCGCCTCGAAGGCGAAATTCAAAAGGCGAAGGAAAAGCTCGCGAATCGCTCGTTCGTCGACAAGGCGCCCGCCAAGGTGGTCGACGAGCACCGCGCCCGCCTCGCCGCTCACGAGGCCACGCTGGCCAAGCTGCGCGAGCAACTCGGCAGGCTTAGCGCGCCGCGCTAGTAAGAGTCAGCGACGATGCATTCCGGCTGCGTCGGCCAGGAGTGGTCGAATTCCCAGCCGTGCTGTGCCTCGAGCCGCAAGCGAAACGCCTGCTCGAGCTCGAACGACGGCGTGGCGACGCAGCTGCCCGGAAAGCGCATCAGGAAGCTCGAGGCGATGACCGCGCACTCGCCGAGCGCAGCCGCGCGGCTGCGCGCGATATCGCGGCCGTGCAGGAATAGCTCGCCATCCAGATAGGCCGGCACGCCGAACTGCCGGTAGGTCGCGACCACGGCGGCGAGGCCCCACGACAGCCAGCGCTGCGGCCGGCCGGGCGCGAACTTGAGCGGCGCGATGAGCGCGAACGGATAGCGCGCGGCTTCCTCAGCCCACAGCAGCACCGGCGCCGCGTCGCGCGGCTGCGCGGCGGCGATGGCGGCATGGGCGGCGTCGAACTCCTGCTGCGCGACGGCGCCGAGTCGAATCCAGCGCGCTTTCACGCGGCGATTATTTCACAATCTTCTAAAGCTCGATGTCCTCGCGGATCGCGGCGATGCCGGCCGCCGCGCAAGCATCGTCCTCGCGCTGGCCCGGCGCACCGGAGACGCCGATCGCGCCGAGCAGCGAGCCGCCCGCCTCGATCACCATGCCGCCGCCGACCGCGGCGATGCCAGGACGGTGGCGGATACCGCTCGCCGGTCGGCCGGGCTGGCTGGCCTCCGCAAGCTCGGTAGTATTGGTGCGAAAGCTCGCGGCGGTATAGGCCTTCGCCGTGGCCATGTCCGGCGTGTGCGGACCGGCGAAGCGGTCGCGCAGCAGCACCTGCACCACGCCCATGCGGTCGACCACCGCGACCGTTGCCTGGAAGCCGCGCTTGCGGCAGTTCTCGAGCGCCGCCTGCGCCGCTTTGAGCGCCGTTTCAGGCGCGAGCACCTTGACGGTGAAAGTCGCGTTCTGCCCGTGGACGGCGAATGCTAGCCCGACGCCTAATAGACCCAGCCACTTCACTTCTTCCTCATGAAGAAAGTGAATTCGCGGTTGGCTTCGTCGTGCGACACCAGCTCATGCCCGGTCTGACGCGAGAAAGTCTGGAAGTCCTTCACCGCCCCGGGGTCGGTGGCAACTACCTTCAGCACCTGCCCGGAGCCCATGTCGGTGAGCGCCTTCTTGGTGCGCAGGATCGGCAGCGGGCAATTGAGGCCGCGCGCGTCGAGTTCCTTGTCGAAGTTCATGAAGTTATTATGCCGCACATGACCGAAGACGAAGCGCGCTCCGCCCCGGCCGAGCGCTCGGCGCCGGCCGGCTGGCTGCTGACCATCGCGCAGCTGCCGATCGAGGATCCCGCCGCGCGCATGCGCGTGCTGCGCACGCTCGAGTCGCTCGGCGCGGCGGTGATGCGCGAGGGCGTGTATCTGCTGCCCGATACCGAGAGCAACCGGCAGTCGCTGCACACGCTCACCGAGTACATCGTCAAGATCGGCGGCAGCGCGCACGTGATGAACGTGGCCGCCACCACGCTCGACCAGGAGGAGGAGTTCCAGCGCCTGTTCGACCGCTCGGCGCGCTATGAAAATCTGATCAAGACTGTCGAGAGCCTGCGCGTTGGTTTCGGGCAGGCGGACCCCAGCGCCATTTCGCGCGTGGTGCACAAGCAGCGGCGCGAGTTCGAGAGCATCGCCGCGCTCGACTTCTTCCCCACCGCCTCGCGGGCGCGCGCGCAGGCCAGCCTGGCCGCGGCGGACGCTGAAGTGAAGAAGCTCATGTTCCCGACGCAGTCGCAGACCGCGCTCGCCCCCGGCGAGGCGCTGCTCGGGCGCACCTGGGTGACGCGCAAGCCGCTGTGGGCGGATCGCCTGGCGAGCGCATGGCTCATCCGGCGCTTCGTCGACCCCGAGGCGAGCCTCACGTGGCTGGAGAAGACCCAGTCGCTGCCCGCGAACGCGATCAGCTTCGGCTTCGAGGGCGCGCACTTCACCAACAGCGAGGCGCGCGTCACGTACGAGGAAATGCTCGCCCGCCTCGATCTGGCCAAGAATCCCGCGCTGTCCAAGATCGGCAGCATCGTGCACTTCCTCGAGGTGCGGGGCTCGCCGGTCGCCGAAGCCGCCGGCGTACAGACCCTGTTGCAGGGCGCGCAGCGCCGCTCGACCAGCGATGCGGAATTGCTGTCGGAAGCCGAGAAGACCTTCGACCTGCTGTACGAAGCCTACTACCAGCCACCAAAACACTAGCGCTTCGCGTCCTTCAGCTCCTGCGCGTGCTGGGCTCGCAGGTCCTTGAGGCGTGCGTCGATCACCGAGAGCTGGTAGAAATCGCCATCGCCGGCAGTGCGAGCAATCTGCAGCTGCTCGATAGCCGTCGGCAGGCTGCCCTGCAGCACATAGACCTCGGCCTGCGCCTGGTGCTGCGAGGTGCGCTTGCCGAGCGCGGCGTAGGTCTTGGCCTGCAGCGCATACAGCCGCGGATCGCGCGGATGCAGGCGCAGCGATTCGCCGAGCAGTTTCATCGCTTGCTCGTGCTGTCCCGCGTCGTACAGCGCGTCGGCGTGCGCATAGAGCAGCGGGCGAGAGTTCGGATAGCGCGCGTAGGATTCGCCGAGAAGCTTGGCAGCGCCGGCGCGGTCGCCCTGCGCGAACTTCACGCGCGCCGCCAGGGACTCGATCATCGGCCCGCCGGCGCCCGCGGCGCGCACCCGCGCGAGCTCGGCTTCGGCCTCTTTCGTGCGCTTCGCGCGCACATACGCCACCGTGAGGCCGTAGCGCGCTGCCGCCTCCGATGCGAAGCGGCGCTCGCGCACCGCCGACTGGAAGAATTGCACCGTATCGCGCGGGTCGCCCCACTCGGCGCGCAGCTTGGCGCGCACCAGCTGGAATTCCGGGCTGTCCGGATGCTGCTTGTAGGGCAGGCTGGCAGCGCGGTTCTGGGCGTCGGCGATGCGCTCGGTGGTGATCGGGTGGGTGCGCAGGTAGCCCGGCACGGTGCCGTCGTCGGCGATGCGGCTGCCGCGCTGCATCTTCTCGAAAAAGCTGCCCATCGCGTGCACGTCGAAACCGGCCGACTCGAGCGACTGGAAGCCGATGCGGTCGGCCTCGCGCTCGAAATCGCGGGAGTAGCTGAGCTGCGTCTGGATCGCGCCGGCCGAGGCGGCGGCGGCCGCGCCGCTCGCCAAGTCCGGCCGCGAGCGCCCGAGCAAGATGGCGGCAGCGAGCGCCGCGAGCACCGGCAGCTGCATCTGCTGCTGCTGGCCGAGCATGCGCGCGATGTGGCGCTGGGTCACGTGCGCCCCTTCGTGCGCCAGCACCGAGGCCACCTCGGACTCGGACTCCGAGGCGGAGAGCAGCCCGGTGTGCACCCCGATGAAGCCGCCAGGCAGCGCGAAGGCGTTGATGGTGTGGTCGCGAATGGCGAAGAACTCGAAGTCCTGGCGCGCCCCCGCCGGGGTCTGCGTCAGGCGCCCGCCGAGGTTGGCGAGATAGTCGGCGATCTCGGCGTCGTCGACGTAGCTCGGCTCGCGGAAGCGGATATCGCGCATGATGCTCTCGCCGATGCGCCGCTCGAGCTGCGGCGACAGGCCCGCGTCGCCGCTGCTGCCAAGATCCGGCAACGCCTGTCCCATTGCCCGCGGGGCAAGAAGGATCAGTATTGCGGTCAGGAACGCGGTCTTCCGCATCTGTTTATCATAGCGCCCCGAATGAGACGCAAATCGCTGACCCTGCCGTTGACCCATTTCGACGCCAAGGGTTCCGCCCATATGGTGGATGTGGGGGACAAAGCTGCCACCCACCGGGTGGCGATCGCCTCGGGCCGGATCAGCATGCAGCCGGCCACGCTGCGTCTGATCGCCGCCGGGCGCGCCAAGAAGGGCGACGTCCTCGGGGTGGCGCGGATCGCCGCGGTGCAGGCGGCCAAGCGCGCGGCGGAGCTCATTCCGCTCGCACACCCGATCGCGCTCACGCGCGTCGCGGTCGAATTCGTAATAAGCAAAAAACCGCCGGCGGTGCGCATCGTCGCCCGGGTGGAATGCCGCGGGCAGACCGGGGTCGAAATGGAGGCATTGACGGCGGCCGCGGTCGGCCTGCTCACCGTCTACGACATGGTGAAGGCCGTCGACCGGGGCATGACCCTCGGCGAGATCCGCCTCGAAGAGAAACACGGAGGAAAGTCGGGGGTATTTCGGCGCTCCGCGAGGATAAAATAGCGCCCATGACGAGAAGATCGCTGCTCGCGTTTCTCGGCTTGCTCCTCGCCAAGCCGCTCACCGTCCTCGCCGCCTGGAACGAGCAGGCCTTCGGCGCGAAGACCGCCGCCGACGCGCTGAAAAACATCGGCGCCTCCGCCGCCGCGCCGAGCAAGGACATCATGATCGAAGCGCCGCAGATCGCCGAGAACGGCGCGGTGGTGCCGATCGAGATCTCCTCCAACATTCCGGGCACCACCTCGATTGCGGTGGTGATCGAGAAGAACCCGTTCCCGCTCGCCGGCAAGTTCGATTTCAGGGAGGGCGCCCTGCCCTTCGTCAAGCTCAACGTGAAGATGGGCGAGACCTCCGACGTGCGCGTGGTCGCGGTCGCGGGCGGGCGCCAGTACGTCGCCACGCGCGAGATCAAGGTCACTATCGGCGGGTGCGGAGGCTGACATGGCGGGACCAATGAAGATGCGGGCCAGCATCGCGGGCGGATTCACGGAAGTGCGCGTGCTCATGACCCACCCGATGACCACCGCGCAGAGCGGCCAGGCGCTGCATTTCATCCAGAACATCACGGTGAAGCAGAACGGCAAGGCGGTGGTCGAGGCCGAGATCAGCCAGGCGGTGTCGCGCAACCCGGTGTTCTCCTTCCGGCTGAAGGGCGGTGCCAAGGGCGACAAGATCGAAGTCAGCTGGCTCGACAACAAGGGCGAGACCAACAAGATCGAAACCGCCGTCGCGTGAACAGGTTTTTCGCAACCCTGCTCGTTCTCGGGTTGGTCGCGAGCCCGGTCCTCGCTCAGGACACCAAGAAAGAAATCCAGAAGTACCAGCAGATGATCGCCGACGGCTCGCCCGTGGAGCTGTTCGAGCTCGAAGGCGAAGCGCTCTGGAAGAAACCGCAGGGCCCGCAGAACGTTTCGCTCGAGAAATGCGACCTCGGCCAAGGCGCCGGCGTCGTCAAAGGCGCCTATGCGCGCCTGCCGCGCTACTTCAAGGACGCCGACCGGGTGATGGACCTGGAAACGCGCCTGCTGCATTGCATGACGACGCTGCAGGGCCGCAGCCGCGAGGACGCCACCAAGCGGGTGTTCGGCAACGAGAACCAGCCCTCGGAAATGGAATACCTCTCGGCTTACGTCGCCAGCCAGTCGCGCGGGGTCAAGCTCGCCGCCGGCAACTCGCACCCGAAGGAGAAAGAGGCCTACGAGCTCGGCAAGGCGCTGTTCTTCCATCGCGCGGGCGGGTGGGACATGTCGTGCGCCAGCTGCCACGGCGAGGAAAACAAGCGCATCCGCATGCAGGAGCTGCCGGTGCTGTCCAAGCGCGAGTTCGCTCGGCCGATCATGGCGACCTGGCCCGCCTACCGCGTGTCGAACAGCCAGTTCAAGACCATGCAGTGGCGCATCAACGACTGCTTCCGGCAGATGCGCTACCCGGAGCCGAAGTTCGCTTCGGACGCCACCATCGCGCTGAACACCTTCCTCACCGTCACCGCCGCCGGCGAGCCCTACCGCGGCCCGGGGACCAAGCGATGAGGAGCGCCCTGGCTTTTGCCATTTGTTCGATTTTTTGCACAGCAGTACTGGCCCAAGACGTCCAGAAAGTCCTGCAACGCGACTTCCAGGCGCGCGGCCAGGCGACGATGGACCGCGTGGTGCAGGACGGGCTGCAGCGCTTGTGCACCGACACCAACGACCGCCCGCCGGGCGACGTGGCGAGGCAGCTGGAAGCCGACCAGATGAAGACCATCGCCTTCCCGGCCGGCAACCTGATCGGCGACTGGAAGAACGGCGAGCGCATCGCGCAGAACGGTCGCGGGCTGCAATGGACCGACCCCGCAGGGTCAACCGGCGGCGGCAGCTGCTACAACTGCCACCAGATCTCGCCGCAGGAGAGCTCGCACGGCACGCTCGGCCCCAGCCTGCTGAAATTCGGCTGGATGCGCGGCAGCGGCCCCGAGATGCAGCGCTACGTCTACGGCAAGATCTACAACGCCAAGGCGTACAACCTGTGCTCGCAGATGCCGCGGCTTGGCCACACCGGCACCCTCACCCCCGAGCAGATCAAGGACCTCGTCGGCCTGCTGCTGGATCCTGCGTCACCGGTCAATAAGTAGCCATTCAACGGCGCGAATTTCTTCAGCTACTAGCGATCGCCGCCGCGGCGGGGTCAGGGCTCCGTCCCCGACTTAGCGAGGCGCAAGCCGCCGCCGATCTTTACGACGTGCCGCCATTTGGCAACGTCTCGCTGCTCCACATCACCGATACCCACGCCCAGCTTTTGCCGGTCTACTTTCGCGAGCCGGTGGGCGAACGCGCGCTCAAGAAGTACGGCCTCCAGAAAGGCAGCGCGCTCGCGTATGCCTGCACGCGCCTCGACTTCGAGGCACTCGCGCGGCGCTACGGCAAGGTCGGCGGCTTCGCGCACCTCGCCACGCTGGTGAAGCGGCTGCGCGCATCGCGGCCGCATGCGCTGCTGCTCGACGGCGGCGATAGCTGGCAGGGCTCCGCGACTGCGCTATGGACCAAGGGCGAGGATATGCGGGGCGCGCAACGCCGCCTCGGCGTCGACTACATGACGGCGCACTGGGAATTCACCTATGGGCAGCAGCCGATCCAGGCCTCCCCGGTCAAGATGCTCGCGCAGAACGTACGCACCGCCGATTTCGAGGACCCGGTGTTCGACGCCTATGCGCTGCGCCCGATCAACGGCGTGCCGGTGGCGATCATCGGCCAGGCCTTCCCGTACACGCCGATCGCCAATCCGCGGCATTTCGTTCCCGACTGGACGTTCGGGATCCAAGAGGGTCGGCTGCAAAAGTTTGTAGATGAGGTGCGTGCCAAAGGCGCGAAGGCCGTGGTGCTGCTGTCGCACAACGGCATGGACGTGGATTTGAAGCTCGCCGGCCGCGTGCGCGGCCTGGACGCGATCCTCGGCGGCCACACGCACGACGCGGTGCCGCGGCCGGTGCGCGTGGGCAAGACGCTGGTCACCAATGCCGGCTCGAACGGCAAGTTCCTCGCCGTGCTCGACCTGCAGGTGGGCGCTTCGGGCGTCACCGATCTTCGTTACCGGTTGCTGCCGATATTTTCGCGGCTGCTCGACGCGGACAGGGAGATGGCGTCCTACGTCGAGGCCGCGCGTGCGCCCTATAGAGAAAAACTTGAAGGAAAACTCGCGACCACGGAAGGCCTGCTCTACCGCCGCGGCAACTTCAACGGCTCCTTCGACGAGCTCATCCTGCAGGCATTGCTGCAGGCGCGGGACGCGCAGATCGCGTTCTCGCCGGGCTTTCGCTGGGGCACCACGTTGCTGCCTGGCGATGCGATCACACTCGAGCACGTGATGGACCAGACGGCGATCACCTACCCGCAGACCACGGTGAACGAGCTCAGCGGCGCGGCGATCAAGGGCATCCTCGAAGACATCGCCGACAACGTGTTCAACCCGGATCCCTACCTGCAGCAGGGCGGCGACATGGTGCGCGTCGCCGGCCTGAGCTATGCCTTGGCGCCGGGAGCCCGGATGGGAAGCAGGATCTCGGACTTGAGAGTGAAAGGCGAGCCGCTCGAGGGAACAAAGCGTTACAAAGTCGCGGGGTGGGCGCCAGTGGGAGAAGGTATAACGGGTGAGCCGATCTGGGAGGTGCTGAGCCGGCACCTGCGCGCGGTGAAGTCCGTGCCGCCGCTGGCCGCGAGCCGCCCCCGCTTCATCGGCGTTAAGGATAATCCCGGACTGGAATGAAACGCGCCGCACTCATCGTCCTCGTCCTCGCGGTGCTCGCCGCGGGCGGCTGGTTTTGGTATGACAGCCGCAGCGGCGAGGGCGAGGTGCGCTATCGCACCGCCAAGGTCGAGCGCGGCCCGATCGCCGCGGTGGTCGTCGCGAGCGGCACGCTGAATGCCACGACCACGGTGCAGGTCGGCTCGCAGATCTCCGGCCAGGTACAGAACATCTACGCCGACTTCAATACCGCGGTGAAGAAGGACCAGGTGATCGCGCGCATCGATCCGTCGACCTTCGAGCTGCGCGTGAACCAGGCGCGCGCCGACATGGACTCCGCGCAAAGCGCGGTCGCGGTGGCGCGCTCCAACCAGGCCGCGGCGCAGGCCGAACTCGGCCGCGTGAAAGTGATCCTCGCCGAGGCGCAGCGCGACCTCGAGCGCAAGAAGGCGCTGGTGGACAAGAACTACATCTCGGGCGTAGAGCTCGACAAGGCGCGCAGCCTTGTCGACAGCACGCGCGAGCAGCTCAAAGCGGTCGAGGCGCAGCTCAAGGTGAGCTTTGCGCAGATCTCTAGCGCGCAGGCTGCGGTCAAGCAGCGCGAGTCCCTGCTCAAGCAGGCGCAGGTGGATCTCGAGCGCACGGTGATCCGCGCGCCGGTTGACGGCACCGTGATCCTGCGCAACGTGGACGCGGGCCAGACCGTGGCGGCGAGCCTGCAGGCGCCGGTCCTCTTCACCATCGCGCAGGATCTGCGCGACATGCAGGTCGAGGCGGCGATCGACGAGGCCGACGTCGGCCGCCTGCGCGCGGGCATGGCGGCGAGCTTCGCGGTGGACGCCTTTCCGCGGCGCGGCTTCAATGGCGAAATCCGGCAGATCCGCAAGTCGCCGCTCAACGTGCAGAACGTGGTGAGCTATACCGTGGTGATCTCGGCGGCGAATCCCGACATGGCGCTGCTGCCGGGAATGACCGCCAACGTGCGCATCGCCGTGGACAGCCGCGACAACGCGCTGAAAGTGCCGAATGCGGCATTGCGCTGGCGACCTGCCGGTTCGTCACCTGAAAACCCGAAAAACGGCGATGCACCTGCCCAGCAGGCTGGCGGCGCGGCGGTGCAGCAGTTCCGGACGCGCATCGCCAGCGATCTCAAGCCGAGCGATGCACAGCGCATGCAGATCGACGAAATCTTCAACGACTCGCGGCAGAAGTTCGCGCGGGTGCGCGACATGAAGGGCGACGGCGAGCGCCGCCGCGAAGCCGAGAAGATTCGCGCCGAGACCAACGCGCGCATCGCGGACCTCCTCACGCCCGAGCAGCGTCCGGCCTGGGAGCGCCTGCTGGCCGAATCCGGCAGCCGCGGGCCGTCGGCCGCGGGGCGTCTCTACGTCCTGGAGAATTCGCAGCCCAAGGCAGTGGACGTGCGCCTCGGGCTGACCGATGGCACCTCGACCGAGGTGGCGAGCGGGCTCGCCGAAGGCGCCGAGGTGATCATCGGCACCGCCGATGCGCGCGCCGGCGCCCCCGGCGCCCCGGGCGGCGGCCTGCCGCGCGGCCGCTTCTTCTGATGCTGATCCACACGCGGGAGCTGGTGAAGACGTATCGCATGGGTGAACGCGGTGCCACCTATTTCGAGGTGCACGCGCTCGACGGCGTGAGCGTCGACATCGACGAGGGCGAGTTCGTCGCCGTGATGGGCGCCTCAGGCTCCGGCAAGTCCACGTTCATGAATTTGCTCGGCTGCCTGGATCGGCCGACGAGCGGTGAGTATGTGCTCCGGGAAAAACGGGTTTCCGAGCTCGCGGGCGATGAGCTGGCCGTGGTGCGCAACAAGCACATCGGCTTCGTGTTCCAGCAGTTCTACCTGCTCGCGCGCACCCCCGCGCTCGAGAACGTCGCGCTGCCGCTGGTGTACGCCGGGGTTTCCGGCCCCGAAAGAAAAAGCCGGGCGATGGCGATGCTGAAGCGCGTCGGGCTGGGCGAGCGCACCGACCACCACCCCGCGCAGCTCTCCGGCGGCCAGCAGCAGCGCGTGGCGATCGCGCGGGCGCTGGTCACCGAGCCGCTCCTCATCCTCGCCGACGAGCCCACCGGCGCGCTCGACTCCAAGACCAGCCTGGAGATCATGGCGCTGTTCCAGGAGCTCAACCGGCAGGGCATGACGGTGGTGCTGGTGACCCACGAGGCCGACGTCGCGCGCTTCGCCCGGCGCATCCTGGTGTTCCGCGACGGCAAGGTCGTCCAGGACGAACACAATGAGGCGATCGCCGCCAGAGGCGGCGAGACGGCGCTAGCCTCTGCATGAGCTTCCTCGCCTTGCTGCGCATCGCCCTTAGGGCGCTGGCCGTCAACAAGCTGCGCAGCGCGCTGACCATGCTCGGCATCGTCATCGGCGTCGGCGCGGTGATCGTCATGATCGCCGTGGGCGCGGGCGCGCAGGCGCGCGTCGAGGAGCAGATCCGCGCCCTGGGGTCCAACCTGCTGCTCGTCATGCCCGGCTCGACCACCGCCGGCGGCGTGCGCATGGGCTTCGGCTCGGGCTCGACCCTCACCGAGGACGACGTCGTCGCCATCAACCGCGAGCTCCCCGAGGCGCTCGCCGCGCCCGCGCTGCGCGGCAGCGCGCAGGTGATCTGGGGCAACGCCAACTGGTCGACGCAGATCTACGGCGTGACCCCGGAGTATCTGGATGTGCGGCAATGGCCGCTGGTCGCCGGGCGCAGCTTCGAGCCCGCGGAGATGGCCGGCGCCGCCAAGGTGGCGCTGATCGGCGCGACCGTGGCGAAGCAGCTCTTCGGCGCCGCCGACCCGCTCGACCAGTCGATCCGCATCAAGCGCGTGCCCTTCACCATCATCGGCGTGCTCGACACCAAGGGCCAGAGCCTGATGGGCACCGACCAGGACGACCTGATCCTGGTGCCGATCAAGACCGCGCGCAGCCGCGTGCTCGGCACCGCGAGCGCCGCGCGCAACCGCACCGTGGGCACCATCTGGGTGAAGGCCGCCGATACAGTCGACACCAAGATAGTCGAGGAACAAGTCAGAGCGCTGTTGCGCCAGCGCCACCGCATCCAGGCGGGGGGCGACGACGATTTCTCGCTGCGCAACCTGCAGGAGGTGATGGCGGCGCAGGAAGCCTCGAGCCGCGTGCTCGCCCTGCTGCTGGCCGCGGTGGCCTCGGTTTCGCTCCTGGTCGGCGGCATCGGTATCATGAACATCATGCTGGTGTCGGTCACGGAGCGGACGCGCGAGATCGGGCTGCGCATGGCGGTGGGCGCGCGCACGCGCGACATCCTCGGGCAGTTCCTGGTCGAGGCGGTGACCCTGTCGCTGATCGGCGGCCTGATCGGCGTCGCGCTCGGCATGGGCACCTCGCTCGCCATCGCCGAGCTCGCCGGCTGGCGCATCGTCATCTCGCCGCAGGCGGTGGGCCTGGCGGTCGCGTTCGCATTCGTCATCGGGGTGTTCTTCGGCTTCTATCCGGCGCGCAAGGCGGCGAGGCTGAATCCGGTCGAGGCGCTGCGCTTCGAATGAGGGCGCTTGTCACCGGCGGTGCGGGCTACATCGGCTCGCACATGGTGAAGCTGCTCGTCGAGCGCGGGGCGGAGGTCACGGTCCTCGACGACCTCTCCACCGGGCACGCCGAGGCCGTGCGCGGTGCAAAGCTCGTGCGTGGCGACCTCACCGATGTCGCCTCCACCAAGAATCTTCTGGCGCAGAACGGCATCGAGGCCGTGGTGCATTTCGCCGCCTGCAGCCTGGTGGGCGAATCGGTCGCCGACCCGCTCAAGTACTACCGGCGCAACGTGGGGGGCACGGTGGGGCTGGTGGAAGCGATGCGCGAGGCGAAGGTGACGCGGCTGGTGTTTTCATCGACGGCGGCGGTGTACGGCGATCCCGTGCGCACGCCCATCGACGAAGCGCACCCCACGCAGCCGGTCAATCCCTACGGCTCGAGCAAGCTCGCCATCGAGCGCATGCTCGCCGAGTGCAGCAGCGCCTACGGGATCGGCGCGGTGGTGCTGAGATACTTCAACGCCGCGGGCGCCGATCCCGGCGGCGAGCTCGGCGAGCGGCACGATCCGGAGACCCACCTCATCCCGCTCGTGTTGCAGGCGGCAGCGGGGCGCCGAGCGTCGATCTCGGTATTCGGCAACGACTGGCCAACGCGCGACGGCACTTGCGTGCGCGACTACATCCATGTCAGCGACCTGTGCGTCGCCCACCTGCTGGCGCTCGACTGGCTGGCGAAGGGCGGACGCTATGAATGCTTTAATCTCGGCAACGGCGACGGCGCTACCGTGCTCGAGGTCATCGAGGCCGCGCGCCGCGTCACAGGAAAGACAATAAAAATGGTCCAGGCTGAACGCAGAGCGGGAGATCCGCCGTCCCTCGTGGCGGATGCGAGCAAAGCGCGGCAGGTGCTCGGCTGGCAGCCGGCGCGCGCCGATATCGACGGCATCGTGCGCGACGCCTGGAACTACGAGCAGCGCCGCGTGCGATGAGCGCACGGCGCGATCTTTTCCTCGTCAGCTTTTTGATTCTGTTTTTCGAACTGGCGGCGATCCGCTGGTTCGGCGCGACGGTGGTATTCCTCACCTTCTTCACCAACATCGTCCTGCTCGCCAGCTTCCTCGGCATGAGCGTCGGCCTGCTGTCGGCGCGTGGCCCGCGGAATTTCGTGCCCGCGGCGCTGCCGGTGGCGATGCTCGCCTGCGCAGCCGCCATCGTCACCCACCTGCTCTACTGGCAATGGGCGGACAGCGTCTCCATCGGCCTGGGCGACCAGGGCACATCGCCGGGGTTGATTTATTTCGGCACCGAGTACCGGCCGGCCGATCCGAGCCGCTGGGTCATCCCGATGTGGGCGGTGGGCGGCGTGTTCTTCGCGCTCATTGCCCTCCCCTTCGTCGGCCTCGGGCAGGTAATGGGCCGTGCCTTCGATGCGATTCCCGACCGCGTCGCCGCCTATACCGTGGACATCTGCGGCAGCCTGAGCGGCATCGCCGCCTTCGCGGCGATGAGCTATCTCCAGCTGCCGCCGACGGTCTGGTTCGTCCCCATCGTGCTGCTGATGCTGCACTTCGCGGGCTGGCGCAAGCCGGTGCAGCTCGCCGCCGCAGGCACCGTGTTCACGCTCGTCGCCATCGGCTCGCATGGCCTGATCGTCAACGGGGAGGTGTCCTGGTCGCCTTACTACAAGGTCGCCTACACGCCGGCATTTGGCCAGATCGCCACCAACGACATCGGCCACCAGCAGATGCTCAAAATCGAGCACAACGGCGTGGCCTATGTCCTGCCGCACCTGCTCAACCGCGATGCCGGCGGCAAGCCGTTCGAGGACGTGATGATCATCGGCGCGGGCAGCGGCAACGACGTCGCCGGCGCGCTGCGCAGCGGCGTGAAGCACATCGACGCGGTCGAAATCGACCCGCGCATCAACGCGATCGGCCGGCGCGCGCATCCGGACCAGCCCTATTCCGACCCGCGGGTGTCCGTCCACCTCGACGACGGTCGCAGCTTCGCGCGCAATACCGACCGGAAATACGATCTCGCGGTCTACGCTCTGGTCGACTCGCTGGTGCTGCATTCCGGCTACTCCAGCCTGCGCCTGGAGAACTTCCTGTTCACGCCCGAGGCGCTGCAGGACGTCAAGCGCACGCTCAAGCCCGACGGCGTGTTTGCGATGTACAACTTCTATCGCCAGGGCTGGGTGGTCGGCCGGCTGGCAAAAATGGCCGAAGAGGTGTTCGGCGAGAAGCCGCTGGTGATCTCGCTGCCGCAGCGCGACACCATCCAGCCCGGCGACAACCAGTTCGGCCACATCACCTTCCTGCTCGTCAGCAGCGATTCCAAGCGCCTGGAGGCGATCCGCGCGCGATTCGCGAAGGGTGAGAGCTTCTGGCTCAATCCCAAGCCGCCGATGAACGAAGCGATCAACGCCTTCAGGACCGCCGCGCCGGCGAGCGAAGGCTGGTTCCGCAGCGCGCCGGCGCGCCTCGATCTGGCCGGCATCGACCGGCTGCCGAGCGACGACTGGCCGCAGCTCTATCTCCGGGAGCGGGCGATTCCCTGGGCGCCCATCGGCCAGGGCATGCTCGTGATCGCGCTGCTCTCGCTCGCCATCCTGCTCGCCTTCGCGCCGCCGGGCCGCGTGCGGCCGAACTGGCAGATGTTCTTCCTCGGCGCCGGCTTCATGCTGCTCGAGACCAAGGGCGTGGTGCACATGGCGCTGCTCTTCGGCAGCACCTGGATCGTCAATTCGATCGTGTTCTTCGCCATCCTGGTGATGATCCTGTGCGCGAACCTCTACGTCATCAAGGCGAAGCCCGGGCGCCTGGCGCCCTATTACCTGCTGCTGGTGGCCGCTTTGCTCGTCAATGCGCTGGTGCCGATGAACCTGTTTCTGTCCCTGGCGCCGCTCGAGCGCACCGTCGCCTCGTGCCTGGTGGTCTTCGTGCCGGTGTTCTTCGCCGGTGTGATCTTCGCCACCGTGTTCCGCGAGAGCCGGCAGCCCGACGTCGATTTCGGCTGGAACGTCGCCGGCATCATCCTCGGTGGCCTGAGCGAGCATCTGTCGCTCGTGCTCGGCTTCAACCACCTGCTGCTGGTGGCGACCGCCTATTACCTGCTGTCCGTTGCGCTGCGGCCGCGCCCGGCATGAGCGCCGGTGAGCCGCGGATCGCCGTGGTTCACGAATGGCTGCTCGATTTCGCCGGCAGCGAGCGCGTGCTCAAGGAGATCCTCGAGCTCTACCCGCAAGCCGATCTGTTCGCCCTGGTCGACCTGCCTGACGAGGAGCTGAAGGCCGCCATTCCCCGGCGCGCCAAGGCGACGACCTTCCTGCAATCCTTCCCGCGCCTGAGGCGCTGGCTGCGCTACTACGTGCCGCTCATGCCGCTCGCGATCGAGCAGCTCGACCTGTCGGCATACGACATCGTCATTTCGAGCAGCCATGCGGTGGCGAAAGGCGTGATCACCGGGCCGCGCCAGCTGCACCTGAGCTACGTATACACGCCGATGCGCTACGCGTGGGACCTGCAGCATGAGTATCTGCGCGCCGCGGGACTCGAGCGGGGCCCGCTGAGCTGGCTCGCGCGCTTCGCGCTTCACCGCCTGCGGCTGTGGGACGTGCGCACCGCCAACGGCGTCGACGTATTCCTCGCCGACTCCGCCCACATCGCCGGGCGCATCCGCAAGGCCTACCGACGCGAGGCCGAGGTGCTGTATCCGCCGGTCGACGTTTCCGCCTTCCCGCTCGGCGACGCCCGGGAGGGCTTCTATCTGACCGTGTCGCGCCTCGAGGCCTACAAACGCGTCGACCTGCTGGTCGAGGCTTTCTCCCGCATGCCGGAACGGCGCCTGGTGGTGATCGGCGACGGCCCCGAGATGCGGCGGGTGCGCGCCGCCGCGCCGGCGAACGTGGCGGGCCTCGGCCGCCTGCCCACCGCCGCGGTGCTGGACCACATGCGGCGCGCGCGCGCCTTTCTCTTCGCCGGGATCGAGGACTTCGGCATCGTGATGGTCGAGGCCCAGGCCTGCGGCGCACCGGTGATCGCGTTCGGCCGCGGCGGCGCCGCCGAGATCGTGCAACGCGACAGCGGCGTGCTGTTCGGCGAGCAGACCTCCGATGCGGTCATCGAGGCCGTGCGCCGCTTCGAGCAGGACGCCGGGCGCTTCACGCCGGCCGGCTGCCGCCAGAACGCGATGCGCTTCGACCGCGCTCACTTTCGCAGCCGCTTCGCGGAACTGGTGCGCTCGCACTGGGAGCGCTTGTCGCGCGAGGCGGCCTGGCAGGAAAGACAAGAAACTTGAGTATCCGCCGCCAACTGCTGCGTCGCCTGCTGAGCGAGAACCCGTTCCAGCCGGCGACGAGCTGGTGGCGATCGATCGAGCTCGCCGTGGTGATCGAACATGGTTTGCCGCGCGGCACGGGTCTTGACCTCGGCTGCGGCGACGGCAAGCTGATGCGCATCCTGCTCGAGGCGGCGGGCGCCGCGCCGACGCTGGTCGGCGTGGATCCGGATCCGCTCGAGACGCGCGACGCCGCCGGCTCGGGCGTGTACCGGCGCGTGCACACGGTGCCCGGCGATCGCGTGCCGGAGCCCGACGCGTCGTTCGACTTCGTGTTCTCCAACTCGGTGCTCGAGCACATCGACGAGCTCGAGCCGGTCATGGCGGAGACCGCGCGCCTGCTGCGAGCCGGCGGCACGTTCCTGTTCACCGTGCCGAGCCCGGGCTTGCACGCGTGCCTCGCCGGGCCGCTGTTTCCCTGGAGCGACCGGCAGGCCTACCTGGCGATGATCGATCGTCGCTGCTACCACCGCCGCTATTGGAGCGAAGCGCAATGGCGCGAGTGCCTCGGCCGGCACGGCATGGACGTGGTGCACGCCAAGCCGTATCTCACGCTGCCCGAAGTGCGGCGCTGGGAGACCCTGTCGCGCTTCACCGCCGGGGTCCTGTACTCGCTGGCCGGCGGGCGCCTGCAGCCGATCGAGATCCAGCGCGGCCTGCGCCTGCGAAAGCGCGCGCTGCGGCTGCCGGCGGCGTCGACCGCGCCGCTCGCCGCCGCCCTGTCCGCCGACGTGCCGCCGTCGGCGCGCGCCCCGGGGTCGGCCTGCCTGCTGGTGGAGGCGCGCCGGCGGCCGTGAAGTTTTTTATGTACGCGATGGTGGGGGGCACCTGCCTCCTGCTCAACTTCGTCGTGCTGTGGCTGCTCACCTCGGTGATCGGCCTGCACTACCTCGTGTCGACCATGATCTCGTTCTTCACGCTGACGCCGGTCGGCTTCGTCCTGCAGAAGGTGGTTACCTTCCGCACGCCGCAGGCGGCCGCGCGCGTGGAATGGCCGCGCTACTTCGTCACCATGGGGGCTAGCTTCGCCGCCAACCTGGCGCTGATGTACGTGCTGGTCTCTCTGCTCGGCGTCTGGTACCTCGCCGCCAGCCTGATCGTCGCGATGCTGCTGCTCAGCGCCAGCTTCGTCGTCAACGACCGCTGGAGCTTCGCGCTCCGGCGCTAGCCGCATGCGCACCGACCTCTGCACGCGGGGCCTGGTCGTGGCGTGCGTCCTCGCCGGCGGCCTGTCGATCCTTTACATCCGCAACTACGCCTGGTCCGAGCACCCGCTCAACCGCTTCTGGATCCTCGAGTACAACCTGCGCACCCAGGACCTGGTGGGCGCGGCGCTGCTTGTGGCGCTCGCGCTCGCCGCCTGGTTCGCGCCCGGCCGGCGGGTGGCGCTCGCCCTAGTGGACGCAATGGCGCGGCATCCCTGGCGCACCGCCGGCCTCACCTTCCTCGTGCTTTGCCTCGGCACGCTTTACGTCGAGCACAACCATGCTCTGGTGCCGGACGAATACGCGCCGCTGCTGCAGAGCCGGACATTCGCCGCGGGGCGCCTGACCGGGCATTTTCCGCCCGAGCTGATGGGACGGCTGGTTCCGCCGGATGTCATGCATCACTTCCTGTACGGCTCGTTCCAGACCGGAAAGGTGGCCTCGGCCTACTGGCCGGGGTTCGCCCTGCTGCTCACGCCGTTCAGCTTCCTGCAGGTGCCGTGGGCGTGCAACCCGCTGCTCGCCTCGCTCGCGCTGGTCCTCGTCGGCCGCCTGGCCGCGCGCCTGACCGGCGAGGCGCAGGCCGCCGGCTGGGCGATGCTGCTGACGCTGGCCTCGCCCGGGTTCACCGCGATGGCGATCAGCTATTTCTCGATGACCGCGCATCTACTCCTCAACCTGGTCTTCGTCTGGCTGCTGCTGGAGCGACGCGTGCTGCTGGCCGGGCTGGTCGGCTCCGTGGCGCTGATCCTGCACAACCCGGTGCCGCATGCGCTGTTCGCGCTGCCGTGGATCGTCTGGCTTGCCTGGGGTCCCGGGCGCTGTCGCCGCCTGCTCGCGCTCGCTGCCGGGTACGCGCCGCTGGCGCTGATCGTCGGCTTCGGCTGGGCGCTGGTGCTGAGCGGCATCCAGGGCAACTCGCTCTACGGCGTCTTTCCATACGACGGCAATCCCGTCCATCGCATCGGCAACTTCTTCTGGGACTGGCACATCCGGGTACGCAGCGCGATCGCCGGCCCGGCCGACGATCCCCTGGGTGCGCGCCTGGCGGAGGCGATCCGGCTGTGGAACTGGGCGGTGCCCGGGCTTCTGCTGCTCGCCGGCGCCGGCTGGTGGATCGGCCGCGGCGATATCCGCATGCGGCTGCTCGGCCTCTCGTTCCTCTGCACCGCGGCGGGATACTCGTTCGTCGCGTTCACCCAGGGCTTCGGTTGGGGTGCGCGCTACTTCCATCCGCCCTGGGGCGCGCTGCCGATCCTGGCGAGCGTCGCGCTCGTCAGCCTGCGGCCGGGCCATGTGTGCGAGCGGCTGCGGGCTACGGTGGCTTCGCTCGCGGTCCTCAGCCTGGTCTTCGGAACGGCGCTGCGCGCGGTGCAGATCCACGACGAGATCGCCCTGCACCTCGCCGCCCGCCCACCAGCGGCCCCGGACGCACGCCAGATCGTCTTCATCGCCTACGACCGCGCGGGCTTCAGCCAAACCCTGGTGCAGAACGACCTGCTGCTGCGCGACAAGGTGTGGACCATGTTCAGCATGGGCACGCAGAGCGATGCGGATTTCATGCGAACGCGATTTCCCGCCGCACGCCTGGTGCACAGCGACCGCCGCGGCCAGGTCTGGCGGCTCGAGCAGCCCTAGGCGGCGCGGGCGCGCGCCGCCAGCGCAAAGGCGCCGAGCGCCGCGAAATAGCTGGCGACGCCGGTCCAGAAGCTCACCGAAATTCCGTATGCCATGGCGATCACCATCGCCAGCACCGAGGCTAGCACCGACACCGCGCCGTTGATGCCCCATAGCCATGGCGCCAGCTGCGCGCGCAGCCCCGTCGCGAGCCGCATCCCCAACGGAAATGCCATGCCCATCAGAATCCCCATCGCCGCGAGGAGCGCGGCGGCGACGGCGATGCGCACCGGTGCTTCCGAAGCGCGAAAGGCTTCGACCAGCGGCAGCCCGGCGCTTCCTGCCGCCGCCAGTACCGCCGTGAGCAGCACCAGGATGCGCACCCCGTGAACCGCCAGGCGGTCATCGGGCACCAGCACCGAAAGGCGGCTGCCGATCCCGCTGGCGAGCAGCAGGACGAACAGCACCACGCTCAGGCTGTAAGCGGGATGGCCGAGAAACACCACCAGCCGCTGCAGCATCGAGATCTCGATCAGCATGAAGCCGGCGCCGATCGCGGCGAAGAAGCAAAGCAAAGCGGTGTCGGAGCGGCGCAGCACGATTCTCGCCAGCACCAGCGGCAGCACGATGCAGACCAGCGTCAGCACCGTGACCCCCAAGAGCAGGTTCAGCAGCAGCCCCACCGCCCCCGACTGGAACAGGCTCGAAACGCCGAGGCGCTCCTGGTTGAAGAAGAACGGCCGCTCGTCGGTGGTGGCGTCGTAATTCAATCCGTGCGGGGTGGCCATGCCGGCGAGGCCGCGCCCGCTCGCGAGGGCGAGGAGAAAGGGCGACTTCGCGCCGCCGGGATAAAGTTCGACCTCGAAGCGCATGCGCTCTGCCAGGCTGCGGATCTGCGCGACCTCCGCCGGCCCGAACGGCGTCTTGCGCACCAGCAGCATGCCCATCGGACCGAGCGAACGCGGCGGCCGCGCGGCCCGGTTGGTGACCAGCATCATGTGCCGCTCGGGCTGTGCCACGCCGCTTGCCCGCAAGGACTCGCGGCCGAGCGCGATCAGCCGCTCCAGATCGGGGGTCACCCCGCGAGCCACCGCCAGCAGGCCGTCGTCCTCCAGCCGGTCGAGGAACACTTTCCAGCCTTCGATGGTGTACAGGGCATTTTCCGCCAGCACGTAAGCACCCGCGGCGGTGGCGGCAAAGGTGTCGATGAAGCTCAGCTGGACGATATCGCAACGCTCCTTCACGCGCGTCAGGTAGCTGCGTGCCTCGTCGTTGATCACCGTCACCAGCGGATCGCGGTCCAGGTGGCCGGTGAAGGCGCCGTAGTGCCCGTTGACCACGCGCATGATGTTGGGGTTGATCTCCACCGCCAGCGCGCGCTTCTGCCCGAACACCTTGGCGGCGAGAATGTCGCGGCCGCCGCCGGTGCCGACGATGCAGACGCGGGCATCGCGGCGCAAGTGGTGCACGAAGTTGGTCAGGTCCCAGCGCAGGAACTCGAGCTTGGCGAGATCGCCGTCGAAGCCGATGAGCTGGGTTCCGGCGACGGCGTCGATCTGCAGCCAGCGGTTGGGCACGTCGAGCGGCGCATCGTAGGCGACGCTCAGGCTCCAGCCCATCGGATAGGCGCGCTTGTCCGGCGGCAGCACGACGATGCGCGAGAACGAGTTCCAGCGCTCGTATTCGACGATCCCCTCCTCGATGCCCTTGGCGTGCCGGATCGGGAAGGCGGAAACGTTCTGCGTGGCGAGGTGCACGCCGGCCCACGCCGTGATGCCGGCGAAAGTCGCGGCGAGCGCGACCGCGGCGGCTCTCGCCCCGCCGCGCAGCAGCGGCACCCCGCCCAGCGCCGCCAGCGTGGCGCAGGCGAGCACCGCGCCGAGCCCGTCCAGCCAGCCGAGGGCGACGATCACCGCGAGGCAGCCGATCGCCGCGCCCGCCAGGTCCACCGCGTAGAGCTGCCCGATGCGCGACGGGAAGCGCGTCAGGGCGAGGCAGACGAAAATGCCGCTGAAGGTGAAGGGCACGGCCGCGCACAGGAAGGTCCACAGCACCGGCAGCGCGTAGGGGTTCGGCAGGAACAGGTACACGTGCAGGAAGGCAGCCGCCGCCATCGAGACCGCGGAGAGCAGCGCGCACTTTCCCATGGCCGCATGCACCGTGGCCTGCGGCCAGGCGTGCGGGCGCAGGAAGACGAGCAGCGCGCCCACCGTCATGCCGAACATGGCCATCGAGATGGCCATGAACGCGAAGTGGTACCACAGCGTGAGCGAGAACAGCCGGGTCAGCAGGACCTGGAACATCACGGTGGTTAGAGTGATCAGGAACAGCGCGCCGGACAGCCCGCGCTCCAAGGTCGGCACGACGTTCATTCGCACGTGGCGCACAGGCTGAAGGAGGACGCGTACCGGCGCAGCAGCGGCACGCGCAGGGCGAGATTGTCCATCGCCTCGAGCGCTGCGGCGAGCGACTCCGGGGTGCGGGGCGCCAGCCACCCGAGCGGCCCGAGAAAATAGTCCGTGTAGGAGATCACCGGCTGAGAAAAGCCCGCCGCCGTCGCGAGCGCGGCGAGGTCCGCGGGATCGAGCTCGCGCTCGTCCGGGCTGTGGTAGCGGTCGTACGTGCCGCGGACCAGTCCGGCGAAGTACCGCACCAGGCGCCTGCGGCTGGGATCGCTGGAGTAGAACGCGCCGCCGCTGCGCAGCACCTTGCGGGCGGCGCGCAGCGTATCGACGATCTGGGCATCCCCGAGGTGATGGAGCACCGCAAACGCGGCGACGAAGTCGAAGCGGCCGAAGCTCTCGAGCGGAGCACCTGCTTCCGACACCGCGAACGTGATGTTGCGCAGGCCCGCCGCTTCGGCCCGCTCCCGCGCCCGCGCGATGGCGACCGGCGAAAGGTCGAGGCCGACGAGCTCGGCAATATGCGGCGCGAGGTGGCACTCGATCGACCCGTCCCCGCAGCCGAGGCTCAGGACACGGTGCGCGCGGCCGGCGCCGGTAGCCTGCAGGAACTGCAGCGCGCCGCGCTTATGGACGCGGCGGAACAGCTCGCTGCCCTGGATCCTGGCCGCGTCGTGCTGGTAGTGGAGGTCGTGGTAGTCGCGCTCGTTCATTGGCCGTTCAGTCGGCGTGCTGCGCGCCGCAGGCGGCGGGCCGCGCGGCGCCCTCGCGCTCCCAGTCGGAGAGGCGCCCGAGATCGAAATGGGTCGCGGAGCGGAAACGGTTGAGAATGACCCGGTCGGCGTATGCCTCCAACCGGGCGTCGAGCGCCGAGTAGTATCGCGACCATCCGCCGGACAGCGGCTCGGTGACCGCGGTCTGTCCGCGAAACAGCCTGCGGCAGGCCTTTTCGATGCGGTCGAACAGCGTTGCGGCACGCTTCTCGTTTTCAACGTCGACCGGATCGCGCGTCGCCGGCCGCAGCGCGCAACTCACCACCGAAAGCGGCTCCGGCGCCGGCCCGACTCCGGCGAAGCGGTTGGCGGCGCGGGACAGCAAGTCATCGGTGTCGCGCCGCCAGGCAATCGTTTCGCAGTCGTCGGCGGCCACCCGATAGCCGATCCGCACCAGCGTGGCGTCGTACGCGGCCACCTGCTCGGGACGCGGCCGCCCGTCGACCAGCTCCAGCCCGCGGCCCAAGGCGCGCACCTTGCCGACATGGCGCGCGAGCAGCGCGGCCAGCCGGGGCGAATCGGGGGGCACGCTGTGCTGCCCGCGAAAGTTGACGAACGACGAAGCCGGATGCACGAAGGGCGCGACCACCGCCATCGGCAGGATTTCCAGCGTGAGGTACAGGGCGGGCTCGCGCCGGGCACGTTCCGGCACGTCATAGGCGAGCCAGTGCCGGGTCCAGGGCTCGGCGAGGAACCAGCGCGGCGGCGCCGCCGCGATGGTGGTGCCGAGCTGGACCACAAGCAGCACGGCGAGCGCCACTCTCGCCGCCGCGATTGGCAGCAGGCGCTCCGCGATCCGCGCCAGACAGACGCCGGCGAGCAGCAGCACGACCAGCCCGTAGCGCGCATTCGCCGAGGTGGCAAGCCACAGCATGCCGGCGGCGCAAAGGAATGCGAGCACCCGCCAGTCGCCGCCGGTGAGCGCGACGCGCGCGCGGCGCAGCGCCGCCGCCAGCGTCAGGACGGCGGCCGCGGCAAGCAGCGCGGCGGGACGCAGGTCGGGCGCGAACGTTTCGCTGTACAGATGGCGGTCGAGCGCGATCATGCGGAACGGAAAGGCAAGCGCGGCGCCCAGATCCTCCAGCATGAAGCGTCCACCGGCTGCGTTGGCCAGCGGAAACACCGGGTTTCCGAATTCGCGCTGCATCAGCGCAAGCCACGGGCCCGCGAGGAGGCCGATCGCCAACCCCGCGCCGAGGAGATAACCGCCGGATGCGAGCCAGCGTGATCGGCCGGCAAGGCCGGGCATGGCCGGCGCGAGCGGGAACGCCGCCAGGACGAAGACCGCATTGGAGTACTTCAGCGCCGCGGCGGCGCCGAACAATGCCCCCGCGAGCAGCGCGCCGCGCGCGCCGCTTTCCGTGAGCAATACGAGCAGGCCAGCGAGGATCAGCGGCGCCAGGAGCGGATCCAGAAACGAGCTGCCGACCATCGCCCAGAACACTCCCGTCGCGACGCCCAGCGCGCTCGCCAGGCAAGACAGGACGGTGCGCTGCGGTGGCGGCAGGTGCGCGAACAGCTTCCAGGCGATCAGGTAGAGCAAGGCGATGCTCGTGCTGTGCGCCACGGCGAGCGCGATCGAGGCGAGCACGCTGTGCCAGCCGGAGGACACCATCAGGAAAAACGGCAGATAGCCGACCGGATTGAGATAGCTCTGCGCGCTCGCGGCGAACCAATCCTGCTGCAGCCGGCCGGCAAGCAGCTCGAACGGCAGGTAGTAGTGATAGTTGAGCAGGTCCCAGTTGAGGTCCTTGCCCGCAAATACCGTCCACAGCGCGCAGAGCGCGGCGGGCAGGCCAAACACCAGGACCAGCGTCGCGCGTCCCACGCTCCCGCGCGCTACGATCCGGGGAGGTTGAGCGACTTGGTGCGTTTGATGCGTCCCTGAAGCGCTTTCAACGCGGCCGTATTGCCCGCCTCGCGGTAAAGATCCTCGAGCTGCTCGATCGCTTTGTTGTCCTCCCGCGGCCAGACGGCAACCGCCGTTTCCAGGTCCTGGGTGGCGCCGGTCCGATCGCCCATGCTCGAGCGAACTGCCCCGCGCAGATAGAAAAAGCGCGATACGTGCGCCTTGCCGGCGTCCGACGGCATCGCCTGCCGCGCCTTCTCGAGGTAGCTGCCCACGGCGCCCACCGAGTAACCCTCCTTGTTCATGAACATGCCCTCGGCGATGCCAAGCGCTCCCGGGAAGTCCTTGGCCAGCAGGTCGAGATGCCGGAGGGTGCGCTCGTCGGGCGGCCGCTCGCGCTGCAGTGAGCGCGCCAGCAGAAGCGCGTAGCGGCGGCGCAGCTCGCCCTGGAAATAGGCAACCCAGGCGTTGGCATCCTGCTCAACGGCAATGGACTCCTCGAAAAAGCGCACCGCGTCGTCCGGAATGTCGACCGTCACCTGCAGCGGATCGGTAGACGACTTGTCGACCTGGATGTAGAGCCATCGATCGAGTTGCGCATTGCCGCTAAAGGCGTCGAGCGTAAAGACCACCGGGTCGGTCTGCTGCTCGATCATCTCCTTCACCTTGCTCTGCGCCGTCTTCTCATCGGTGCGCAGCGGATGGAACAGGCGGTTGCCCAGGATTAGCCCCTTCGACTGGTACAGCGTTATGTCCGGCCGCCAGTTCTCGATCATGTGGAAGTAGGCCATCGGCCCCAGATCCGCCTCCCCTTGCCCAAACACCACCGCATTCTCGGGCACGATTCTCAAGATCGCCTGCGCGTAACGCGCGCCCCAATCGTGGCTCGCCAGCAGGTTGGTGCGCGCGCCGAGCGCCAGGATGAGCGCGAGCACTGCGGCGCCGCCGGCGGCGGCATGGTTGTGCCGCAGCGCGTAGCGGTGGGTCAGCCAGGCAAATCCCAGGCCGATCCAGAGCGCGAACACCGCGTAGGCGGGCAGCGGATAGACGTGGAAGACGTGCTTGGTCGCCGCGCTGTAGTCGAAGCCGAGCAGCAGCAACAGCACCGCCGAGGACATCAGGAAGGCCACGGTGAGAAACGCGGCCACGCGCTGGCCCAGGAGACGCCATTGCACCGCGAAGCCGATGACCGCGAGCAGCGTGCCGGCAACCGCGAATTGCACCAGGAGCTGTCCGCCAAAGAACTGGAAAAACTTGATGCGGTCGATCCAGTCCGCGGACGCCGAATTGTCGATCCCGGCGTAGCCTGCCCGGCTGATGAAGAACGCGATCTCGGGGAAGGTCTCCAGGGGGCCGTCGAAGCTGATCGGCAGGGCCATCCAAGAGCGGCGAATCATCCACACGTACGGAACGAGACCCAGGATCACCAGCCATGACAGCAATCCGAAGCGCTTCAGCAGCTCGGTGCGCCTTGGCCAAAGTAGGCCGACGAAGGCCGGGGCCACGAGCAGCATGAGGGGCCAGTGGTTGCTCAGGCTCAGCCCGAAAACAAACGCCATCCAAAAGAGGACCCCGCCACCACCTTGGCCGTCGGGCACCTGCGCCGATCCCCTGCTGGCCTGAAGCCCGAGATAGACAAGGACGAGAAAGAAAAAGGTGTTGAGGGTGTAGACCTCGGCGATGATCGATTGCGACCAAAATACCGGCGACAGACCGAGCGCGAAGGCCGCCAGGTACGCCGGCAGCCGCCCGTGGATCAGGCTGCGCGCGCACAGCCAGGCCGCGGCACCGGAGAGCGCACCGAACAGCGCGCTCGCGAGATGCACGCGGTAGGCGACCGAGCCGAACGGCAGGTATGTGAAGAGATGGCCGATCAGCGTGAACAGCGGATAGCCGGGCGGATGCTCGACGCCGAGGAAATAGCTCGACAGCACGAACAGCGAATCGTCCTCAAGGGCGACGCTGCGCGGGCTGGTCGCCGCGTAGAGCGTGAACAGCGCAAGCGCGACCAGCCCGGCGTGCAGCCAGTCGGCGCGCGCGGGGCGGAACGGTTCCAGGCGGGCAACGGTCATCGGGCTTTGCGCGAGCCTTCCGCGCCCCAGGTGAGCGAAGCGGTGGTGTAGAAATTCCAGACGGCAGCGATGCCGGCGCCGGCCAGACCGGCAACCCAGTAACGCACCGAATTGCGGAACAGCCAGTCGGCGATCGCGAGGTTGATGATCGAGCCCACGCCGCAGGCAACGTAGTAGCTCAGCAGGCCGCGCCAGACCTTGCGGCCGTATAGGCGCTGGTCGCCGTAGGTAAATGCATTGTTCAGGAAGAAGTTGCTGGTCATCGCGCTGAGGGTGGCGAGCACCTGGCTCGCCAGGAACTGCCCCCCGGTGGCGTTGAACGCCGCCCACAGCACCGCGAGGTGCACCCCGACGCCCGTGGTGCCCACCGCGCAGAACAGGAAGAAGCGCGCCGGCACCAGCCGTCCGGTCAGGTGGTACAGCACGAGCATGAAGAATTCGGCGATCACGCGCAGGCCGAGCTTGCTCTCGCCGTGCTGCCGGCCGCGCATCCGGTAGGGCAGTTCCTCGACCTTCACCGCGCCGCGCTGCGCCGCGATGAGGTCGAGCAGCGTCTGGAAGCCGCGGCCATAGAGGCGGCGCACGACGCGCTCCAGGTACTGCCTGCGCACCATGAAGAACCCGGTGGTGGGATCGCTCAGCCCGCTGGATAGCAGCCGGCTCAGCGCGCGCGCGGTGCGGCTGACCCAGACGCGCGACGGCGGTAAAGCGCCGGTGCTTCCGCCCTCCATGTAGCGGCTGGCGACGACGATATCCGCGTCGCCCCGCTCGAGCGTTTCCAGCATGCGCGGCAGCAGGCTTTCATCGTGCTGCAGGTCCGCATCCATCACCGCCACGTAGGGCGCCGAGCTGGCCATCATTCCTTCCAGGCACGCGGAGGCGCGGCCGCGGCGTCCGATGCGATGGATGCAGCGCACGCGCGGGTCCTGCTGCGCGCGCTCCCGTACGTAGTCCTCGGTGCCGTCGAACGCATCGTCGACCACGACGATGGTTTCCCAGTCGACACCGGCCAGCGCCTGGCCGAGCGCCAGCAGAAGGGGCGCAATGTTCTCCCGCTCGCGGAACGCCGGCACCACCACCGTGATCTGCGGCATGATCGGCCTAGCCGCCCTCCCTCAGCCGCAGGACGCTCAGCAGGAACGAGGCAAGCACCAGCTCCATGCCGCCAACCATCAGGGTCGCCGCCGGGATGGTGTCGCGCATCACCACGCGCGGGTCGAGCGCGCCGAACCCGGTCTCGCGCCATTGCCAGAAGGCCGCGGCGCTCCAGAACAGGCCGCAGGCCGCAACCGCAAGCCCGAGGAGCAGGCCGCGCTCGAGGGTAAGTGCCTGCAGCAGCCGATCGAGCGCCGGCCGCCGCGGCAGCAGCCCGGCGCTCTGCGCGGATACGCGCGCGAACAGCGCAAACAGGCACAGCTGCAGGCCGAGCAAGGCGCCGGCGGAAGCGTAGAGCATGCTGTGCACGTCGAGCCCGGCGCCCAGAATGCGCAGCGGGGAGAAGTACAGCGCGGTGGTCAGCGCCATGCCGCAAGCGAGCAACGCGAGCCCCGGATAAAGGAACAGCCAGCGCGGACTGAACAGCAGCAGGAAGCGCAGGTGGCGCCACCCGTCACGCCAGCTGCGCAGATGCGCGGGTCGCCCGCGGCCGTCCGGGTGCAGCGTGATCGGCACCTCGGCGATGCGCCATCCGGCGAGCGCCGCCTTCACCACCAGCTCGCTCGCGAACTCCATCCCGCTGGTCCTAAGATCGAGCGCGCCGACGGCCCGGCGGTCGAAGCCGCGCAGGCCGCAATGGAAGTCGCCAACCCGCGCGCCGAACAGCAGGCGGCCTAGGAAGCTGAGCACCGGGTTGCCGAGATAGCGGTGCAGCGGCGGCATGGCACCGCGCCGGATGCCGCCTTTGAAGCGGTTTCCCATCACCAGGGGATAGCCCTGGCGCAGCTTCTCGACGAAAGGCTCGAGGCGGCCGAAGTCGTAGCTGTTGTCGGCGTCGCCCATGATCACATAGCGGCCGCGCGCCGCGGCGATGCCGCCGGTGAGCGCGGCGCCGTACCCGCGCTGCGCGACCTGCACGACGCGGGCGCCGGCGCGTTCCGCCACGGCCCGCGAGCCGTCGTCGGAGCCGTTGTCGGCCACCAGCACTTCGCCTTCGATCCCGGTGCGTTGCAGGAAGTCGCGCGCCTTGCCGATGCAGCTGCCGACGGTCGCCGCCTCGTTAAGGCACGGCATGAGAATCGTCAGCTCCGTCATCCCTTTGCGCGACCCCCCCAGGTCAAAAAAAAAGGTACCCCGAAGGGTACCTCTTTTCAAAGCTAGGACCTGTTAGCCGCGGCAGGAGCCGGGCAGATACTTCAGCGTCACGTTGGTGCCCGTGCCGCCGCAGACCCAGCCGTACAGGCTCTTGCTGTCGCCAGCGGAGAACGTGGCGGCCGCAGCGGAAGTCGACATCGGGATCAGCGTGACCACCGAGCCGTTCACCGAGCTGCTGATGCCCGTCACTGTGGCAGCCACCGCGCCGTCGCCGTTGGTGGTGATTCCCGCGACGTACTTCGTCGCTTGCGAGGCCGAGACCTCGCAGCCCCAGCCGTTGATTCCCGGCGCTTGGGTAGGACCGGACTGGTACACCTCGGTGATCGAGGTGCGGCAAGCGCTCATCCCGAGAATCACTTCCGACATCTTCGCGCGGATGGTGTAGTCCTGATACGCCGGCAGCGCGACGGCCGCCAGAATTCCGATGATCGCAACCACGATCATCAGTTCGATCAGGGTGAAGCCCTTCTGCATCGTTTTCATTGTGATTTCCCTCTCTTGGTGAATTAATTCGGTCAGCATTATTCTCTGACGCACCCCTGTTGAGCAACTCCCATGCCATAGGCCAAACCGCTCTTTCGCCAAGCTTTTCACGTCCAAAGGGGGGATTTCTTCACGCTGATCTGCCCAATCGCGCGCTCGACTGCCGAATTTGGTCACCTCGGGGGCCGCGCCCGGGCGGCCAGCGCCATCTTGGCCACGACCTCGTGCGTGATGAGCTCGACCACCGGCGGCGGGTAGCCAGCCTCCTTCAACGCCCATTTGACGCGGTTGCCGAAGCGTGCCTTCTGGTAGAGGCCAGGCCGGTGCTCCGCGGCAAACACGCCGATGAGCGACAGGATGCGCTCTAAATTCTTCATCGCGCGCTCTGCCGCCTTCTCCGTCGACAGCTCTATGCCCGTCGGCGGAAAGCGCTCGAGCAATTCGGCGACGATCGAGTCCGCGAACGCGTCGACCTGTTTACTCGAGAACCAGCTCAGCATGCGGCGTGGATTATAGGCGCCCGCGCCGAACGGTAGAATCCGCGCGTGTCGGGTAATGAGGCCGCGGACCAGTTGATTGCCGAGGGCAACCGCGCCGAGACCGCCGGCGCGTTTGAAAAGGCCTGCGAGCTTTATCGCCGGGCGGTGGCCAGCGCGCCACGTTACGCCAAGGCGCATCTCAACCTGGGCATCGGCCTTGAGGCGCTCGGCGATGCCGCCGGCGCCGTCGCCTGCTATGAAAGCGCGCTGGCGCTCGACGCGGCGGACCCCTTCGCCGGGTACAACCTCGGCAAGCTGCTATACGCGCGCGGCGAGCTGCCGCGGGCGCGGCAGCTGCTCGAGCACGCGCTGCGCCAGCGTCCCGACTTCCCGGACGCGCGCATCGTGCTCGCCTACGTGCTGCAGGCGCAGGGCGAGCTTGCCGCCGCGGCCGCCGAGCTGAAGAGCGCGCTGCCGCACCGGCCCAAGGACTTGATGGCCCGCGCGGCGCTTTTCCATATCCTGGAGGCGCAAGGCGACCTTGCGGCGGCCGCGGCGCAGCTCGAGGCCGTTCTGCGCGACAAGCCCGACTGGACCGAGGCTGTCTACAACTACGGCAGGACGCTGATGCGCCTGGAGCGCGACGCAGAGGCCGAGGCGGCGCTGCGCCGCGTGCTCGCCCTTGACCCGGGGTTCGTCCTCGCCTACCGGATGCTCGGCAACCTGCTGCACCGGCAGGGACGCGTAGACGAAATCCTCGCGCTCTGCGCCGGCGCCCTCGAGCGCGACCCAGGCCAGCTCGAGATTGCGTCATTTGAGCTGTTCCTGCTCAATTTCAGCGACACGATCTCGGCCGAGGCGCTGTTCGAGCGGCACCGCGCCTTCGGGGAGCGGCTGGAGCGCGCGCGGCCACCCGCCTTTACCTTCGCCCCCGCCGCCGATGCCGAGCGCCGGCTGCGCATCGGCTACGTCTCCGGCGACTTCCACTCGCATCCGGTCGCGCTGTTCATGCTGCCGCTGCTGGAGCGTCACGACCGTGCCAGCTTCGAGATCTGCTGCTATGGCACCAGCACCCGGGCGGACGACTTCACTCGCCGCGTGGCAGCGCACGCCGACCTGTGGCGCGACGCCGCCAGCGCCTCCGAGGCGCAGCTGGCGCAGGCGATTCGTGCCGACCACGTCGACATCCTGGTCGACCTCTCCGGTCATTCCGGCATCGCGCGGCTCGGCGCATTCGCCCTGCAGCCTGCGCCCGTGCAGGCGGCATGGCTCGGCTATCTCAACACCACCGGCCTTACGCGCATCGCCTACCGCATCACGGACGCCGTCAGCGACCCGCCGGAGGCCGAGCGGCTGCATACCGAGACGCTGGTGCGCCTGCCGCACAGCCAGTGGTGCTACCGCCCTTTTGTGGACGCGCCAGCCGCCGCCGCGCCGCCGTGCGTGCGCGAACGGCACGTCACCTTCGGCACGTTCACGCAGATCGCCAAGCTCTCAGCCGCCACCGTCGCGCTGTGGGGGAACGTTTTCCGGCAGCTTCCCGAGGCGCGCCTCACGGTGCTCGGCGTCGCGCCGGGTCGCGCGAGCGATGAGGTGCTGCGGCGCCTCGGCGCTGTCGGCATCGCCGCGAGCCGCGTGACCCTCGTGCCCTTCGCGCCGCTGCGCGAGTACTACGACTGGTTCGCGCGCGTCGACATCGCCCTCGACAGCACCCCCTACAGTGGCGGCACCACGACCTGCGACGCACTGTGGATGGGCGTGCCGGTGGTCACGCTTCCCGGCTCGCGACCGCCCTCGCGCAGCGCGGCCAGCATCCTGACGACGGCCGGCCTGACTGACTGGATCGCGTCGAGCCCCGATGAGTATGTGCAGCGTGCCGTCGACGCTTCCAGAAACCCCGCGCTGCTCGCCGAGCTGCGCTCCACGCTACGCGCGAAATTGCAGGCGAGCCCGCTGATGGACGAGGCGCGCTTCACCAGGGATCTGGAGAAGGTCTACCGCGAGATGTGGCGCGCGTGGTGTGCCGGTCAGCGCTGATCGTTCGGCAGCGGCTGGACCGCAAATCCGCGCGGCGGCTCTCCGCGCTGCGCGGTTTCCCACATCGTCAGATACGCAGCTTCGAGATGACGCCGGAAGCGCTCGAGGTCGAAGAGCGGGGCCGTGGCGCGGTTGCGCACCAGCCTGCCCCTGAGCTCCGCGAGCAGGGCCGGCGCTCGCGCGAGCTTGAACGCGAGCGTCTCATAGTCATGCAGACTCGGCGCGACAAGCTCGGGCAGGCCGACGGCGCGCAGCAGGCTGCCAGCGACCCGGCCGGCGAAGGCATCGCCGACGCAGGTCAGTACCGGCAGGCCCGCCCATAGCGCGTCGCTCGCGGTGGTGTGGGCGTTACACGGCAGCGTATCGAGGAACAGGTCCGCCAGGCGATGGCGCGCCAGGTGCGCGGCGGGCGCGACGCGAGCAGCGAACACCAGCTTCTTGGGGTCCACCCCGCTCGCCTGCGCGGCATGCTGCAAGCGCCGCCTCGCCCCGCCGCTGTCTTCAAGCAGCCAGAGCAGGCTTTCGGGGATCTCGCGCAGCAGCTTCATCCATATCTCGAACACCGGCGGCATGATCTTGTAGCTGTTGTTGAAGCAGCAGAACACGAACGCGTGCTGTTGCAATCCCGCCTCTGCCCGGGTCGGGACATCGCCGGCGATCGCGCGTGCGGCATCGTTCACCTGATAACTGTCGGGCAGATACACGACCTGCTCGGCGTAGTGAGGCCGATCCGCCTCCGGCAGCACCCAGCGGTCGGCGACGATGTAGTCGATGAACGGCGCCGCCATCGTTCCCGGAAAGCCGAGGTAGCTCGCCTGCACCGGCGCGGGGCGATACGAGAGGATTTCCGGGCGGGCGCCGGTGGTGTACCCCTTGAGGTCAATCGCGACGTCGACCTCCATCTCCCGCAGCAGACGCGCGGTTTCCTCGTCGCCGCGCGACTGGACGTCGACGAACCGATCGAAGCCGCGCATCAGGCGCTGTCGCATCGGGCTGTGATCGTCGGGCCCGTAAGAGACGCCGATAACCTCGAAGCGGGAGCGATCGTGCCGCTCGAAGAGCCCGGCAGCGAGATAGGCGGTCGCATGCTCGCAATAATCGGCCGACAGGTAGGCGAGTCGGACGCGGTCGTGGCGGTAGCGGGATCCTTGCCAGAGCGGTGCGCGCGGCGGCAGCTTTTGCCGCACGTGCCGTTCCGCGCACAGCCGCTGCTCCTCTGGAGATGGCGACACGGCGACGAAGACAAAAGGCTCGGCGGGGATCTCAGCCCGGCGCACCTGGCTGCGAAGGGCGTCGATGTGCGCCGTCAATCCGTCCCATTTGCAGATCGCGAGCTCATTCCACACCAGGCTGCTTAGCGTATACGCCGCCCCCGGCGCGAGGCGCAGCGCCGCTTCCAGGCTCGCCACCGCCTCCTCATGGCGCTTGAGCTTCTGCAGCAGCATGCCGAGGTTGTGGCGTGCATCCGCCAGCCCGGGGTTCGCTTCGATGACTTTTTGAAGGTACGGCAACGCCTCGTCGTTGCGTCCCAGCTCGCCAAGCACGTTCGCGACGTTGTTGTTCGCAGTGGCGGAGCGCGGGTCGAGCCTGGCTGCTTCGAGAAACACCGCGAGCGCGTCGCGCGCGCTGCCCTGGTTGATCAGCGCAACGCCCAGGGTGTTGTGCGCGTCGACCAGGTCCGGGTGCGCGGCAATCTCGCGTCGCAGCAGCTGTTCTGCGGACTTGAAGTCGCCGAGAGCTAGATGGCAGTACCCGAGGCGGTGGCAAGCTCCCCGGCGCGGCGCGCTTCGAACCACATCGCTCAACGGCGCCAGTGCCTCCTGGAAGCGGTCCTGGAACAGCAGGCTCGATCCGAGGAGATACAGCGATTCGACATCGCCAGGATTCGCCGTTAGCGCGGCGCGGGCGATGCCCTCTGCCGCCCGCAAATCGTTGCGCTCGATGGCCTGCCAGCCCTCGGCTAGGTCGTTAGGGCTGATAGCCGGGAATGCGCGCCTCGTCGACGTCATCGATCTGCTCCGGATCGAGGAACATCTCGGCATAGCGCCGGTACACCTTGCGGCGCACGAAGATGTCGAAGAGGTCCGGATCGACGTGGTTGTTCAGGCGCATGCGGCCGAGGATCTCGAGCGATTCGGACAGGGTCTTGCCCTTCTTGTAGGGCCGGTCCTTGGCGGTGAGCGCCTCGAAGATGTCGGCGATGCCCATGCAGCGCGCCTGCACCGACATCTGTTCGCGTTTCAGGCCCTTCGGGTAGCCCTTGCCGTCCATGCGCTCGTGGTGGCCGCCGGCGTACTCCGGCACCTTGGTCAGGTGCTTGGGCCACGGCAGCGCCTCGAGCATCTTGATGGTGGCGACGATGTGGTGGTTGATCACCTTGCGCTCCTCGTCGGTGAGGGTACCGGCGCGGATCGTGAGGTTGGTCACCTCGTCGTCGCTCAGGAAGCTGACTTCGTGCCCGGCCATGTCGCGCCAGCGGTAGGCGGCAATGCGTCTCACGCGCGCCATGTCCTCGTCGCGCATGCGCTCGCTGCCGATGTTGCAGGCATGGAGGAAGCGGCGGTCGTCGTCCAGCTCGCGTAATCGAATGCGCAGCTCCCGTTCCGGAATTTCATTCTTCAGGGAGCGGATTTCCAGATCCCGCTTCAAGATTTCGAAGCGCGTGTCGATGAGGTGGATGCGGTCGTAGATGGTCTCGAGCTTGGTGGCCTTGTCCACGACGTGCACCGGGGTGGTGACCTTGCCGCAGTCGTGCAGCAGGCCGGCGATCTTCAGCTCGTAGCGGTCCTTCTCGCTCATGTGGAAGTCGGCGAGCGGACCCTCGCGCGTGTCGTTCACCGCCTCCGCCAGCATCATGGTGAGCTGCGGCACGCGCTGGCAGTGGCCGCCGGTGTAAGGCGATTTTTCGTCGATCGCGGAGTTGATCAGGTTGATGAACGACTCGAACAGCTGCTCGAGCTGGTTGATCAGCATGCGATTGGTGAGCGCGATCGCCGCCTGCGAGGCGAGCGACTCGGCCAGGCGCTGGTCGGAATCCGAGAAGGCGGCGATCTCGCCCGTCTTCGGGTCGCGCGCGTTGATCAGCTGCAGCACGCCGATCGCCTCGTGCTCGTGGTTGCGCATCGGCACGGTGAGGAACGACTTGGAGCGGTAGCCGGTCTTCGAGTCGAAAGCGCGCGTGCCGGAGAAGTCGAAGCCGTCGGCGGTGTAGGCGTCGGCGATGTTCACCGTCTTGCCGGTGAGGGCGGCGTGGGCCGCGACCATGCTGTGGTTGGGCCTGCCGTCCTTGTAGAGCTGGATCGGATAGAACGGCACCGGATTGCCGCTGGTGCCGCCGAGGTAATACTTGAGCGAGGTGGTGCGCACGATCTCGAAGCGCAGCGTCTTGTCGTCGGCCAGGCGATACAGGGTGCCGCCGTCCGCGCCGGTGATGGTCTTGGCCGCGGCGAGGATCGATTCCAGCAGGCGGTTGATGTCGCGCTCGGCGGAGAGCGAGGCGCCGATCGCGTTCAGCTCCTCCAGCCGCTGCCCCAGGTCCTCCGGGGCCGCGAGCGCGCCGAGCCGCAGGTGCCCGGCGCTCGTGTCGTAAAGGTTCACGCCAGCGGTGCTACTTGACACAAACGGCGCGCACTTCTTTCATGTGGGTCACCCCCATCAGGCATTTCTCCATGCCGTCCTGCTTGAGGGTGCGCATGCCCTCCTCCAGGCAGATGGCGAGCAAGTCAGCCACACGCGCGTGCTCCTGGATCGCCTTCTTCAGCCGGTCGCTGGCGATCAGCAGCTCGTGCAGGCCGCAGCGCCCCTTGAAGCCCGAGCCGCCGCACTTGTCGCAGCCCACGGTTTTGTAGAAGGTGAGCTGGCCCTTGTCGTTGCCGTAGGCCCTGATCCAGTCCTTGTAGACCGCCTCCATGGCGCCCTTGGGGTCGGCCTTGAAGCGCGAGGTGGCCATCAGCTCGTCGCAGTACTCGCGCAAAAAGGCGGTGAGCTCGGCGCCGTCCGGCGTGTAGGGCTGCTTGCAGCTGCACATGCGCTTCGCCAGGCGCTGCGCCAGGATGCCGAGCAGCGCGTCGGAGAAGTTGAACGGGTCCATCCCCATGTCGAGCAGGCGCGTGATGGATTCCGGCGCCGAGTTGGTGTGCAGGGTGGCGAACACCAGGTGACCGGTGAGCGAGGCCTCGATGCCGGTGCCGGTGGTCTCCTTGTCGCGCATCTCGCCGACCATGATGATGTCCGGGTCGGCGCGCAGAAACGCCTTCATGATGACCGCGAAGTCGAGGCCCGCCTTCTTGTTCACCTGCACCTGGCGCAAGCCCTTCTGCGTGATCTCGACCGGGTCCTCGGCGGTCCAGATCTTGGTGTCCGGCGTGTTCAGAAACTTGAGCACGGAATGCAAGGTGGTGGTCTTGCCCGAGCCGGTCGGACCGCACACGAAGAACAGGCCGTAGGGCTTGGATACCGTGGTCTTCACCTGCTCCAGGTTCTTGTCGGTGAAGCCCATCTTCTCCAGCGGGATCGGCTCGCCGGCGGCGAGAATCCGCATCACGATGTCCTCGACGCCGCCCGCGGTCGGGATGGTCGCGACCCGCAGCTCGATGTCAAGCGGGCCGAATTTCTTGAACTTGATCTTGCCGTCCTGGGGCTTTCTCTTTTCCGAGATGTCCAGGTCGCACATGATCTTCAGGCGCGCGACGATCGCCGCGCGATAGCTCGCCGGGATCTCGATGTAGGGCCCGAGCGAGCCGTCCTTGCGGAAGCGGATCTCGGTCTTCGCCTTGCCGGGATAGGGCTCGATGTGGATGTCCGAGGCGCCCTGGTTGTAGGCGTCGACGATGACCTTGTTCACCAGCTTCACCAGCTCGTTGTCCGCGGCCGCCGAGACCTCGTCGGTCGAGCTCTCGAGCACTTCCCCCGCATCGTCGCCCATCGCGCCGAGCAGGTCCTCGACGTTGCCCAGATCGCCGCCCGCCGGACCGGTCTCCGCTCCGTAGAACTGGTTGACCGTCTCCTTGAAGTCCTTCTGTGTCGCGACCTTGTAGAGGATGCGGGCCTTCGGGAACACGTTCGAGGCGATGCGCGAGGAGCGGATGCGCTCGGGGTCCAGGCAGAGCACGACCAGGCCATCCTTGCCCTCGTCGATTGGAATCCACTGGTTGGACTCGACGTACTCGCGCTTCAGGTTCTTCAGCAGCTCCGCCGGCTTGATGCGGTCGCTCTTGAACGCCTCGTACGCCACGCCGAAGAACTTGGAGAGCGCGGCGCCGATCGCCGGGATCTTGACCTGGAACTCGTCGATCAGCACCTGCTCGATGTCGATCGCCTTCTTGCGCGCCTGGCGCGCGGCGAGCTCGAACTCGCCGGCGGACAGCACCGCGTCGGCGATCAGGTAGTCGTACTTGGTCTTCGCGACCTGCGGTTTCTGGCGCTGCTTGAAGGCGATGGCGAGGGTCTGCGACAGCTCCCCCACGCCTTCTTCGGCGAGCGCGCCGAACGGGATACCGGCCTTGTTGTTGATGATCTGGATCACGCCGATCAGCTCGTTGGAGCCGGCTTCCAGGATCGGCGCCACCAGCATCTGCTTGGTGCGATAGCCGGTGCGCTTGTCGACCTCCTGCAGGAAGCGCAGGTTGCCGTTCAGCGCGCGCAGCTCGTTCTCGTCGTAGACATCCTTGATGTTGGCGGTCTTCTTGGCGAGCGCGACGTAGCCGGCGATCGAATGCTCGGCGATCGGCAGCTTGAGGTCCTTGAAGGAATTGAGGCCGGTCTTGACCTTCGAGACGATGGACTGCTTGTCCTCGCCCATGGAGTAGATCGTCAGCCGGTCGGCATTGAACAGCGCGCAGACATCCGCGCTCACCTCCAACATGATTTCGTCGATGTTGTTGGTGGCGTGAATCTTGTTGGTGACGGCCTGCAGCTGCTTCTGGAACGCGAGGCGCGCGCCGACATCGGTCTGCGCCGGCGACTGCTGGCTCAGGACAGCACTCATCTCCTACCCCTCCCTGCTTTACTGCTTGTGACTAGACTTGACATGTTAAGCCTAGGCACCCTGATTTTCAACGAATTTCCGGTCTCTCGACAGCTTTTAACCCACCCTCGAGCAACCACACTTTGAAGCCGCGCTGGGCGAATAGAAACGCCGCCGCGGCGCTGCGCCGGCCGCTCTGGCAGTAGGCAATGTAATCCTTACTACGATCGAGCACTGCGAACATGTTCCTCACTTCGGCCAGGGGCACGTTGATGGCGCCGGGCAGCTTGTCGTACTGGTACTCCGAGGGATACCGCACATCCAGCCACAGCGCGCCGCGGCGCACCTGCTCGGCGGCGTCGCCATAGCCCAGGCGCCGCAACAGCGGCTCGCGCAGCATCTCGTTGAAGTTGCTTCGATTGAGGCGCAGCAGGTAGCCCCCGACCAGCGCGGTGACACTCGCGTTGCGCTTTGCTTCCGACACCAGCGCTTCCTCGCCGAAGGCATCGCCGCTCTTGAGCTCGGCGAGCACCACTTCCGCGCCGCCCACCATGCGCCCGACCTGGAAGCGCCCGGACTCGATCAGGTAATAGAAGTCGCCTTCGTCGCCTTCGCGGATGACGGTTTCACCGCGCGCCACTTTTACACGCTCGAAGCGCCGCAGCAGGTCGTCGATGCGGGCCGCGGGGAGCTGCGCGAAGATGCCGGCGCGCAGGCTGCCGAGCGAGAACGGGCCGCTCGAGCGCGGATCGCTGCGCAGCCGCGCGATCGTTCCTTCCGGATCGGACGCTGCCACCTGGTCCCAGGTGGCGAGGATGTCGAGCAGATCGTCGTCGATGACCAGCAGCTCGACATCGGTGATCGCCTTGGCGCGCGCCAGCTTTTCCTTGCGCCGGTTGAGCGCCTGCCGCGTCTCTTCGCTGCCGCCCACCACCACCAGCGTGCCGCCGCCCTGCAGGCTCAGCAGCACCTCGCCGGCGAGGAGGAAGACCGAGTGTCCGCCCTGCAGGCGCCCGGCGAGCGGGTCACTGCCGCGCGGCGCGCGCTCGGTCTGCGAGACTTCAGACAGCTCCGCCAGGCGCTCGGCCGACAGCCCGGCCAGGGGCGCGAGCGCGGCGAGCTGGGTCGGAGTGGTTTTCAGAATTCCAGGACAAGGTTGTTTTGCAGCATGCGCGGCCGAAAGCTGCCCGCGCACTCCTCGATCTCGAGCATGGTGGGCTCGATCTCGCCGGGCTTGAGGTGCGTGATGTAGATCTCGGCGTTGCGCTCGAGCTTGGCGAGCTCGTCGGCCAGGGTTTGCGGGCACAGGTGGCGCGAGATCTCGGCCAGCTGGCGCTCCTTGTTGGAAAAAGCGGTCTCGATGATGAGGAACTTGAGGTTGGCGATGCGGTTGACCACCCGCCACAAGGCGTCGTTCGGGCCGGTATCGCCGGTGAACACCAGGCTCGCGGCACCGCTGTCGAGGTGGTAGCCGACCGCCGGGACGGTGTGCCGCGCCGGAATCGCCGTGATCTTGCGCGCGCCCAGCGCGGTGGTCTGTCCGAGCTCGATCTCCTGGTAGCGCAGGAACGGGGCCTCGGGGGTCGGGATCTCGGTGAAGTCCGGCCAGATCGCCCAGTTGAAGAGATGGTTCTTCAGGATCTCGATGGTGGCGCGCGTCGTGTACACGGTGAGCGGCTTGGTGCGCATGCCGCCGACGGTATCGACGAGGAAGGGGATCGAGGTGACGTGGTCCAGATGCGAATGCGTGACGAAAATGTGATCGATCTGCGACAGCTCGGCCAGCGTCAGGTCGCCGACCCCGGTGCCGGCGTCGATCAGGATGTCGCTGTCGAGAAGGAACGAGGTGGTGCGCAGGTGCCGCCCGCCGATCCCGCCCGAGCATCCGAGCACGCGCAAACGCATGGCGGGTGGCGTTCTCCTATTTTTCGTCGAACACGGTGACGCCATCCCAGTCGGACGGCGGCGGGTTGCGACGCTTTTCATCGATTTTCTGGAGATAGACGCCGTACAGGCCACAGGCCGGGTTCACGGCGAGCAGGCGCCCGAGGCTCATGTTTGCGGCCTCCCAGTCGCGCGCGCGATAGGCATGCAGGGCGGCTTGCCATTCCCGCAGCTCCGCATCCCCTGTTTCCGGTTCCAGAGGCTCGTAGATGGTGATGGCCTCGTCTTTTCCTTTGACCTTGACCCGGTCGATTTCCCTGAATACCACATCTTGGACCCGGCTGCGCGTGGCCTCCCCGACCAGGATTCCCACGCCGTAGGCTTTTGTCCGCCCCTCCAGGCGCGAGGCGACGTTCACGGCATCGCCCATCGCCGTATAGGCACGCCGCACTTGCGAGCCCATGTCGCCGACGCGGACTGTGCCGGAATTCACGCCAATGCCGATCTTCAGCGCCGGCCAGCCGCGCGCGGCGAAGCGCGCGTTGAGCGGCGCACACTGGCGCTGCATCGCCAGCGCCGCCAGCAACGCGTTGCGCGCGTGCTGCGGGTCCTCCACCGGCGCGCCCCAGAACGCCATGATCGCGTCGCCGATGTACTTGTCCAGCGTGCCGCGGTGACGGTCGCGGATGATGCTGCTCATCTCGGTCAGGTACTCGTTGATGTAGTCGCGCAGCGCATCGGGCGTGAGCGCCTCGGAGATGCTGGTGAAACCGCGGATGTCCGCGAACAGGATGGTCAGCTCCGCGCTCTTCGGTTTGTCGTACTTGTCCGGATCGAGCTCCATGCGCTCGACCACTTCCGGCGGCACGTACTCGCGAAAGCGACCGGCGAGCCGCCGCTTGGAGCGCGACTCGACGAAGTAGCCGTAGGCCATGTTGAGGACGTAGATCGCCGCGGCGATGAGCAGCGAGGCCGCGAGCGGCAGCACCAGCCCGCCCTGCCACACCATGAAATTGAACGCGGCGATCGCTACGATGCCGAGCAGCGTGACGAGCGTCGCCCACAACGCCGACAGGCGCGGAATGAGGATCGCGAACGCGATGCCGCCGATCAGCAGCAGCACCACCTCGGCGCCGACCACGTACAGCGGCCGCTGCTTCACCTCGCCGTCGATGATGCCCGCGATCATGTTGGCGTGGACCTCCACGCCCGGATAGACGTCGGCGATCGGGGTCGCGCGCATGTCCTGCAGCGTGGGCGCCGTGGTGCCGATGATCGCGACCTTCCCCTTCAGCGCGTCCGGCGCGACGCGGTCGGCCGCGACATCCGCCAGCGAGATGTAGCGGAAGGCGCCGCGCGCCCGGTAGGGCACCAGCGCGCCGGCTTCGGCGTCGACCGGAATCTGCAGCCCGCCGACCTTGAGCCACTCCAGGTTCGGGTCGTCGGGCGGAAAGCCGGGCTCGACCGGCGGCAACGCCGCGCCGGTCTGGAGCGCGAGCAGCGCGCGCACCAAGGCAAGCGAGAATGCTTCGTAGTACTGGCCGCCGTACTCGACGACCAGCGGTACGCGGCGCAATACGCCGTCGAAGTCCACGCGCGGATTGATGTGCCCGGCGACGGTCGCGCTTTCGAGAAACAGCGGCAGATTGCCGGTATAGCCGAAGGTCTGCGGGAAGAACACGCGCCGGCCGTCGAAACTGCCCTTCGGCAGCACCGGGCGGGGAAGCGCGTTGGCCTTGACCGCGCGCTCCTCGAAGTTGAAGTAATAGCCGAGCACCACCGGCCGGTCCCTCATGCTCGCGGCGAAGCGGGCATCGAAGTCCAGACCCGGCCGCAGTTTTGCGTACGCGGATTGAAATGCAGGAACGTCCCGAGCGACCCGGTCCAGAACCTCGATCCCCGAGCTTGGATCGCGCTCGGCCCACACTACGTCGAAGCCGAGCACCGCCACGCCATAGCGCTCGAACAGCTTGTCGACCAGCTCGGCCATCAAGCGCCGGTTCCACGGCCAGCGGCCGAGCTCGCCCAGGCTCTTCTCGTCGATGTCCAGGATCACGAAGCGGTGGTCTACGCTGCGCGGCATCGACATGCGCAGGCGCGTGTCGTAGATGATGTGGTCGAGCTGGGAAACCAGGCGCAGCTTGCCGTCGGCGGTGGGAAACCACTCCGCGGCGTGGGCTACGAAGAACAGCGTGATCGCGAGGCCGAGCGCGACCCTCAACTATGCCTTGAGAAAAAACTCCATCTTGACGCCGGCCAACTCGATCACGTCGTGGTCCTTGAGCGAATGCGGCGCGGCGCCGATCGCCTGGCCGTTGACCGTCGGGCGGTTGGCGCCCTCGACGTGGGTGATGAAGTAACCGGCCGGGCGCCGGGTGAGAACAGCAACCTGCACGCCGGGCTTGCCGAGCGTGGTCAGGGGCTTGGTGAGCTCGAGCTCCTTGCCGGCATTGCCGCCCGAGAGCAGCTGGATCGCGCCCAGCGGCTGGCCGGGCTTGCCCGCCGGCGCGGGGGAAGCGGCAGCGGCGGGTGATGCGGCCGGAGCCTTCGCCGGCGCTGCAGCGGGCGCGCCGCCTGGCGCGGGCGCAACTGCCGGCGCAGGAGTCACGGGCTTGGTGACCGTATCCTTGTCGGCGATGCCGGCGGCCGTGGCGGTCGCCCCCACCTGCTGCACCGCGGCTGCGCGCTGCGCGACGGCCGCCTGCGCGCCACTCAGCGGGGAACCGGCGCCGGCCTTCGCCTGCTCTGCCGCCGCTTTCATCTGCGAGGGCCGCAGCACCATGGTCTTCTCGAAATCGGCCTTCTCGCCCGAAGCGGTCGGCGCGGCGTCGCCGACGAACTTCAGCTTGTACTTGCCGAGCTCGACCACGTCGTTGTTCTGCAGGAAATGCTTCTTGACCGGGTTGCCGTTGACCACCGTGCCATTGGTGCTGCCGAGGTCTTCGAGGAACGAATCGTTGAGAATCGTGACGATCACTGCATGCTCGCCGCTCACGGCGAGGTTGTCGATCTGGATGTCGTTGTGCGGCTTGCGGCCGATGGTGGTGCGCTCCTTCGTCAAGGGAATCTCCTTGAGCACCAGGCCATCCATGCTGAGTATCAGTTTCGCCATAGCGGGTCCGCGGGGGTTATTTTAGCCAGCCGAACACCTTGCCCATGACGCCGCGGCGGCCAGGGTACTCCCGTAGGACGCGGACCAGTATAACCGAAACGTTATCCCGCCCGCCGTTGTCGTTGGCCATCTGCACCAGGTGCTGGGACGCGAGCTTCAGGTTGCCCTTGCCGAGCGTCTGCAGCGTCATGGCGATGTCTTCGTCTTCCACCATGTCGCACAGACCGTCGGAGCACAGCAGAAAGATGTCGCCCGACTTCGTGGGGTACTCGTGAATCTCCGGCTCGACCGTCGGGTCGATGCCGAGCGCCTTGGTGACCAGGTTCTTGTGCTGCGCCTTCTTCGCCTGCTCCGGGGTGATGATCCCGGAATCGATCTGCTCCTGCAGCAGCGAATGGTCGCGCGTCACCTGGCTGAACTCGCCGTCGCGCAGCATGTATAGCCGCGAGTCGCCGAGGTGCGCGACCAGCATGCGGTTGTCGTAGAACAGGCAGACGACGAGCGTGGTGCCCATCCCGGCGTACTGCGCCTGGGTCTGCGCCGCCTGGTAGATCGAGCTGTTCGCCTTCAGCACCTGGTCGCGCACCAGGCGCGCGGCGATTTCCTCGCTCGACCCGGTGTCGACGTCGTAGGGCTTGGTGTTCGCGAGGATCTGGCGCATCTCGGTGACGATCACCGTGGTCGCCATGCCGCTCGCCACTTCGCCGGCGTTGTATCCGCCCATGCCATCGGCGAGCACCACCAGCCCGTTCGCGGCATCGGCCGCGATCGAATCCTCATTGTGCGAGCGCACCATGCCCGGATCGGTGCAGGTGGCGATCTCGAGGTTCTGGCTGAGGTCCATCAACGAACAGCCGACGTCGGCTTGCAAAAACCGAATTTCAAAAAGCGCCCCTCCCGCTTGTCCCTGGGGCGCATTGTTGCAGCCTTATGCGAAAAGAGTCAACGATTTAGCTCACTCAGGTCCCCGCTCAGGTTCCGAGTATGGCGCCCGACTTGATCGCGCCCGCGGCGAGCAATTCAGCGGCCGCGACCTTCTTCCCCTCGCCGAGCTTCGCGCGCAGTACTTCGATGCGCCCGCCCTGCGCGGTGACCTGGAAGGACTTGTCCGTCACTTCAACCACTTCGCCGATTTTTCCCTTGACCGCGCCGAAGGTGCGCACCGGATGCTTGCGGGCGTCGAAGATCTGCAGCTCGGCGCCGCCCAGAGTGGTCCACGCACCGGGCGCCGGGTTGCAACCGCGGATCGTGTTGTAGACGAAGTCGACGTGGTTCGCCCAATTGAGCTTCGCCTCGGCCTTGCGGCACCAGCCCTCGTAGGTGGCCTGCGACTCGTCCTGCCCGACCTCGTGATGCTTATTCCTGATGACCAGATCTGCCGCTTCGAGCATCGCCTGTACGCCCATCGGGAACAGGCGGTCGAAGTACACCGTGCCGAGCGTGTCGTCGGCACTGATCGGCGTCTCTTTCTGCAGCACCACCGGGCCTTCGTCGAGGCCGTCGGTCGGGCGAAAAATGGTGAGACCGGTCTTCGCGTCGCCGCGGATGATCGGCCAGTTGATCGACGACGGCCCGCGATACTTCGGCAGCAGCGACGGGTGGTACTGGATCGTGCCGCGCTTCGGAATGTTGACGAAATCCTGCGGCGCAAATTGCAGCACGAACGCCATGATGCCCAGTTCGACGTTGAGCTTCTTCAGGGCCTGCTTGGCCTCGTCACTCTTCAGCGAGGCAAATTGAAAAACCGGCACGCCCTTTTCCTGCGCCGCCACCTTCAGCGCGTCCGGCCTGGCGCCCGGCTTCTCCGGCGCGCAGAACACGCCCGCGACCTCGTCCTTGCGCGCGAGGAACGCCTCGAGCACCGCTTTGCCGAAATCCTGCTGGCCGATGATGGCAATCTTCATGCGGCTTTCTTCGGCGGCATCGACAGCGCGCCCGCGCTCTTGAGCGTTTTTATCTTCGCCTCTTCGTAACCCAGAACCTCTCGGAGGATTTCGTCGGTATGCTCGCCCAGCGTCGGCGAGCGCTCGATCTTCGCCGGCGAGTCCGACAGCTTGATCGGCATGCCGACATTCCACCACCTGCCGCGCTGCGGGTGGTCGAGCTCGACCCACATGTCGCGCCCGCGCACGTGCTGGTCGGTGGCCAGGTCCTCGGTGCTCATGATCGGGCCGCACGGCACGTCGAGCGGGTTGAGGATCGCCATCAGCTCGCGCTTGGTGTACTTCTCCGCGAACTTGTTGAGCAGCGTCCACACCAGTGCCTGGTTCTTGCGGCGCTCGGCGATGGTCGCAACGCGCGGGTCGGTGGCGAGGTCGGGGACGCCCACGTCCGGGCCGATGCGCGCCGCGAGGGCCGCCCACACCGCCTCCTGCACCACCACGTACAGCCAGTCGTTGGCGCCGTGCGGCTTGCAGTGGATGGCGTTGCCGAGCTGGCCGCCGCCGGAGTCGTTGCCGGCGCGCGGCACGTCGCCCATCCCCTTGTACGTCGGCACCGAGTACTCGGGCAGATCGCCTCGCGCCAGGCGCTGGTGGTCGCGGAACTTGACCCGGCAGAGGTTCATCACGCCGTCCATCATCGCCACTTCGACGTACTGGCCCTTGCCGGTCTTCTCCGCCTGGCGCAGC
>CBDDSB010000012.1:0-34808 GCA_965233195.1 uncultured bacterium | reverse complement strand
GATCCAGTTCGCGGTGTTCATGTCGTGCGTGCGGCGCCGGTCGTCGCCGGTGTTCTTGCGCAGCTCGAGGAACTCCTCGATGTCGAGGTGCCAGACCTCGAGGTAGGAGCACACCGCGCCCTTGCGCTTGCCGCCCTGGTTGACCGCCACGGCGGTGTCGTTGACCACCTTGAGGAACGGCACCACGCCCTGCGACTTGCCGTTGGTGCCCTTGATGTGCGAGCCCAGGGCGCGCACCGGCGTCCAGTCGTTGCCCAGGCCGCCGGCGTACTTGGCCAGCAGCGCGTTCTCCTTGATGGCGTCGTAGATGCCGGTGAGGTCGTCCGACACCGTGGTGAGGTAGCAGCTCGAGAGCTGCGAGCGCAGCGTGCCCGAGTTGAACAGCGTCGGCGTCGAGCTCATGAAGTCGAAGCTGGAGAGGACGTCGTAGAACTCGATGGCCCTGGCTTCCCGGCTCTTTTCCTGCAGCGCCAGCCCCATCGCCACGCGCATGAAGAACGCCTGCGGCAGCTCGATGCGCTGGCCGTCGCTGTGCAGGAAATAGCGGTCGTACAGGGTCTGCAGGCCTAGGTAGCCGAATTGCAGATCCCGCCTTGCCTTCAACGCTTTTCCTAACCGATTTAAATCAAATTTGGCCAACTCGGGATCCAGCAGCTCGGCCTCGACGCCGCGCGCGATGAACTGCGGGAAGTAGGCGGCGTAGCGCGTTTCCATGTCGGCCTGGCTCGCCTCTTCGCCCAACACCTCCAGGCGGATGGTGTCGAGCAGCAGCCGCGCGGTGACGAAGCTATAGGCCGGTTCCTTCTCGATCAGCGCCCGGGCCGCGAGCACCGAGGACTTGCGCACCTCCTGCATCGGCACGCCGTCATAGAGGTCGCGCAGCGTGGCTTCGAGGATCGCCTGCGGCGCCGCGTCGGCCAGTCCTTCGCACGCCGACTCGACCAGGCGCTGCAGCCGGGCGCGATCGAGCGGCTTGCGGCTGCCGCTCTCGACCACATGAATCTCGTCCTTCCTTGCGCTCTTCTCCTGGGCGCGGGCTTTGGCACGCTCCTCGCGGTACAGCACGTAGGCGCGGGCGACGTCGTGCTCGCCCGAGCGCATGAGCGCGAGCTCGACCTGATCCTGGATGTCTTCTATATGGAAGGTGCCGCCCTGCGGTTGCCGGCGCAGCAGCGCGTTGACCACGTTCTCGGTCAGATCCGCGACCATGGTGCGGATGCGGGCGGAAGCGGCGCCCTGCGCGCCGTTCACGGCCAGGAACGCCTTGGTCATGGCCACCGCGATCTTGCCCGGCTCGAAACCGACCACCGCGCCGTTGCGGCGGATGATCTTGTAATCGGCATAGGGGCTGCGCGCGGCGCTACCCGACTCAGGAAGGGCGGCGCCCATGGTGGCGGCGGTGGCGGCGTTTTCCTGAGCGATCTGCATAGTTCGTTCTCCCGTGTGGTGCGTTATCCCGGGACCGTCTGCCGCGTTGTTGGTGCGGTTCTTGACGACCTTCCGTTCGCTTACAACATCTAGTCTTGCTTCACTGCTTCAACACAACCTGTAGGTGCACCATACCCGCGATTTTTTTTCTTTGCAAGCGCGCCTACTAAATATAGTAGAAAGTACGACAGCTATCCCTAGATAGCCGTGCGATTCCGCGGCGCACAACCATATCTGGGCGTAGCGTGGACGCCACAACTACATCTAGTGTGAATTAATTACTGCGCGAGCGCTGCGAGCAGGCGCGGCCAGTCGAAGTGCGCGCCGGGATCCGTCTTGCGCCCGGGCGCGACGTCGCTGTGCGCCGCTACATCGCGGATGGGAAAGGTCTGCTGGAGTTTTTTGAGCAGAGAAGCGAGCGCAGCGTACTGCGCGGACTCGAAGGCGTCGTCTTCCGAGCCCTCGAGCTCGATGCCGATGGAGAAGTCGTTGCAGCGGCTGCGCCCGCGCCAGGACGACGCGCCGGCATGCCAGGCGCGGCGCGCGGCCGGCACGAACTGCACCAGCGACCCGTCGCGCCGGACCAGGAAGTGAGCCGACACTTGCAGGCCGCAGATTTCGCGGAAATAGGGATGCGCTTGCGGGTCGAGGCAGTTGGTAAACAGGCGCTCGATCGCGTCGCCGGCGTATTCGCCCGGCGGCAGGCTGATCGAGTGCAGGACGACTAGCGAGATCTCGGTACCGGGCGGCCGCTCATCCTGGTTTGGTGAATCAACGATTCTCATCTTTGATATTCAATCGCTGCATCCGGTATCGGAGCTGCCGAAAAGTGATTCCGAGCAGGCGCGCCGCCGCCGTGCGGTTGAAGCCGGTCTTGCCGAGCGCCTGCAGGATCGATTCGCGCTCCAGGCGGTCGAGGTAGGTGGGCAACGCCTCGCCGCTTGCCTGCGGCGGCGCCGGCGACCCGGCTTCCGGCTCGCCGGGCTCCTCCTCGGGGGAGATGCGGTGCAGGGCGAGCTCTTCCGGACCGAGCTCGGCGGCCTGCGACGACAACGCCAGCGCGCGCTCCATGATGTTCTCCAGCTCGCGCACGTTGCCGGGGAAGTCGTACGCCATCAGATCGGCAAGCGCCGCTTCCGACAGCCGCGGCGCCGGCACCCCGTTCTGTGCCGCGAGCCGTTGCAGGATATGGCCGGCGACCAGCGGGATGTCCTCGCGGCACTCGCGCAGCGGCGGCATGGTGATCTCCACCACATTCAGGCGGTAGTAGAGATCGCGGCGGAAGCGGCCCGCCTCCACCATCCCGGCCAGGCTCTGGTTGGTGGCGCAGATGATGCGGGCGTCGGCCGGCTCCTCCTGGGTCGAGCCGACCTTGCGCACGCGCCGCTCCTGGATGGCGCGCAGCAGCAGCACCTGCGTGTGCAGCGGCAGCTCGGCCACTTCGTCGAGGAACAGCGTGCCGCCGTGCGCGGCCTGGAAGAAGCCGTCGCGATCCTCGTTGGCGCCGGTGAAGGCGCCCTTCCGATAGCCGAAGAGCTCGCTCTCCACCAGGGTCTCCGGAATCGCGCCGCAATTCACCGGCACGAACGGCTGGCCGCGGCGCGCGCCGTGGTCGTGGATCAGGCGGGCGGCAAGCTCCTTGCCGCTGCCCGATTCCCCGGAGATGTGCACCGGCGCCTGGGTGCGCGCCAGCTTCACGATCAGTTCCCGCGCCTGCGCCAAGGGAGCGCTCGCGCCCAACAGCTCGCGCCCGTCGGGGGACTCGGTGCGGTCCGGTAGCGAGAGCGCGGATTTCACCAGCGCGCGCAGCTGCTCCAGGCCGACCGGCTTCGACACGTAGTCGAAGGCGCCCGCCTTCAGCGCGGCCACGGCGTTCTCGGCGCTGCCGTGGGCGGTGATCACCGCCACCGGCAGGTCGGCGCCCATTCCCGCGATATGGCGCACCAGCTCCAGGCCCTCGCCGTCGCCCAAACGCATGTCGGTGAGGCAAAGGTCGTAGCGCTCCTGCTTCAGACGCTCTTTCGCTTCAGCGATCGAGCCGACGCTGTCCACGCCCAGGCCCATCTTCGTCAGGGTCAGCTCGAGCAGCTCGCGAATATCGGGCTCGTCGTCCACCACGAGGACTTGTGCCCCCTTTGCCTGGCTGCGGCGTTCCGGTCTTTTCATGTGGACTTCGCCTGTCGGCAGCGGATGCGGAAATGCGCCCCGGGCAGGTCGTTGACGTAGTCCAGGGTGGCGCGGTTCGCCGCGCACAGCTCGCGCGCGAGATACAGGCCCAGCCCGGTGCCCTTGGAATCGGTGGTGAAAAAGGGCTCGAACAGCTGTCCCTGGATCGCGGCCGGCACGCCCGGCCCGTTGTCGATCACCGAGAGCTCGACCCGGTCGGCGTAACCGTCGAGCACCACGCGCACGCTCTTCGGCTCCTGACGGGCGTAGCGCGCCGCGTTCTTCAGCAGGTTCCACATCACCTGGTGCAGGTGCTCACGGTCGAACTCGATCCACGACTCGCGCCGCGTCTCGAGCTCGAAGCGCTCGGCCGGCAACGCCTCGTTGGCGACGAATTCGGCGATGAAGCCGCGCAGCCAGGGTTGCAGCCGCAGCGGCGCGGCGCTGACCCGGTCGCGCCGGTTGATCTGCAGAACGTCGGACACCAGGCGATCGAGGCGGCGGGAATTGTCGTGGATGATGCGGGTGAGCCGCTCGCGGTCGTCGCTGCGCTTTTCCTCGCGCAGCAGCTCCGCGGCATGGCTGATCGCCGCCAGCGGATTGCGGATCTCGTGCGCGATGTTGGCGGTGAGGCGCCCGAGCGCGGCCAGCTTGAGTTGCTGCGCCTGCTCGCGCGCGCGGGTAGTGTCCTCCACCAGCAGCACCGAGAGCTCCTCGCCGACATGGCTGTCGAGCGGCCGCAGGCGCAGATCGCGCCCGCCGGCCTGGATGTCTCCCGAGCCATCGGCGCTGCCCGGACCGGGGACCAGGCTCGACAGGGCAGTGCCCATCAGCTTGCCGCCGCCGAGAAGCTGCTGCGCCTGCGGATTGTGCTGAACCACGCGGCCGGCGCGATCGAGCACCAGCACGCCGTCCTGCATGTCCTCGATCACCAGCTGGTTTACGCGCGTCTGGGTGGCAAGCTGGCGGCCGCGCAGGCGCGCAAGCCGCTCGTTTGCCGCCACGCGGGAGGCGAGCCAGCTGGTCACGCCGGCGGTGGCGAAGAACGCGATCGCGAGCAGTCCCGGCTGGAGGAAGCTCGCCGTCGGCGCGTCCAACTGGAGCACCCAGTACGACTGCTCGAGCAGCAGCGCGATGGTGCCGAGCGCGGCGTAGAGGAAGGCGAGCCGGCGCGGGGCGACGATCGAGGCCGCGGTCAGCGAGATCAGCAGCATCACGCCTAGGCCGCTGCGCATGCCGCCGCTCGCCCACATGAGGAGCGTGATCGCGACCAGGTCGAGGCAGGCCTGCACGCTGAGCTGCAGCTCGAACTTGTCGCGCAGGTCGCGCAGCACGCCCTGCAGCACCACGCTGCAGAACAGGTAGGCCGCGGCGACGTAGCGGAAAATCTCCAGGCTGTGCAGCCCGAGGTTGAAGGCGTCGCCGTAGAGCAGCGTGGTGCCGAGGAAGATGCCGGCGAGCACCATGCGGTACAGGTTGAAATAGCGCAGCGAGGTCCAGAACGAGTCCGGGATGCGCTCTTCCGGCGCGAGCGAGAGCTCGGGGTAGGGCAGCGGGGTGCGCACCGAGGCTTCCATCAGCTCGCGCCGGCGCCGAGGCGCGCGTGCTCCTCGCCGCAGTAGAGCCGCCCCTCGGCCTGGCGCGCTTCCGAACGCGGCAGGTGCACGCCGCAGCGCGCGCAGCGCACCAGATCCTGCTGCTCGAGCGGCTGCTTTTGCGGCTCGCCCGCCGCGCGTGACGCGCGGAATGCGCGGCGGATCACCCAGACCGCGAGCACCACGAAAAGGATCAGCACGAGGAGCTTGCCCATCGCGCGATTATCTAACGGGAAACCCGGTCTTACGGGAAAGCGGGAGGTTGGTCGGGGCGACTGGATTTGAACCAGCGACACCTGCGTCCCGAACGCAGTACTCTACCAGGCTGAGCTACGCCCCGACGGAGGGAGACCGAGCTTCGACTTCGCGGGTCACCGCGAAGGACGCCAATTCTAGCAAGGATTGTTTGTATTCCGAAGGCGCGAGGGGCATGATCGCGCGCACCGCAACCTCCGCTTCCCGCTGCGCGGCGGCGCGCGCATAGTCGAGCGCGCCGCAGGCGCGGATCGCCTCCAGCACGCGCGCGAAGTCGGCGCGGCCGCCGGCCTCCACGGCCTTCCTCACCATGATCGACTGCTCGGGCGAGCCGCAGCGCATGGTGTAGATCAGCGGCAGGGTGGCCTTGCCTTCCGCGAGGTCGTCGCCCAGGTTCTTGCCCAGGTCGCCGCTGTAATCGAGCACGTCGTCGATCAGCTGGAACGCGGTGCCGACGTGCCGGCCGTACGCGGCGAGCCCCTCTTCGAGCTCCGGGCGATTCGCGAGCACGGCGCCGAGCCGCGCCGCGGCCTCGAACAGCTTCGCCGTCTTGCGGCGGATCACTTCCAGGTAGCGCGCCTCGTCGACGTCCGGGTCGTGCGTACCGATGAGCTGCATCACCTCGCCGCCGGCGATCGTGTTGGTGGCCTCGGCGAGCACCTCCATTACGCGCATGTCGCCGATACGGACCATCATCTGGAAGGCGCGCGAGTACAGGAAGTCACCGACCAGCACCGCGGCGGCATTGCCGAATGCGGCATTGGCCGTCTGGCGGCCGCGGCGCAGATCGGAGGCGTCGACCACGTCATCGTGCAGCAGCGTGGCGGTGTGGATGAACTCGATGACCGCGGCGAGCTCGAAGCGGCTCTCGCCGCGGTAGCCCAAGGCGCCGCTCGACAGCAGCAGCAGCGCCGGGCGCAGGCGCTTGCCGCCGGCCGACACCAGGTACTCCGCCACCTGCCGCACCAGGGCGACGTCGGAGTCCAGCCGGCTGCGAATCAGGGCGTCGACGCGCGCCAGATCCCCGGCAACCGGCGCCAGCGTGGACAGCAAACTCATGATTACCTTATAATTCCGGCCCTTCGGTTAAGCAAGCCGGCACGGAAAACATCCAATGTACGCAGTGATCAAGTCAGGCGGCAAGCAGTATCGCGTCGAGTCCGGCGCACAGGTGCGCATCGAATCGCTGGTGGCCGATGTCGGCAGCGCGGTCGCGTTCGAAGAAGTGCTCCTCGTCGGCACCGGCGAGAGCGTCAAGGTCGGCGCCCCGCTGGTCTCCGGCGCGAAGGTGAAGGCCACCGTGGTGTCGCACGGCCGCGGCGACAAGCTGAAGATCTTCAAGCTGCGCCGGCGCAAGCATTACCAGAAAACCCAGGGCCATCGGCAGAACTACACCGAGGTCCGCATCGACGACATCGTCCAGGGATAGGCGGGAGAAACGCTTCATGGCACATAAAAAGGCAGGCGGCAGCTCACGCAACGGCCGCGATTCGCAGTCGAAGCGCCTCGGAGTGAAGGTCTACGGCGGCGAGCGCGTCAACGCCGGGCAGATCCTGGTGCGCCAGCGCGGCACGCGCGTGCATCCGGGCGTCAACGTCGGCATCGGCCGCGACCACACGCTTTATGCGCGGGTCGGCGGGCAAGTGCAGTACTCGGTGCGCGGCGCGGGCAACAAGAACACCGTGAGCATCCAAGAGGAGAAGGTTCCGGCATAGCCGGTCTTCACTCAACGGAAAGCCCTATCGCAGTCCGATAGGGCTTTTTCATTTCCAGCCCATGAAATTCATCGACGAAGCCAAGATCGAGGTGCACGCCGGCAAGGGCGGCGACGGCGCTGCGACCTTTCGCCGCGAGAAGTACGTCCGCTACGGCGGGCCGAACGGCGGCGATGGCGGGCACGGCGGCAGCGTGTGGGTGCGCGCCGACCGCAACGTCAACACGCTGGTCGACTACCGCTTCGCCCGCATGCACCGCGCCGAGCACGGCGTGCGCGGCGGCAGCCAGGACTGCAACGGCCGCGCCGGCAAGGACGTCGAGCTGCGCGTGCCGGTGGGCACGCTGATCCGCGACGAGGAGTCGCAGGCGCTGGTTGCCGACCTCGCCCGGGATGGCGAGCGCGCGCTGCTCGCGCGCGGCGGCAAGGGCGGCCTGGGCAACGTGCATTTCAAATCGAGCGTCAACCGGGCGCCGCGCCAGTTCACGCGCGGCGAGCAAGGCGAGAGCCGCCGCCTCGCGCTCGAGCTGCGCGTGCTTGCCGACGTCGGCCTGCTCGGCCTGCCGAATGCCGGCAAATCCAGCCTGATCCGCGCGGTGTCGAGCGCGCGGCCGAAAGTCGCCGACTATCCCTTCACCACGCTCAACCCATCGCTCGGCGTGGTGCGCGCCGGCGGCGACCATAGCTTCGTCATCGCCGACATCCCGGGGCTGATCGAAGGCGCGGCAGAGGGGGCCGGCCTCGGCGTGCAGTTCCTGCGCCACCTCGCCCGCACCAGCATCCTGCTGCATATCGTCGATATCAGCGAGCCAGACCTGGCCAAGGACGTGCGCGTGATCGCGGCCGAGCTGAAGAAGCACGGCGGCGGCCTCGACCGCAAGCCGCGCTGGCTGGTGTTCAACAAGATCGACGCCGTGAACGACGCCGACCAGCGCATCGCCAAGGCCGTGCGCGCGTTGCGCTGGAAGCGCCCGTGGTTCAAAGTCTCCGCCATCAACGGGGAAGGCTGCGAAACACTGATGAAGGCCGTTGCCCGGGAACTGGCGAAAAAATGATCGACAAGGCGACCACGCTGGTGGTGAAGGTCGGCTCATCGCTCGTCACCAACGAGGGCCGCGGCCTGGACGCCGCCGCCATCGCGCGTCTCGCCGCCCAGGTGGCCGAGCTCGGCAAGATGGGGAAGCGGACCATCGTGGTGTCGAGCGGTGCGATCGCCGAAGGCATGCAGCGACTGGGCTGGTCGAAGCGCCCGCATGCCATGCACGAGCTGCAGGCAGCCGCGGCCGTCGGCCAGATGGGACTCGCGCAGTGCTACGAGAGCTGCTTCCGCGGCCACGGCCTGCGCAGCGCGCAAGTGCTGCTCACGCACGCCGACATGGCCGACCGGCAGCGCTATCTCAATGCGCGCTCCACGCTGCGCACGCTGCTCGCCTTGAGCGTGGTTCCGGTGATCAACGAGAACGACACCGTGGTCACCGACGAGATCAAGCTCGGCGACAACGATACCCTGGGCGCGATGGTCGCCAACCTGGTGGAAGCCGACGCCCTCATCATCCTGACCGACCAGGCAGGACTGTTCGACGCCGATCCGCGCAAGAATCGGGAGGCGAAAATCATTGCCCAGGCCGATGCAAGCGATGTTTCCCTGGAAAAACTGGCGGGCGGCACCGGCAGCGCGCTCGCCAAAGGCGGCATGCTCACCAAAGTACTGGCTGCCCGCCGGGCGGCGCGCAGCGGCGCGCACACCGTGATCGCCTCCGGCAGCGAGCCCGACGTCCTCGTGCGCCTCGCCAAGGGTGAGCGCATCGGCACCCTCCTCACGGCCCGCACCGTGCCGCTCGCCGCCCGCAAGCAGTGGCTCGCGGACCACCTCACCGTGGCCGGTCGCGTGCGCCTCGACGCCGGCGCAGTCAAGGCCCTGACGCGCGACGGCAAGAGCCTGCTGCCGATCGGCGTCACCGAAGTCTCCGGCGAATTCCAGCGCGGCGAAGTGGTCGCCTGCCTCGACCCCGCCGGCCGCGAAATCGCCCGCGGCCTCGCCAACTACTCGTCGAGCGAAGCGCGCCAGATCATCCGCAAACCGTCAGGCGAGATCGAGTCGATCCTCGGTTACGTCGACCAGCCCGAGCTCATCCACCGCGACAACCTGGTCCTGCTCTAGCGTTCGCCGGAGCGCGGGTCCCGGTTCTGCGCCCTGAGGCGGTTTCCGCCCGTGCGCAGCGCCTGCACCGCTTCCGCCGCGCTCGCGATCGGCTCGCGTTGCGGACATAAATATTCACTGTAGAGCTCGTTATGCCAGCGCTGCACGCTGCGCGGCTGGATCGCTCGCCAATCGGTCTCGCGTCCGACCCAGGCGCCGTCGCGGCCGAGTGCATAGATGCGCACCTCGCGCGTCGCGCAGCGCATGCCTTCGAAGGACACGTTTTCCGTCCCGGCGGAACTGCGCGCCACCAGGACATAGCGCACGATCCCGTCGCTGCCGACGCTGAGCGACGCGGCGTCGACAAAAAAGCGGAACTCGCTCGTCGCCGCGACGAAGAACTCGAGCAGCTCGCCGCGCTTCGCCGGCGGCGTCGGCAGCGCTTCGCGCTGCTGCTCGGCGGCTGGCAGTTTCTCTTCATTCGCGCGCTCCCAGTCGCTCCTCGGCCCGCTTGCGCCACAGGCAGCGAGTAAAAGCCAGAAGCAGGGGGCGATCGCTTTCACGGGTCGGTACACGCCAGTAGGATAAGCTCCTCGAACATGCGTTGGCTACTGATCGTCTTTCTTCTTCTGGCGCGCAGCGGGCAGGCGGAAACGCTCTCCGGCACTGTGATTGGCGTCGTGGACGGCGACACGCTGACGATCGTCGATGCTCAGAAGCGGCGCTACCGGGTGCGGCTCGGACAGGTCGATGCGCCGGAGAGCAAACAGGCCTTCGGCATCAAGTCTGCCCGCTCGCTCTATGGCCTTTGCTTCCGGAAAACGGCTCAAGTCGAATGGCAAACGAAGGACCAATACAACCGCCATATCGGACACGTCACTTGCGAGGGCGTCGACGCCAACGCAGCGCAAGTGCGCCGGGGGATGGCCTGGGTGTCGCCGAAATCGACTCAACCGGGCTCAGCGCTTTACGAGCTCGAGGCGTATGCGCGGGTACGAGGGATCGGGCTGTGGTCCGACCCGAGCCCGGTACCGCCGTGGGACTGGCGACCTCGCAACCAAACTCCCTAGCGGATGCTCGCCGACGAACTCATCGGTGTTCACGAGAAGGCTCTTACCGTCCGACCCTTCACGGAACGGCACCCGGAACTTACTGCTGCGACCGGATACATCGCAGCGCGCGCGCTGCACGATCACCGGCTGAAAAAAGGCTGGAAGGCGATTGGCCGCAAGATCGGCTTCACCAACCGCACGCTCTGGGACCGCTACGGGGTGCATGAGCCGATGTGGGGGACGGTGTACGACCGGACGTATATCCAGGCGGAGAACCAGCGCGCGACGGTGCCGCTCGAAGGGCTGGTGCAGCCACGGATCGAGCCTGAGATTGCGTTCAAGCTGAAGACCGCGCCGACGAGCTCGGATGCGAAAGAGCTGTTGGCGTGCATCGAGTGGATGGCCCATGCGGTGGAAATCGTGCAGTGCCATCACCCGGATTGGAAATTCACCATCGCGGATTGCACCATGGACAACGGATTGCATGGACGGCTCGTGGTCGGGACGCCGGTTGCGGTGGCGCAAGTCGCTGGGCTGGCGGACAAGCTGCCGCTGGCGGAGGCGCGCCTCTACAAGGGCGAGCGGCTGGTGGATAAAGGCTCCGGCGCCAACGTGCTGGGCAGCCCATTGTTAGCGCTCGCTCACGTTGTGGACCTGTTAAAGCGGCAACCTGACGCGCCGCGGCTGGCGGCCGGCGAGATCATCACGACGGGCGTCCTGACCGACGCCCATCCGGTCGCGCCCGGGGATGAATGGCATACCGAGATCAGCGGACTGCCTCTTGCCGGCCTGAAGATTTCGTTCCGGTGAGACCGCTCGAGGGCTTTACCGTAGTCGCGCTCGAGCAGGTCATTGCCGGGCCGTTTGCCACGCGCCAGCTCGCCGAGCTCGGCGCGCGCGTGATCAAGATCGAGCGCCCGGGCGGCGGCGACGCCGCGCGCGGCTATGACCGGACGGTGAAGGGCCTGTCGTCTCACTTCGTCTGGACCAATCGCTCCAAGGAGAGCCTCACGCTCGACGTCAAGCACGACGCGGCGAGGGACGTGCTCGACCGGCTGCTGGCGAAAGCCGATGTGTTCCTCCAGAACCTGGCCCCGGGCGCCGCCGAACGGCTCGGGCTCGGCGCGGCAGAGCTGCGCGCCCGGAATCCGCGCCTCATCTGGTGCGGCATCTCGGGGTACGGACCGGCCGGCCCTTATGCGGACAAGAAAGCCTACGACCTGCTGGTGCAATGCGAGGCTGGGCTGCTGTCGGTCACCGGGACGCCGGAGTCGCCGTCCAAGGCCGGGATTCCCGTCGCCGACATTGCCGCCGGCATGTACGCGTTTTCCTCCATCCTCGCCGCGCTGCTCCGGCGCGGGCGCACCGGCGAAGGGGCGACGCTCGACATCACGATGTTCGAAGCGCTGGGCGAGTGGATGGGGTTCCCGGCGTTGTTCAGCGCCTATGGCGGCAGCGCGCCGCCGCGATCCGGGGCCTACCACGCCACCATCGTGCCTTACGGACCTTTCAGGGCGGGCGATGGCGGCACCGTGTTCCTCAGCGTGCAGAACGAGCGCGAGTTCGCGCGCTTCTGCGACGTGGTGCTGAAAAATCCATCATTGAAAAGCGATGGGCGCTTCGCCTCCGGCCCGGTGCGGCTGAAAAATGGCGCGGCCATGCATGTCGAGATCGACAAGGTGTTCGCCACGCTCAAGACCGCCGAGGTCATCGAGCGCCTGGAAGCCGCGGACATCGCGAACGCACGGCTCAACGACATGACGCAGTTCTGGCAGCACCCGCAGCTCGCGGCGCGCGGGCGGTGGGCGAAGGTGGGCTCACCTTCCGGCGAGCTCGACATGCTCAAGCCGCCGTTCAACCTATCCGGCTTCGAGCCGCGCCTCGATCCCGTGCCGGCACTAGGGGCGCACAGCCGGGAGATCCTTTCCGAGCTCGGCTATGGCGAGCGCGAAGTCGACGCGCTCGCCGCTGCCGGGGCGATTTAGCCGCGGCTCAAGGCGCGACGCTGGTTGCCGTCGTACCAGCCGCGCATGTAATCTTTCTCGGGCACCTGCACGCCGAATTTCTGGCACCGGAAGACGATCTGGTTGATTTGCGGCTGCAGGCCGTGCGTTCGCGCGTCCTGCTCGCCGAGGTAGTACCAGTCGGCGGTGCGGCAATCGTGTTCGGTAAAGCTGGCACATCCCCAGAGGAGCGTGCTCGCGACCAGCAGCGCGCTAGTCGGCCGATTCACTTCGGCGGCTGTCCGCTTCCCATTTGCCTTCCTTCCAGCCTTGCGCGTAGCGGGCGACGTCGACCTTGGTGCCGCGCGGCTCGCACTGGGAGGCGTAAACGTCGTCCTGGCGTTGCATGCCGAAGATGGCATCGCGGAAGCCGAGGTCGTACCAGTTGGCATGGCGGCAACCTGTGTCGTCGAGGCCGGCGCAACCGCCGAGGAGGACCGCCGCCAAGTACCAGAACTTCGGCCAGAACTTCATACGTCCGCGAACACGGGCGCGCGCCCGGTATTCCGGCTCAGGACTTCTTGGTCTCGATGCCGGCGGCGCGCGCGAGATCGCGGTGGATGCGGGCGACGCGCTCCACCTCGCCCTTGGCGGGGAAACGCTCGTAGAAGCCTTCCTCGCGGAATTGGCGCGCCATTTCGGACCACGGGCCAAGGCGGTTTTCCCAGCGCTTCACGCGGTCGGCTTCGGGCTCGGCGTCGTCGCGCGCGAGATCCGCGCATACCCGCACCATGGCCTTGATCGTCACCGGCTTGGTGACCATGAAGTTGTCCTTGCCCCACACACCGTCGCCGAACACGTTGCGCGCCGCCTTGAAGAAGTCGCGGATCACGGCGTAGTAGCGCGGCACTTCCTTCGAGCTGCCGCCGGCGAGCTGGATCGAGCGCCAGCGCCCGCGCACCCAGCGGTGCAGCTCGTTGAACAGCTCGGCCTGCAGCACCCACTTGTCGCGCTGGCTGCGGGCGCCGAGGCGGTTGGTGCGGTAGCGCAGCGGGCTGTCGCCCTCGCCGTAGAGGCGCTCGACCAGGCGCGCGGCGAACTTGCGGTCGGGCGCAGCGAACGAGACGTGCTCGTACAGGTCGACGAGGTGGCTCTTGTTGATGCGCGTCGGCGTCGAATTGATGATGACGAACATCTCGGTGGCGAAGTCCTCGCTGCGCCCGTCGAACAGGATGCACGGCACGTTGATGGTATTCGCGTCGTCGGGACGCTCGTTCAGGTAGAAGCGCAGCGCCGCGAGGCGGTGCTGGCCGTCGATGATCAGGTACTTGGACGAAGGCTCGCTCAAGCTGCCCGCCGGGCCGTCGCCGTCGGCGCGGAAGTTCAGGCGCTCGGAGGTGAACAAGAGCACCGTGCCGGGAATCGGCGGCTGCGTGATCGCGGTCTCGTAGAAATTCTTGAGCTGGCGCACCTTGGCGCGCGACAGCGAGCGCTGGAAGGCGTGGTCGTTGTGCTCGATCTTGGAGATAAACTGCGCGATGTCGTCGTCGTCGGAGATCCGGCTGGCAGGGATTTCCTCGTTCTCGCCGTAGAAGCGGCTGATGAAACGCACCTTCGCCAGGAGATCCTTGGCGCGGTAGCTGACGAAGTAGAAGACGCCGTCCTTTTGCCGGATCTGCGTCGCTTGCATAGCGCTCTCTCCGTGTGCCCGACCCCCCTGGGCGGGCAGGCTGAAGGCGCGAATACTAAAGGAAAATCGCGGCCTTAGCAGGCACTCTTAGCAGGTGGACCGAAGAAGGGCCTGGAGCACCTCGCCCGTACGGCGGTCCTGCACGAAGGCTGCCACCCCGGAATTTGCCGGGGCGGCGCCGGGCAGTAAAGGCACTTTGCGGCGTTCGGTCAGGGTCTTTCCGGCGAAGGCAAAGGGGCCGTGCCATTCCAGCACCACATAGTCATGGGTGAGCAGCCGGCTCTGGTAGGCGGCCAAGTAAAGGCCGGCGTCGGTCGAAGGCTGGACCAGCTCGGCGACGGCTTCGACCTCCAGAGCGTCCCGGCCCGCAATCACGACCGCGAGGCGCAGCTTTGCACGGGCGGGCTGCGCATTGATCTTGGCCAGCGCCTCGTCGAAGGCCTTGCCGCCCCACGCGCGGAAATCGCGGCCCTGCAGCAGGACCTGTGGCGTATAGACCAACGCCATACGCTGCAGCTGGCTGAGCTTCCTCTGGCGCAGGGAGAACTCGCGCTTCGCGTACGGATCCTTCCAGCCGATGTAATCCCAGTAGTCGACGTGCAACGCGAGCGGCACGACGTTGCCGCCGGGGTACCGGCTGGCGAGGGTGGCGAGCCAGCGGTCGGCGGGCGGGCAGCTCGAGCAGCCCTCGGAGGTATACAGCTCGACCAGCGCGGCGGTGCCCGCCCCCGAGCTGGCGGTGCATTGGGCGGCTTCGCCCGCCGCCGGAACGATCAACAGGATGAGCAGCAGCAGGCGCATGGCCATTGGTCGAAACGCCCGCCGCCGCCTTACGCGCGCAAACCATAATCGGGGGTGTCGCACGCGTTCTTTTTCCTCGCCTCGCTCGCCTGGAACCTCGGCCTCGGAATGACTTGGCTCGCGGTCCCGCTGTACGCCTACTCCCAGGGCCTGTCGAACGCCCAGATCGGCGTGCTGTTCGCCGCCCCGGTCTTTGCGCAGGCGCCGCTCAACCTCGTCGGCGGCGCCTATACAGACCGCATCGGCGGCCGCCGCATCCTGCTCGGTTCTTCGGTGGCGACCATAGCCGCCGGCCTGTGGCTGATGGCGGCGGAGGGGTTCTGGATGCTGCTGGTCGGACAGCTGGTCCTCGTAGTCTCGCGCGCTGCGTTCTGGCCGGCGACGTGGGCGATGGCGAGCGAGCTGCCGGGGGCGCGCGGCGTGCAGCTCGGCCGCCTGAACGCGGTCACCAACTTCGGCCAGATCGTCGGCACCACGGCGTGCGGATTCCTGCTCGCGGCCGCGGGGTTCCAGCCGACCTTCGCCGCGCTCGCCGCCACCGGCGCGATCGCCCTTGCCGCCGGCCTGGGCACTTCGGCGCCGCCGCTCAAGCCCGCACCGCCGCGCCACGTGCTCGCCGCCTACCTGCCGCTGCTGCGCGAGCGGATCATCGCGTACACCGTGATGTGCGCCTACCTCTCGGCGCTGCCGTTTTCGCTCACCATGTCCTTCTACCCGGTGCTGCTGGCGAGCTACGGGCACAGCGAGGAAGCCTCCGGCATCCTCCTCGCCTTGCGCGCGCTCGGCTCCATCGGCGCGAGCCTCCTGGTCGCGCGCTTCGTGCGCACCGGGCCGCAGACCCTCTGGCCGGTGGTGTGCGGCCTCGCCGTGGCCGCCGCCGTGGGGTTCCTGCCGACGGTGAACCACGTGGTGCCGATCGGCTTCTGGATGCTGGTGGTCGGCGCCGGCACGGCGGCGATGACGCTGTATTTCCAGGTCACCATCTCCGAGGCGAGCAAGCCCGAGGAGCGCGGTTCGGCGCTGGCCCTGGGCGGGCTGGGCTGGAGCGTGTCGCACCTCAGCACGCCGCTCATCATGGGGTTCCTCGCCGACCGCTACGGGATCGTCACCGGGTTCTACGTGCTGAGCTGCTTCGCCTTGGCCTGCGCCGTTGCTATCGCCTACCTGCGCCACTGGGCATTCAAGCGACCTTGAAAATGCTCGGCTCGAGGGAGTGCCGCTCCAGCAAGCGGTAGAACTCCGTCCGGTTCCGCCCCGCCAGGCGCGCCGCCTTGCTCACGTTGCCGCCGGTGATCTTCAGGATGCGCACCAGGTAATCGCGCTCGAAAGCGCGGCGCGCTTCGTCGAGCGGCGTGAGCTCGGTGTCCTTGGCGTCCAGCGCCTTCCTCACCAGCGAGTCCGGAATAACGTCGGTCGCCGAAAGCGCCACCGCCTGCTCGATGACGTTCAGCAGCTGGCGCACGTTGCCCGGCCACGGCGCGGAGACGAGAAGCTCGATCGCCTCCGGTGACAGCGAGAGCCGCCCGCGCTGGTAGCGGGTTCCCAGACGGGTGAGAAACGCATTGGCGAGCAGCGGAATGTCTTCCCTGCGCTCGGCGAGCGCCGGGATGTAGAGCTTCACGACATTCAACCGGTAGTAGAGATCCTCGCGGAATTCGCCGGAGGCGATCCGATCCTCGAGCTTGCGGTGCGTGGCCGCGATCACGCGCACGTCGACGTCGAAGGACTGGGACGAGCCGACCGGCCTTATTTTTCTTTCTTCCAGGGTTCTCAACAATTTGACCTGGAGCGGCAAGGGCATGTCGCCGATCTCGTCGAGGAACAAGGTGCCGCTCTGCGCCGCCTGGAAAAGCCCGGTGCGGTCGGACACCGCGCCGGTGAAGGACCCCTTCTTGTGTCCGAAGAGCTCCGACTCGAGCAAACCTTCCGGGATCGCCCCGCAATTGACCGCGATGAAGGGCGCCTCGGCCCGCGGACTCGCCCGGTGAATCGCCCGCGCGAGCAATTCCTTGCCGGTGCCGCTCGCGCCAAAGATGCAAACCGAGGCGTCGGAGGCGGCCACCCGTCGCGCTTGCGACAGCAAATCCTCCATCGCGGAGGAGCGGGTAATGAGCTCCGCCCGCCACGACTCGAGCTCGCCGGAAGGCGGCGGGCTGGACAGACGCATCGCCTCGGCCACCGTGTCGAGCAGCACTTTGGGTTCAAAGGGTTTAGTCAAAAAGCTGAATACCCCCCGGCGAGTAGCGCTGACGGCTTCCGGGATGGTGCCGTGGGCGGTCAGGATCAAGACCGGAAGCGAAGGCGAATCGCGGTGAATGGCATCGAACAGCGCCATGCCGTCCATTCCTTGCATGCGCAGGTCGGTGACCACGACCTGCGGGCGCGACACCGCCAGCGCGGCGAGCGCGGCCTCGCCGGACGCGACCGCGGTGACCGCGTAGCCGGCGGCGCTCAGCCGCATCGCGATCAGCTGCAGCAGGTCCTTGTCGTCATCGACCAGCAGCACCGGTCCGCGCTCGCGCAGGCTCACGGGCCTCATTCTCGTATCGTTCATTTTCCTGTGCTCATTTTCGCCGCCGCAGCGTTTCCTCGCGCTCCAGTATTCCACGTTCGATGGCGCGCAGCGCTTCGAGCTGCTGCTTTAGCGCTTCCTCGCGCTTGTCTCGCTCCTTGTCGGAGAGTGCGCGCTCCCGGCCGGCGCGCTCGCCCTCGGCGCGCAGCTTTTCGACCTCGTGCAGCAGACGCCGGCGTTCCGACACCTGCGCCGCGAGCAGCGCAGCGAAGCGGCCGATGCCGGGGGCGCCCGCGTCCGAGATGGACTCGAGCAGCTCCGCCGCACGCGAATCGTCGCGCAGCGGCGGCGGCAGGGTCGCGAGCAGCGTGGCGAGGCGCAGGCGATCGGCCGGCGCGCCGCTGCCGAACGCCTTCTGCGCCCTTGCCAGCGTGGCCTGCTGCTCGGCGAACGGCGCGCGCGAGGCGACGACCGTTTCCGCGATGATGGCATCGACCGGCCCCGGCCCCGGCTGCAACGTCTCGCACCCGGCCGTAAAAAGCACCAGGGCGACGGCAAGGACCTTCATGCAGCGACGCGCCGCGGCAGCGCGACCCGGAAATGCCCGCCGCGAGCCTCGGCGAGCACGCTGATGCGCCCGCCGTGCGCCTCGACGAACTCGCGCGCGATGGCGAGGCCCAGGCCGCTGCCTTCCACGCGCGCGCTGGAGCGGGCGCGGCCGCGGAAGAAGGAATCGAAGATCGACTCGCGCTCCTCGGCGGGTACGCCCGGCCCGGAGTCGATCACGTCGATCAGCGCCTGGTCGCCGCTCGCCCGCGCGAGCACCGACACGCTGCCGCCCGCCGGCGTGAACTTCACCGCGTTGCCGATCAGGTTGTCGACGATCGAGCGCAGCTTCACCGGGTCGGCTTCGAGGGTGGACGATTCAGCGTCGATCGCCACGCGCAAGCCCTTCGCCTGCGCGGCGAGCTCGTGCGGCAGTGCCGCTTCGCGAATCACGGTGTTCAGGGAAACCAGCCGTACCTCGAGGGATGCCGCCGCATGCAATGCGCGCTGGTAGTCGAGCAGGTCCTCGATCAGGCGCTGGAGCTTGATGCTGTTGTCCTTCATGATTTCCACCACCCGGCGCTGCGGCGCGAGCAGCGGGCCGCCGATCTCGTCGTGCAGCAGCTCGGCCCCCTCGCGCAGCGCGGTCAGCGGGGTCTTGAGCTCATGGGACAGATGGCGCAGGAAGCGGTTCTTCTCGGCCTCGAGCTCGGCCAGGCGCCGGCGAAGCCAGTCGAGGCGCTCGCCGAGCGTCTTCAGGTCGTCGGGCCCGCGCACCGAGATCGGCCGCGAGAAATCGGCGCCCCCCAGCTGGCGGATAGCGGCGTCGAGCTCGGCGATCGGCCGCACCACGTGGCGCGTAAGGCCGAGCGCGATCGCCAGGGCGAGCGCGGTGCTGAGGAGCACCAGGATCACGAGCTGGCGCTGCACCGCCTCGGCATCGGCGCGCAACCGCTGGACTTCGCGGTCCGCGACCCGGGTGCTGATCGCCAGCACCTCGGAGGCGTTCTCGGCCAGCTCGGCGGCGAGCGGCGCCACGCTGCGCCGGTTCGCGCGCTTGGGCGTCACCAGCACGGCGTACAGCCGTTCCTCCTGCGCCATGGTCCTTTTCAGGGCCGCAAGCTGATCCTGCTCGAGCGGCAGCTGCAGCAGCTCGTCCGCCACCTGGCGGAAGCTCGCGTGCACGCGGCCCAGGTCGGACGCGAGGCCGGGGTGATCGAGCAGCGCCAGGCGCTCGAGCGAGCCGATGCGGGTGACGAGCGTGCGGCTTGCCCGCGCCGCCTGCGAGGCGTTGTACACCGCGGTGCGCGCATGCTCGGCCAGCTGCTCGCTGTGCCAGGCGGAATAGGCGAGCGCGCCCACCAGCGGCGTCGCCACCAGCACGAAGCTCACCAGGCACAGCCCCAGGAACGAGCGTGGATACACCATGTCCTTATACTTTCAACCCCGCCTTCCGGTAGCGAGGATCAATGTCACAACCCCCCGGCCCGCCGCATTCTCCACGGCTGGTTCTGGTCGCCGCGGTGGCCGCCAATGGGATCATAGGCGCGAATGGCCAGCTACCCTGGCACATTCCGGAAGAGCTGAAGCACTTCAAGCAGCTTACGCTCGGCCACCCGGTGATCATGGGGCGGCGGACCTGGGAGTCCCTTAAGCGCCCGCTGCCGCAGCGGGAGAACATCGTGGTGACCCGGACCCCCGGCTACCAGGCCCCCGGCGCGGCGGTGGCGGCGTCGCTGGAAGCCGCGCTCGCCCTGTGCATCGGCGAGCCGGTAGCGTTCGTGATCGGCGGCACGCAGCTTTTTCAGGAGTCCCTGCCGCTCGCCGCCGGCATGGTGCTCACCGAGATCCAGCGCGACTACCAGGGCGACACCTGGTTCCCGGCCTGGGACCGGTCCCAGTGGCGCGAATCAAAGCGCGAAGCGCGCACCGCCGAAGACGGTACGCGCTTCGATTTCGTTTTCTATGAGAAGAACTAGCTCTTGGACTCGAACACCCGCACCTCGGGCAGCGGAAAGCCGTTGAACTGGCTCGCGTAGGCCGTGGTGTAGGCGCCGGCGTTGCGGATGTAGACGAAGTCGCCCTCCTGCAGGTCCGACGGCAGCGGCTCCTCCCTCATGACGATGTCCACCGAGTCGCAGGTCGGCCCGCCCACGGTCCAGGCGGTGTCTGGCCCGGAGCGGTCGGTGCGGATGCGATAGCGCAGGCCCTCGCTCGACTCGATCACGCCGCCGAACAGGCCCGCGTCCCAGTGCATCCAGCGCTTGCCCGCGCGCGTCGCCGTGCCGAGCACGCGGCACACGAAGTAGCCGGCATCGGACACGAGATAGCGACCGGGCTCGGCGATGACCTGCACGTCCTCGGGAAAGGCCTTCAGGCCCTCGTTGACCACCGCGCCGATCACTTCGATCGACGGAATCGGCCGCACGTGGCGCACCGGGTAGCCGCCGCCGATGTTCAGCAGCCGCGGCCGCAGGCCCGCCTTGGTCATCGCCTCGAACAGGGTGCGCGATTTTTCGAGCGCGACACGCCAGTTCTCCGGGTTGCGGCACTGCGAGCCGACGTGGAAGGTCACGCCCGCGAGGTCGACGCCGAGCTTCGCCGCCACCGCGATGATCTCGCGCGCGTCGGCGGCGCCGGCGCCGAACTTGCCCGAGAGCGGCCAGTCGCTGCCGATGTTGGGGGTGGCGATGCGCAGGTACTGCTTCGCATCCGGCTTCACTTCATGGATGCGCCGCAACTCATCGACGCTGTCGGTGACGTACCACTCCACGCCCTTGGCCGCGGCGTAGCCGATCGACTCGCGCGACTTCATCGGGTTGGAGAAGAACACTTCCGCCGCCGGCACGCCGAGGCTAAGAAGCAGGTCGAGCTCGGCGGTCGACGCGATCTCGAAGCCCGCGCCCTCCTGCACCAGGACCTTCAGCACGCGCCGGTCGGGATTCGCCTTGACCGCGTAGTGCGGCCGCACGCGCGGCATGGCCGCGCGGAAGCGCCGGATCTTGCCGCGAACGATCGCGGTATCGAGGATCAGGAAGGGCCGGGTGTACTTCTGGCGTGCCGCCTGGCGCACGGTGTCGAAGTCGAGACTGACTTCGGGGTGCGTATCGAAGAGGCTTTCCTGCGGCGACTGCTTGAGTTCGGCTTGTCGGGTGCGTGCGATGTTGCTACTGCGTTCCCCCATCAAAATTCTCCTCGCGAGTCAAAACTAAGTTTCGGGAATGTCCCGGACGCAAACTTCATCCGCGGGACGCGAGTTCCTGTTGCTTGTCATGATGACCTCCTGCTCGTCGTTGAATCCAAAAGCAAAAAAACTTGAGCGAAGTATAGGGACATGACCCCGCGTGTCAAGACCTCCGACGAACTTTTTGTGAATTTTTTTCGGCGCCGCGACGCGCGCCGCACGCCGCGGAAAAGTACTAGATGTAGTTTGCGAACAGAAAATACTACTAGATGCGGGGCAGCGTAACGCCCTTCTGTCCCTGGTACTTTCCGCCGCGGTCGCGGTACGAGGTGTCGCACACCTCGTCCGACTCGAGGAAGATCATCTGCGCCACGCCTTCGTTGGCGTAGACGCGCGCCGGCAGCGGCGTGGTATTGGAGAACTCGAGCGTCACGTGCCCTTCCCACTCCGGCTCGAGCGGCGTGACGTTGACGATGATCCCGCAGCGCGCGTAGGTCGACTTGCCCAGGCAGATGGTCAGCACGTTGCGCGGGATGCGGAAGTACTCGACGGTGCGCGCCAGCGCGAACGAATTGGGCGGGATGATGCAGACCGCGCCCCGGTAGTCGACGAAGTTCTTCTCGTCGAACGCCTTGGGGTCGACGATGGTCGAGTTGATGTTGGTGAAGATCTTGAATTCGGTCGAGCAGCGCACGTCGTAGCCGTAGCTCGAGGTGCCGTACGACACGATCCTTTTGCCTTCAAAATCCTTGACCTGGCCGGGCTCGAAGGGCTCGATCATGCGTTGCTCGGCCGCCATGCGGCGGATCCACTTGTCGGCTTTGATGGTCACGGGTCTATGATAGCCGCTCAAGATGCGAACAAAAGACGTGGCGGTGGCCGTTTGCCTGTTGGCGGGGCCGGTCTTTGCCGCCGACGAAATACAGTTCAGCGAAAGCGAAGTCCGGGCGATCCTCGCGCACGGCCCCTGGCCGGCACCCATTACCAGCGATCCGACCAACCGCGCCTCCGGCCGCCGCGCCGCGGTGGAGCTCGGCGAGCGCCTGTTCTTCGACACCCGCCTGTCGGCGAACGGCGGCTTCTCCTGCGGCACCTGCCACGTCCCTGAGCGCAACTGGACCGACAACCGCGTGCGCGGCGTGGCGATCGCGGAGGTCGACCGGAACACGCCCACGTTGATGAACGCGCGCCTCGGCCGCTGGTACGGCTGGGACGGCGGCGCCGACAGCCTCTGGTCGCAGAGCATCCGCCCGATCCTCGACCGCCGCGAGCTCGGCGCCACGCCGAAGCATGTCGCCGAGCTCATGCGCACGGACGACGAGCTCTCCTGCCGCTACCGCCGCACCTTCGGTGCTGCGCCCTCCCCCAGCGACGATGAAGAGGTGCTGGTGAACGTCGGCAAGATCCTGGCGGCGTTCCAGGAAACGTTCGACACCCCGCCCACGCCGTTCGACCGCTTCCGCAATGCGCTGGCGCGCGGCGAGCAGCCGAAGGCCGGACTCTATTCGGACGCCGCGCAGCGCGGGCTCAAGATCTTCGTCGGCAAGGGAAGCTGCAGCACCTGCCATAGCGGACCCAACTTCACCAACGGCGAGTTCCGCAACAACGGCTTTTCCACGGATGCCGGCAGGGTGGAAGGGTTCAAGGCCGTCCGCGCCAGCCGCTTCAACCTCGCGAGCGGCTACAACGATGACCCGCAGAAGCGCACGAACCCGGTGCAGGAGCCGGAAGCGGGCGCGTTCAAGGTGCCGACGCTGCGCCATCTCATGCTGACCGCCCCTTACGGGCACGATGGCAAGCGCGATACGCTCGCCGAGGTGGTGCGTCACTATTCCGAGCGCGGCTCGCAGGCCTTGCCGCCGCTGAAGCTCACCGGCGCGGAGCAGACCGACCTCGTGGTTTTCCTGGAGTCGGTCAGCACCCTGAGCAATCCGTGGCGTCCGGAAGACCATGGCCGCTGTCACTGATCTACTTTCCGCCCGCCCGCTCACGCGTCATCTGGGTGCGGAAATCTCCGGCGTCGACCTCTCCGCCGCAATGGATGACCGAGTTTTTCGCGCCGTGTACCAGGCCTTTCTGCGCTACCAGGTGCTGCTGTTCCCGCCGCAGGATGTGCCGCCGGCGCGGCAAGTGGCCTTCGCCCGCCGCTTCGGCGAGGTGCAGATCCACGTGATGAACCAGTACCACGCCGATGGCTTCCCGGAGCTCTACCGGCTCTCGAACCTCGACGAAAACGGCAAGCCGCATGGCCGCCACCCGGACAAGGGCACGCTGGCGTGGCATACGGACGGGTCGTGGCAGCGCGTCACCGGGCAAGCCACCATCATCTACGGCGAAGTCATGCCGGCGAGCGGCGGCGAGACCCACTTCTGCGACATGTACGGCGCCTACGAACGGCTCGACGCGTCATGGAAAGCGCACATCGCCGGCCTTCGAGCCGTGCATAACCTCGACTTCTCGCGCACGCGGCGTCACGGCGAGGATCCGCTCACCGAGGCACAGCGCCTGGCAAAGCCGCCGGTCGATCACCCGGTGGTGCGCACGCATCCCGAGACCGGGCGCAACTGCCTCTATCTCGGCGATCACGCGGAATACATCCTCGGCATGCCGTACGACGAGGGGCGCGCGCTGATCGAGGAGTTGAATGCGCTCGCCGTCCATCCCGATCTCGCCTACGAGCACCGCTGGAAGACCCGCGAGCTGCTGGTGTGGGACAACCGCTGCGTGATGCATCGCGCCACGCCCTATGACGCCGCCACGCAGGGCCGCGTGATTCGGCGCTGCACCGTGCTCGGCGAAGTACCGGCCTGAATTCGGGGTCAGGGTCGTAATTAAGTGCGCGCGTACGCGGCGCCTTATTTACGACCCTGACCCCGAATTCAGGTGTTCTGGACCACGATGTTCGGGAACTTCGAGGTCATGTCGCGCTGCAGCTCGGCGATCTTGACCGCGCAGCGCCGCGCAATCTTGCGATAGATCTCCGCGATCGGGCCGTCGGGGTCCGATACCACCGTCGGCTTGCCCGAATCGGCCTGGCTGCGGATCGACTCGTCGAGCGGCAGCTGACCCAGGAGCTCGGTGGCGTAATCCTTCGCCATGCGCTGCGCGCCGCCGGAGCCGAAGATGTGGCTTTCGTGGCCGCACTTGGGGCAGGTGTGGAACGACATGTTCTCCACCACGCCGAGGATCGGGATGCCGACCTTCTCGAACATCTTGAGCCCTTTACGGGCGTCGATAAGGGCAATGTCCTGCGGCGTGGTGACGATGACCGCGCCGGTGACCGGAACTTTCTGCGCCAGCGTGAGCTGGATGTCGCCGGTGCCCGGCGGCAGGTCGACCACCAGGTAGTCGAGGTCGCGCCAGTTGGTGTCCTTCAGGAGCTGCTCGAGCGCCTGGGTCACCATCGGCCCGCGCCACACCATCGGCGTGTCAATGTCGATGAGAAATCCGATCGAGCTCGCCTGCAGGCCGTGGCCCTCCATCGGCTCGATGCGCTTGCCGTCCTTCGATTCCGGGCGCCCGGCGATGCCGAGCATCATCGGCTGCGAAGGCCCGTAGATGTCGGCGTCGAGCACGCCGACCGACGCGCCTTCGGCGGCGAGCGCCAGCGCGAGGTTCACGGCGGTGGTGGACTTGCCGACGCCACCTTTGCCGGACGCGACGGCGATGATGTTCTTGATCCCCGGCACCAGCTTCACGCCGCGCTGCACGGCATGCGACACCACTTTCGACGTCACCTTGACCGAGACATTGCCGGCGCCCGCGCCCTTGAGCGCTTCGACCACCTGCCGGCGGATCGGCTCCTGCTGGCTCTTGCCGGGATAGCCGAGCTCGACCTCGAGCGCGACGTCGTTGCCGGACAGCTTGATGTTGCGCGCGACCTTCGTCAGGTCCTTGCCGGTGTTGGCATCGACCACTTTGCTGAGCGCGCTTTGCACGCTCGCTTCATTCACGGACATGCTTGAAGTCTAAGCTAAAATCGCCGTCCCTCATGAGTTCCCGCAAGCTATTCGTCACCACTGCACTGCCGTACGCGAACGGCCCGTTCCACATCGGCCACATCATGGAATACATCCAGGCCGATATCTGGGTGCGATTCCAGCGCCTGCAAGGGCACGAAGTGCATTTCATGGGCGCCGACGATGCGCACGGCGCGCCGATCATGCTGGCGGCCGAGAAAGCCGGGAAGTCGCCGCAGGAATTCGTCGACGCGATCCAGAAAGCGCGCCGGCCGTATCTGGACGGGTTCCACATCAGCCATGACAACTGGCACTCGACGCATTCGCCGGAGAATACCGAGCTTTCGCAGGACATCTTCCGCCGGCTGAAAGCCGCGGGACTGGTCACCAGCAAGCCGGTCGAGCAGTTTTTCGACCCGGTGAAGGGCATGTTCCTCGCCGACCGCTACCTCAAGGGCGAATGCCCGAACTGCGGCGCGAAGGATCAGTACGGCGATGCCTGCGAGAATTGCAGCACGGTTTACTCCGCGACCGCGCTGAAGAATCCCTACTCGACGCTGTCGGGCGCGAAGCCGCTGCTCAAGTCCTCGCAGCACTTCTTCTTCAAGCTCTCCGATCCGAAGTGCCGCAGCTTCATCAAGGATTGGCTGGAAACGTCCGGCCGGCTGCAGTCCCAGGTGGTCAACAAGGCCAAGGAGTGGCTGGAAGGGACTGGCGACAAAGCCCTCTCGGACTGGGACATCTCGCGCGATCCGCCGTATTTCGGCATCCGCGTCCCCGACATCGCGGAGGAGAAGTACCTCTACGTCTGGCTCGACGCGCCGATCGGCTATCTGGCATCGCTGAAGAATTACTGCGCGCGGAAGGGTTGGGGGTTTGAACAAACCCTCGCCGAAAGCGAGCAGATCCACTTCATCGGCAAGGACATCATCTACTTCCACACCCTGTTCTGGCCGGCGATGCTGAAATTCGCGGGCAAGCCGTACAAGGTGCCCGACCACGTCTACGTTCACGGCTTCATCACGGTGTCGGGCGACAAGATGTCCAAGTCGCGCGGCACCGGCATCGACCCGCTGCGCTACCTGCGCCTGGGCATGAACCCCGAGTGGCTGCGCTACTACATCGCCGCCAAGCTGAACGCCAACGTCGAGGACATCGACTTCAACCCCGACGACTTCACCGCCCGGGTGAACAGCGACCTGGTCGGCAAATACGTCAACATCGCCAGCCGCTGCGCCGTTTTCATCAACCGGAAATTTGGCGGCAAAGTGCTCGCACCGCGCGAGAGCTTCAATTTCGCTTCGAAGGCGAACGAGATCGCGGCGCTGTACGAGGCGCGCGAATTCGGCAAGGCGCTGCGCGAGGTGATGGCGCTGGCGGACGTGGCCAACCAGTTCGTGGACGAGCGCAAGCCCTGGGAGCTCGCCAAGCACGCCGGCAAGGAGCGCGAGCTGCACGAGGTCTGCTCGAGCGCGCTCGAGCTGTTTCGCGTGCTGACGGTCTACCTCAAGCCGGTCCTGCCCAAGCTGGCCGAGAACGCGGAGCGCTTCCTCAACCTTCCCGCGCTTGCCTGGGGCGATGTCGCGCGGCCGCTACAGGAAGATCACCGTATCAACGATTACAAGCACCTGCTCAGCCGCGTGGAGGAGAAGCAGCTCGACGCATTGTTCGCCCTGCCGGAGGAAAAAACGACCGTGGATGAAAAACAGACCGTGGCCGCAGCGACGATCTCGATCGAGGACTTCAACAAGCTCGACCTGCGGGTGGCGCGCATCGCACGCGCCGAGGCGGTCGAGGGCGCCGACAAGCTGCTCAAGCTCACGCTGGAGCTCGGCGGACAAACCCGCACGGTGTTCGCCGGCATCAAGTCCGCCTACGCGCCCGAAAAGCTGGAGGGGCGCTTCGCCGTGCTGGTGGCGAACCTCGCCCCGCGCAAGATGAAGTTCGGCGTTTCCGAGGGCATGGTGCTGGCGGCCTCGGGGACCACATCAGGGACCGACTCAGGGGATGGACCGGGGATTTTTCTCATTTCGCCCGATAGCGGGGCCCAGCCCGGCATGCGCGTAAAATGAACACCATCGCGGCTCGAGGGCCGCACCGGGGGCACAGGGGGATTACCGCTTGGAGAGCGCAGGCCGCACGCTAGTCTGCAGCGTTCTGTTCCTCGACATCGCCGACTATTCGCAGCGGCCGGTCGCGGAGCAGCTCCAGCTCAAGCAGGCATTCAACCAGGCCCTGGCCGCGGCGCTCGAGCAGGTGGCGCCGCGCGACCGCATCATCCTCGACACCGGCGACGGCGCCGCCATCACCTTCATGGGCGATCCCGAGGACGCGCTCTTCGCCGCCATGGCGATGCGCGACCTGGCGGCGAGCGTGCCGGTGCGCCTGGGCGTCAACCTCGGCCCGGTGCGCCTGGTGAAGGACCTGAACAGCCAGATGAACATCATCGGCGACGGTATCAACGTCGCGCAGCGGGTGATGAGCTTCTCGCGCCCGGGCCAGCTCCTGGTATCGCGCTCGTTCTACGAGGTGGTGTCCTGCCTGTCGCGCGACTACGCGAGCCTGTTCCGCCACGAGGGCTCGCGCACCGACAAGCACGTGCGCGCCCACGAGGTCTACGCGGTTGTCGGCGCCACCCCGGCGCCCAAGCGCCTCGATCAGGTCGAGGCGAGCGCGGAAACCAACGCGCCCGGCGCCGTCGGCTGGCTCAAGGGCACGGGCCCGCTCGGCCTGCGGCACTCCGCCCTGCTCGCCGCGCCGCTCCTCTTCCTCCTGATCATCGCCGGCGGGGTTGGCGCACGCGCGGTGATGCCGCCCGAACCCGCAGCCAAGTCCGCGCCCCCGAAGGCCGCCACCCAGCCGCTGTCGGCCACGACGGGGCCCGCCGTCGTGCCCCCGGTCGCGGCACCGGCCGGCGGCGGCGCTGCAGCCCCGGACGCCAAGAAGCCTGTCGCCCGCGTGGAGAAAAGCCCCGAGAATCCGGCGTCCGAAAAGCCGGCCGCCGCCGCGCCCAAAGGCCCGGGCCGCCTGGAGATCGCCGTCGCACCCTGGGGCGACGTGCTGGTCGACGGCAAGAAGCGCGGCCGCACGCCGCCGCTGCTCGTGATCGACGTGCCCGCCGGGGCGCACACCATCGAAATCCGCAATGCCACTTCTCCGGCGCACACCGCGCGCGTGGAGGTGAAGCCCGGCGAAACGGTCAGGATCCAGCACCGGTTCCGCTGATGCGCCGCCTCACCATCGCCGCCGCCTTGCTCGCAATGCTCGCCGGTTGCGCGGCGCTGGACGGCCTGGTCCAGACCACCAAGGCCCGCGTCACGCTGGTCGAAGGGCTGCGGCAGTACGACGCCGGCAACCACGAGGCCGCAGCCAAATCGCTGACCACGGCGCTCAAGCTGGGCCTGTGGGAGAGCGACCAGGCCCTCGCCTACAAGCACCTCGCGTTCATGCATTGCGCCGCAGAGCGGGAGCGCGAATGCCGCGAGGATTTCCGCAAGGCGCTGGTCGCGGTGCCGACGCTGCGCCTCGAGCCGGAAGAGGTCGGGCACCCGGTGTGGGGCCCGATCTTCCTCTCGCTTTCCAGCGGCTCGGCATTCAGCATCGGCTTGAAGCAGTACGAGGCCGGCGAATACACCGAGTCGGCGAAGAACCTGCAGGGCGCGCTCAGCCTCGGGCTGCCGGAGAAGCAGCGCGCCGACGCGCACAAGCATCTCGCCTTCATTCATTGCGCCTCGAACCGCGAGCGGCAGTGCCGCGACGAGTTCCGCAAGGCGCTTGCCGTCGACCCGGCGCTCCAGCTCGAGCCGGCCGAGGCCGGGCACCCGGTGTGGGGGCCGATCTTCCAGTCGCTCAAATCGGGCCGCTAGGCCCGGTCCGCAGGTAAGGTATAACTCCGTCGATGGAGCAACCCCAACTCGGCCGCTACGTGATCGAGACCGAGATCGGGCGCGGCGCGATGGGCGTGGTGTTCAAGGCCACGGACTCGGTCCTGCAGCGCGTCGTCGCGGTCAAGACCGTCAACATGGCGCTCGAGCGCGAGCACGCCGACAAGTACGAGGCGCGGTTCTACCAGGAGGCGCGCGCCGCGGGCGGCCTCAACCACCCGAACATCGTCACGGTGTACGACGCCGGCAAGGCCGGCGACGTGGTTTACATGGCGATGGAGTACATCCAGGGCGTCGAGCTGCGCACCCTCTTCACCGAGGGCCAGCCGATGGGGGTGAGCCAGGCGCTGTCGATCGCCGCGCAGGTCGCCGAGGGACTGGCCTACGCGCACCAGGCCGGGGTGGTGCACCGGGACATCAAGCCGGCGAACATCATGGTGGTGGCCGACGGCCCGGTGAAGATCACCGACTTCGGCATCGCGCGCATGCGCGCCTCCGCCGACCTGACCCAGACCGGCGTGATGCTCGGCTCGCCGAAGTACATGTCGCCCGAGCAGGTGATCGGCAAGCGCGCCGACCACCGCTCCGACATCTTTTCCCTCGGCGTGATCCTCTACGAGATGCTCACCGGCACGGCACCGTTCAGCGGCGAGAACGTCACCGCGCTCATGTACCAGATCGTCAACTTCGCGCCGCCGGCGCCCAGCGCGGTGAACCGCGCGGTGCCCGAGATGCTCGACTTCATCGTCGCCAAGATGCTCGCCAAGCTGCTGGAGGAGCGCTACCAGGACGCGCGCGAGCTGGCGCGCGACCTGCGCGAATGCGAGCGCAGCCTCGCCGCGCCGCCGGCCGGCACGCTGCCCGGGCATCCCGCCGGTCTCGCCACCGGCACCCATCCGCAGATCGTCGACACGCAATCCAAGACCGTGGTGCTGGTGCAGCCGGTCAACCGCACGCGCGAGCAGGACGCCGCCACGGAACCGAGCAGCGGCCCGCCAGCGCGCGGCGTGTCCAATTCCTTCGACTCGATCGAAGCGACGCAGCGCCTCGCGGTCCTCACCGGCACCGCCACCGCGCCGCAGACCGCGACCCAGGCCCTGGGCGCGATCCCACGCCCACCGCGCGCCGGCTGGCGGCGGCGCGACTGGCTGCTGGTGGGAGGCGCGGCGCTCGCCGGCGTGCTGGTGGCCGGCGCGGTGCTGAAGCGAAGGAAAGAGCCCTGACCTAGGGCTTCAGGTAAGCGAAGCCCTCGCGCTGCTGCAGGCGGGTGACTTCGGCGACCCCCGACGGCACGTAGGTGGTGTCGGCGATGAACTGGTCCTTGGCGAGCTTGCGGTTGCGCAGCGTGATCTCGCACACCTCGAAGCGCACCCCGCGCATCTTGAGCTGCTCGACCAGATCCTCATAGCGGTTGCCATTGGCGTCCTTGGCGTCCTTCATGAGGAAGTCGACGCCGCGCGCATGAGACACGACCACGATGCGCGCGTTGGGATTTACTTCGAGGTGGTTGCCGATGTTGCGCAGGCCGTTCGACGCCTGCGGCAGGCCTTCGCTCAGGTGGTAGACGACTTTGTCGTGCTGCGGGCCGGCGCCGGCGCAACCGCCGACTAACGCGAGCAATGCAAGGAAGCGCCGCATCCGTCAGCCCTTGCCGCCGCAGCTGGGCGGCATCGCGTCCACCGGGTAGCCCTTGCAGCTCCAGCTCGTCTTGCCCGACTGCAGGGCCGGAATGAGGGTGACCTCCAGCGCGTTCTTCTCGTTCCAGCCGCGGATCGCGCCGTTCTCGGACACGATCCACTTCAGCTCGCCGTGCTTGGGATCGCTCTTCGATGCGACCTTGACGCCGGCGCCGGAGCCTTCGAGCTTGCCGTTCTTTTCCACCGCGGCGCCGACCTGCTGCTTGGCCGCTTCCGCGCCTGCCACCAGCGCCTGGCCGGCTTCCTTGGCCTCCGACCCCGCCATCCGCGGCAGGACCACGGCCACCACCAGGAAGCCGATCAAGGCAAGGCCGGCGACGACCAGCAACGCTCCGCGCATTTATTTCCCCCGCATTTTTTCTGTTATCCCAGCGTCCTCGAGGACCAGCTTACCATTTCACATGGTTACCCGGCATCTTCAGATCAGCGGGCGCGTGCAGGGCGTCGGCTTCCGCTACTCAATGCAAAGGGAGGCCGCACGCCTGGGCTTGACCGGCTGGGTGCGCAATCGGCGCGATGGCAGCGTGGAAGCGCTGCTCCAGGGAGATGACGCGGCGGTGGCGGCGCTTACCGAGTGGGCGCGGCGCGGTCCTGCGGGTGCGCACGTGGCGGAGGTGCGCGCCGCCAGCGCCGACGCCGACACATCGCTCGCCGGTTTCGAGCAGCGGCCGACGGTCTAGGACGCGCGCCGGCGCTTGAGCGCCTTCACCGGCGAGAACTCCCACGGGCGACACGCGAGCAGCAGCGCTACGCCGACGCGCTTCGCGCCCGGCAGCGCCGAATCGGCTTCCGCCGCCTCGTTGAATTCCGTCAGCAGCCGCTCGAGCTTGCTTTTCAGCAGCGCGGCGGACTGTGCCGAAAGCTCGCGCGGCTCGAAGCGGATGAGCTCGAGCGGCGAATCGAAGCGCGCGTGCAGGAATTCCGCCATCGCGCGGCGCGCATAGGCTTTCTTCGCCGGGCCGCCGGCGCGCCACACGAAGTCTCGCGGCACCAGCAGCCGCATGCGGTCGCGCGGTCCCCATTCGATCAGCTTGAGCTTCTCGAGCTGCGCGAGCGCGACGGTGAGCTCGCTGCGCGTGATGGTGAAGGTCGCGACGATCTCGTCGAAGGCCCAGCCGTTGAGCACCAGCCAGAAGGCGGCGAGCAGGCGCTCGTCCTTCGCCAGGCCCACCTCCTGCTCGTGCGTCAGCTCGCCGGCGCCGGCGGCAGCGCCGCGGCTCAGGCGCGCCACCTCATAAAGGTCGAGATCGACCGCGGCCAGCACTTCCTCGATGCGCGCCAGCGTGAACGTGCCGCGCGAGAACATGCGCTTCACGCTCGCCTCGGAGAGGTCCAGGCGCTGCGCGAGCGCCGCGTACGTCAGCCCACGCGCGCGCACGCTTTTCTTGAGTGCCTCCACGAAGCGGCTGGCGGTCCGCATGCGACTTACGGTATCAGATTCGGCCACCTTCAACGCGGCTGTTGCGGCGCGGCATGGCGCAGATGAAAAATCGTCGCCAAGGAGGAGGCCATGACCACACCGAGTTCTATCCCGTTGTCCGCCCTCGAGCTCAGCGCCGCGATGCGCGCGGCACTGCCTTACGATGCGAAGCGCCTCGACCGCGTGCTGCGCGTGGACGAGCACCATGGCCTGGTCGAGGTGCAGGCAGCGACGCCCTGGACAGCGCTCGCCGCCGCTCTGCGTCCCGGCGACGCGCGCAGCGCAGCGGCATCGCTGCGCACCACGCTGCCCACCGTGGGCGCAAGCCTTGCGCAGAACGGGGCCGGGCCGGACGGTCGCGCGGCGGTAGCCCACGTCGAGTCGATCACCCTGGTGACGCCCGGCGGTGAGCTGCGCCGCGCAAGCCGCACCGCGCATCGCGAACTGTTCGCGCTCGCCGCGGGCGGCCAGGATCTCTTCGGCGCGCTCTACAGCGTGACCCTGAACATCGGCTCGCTCCAGCGCGCGGTGAACGAAGCCGCCGCCGCCGAGGTCATCGCCGAGCCCGAAGCCGGATCGCCGTCGCGGCCCTTGCGCCTGCTGCTGCCGCCTGACAAGGTCGACGCCTTCATCGTCGAGGCGCGCCACCGCTGCGCCGAATGGCGCCTGCCGCTCGCCGGCATCAAAGCGCGGCGCACGGCGGAGGAGCAGGACAGCTTCCTGCGCTGGGCGCGGCGCGAATACGCCGCGATCACGCTGCGCCTCGCCCAGCTACCGGTGCTCGGCGTCGCGGTGCGCACGCGGCAACTGCGCCACAGCCTGATCGACGCGGCGCTCGAGCACGGCGGCAGCTTTCCGCTATCGGTCACGCAGGAGGCGACGCGCGCGCAGGTCGAGGCCTGCTATCCGCAGCTGCGCGCCTTCCTCGCCGAGAAGCGGCGCGTGGATCCGGCGGAAAAACTGACCAACACCTGGTATCGCCACTACCGGAATTTACTGAGTGAAAAGGCTTGCCCGGTGCGCTGGGCGAGCTAGCTTCCGACGACGAGCTCCACGTTCTCCGGCGTGAGCCAGGCGCCCAAGTCGGAAATGAGCTTGTTGTCCGGCCGCACGCGCCAGTGCTCGCCGAGCACGACCTCGCAGGCGCCCTTGCCGTTGCCATAGGAAACGACCACCTGGCACGCGCCGTTGCCGCTGGCGCGGTACGGGGCCAGGACCTGCTGCAGGCGCTTGGCGTCGCGCAGTTCATCCGTCTTGCCGTTCATCGCGATTTTGAGGCGCGCGCCGTAGCGCGTGCGCAGCGCCTCTAGATCGAGCAAGTCTTCCGCAAGCACCCGCAGGCCCCCGGAGAACTGGTCGTCCTGCACCTTGCCCGAAACGATGAGCAGCGCGTCCTCCTTCAGCTTGTCGCGGTGGCGCTCGAACAGCTCGTTGAATACCGAGATCTCGACCTGCGCGCTGGCGTCGTCGAGCATCACCACCATCATGCGGCCGCGTCGCGTCATCTGCGTGCGCGCCGAGACCACCACGCCCGCCATCCACACCTTCTCGTTCGGGCTCAGCTTGGCAAGCGGCGTGCGCGGGAACTTCGACAGCTCGCGCGCATAGATCGAGAACAGGTGCCCCGAGAGATAGAAGCCGAGCGCGGCCTTCTCCTCGAGCAGCTTCTGCCGCGCGTCCCAGGGCGGTGCATCGATGTAGGCGTGCGCGCCGCCGCGCGGCGCCTCGGCCTCGCCGAACAGGCTGTTCTGCGACGCCTGCGCTTCGGCCTGCTCGGCCGCTTCCAGCGCCCGGCCCGCGGAGGCGAGCAGGCGCGCGCGATGCGTCTCCACCGCATCGAAGGCGCCCGCGCGCACCAGCGCCTCGACCACGCGCCGGTTCACCAGGCGCTTGTCGACGCGCGCGCAGAAGTCGAACAGATCCGTGAACGGAGCCTGCTTGCGCGCAGCGAGGATGCTCTCGATCGCGCCCTGCCCGGTGCCGCGCACCGCGCCCAGGCCGTAGCGAACCGTGCCGCGATCGACCGGCACGAAGCGGTACTCCGAGGCGTTGACGTCCGGCGGCAGCACCTTGAGGCCGTTCGCCACCGCGTCCTCGTGGAACTGGCGCACCTTGTCGGTATCGTCCATCACCGCCGAAAGGTTGGCCGCGGCGAACGCGGCGGCATGGTGCGCCTTCATGTATGCCGTCTGGTAGGCGAGAAGCGCATAGGCCGCGGCGTGCGACTTGTTGAAACCGTAGCCGGCAAACTTCTCCATCAGGTCGAAGAGCTGCGTCGCCTTCGCCTTCGGCAGGCCGTTTTTCTCCGCGCCGGCAACGAAGATATCGCGCTGCAGCGCCATCTCCTCGGGCTTCTTCTTGCCCATCGCGCGCCGCAGCAGGTCGGCGCCGCCGAGCGTGTAGCCGCCGATCACCTGCGCGATCTGCATCACCTGCTCCTGGTAGACCATGATGCCGTAGGTCGGCCCGAGGATCGGCACCAGGCGCGGGTCCAGGTACTCGACGCGCTTGCCGTGCTTGCGCTCGATGTATTCCGGAATCAGGTCCATCGGCCCCGGGCGGTAGAGCGCCACCAGCGCGATCACGTCCTCGAAGCGGTCGGGCCGTGCGCGCTTGATGAGGTCGCGCATGCCGCGCGATTCCAGCTGGAACACCGCGGTGGTATTGCCCGAGGAAAGCAGCTTGTACGCTTGGGCATCGTCCAGCGGCACTTTCTCCAGCGAGAAGTCGGCCAGGCCCAGGCGGCGCACGTAACGCTCGGCCCAGTCGAGGATGGTGAGGGTGGTGAGGCCGAGGAAGTCGAACTTCACCAAACCGATCGC
>CBDDSB010000011.1:0-68575 GCA_965233195.1 uncultured bacterium | reverse complement strand
GGCCACTGGCTGGTGCCGCCGATGCACATCACGTCGCGGCGCAGCGCCGGGTCGGGGTAGATCATCTTCGAGAGCACGTTGTAGGCGGGGTAGAGCGAGATCTCCATGCACTGCACCGGCGCGGTGGAGACCGAGGCCGGGAAATCGGCGCAGTTCAGCGTGCCGGGCGTGGGATCGAACTCGACGTGGCGCAGCGCGCCGCCCACCGCGTAGTACTGCTCCCAGCACATGAGCTCGTTCAGCGCGACCATGATCGCGCCGCGCCAGCCGGAGTAGGTGGCGTTGATGCCGCCGGCCTGCGGACCGGTGCCTTCGTTTTCGAATACCAGTTTGTTTTTTATTTTTTTCAAGGTCAAAGCAACCTTGTGGGCTTGCCGGTCACCCGGCCGGCAGCATTCGACGTAGGTGCGGTCGCGCCACACGCCGTCGGGCAGCGCGGCGAGCTTTTTCAGGAACGCGCGCTCGCCGTCGTCGAGGATCTTGCGCATCACGCCTTTTACGGTATCGGCGCCGTAGCGCTTGATGAGGCTGAGAACCCGATCCCGCGCGGTCATGTTGCCGGCGAGCTGGGCGCGGAAGTCGAGCGCCACGGCGCTGGGTTTCCGGCTGCTGCGGAGATAAACCTCTTCGATGTCGCGTCTGATCTCGTTTTTTTCAACGATCTTGATGGGCGGCAGCAGGATGCCCTCGTCGAAAGCATCGCGCGCCGAAGGACAAAAGCTGCCCGGCGTGATGCCGCCGATGTCGTACTGGTGCAGGCAATTCGTGACCCAGCAGAACAGCTCGCCCTTCCAGAACACCGGGCAGAGCAGCATCACGTCCATCTGGTGCGCCGCGCCCACCCAAGGGTCGTTGGCGAGGAACATGTCGCCGTCGGCGATTCCGGGATTGTCGCTGCGGTTCTCCAGCGTCCACTTCACCTGCGTGTCCGTGACCCCGGACATGTACTGCATGTAGGGGCCGAAATACACGAACTCGGCGTCCTCGGTGAGGATCGAGGGATTGAGGTCGAGCGCGTACATCGCCACCGGCGAGCCCGACAGGCGCTGGATCGTAGCGCCGTGCTCCTCGTTCACGTTCCAGAGCGCGTGGCGCACGACTTCGAACGTGACCGGGTCGATGCTGCTTTTCGATTTCCGGTGCAGCTTCAGCTTCGGCGAAATCTTCAGCTTCTTCGGCGGCACATAGCCGCTGCGCACGCCGTCGAAGGCGACGCCGGTGAGCTCGGAAAGCTTCTTCAGCGGGGCGTTCATTCGCCCCGAATTGTAGAGCCTGAAGCGGCTACGCCCGCAGTGCTACTTCTTCTCCGTGCTGGGCGTGAACTCGAGCGCGCCGCCGTCGTCGACCCTGGCTTCCACCGGCGCGGGCTTCGGCGCTTCGTTGGGCGCGGGGTTCTTGGCCGCGGCGTTCGGGGCGGCCGGCGTCACAGGGGCCTTCACCGGCGCCGGCGGGGTGTTCTTCTCGAAATCGCGCCGCGCCGCGTCGCACTCCTTGCACATGAACTTGCCGGCAGTCTTCTGCGCCACGACGTGCGGCTTGCACAGGGGCTGCTCGCAGTTCGTGCAGTGCGTGACTGCATTGTGGCCACAGGGCTTCTTCTTGAGCAGGCCCGTTTCTACCATGCACGTTTCCATCGCTCTCCCCTAGAAAGTGATTTCGAAGTTCCCCAGCGGATCGAGGCGCAGCGTCCTCCCTGGATGCACCACCACCGTCGTATCCGCGGTCTCCACGATCGCCGGGCCCTTCACCTGGTTGCCAATGAGCAGATTCTCACCGTCGAATACCGGTGTGGCACGGTATTTCTTCAGGTCCGGCCAGTAGATAGAGCGGGTGGTGCGTTTTGCGCCACGCGGGATGGCCCTTTTGCCGGACTTTTTGCTCACCAGCTTGGGCCGCGGCGTAAGCGCCCGTGCCCGCAGCCGGCAAACCACGATCTCGAGCTGCGCGCCGGCCAGCGCCGAGCCGCGGCCGTAGAGCTTTTCGTACCTTTCCACGAACAGCTTTCTGAGAAGCGGCTCGTAGGCTTGGGGCGCGCGGTCCCATGGCAACAGCACCTCCACCTCGTTGATCTGCCCCTTGTGCCGCACGTCGAGCGAGAACTCGAAGCGCTGGCGGCCAGCGGCGATGTTCTCGCTTTTCATCAGCTGAGAGGCCTTCTCCGCGAGCTCCTTTAGCCGCTCGTTGACCCGCTTCGCCGGCACCGGCATGACCATGATCTCGCTGTGCTCGAAGATGTGCAGCACATCGGCAGCCGCGGCGCCAAACGCGCACCATGTCGATGCCGCTTTTCGTTGCGGAATCACTATTTTTCGGACACCGAGCTCACGCGCGAACACGCCGGCGTGCGCCGGTCCCGCGCCGCCGAAGGCGAACAGCACGAAGTCGCGCGGATCGTAGCCTTTCTCCACCGTCACCTTGCGGATCACGTCGGCCATCTGCAGCTCGACGATGCGGCAGATGCCGGCGGCGGTTTCCATGGTGGACAGGCCGATGCTCTTCCCGACCAAGCCAATTTCACGTAGCGCCGCTTCCTTGTCGAGCTTCATGCGGCCGCCGGCGAACTTGTCGGGATCGAGGTAGCCAAGGACGAGCTGCGCATCGGTGACCGTGGGAATCTTGCCGCCGCGTCCGTAGCAAATCGGCCCCGGGAAGGCGCCGGCGCTATCGGGGCCGACGGTCATGGTGCGCGCCTCGGGCTGCACGCGCACCAGGCTGCCGCCACCGGCGCCGATCGCCTGCAGGTCCACTTTCGGCAGGAAGTACTCGTACTGGTCGGTGTTGCTGATGAAGGAGTAGGCCGGCTTGCCGTCGTAGATTATGGACACGTCGAACGAGGTGCCGCCCATGTCGGTAGTGATGACGTTCTTCTCGCCCATCGCGGCGCCGAGGAACATCGACGCGGTGACGCCGGACACCGGCCCGGAATCCAGCGTGAGGAGCGGTGCGTCGCCGGCGCGCTCGACCGGCACGGTGCCGCCGCCGCACTGCGTGATCTGCAGGCCGTGGCGGTAGCCAAGCTTCACTACCGACTCGTTGATCTTGCCGAGGTAGCTCGACATCACGGGGCCCAGGTAAGCGTTCAGCGCAGTGGCGGTGACGCGCTCGTACTCGCCCCATTTCGGCGCGATGTCGACCGAGCAGGTGACGAAGAGATCGGGTTTGACCTTCCGCACCAGCTCCTTCACCCGCAGCTCGTGCGCGGGATTGCGGAACGACCACAGGAAGCAGATCGCGATGGCCTCGACGCCCTCGCTGACCAGCTCCTTGATCGCGGCCTCCGCCTGCGCTTCATTCAGGGCCACCACCACCTCGCCGAAGCAGTCCACCCGCTCGGACACGCCGCGGATCAGGCGCTTCGGCACGATCGGCACCGGCTTCGAGGTTTCCGGGAAATGCACCACCTTGCGGATGTCGCGCCCGGTGTAGCCGCGCGAGCCGCGCATGATGTGGATCGCGTCCTCGTGCCCCTTGGTGGTGATCAGGCCGACCCGGGCTCCCTTCTTCTGGATGATGGTGTTGGTGCCGACGGTGGTGCCGTGCGAAAGGAAGGCGATGTCGCGGCAGAAGTCGCCGAGGTCAACGCCGAGCGCCTGCGCGCCGGCACCCAGCACGTCCATCATGCCGCGCGAAAAATCGGCGGGCGTGGAAGGGACCTTGGTGGTGAGCAGCTTGCCCGCGCGGTCGACGATCGCGCAATCTGTGAACGTGCCGCCGATGTCAATGCCAACCAGATAAGTCATTGACGTTATATTAGCGAGCGATGCGACTCCTGGCCGCCTGTTTCATCCTCGCTTTTTCCAGCGTCGTCACCGCGCAAAGCGACTATCCGAATCGTCCGATCCGCCTCATCGTCACCGTGCCGCCCGGCGGCGCGGCCGACTTCATCGCGCGCCTGGTCGGCGGCAAGATTTCCGAATCCCTCGGCCAGCCGGTGCTGGTGGAGAACCGCGGCGGCGCCGGCGGCACGATCGCCGCCGATGCCGTCGCCAAGGCCGCGCCCGACGGCTATACGCTGCTGCAGAACTCGATCACCACGCACGGCGTCGGACCGCACCTCTACACCAAGCTGCCTTACGACCCGGTCAAGGATTTCGCGCCGGTTTCCGGGCTCGCGTTGCTGCCGCTCATCATGGCCGTGAACGCGGATTTGCCTTTCAGGAATGTCCAGGAGCTCATTTCCCACTCGAAGAGCAATGCACTCAACTTCGCCTCTTCCGGAAACGGCGGCGCACCGCACATGGCTGCAGAACTCTTCAAGAGCGTGACCGGCGCGCCGCTGACCCACGTGCCTTACAAGGGAAGCGGCCCGGCGGTCGCGGATCTCGTCGGCGGGCGCGTGCAGATCATGTTCGACGCCGCGCCTTCGCTGATCGCGCATATCCGCAGCGGCAGGCTGCGCGTGCTCGGCGCGGCAAGCGCCGAGCGCAACCGGCTGCTGCCCGAGGTGCCGACGTTCGGTGAGCTCGGCTACCCCAAGGTCGCGGTGTCGCTGTGGTATGGGCTGCTCGCACCCGCCGGTACTCCGAAGCCCGTGGTGGAAAAATTGAATCGTGAAGCCGCCAGGGCGCTGACCTCGCCCGAGGTGCGCGACAAGCTGCAGGCGCAGGGCGCCGAGCCCATGCCCGGCACGCCGGAAGCGTTCGCGTCGTTCATGCAGGAAGAAATGGCGAAATGGGCGCCGGTGGTGAAGCAGGCAGGGGTCAAGCTGGATTGACCGCAGAGCTCGCCGAGTTCCTGGCGGGGTCGCGCTGGGAGGATGTTCCCGCCCCGATCCGGCGCGAAGCGACGCGCGCCGTCGTCAATATTGCCGGGTGCGTGGTAGCCGGGCGCGCCGACCCGGCGGTTGCGATCCTGCGGAAAACCTTTCCGCAGGACGAGGCGCTGCTGGACGCCGCGGCGGCCACGGCGCACGACTACGACGACACGCACCTGCGCACGGTGATCCATGCCACGCCACCGGTCGCCGGTGCCCTGTTTTCGCTGGCGAGGTCGAGAAGCGTCAGCGGGCCGCAGTTCCTGCACGCGTTGATCCTCGGGTTGGAAACCACCTGCCGGCTGGGAAACGCGGTCATGCCCGGGCACTACGAGCGCGGTTGGCACATCACCAGCACCTGTGGGGTGTTTGGAGCGACCGCCGCAGCCGGAAAAATTCTCCGACTGAATGCAAAGCAATTCGCCCATGCCTTCGGCATCGCGGCGACGCAGGCCGCCGGCCTGGTGGAAGTCCTCGGCAGCATGGCGCGTGTACTCAACGCCGGGTTCGCCGCGCGCAACGGCCTCGCGGCGGCGCAGCTCGCCGCGGAAGGCTTCGAAGGGCCGGCGCGCCCGCTCGAGGGACTGCGCGGATTCATGAACGTGTTCGGCGGCGCCAACGATGCGGGCCAGCTGACCCAGGGCCTGGGCGAGCGCTGGGAGATGACGAAGGTCGCCTACAAGCCGTATCCGTGCGGGGTGGTGCTGCACGCGCTGGTCGACGCTTGCCTGGAGCAGCGTGAAAAGATCCGGGAGAGTGAAGAGATCGTGGTGGCGCTGAACCCGCTGGCCGTCGAGCGCGTGGACCGGCCCGAGCCGCGCAATGCGATCGAGGCCAGGCTGAGCGCGCACCATGCGGTCGCGGTTTCGGCGCTCCGCGGCCGGGCAGGGTTGGCGGAATTTACCGATGCCGCGGCCGCCGATCCGCAGCTTCTGGCCTTCCGGCGGCGGGTACGGGTGGTGCCAGAGGGGCGGCTCGACAAAATGGCGGCCTTGCTGACCGCCGGCAAAACCGTGATCGGCGCGCCGGCATCCAAGCCGCTGGACGATGCCCGGCTCGAAGCCAAGCTTCGCGAGCTTGCCGGACCGCGCGCCGACGCCTGGCTTCTGCTCGCGCGATCGCTGGAGTCGACCGACAAGGTGGCGCTGCCCTAGCCGACGGACGGTATGCCCGCGGGGGAAGAACGGCAGGTTACTCATTATTTGTGTGCGCTTTTACACTTGCAGACAACATTAAAAGGTAGTCTAATGAATCACCTACAACACGTAGTTAAGAAAACACAAGAGGGAGAGCCCCAGCTCGCAGGGGCGGGTTTCGCGGCCGGTCAGAAGCTTGGCGAGTGCAGGTCCGCCAGTGTCCTGACCGGCCTCTTCATTTCTGGTACTCCACAGTCATGACCCGCCAGCTTTCCCTGCTCGAAACCCGCGTGCTCGGCACGCTGTACGAAAAGCAGCACACCGTTCCCGACAGCTACCCGCTGACGCTCAATTCGCTGGTCTCCGGCTGCAACCAGAAAACCAGCCGCTCGCCGGTCATGGAGGTCACCGAGGCCGAGGTGCAGGCGGCGCTCGACAGCCTGAAGGGCGCCAACCTGGTGATGGAAACCAGCGGTGGCCGCGCGCAGCGCTACTCGCACAACGTCGAGCGCGTGCTCCAGGTACCGTCGCAATCCGCCGCAATCCTGACTGTGCTGATGCTGCGCGGGCCGCAGACCGTGGGCGAGCTGCGCATCAACTGCGACCGGCTGCACAGCTTCGCCGATATTTCCGCGGTGCAGGGCTTCCTCGACGAGCTCGCCGCGCGAGCCGCGGGCCCGCTGGTAATCGAGTTGCCGCGCTTGCCGGGCGCGCGGGAGAACCGCTGGGCGCACCTCTTAAGCGGCGCACCCAAGGTGGAGGTCGTTGTTCCCTCAACTAAGGAAGATCTGGCGTCGACCGTGGCGAGGCTCGAGAGCGAGGTTGCCGCCCTGAACGGCCTCGTTGCGCGGATCGCCAAACAGCTCGGGATTTCCTAGCGCCGGGCGGCGCGCGCTTCTTCGACCAGCCGGTCATTCATCGCGCGTAGCTCGCTGTCGCTTCCGGCCAGGGTGTTGGAGCGCGCCGCGAGGCTCTCGGCCTGCGCGTAGTCGCGCTGGCGCAAGCGCACCTGCGCGAGCTCATGCCACAGCCGCGCGTTGCGCGGCTCGATGCGCAGCGCGCGCTCGAGCGTTGCGGCGGCATTCGGCAGACGGCCGGCGGCGGTGTCGGCGCGCGCGGAGTCCATCAAGCCGGCGACCGCGGTAGTTTCCGCGCGCGGCGGCGGCACGCGCTCGGGAGGCGGCGCCGGCAGCTGCTGGGCCTCCGGGGAAGGCGCGGGAGCGGGTTCCTGCGGTCTTTCGGGCGGGGTTGCACAGCCAGCGGCCAAGGCCACTACATAGATAAAGCGCTTCATCGTCCGAACAGGCGTTCCAGGAAGGTCTTGGCCCGCTTGACGGTCTCGCCGACGGCCTGGCCGACCTCGCCCGCCGCCTCGACCGCGGCGTCCATCGGGCCGGAGCAGGGCGCGCGTTCCTTCGGTGCCGAGCCCTGCATGAATGGCAGCTCGACCGCGCCGGGACAGCTCATGCCGCCGCGCAGGCCGCTCTGCGGATCGATCGACACCATCTCTACCGTGGGCGGCCGGGCGAGCGCGAGCGGCTCCGGCGAGAGCGCGGACATGAGGTCGCCCCAGATCGGCAGGGCCGCAGTCGAACCTGAGAGCCTCGCGGCACGGTTGTCGTCGTAGCCGACCCAGACCACGGCGAGGCGGTCGCCGCTGAAGCCCGCGAACCAGGCGTCGCGCTGCTCGTCGGTGGTGCCGGTCTTTCCGGCGATGGTGATCTCCGGCGGCAGGTAGCTTTTGAGGCCCTGGCCGGTGCCTTCGCGCACCACACCCTGCATCGCCGCGGCCAGCAGGAAGATGGGCTCGGGCGGGAACGCCTGCTCGACCGCCAGCGGATAGCGCTGCAACGGCTTGCCATCCTGCGTGGTGACTTCGCGGATCGAGCGCAGCGGGGAGCGGAACCCGCCGCTGGCGATGGTCTGGTACATCTGCGCGACCTCGAACGGGCTCATATCGACCGCGCCGAGCATGGCGGAGGCGAATGGGCGCACCTCGCGCTCGACCCCGAGCTTGCGCACGTTGGCGAGCACGCGTTCCACGCCGAGCTCGGTGCCCAGGCGCGCGGCCGCCGCGTTATAGGAATGCGCCAGCGCCAGGCGCAGCGGCACCATGCCGTGGAACTTCTTGTCGTAGTTGAGCGGCTCCCAGTCCGGGGCGCCGCGGCTCTTCCAGAGGAACGGACCGTCGTCGATCGGGGTTAGCAGGGTGTACCGACTGGGTTCACTCAAAGCAGTCAAATAAATGGCAGGCTTCAGAAGTGAGCCCACCGGCCGGCCGGCGTCGAGCGCGCGGTTGTAGCCGGCGTAGCGCACGTCGCGCCCGCCGACCATGGCCTGCACCTCGCCGCTCTGCGGATCGGTGATCACCACGGCGCCCTCCAGGCCGGGCTGACCGAAGCGCTTTTCCTTGTCGAACTGCGCCAGGCGCTTGGTCAGCGCGCTCTCCGCTGCACCTTGGGCGCGCGGATCGAGCGTGGTGAAGATGCGCAGGCCTTCCGAGCGCAAGTCCTTCTCGTCGTAGTCGCGCCGCAACTGGCGGTGCACGAGCTTGAGAAACGCCGGGTAGGGCGAGGTGCCCATGCCGGACTTGCGGCTCACGCCGAGCGGCGCCGCGCGCGCCGATGCGTATTGCTCGAGCGTGAGGTGACCCTGGTCGCGCGTCTCACGCAGAACCAGGTTGCGCCGCTCGAGCGTGCGCGCCGCATGCTTGTAGGGGTCGTAATGCCCCGGGCCGCGGATCATCCCGACGAGCAGCGCCGATTCGGCGACGTTCAGGTACTGCACGTCCTTGCCGAAATAGAACTGCGCCGCCAGGCCCACGCCGTGGATCGCGCGGTCGCGGTCCTGGCCGAAGTAAATCTCGTTGAGGTACGTCTCGAGGATCTCGTCCTTCTGGTAGTGGATCTCGAGCAGCACCGCCATCACCAGTTCGGTGGCCTTGCGGCGAATGGTGCGCTCGGGCGTAAGGAAGAAGTTCTTCACCAGCTGCTGGGTGATGGTGCTGCCGCCCTGCACCCGGTCGGTGAACAGGCTGCGCACGGCGCGTGCCAGCCCACGCATGTCGAAGCCGGCGTGCCGGTAGAAGCTGCGGTCCTCGACCGCAATCAGTGCCGCCACCAGGTGCTTCGGCACCTCGGTCAGCCGCACCAGCACCCGGTCCTCGTTTCCGGCCGGGTAGATGCCGCCGATCGCCAGGGGCTCGACGCGCGCAAGCGGCACGTCCACTCCGGCCGAATCACGCAGCATGGAAACCTTGCCGCCCTCGAAGGCGACGCTCACGCTGCGCGCCGGCTGGGCGCCGTCCCAGAAGACGAACGGGCGCAGCGCGATCTCCAGCCGGTTCTCCTCGCGCAGATACCAGCCGGGCTCATCAGGGCGCGCGAGGTCCCGGTAACCGAGCAGCTTCAGCTCGTCCACCACGTCCGCCTGCGGCATGCGCAGGCCCACGTGCAGCTCGAGCGGGCGGGCGAAGATGCGCGCCGGCAGCGCGAAGCGCCGCCCCTCGAATTCGTCGCGCACCCGGAAATCCAGATAAAGCGTGAAGCCGGCCGCCGCGAGCAACGTCGCGAGCAGCGCGAACCTCAGGTATCTCCAGAGCTTTGTGCGACGCGCCATCGCGTCGATTCTACCCGGCCAATTCAGGCAGAATCCTTAAGCCGTGCTGACCATTTGTGGCATCGATCACGTCGTTTTGCGCGTCAGCGACATCGACCGCATGCGGAAGTTCTACTGCGAGGTCCTCGGGGCGCAACATGTGGCCTATCGCCCCAAGTTCGGCATGTCTCATCTGCGCGTCGGCGCGGCGATGATCGACCTGGTGAAAACGGCCCCGAGTGGCTGCAACATGGACCACCTTTGCCTGCGCGTCGAGCCCTTCGACCAGGAAGCGATCGTAGCCCACCTGAAGCAGCACGGCGTCGAGGTCGGCGCCATCAGAAGCCGCTACGGCGCGGAAGGCAACGGCGTCTCGATCTATCTCAGCGACCCCGAAGGCAACACCGTAGAGCTCAAGGGCCCGTCCGACGGAAAGCCGCCACCGCCTTGAAGTACCAGGCCGTCCTGTTCGACCTCCTGACCGGGTTGCTCGATTCGTGGACCGTCTGGAACCGCGTCGCCGGAAGCGAGGCTGCGGGCAGAATGTGGCGCGCCGCCTATCTCGAGCTCACGTATGGATGCGGCGCCTATCGGCCGTACGAAACACTCGTCGCCGAGGCTGCTCGCAGTACCGGCCTTTCCGACGCGCACGCATCCGCTCTTCACCGCTCTTGGAACGAAATTCAGCCGTGGGAGGAAGCTCCTGCCGTTCTGCGACAACTGGCCCAGAACCACACCCTCGGAGTCGTCACCAACTGCTCCGAGGCGCTCGGACGGGCCGCGGCCGCGAAGCTTGGCGTGCCGTTCGACGTCATCGTCACCTCCGAGCGTGCGGGCTTCTACAAGCCGCGCCCGGAACCATACCGCCTCGCGCTGAAGGAGCTCGACCTCGATCCGAAGGAAGTGCTCTTCGTCGCGGGCTCCGGCTTCGACCTCATCGGCACCAGCAAGGTCGGAATGGATACGTACTGGCACAACCGCGTTGGCCTCCAACGCCCGGCCGCCGCGCCGCCGCCGATGCGCGAGGAGCGCTCGCTTGCCGGTCTGCTTTATTCGGGGACGGAGCCCTAACTAATTGTGGCTCCGTCCCCGAATTCAGCCGCCGACGCCCAGGTAGGTGGTCGTGACCTGACGGTCCGCGCGCAGGGCGGCGGGGGTGCCTTCGAAGACCACGGTGCCGTGGTCGATGACGTAGACGCGGTCGGCGAGTCGGAGGGCCATCTCGGCGTTCTGCTCGACCAGCAGCATGCTGACGCGTTCCTTCTTCAGGTCGCGGATGGTGTTCATTACTGCGTCGACGACTAGCGGGGCGAGCCCCTGCGATGGTTCGTCGAGGAGGAGGAGGTCGGGGCCGGTGAGGAGGGCGCGAGCGATGGCGAGCATTTGCTGCTCGCCGCCGGAGAGCTCGCGCCCCTTGTTCGAGAGCCGTTGCTTCAGGCTGGGGAAGCGCTCCAGGACGTTTTCCATCTGCCAGCGCGACTCGCGACGGCGTGCGATCGACAGGTTCTCGCCGGCGGTCAAATACGAAAAAATGTCGCGCGTTTCCGGAACCAGCGCGATGCCCAGGCGCGAGACGCGGTGGGCTTCGAGGCCGGCGATGTCGCGGCCCTTGTAGCGGATTGCGCCGGAGCGCGGTGGGGTGAGCCCGGCGATCGAGCGCATGGTGGTGGTCTTGCCGGCGCCGTTGCGGCCGAGGAGGGCGACGACTTCGCTCTCGCCTACGGTGAGCGACAGGTCGTGCAGGATATGCCCGAGGCCGTAGTACGTATTGATCCTGCTGAGCTCGATCATGCCGCGATACCGCCAAGGTAGGCGCGCCGCACGTCCGGGTTGCGCTGGATTTCCTCGGGCGAGCCCTCGGCGATGAGCGAGCCGAAGTGCATCACCGAGATGCGGTCGGAGACGCTCATGATGATGTCGATCTTGTGCTCGATCAGCACGATGGTGTATCGGCCTTTCAACCCGCGCACCAGCGCCACCATGTTGCGCGTCTCCTCCGGCGACAGGCCGGCTGCCGGCTCGTCCAGCAGCAGCACGCGCGGCGCGGCGGCGAGCGCGATGGCGAGCTCGAGCTGGCGCTGCTCGCCGTGGGAGATTTCACGGGCGGCCACATCGGCTTTTGGGAGAAGCCCGACGTCGGAAAGCGCCGCGCGTGCGCGCGCGGTGGCCTCGGGGTACTGGTTGGTTTTCTTGAACAGCAATCCGTTCCACGAGCGGCCGGTGGCAAAAGCCGCGACCCAGACGTTATCGAACAGCGAGAACGCCGGAAATACATTGGTACGCTGGAACGAGCGCGCGAGGCCGAGGTGGGCCACGCGGTTCGCCGGCGTGCCGGTGATCTCCTTGCCATCGAAAATGATCTTGCCCGACGTCGGTGGAAAGGTTCCGGTGAGCAGGTTGAAGAGCGTGGTCTTGCCGGCGCCGTTCGGCCCGATGATCGAGTGCAGGCTGCCCGCCTCGATGGCGAGGCTGACGTCCTTCACCGCCACGAGGGCGCCGAAGGATTTGCTCAGGCTCTCTGTTTGGAGGATCGCCATGCGAAAAATCGATTCCAGACTTCCACCACGCCGCCCCTGAAAAAGAGCACGACGATCACGAACGCCACGCCGAGCAGCAGCGGCCAGCGCGCCCAAACCACGCTCATCGACTCCGACAGCCAGATGAAGACGAAGGAGCCGATGATCGGCCCGTAAAGCGACCCCGAGCCGCCGATCAGCGTGGCGAACACCACGTTGCCGGAGAACACGAAGCTGATCGCCTCCAGCGGCACGATGCCGAACAGCATGGCGTAGAGCACGCCGGCCAGGCCGGAGAAGGCGCCGCCGATGACGAAGGCGAGCAGCTTGAAGCGCGGCACGTGGTAGCCGACGGCTTCGGCTCGCACCTCGTTCTCGCGGATGCCCTGCAGGATCTTGCCCAGTGGCGACTCGACCACGCGCTTCATCAGCCAGAGGGAAAGCAGGAACAGGATGGAGACAAAGACGTAGTACGTCAGCGGGTTCTTGAAGTCGATGCCGAAGAATTCAGGCCGCGGGATGCCGGGCATTCCATCTTCGCCGCCGGTGACCGTGGTCCACTGGTAGGCGATGAAATAGAACAGCTGGTTCAGCGCGAACGTGAGCATGATGAAGTACAGGCCCGAGCGCTGCACGCACAGGTAGCCCACCACCAGCGCCGAGAGCGCGCCCACGCCGATACCGATCCCGAGCGCGAAGAACACGTTGATCGCGTAGTTCTTCAGCAGCCAGCCGGCGACGTACGCCGCCGAACCGAAGAACGTGGATTGGCCGAAGGACAGCAGGCCCGTGTAGCCCAGCAGCAGGTTCAGGCCGAGGCCGAAGATGGCGAAAATCCAGATCTCGGTGGCGATCGCGGGCCGCACCACGAACGGCAGGACGACGATGGAAGCCAGCAGGATGATGGTTTCTTTTTTCACCGGATGCCGAACATCCCCTGCGGCCGAACCAGAAGCACTAGCGCCATCACCGCGAAGATCACCGCGGTCGACGCCTCGGTCCAGTACGCCGCGACCACGGCCTGCGCGATGCCGATGAGCAGTCCCGCCGCGATCGCGCCGAGCAGGTTGCCGAGCCCGCCGAGCGCGACCACGACGAAGGCGATGCCGAGCATGTCCACGCCCATGCCGGGCGAGAGGCCGCGGATCGGCGCGGTGAGCGCGCCGGCGATGCCGGCGAGAAACGCGCCCAGGGCGAAAGCAACGGTGAAAAGCTTGTGGATGTCGATGCCCAGGAGCGAGACCATTTCCTTGTTCTCGATGCCCGCGCGCATGATCGCCCCGTATTTGGTTCTTTCCAGAAATAACCAGGTAAGGAGAACAAGGAGGCCGGCCATGGCCATCACGAACAGGCGGTACTTCGGATAGAACGTGAAGCCCAGATCCACGCCGCCGCGCAGGATGGCGGGCGGCAGCTGGCTGATGCCCACCGGGCCCCAGATCAGGATGATCAGCTCATTCAGGATGAGCGCGAGGCCGAAGGTGAAGAGCAGCTGATAGTCGTGCCCGGCGGCGTAGAGCCGGCGGATGCCGGCGTACTCGATCATCAGCCCGAGAAGCGCCACGCCGAGCGGCGCGATCAGCAACCCGATCCAGAAATTTCCAATGAAGTTCGCTGCGGTTACAAGAAGGTAGGCCCCCACGGCGAACAGCGCGCCGTGAGCGAAATTCGGGATGTTGAGCACGCCCGTGATGAGCGACAGGCCGAGGCCCATCAGGGCGTACAGCATCCCGGTCGCGATCCCGTTGAGGATCTGGCCGAGCAGGAGGTTCACAGAGGGAGGCTAGAGGCCGCCTTAGTGCGTGCGCTAGAAGCCGCCGATGTCCTTACACGCGGCGTACTCTTTCGGCAGCGGTGCGTCGCCCGTAGCGATGAGGTCCGCGAAGTCGAGCTCCTCCTTCATCGCCTTCTTCGGCTTGCAGCGCAGGAAGAAGTAGGGCCGCAGCGTCTGGTGGGTCGCGGCGTCGACGCGCATCGTTCCGAGCAGGTCGTTGACCTCGATGCCCTCGAGCGCCTTGATCACGTCCTGCACTTCCACCGACTTCGCCTTGTCGAAACCGGCGAGCAGCAGCCGGGTCATCGAGTAGGCGGCCGACGGCGCGTAGCCGGGCGGCGTCTTGAACTTGGCGCGGTAGTTCGCCACGAATTTCTTCGCGACCGGGGTGTCGGCGGTGTAATAGAAGTTGGTTCCGACCCAGAGGTTCTCGCGAATTTCCGGCGAGAGCTGGATCAGCTCCTCGACGCCCGAAGACCAGGCCATGATGAGCGGCACCTTCGGCGTGAGGCCGAAGTTGAAGATCTCGCGCGCGCCGGCGACCGCGTCGCCGCCGAAGTTGATCATCACCACCACGTCCGGGCGGTTGGCGGCGGCCTTCTGCACGTAGTTCGAGAACTCGCGCTCGCCGAGCGGATGGCGGTCGGCGCCGACGAACTCGATGTTGTGCGCCTTGCCGACTTCCTTGATGTACTTCTCGACCGACCAGCCGAACGCGTAGTCCGCGACCAGCAGGTGCCAGCGCCTGGCCTTGGGATTGGCCTTCATGAAGTTGTCCACCACGGTCTTCGCCGCGGTGTACGGGCTCGCCGCCCACTGGAACGAGTAGCGGTGGCAGCGCGAGCCGGAAATGTCCTCGGTGCCGCCGCTGAAGAGGTGCAGCACTTTCTTGCGCTTGGCGACTTCCGACACCGCGAGCGCCACGCCGCTCGACCATGGTCCGATCATGAAGCGCGCGCCTTCGCCGTCGATCGCTTCTTCGGCGCGCCGCGTGGAGGTGCCGGCCTGCGTGGCGCCGTCGCGCGTCACGTACTTCACCGGGCGGCCGAGGATCTTCATGTCGCGCTCTTCCAGCGCCATGCGCATGCCGCGGTCGTTGAGCGGGCCCACGTCGGCGAACGCGCCGGTCTGGTCCCATAGCCCAAGAATCACGACTTCCTTCTGCTGCGCGCGGATGATGGCGGGAAATCCCAGGCCCGCGGCGGCGGCCCCGGCTTTCAGAATGTCTCTGCGTTTCATGGCTTCTCCCTCGTGGAAGCGCCGAGCCTACTCCAAACCGTTCGTCGGCGGTCGAAGTGTTCCGATAGACGTTCGCCTATCCGGGGACGACAATCACGCAATGCAGCATCGACGCATCGCGACTACCGCCGCCATGCTGGCCGATCCGAGTCGCGCCGCCATGGTGCTCGCGCTCATGGATGGGCAATCCCGCAGTGCAAAGAAACTCGCGCTGGAGGCGGGCGTTACGCCGCAGACGGCGACCGCGCATCTGAAGAAGCTGGTGGGCGCCAACATCCTGCTCTGGCAGGGCAGCGGCCGGGAGAAGTACTTTCGCATCGCCGGGCGCGAGGTCGCGCAGGCGGTGGAGGCGCTTTCCGAGCTCGGAGGCGGCCCGCTGACGCCGGCCGCGCGCGAGATCCGCTTCGCACGCTGCTGCTACGACCACCTCGCCGGGCAGCTGGGCGTGTGCGTCACCGAGCGCCTGCTGCAGCCGGGCAATGACGTCCTTGCCAAACTTGGTATCGACGTACAAGGGTTGGAGAGCTCGCGCCGCCCGCTCTTCCGCTGCTGCACCGACTGGACCGAGCGGCGCCCGCACATCGCGGGTGCACTGGGCGCGGCGCTGCTCCACCACTATAAGGACCGGCGCTGGCTGGTGCCGGTGCGGGACTCGAGGAAGCTCGAGGTCACGTCGCTCGGAAGAGCGATGTTCGTAAAGATGATCGGCGTCGAGGCGGCGCTCTTCGGAGCCTAGTGCGGCGCCAGCCGGCCGCGAATCAGCCAGACGCGGCTGCGCTCCTTGTTCCTGAAGCTGCTGTTCACGATCGCGATCGCGCCGTCGCGGCCGACCGCGAGCTTGCGCATCAGCAGGCCTTGCGAGCTTCCGTTCCATCCGCCATCGGCGCTCTCCGGGACCAGCACCGGCGCGGTAAAGCTGCGTCCTGCGTCGGTCGAAACGGCGAACGCGAGGCCGCGCGCCAAGTGCGGATGCTCGGCGAAGCGCTCCCAGAGCACGTAAAGGTTGCCCTTCGCATCGATGTCGAGCGCGGGGAACCCGGCGTCGCCGGAGAGGTGGCGCGGCCGCTCGAAGCTGCGGCCGTCGTCGGTGGAGCGCGAGTACACGATGCGCTTGCCCTCCGCGTACACGATGTGCAGCGTGCCGCGCGCGTCGACCGCGAGCTTGGGCGCGTCCGAATAGGCTTTGCTGCGGTCTACGATCGCGGGCGCTGCGAAGCTCCTCCCGCCATCGGCCGAGCGCGCTACGCGAATGTCCGCGGATGGATCGTCGCCCACCGTCCAGGCGAGGTAAACCGTGTTGCCGTGAACCGCGAGTGCCGGCGCACGAGCCGGCTTCGCATCCCGCAGCCGCAGCTTCTCGGAAAAGCTTTTGCCGCCGTCGAGCGAGCGCCGCAGCCACAATGCGCCCTCGTACTCGGTCCAGGCGGCATACACCGTTCCGTCGGCACCCAGGGCCAGGTCGAGGCTGCCGTTATGCCAGCGGTCCTTGTCGATGCGGCCTTTGCCGTCGCCGGCGACCGAGCTGGAGAGATTGAGCGGCGTGGAAAACGTCGCGCCGCCATCCTGCGAACGCGCGAACAGGATGTCGCCGCCGTGGGAACCGCCGGAGAAAATGATCTCCTGCCAGAGCACATGGATGACGCCGTCGGCGCCGATGGCCACGCGCGGCAGCCAGGAGAAGGTCTGCGGGGTGCGCGACACGTTGACCGCCTCGCCCTGTTTGCCGAAGTACACATCCCTGGTGCTCTGGTCCACCCACGCGAACGCGACCCGTCCGCGTGCGTCGATCGCCACCGTGGGATCGTCGACGTAGCGGTAATGCGATTCGTTCTGCTGCCAGGGCCCGCGCTCGGCGGGACCGGCCGCGATATCGGTGCTGCCGAGCCACATCAACGAGGCCAGGGCAAGCGCTGCGGGATCCATGCTAGGTTGGTCGCCTTGAACTTCCGACACGCGATCGCGGCCGCGGTTCTGCAGCTCGCCTCCAGCTGGGCGCACGCATGCTTGTTTGCGACCAGCACGCCGCCGGAGGGCTGGTATCAGTGGGCCAGCGGGCTGTTCGCCGGCGATGTCACGGCGCTGGAGAAGGATGGCCAGAAACCGGTCGACGTCATCACCGTGCGCGTGGTCGAGACCTTCAAGGGCCCGGACGCCGCCAACGGCACCCTCACGGTGCGCGTCCCGAGCCGCAACTGGGCAGCCTGCAAGATCGAACTCCCTGCAGCCGGCGCGCGCGTCCTGGTCGCGATGAATCCAAACAGCGAGGTGATGCTGGTGCCGCTATCCACGGCCTATGCAGAAAAACTAAGGGCAATTCGGGGTCAGGGTCGTAATTAGACGATAACGTGAGAGGCGGCCCCGTCGGTGCTGATGTTGGCGCCGTTCAGGTAGCGCCCGCGCTCGGAGGCGGCGAAGACGACGATGTCTGCGAGCTCTTCGGGCTCGGCGGGCCGGCCCATCGGCAGGCGGGCGACCATCTGCTTGTACGCCTGCTCTTCGGAAACATTCGCGCGCTTGGCTTCGGCCTTGAGGCCCTGGGCGACGCGCTCGGTCTTGGTGACGCCGGGATTCAAGCCGACCACGCGGACGCCTTTTGACGCGTAGGCGTAAGCGAGGCCGGCGGTAGCGAGCATCAGCGCGGCATTCGCGGCGCCGCCGGCGAGGTGAGTGGGCGAGGCGACCTTGCCGCCGGCGCCGATGACGTTGATCACCACACCGTGCCCGCGCTTGCCCATCTTCTTGATCAGCGGGTCGATGACGTTGATGTAGGAGAAGTACTTCGCGTCCATGCCGGCGCGCCAGGCGGCCGGGGTCAGGTCGTCGGCGTCGGTGCGCTTGGCGGCCCCGGCCGAATTCACCAGGATGTCGATCGGCCCGAATTCTTTCTCGACGCGCTCGACCATCGCGGCGGCAGCAGCGGCGTCCACCAGATCGGCGGCGATGGTGTAGGCATTCCCGACGGATGTCTTCGCCTGGTCCAGGTTCTGCTGAGAACGCGAGACCAGAGCGACCTTCGCGCCTTCAGCGATAAACGTTTTGGCGCAGGCGAGGCCGATGCCCTTGCTGCCGCCGGTGATGAGGACTTTCTTGTCCTTGAGACCGAGATCCATGCTTACTCCGCGGTGATCTTGCGTGCCTTGATGACCTTGCCGAAGCGCTGCACTTCGGAGGCGATGAACTTGCCGGCGTCTTCCGGCGTGGTGAGGTAGGCGTCGAAACCCTGCTGGTTGAATTTCTCCGTCATCTCCTTGGTGGTGAGCGCCGCGCGCAACGCGCCGTTCACGCGGGCGACGACGTCGCGCGGCGTCCCGGCCGGCGCAAGCAGCGCGAGCCACTGGGTGAACTGAAAATCCTTCACGCCCGCTTGCTGCATGGTGGGCACTTCGGGCAATAGCGCGGAGCGCGTGGTATCGGTGACGGCAAGCGCGCGCAGCGTGCCGGCCTTCACGTGCGGCAGGGCGGCGGACAACGTCGGGAAGCTCATGTCCACCTGGCCGGCGAGCGTGTCGAGCAGCGCCGGGCCGCCGCCGCGATACGGGACATGCAGGATGAAGGTGTTGGTGGAGTCCTTGAACATCTCGGCGCAGAGATGGAAGGTGGTGCCGACGCCGGCGGAGGCGTAGTTCAGCTTTCCGGGATTTGCGCGCGCCATTTTGATCAGTTCTTCAACGGTGTTCGCCTTTACCTTCGCCGGAACGACAAGCACGTGCGGCGCGGTGGCCACCATGCCGATCGGCGCGAAGTCCCTGACCGGATCCCAGGATAATTTTTCGAACAGCGCCTGGTTGGTGGCGAGCGGGATGGTGTTCAGCACGATGGTGTAACCGTCCGGCTTGGCGCGCGCCGCGGCTTCCATGCCGATGTTGCCGGAGGCGCCGGTGCGGTTGTCGATCACGATCTTGCCGCCCAGCTCGCGCGCGAGCGGCTCGGAGATCAGCCGCGCCATGATGTCGACGCTGCCGCCCGGCGGGAAGGGCGCGATCATGCGGATCGGCTGGCTCGGGTAGCTCGGTGAAACGGCAACCTGGGCACCGGCCGCGTGCGCCAGGAGCACGGCGATGGCGCACAGCACTGTTTTAAACATCGTTCGCCTCCTCATGGGCCGCATCTTATTGGATTCCTGTTGCGCCAATGAAACAGTTGCTGTTTCGACAATTGAAAACGCGCTTGCTGCGGACGTACAGTAGGCAAGCCAAACACCAATAAAGGACGGGAGATATGAAACGCAAGCTTCTTGCAGCCGCCATCGCTTCGGCGTGCGCCGGCCCCGCCATGGCGCAGATGCCAGAGGGCCTGCAGATTTACGGGCGGGTCAACGTCACCGCCGAGCGCATCACCGTCGACGACAGCAGCAACACCGTGGTACAGCCGAACATGTCGAACTACGAGTTTGTCGACAACTCGTCGCGCATCGGCTTTCGCTACAAGAAAGAGCTCGTGCCCGGCACCAGCGCGATCTTCCAGATCGAGAGCCGCGTCAATCTGACCGAAGGCGACACCTTCCTGACCAGCCGCGACAGCTACGCCGGCTTCCAGGGCGATTCCTACGGCACCATCCGCCTGGGCCGCACCGTCGGCCCGGTGTACTACGCCACCTACAACTACATCAGCATGCATAACCACGACACGGGCACATCTTCGGACGCGCTGGTGGCCCTCACCGCGGTCGGTAACGCGGGTCGCGGTAACGCGGGCTTCATGGACAACACGCTCTGGTACACGAGCCCGAAGTTCGGCGGGTTGACCATCGACTTCGCCTTCTCACTGCTGGGCGAGCGCCGCATCGGCCCGGGCGTGGAGCAGCCGCGCCACATCGGCCTGGTGGCCTCCTATGACGCCGGCCCGCTGCATGCCGCGGTGTCGTACGCGAACACCAAGAACGACTTCGACGTCGACCCGGGCCTGGGCGTCCAGGCAAGCGACGCCACCGCCTGGACCATCGGCGCCGCTTATGACTTCAAGTTCATGGTGCTGGGGGCGCTGTGGGAAGTGGCCGAGCGCGACGTCCTGGGCGGCAGCGTCGACACGGACTATTGGCGGATCGCGGCGATGTTCCCGTTGGGTCAGCACGAGCTCCATCTGAATTACGGCCTGGTCGACGCGGACGGCAGCGCCGGCGCCCAGCAGTGGACGATCGGGTACAACTACAACATCACCAAGCAGACCAAGGTGTACGCCTTCTACACCACGGTGGACAACGACAGCGGGGGCAACTTCGTGATGGGCGGTTCCACGAACACGTTCATTGGGGTCACCGGAGCGAGTTACTCCTCGATCGCCGTCGGCGTTCGCCACAACTTCTAAGCGGCAACAGCGAAACCGGGGACGCAGTCCGATGAATTAGGGCTCCGTCCCCGAATTTTCGCGTCCTCCTCGGGCATAATTTGCGCGAGGAGGAGGGTCGGACTTGAAGGCGCCGCCGTTTGCCTACGCGAAACCAAGCTCGCTGACGGAGGCGTTCGACCTCCTCGAGCGTCCGGGCGCGAAGATCCTCGCCGGCGGCCAGAGCCTGATTCCGGCGCTGAACATGCGTCTCTCCTCGCCGGAGCTGCTGGTCGACATCACCGGCCTCAAGGGCCTTTCCACGATCGAAGCGCGCGACGGCGTCGTGCGCATTGGCGCGCTGTGCACCCACACCACGGTCGAGCGCTCACCGGAGGTGCGCGAGCACCTGCCGCTCGTCGCGGAGGCAGTCGCGCACATTGCCCACCCAGCGATTCGCAACCGCGGCACGCTCGGCGGCAGCCTCGCGCTCGCCGATCCGAACGCGGAGCTGCCGGCGTGCGCGCTGGCGCTCGATGCAGTGCTGATCGTCGCGGGGAAGAATGGCGAGCGGCGGGTTCCGGCCGCGGGCTTCTTCAAGGCGCTGTTCGAGACCGACCTCAGGCCGGGCGAGATCCTGGTCTGCGCCGAGTTTCCGAAAGCGGCGAAATCCGTGTTCCTCGAGCTAGCACGCCGGCAAGGCGACTACGCCATCGTCGGCCTGGCGGGGACCAGCCGTGGCGCCGAGAAGCGCATCGCGTTTTTCGGTGTGGCGGCAACGCCGATCCTGCTCAAGCCCCGATCCCTCGAAGAGGCTAAGAAAGCCCTTCCGACGCCGAACGGCGACCTTTACAACTCCCCGGCCACCAAGCGGCACCTCGCCGGCGTCCTGCTCGAGCGCGCATGGAACAGACTCTCGTAATCACCCTGTCGGTGAACGGCACGCAGGTCACGCGCAGCGTCCAGCCGCGCCAGCACCTGGTGGATTTCTTGCGCGACGAGCTCGGGCTGACCGGCTCCCACATTGGCTGCGAGCACGGCGTCTGCGGCGCGTGCACGCTGCGTGTCAACGGTGACATCGTACGCGGCTGCCTGATGCTTGCGGTGCAGGCGAACGGCTGCCGCGTCGAAACCATCGAGGGCCTCTCCGACAGCAAGGAACTGGCAAAGCTGCAGAAGGCGTTCCACGAGAAGAATGCGCTGCAGTGCGGGTTCTGCACGCCGGGCATGCTGATGGCGGCGCAGGACCTCCTGCGGTTGAACAGCAAGCCGACGCGCGAAGAAATCCGCTCGCATATTTCCGGCAACTACTGCCGCTGCACCGGGTACCAAGCCATCGTCGACGCCATCGAGAGCGAAATCCATGGGCAAGGCTGAGCTTCCGCTCCACACTCCCGGAACCAAAGTCGACCGCGGCTACATCGGGGAAAGCGTGCCGCGGCCGAACGCGGCGCGCTTGCTCCAGGGGCGCGGCGCCTTCACCGACGACCTGCGTTTTACGCGCCTGGCGCACGTGGTGTTCTTCCGCAGCCCGTATGCGCACGCCCGGTTGAGGAAGCTGGATTTTTCAAAAGCGAGAACCCAACCCGGCGTCATCGGTGTGTTCGATGGGCGCGCGGTCGCCGAGTACTGCACGCCGTGGGTCGCGGTGCTCGCGCACCTCAAGGGCATCAAGTCGCCGCCGCAGCATGCCATCGCCATCGAGCGCGCCTGCTGGCAAGGCGAGGCGGTGGCGGCCGTGGTCGCCGAATCGCGCACACAGGCGGAAGACGCCGCTCAGCTGATCGAAGCGGAGTGGGAGGAGCTCCCCGTGGTCGTCGACATGGAAGAATCGCTTGCGGGCAAGCAGGTGATCCATCCGGAGTTCAGCGACAACATCTGCTTCCAGCGCGAGCACGACACCGGCGGGGTCGACGAGGTCTTCGCCAGGGCCGATGTCGTGGTCGAAGACACCTTCCACTTCGGCCGTCACACCGGCGTGTGCCTCGAGGGCCGCGCCATCCTCGCGGACTACAACGCCGGCGAGCATTCGCTGACCGTGTATCACGCCACCCAGGCGCCGCACATGATGCAGGACATCTTCTCGCGGCACCTGAACATCCCGGAAGGCAACGTGCGCGTCATCGCGAAGGACGTCGGCGGCTCCTTCGGCATCAAGGTGCACGTGTACGCCGACGAGATGGCGACCGCGGCGCTCTCCGTCATGCTGCGCCGTCCGGTGAAGTTCGTGGCAGACCGGCTGGAGTCCTTTCTTTCCGACATCCACGCGCGCGAGCATCGCGCAAAGGTGCGCATCGCTTGTACGAAGGCGGGGGAAATACTCGCATTCGAGCTGGATGACCTGACGGCTATCGGGCCGTACTCGGTCTATCCGCGCACCAGCGGCATCGAGGGCAACCAGGTCGTCAACCTCACCGGTGGGCCATACAAGCACCAGAAGTACAGGGCGCGCATGCACGTGGTGTTCACCAACAAGAACGTTACCTGCCAGTACCGCGCCGTCGGCCACCCGATCGCCGTGGCACTCACCGAAGGCATCGTCGACTTGGCCGCTCAGAAGCTCGGCATCGATCCCGCTGAATTTAGAAAAATCAATTTAATAGCGGACGACGCCTATCCCTACACGTTTCCGTCGGGCATCAAGTTCGAGAAGCTCTCGCACCACAAGGCGCTCGACCTGCTTTTGAAGATCACGAATTACTCGCAGCTCAGGGCCGAGCAAAAAGCCCTGCGCAACAAGGGCATCTATCGCGGAATCGGCCTGGCGGCAATGATCGAGGTGACGAATCCCTCGCCGGCGTTCTACGGCGTCGGCGGCGCGCGCATCTCCGCGCAGGACGGCGCCACCATCCGTCTCGAGCCGACCGGGATGGTGACGGTGATGTGCAGCGTCACGGAACAAGGGCAAGGCACCGAGGGCATCTTTGCGCAGATCGCCGCCAGTGCGGTTGGCGTCTCGATGGATAAAGTCAAAGTGATTACCGGCGACACCGGGGTGACGCCTTATGGCGGCGGCACCTGGGCCTCGCGGGGCGCCGGTATCGGCGGCGAGGCGGTACTCCTGGCAGGACGCGCGCTGCGGTCAAACATGCTCGAGGTCGCCGCTCATATACTGAAAGCGGACAAGGCGGAGCTCGATATCGCCGGCAACGCGGTGATCAACAAGCTCACGCAAGAAAAGAAGCTCGATCTTGCCGAGCTCGGGCGCGTCGCCTACTTCCGGCCGGACACGCTGCCGATGGACTTCCAGTCCGAGCTCACCGTCACCCGGCATTACACCCCGCGGCAATACGGCTTCACCTTCACCAACGGCATCCAGGCCTCGCTGGTCGAGGTCGATCCCGATACCGGGTTCGTCAAGCTGCTCAAGCACTGGTGCGTCGAGGACTCCGGCACGGTGATCAACCCGATGCTGGTGGATGAGCAACTTCGCGGCGGGGTGGTGCAGGGAATTGGCGCCGCACTGTACGAAGAATGCCTCTACAGCCCTGAGGGGCAGCTCCTTAACGGAAACATGGCCGACTACCTTGTGCCGATGTCCGGCGAGATGCCGGACATCATTTGCGCGCACATCGAGACGCCGACGCTGCAGTCGCAACTTGGCGCCAAGGGCGTCGGCGAGGCTGGCACGGCTGGAGCGCCCGCCGCGATCATGAACGCTATCAATGACGCGCTCGCGCCCCTTAATGCGCGCGTAACACGGATGCCGTTTACTCCGGAGCGGATTCTCCAGGCACTGAAGAAAGTCTAGGCGGCGACTTGCTGGTAATCGATTCCGGGAAGGTCTGTGCGCTCGCTGGCATGCTCGAGCGTGAGTGAGCATACGTTGCCGCCGGCATCCAGATCGATCTGGGTGTTCTCGTCCAGGTCACGCGTTTCTACGACCGGGGCCTGGCGGAACTCGATATACAAGGTGTCAGTGTCGTGGAAGTAACGGATTTTCACGGCGCAAAACCTCGATCGAAGAACGCATTATGCACCGTCTCGCCATCCGCCAGAACCACCACGCGCAGCCAGCGGCCTCCGGCTTCATTAATCCTCGCCCATCGGCGGATCCGTCCATCCGCTTGGGCGCGCTCATGCTCAGGATGCGCCACTACTCGAGTAATCCATGAATCGCGGATTGCGGCACGATCCCGCCGCCGTCTAACCATTTCGAAGTAGATGGTGGTCTTCATGCCCTTGGCCATCACAACGCGTTTGCCGGTCTACGGATGACCGACGCCCGCACTTCCTCCGCCATTTCTCACTGGGCGCCGCGCTTCGTCTCGAACGGCGTGCTGCTGGCCGATTTCGAGGACGTCACCAAATCGCTCGAGCGGTGGGAGGATTGGTGCGTGGCGTGGAGTGCGCGCGCGAAGGTCCACGAAGATCTGGGCCGCAAGTCCCTTAGCGAGGGTTATCGACTGAGTGCTGGCGAACACTTGATTCGCGCGGCGATCTACTACCACTTCGCCAAGTTCGTCTTCGTCCAGGACGCGAAGCAGATGCGCGCGGCGCACATGAAGGCGGTGGCGTGCTATCGCGATGGCGTGGCGCATGCGCGGCCGCCGGGGGAGCGCGTCGAAATTGAGTTCGGCAATCGAAAGCTATACGCGGTGTTAAGGAAGCCGAACGTCAGCAATAACCCGGTGCTGATCATGGCGCCGGGCCTGGACTCCACCAAGGAGGAGATCCATGCCTACGAGGAGCCGTTCCTCGCGCGCGGCATCGCGGTGCTGGCGATCGACGGCCCGGGGCAGGGGGAGGCGGAGTACGACATTCCGATCTGCGGCGACTACGAGCGCGCCGCGACAGCCGTGGTCGACTGGATCGAGGGAAGGCCGGACCTGAATGCGCAAAAAGTCGGCATCTGGGGCGTCAGCCTCGGTGGCTACTACGCTCCCCGCGCCGCAGCATATGAGAAACGGATCCGTGCTTGCATCGCGTTATCGGGACCTTTCGAATGGGACCGCATCTGGGACGGCCTGCCCGCGCTCACGCGCGAGACTTTCCGCGTGCGCAGCCATTCCAAAGATGAAACGCAGGCTCGGGCGGTGGCGAAAACGCTTACGATGAAGGAAGCGGCGCCGCGGATTACCTGCCCGATCTTCATCGTCACCGGCAGGCAGGACCGGCTGGTACCCGCATCACACGCCGAGCAGCTGGCGAAGGCGGTGGCGGGGCCGGTCGAGCTGATGATCGTCGAGGACGGCGGGCACAACGCAAACAACCGTCCGTACCGTTACCGCAGCCGTACCGCGGACTGGCTGGCCGGGCAGTTCGGGCTGGCGAAAGTTTGATGAGGAGGGCGCAATGAGACTGCTGCTGACGGTTCTGGCGCTGGCGTTTTCCGCGGCCGCCCAGGGACAGACGTATCCCACCAAGACGGTGCGCCTCATTTCCGGCGTCACGCCGGGCAGCGCGTCCGACACCATGGCGCGCGTCCTGGCCGAGGAGCTTTCCAAGCGGCTTGGCCAGCCGGTGATCGTCGAAAACCGCCTGGGCGCGGGCGGCCTGGTCGGCGCGAAGTGGGTCGCGACGCAGGAGCCCGACGGGCACAACCTCATGATGTACGCCTCGGCCTTCACCGTGTCGACGCTGCTCAATCCGGGTCTCGACCCGAAGGAGCTGGCGCCAGTGGCCACCGTCGCCACGATTCCCACCATCATGATCACGCCGCCGGGCAGGTACCAGGCGGTGCAGGACTTCGTCGCGGCGGCGAAGGCGCAGCCGGGCAAGCTCAATTGCGCCACCGCCGGCTCCGGCAGCGCGACGCACATGGCGCTCGAGCGCTTCCGCGCCGCCGCCGGGTTCGAGGTGCAGAACATCCACACCAAGGGCGCGGGGGAAGCGCTCACCGAGGTGATCTCCGGGCGCGCCGACTGCTATTTCGCGCTGGTGTTCCAGGCGCAGAAGATGAAGGACGCGGGCAAGGTCGACGCGCACGTGGTGAGCGGGCCGAAGCGCACTTCGCTCATGCCCACGCTGCCGACGACCGTGGAGGCGGGATATCCGAACTCGGACTACAACTTCTGGGTCGGCACGCTGGTGGCCGCCAAGACCCCGCGCCCGATCGTCGAGCGCCTGCACAAGGAAATCAACGCGCTGGTGCAGTCACCGGAAATCAGCGATCGCATCACCAGGCTCGGCGCCGATCCGCTCTCACTTTCGATTGCGGAATTCCAGGGAATGATCGATCGCGAGCTGCGCGACAACGCAGATCTCATCAAAAAAGCAGGGATAAAGGCAAATTAATGGACAAATTCGAAGAACTGGACGGCGTGCCCGTCAATCCGTCGGCCGAGCCGGCCATCGGCGAAGTCATCTCCCGGCGCTCCATGCTGAAGGGTATGGCGGCGAGTAGCGCCTTCGGGCTGTTCGGCTGCGGAACCATGAGCGCCGCGAGCAGCTCTGATCCGGCATTTACCGAGGTCCCGCGCTCGAGCGGCGAGGGAATCCAGGTGCCACCGGGCTACAAGGCGCAGGTGCTGCTGCGGCAGGGCGACCCGATCAAGGCCGGCGCGCCGGAGTACAACCCGGTGACCCAGACCGGCGAGCAGCAGGAACAGCAGTTCGGAACCGATGCCGACTTCATTTCCTTCATGCCGTTGCCGCTCGGTTCGAAGAGCTCCACGCGCGGCCTCCTCGGCGTCAACCACGAGAACCATCGCGCGGCGATCTGCTTCCCGGGCAACCCGAAGCAGCTCACCCGCCAGCAGGCGGAAGTGCAGGTGGCGGCGCAGGGCTTTTCCATCACCGAGATCGCGAAGGAAGGCAACCAGTGGCGCGTGGTCAAGGACAGCCGCTACAACCGGCGCATCTCGGGTAACGCGCCGATGCGCATCGCTGGTCCGGCGGCGGGGCATGAGCGCATGCGCACCAATGCAGACCCGACCGGCACGCGCTCGTTCGGCACCCTCAACAATTGCGCCGGCGGCACCACGCCATGGGGCACGATGCTGACCGCGGAAGAGAATATCCAGAATTACTTCACCGGCGACGCGGGCCAGGGGCCGGAGGCTGCCGCGCGCAAGCGCTACAACATCAGCGGCAAGGGCCGCTACGCGGACTGGGGGCGCTACTTCGACCGCTTCAACCTCGACAAGGAGCCGAACGAGCCGAACCGCTTCGGCTGGATCGTCGAGATCGATCCGTACGATCCGAACCACACCTCGGTGAAGCGCACGGCGCTCGGCCGCGCGGCGCACGAGTGCGCCACCCATGCCATCAACCACGACAACCGCATCGCCATCTATTCCGGCGACGACGCGCGCATGGAGTTCGTCTACAAGTTCGTCACCCAGGACAAGTTTGATCCGAAGAACCGCGAGGCCAACCGCGACCAGCTCGACCGCGGCACGCTGTACGTGGCGCGCTTCGAGACGAACGGCAAGATGCGCTGGCTGCCGCTGGTGCACGGCCAGGGCCCACTCACCGCGGCCAACGGTTTCAACAGCCAGGCGGACGTAGTGATCGAAGCCCGGCGCGCCGGCACGCTGCTCGGCGCGACGCCGATGGACCGGCCGGAGGACGTCGAGCCGAATCCCCTTACGGGAAACATCTACGTCGTGATGACGTTCAACGAGCGGCGCACCGCCGCTCAGATCGACGCTGCCAACCCGCGCGCCGAGAACAAGTGGGGTCACATCATCGAGATCGTGCCGCCGCGAGTGAACGGCAAGCCGGACCACGCCGCGACCGAGTGCGACTGGGGCTTTTTCATCGTCGGCGGCGATCCGTCCAAGCCGGAGCAGCGCGCGCGCTATCCCAATGCGCCGAGCGCGAACGGCTGGGTGGCGGCCCCGGACAACGTCGCGTTCGACCCGAAAGGACGCATCTGGATCTCGACCGACGGCCAGGAAGACGCCGCCGGTTTCAACGACAGCCTGTACGCGGCACCGACGAGCGGAGAGAAACGCGGCGCGACCCGCTGTTTCTTTACCGGCCCGGACGGCGCCGAGGTGTGCGGGCCCGAGTTCACGCCGGACGGGAAGACCCTGTTCCTCGCCATCCAGCACCCCGGCGAAGGCTCCACATTCGACAAGCCGTCCACGCGCTGGCCGGACTTCCGACCCGATCTGCCGCCGCGCGGCTCGGTGCTCGCGATTACGAAAGACGACGGCGGCGAGATCGGCAGCTAGGGAAACTCTGAAAAAGGCGGTGATGGTCGTTCCCGCGAAGGCGGGAACCTATGTTCGTAAAAACAAAAATGGGCCCCCGCCTTCGCGGGGGTGACTAAATCAGACCTTCCCTAGCGGCTCGCGCGCAGCAGGCGCGCCGCCTCGACCTCCGCGCGCAGCTTGCGCTCGACCTCGTCCATGCCGACCTTGGCGGCGGAGCCGGGGGCGAAGCCGCAGTCCGGGTTGAGCGTGATGCGCCTGGCATCGACGCGCTGCAAGGCGCGGCGCACACGCTGGGCGATCACCTCCGCGGTCTGCTCCACGCCCGGCGTGACGTCGACCACGCCGAGGCCGAGCTCGAAATCCTCGCGCAGCCGGCCGAGGCTCTCGAGGTCATCGGCGCCGGCGGCGGTGAACTCCATCGTCAGGTGCTGCACCTTCAGCCGGTTGAGCTGCGGCAGGATCGGCCCGTAGGTGCCGGCGTGGTGCTTCTCGCCGCGCACGCGCGCGCCGGCGCGGCGGCATAGGTGCACCGCGAACCTGACGCCGCGGAAGCCCGCCACCAGCGCATTGATCATGTCGACGGCGAAGTCGGCAGCGCGATCGGGATTGTCGTAGGCCCGCCGCACATCGGGGTCGACGAACAGGCACAGGTGCGGGTCGTCGATCTGCACGATGTCCACCCCCATGGCGGCCATCTGCTCGATCTCGCGTCGCAGCGGCGCCACGCAATCGCGCACGAAGTCGTCGCGCTTCGGATAGGCATTGCGCGAGCGCACCGGGTGCCATAGCCGCTCACCGAGCAGCGCGGGGGCTGGCAGGGTCACCTTTGTGCTTACAGAGCTATTTTTTTTCAAAAACTCGGCTTCGCGGGCGATGAATCCCGCCTGTTTCATGGAAAGCTTCTCCGTGACCACCGTCCATGGCCGGCCATCGAGCGGGTTGGTCTCGAGCGCGAAGCCGTGCGCGAGCTCGGCGATCACCCCGATATAGGAGCGCCGGCGCCATTCGCCGTCGGTGATCACGTCCAGGCCGGCCTTTTCCTGCATCGCAATGGCGCCGCGAATGGCTTCGTCCATTGCCGCGCAATAGGGGTCATCCAAAAGATCCAAGACCCGCGGCGGCCGGGGCAGCGAGCCGACCACCGAAGCCGGGAACATCATCCGTTCCACCCGCGCTGCGCCAGGTCCATGTCTTCCTGGGTGTCGATCTCGCGGTAGCGGCCGTGGGTATCGGCGTGGCCAAAGCGCACGCCCTGCTCGATCATGTCCTGGAATAGATGGATGAGGTACGCCTTCTCGAAGGAAGCGGCCTCGCGGTACGGTTTGCCCCAGAACTCCCGCCGGCGGCGCTGATAGTGCTCGCGCAGCAGCTTGCCGCCGCGCGCGCTGAATTTCGCCACGCCGATGAATTCGCCGGTCGCGTCCTCGTACGGAATCGTGCGCTGCACGCGCTCCACGGCGCCGTTCGCGGTGATCACCTTCTCGGCATCGTGCGGCGGATGCTGGGTGCGCGGCCGGTAGTGCTCGCGCCAGTCGGTGTCGATTCCCAGCGCGATGTCGGCGGGAGCATCCACCAGCTTCCTCACCACCTCTCGGGTGAAGAGGATGTCGGAGTACGTGGTGAGGAACGGCCGGTCCATCAGGTCCTCGGCGCACATCAGCGACACCAGGATGTTGTTATTCTCCCAGTCGTCGTTGCGCCGGAAGGCGAATTGCGGATACTCGCGCTCGACCGCATCCATGCGGTAGCCGCCGATGAAGCAGAATTCGGTGGCGCCGCCGGCGGCGAGCGCCTCCACCGTCCAGTCGAGGATGCGTTTGCCGCGGATCTCGGCGAAGCACTTCGGCGCATTCTCGGTGGTCGGCATGAGGCGCCGGCCGCGGCCGGCGCCGATGATGATCGCTCGCATGCTGTTTATCTTGACAGTGTTCGCGCTGTTCGGCCAACATCGATTCGAGGGGGAACATGCTGAAGCTCGAGCGCCTGACGAGGAAGTTCGGCTCGCTGGTCGCGGTTGATGACGTTTCGTTCGAGGTACCGAGCGGCCAGATGGTCGGCATCATCGGCCGTTCCGGCGCGGGTAAGTCGACGCTACTGCGCATGATCAACCGGCTGACCGATGCAAGCTCGGGCCGCATCGTTTGCGACGACGTGGACGTGCTGGCGCTGAGGGGCCGGCGGGTGCGTGAATGGCGCGCGCACTGCGCCATGGTGTTCCAGCAGTTCAACCTGGTGCCGCGCCTGTCGGTGATGACCAACGTGCTGATGGGCCGCATCAGCTATCACGCGACGCTCCCGACGCTGCTGATGATGTTCTCGGCGCGTGATCGCGAGCTTGCGATGCGGGCGCTGGAGCGCTTGGACATGGTGTCGCACGGCCTGCACCGCGCCGACGAGCTCTCGGGCGGCCAGCAACAGCGCATCGCCATCGCCCGCGCCCTGGTGCAGGAGCCGAAGATCCTGCTTGCGGACGAGCCGATCGCCTCGCTCGACCTGCGCAACGCCAGCATCGTCATGGACTCTCTGCGGCGCATCAACAAGGAAGACGGCATCACCGTGATCTGCAACCTGCACCTGCTGCAGACGGCGCGCGATTATTGCGACCGCATCATCGGCATGCGCAAGGGCGCGATCGTCTTCGACGGCGTGCCGGGCCAGCTCACGCAGGCAGTCGCCAGGGATATCTACGGTACCGATCTCGGAGACAGCGAAGCCATCGAGGAGGCACGTCATGCTGCTTAGGATTGTTCTTGCAATTTCTCTGCTGTTCTCGCTTTCGGGCGCAAACGCGCAGTGGCAAAAGAAATACCCGGTGGTTAAGTACGGGGTGATCCCGGTCGAGACGCAGACCTCGACGACCAAGACCATGGACGGTTTCCTGCGGCACGCCGAGAAGACGACCGGCGTGAAATGGGAGCTCTACCAGGCAACGGACTACTCGGGGGTGATGAACGCGCTCATCGCCGGGCAGATCAACCTCGCGTGGCTCTCCGGATTCAGCTACTGCCAGACATACGCCGACAGCAAGGGCGGGGTAGAGCCGCTGGTCGCGGCAGCCGCCATCGACGGCTCCATGGGCTACAACGCAGTGGTGGTGGTAAGGGCCGACAGCCCATACAAGACGATCGACGATCTCAAGGGCAAGGTGGTGGCGCGCACCGACCCGCTCTCCGGCTCGGGCTATCTCATCCCGACCGCCGCATTCCGTGCCATGGGCAAGCCGGTGGACGAGTACTACAAGAGCCCGCTGTCAGGGGGGCACGTCCAAAGCGTGCTCGGCGTGCTGAAGGGCACCTACGACGCGGCGTTCACCTGGACTTCGAAAGGCGACGGCTTCGGCAACATCCGCCAGATGATGAACCAGGGCCTGCTCAAGCGCGAAGACATCCGCATCATCTGGACGTCCGATCCGCTGCCCTCGCCGCCGGTGGTGATCCGCAAGGACGTGCCGGCCGACATGCGCGCCGACATGCTGAAGCTCTTCACCAGCTTGCACCAGGTGGACATGGCGCTGGCGGAGTCGGTGGCGCAGGGCAAGACCACCGGCATCATGGGCGTCAGCCACAAGGACTACACCCTGATGTGCCAGGCAGCCGCCGACGAGCGCGAAGCGCGGCGCAAGCGAGCTAAGTGAGTTTCGAAGAGCAGTACTCCGCGTACCGCCGCCAGAAGCGGCTGTACGCCGCGCTGTTCTGCGGCGTGTTCGCGGCCTGCCTCGCCGCTTCCTGGATTACCGCCAGGTTCGATCCGGTGACGCTGTTCGGCGGGCTGCCGCGCACCACCGAGTTCCTGGTGAAGCTGGTGCCGCCGATCGGCATGGCGACCTTCGCCGCCGATGTGCGCGAATGGTATTGGGACGGCGCGAAGTGGATGGAAAGCCTGCTCAATACGTTGCTGATGGCGTATCTCGCCACGGTGATCGGCACCGTGCTCGGCGGCTTCCTGAGTTTCTTCGCCGCGCGCAATCTGGCGCAGCACTATGCGGTCTACTGGATCACGCGCCGGGTGCTCGAGGTCGCGCGCACGGTGCCGGATATCGTGTGGGCGCTGCTCTTCATCATCGCCTTCGGCATCGGCCCGCTCGCCGGCATCCTCGCGATCACGGTGCACACGGTCGGCGCGCAGGGAAAGCTGTTCGCCGAGGTGAACGAGAACATCAGCCCGCTGCCGATCGACGGGATTCGCGCCTCCGGCGGCAGCTGGCTGCAGGTGATGCGCTTCGCCGTGCTGCCCCAGGTGCTGCCGAACTACATGTCCTACATTTTCTGGCGCATGGAGCTCAACGTGAGGAGCGCCACCATCGTCGGCTTCGTCGGCGCCGGCGGCATCGGGCATGACCTTTTCACTTCGGTGCAGCTGCTGTACTTCGGCGATGCCGGCGCCATCCTGCTGATCGTGGTGGCTACCGTGATGGCGATCGACATCCTGAGCGAGCGCTTTCGCCACCGCGCCATCGGGAAGGCGAGCTTCGCGTGACGGCCGAGCGCGTGCGCGCCTGGGTTCTGTGGGGCGGCAACGCCGCGCTCACGCTCTACTGCCTGTACCACTTCGGCTTCCTCAGCGGCGACTTCGTCCACGGCGTCGGCAAATTCGCCTCGGTGGTGGTGGCGCAGCTGTTCCCGCCCGCCGGCTGGGGGCACCTGCCGGAGTTCCTCAAGGCGATGGGCGAGACCATCGCCATGGCGTTCCTCGGCACGCTGCTCGGAGCGGTGTTCGCCTTTCCGCTCAGCTTCCTCGCTTCCCGCAACATGACGCGCTCGCGCCCGCTGCAATTCGGCACGCGGCGCTTCGCCGACCTGCTGCGTGCGTTCGACTACCTCATCTGGGCGCTCATTTTCGTGCGCGCGGTCGGCCTCGGGCCGCTCGCCGGCATCATGGCGATCGCGATCGTCGAGACCGGCACTTTCATCAAGCTCTACTCCGAAGCGATCGAGAATCTGGACCGCAAGCAGATCGACGGCATCGCCGCGGCCGGCGGCAACGGCCTGCAGCGCGTGCGCTTCGGCGTTCTGCCGCAGGTGCTGCCCATGATGCTGTCCAACACGCTCTACATGTTCGAGCACAACGTACGCTCGGCGTCGATCCTCGGCATCGTCGGCGCCGGCGGCATCGGCTTCCTGCTCGCCGACCGGCTGCGCGCCTACGCGCTGCAGGAGGCCTGCACCATCATCCTGCTGGTGATCCTGGCGGTGTACGCGATCGACTACCTGTCGAAAGTACTGCGCGAGCGGCTGATCGGCGATCATCGCCGACGCGAACCGGTGGACGAAGCGGTGCAGGCTTAGGCTAGACTAGCCGCGCATCCTGAGGAGGAAGCGATGGCCCGGTTTCTAGTCCTGCTGGCGTGCGTTTTCTGTTCGGCGGCCGCTTTCGGTCAGGCGTTCCCCTCCAAGCCGATCCGCATCCTCGTGCCGTTCCCCGCCGGCGGCACCACCGACATCGTCGCGCGCCTCGTCGGACAGCGCATGAGCGAGCAGGTGGGGCAGCCGGTGCTGGTCGAGAACCGCGCCGGCGCCGGGGGCACCATCGCCGCGGCCGAGGTCGCGCGCTCCGCGCCCGACGGCTACACGCTGCTGATCCACAACGTCACGTTTCCGATTGCCTCCGTTGCCGCCGCGCTCGCCAACCGCGCGACGTACAACGCCGACGCGGATTTTGTCGGTGTTTCGATCGCGGTTTACGTTCCATTTGTCTGGACTGCACATCCGAGCACACCGGGGAAGGATCTGCGGGACGCGATGACTCATGTGAAGCAGTTCAAGCCCTACACGTACGGCTCCACCGGCCCGGGCTCGACCATGCATGTGCTCGGCGAGGCACTGGGGCGCGCCGCCAGCGTCGAGATGACGCATATCCCGTTCAAAGGCGCAGCGCCGCTCAAGCAGGAGCTGATCGCCGGGCGCATCCATCTCGGCGGCGACCAGCTTTCGAGCTCGCTCGCCGACATCAAGGCCGGCAGGCTCAAGGCGCTCGCCACCAGCGCCTCGCGGCGCATTCCGGAGTTGCCCGATGTGCCCACCGTGCGCGAGCTCGGCTACCCGGTGCTCGAGGCCGACGGCTGGAACGGTTTCTTCGCACCGGGCAAAACCCCGCGCGAGATCGTCGAGCGCCTGAGCAAGGAAGCCGCCGCGGCGGTGAAGCATCCCGAAGTGGCAAAGCGCCTGCGCGAAATGGCCGCCGAACCGGTCGGCTCTTCGGGCGCCGAGCAGGAAGCCATCTTCAAGCGGCAGATGGACCAGTTCCGACCGATCATCAAGGACATGAAGATAGAGGGCTAGGAGATCATGAAAACGCTTTTTCTCTCGTTGCTTCTTATCTCAACCGCATCCCTGGCCCAGACATTCCCGACCAAGCCGGTCAGGCTGATCGTCACCTATCCGCCCGGCGGCAGCTCCGACCTGATGTCGCGCGTCTACGGCGCGAAGCTCGGCGACCTCTGGGGCCAGCAGGTCATCATCGAGTCCAAGCCCGGCGCCGCCGGCTCGATCGGCATGGATTTCGCGGCCAAGCAGCCGAACGACGGCTACACCTTCGTCGTCGGCAACCTCGGCCCGGTGGCGGTGAATCCGCTGCTCTCCAAGGTGCCCTACAACATCGAGAAGGACTTCATCGCGGTGTCGATGATCTCCACCGGGCCCAACGTGCTGGTGGTGCGCACCGATTCGGAGTTCAAGTCGCTGAACGAGATCATCGCCTTCGCGAAGAAAAACCCCGGCAAGCTGAACTACGGCACCAGCGGTCCGGGCAGCGTGTCGCACCTCTCGAGCGAGATGCTGAAGAACGGCCAGAAGGTCGACGCGGTCGAGGTGGCCTACAAGGGCGGCGTGCTGGCGATCCAGGATCTGCTCGGCGGCCAGATCCAGTACATCTTCTCCGACTCGCTGCCGGCCATGGCGCATATCCGCGGTGGCAAGCTGCGCGCGCTGTGCGTCACCGGCGCGCAGCGCTACGAGCTGCTGCCCGAGCCGCCGCTGTGCCAGGAAGCGGCGCCGGGGCTGGTCGCGGTGAACTGGTGGGGCGTGCTCCTGCCCGCCGGCAGCCCGAAGGCGATCGTCGACAAGCTGAACGCCGACACGGTGAAGGCGCTGGCCGATCCCGACGTGAAGAAGCGGTTCGCCGACCTCGGTGTCGAGGCGGTATCGAGCACGCCGGCGGAATTTGCGGCGTTCATCAGGAACGAGATGGCGAAGTACGAAAAACTGATCAAAGAAGCAAACATCAAAGTCAATCCGTGAAGCTCTACGGCTTCTGGCGTTCCCTGGCGAGCTACCGGGTGCGCGTGGCACTCGCGCTGAAGGGCATGCATGCCGAGGAAATCTCCGTCGACCTGCTCAAGGGCCGGCAGAACACCGACGAGTACCTCGCGGTGAACCCGCAGGGGGTGGTGCCGGCGCTGATGCTTGACGATGGGGGTGCGCCCCTCGTGCAGTCGCTTGCTATCCTCGAATACCTGGAAGAAACGCACCCGGAGCCGGCGTTGCTGCCGAAGGACCCGCGCGGCCGTGCGCGCGTGCGCGGCCTGGCGCTCATCGCTGCCGCCGACGGCCATCCGCTGGTCGTGCCGCGCGTGCGCAACTACCTCGAGAAGGAACTGAAGGCCGACGAGGCGGCGCGCAACCGCTGGCTCGCGCACTGGACCATGCGCGCGCTGGAGGCGATCGAGGACCATCTCGCGCGCGAGAAGGAAACCGGCCGCTTCTGCCACGGCGATTCGCCCACCGTCGCCGATATCTGCGTCTGCTCGCAGATCATCGGCGCGCTGGCCTATTTCAACTGCGACACGAAGGCCATGCCGACCGCCATGCGCATCTACACCCAGTGCATGGAAATCGACGCCTTCGCCAAAGCCCATCCGCTCAAGCAACCCGGAGCAGGAAAGGTTCACTGAGCCCATTGATATGACAAAACCAATCGAAGTCGCCGTCATCGGCACCGGCTGGTGCGGCGGTATCCGCGCCGAGACCCTCGCCAATCACGCCCTGGTGGAGGGCTTGCATCTGGCCGAGGTCAACGCGACTCGCCTCGCCGAACTGTCCAGCAAAACCAAAGCAAAAACCGCGGTCGCAGATTACCAGGAACTGCTGAAGAAAATCGATATCGAAGCGGTTTACATCTCGGCCACGCCGGAGACCACGCACTACCCGATCGCTCGGGATTGCCTCGCCGCTGGGAAGCATGTGTTCCTCGAGAAGCCGATCGCGCTCGAGCTCGCCGAAGCCGACGAGCTGATCAAACTCAGTAGAGAGAAGAACCTCAAGTTCACCATCGGCTATTCGCAGCGCTTCAACCCGAAGTTCGCCTACGTGCGCCAGTGCATCCGCGACGGCACGATCGGCAAGCCGGTGAGCGCGCTGGTGAGCCGGCACATCACCCGCAGCCTGGGCAAGAAGATCAGCGGGCGGGTGAAGCTGTCGCCGGCGGCGATGGAGTCGACGCACGACCTCGACTTCCTGCTCTGGTGCCTGGAGCCGGCGAAACCGGTGCGCGTGTACTCGCAGCAGAATTTCGGCGTGATGCAGGAATCCAGCGGCCAACCGATCCCCGACACGCAGTGGATTACGGTGACGCTCGACAGCGGGCTCAATTTCGTCGTCGGCGGCGGCTGGAGCCTGCCGCTCGGCTACCCGAACTTCTCCACCACGTGGATCGAGATGGTGGGCACCGAGGGTGCGGTGATGGTGGACGACTCGCACCGCGATGTCGTTCTCAACACGGTGAAGAAGGGCATGCAGCTGCCGATGTCGACCATGCCGGGCGAGTTCGTCGAGCATACCTACGCCGGCGCGATGGCGCCCGAGACGGTGCACTTCCTCGAAGCGGTGGTCTACGACCGGCCGGTGCTGGTGACGCCTGAGCACGCGCGCATGGTGATGGAGGTGTACATCGCCGCCGACCTCTCGGCCGAGCGCAACGCCGCAGTCGACCTTCCATGCGAAAAACCCCGAAGCGCATCGGCCTCGCGATCGTCGGCGCGGGCCGCGTAGGCCTGTTCCGCGGCGAAGTCGCCGCGCGCCACCCGATGGTCGACTTCATCGGGATCTGCGATCGCAAGGAAGACCGGCTCGAGCTCGTCCAGTCGAAGACGCAGGCGGACTATGCGACCACGGACTTCAGGGAGCTCCTAAAAAGGCCTGAAATTACCGCGGCGATCATCGCGACGGACGAGCACCTGCACGTCGAGCCCATCCTGGCAGCGTGTGAAAGAAAGATCAGCTTACTGATCGAAAAGCCGTTGGCCACGGAGCTGAGCGAATCGCAACGTGTTCTCGACGCCATCCAGAAAGCAAAAGTCGACGCGGTGGTCGGCTATACCCAGCGCTTCCGCCGGCGCTGGCTGGCGGCGAAGGAAAAGGTGCGCACCGGCAGCCTGGGCGACGTGACGATGGTGACCTCGCGCGCGTTCATGAACCGCCTGGTGGCGCTGGATAACTACAAGCGCACCTCGGACCCCTCCAAGATCTCGCCGATGGTGATCTCCGGCACCCACGCGCTCGACATCGTGATGTGGATGATGGAGGCGAAGAAGCCGGTCGAGCTCTACGCGCGCTCCGTGGACAAGGCGCTCGGCCCGATCTGCAAAGGCATCGACGCCACCGCCGGCATGATCACGTTCGAGGACGGCAGCATCTACCACGCGTCGATCTCGTGGGCGCTGCCGGTCGTGTGGCCCGGAGCGGTGTACAGCCTGGAGGTGGGGATCACCGGCACCGAGGGCGTGCTCACCATCGACGACACGCATCGGGATATTGTTTTAGCCACCAGCCGTTCTCAGAGTGAGGGGTACAACCCCGACTCGCAACGAAAAGTGGACTTCCTCGGCAGCTACCCGCCGGGCGACATGGCGCTCGGCGAGCTGCGCGGGCCGATGCGCGAAGAGACCGAGCAGTGGCTGAACCGCGTGTCGCAGGGCCACGCCACGCAGCACGCGACCGCCGCCGAGGCGCACAACCGGCTGATGCTCACGAAGGCGTTCGATCTTTCGGCGCGGCGCAAGAAGGCCGTGCAACTTCCCATCACGGAGGATTCATGATCAAGCTTTTGCTCGTTTTCGCGATGCTGGTTCCGTCGCTGGTTTTGGGCCAGGGCTATCCCAACAAAGCCATTCGCATGATCGTGCCGTTCGCGCCCGGCGGCGCGTCCGACTTCGTCGGCCGCATCCTGCAGCCGCGCCTGAGCGAGCTGCTCGGCCAGCAGGTGGTGGTCGAGAACCGTGCCGGCGCCTCGGGCAACATCGGCATGGACGCCGCGGCCAAGGCGGCGCCCGACGGCTACACCATCTATCTCGGCAACGTCGGCACCGTGGCGCTCAACCCGGCGGTGTTTCCGAAGCTGAGCGTCGTCCCGACCAAGGACTTCATCCACGTTACGCAGGTGGTGGACGTGCCCGGCGTGCTGGTCATCCACCCGGATGTCAAAGCGAACTCGGTGAAGGACCTGGTCGAGATCGCCAAGGCTTACCCGGGCAAGCTGAACTACGCCTCGCCCGGCAGCGGCAGCCAGAACCGGCTCGAGACCGAAGTGTTCCGCAAGGTCGCGGGCGGCCTCGACATGGTGCACGTGCCCTACAAGGGCGGCGCCGGCCCCGCAGTTGCGGGCCTGGCGGGCGGCGAGACTCACATGATGTTCGTCACCGCCTCCTCCGCGATGACCTTCGTGAAGAACGGGCGCATCAAGCTCCTCGCCGTCACCAGCGCCAAGCGCCTCGCCGCGTTCCCCGACACGCCGACCATGGCCGAGGCGGGCTATCCCGAGCTCACCAGCGGCTCGTGGCAGGGTGTGTTCGTGCCGGCCGGCACGCCGAAGGACGCCGTCGACAAGCTCTACAACGCGGTGATCGAAACCATGAAGACCCCCGAGGTCGTACAGCGCCTCGCCACCGGCGGCGTCGACGTCGTCACCAGCAAGCCGGGGGAGTTCACCAAGTTCGTGCAGAGCGAGACCGACCGCTGGGGCAAGGCGGTGCGGGAGGCCGGCGCCACGGCGGATTAGAAGCGGGGAATAGCTGCGATGGAGCCGCTCGGCGTAGCGGTGGTCGGCCTCGGCTGGTGGGGCCGGATCATCGTGCCGCTCGTGAAGGGAAGCGCGAAGCTGAAGGTCGTCTGCGGGGTGGACGTCCAGCCGGTCGCGCTCGACGGCATTCCGACCATCACCAGCTTCGAGGAAGCGCTGAAGAATCCGGCGGTCCAGGGCGTCGTGCTTTGCACACCGCATACCCAGCACGCCGACCAGATCGTCGCTGCGGCCAATGCGAAGAAGCACGTGTTCTGCGAGAAGCCGCTGTCGCTCAACCGCGCCGACGTGCTGCGCGCGGTGAAGGCTTGCAGCCAGAACGAGGTGGCGCTGGCGGTCGGCCACGAGAAGCGCTTCGAGCCGCCGATCCAGGAGCTGGTGCGCCTGGCGAAATCAGGGGAGCTGGGCACGCTGCTGCAGATCGAAGCCAATTTCAGCCAGGACAAATTTCTCTCCCTTACCTCCGACAATTGGCGCATGTCGGAGAAGGAGGCGCCGGCCGGGCCGATGACCGCGACCGGCATCCACCTGCTCGACCTGTCGGTTGGCCTGCTCGGGCCGGCGCAGCAGGTTTACGCCCGAGTGCGACAGCTCGGCAGCCGGCTGGTGAACGGCGATACGCTGGGAATCCTGGTCACCCATAAATCCGGCGCCAACTCGCTAATCAGTGCGGTGCTCGCTACCCCGTTCGACGGCCGCTTCGCGCTTTACGGCAACAAGGGGTGGGTGGAGGTGCGCGACAAGGCGCATCCCGAAGCTCCGCAGGGATGGACGCTAACGACGTCTTTTCGAGGTGCTGAGAAAAACTTCATGGAATACCCGCCTGCGAAAGCCGTGCTCGCCAACCTCGAGGCGTTCGCCGACGCCGCGGCCAAGCGCGCGCCGTATCCGATACCGCACGACCAGATGATCGGCAACGTGTCGGCGCTGGAAGCGGTGTTTCGCTCGGTGAAGAGCGGGACGGTGGAGACGGTGGAGAACTAAATTAGTGGGAGGTGCAGACCCGACGGTGGACCGTGCAACCCATCGTGTGCTGACTGCAGTTCTTGAGCGCTTCTATTTCCGCAGCAGCTTGCTTTTCGCCCCAGCCCCACCCGTACCCCTTTGACCCTACCGCTATGGCACCGCAGGCATTCTTGAACCAGACCACAGCTTGGCAATCCTTGGCGAACTTCCGGCAATTCGCCAGCGCTGCTTTCTCGGCAGCCGGACGGGAAGGATGGTCATTCGCCCAACCGTGCGCGCCGGTGCCGAGGGAATAGGCGATCGCGCCGTAGTACTCCTTGGCCTGGGCAAGTACCACGGCTGGTAGGAATGCGAGGATCAGCACGACGCGCCGCATGGTGGTGGGATCATAAATCAGAATGTGAAACTCGCCTTTGAGCCGGCGCGCGATGTCGTCATCCTCCACACACCCACCATCCGGGAGTTCTCTAATGATGTACAGCTGTGCACCCGCCGGCAGAGGCTCGACCGCAACGGTCAAAAACAAAAAGGGCAAGAGCCTTCGCATCGACATTCACTGCCACTACCTCAACCCGGATGCCGCAGCCAAGGTCGCGCCGCTCAATCCGGCGGCGCACGAGATGCAGATCAAGTTCGCCAACGCCATCACGCGCGAAACCAACAAGAAGCAGGTGGCCGAGCGCGCGCCGAAGCTGTCGAACATCGAAGTGCGCCTCAAGGACATGGACCGCCAGGGCATCGACATCCAGGCGGTGTCGCCGGCGCCGCAGCAGACCTACTACTGGACCGAGCCGAAGATGGGCGCGGAGCTGGCGCGGCTGGTGAACGAGCGCCTGGCCGAGATCGTGGCCAAGTGGCCGGAGCGCTTCGTCGGCCTCGGCACGGTGCCGTTGCAGGATCCGGACATGGCGGTGTCAGAGCTCGAGTACTGCGTCAAGAAGCTCGGAATGCGCGGCGTCGAAATCAACGGCAGCGTCAACGGCATGGACCTCACCGACGGCCGGCTCGGCCTGGACCGGTTCTTCGCCAAGGTGCAGGAGCTCGACGTCATCCTCTTCATGCATCCCACCGGCTATACGCAGGGCGAGCGCCTGCTCGACCACTACTTCAACAACGTGATCGGCAATCCCCTGGAGACCACGGTGGCGGCGAGCCACCTGATCTTCGACGGGGTGATGGACCGTTATCCCAGGCTCAAGGTGGTGCTGCCGCACGGCGGGGGGTTCCTTGCGCATTACTGGGAGCGGATGAACCACGGCTGGAAGGCGCGGCCCGATTGCCGAACCGTGATCAAGAAGAAGCCGACCAGCTACCTCGAGAAGTTCTACTTCGACACCATCGTGTTCGACCCGCAGATGCTGGACAACCTGGTGCGGCGCTATGGCGCCGACCACATCGTCATGGGCACCGACTATCCGTTCGACATGGGGGTGGAGGACCCGGTGGGCTTCGTCGCTCGTGGGAAGCTTTCCTCGGTCGATAAAGCCAAGATCATGGGCGGCAACGCGGCCCGCCTGCTGAAGATTGATTACAATAGGTCGAAGAGGAGGAGTAAATCATGAAAGGTTCCAGGCGTAAGGTATTGAAGGCTGGCGCTGCGCTTGCTGCTGCCGCCAGCCTGCCGCGGGCGGCGTTCGCGCAAGCCGGGCCGGTCAAGGTGGGCATGAGCATGCCGCAGACCGGCTCGCTCGGCGCCGGCGGCCAGGCGGCGCTGCTCGCGCTGCGCATGTGGGTCGAAGACGTGAACAAGAAGGGCGGGCTGCTGAATCGCCAGGTGGAGCTGATCGCCTACGACGACCAGACCAATCCGGCCAACGTGCCCGGCATCTACACCAAGCTGCTCGACGTCGACAAGGTCGACCTGCTGATCGCGCCCTACGGCACGGTGCCGACCGCGCCGATCATGCCGCTGGTCAAGCAGCGCGGCCTGCTGCTGATGGGCAACTTCTCGTTCCAGGTGAACGCGAAGGTGCAGCACGACATGTGGTTCAACAACGCGCCGTGGAACGACGCCTCGAGCTGGTCCGATGGCTTCTTCCGCGCCGGGCAGAAAGCCGGCGCCAAGTCAGTCGCGGTGCTGGCCGCGGACAACGACTTCGCGCAGAACCTGGCGAACGGCGCGCGCGACCTCGCCAAGAAGGCCGGCATCAAGTCGGTCTATGACCAGAATTACCCGCCGACCACCACCGATTTCTCATCGCTGATCCGCGGCATCCGCGCCGCCAAGCCGGACATGGTGTTCGTCATGTCCTACCCGAACGACTCGGTGGCGATCATGCGCGCGGTGAACGAGATCGGCGTCGGCTCGTCGGTGCTGATCTTCGGCGGCGGCATGGTCGGCCTGCAGTTCACGCCGATCATGACCTCGCTCGGCAGCCTGCTGAACGGCGTGCTGAACTACAACTCCTACGTGCCCGGCATGAAATACCCCGGCATCGAGGACTTCCTCGAGCGCTACTCGAAGAAGGCCGCCGAGGCCAAGGTCGACCCGCTGGGCTTCTACCTGCCGCCGTTCAACTACGCCATCGGCCAGATGCTCGAGCAGGCGGTAGGCGCGACGAAGAGCCTCGACCACAAGCGCCTCGCCGACTACTTCCGCAAGAACGAGGTGAAGACCATCGTCGGCCCGATCCGCTGGGACAAGAACGGCGAGTGGGCCAACCCGCGCGTGGTGCAGGCGCAGTTCCGCGGCGTGGCCGACAAGGACATGGACCAGTTCAGGAAGGCCGGCAAGCAGGTCGTGGTCTACCCGGATGAGTACAAGACCGGCGACGTGATCACGCCCTTCGAGAAGGCTCGCACCGCGAAGTAGTCTTGGGAAAACAATTTGAGATTAACGGCGCGGCGATGCCGCGCCTTTTTTTTACCGGGACGTGATCTTTTCCTTCGACCTGCTGTTCGAGGCCGTGCTGTTCGGCGTTCTCCTCGGCTGCTTCTATGCCGCGGTGAGCATCGGCCTGTCGGTCTCGTTCGGCCTGCTCGACGTGCCGCACGTGGCGCACCCCGCGCTGATGGTGTTCGGCTCGTATTGCACATTCATCGTCGCCGGCTGGGGGCTGGATCCGATCCTCGCCGGGATCGTGCTGATGCCAGCGTTCTTCGTCCTCGGCGTGCTTATCTACCGCTTCTACTACGAGACCTTCGAGAAGCGCGGCACCGAGGCCGGGGTGCGCGGGCTGGCGTTCTTCTTCGGCCTTGCCTTCATCATCGAGGTCGGCCTGATCCTGGTGTTCGGCGTCGACCAGCGCACGGTGGCGGCGCCCTACATCGGCTCGAGCTGGGCGATCGGGGAGTACCGCCTGCCTTACCGGATGCTGGTGGCGTTTGGGATTGCATTGGTGCTCACGGCGGCATTGACGCTCTATCTCTCCAAGACATTCACCGGGCGGGCGATCAAGGCCGTGGCGCAGGACGAGCCCGCGCTGCGCCTGATGGGGGCCAACCCGGTGCGCATCAAGCAATGGGCCTTCGGCATCGCCACCGGGGTCTCGGCGCTGGCCGGCGCGATGCTGATCATCGTCGGCCCGGTCGAGCCGGCGCTCGACCGCCTGTACATCGGGCGTACCTTCTGCGTGGTGGTGCTGGCGGGCCTGGGCAGCATGACCGGGACGCTCGCCGCGGGCCTGATCCTCGGCATCTCGGAGTCGATCGTGCTGATGATGCTGGGCGCTTCGTGGGCGCCAGCAGTGGCGTTCGGACTGCTCCTGATTGTTCTCGGCATCCGCCCGCAGGGACTGTTCGGAAGATGAAGTACTGGATCGGCGCCGCTCTGGTCGTCATCGCTGCCTTCGGCGCAGCGCTCTCCGGCATGAACGAGTACTTCTTCTACGCCGCCTACATCGTGCTGACCTTCGTGGTGCTGTCGACCGCTTGGAACATCCTCGGCGGCTACGCCGGCTACGTGAACTTCGGCACCGGCGCGTTCTTCGGCCTGGGCTCCTACAGCGCGGTGGTGCTGTTCAAGGCGCTCGAGGCGCCGCTCCTGGTGCAGATCCTTGCGGGCGCGGCGATCGGCGCCGCGCTCGGCTTCGGCGTCGGCATCATGACCCTGCGCCTGCGCGGCATCTTCTTCGCCATCGCCACCGTCGCGATCCTGTTCATCATGGAGACCTTCATGGTGAACTGGCGCTATGTCGGCGGCGCCACCGGGCTGCAGCTCCTGCGGCCGGAGGTGATGGCGCCTTTCGACAGCTACACCCGCATGCTGTTCGTGGTGATGGCGCTGCTCGCGGTGATCGCGGTGTCCATCGCGCGCTACATCCAGGTCGGCTGGATCGGGCGCGGCTTGCGCGCTATCCGCGACTCGGAGGAGGCGGCCGAGTGCTCCGGCGTACCGACGCTCAAGCTGAAGCTTTTCGCCTGCGTAGTATCGGGCGCGCTGATGGGCGCGGCCGGCGCGCCGATGCCGATGTACCTCTCGTTCATCGAGCCGGCGTCGAGCTTCAGCCTCAACTGGGGCGTGTCGGCGCTGGCGATGCCGATGATCGGCGGCACCGGGCACTGGATCGGCCCGGTGGTCGGCGCGCTGCTGCTCGGCTCGATCCAGCAGATCGTCACCGTGACCATCTCCAACGAGATCAACGTCCTCGTCGTCGGCGTGCTGCTGGTCCTCTTCGTCGTGCTGGCGCCGGACGGTATCGTCGGGCTTTTCCGCAAATGGACGCGCCGCTCCTCCAGATAAAGCAGGTGTCGAAGCACTTCGGCGGCTTCACCGCGCTGTCCGGGGTGAGCCTCGACATCGCGCGCGGCGAGCGCTTCGGCCTGATCGGGCCGAACGGCTCGGGCAAGACCACGCTCATCAACTGCATCTCCGGCTCCCTCCGAAACGAGTCGGGCTCGATCCGCTTCGAGAATTCCGAGATCTCCGGGCTTGCCGCCTATCAGCGCACGCGCCTCGGCATCGCGCGCAGCTTCCAGATCCCGCGGCCGTTCCACAGCATGTCGGTATTGGAGAACCTGCTCGTGCCCTCGGCCTATGTGGCGCATTTGCGCGAGGCCGAGGCCGAGGCGAAGGCGATGGAGATCCTCTCGAGCATCGGCCTCGCCGACAAGGCCGGCGTGCTGGCGAGCCAGCTGTCGCAGGTCGAGCTGCGCAAGCTCGAGCTGGCGCGCGCCATGGCGGCGAAGCCGCGCCTGCTGATCTCCGACGAGGCCATGGCCGGCCTCGCCGGTGCCGAAGTGGACGAGGTTCTCAAAATATTGTTTGATTTAAATGAGAAGGGCATAACGATCATCATGATCGAGCACATCATGCAGGCAGTGATGCGCTTCTCGCAGCGCGTGGTGTGCCTCGACGCGGGCAAGATCATCTGCGAAGGCACGCCCACGGCGATCGTCGGCAACCCCGAGGTGCAGAAGGCCTACCTTGGCGCTTGTGCTGAGCATCGCCGACGTCGAGGCCGGCTACGGCGCGGTGAGGGCCCTGCTCGGCGTTTCGCTTTCGGTGAAGAACGGCGAGACGGTCGCGCTGCTTGGCACCAACGGCAATGGCAAGAGCACGCTGATGAAATGCGTGATGGGGATGGTGCGGCCCACACGGGGCACGGTTTTGCTTTCGCTGGACGGGCGAACGCATGATCTGACAAAGCTATCAACCGAAGACATCGTAAACCTGGGCGTCGCGCTGGTTCCCGAAGGCCGCCGTCTTTTTCCGAAACTCACGGTGGAGGAGAACCTGCTGCTCGGCGCCTTTCGCCCGCAGGCGCGCGCGGCGATCCGCACCAATCTCGCTGCCTCCTATGAAGTGTTCCCGGTGCTCACCGAGCGGCGCCGGCAGCTCGCCGGTTCGCTCTCGGGCGGGCAGCAGCAGATGCTCGCCATCGCGCGCGCGCTGATGTCGGCGCCGAAGCTCCTGCTGGTCGACGAGCCGTCGGTCGGCCTCGCGCCGATCCTGGTGTCGCACACCATCACCACCATCAAGCAGCTCAAGGAGCGCACCGGCCTGACGGTGCTGATGGCCGAGCAGAATTTCCACCAGGCGATCCGCATCGCCGACCGCGGCTACATCATCGTGCACGGCGAGATCGTGTTCGAGGGCGGCGTAGGGGCCTTGCGCGAGAACCCGCTGGTCAAAAGCTACTACCTGGGAACATGAAAACCATCCTTGGCGCTTTGCTGCTCGTCTTCTCACTGGGGGTTTCCGCCCAGGAGTACCCCAGCCGCCCGGTGCGCCTGCTGGTCGGGTTCCCGCCCGGCGGGGGCATGGACAGCATCGCGCGCGTAATCGCGCCGAAGCTGGCCGAGTTGCTCGGCCAGCCCTTCCTGGTCGAGAACCGCACCGGCGCGGGTGGCGCGCTCGCCGCGGATGCGCTCGTGAGGGCGGCGCCCGACGGCTATGTGCTGCTGCTCGCCGAGAGCGGCACGCTGATCGTGCCCGCCATCAACCCGAAGGCGGCGTACGACCCGGTGAAGCAGTTCGCCGCGGTCGGCGGCGTGTGCTCTCTGCCGCTCGCGCTTGTCAGTACCCCCTCGTTTCCGGCCAGCAACGCGCAGGAGTTGATCGCGGTGCTGAAAGCGAGCCCGGGGAAGTACAGCTACGCCTCGCCGGGCGTCGGCACCCTGCAACACCTTGCGTTCGAGCTCTTCATGCGCACCGCCGGCGTGCAAGCGGTGCACGTTCCGTACAAGGGCGCGACGGCGATGATGCCCGACCTGATGAGCGGGCAGGTGCCGATCGGCGTGGTCAGCGCGCTGGCGGGCGTATCGCAGGCCAGAGGCGGAAAGATCCGCGCGCTCGCGGTCACCAGCGCGCAGCGCTTGCCGAATGCGCCCGAGATTCCGGCGCTCTCCGAGACCATCCCCGGATTCGAGGCTGCGCCCAATGTGTTCGTGGTCGCGCCCGCCGGCTTTGCCAGTGAAAGGCTGTCGAGCGCGGTGCGCCGCGCCGTGACCTCCCCAGACGTACTGGACAGCTTTGCAAAGCAAGGCGCCACCCCGATGCCGGTCGATCCGCGCGAGCTCGGCGAGCGCATCGCGGCCGAAGTGCGGCGCTGGGCCGCGGTGGTGAAGGACGCGGGCATCAAGGCGGAGTGAATCTCAAGCAGCTTCACATCGGCTTCTACGGCGCGGTCATGGGCCTCGCCGGCCTCGGGCTCACCGCGCGCGCCGCCGCGCCGCTCTTCCCTGGCGCGATCCGCGCGCCGGCCTATTTCACCGAGGTCTGGGTGGCACTCGGTGCGATGGCCTTGCTCATCCTGGTTCCTGCTTACCTCCTCAAGTTATGGAAGCACCCCGCGGCGGTGCGCGATGACTTGACCAATCCCGTGTTCATGGGCTTCTGCGGCGCGCTGCCGGTGGGCATGTCGCTGGTGGCGGGCGGCGTGGCGCCCTATGCGCCATCGCTCGGAAGCGCCCTGTGGTGGATCGCGTTCGCGCTGGTGCTCGCCCTCCAGCTCTGGGCGATCGTGCGCTGGCTTTCGGGCGGCATCGAGCTCGCGCAGATCAACGCCGGCTGGCTGATCCTGTTCGTCGGCGGCATCGTCCTCCCCGGGCCGGGGATCGCCCTCGGTCACGACGAGGCTGCGCACTTCACCTTCGGCGTCTCGGCCTCGGCCGCGCCGGTGCTGATGGCGTTGCTTTTCTACCGCGCCGTGACCGGACCGCCGCTGGCGCCGGCGTTACGGCCAAGCTGGTTCATCCTGCTCGTGCCGCCGTCGTTGATCTACGCGAACGGCGTTGCGCTCTACCCCGACGCCGGCTTTCTTGAGGTGCTCTACCCATTCGCCCTGGTGCTTGCCGTGGGGCTGCTGGTCTATTCCCGACAATTGGCGCGCTGGCCGTTCGGGCCGCCGTGGTGGGCGTTTACCTTCCCGCTCGACGCGCTCGCCTACGCGGCCGTGCGCTACGCACAGGAGCATCCGTCGGTGCTGTGGAAGTCGATCGCCGGCGCGGCGCTGGCGCTGGCGACGTTCTTCGTCATTCTCGTTCTAGTAAGGACCCTTATCCGCCGATAGAACCAAAATCAGGGAGTTCACGTGTCAGCTTGGGCCAGCAGCGCGCGCAGCGCGGCGAGGTCGACCGGCTTCACCAGGTGCGCGTCGAAGCCGGCCTCGAGCGTGCGCCGGCGATCCTCGGGTAGCCCATAGCCGGTGACGGCAATGAGCACCGGCCGCGGCTGGCCGTCGGCCATTTCCCGGGCGCGGCGCGCCACCTCGTAACCGTCGACGCGCGGCAGGCCGAGGTCGATCAGCGCGACGTCCGGCCGGCTGGCCTTCAGCGCCTCGAGGCCTTCCTGCCCATCGCGCGCGATGCGCACGCGGTGGCCGGCGAGCTCGAGCAGGCTGCGTAGCGTGGCTGCGGCGTCGGCGTTGTCTTCGATGATCAGGATGTCGCGCGGCTGTTCCGACATCTGCGCGGCCTTTTTGCCTTCCACCACCGCAGGCGGGGGAATCGAAGGCAAGCGCACCTGGAATACGCTGCCCGTCCCGGGTCCCGCGCTTGCCGCCGAAGCCGAGCCGCCGTGCAGCTCGGCCAGGCGGCGCACCAGGGTCAGCCCGATGCCGAGGCCGCCGTGCGCGCGGTCGAGGTCGCGCTCGCCCTGCACGAACGGATCGAATACACGGCCGACCAGATCCGGCGGCATGCCGGCGCCGTCGTCGGCGACGGTGAGCACCGCCTGGTGGTCCTCCGGCGCCACGCGGACGGTGATCGTCCCGCCCGCCGGCGTGTACTTGACGGCGTTGCCGATGAGGTTGGAAACCACCTGCTCGACACGCGTGAAGTCCGCGTCCACCCAGACGCTGGTCAGCTCGCGCCGCACATCGTGCAACGCAAAGCGGCTCGCGGCCTCCAGCGTATTGAGCACGCCGGCGGTCGCAGCGGCCAGATCGAGCGGGGCGCGGTGCAGGACGATCTTGCCGAGCATGGCGCGTCCGGCGTCGAGCAGGTCGTCGGTCAGCCGCCGTAGCTGCTCCACCTGTCGCACGACGATGTCCTGCGCACGGCGCGCGAGCTCGGGATCGCTGCGCGGGTCCTGCAGCAGCCAACTCGCGTTCGACAGCGCGCCCAGCGGATTGCGCAGCTCGTGGCCGAGCATGGCGAGGAACTCATCTTTCGCGCGGCTCGCGCGCTCCGCGGCGGCGCGCGCCTGCTGCTCGCGCTGCAACAGGTCCTCGCGCTCGGCCTCGTGCGCGGCGCGCTCGTCGGCCGCGGCGGCAAGCGCCGAGCCGACTTCGCGGATCTCGCGGATGCGCGCCTGGGGCGCGCTCAACGGCTGCCGGCGCCCCAGTGCCTGCGCGGCCTGGCTGAGCGCGGCGATCGGCGCCGCGATGCCGCGCGCGACAAATAACGCGGCCAGCACCGCGAGCGCGAGGGAAAGCAGCAGGCCGCCGCCGTAGGTGGCGAGCGAGCGCCACGCCGCGGCGTCGACCGATGCCGCGGGAATGCCGATCGCCACGGTCCAGCCGGAGAAGCGCGATCGCGAGAACGCGGTATAGATCTCGTCGCCCTCCAGCGCGTGCGTCAGGCCCGAGCCTTCATCGCCCGCGCTGCGCTTGATGAGCTCCAGCAAGGTGGGCGAGGGCGGCTGGTTGAGGAACTCGGAATGCCGGCGCGAGCGCGCCACACGCATGTTGTGGGAGTCGAACACCGAAACCACCCAGTCGTCCGGCAGGCGCTGGCGGTCGAGCACTTCGATGAAGGCGTCGGGCTTCATGGCCCCGGTCAGCACATAGCGCACTTCACCCTCGCGCAGCACCGGGACCCGGATCGGAACCGCGAGCTGGCCCTGCGGCCCCGTGGAGAGCGCGCCGATCGCCGGCGTGCGGCTGCGCACCGCGGCTTGCAGGCTCGGCAGATCCACGACGCCGGGCAGCGCCTCGCCCAGCGGCCGGCGCGCATTAGCCAGCTGGCGGCCCGACGGATCCGCCAGCGTGATCGTCACCCAATCCGGGCGCGTTTCGAGCACGCGACGCATGGCCTCGCGGTAGCCCACCAGGTCGCCGGTATCGAGCGCGGGCCCGATCGCCAGACCCTGCAGCACCGCGACCGAGCGGCCGAGGTCGGCGTCGACGGCGGTGGCGAGCGCGCGCGTGATCTCGAGGCCGGCGCGCCCCGCCTGCTCGCGCTGCTGCGCGATGAGCGCCATGAGGCTGAGGCCCGCCATCGCGGCGAGCGGCACGATGCCGGCCGCCGCCAGCAGCAGCAGGCGGCGCCGAAGCGGCTCTCCGTGCACCCTAGCGCTTGTTGCTGGCGGCGAACGCTTCGCAGCGGCGCAGGGCCGCCGGGGTGAACTCCGCCTGCGGCTGGTCGCCGCCGATGATGAACATCAGCAGGTGCTCTTTCTGCGGTTCGTCGTAGGTGACGTTCATGAAGCGGCGCGCCACGCCCACGGGGAAGGAAATGACGTCGTAGGGATCGAGGTCGACGTATTCGATCGCGTCGCCTTCGTTCCATTCCGCGCGCCAGCGACCGGTCATGGCAATGAAGGTTTCGTTGGTATCGTGGTTGTGCATCAGCGGCCCCTTGCCGGGCTTGGCCTTGCAGTAGCCGAGGTTGAAGCCCTCGGCGATCGAGATCGCCGGCATGGTGGAAGCATCCGCACCCACCGGGGAATTGCCATCCTTCGGCGGCTGGAAGCCGATCACCGCGTAGAGCTTGCGGCGGCATTCGGGCAGCTTGCTGTCGGGCAGGCCGCCGTCGGACCCCTTCAGCTTTCGGAAGCGGGCCACGCGCTTCATCATTTCCTCGCGGGTCCAGGTGCGGATGGTTTTCCAAGGTTCCATGGGCGTTATTATGACCGACGCCATGAGGCTCCACCCCCAGCTGTCCCTGCTCGTCGCGGTCGCCATCGCGCCGGTGCTGGTGCTCGCGGTGGCGGCCGGCGTGCTGCTGGTGTGCCACGAGCGGCAGACGATGAAGGAGGAGGCCATGGGCCGCACCCAGTCCGCCATGAGCGCGGTGGAGGCTGATATCCGCGGGCATTTCGCGGCCCTGCAGGCGCTGGTGGCGTCCAGGAGCCTCGAAGACGGCGATACCGCCGCGTTCTACGAGGAGACGCAGCGCGTGCTGCGCGGGCGCTCCCACTGGTTGACGGTACGGCTCGCGCTCGCGACCGAGACCCCGGTTTTCGACGCGGTGGTGCCGCTGGGCAATGAGATTTCCCCGGTGCGCGACCTGACCAGCTTTCGCCTCGCCGTCGCTACGCGACAGCCGGTGATCAGCGATGTCGACACCAGCGTGCAACCGCCGATGGTGCGCCTGCGCATGCCCGTGATGGTGGACGGGGTGGTGCGCTACGTGGTGACGGTAGTGATGGCGCCGGACGCCTTCGGCGGTGTGCTGCACGCTCAGCGCGTGCCGGAAAACTGGGTCATCGCGCTGGTGGACCGCAACCGCCGCTTCATCGCCCGCGTTCCCGCGCTGCCCGCCGGCACCGTCGCCTCGGAAACGTTCCGCAGCGCGATCAACCGTTCGCCCAGCGGCTGGTTCTCCGGGCAAACCCTGGAAGGCACCCGCACTTACACCGCCTATGTCAGCGCCGAGCCGAGCGGCTGGGTGCTCGGCATCGCGATCCCGGCCAGCACCGTTGACGCGGCCGCGAATCGCACGCTGATCGGCATGGGCGCCGGCATCGCCGCCACGCTCGCCATCGCGCTGCTGCTCGGCTGGTACATGGCGTGGCGCATCGGCAAGCCCGTCGCCGCGCTCGCCGAGGCGACCGAGGCGATGGCGCAAGGCAAGGACGTGCGGGTCTCGAACCCGAGCGGCATCGACGAGATCGCCCGCCTCTCCGACGCGCTGCGCGGCGCGGCCGCCGCCGTGCGCGAGCGCAGCGAGCTGCAGGAGCGCGAGAAGGCGGCGCTGCAGGCGAGCGATCGCGCCAAGGACGAGTTTCTCGCCATGCTCAGCCACGAGCTGCGCAACCCGCTCGCCGCGCTGACCGCGGCCGCGCACGTCGTCAAGCTGGCGCAGCCGGGCAGCGAGGCGGCGATCAAGGCGCGCGCGGTGATCGAGCGTCAGACCAAGCACATGGCGCGGCTGGTGGGCGACCTGCTCGACATCAGCCGCGTAGCGATGGGCAAGGCCGCGATCGAGCGCGAGCGCTTCAACCTCGCTAAGGTGGTGGCCGACGTGATCAGCGTCTGGCGCGGCTCCGGACGGCTCGAGCGCCATTTCGTCAGCCTGGGTGCCAACGCGGTGTGGGTCGATGCCGACCGCGCGCGCATCGAGCAGGTGTTCTCCAACCTGCTGGACAACGCGCTCAAGTTCACCCCGCCGGGCCGGCGCATCAACGTCAGCGTCGGGCCCGAGGGCGACCAGGCGGTGCTGCGGGTGTCGGACGAAGGCGAAGGCCTGACGCCGGACGCCACGCACAAGATGTTCGGCCTGTTCGTGCAGGGCGAGCGCGGGCTCGACCGCGCCAGCGGCGGGCTCGGTGTCGGCCTTGCGCTGGTGAAGCGCCTGACCGAGCTGCATGGTGGCCGCGTCACCGCCGCGAGTCCCGGGCCGGGGCAGGGCACAACGTTCACCGTCTCGTTGCCTTCGGTGCTGCCGTCCATTGCGCAGGCCACGCATCCGGACTTGGCGCCGCAGGGCGCTGGGCGCAAGGTGCTCATCGTGGAGGACAACGATGACACCCGCGCCATGCTGCACGAGGCGCTGACCTTCGGCGGTCACGACGTGCGCGCGGCGTGCGACGGGACGAGCGGGCTCGCGCTCGCCGCCGAGCGCGTACCCGACGTCGCGCTGATCGACATCGGGCTGCCGGACCTCGACGGCTACGAGGTCGCCCGCCGCCTACGCGCCGCTCCCGGCGGCCGGCGCATCGGCCTGGTGGCCATCACCGGCTACGGCCAGCCCGAGGACCAGAAGCGCGCCTTCGAAGCCGGCTTCGACGCCCACCTCACCAAGCCGGTGGCGCCGGAGCGCCTGAAGCAGGTGATGGCGGGCCTGCGATGAATCGCCTGCTGGTCGTCGACGACGACGCCGACATGCGCCTCACGCTCAAGCTGTCGCTCGAGCTCGCCGGCTATTCGGTCGACGTCGCCGCCAACGGCCGCGAGGCGCTGGAAGTGCAGCGCATGCGTCCGGCGGATGTGCTCATCACCGACATCTTCATGCCGGATACCGACGGCTTCGAGGCCATCGACGCCTTCCGCAGGGAGTTCCCGCGCACCAGGATCATCGTGGTCTCGGGCGGCGCGCAGTTCACCAAGCGCGATTACCTGCCCGACGCGGCGCTGATCGGCGTCGACGCCACGCTGCAGAAGCCCTTCGAGATGGAAACGCTGCTCGAGACCCTGAAGTCTCTACCGACCTGAATTCGGGGTCAGGGTCGCAATTCGTTTCTGCGTACGCGCAAGTTAATTGTGACCCTGACCCCGAATTCAGCGCCGTAGGCGCGCCATGGACTCGAGTACGGCGCACACGGATGCAGTGTCGTCTTTTGCATGGCCTTGCGCGATCGCCGCGTTGTAGATCGCCGCGGAGGCGTTGAACAGCGAGGTCGGCGCGCCGAGGCGCGCCGCGAACTCGCCGATGATTTTCATGTCCTTCTGGAATAGCTGGACCGCGATTCCCGCGCCGTCGTAGCGGCCCTTGACCATCTGCGGGCCGCGCACCTGGAACATGCGCGAGGTGCCGGCGCTGTTTTCGATCACTTCGAAGATCGTCTTCGCCGGTAAACCGGACTTCATGCCGAGCACGAACGCCTCGGCGGCCGAGACGTTGTGGATCGCCACCAGCAGGTTGGCGACGAACTTCATCCGGCTGCCATTGCCGAACGCCCCCAGGTAGTAATGCGATCTCGAGAAACCCGGGAACGCCGATTTGGCCAGATCGAACGCCTTGCGCTCACCGCTGGCAAACACCACGAGATCTTTCGTTTTCGCCTGCGCGCCGGTGCCCGAGAGCGGGCAGTCGAGCAGCGTGATGCCGTTGCGCTTGAGCGTGTCGCGCGCCTTTTCCTTGTCTTCGATCGGGAGCGTGCTGGTCTCGATCACCACGCTCTTGCCTTCGAGTTCCTCGGCGACGGCGTGCAATGCCGCCGCGCTCGGCAACGACGTAATGATGAGACTGGCCTTCAGCTGGCCGATGGAGGCCGCCGGCTTCCCGCCGGCGCGCTTCAGCGCAGCCCGTTTGCCGGCGACGACGTCGTAGCCGCGCACCTCGACGCCGGCTTTCAGGAGATTCGCCGCCATGGCGGAACCCATGGTCCCGAGGCCGATGACGCCGACCGCGGTCATTTCTTCTTCTTCTTCTTCTTCTTCTTCTTCTTCTGCTTCTTGGAAGATGTCGTTCTGGAAACGACTGCCTTTGCGCTGACCAGCACCGCCGCAATGATGCACGGCTCGTTGCCGCGCACGCTCCAGGAGTGGTTGGTGCCTCGCTGCACCATGACGTCGCCGGCGCGCAGCAGCTTCTCGCCGGTTTCCATCACCGCGTAGATCTCGCCCTTCAGTACGATGATGTAATCCACCGTGCTGGTCTTGTGCATCATCGGGTCGGCGGAGGCCTTGTCCTGTGCGTGGCCGGCGCCGATGGACTTGAACCCGTCCTTGCCGTCGGTGCGGTGGCGCCAGGCGGAGTCCGGCGGGAATTCGACGATGCGCAGGATGGTGCCGTTCTTCGGCGGCTCGAGGTGCACCGGGCGGTCGGCGGCATCGCCTTCGCCGGCGTTACTTGCCGGCGCTCCCTTTGTCTCCCAGAGGTCGGTGAGGGCGAGGCCCGGCATCGCCGACATCTCCTTCACGTTCGGCGCCAGGCCATCGGCGATGAAGGTGGAGCGGCCCTGGTCGTCATGGCCGGTGAGCACCCGGCGCACGCGCCAGATCATGCGACCGCGTCGCTGGCGGCGATCTTCTTGCGCGCCTTCTTCGCGCCGGGCTTGTCGGGCGAGAGGCGGAAATCGAACTCGAGCTTGAGGAACGGATTGGACAGGCCGAGCTTCTGCGCCTCGGCGGCGTTGTTCACTTTCTTGTATTTGCCGACGAGCGAATTTTTCACCGCGAACACCGCGTCGCCGTCGAGGTAGGGGTCGCCTTCGACGAACACGTGGGTGATGACCTGCTGGTAGCCCGGCGCCGAGACGATGGCGTGCATGTGCGCCGGCCGCATGTGGTTGTTGCTGGTGGCGCGCACCAGGTCGCCCACCGGGCCGTCCATCGGGATGCTGTAGAACTTCGGCTTGTAGTTCGCGAACGCGTATTCGCCCTTGGCATTGGCCTTGACCCGGCCGCGCAGCTCGAATTCGCCCTCGGTCTGCAGGTCGTAGATGCCGTCCGCCTTCGCCTGCCAGATGTCGAGCGCCGCGTTGGCGATGGGCTTGCCGTCGACCGACAGTACTTTTCCGCTGACCCACACGTCCTCGCCTTTCATGGTGGCGCCTTCGCGCAGGTCGGCGCCGTAGCCGTACTCCTTCGCGCCGTGCGCGAAGAACGGCCCGAGCACCGTGGCTTCGGTAGCGCCGGGCGCGGTCTTGTGGTTGAGCGCCACCACCATCATCGAGAGCCCGAGCACGTCGGACATCAGGATGAATTCCTGGCGCTTGCCGTCGCACTTTTGCCCGACCGCGGTGAGGAACTTGATGCCCTCGAACCATTCCTCCTCGGTCAGGTTCACTTCGCGCGCGAACGCGTGCAGATGCTTCACCGCGCTCGTCATGATTTCCTTGAGGCGCTTGTCCTTGGTCTGCTTGAGCCGCGCGACGACGGCATCGGTAAGGTTGTCTTCGGTGAACTGGCGCATGGATCTCCTCCGTGGATTCCGAAGTGTATTATCAAAAACAGCGTGAAACTCGTGACGTTTCGGATCGCCGCCGGCAGGGAGGCGCGTGCGCCGGTCCCCGGTGTGCTGCTCGACGGCGGCACCAAGGTCGCGGCCCTGCCGGGATTCGCCAGCGTGCTCGAGATCGTGGAAGGCGGGGCCAATGCCCTCGACCGCGCCCACGAGATGGCGAAGCAGGCGATGAAGCACTCGCCGGTGGTCCTCGGCATCCAGAACGTCACGCTGCTCGCGCCGATCCCGCACCCGCCGCAGATGCGCGACTTCCTCTGTTTCGAAAAGCATCTGGTGCAGGCGTTTCGCGCCATTGGGAAGAATCCCCCGCCGGCGTGGTACGAACGCCCGATCTTCTACCATCCGAGCCGCTTCTCGGTGTGCGGGCCCGGCGCCGAGGTGCCGTGGCCGGCCTACACCGAGCGCCTGGATTTCGAGCTCGAGTTCGGCTGCTACATCGGCAAGCCTGGCAAGGACATCCCCAAGGAGAAGGCGCGCGAGCATATTTTTGGCTACACCATCTTCAACGACTTCTCCGCGCGCGACGAGCAGACCCGGGAGATGGCCGGCCAGCTCGGCCCGGGCAAGGGCAAGGACTTCGACAACGCCAACGCCATGGGGCCGTGCCTGGTCACCGCCGACGAGATCGGCGATCCGTACCGGCTGGAGATGGTGGCGCGCGTCAACGGCGAAGAATGGGGCCGCGGCAACTCGCGCGACATGCACTGGAAGTTCGAGGACTGCATCGCGCATGCTGCGCGCTCCGAGACCTTACATCCCGGCGAATTCTTCGGTTCCGGCACCGTGGGCAATGGCTGCGGCCTCGAGCAGATGCGGTTCCTGAATCCGGGCGACACCGTCGAGCTCGAAGTCGAAGCCATCGGAATCCTGCGGAACAAGGTCGTCAAGTGAAAGTGGCGATCGTCGCCGGCGGCGCCAAGCCCGACAGCATCGGCCACGAGGTGGTGCGGCGACTTCTCAAGGAAGGCATGCAGGTCGTGGTCGCGGACCTGTATGAGGAAGGCTTCAACGCGATGCGGCAGTGCACGTGCATCCGTTGCGACGTTGCCGATCCGGCCTCGGTGGAAGCGATGATTCAAAAGACGATCCAATCGCTTGGGAGAATCGACGTGCTGGTCAACTGCGTCGGCGGAAGCTGGGGCATCACCCGAAAGGACTTGCTCGCGTCGCCGCCCTTGGGCTTCCGCGGCCTGCTCAACTGCTCGCTCGAGGACTGGCGCACCATCGTCGCCGTGAACCTCGATGCCGTGTTCTATTGCAGCCGCGCAGCGGCGCCGCACCTCAAGAAGCAGGGCGGTGCCATCGTCAACGTCGCGTCGGTCGCTGCGCGCAAGGGCATCCCGCCCGGCTCCGAAGGCTCCAGCGGACCTTATGCGGTGGCGAAGGCGGGCGTCATGGGCCTCACGCGCCAGCTCGCGCTCGAGCTCGGGCCCTCGGGCGTGCGCGTGAACTGCGTCGCGCCGGGCGTGATCGGCAGCGGGCGGCTGAAGCGCGTGATGGCGCTCACCGGCAAAGAGCGCGGACCGGAAGGTCCCATGAGCACGATCCCGATGGGCCGTGTCGGTACCGTCGAAGAGTGCGCCGCGCTGATCGTTGCGCTATGCACGGACGACACGGCCTACATGACGGGTGTCACCGTGGATATCAACGGCGCTTCGTATGCCGCTTGAGGGGTTGAAGGGACGCAAAGCGCTGGTCACTGGCGCAGCCAGCGGTATTGGCGCCGCGGTTGCCCTAAGGTTGAAGCGGGAAGGCGTGGATGTCGTCGCCACGGACATTCATCCGGGGCTGGGCATTGTCGTCGCCGACCTCACCGACGCCGACGACGTGGAGAAGCTTTCCGCACGTGTCGGCATACCCGACTTCCTCATCAACATCGCCGGCGGACCGGTTGCGCCCAGCCGCGAGCAGACCTTACCCGAGCTCCGTCAAGGCAGCCTGGGCCTTGAAGAGGTGAGCGAAACGGAGTGGAGCAAGGTCCTGGCGGCGAATCTCACCACCGCGTTCCTGGTGTGCCGGGAATTTGCGCCGCGCCTGAAGGCACGCAGGTTCGGACGCATCGTCAACTTCACCTCCATCGCGGCGCGCCGCGGCAGCGACCGCGTCGGCGTGCATTACGCCGCGGCGAAGGGCGGCATCATCGGCCTGACCAAGACCCTGGCGCTCGAGCTCGCGCCACACAACGTCACGGTGAATGCGATCGCGCCAGGGTTCATCAAGACGCCGCGCATCGAGCAAGCCGGCTGGGGCGATGCGGGCGAGGCTTTTATCCAGTCCCTGCCCCTTAGAAGAGCCGGTAAACCGGACGACATCGCCGGCGTCGTGGCGATGCTTTGCTCCGACGCGGGCGGCTATGTCTCGGGCGCCACCATCGACGTCAACGGCGGCTGGTACTTCGGACCGTAAGGATTGTTGCCGGGAGGCGACTGAAGCGCCATGTGGAACCGCATCGTGTCGTTCATGCTCGGTGAAGGGCCGAAAGGCACCCCGCCGGAGCGGGTGCGCTGGCTGATCATCGAGCAGCAGGTGAGGAGCGAGATCCTGATCGGCTGGGTCGGGTTCGCGCTGGTGCTGTTCTTCCTCGTGCTGTACACGGTGTCGCCCAAGACTTCCGCCGGCACGCGCTTCGTGCCGGTGCCCTGGGTGCTCGGCGCATTCCTGGCGGTCAGCGGACTGCGGCTGGTGCTTGCCTATCGGCGCTGGCTGAACCCGCCGCTGCTCATCGTCGGCGTGTGCCTGGACATCGCGCTGTTGCTCGGGCTCATCTGGAGCTTTCACCTGCAGTACCAGCAGCCGGCGCCGTTCTACCTCAAGGTGCCCACGCTGCTCTACGTCTTCATCTTCATCGCGCTGCGCGCCCTGCGTTTCGAGCCGATGTATGTGATCGCCGCCGGCTTGTCTGCGGCCGTCGGATGGCTTGCGATGCTGGTCTATGCGGCGATGTCGGGCGAGATGGTGGTGACGCGCGACTACGTGCGCTACCTGACCTCCAATAGCGTGCTGATCGGCGCCGAGATCGACAAGGTCATCGCCATCCTCATGGTGACCGGCGTGCTCGCGCTGGCGCTGGCCCGTTCACGCCGCATCCTGTATCGCGCGGTGCTCGATAGCGTGCTCGCCAAGGACCTGTCGCGCTTCGTCGCGCCCGAGGTTGCCGAACGCATCAGCACCTCGGAGCGCGGCCTTCAGCCCGGAGAGGGCGAAGTGCGCGAGGCGACGGTCCTGTTCACCGACATCGAGGCGTTTTCCACCTTCGCGGAAAAGGTTTCGCCGGAGCGCCTGGTGGCGCTGCTCAACGAGTACTTCGAAGCGATTTCCGGCGTGGTCGAGCGCCACGGCGGCGTGATCACGCAGTTCCAGGGCGATGCCATGCTGATCACCTTCAACACGGTGCGCGACGATCCGGACCACGCGGCCAAGGCGGTGCGCACCGCGGCCGAGATCCAGGAGATGACGCGCGAGCGCCTGTTTGGCGACGCAGTGCGCATGCGCACGCGCTGCGGCATCAACACCGGGCGCATCGTTGCGGGCGCAGTCGGCTCCGCCGAGCGGCTGCTCTACACGGTGCACGGCGACGAGGTGAACATCGCGGCCCGCCTTGAGCAGCTCAACAAGAAGTACGGTACCTATCTGCTGGCGGCAGAAAGCACGGTGCGCGCCGCCGGCGGCGAGTTCTCTTTCCGCCCGGTCGACGAGATCACGGTGCGCGGGCGTGAATCCGCGACGCGCGTCTACACCCTTTAACGCCCCCGCAGGAATTTTGCCACGCGTCCGATCGGAACGCTTTCGCTATACTCGCGTCGATTTTGGTTACATCCAAGGGAGAAAAAAATGATAAATCGACTCGGGATGCTGTTTGCGGTGGCCGCCCTGGCGGCATTGGCCGGCTGCGCCGGCGGGGGACACGGGCGGGACATCAACGACCCCGCTAATTCGCTGGTGTTCGGCTTCGTTGACATGTCGGATGCCCCGACGAAGGTGACCGGCGCGCAGATCATGCAGGTGGCGCCGCCGACCGAGAAGCCGTACTGGGGCACCGACGTGAAAGACGGCCTGTTTTATACGTACTACCTGCCGCCGGGCTCCTATCGCCTCGCGACCCTGCACGGCTCGAGCTTCCTGCGCGGCGAGCACCAGTACAACTTCCCGCGCCAGGGCGGCGGCGAGACCACCGCGCGCATCGACAAGCCCGGGATCTACTTCCTCGGCGCCTACAAGTACAAGTCGGTGCGCAGCGGAATGTTCGAGCAGGGCAAGTTCGCCATCGAGCGCGTCTCGAACCCGACCGAGGCCGAGCTGCTGCAGCGCCTGCTCGAGACCGACGGCGAGATCAAGGGCTCGGCGTGGGCGGACAAGATCCGCCAGCGCATCGCGCGGCTCAAGAAATGATCAGGTCCCGCGTAAGCGGGCTGGTCCCGCTGCTGGTCCTGACGCTCGCCGCTTGCGCACCGGCGGCACGTGCGCCGCTCACCTCGCTCAATGCGCTGAGCAGCGATGAAGTGGTGGTGGTGGGCAAGGTCGAGCTGGTTCCGGCGCTGCGCAAGGGCGAGCAGAAGATCCGCGGCATGGTGGTCGGCAATTTCGAGAACACCATGTATCTGATGATGGACGAGAAGCTGCGGCCGCTGCCGGAAGACCCGCGCATCGCCGACTACGCCGGCCGCATCGAGGCGCTCATCGGCAGCACGTTCTTCGTGCGCAGCAAGGCCGCGCCGTCGTACGTCCTCGGCGGCATGCTGTTCCTCGACATCGGTGGCAGCAGCCCGCAGAAAGCCTACTTCCCCGGTGGCTTCCAGGTGGCGGCGAAGCCCGGCGACCGTGCCGTGTACGTTGGCACGCTGCGCTACCACCGCGATGAGTTCTTCGAGGTCACGCGCATCACGGTGGTCGACGAGCATCGCGAGGCCAATGCCGAGTTCGAAGCCAAGTTCGGCAAAGGGCAGACCCTGCGCAAAGCGCTGCTGACGAGGGTGAAGCAGCCCTGAAATTGCGCCTGGCCTTGGCGCTTCTATTGCCGCTTGCCGGCTGCGCCCAGTTGGCAAGCCCAGCCCGCCAGGAGAGCCTCGCCGCGAGCTCCTGGCGACTGGTGAAGTTCCAGGGCGGGGACGATAGCGTTCTTCGGCCCGACGACCGATCGAAGTACACCCTCGCGTTCGGCGCCGACGGTTCGGTCGGCGCGCGCATCGACTGCAACCGCGGGCGCGGCACATGGAAGTCGTCCGGCAAGGGACAGCTGGAATTTGGCCCCATGGCCATCACCCGTGCGATGTGTCCGCCGGGCTCGCTGCACGATCAGCTCGTCCGGCAGTTGCCGCACGTGCGCTCGTACGTCATCAAGGGAGGACATCTCTTCCTCTCGCTGATGGCGGACGGTGGCGTCTACGAGTTCGAGAGCGAACCGAACTAGGTGCAGAACCTCGAGTGGTAGGGGAACGGCGGCGTCGGCTGGTCGATCAGCAGGGTGCTGCTGTCTCCAGGGGTCGTCGAGCACGCCGCCGCGCCGAGCAGCAGCACGGCGCTTAGCAATCGGATCAGGCGCATGGGGTTGATTCTCATACCCGATACGTCAGCTTTTCGAACGACCGCTCTTTGAGGTGGTCGTCGAGGCCCCAGCGGTTGACCTGCACCATGACCTCGTCGAACTCGCTGCGCGGCATCGGCTTGAACACGAAGCGCTCGCCGCGGGTGAACTTCGAGTAGTCCCACTTGTGCGCGTCCTTGAACTCCGGGGGGACGCATTTCTCCCAGAGATGGAGATAGCGAGGCAGGTCCGCCGCTAGCGCTTGTTCGGCTTTCTGCAGACCGTTTAAGTAGGCGCGCACGTCCGCCTTATCGGCGGTCTCGGGAACCCACCACAGCGTGTGGAACTCGTCTTCCATCACCATGCGCAGGCCGAGCTGCTTCGCCATGTCGATCTGCGGCGGAAGCAGGCTCGCGGCCTCGACTTCCTTGTCGAGCAGGGCGCGCAGGCGCGCGCCGAAGCCGCCGCTATTCACCACCTTGATCTTTTCCAGCGGCAGGACTTTCTCCAGCCGGAAGGGCACGTTGAAATGGCTGCCGGCGCGCATGCCGACCGAGACCGGAACGTCCGCCAGATCCTGCGGCTTCCGGATCTTGGAGTCCGGGCGCACGAAGATCGCCCAGGGCGAGACGCCGTAGCAGTCGGGCACGAAGCGACCCATGCCGGCGCTGGCGTTCGAGATGCTGCCCCAGACGCACGCGCACTGGATGAGGTTCGAGTCCTTCGCCTCGGTGTAGGGCTTGTCCTGCGGCCGCGACTTGTAGTCCAGCCCTTTCCAGCTCGCCTGCGTACCGCGGAAGGTCTTGATGTCCCACTCGACCTCGATGCCTTCGGCGGCGAAGAAACCCTCTTCCTGGGCGACGAAATCGTTGAGGCCCATGCCCTTGGGGGCGACGCGGACTTTGCGCATGACTCCTCCTAGCGGAATTGCTGAATGCGAGTTTCGACCTGCTGGGCTTCCCGCGTCAATGCTTCCAGCCGGTCCAGCTCGGCGGCGCGGGAGCGCGGATTGGGGATGCCGTCGGTCAAGGCCTTCTTACTGCGTGCAATCTCGCTTTCAAGCGCGCTTAGTTGGCGGTGAAGCTCGTGAAGCTCGCGGCCGCGCTGGTAGGCGCCGAGGAAACTGCCGGCCAGCGGCTCGGGGCAGCTGGCGGCGTAGGCATGGCCGGCGCGCCCCTCTGAATAGCCGCGTTCGGGCGTGCAGAAGGACTGCAGGCCCTCGTTGCGCCCGGCGATGTAGCGCTCGGCGTTCGGCGCGACGTTGTGCTGGGCGCACGCGCGGCGATGATCGCCGAGACGTTCGATAGCGCGGCCGCGTGCGCCGTCCTCCAGGCCGATCGCGTACCAGTCAGCGGTGCGGCATTCGTCTTTGTCGAGGGTCGCGCAGCCCGCCAGCAGGAGAAGCACAAGAACGCTAGAAGCGGTACGCAAGCCCGACACTCAGGTAATAGTTGGTTTTTTCTTCGGTGATCGGGCTCGACGCCGCGTCGCCGTGCAGACGGCGAAGATGCGTGCTGGCGAGCACAACCCATTGGCGGCTGACGTTGTACGCGCCCTCGACGCCGTAGGCGGTGTAGAGCAAGCCGCCATCGCCGGTGGTGTAGTAGGAGCGGACCCAATCGTCGGTCGCCCACGTCGCCTGCGCGAACAGGCCGACGAGCAAGCCATGGCTGCCGTAGACGCCCACCGTGCCGCGCAAGTCGGTCTGCGCCCCGAGATCGCTATCGAGATGCTTGCCGGCGCGCAGCAGCACGTTGACCGGTGCCCGGCCAACCGCCGTGTCCCACTCGAGATGCACGCCAAGCGCCGCGCCCGGGTCGACGTCGGTGCGGTCGTTGCCGCCGACGTAAGCGAGCTGCACTCCCGCATGCAGGCCGCGCGCTACCTCCCAGCGCGCGCCCCCTTCCAAGGTGCCCTGCGTGGTGCGGGCGAAGAGCGTGCGGCCGTAATAGCGCACGACCGGAATGAGCTCCAGCTCCTGCTTCGACGAGCCGTCGTATTCGGGCAGCGAGCGTAGCCCTAGACCAAGCAAGGTGCCGAGGTCGTCCCGCGGTGCATTCTGGGCCAGCGCGGCGCTGGAAAAAGCGATCAGGAGGACAGAAAGAATACGCATGAGGCGCTTTCTAGCACCTTTCATCGCGGAATTCCCACCGCGCGTCGCTGTTAGCCACGGCATGAGACCAATTATGCTGTTGGGAGCGCTCGTCCTCGCCGGTTGCGCGGGCAGCGGAGGTTCCGATTGCGGACCCGACTGGCGCTCGGTTGGGCAGCGCGACGGCCGCATGAACGCGGGATCGCAGGCGGCGAACTACGCCGCGCGCTGCGGCACGGCGGTGGACGGCGCCGCGTACGAGGAAGGCTACCGCGCCGGTTTCGCCCAGCGTCCGCCTCCGAACTGGTAACACGGTCGCTTTGCGCCGCTGAATCTGCTGAAATGGCGCTCATGAGACCTGCTTACGGATGGCTGATGGTTTCCCTGCTCGCGGCTTGCGCCGCGGGCACCCCGCAATGGGACAAGCCTGGCGCCGCCCAGGCGGCAATCGACGAGGACATGCAGAAGTGCCGTGTCGACACGCGGCTCTCGCCGGAGCCTCGCCTCGGAGGGCCGAACCCGATGACTTCGAGCACCCCGATGGTCGACCGCGGCCAGGAGCGCGACGCGCAGGAAGCCCAGGAAGTGCGCAAGTGCATGGAAGGTAAGGGCTACAGCCTCAAGCTCTGAACCCGATCCTCGCCGCCGTCCTGTCGAGCGCGTTGGGCGGCATGGCTGCTGCCGTAACGCGCTTTGTCATTGGCGCGACCGACCCGGTGACCATCGCGGTATTCCGCTTCGGCCTCGGCTTCCTCTTCCTGCTGCCCGTGGCGCTGGTGTTGCGCAGCCGCTGGCCGCGTGGCCGCGACTGGTTCGGCGTCGCCGCGCTCGGTATCATGTTCTACGGTGTGTTCTTCGTCGTGTACGCAGAATCGCTCGTCTACACCACCGCCGCACGCGGCTCGCTCGCGGTCTCCACGCTGCCGGTGCTCACCATGATCGTCGCCGCGGCGCTGGGGCGCGAGGCACTCACGGGCCGCAAGACGCTCGGCGTGCTGGTCGCCATGGGCGGTGTGGCGCTCGCCCTCGCCGCCGGCCTGGCCGAGGCGCCACCCGAAGCCTGGCGCGGCGACCTCATCATGCTCGGAGGCATGCTCTCGATGGCGCTCTATAACGTTCTATCGCGCCCGCTCATGGCGCGCTCGAGCCCGCTCGGCTATGCCTGTGCCGGCATGGCGTTCGGCTCGGGGCTCAACGCGCTCGTCGCTTGGCGCAGCGGCGGCTTCGATGCACTGGGCGCTTTCGGGCCAGCGCAATGGGCGGCCGGGCTCTACCTCGGCCTGTTCGCCGGTGCCCTAGGTTTTTATCTCTGGGTTTTCGCGCTGGAGCGTGCAACGCCGACGCGCGTCGCGAATACGATCACCGTAAGCCCGCTTGCCGCCGCGTTTCTCGCAGCAATCCTGATCGGCGAGCCGATCGGTGTGAGCCTCGTCATTGGGGTCGCGGCGGTGGGGGCGGGGATCTGGATCGCGTCTACCGAGCGTAGAGGCGCTCGCGCAGCGGGTGCAGCAGGAAGCTGAACGTCACGCGGTCGTCGAGCGCGGCGCGCACCTGCTCGTCGGAAAGGCGCAGCTCGTAGCGGCATAGCAGCAGCCACGCGGCGTTTCCGGCTTCTCCGGCCAGCCAGCCGAGCACCGCCATATAAAAGCCGCAAAGCACGATTGCCCATTGGGCCTCGTCGTCATACAGCTCGTCCAGCGCGGCAATGGCGAGCCGGTTGTCGGCAAGCTGGAACACGATGTACCCGGCGAGAAGGCCGAGGGCCACGAAGGCGAGAACGAGAACGGTATGCCAGCGGCGCGCCTGGACCAAGGCCGCATCGTCGTCGTCCTTGGCACTCTTCGGCGCCCAGACGTCTGGCACGCTCAGCTCCTCACCGCGCTGGCGACGCACTGGCCTTGCTTCTCGAACCAGTAAACCACGTTACCCGCCACCACGATGCTGCCGGACACCACCGCGCTTGCGGCCGTCACGGCGCCGAGGGCGGCAAGGAGGTACGCGCAATCCCGATGATTGCACGAGCCGGCGAATTGCGCGACCTGGTAGGGCTGCAGGGACAGTTCGCGGTAATGCACGTTGCACTTCTCGTCATAAACGGTGGCGGTGCGCGGCAGGTAGACGCATCCGTGCAACAGTGCGGTCAGTAGAACGATAAGTCTCAACATGCGCCCGGTATCATGCCGGTCATATGAAAGCTTTGCTCGCCGTTCTCTGCGCTGTGCCGCTAGCCGCTGCCGCGCAGACCTACCGCTCGAATGAGCACTCGTTCCGCGTCGTCAAGGTGGTGGAAGGCCTGGAGCAGCCCTGGTCGCTTGCGTTTCTGCCTGATGGCCGCATGCTGGTCACCGAGAAGGCCGGCAGACTGAGACTGGTGTCGCAGGGTGCGCTGGACCCGAAACCCGTGACCGGGCTTCCCGATGTCACGGTGCACGGCCAGGGCGGGCTGCAGGATGTGGTGCTGCATCCGGAGTTCTCGAAGAACCAGCTGGTCTACTTCTCCTACGCCGCGCGCGGCGGCGACGGCGTCGGCACCGAGCTCGCGCGCGGCCGTTTTGCCGGTCATCGCCTCGAGGATGTGCAAGTTCTTTTCAAGCAGGCTCCCAAGGGGAGCCGGGGCCAGCACTTCGGCGGGCGCATCGTGTTCGACCGCGCGGGCTACGTCTACCTCACGCTCGGCGACCGCGGCGAGATGCAGCGCGCGCAGAAGCCGGACGACCACGCCGGCTCGGTGATCCGGCTGCACGACGATGGCCGCGTGCCGAAGGACAATCCCTTCGTCGGCCGCGCGGGCTGGAAGCCGGAGAAGTTCACCATCGGCAACCGCAACATGCAGGGCGCCGCGCTGCACCCGCAGACCGGTGTGCTATGGACCCACGAGCACGGGCCGCAGGGCGGCGACGAGATCAACGTGATGCGGCCGGGGGTGAACTACGGCTGGCCGGTGATCACCTACGGCGCCAATTACGGAACCGGCACCAGGATCGGCGAGGGCACGCAAAAGTCCGGCATGCAGCAGCCGCTCCACTATTGGGTGCCCTCGATCGCGCCGTCGGGCATGGCGTTCTACACCGGCGACAAGTTCGAACGCTGGAAGGGTGACCTTTTCGTCGGCGCGTTGCGCGACCAGATGCTGGTGCGCGTGAAGCTGGAGGGCGAGAAAGTGGTGAGCGAGGAGCGCCTGCTGAAAGGCGTCCTCGGTCGCATCCGCGACGTGCGCGCGGGGCCCGACGGTTTCCTCTACCTGCTCACCGACGAAAGCAACGGCAAGCTGGTGCGGCTCGAGCCCTAGGCGACGAGTTTCCGCGCGAGCGCGGTGAGGGCGCCGTGCGGCGAAGCGAGGTCTTCCAGCACCGTGAAGTGGTTGCGGTCCGGAATGGCCTCGGCCTTTGTTTTCACGAGACCGGCATAGTCTTCGGACTGTCTGCACATCTCGGGAAGCTCAGCGGCGCCGTAGGCGATCAAAAGAGGCTTGTCGGTCGGCCCCGGACTGTTGCGCCGCGCTTCGTCTTCATCCAGGCGCAGCTTGTCGTTGATATAGGAAAGCCGCATCGGCTCCAGATCGTAGATGCCGCTGATAGCGAGGCCACCGCGCACCGCGGGGTGGCTCATGGCCATCGCGGTGAGATGGCCGCCGGCGGACCAGCCGGAGGCGAAGAGCTGCTTCGGGTCACCGCCGAGCATCGGGATGCTCTGCGCCAGCCAGCCGGCCGCGGCATGGATCTCGGCAACGATGCCGTCGAGGCGCTTCTGCGGCGCGAGGGTGTAGCCGATGAGCGCGACGTTGATCCCCCAGGCGAGCGGCCCTTCGGCGACGAAGGCGAACAGCTCCTTCGCCCGGTTCTGCCAGTAGCCGCCGTGGATGAACATGAGCACCGGGCCATCGCGCCGCGCGGCGAAGTAGTCGATGCGATTGCGCTCGTCGGGCCCGTAGCGCAGGTCGATGCCTTCGGAGTGCTTGGCGCGAAGCCTGGCGCTGCGCGCCTCCCAGCCGGCGACGATCTGCGCGCTCTCCTTGACCGCGGCGCCGTTGTTGTACGCGGCATCGAGCGCCGCGCGGTCCATTCCGCGGTACATCAGAGCTTGTAGGTCTGCAGGGTCTCGCGCGCGAACAGCTCTTCGGGCGCGAGCAGGCGCTTGGACAGGCCTTGCTCGTGGTGGTAGCGCAGGAAGGTCTCGAGCGCCTTGCGGTTGGGCTCCAGGCCGTAGGGCCACCAGTCGGCGCCCATCTCGCGCTTGGCTTCTTCGATGTGCGCGGTGAGCCAGGGCACCATGGCCGGCAGCGCGGCGGTCTGGTTGTAGAGTGTCTGGGCCTTCGCCTTCGCAGCGTTGAATGCTTTGGTGAGCGACTGCGCGACCCACGGATTGGCCTTGTACACGTCGCGCCGGATCACCACGGTGTGCATGGGCGGGAAGATCTTGGTGCGACGGTAATACTCCTTCTCGACTTCTACGTAGTCCGGGAACAGGCGTTTGACTGCCTTTCCGTCGAAGGTGGACGGCGCCCGGGCTGTGACCAGGGCGTCGAGCTCGCCGTCAGCCAGCATTCGCGACAGGGTCCTGTCAGCGGGGATCGGCCGCAGTTTGATGGACGAAGGAACGCTGATCTTGAGCTTCTCGTCCCGCCCGGGCTCTTCCTCGCCGCCCGAGAAATGCTCGCAGTCGGTGACCTTCACGCCGTAGTCGTCGGACAGGATGCCGTGTATCCACACCGGGGCGGTCATCTGTTATTCGGGAACGCCGATGCGCTTGCCCTTGAGCTGCTCGGGCTTGCTGATGCCGCTCTTCGCCGAGACGAAGATGCACGAGTGGCGGAAGAAGCGTGATGGGAACACCGGGATGGCGATGAACGGCGGGTTCTCGGAGTGAAGC
>CBDDSB010000010.1:0-48240 GCA_965233195.1 uncultured bacterium | reverse complement strand
CAGCTGCGCGCGGCGCTCGACGCCGAGCTGCGCCGCGGGGCGCAGGCGCGCGCGGAAGCGGACGCGGAGGCGTTGCGCGTGGCGCGCGAGCGGGAACAGGCGGAAGAGAAAGCAGTTCGTGAGCATGAGTCACGAATGGATGCTGAGAGAAAAAGCCAGCTGCTGGCCACGGAGCGAGCCGAGGCCGAGTCGCGCGCCACCGCGACGGTGCAGGCGCGCATCACTGCCGAGGAGGCGCTGACGCGCAAAGCGCTCGAGTCGGCGGCAGCGGAAGCCGCCGCCACGCAGGCGGCGCAGGACCGCGTCGAGCGCGAAGAAGAGATGCGGCTCGCGCTCGCGGCGCGCGCCGAGGCGGACGCGGCCGCGGCGAAGGCCGCATCGGGCCGCGCGCGCGCCGATGCGAAGGCGCTCGCCGTGCTGCAAAAACGCCTGGCAGCCGCGCAGAAGAGCGAGGCACAGGCCAACCGGCGCGCCGAGGCCGAGTCCGCGGCTGCCGACGTGGTGCGTGCGGGCATCGCTGCAGAAGAGGTTCTGGACAAGCTGCCGGCCCATTCCCAGGCTCGCCCGGCACGGCGCTGGCCCTGGATCGCCGCCGGCGCCGCGATCGTCGCGCTGACGATTGCCTACGCGGTCGTCGAGCGGTCCCGCGACCCGCAATTCTCCTTGCCGATCGCGCTCCTGGCGGCCGGGGAGCCGCTCAAGCTCAAGCTGGAATTTGCCTTTCCCGCGGCGCGCAGGTAGCGTCCGCCTCCTTGGAGAGAGACCGCTCGAGCAGGACCTCCGAGACCGCGCTCACCCTCGCCGCGCTGGGCGTGGTATTCGGCGACATCGGTACCAGCCCGCTGTACGCGGTGAAGGAAACCTTCTCGCCGGCGCACGGCATCCCGCTGACCCAGGCGAGCATCTTCGGCGGGCTGTCGACCATCTTCTGGTCGCTGGTGATCGTGGTGTCGCTCAAGTACGTGGTGCTGGTGATGCGCGCCGACAACCGCGGCGAGGGCGGCACCATGGCGCTGCTCGCGCTCGCCGCCAAGGCGCTGAAGGATCGCCCGCGCATGCGCAACGTGGTCGTCCTGCTCGGGCTCGCGGGCGCCTCGCTGTTCCTCGGCGAGACCGTGCTCACGCCGGCGATCTCGGTGGTGTCGGCGATCGAGGGGCTGGAAATCGGCACGCCGCTGTTCAAGCGCTGGGTGCTGCCGATCGCGGTGGTGGTACTGGTCGGCCTGTTCACCCTGCAGCGGCTCGGCACCGCCAAGGTCGGTGCGGTGTTCGGCCCGATCTGCCTGCTGTGGTTCGCCGCCCTCGGCGCGGTGGGCCTGTGGAACATCTGGCTCAATCCGGCCGTGCTGGCGGCCGTGGACCCGCGCCACGCGTACGGGTTCCTGACCAGCCACGCGCTGGCTTCGTTCGTGGTGCTCGGTGCGGTGCTGCTCGCCTTCACCGGCACCGAATCGCTCTACGCCGACATGGGGCACTTCGGCAAGCGTCCGATCCGCATCGGCTGGTTTGCGGTGGTGCTGCCGGCGCTGGTGCTGAATTACTTCGGCCAGGGCGCGCTGCTGATCGCCAATCCCTCCGCCATCGACAATCCCTTCTATCACGCGTTTCCGGGCTGGGCGCTCTATCCGATGGTGGTCCTCGCCACCGCGGCCACCGTCATCGCCTCGCAGGCCTCGATCACCGGCACCGCGTCGCTCACGCGACAGGCGATCCAGCTCGGCTACCTGCCGCGCTTCAACATCGTGCAGACCTCGGCGCGCGCGTACGGCCAGATCTATATCCCGGGGCTCAACTGGTTCCTGCTGGTGATGGTGCTCGCCGCGGTGCTCGGCTTCGGCTCCTCCAGCAACCTGGCGCAGGCCTACGGCGTTGCGCTCACCGGCACCATGCTGGTCACCACCATCCTGACCTTCTTCGTCATCCGCTACGCCTGGCATTACCCGCTGCTGCTGTGCATCGTCGCCACCGGCTTTTTCTTCGTCATCGACCTGTCGTTCTTCTCCTCGGCGATGCTCAAGGTGCCGCACGGCGGCTGGTTTCCGCTCGCGGTGGGCGCCGGCGTGTTCGTCATCATGACCACCTGGCGACGCGGCCGCGCGGTCATGTTCCAGCGCCTGAACGAGTCGGCGGTGCCGCTCGGGCCGTTCCTCGAGTCGTTGTTCAAGGAGCCGCCGAACCGCGTCGACGGCACCGCGATCTTCCTCACCGCCACGCCCGACGCCACGCCGCACGCGCTGCTCCACAACCTCAACCACAACAAGGTGCTGCACGAGCGCGTGGTGTTCCTCACGGTCGAGATCCGCGACGTGCCGTGGGTGTCGTTCGAGGAGCGCGCCACCGTCGAGCGCCTCGGCCACGGCTGCTGGCGCGTGCGGCTGCGCTACGGCTTCATGAACCGCCCCGACGTGATGCGCGCGCTCGACGTCTGCGGCAGCTTCGGGCTGGAATTCGACATGATGCAGACCTCGTTCTTCCTCTCGCGCCAGCAGGTCGTGCCCGGCTCCGGCGGTCCCTCCACCATGGCGCGCTGGCGCGAGCGCATGTTCGCCGCCATGGCGCGCAACGCCGGCAACGTCACCGACTACTTCGGCATTCCGACCAACCGGGTGATCGAGCTGGGCACCAGAGTCGAAATCTGAAAAGGGGTCAGGACCCTTTTTCTGGAAAAGGGTCCTGACCCCTTTTCAATCGTCGGCGACCAGTCGGTAGCCGACCCCGGTCTCAGTCAACAGGTGCTTGGGCTGCACCGGGTCGGCTTCCAGCTTTTCCCTGAGCTGCTTCATATACACGCGCAAGTAGTGCGTGTCCGCCGCGTGCGTCGGGCCCCACACCTCGGTGAGAAGCTGGCGGTGCGTCACCACCATGCCGAGGTGCTTGGCGAGGCAGGCGAGGAGGCGGAACTCGATCGGCGTGAGATGGACTTCAGCGCCGTGCTTGGTCGCCAATCGCTTTTCGAAATCAATGGTGGCGTTGCCCAGCTGAAGCGCGCCGCTGCCATTTGCTGCCCTTGCCCCATGTCTTAAAGCGACGCGCACGCGCGCGAGCAGCTCGCCGACGCCGAACGGCTTGGTGACGTAGTCGTCGGCGCCGGCGTCGAGCGCCTCGATCTTCGAGCGCTCCTGGATGCGCGCCGAGAGCACCACGATCGGCATCGGCGACCATTCGCGGATATGCCGGATCACCTCGATGCCGTCGAAGTCCGGCAGGCCGAGGTCGACGATCGCGAGGTCGGGCTTGTGCATGCCGGCGTCGAGCGTGCCGCGCCGTCCGTTGGGCGACTCCACCACGCGGTAGCCTTCGGCGCCGAGCGAGGAGCGCAGGAACCGCCGGATGTCCGGCTCGTCCTCGACCACCAGGATCGTTGCGTTCATGGCGCCAGCGCTTCGGCGGGCATCTCCGGCGGGGCTTCGAGGGGAAGCGAGAACCTGAAGGCGGTGCCTACCCCGGGCAGACGCTCGGCCCAGATGCGGCCGCCGTGCAACGCGACGATGGCGCGGCAGATCGCCAGCCCCAGGCCCACGCCGCCGCGCCCGCCGTGGCGGAATTTCTCGAACAGGCTCTCGAGGTCGCCCGCCGGCAGGCCGGGGCCGAAGTCCTCCACCGACACCACGAGCTCGTTGGCGTGGACGTGCGCGCGCAGGCGCACCAGCGTGCGCGGCGGCGTGTGGCGCGCCGCGTTCTCGAGCAGGTTGGCGAGCGCCTGCTCGATCAGCGCGGCGTCGATGCGCGCGAGCGGCAGGTCGCCCGGCATGTCGACCATGACCAGGTGATCGGCCAGGCGCGGCTTGAGGCGGCGCACCACCGAGGCGGCGATCTCGCCGATCGAGCACCAATCGCGCGCGAGGGTCAGCCCGCCGCTCTCCAGGCGCGTCATCTGCAGCACCTTGGCGACGAGCTCCGACATGCCCTGCGACTCGCGGAAGACGCTTTGCGCGAGCGCGCTGCGCTCCTCCGGAGCCATGCGCTCGCCGCCCTCGGCGAGGCTGGAGGAGGCGCCCGAGATTACGGCCAGCGGCGTGCGCAGGTCGTGCGAGATGGAAGACAGCAGCGCGTTTCGAATGCGCTCGGTTTCGGCCTGGATCGCCAGCTCGGCCTGCGCCTGCGCGCGGGCGCGCACCGTCTCGGTGAGCCAGGAAACGATCAGCCCGACCGCCAGCATCATGGCGAAGGTGACCAGGTACTGCGGGTCGTCGACGTGGAAGGTGCCGCGCGGCGGCACGAAGAAGAAGTTGTAGGCGGCGATGTTGAGGATCGAGGCGGCAACCACCGGACCCCGGCCGCAGCGCAGCGCAACCAGCACCACGGCGAGCAGATATGCCATCGCGATGTTGACCAGCTCGAGCCACGGCGCGAGCGCGAGGCCCGCCAGCGTGCAAACCGCGCTCGCGCCCAGCGCCCATGCGTAGCCCGGCCACTTCATGGGGTCACTTTAGCGCAACGGTGGCGTAAAGAACCCGTAAAAAAACGCCGCGGTCCGCGCGCATGCGGTCGCGCCGCCGTAGTCTTCGCTCCCCATGAAACAGGCGAAGCTCACGTTGCTCGCGCTCGGCGTGGTGTTTGGCGACATCGGCACCAGCCCGCTGTATGCGGTGAAAGAAACGTTCAGCCCCGACCACGGCATCGCGGCGACGCACGAGAACATCCTCGCCGGCCTGTCGATGATGTTCTGGTCGCTGATGATCGTGGTGTCGCTGAAATACGTGATGCTGATCATGCGGGCCGACAACCGCGGCGAGGGCGGCATCATGGCGCTGACCGCGCTCGCGTTGAAAGCGGTGCGCGACGAACCGCGCTGGCGCGGCACGCTGGTGGTGATCGGCATGTTCGGCGCGGCGCTGTTCTACGGCGACGCGGTGCTCACGCCCGCGATCTCGGTGCTCTCGGCGATCGAGGGGCTGGAGGTCGGCACGCAAGCGTTCACGCCTTACGTAGTGCCGATCGCGGTGGGCGTGCTGGTGGCGCTGTTCGCGCTGCAGGCGCAAGGCACCGAGACCGTGGGCCGGCTGTTCGGCCCGGTGACCCTGCTCTGGTTCTTCGCCATCGGCGCCGCCGGGCTGGCCGGCATCCTGCGCGAGCCGGCGGTGCTCGCCGCCCTGAGCCCGCTGCATGCGCTGCGCTTTCTCACCACGCACGCGGTCGAGTCCTTCGTCGTCCTCGGCGCGGTGGTGCTGGCGGTCACCGGCGCGGAAGCGCTGTACGCCGACATGGGGCACTTCGGCAAGGGCGCGGTGCGCATCGGCTGGTTCAGCCTGGTGGCGCCGGCGCTGGTGCTGAATTATTTCGGCCAGGGCGCGCTGTTGATGGCCGCGCCGGAAGCGGTCACCAATCCGTTCTATCTCCTGCTGCCGGGCTGGGCGCTCTATCCGATGGTCGGACTCGCCACGGCTGCGACGGTGATTGCGTCGCAGGCGGTAATCTCCGGCGCGTATTCGATCACCCGGCAAGCGACGCAACTCGGCTTCCTGCCGCGCATGACCACGGTCCACACCTCGGCCAGGGAGATCGGCCAGGTTTACCTGCCCGGAGTGAACTGGGTGCTTTGCGCCGCCGTGCTCGCCGCGGTGATCGGCTTCGGCTCCTCGTCGCGCCTGGCCGGCGCGTACGGCGTCGCGGTCACCGGCACCATGCTGGTCGACACGCTGCTCACCTTCTTCGTCATCCGCTACGCCTGGCGCTATCCGCTGTGGCTCTGCGTATTCGCCACCGGCTTCTTCCTGCTGGTGGATCTCGCGTTCTTTTCCGCGACGCTGCTCAAGATCGCCGACGGCGGCTGGTTCCCGCTCGCCATCGGCGCCTGCGTGTTCGCGGCGATGACCATCTGGCGCGGCGGCCGCGGGCGCCTCTTCGTCCAGCTGCAAGCGTCCTCGGTGCCGCTCGCGCCGTTTCTGAAGAGCCTGTTCGCCGACGCGCCACAGCGCGTCCCCGGCACCGCGGTGTTCCTCACCGCCACGCCCGACGTGACGCCGCACGCGCTGCTGCACAGCCTCAAGCATTTCCGCGCCGTGCACGAGCGCGTGGTGTTCCTGACGGTGGAATTCCGCGACGTGCCGTGGGTGCCGTTCGAGGAACGCGTGCTGGTGGAGCGGCTCGGGCACAATTGCTGGCGCGTGCGCGTGCGCTACGGCTTCATGAACCGCCTCGACGTAATGCGCGCGCTCGAGCTGTGCGGCGCGCTCGGGCTGGAATTCGAGCCGATGGAAACGTCGTTCTTCCTCTCGCGCGAAAAGATCGTGCCGGTGGCGTTCTGGCGCGACCGCCTGTTCGCCGCGATGGCGCGCAACGCCGGCAATGTCACCGACTACTTCAACATTCCGACTAATCGGGTGATTGAGCTGGGAACGCGGGTCGAAATCTGAAAAGAAATCTGAAAAGGGGTCAGGACCCTTTTTCTGAAAAAGGGTCCTGACCCCTTTTCAGAAGTGCCCTCACAGCTTCAGGACGGGGCAGAGGCTCGACGGCGCCGAAGCCGGTGGTCGCGAGGGCCGCGGCCGCGTTGGCGTAGCGCGCCGCTTCCCAGATCGAGTCCCCCGCCGCCAGGCGCGCGAGCGTCGCTCCACAGAAGCAGTCGCCGGCGCCGGTGGCGTCTACCGCCTTCACCGCGTGTCCCGGGATGCGCTCGCGCTTCTTGCCGTCGCTGACGATCACGCCGTCCGCGCCCAGCTTGAGGAACACCGTCTTCGCGCCGAGGCCGTGCGCCCATTCGAGGTTGGCTTCCGGGGTCTCCTTCCCGCTCAACTGACGCGCGTCCTCGATGCTCGGGAAAAAATAGTCGGCCATCGCCGCCGCTGCGCCGATCATTTCGCGGGCACGTTCCAGCGGCCAGAGCTTGAGGCGCAGGTTGGAGTCGAAGGCGACTTTCCGCTTCGCATTTTGGAAAGCAGTCAGCACCGTGTCGCACGCGCTCGCGGAAATCGCCATGGTGATCCCCGAGGCGTGGACGATGGAAGCTTGCTCAATGCGCAGGTCGGCAGGGGTGATTCGGCTCGCCGCCGAGCCGGCGCGCAGATAGCTGAACACGTGGCCCTGCGGGCCGTGGGTCACGAAGTAGGCGGCGGTCGGAGCCTGGCGGTCGATGATGACGGCCTGCGTGCCTACGCCCTCTTTCTTCCACAGCTCGAGGAACAGGCGCCCGAACTCATCGTCGCCGATGCGCGTTACGTAAGCGGTGCGCCCGCCGCTGCGCGCGGCGGCGATGATCATGTTCGAGGTGTCCCCGCCGAAGCCCTGCAGGAAATTGCGCTCGCCGGGTCGAGTCTGGTTGAACTCGACCATCGGCTCGCCGATGGAGACGATCAGCCCGGGCCGAAGATCAGGTTGGGGATCCACAGCACGATCTCGGGAACGAAGATGAGCAGCAGGGTGACCGCCGACACGGCGATCAGGAACGGCATCGACTCGCGTGTATAGACGCCGATCGGGCAGCGCAGGATCTGGCAGACGACGAACATCGCCGCGCCCACCGGCGGGGTGTAGTTGCCGATGGTGGCGGCCATGATGAACACCAGGCCGAAGTGCACCGGGTCGATGCCGTACTTGGTGACCAGCGGCAGGAAGATCGGCGTCAGCATGATGATCAGCACCGAGCCTTCCATGAACGTGCCGGTGACGAGGATGAAGGCGACGATCAGCAGCATCACCAGGCTCGGGCTGTCGGTGAGGCCGAGCATCCAGGTGGAGATCACCTCCGGCACGCGCTCGAACACGATGCCATAGCCGAAGATCGCCGAGAGCGCGAGCAGGAACATCACTGCGCCGATGTCGACCAGGCTGCCCTCGATCGCCTCGCGGAAGCTCGCGGCCTTGAGCACGCGGTAGGCGAACATGCCGATCACCACCGCGTACACCACCGCGAAGGCGCCGATCTCCGACGGGGTGAAGATGCCGAAGCGCAGGCCGAGCAGCAGGATGACGGGGAACAGGATGGCCCAGATGCCGCCCCAGGAGGCGAGCGCGATCTCCTTCGCGGTGGGGCGTTTTTTGAGTTCCGGCGCATATCCGCGCCGCCGCGCGGTGACCGAGATGGTGAAGGCGAGCGCGGCCCAGAGCATCAGTCCCGGGATGATGCCCGCGGCAAACAGCCGCCCGATCGACACCTGGCCGACGGTGCCGTACAGGATGAAGCCGATGCCCGGCGGAATGATCGGCGCGAGCAGCGAGCCATACGACAGCACGCCCGCGGCGTAGCCCTTGGAGAAGCCGCGCTTCAGCATCTCGAAGCCGAGAAGGCGCGTATTCATCGCCGCGTCGGCGATGCTCGAGCCGGTGACGCCGCTCATCAGCGTGGAAAGCGCGATCGAGGTCTGCGCCAGGCCGCCCTGCATGCGCCCGGTGAGCACGGTGGCGAGGCGCAGCAGGTTTTGCGTGATGCCGGAGTTGTTCATCACGTTGCCGGCCAGGATGAACAGCGGGATCGCGAGCAGCGCGAAGTTCTGCGTTTCGGTAATGGCGAGCTGGATCGGGATGGTCGACGGCAGCTCCGGATGCTGCAGGAAGAACATGCAGCCGGCGATGCCGATGGCGAAGGCGATCGGCATCCCCATCAGCAGCAGCACCGTGAACGCGACCAGGACCCACAGCATTAGAGGACGTCCTGCGCAGTAGTAATCTGGATCTTTCCCCTTAGCTCGTCGATTATTTTAAGTGCCGTGGTGATGAGGAGAAGCAGACCCCCGACCACCGCGCTCGCGGTCACCCACGAATAGCTGATCTCGGGAATGCCCTGGAAGCTGCGCGCGCGGCTGGTCCAGGCGAGCCAGCTGCCCATCACGCTGAGATAGACCAGGAACGCGCTGATGATGAAGTAGTTCGCCAGCCGCAGCGCCTTCTGCGCGCCGGCGGGCAGGCGCGCCGGCAGGAACTCGATCGCCATCAGGTTGTTGCGGCGCCACGCGATGTCCGCGCACAGGAAGCACGCCCAGGCGAAGAACGCAGTGGCGAAGTCGGTGCTCCAGTTGAGCGGATAGCCGAGGACGCGCGACACGCCGCCGAGGAAGATGAGCGCGACCATCAGCACCAGCAGCGTCCCGGCGATCAGCGCCTCGGCGGCGCAAAACCTTTCGTAGAACTTTATTTTTTGCCGATCTCTTTGTGGACCTGGTTCTTCGCGTCGAGGATCTTCAGCGTCTCGTAGGCCTTGTCGCCGGCCTTGCGGAACGCCGCCATGTCGACATCCTTGACGATCGTCATGCCGCGCTTCTTCAGATCGGCCTCGACCTCGGCCTCGAGCTTGAAGATGCGGCGCGAGGTGGCTTCGCCGGCCTTGTCGCATTCCTCGACCAGGATGCGCTGGTACTCCGCCGGCAGCGAAGCGAACCACTTGGCGCTCACCACCTCGAAGTTGATCAGCATGATGTGCTTCGTCTCATTGGCGAACTTCAGCACCTCGTAGAACTTGCCGCCGGGGATGTTGTTGTAGACCAGCTCGACGCCGTCGATCGCCTTCTGTTGCAGGCCGGGATACATCTCGGTGAATGCCATGGCGACCGGCGTGGCGCCGAGCGCGCGGATCGACTCCTGCCAGATCGGCGCCGGCGGCGTGCGGATGCGCAGCCCCTTCAAGTCGCCGGGCTGGCGGATCGCCTTGTTGGTGAAGAAGTGGCGATAGCCCTGCACCCAGCTGAACGACAGCACCTTGAAGCCGAACTTGGTCGCCAGCTCCTCCTGCCACTTCAGCACCGTCGGCGCCTTGCGCAGCTTGGCCACGTCCTCGAGGGTCTCGACGAAGTAGGGGCCGTTCATCACCGCGATGCCCGGCACGTAGTTGCCCATGCGCGCCGAGTCGGTGTTCTGGCCGATGTTGGCGCCGGCGCGGATCTGCTCGAGGATGTCCTCCTCCTTGCCGAGCTGCGCGCTGTGGAACACGTCGACCTTCAGTCCGCCCTTGGTGCGCGCTTCGACCGCCTTCGCCCATTCCACGAAGCCGTCGTGGTACGGCTCCTTCGGTCCCAGCACATGGTTGAATTTGAGGTTGTGCTTGGCCTGGCCGTGGGCGAAAGAAGCGGCAAGGCCCAGCGCCAGCGCGATGATGATTCTCGATTTCATGTCAGATCCTCATGTTGGACTAAGGCGTGGCGATTCCTCTTCGCGCGAGCACGTGCCGCGTCATGGCGGCGGCGAGCTCGTGCTCGCCGAAAAATACCATGCCGACGTTCTCTTTCGACAGGAGGCGGGCCTCTTCCTCGCTGTGCGTGCGCAGCGCGATTTCGATCCCGGGATTCAGGGTGCGTGCGACCTCCGCCATCCTGCGCACCGAGACCGTATCCGGGGTCGCGATCACCAGCATGCCGGCGCGCGCGATATGCGCCTGGATCAGGACGGCGGGATCGGCGGCATCTCCCGAGACCGCGGCGATGTCCTTTTCGCGCAGCTCCCGCACCCGCTCGCGGTTTTGCTCCGCCACGACGTAGGGGACGCCCTGCGCCGACAGCGCTTGGGCGATGCGGCGCCCGACGCGGCCGTAGCCCACCAGCACCACCTGCCCGGACAGAAAGGTCTCGCCCGTGCTCACCGGCAGCGTGGCGAGCGGATCGCCGCGGCGCTCCAGGCGCCGCGCGAGGCGCGAGCGGGCGCGGATCCACCCGTGCGCCGGCCGCAGGCCGGCGAACACCAGCGGGTTGGCGGCGATCGAGATCAGGGCGGCGGCGACGATCAGGCTCTGTCCGTGGGTGGGAAGAAGCCCAAGCGATACGCCGAGCGCGGCCAGGATGAAGGAGAACTCGCCGATCTGTGAGAGGCTCGCCCCCACCGTCATCGCGGTGTTGAGGGGATAGCGGAAGGCTAGAACCACGCTCATGGCCACCAGCGGATTGGCCAACATCACGATGGCGATGACCGCCAGCAGTTTCACCGGGTGCTCCAGCATGACCATGGGGTCGAAGAGCATGCCGACCGAGACGAAGAAAAGCACCGCGAAGGCGTCCCGCAGCGGCAGCGATTCCTGGGCGGCGCGATGGCTCAGCTCCGATTCGCGCATCATCATGCCGGCGAAAAACGCGCCCAGGGCGAAAGACACGTCGAATAGCGCGCTCGAAAGGTAGGCAACGCCCACTGCAGCGGAGATCACGCACAGGGTGAAGAGCTCGCGCGAGCCGGTTCGCGCCACCAGCCACAGCAGCCGCGGCAGCACGCGGCGGCCGACCAGCAGCATGGTGGCGACGAAGGCCACGACCTTCCCCAGCGTGAGCGCAAGCGCAGCCCAGATATTGCCCGCGGCGGTTTGCTCACCGCCAAGGATCCCCGCCAGCGGCGGCAGCAGCACGAGCACCAGCACCATGACCAGGTCCTCAACGATCAGCCAGCCCACCGCGATGCGCCCGTTGATGGACTGCAACGCGCCGCCGGCCTCGAGCGCGCGCAGCACCACCACGGTGCTCGCCACCGACAGCGCGAGGCCAAAGACGATCGCCGCTCCCGGCGCCCACCCCCAGAGCAGCGCGAGCCCGATGCCCAGCCCCGTCGAGGCGCACATCGCCAGGATGGCGCCCGGAATGGCGATCCTGCGCACCGCCAGCAAATCGTCGACGGAAAAGTGCAGCCCGACGCCGAACATCAGCAGCATCACGCCGAGCTCCGCCAGCTGGCCGGCCAGCCCGACGTTGGCGACGAACCCGGGCGTCGCCGGGCCGATGATGATCCCGGCCAGAAGATAGCCCGCCATCGGCGGCATCTTCACGCGCACCGCGATGAAGCCCATGACCATCGCCAGCCCCAGGCTCGCTGCGATGGTGGTGATGAGCTCGGCGTCGTGCGGCATGCGCCGGATAATACGGTTTAAGCTTGCGGCATGAGCGACATCGCCGATCTGCGTTCCGATACCGTCACGCGTCCCTCGCCCGGCATGCGCAAGGCGATGCACGAGGCGGAGCTCGGCGACGACGTGTTCGGCGACGACCCGACGGTGAACCGGCTGCAGGAACGCGCCGCGGAACTGTTCGGCTTCGAGGCGGCGCTGCTTTTTCCCACCGGCACGCAATCCAACCTCGCCGCGCTGATGAGCCACTGCGGCCGCGGCGAAGAGGTGATCCTCGGCATGGAGGCGCACAGCTACCGCTACGAAGCGGGCGGCGTCTCGGTGCTGGCCTCGATCCATCCGCAGGCGGTCTCCAACCGCGCCGATGGAACCCTGGATTTGAATGAAGTGGAATCCTTGGTCAAGCCCGACGACCCCCACTTCCCGCGCACGCGCCTTCTTGCGCTGGAGAACACGATTACCGGCCGCGTGTTATCGCGCGATTACCTCGGCAAGGCCGTGGATCTGGCGAAACGAAAAAAGCTCGCCATCCATCTCGATGGCGCGCGCATCTTCAACGCGGCGACGCAGCTGAAGCTGAAAGTGAAAGACCTCTGTGCCGGCTTCGATTCGGTGTCGTCGTGCCTGTCGAAAGGGCTGGGCGCGCCGGCGGGCACCGTGCTTCTCGGCAATAAACCATTCATCGAAAAAGCCAGACGAGCGAGAAAAATCCTCGGCGGCGGCATGCGGCAGTCCGGCGTGATCGCCGCGGCGGGGCTGTATGCGCTCGAGAACAACGTCGAGCGTTTGCACACCGACCACGCCAACGCGGAGAAGCTTGCGCGAGGCTTGCGGGACCTCAAGCTGGACGTTCAGCACAACACCAACATGGTGCTGGTCAAGCTCCCGCCGGAAAAAGCCGCTGCCCTGGCGGAGCACCTCAAGAGGCAGAAAATCGTGGTGCTGCCGCGCGCGCCGATGCGCCTGGTCACGCACCTGGACGTCGATGCTGCGGGGATCGACCGGACGGTCTCCGGCTTCCGGAGCTTTTTTAGGAATTCGGGGACGGAGCACTAACTCCGAAGCTGCGCAGCCGTGGAGTTAGTGCTCCGTCCCCGAATTCCTAGGACGCGGTTTCTTCGAAGGCGAGGCGCAGGCGCGAGAGCGCCTTGTGTACTTTTTGCAATTCCGTTTCCGGGATGCCGTTGCCGCGCAGGCCTTCGATCAGGCGGTCGGAGGCGTCGTCGTAAGCGTCGAGCAGGGCGGGGCGGGCGGAGCGGGCGCGGACCAGCGCGGTGGCCGAGGCGAGCAGGAGCTCGAATCCCTCCAAGGCCCTTAGCAGCTTGTTATTGGCGTCGGCGATGTTGGCCTCTCTTGGACGGCGAGGCTAAACAACCGCTCGCGCAGCAACAACTGGGGCAAACCCTAGTTTGGCCGGACGGCGGGCGAAAACGGTATTCTCGTCCGCATGCTGGCGATCGACGCGAATGGAATGGCGTTGCTCAGCGCCCTGGTCGAGGCGCTGCCGCACCCGGTCTATGTGCAGGAGATGGGCAGCGGCGCTTTCCTGTACGGCAACACGCGCTTCCGCGAGCTGTTCGATATCTCGCCGCCGCCCGTGGTCAACGGCGAATTCCACGACGCCGGCAAGGACCGGTGGTACGTGCTGCACTCGCACGGGCTGGGCTGGATCGACGGTCGCCCGGCCTCGCTTTGCGTGCTGACCGACGTCACCGAGGAGCGCCGCGCGCGCGCGCTGATCGCCAAGCACCGCGATGCCGCGCACCGCACTGCGCGCCTGATCGCGCTCGGCGAGTTCGCCTCGGCGGTGGCGCACGAGCTCAACCAGCCGCTGGCCGCGATCGCCACGTACAACCACAGCTGCATGCGCATGCTGCAGGCCGGCAAGGCCGACTCCGAGCAGCTGCTGCAGGCGATGCACATCTGCCGCGACCAGGCCAAGCGCGCCGGCCGCATCATCCAGCGCTTGCGCGGCCTGCTGCGCCATCCCGGGCCGGCGCTCGCCGAGCAGGACCTGAACGAGCTGGTGGCCGCGGTGCTCGAGCTCTCCGAGCCGGGCGCGCGCGAGGCCGGCGTGTCGTTCGAGCGCGCGCTGTCGGCGCAGCCGCCGCTGGTGCGCGCCGACCGGCTGCTGATCGAGCAGGCGGCGCTGAACCTGGTGCGCAACGCGGTCGAAGCGGTGCAGGACCTGCCGCCGGAGCGCCGCCGCGTCACCGTCGCCACGCGCGTCGAGGCCGACGGCAGCGGCACCCTCGCCATCTCGGACCTGGGCGAGGGCGTGCCCACCGACGTGCACGAGCGCCTGTTCGACCCGTTCGTCACCACCAAGCGCGGCGGGCTCGGCCTGGGCCTTTCGATCTGCCGCTCCGTGGTCGAGGCGCACGGCGGCGTGATCCATCATGAGAAGAACGCCGCCTGCGGCGCTTCTTTTGCGTTTACCCTGCCGCGATGAGTCCGGCGCGGGTGGTCTACGTAGTGGACGACGACGACGCGGTGCGCAATGCCGTGCGCCTGCTCTTCCGCACCGCGGACCTGGAGGTGGAGACGTTCCCGTCGGCGGCCGCATTCCTGGAGCGCGCCGACCTCGAGCGGCGTTGCTGCCTGCTGCTCGACATCCGCATGCCGGGCATGACGGGAACCGACCTGCACGACGAGTTGCGCGGCCGCGGCGTAAGGGCGCCGGTGATCTTCATCACCGGGCATGGCGACATCCCGATGGCGGTGGAGGCGATGAAGAAGGGCGCCTACGATTTCATCGAGAAGCCATTCGACGACGAGCACCTGCTGAGCCAGGTGCTGCGCGCGCTGGAGGACGAGCGGGAGGACTTCGATCTGGCGCCCGAGAAAGGCGTGTTGCCGATTCTCAGCGCGCGCCAGCGCGCGGTGCTCGACCGCGTGCTCGCCGGCAAGCCCAACCGCCAGATCGCAGAGGAGCTGGCGATCAGCCTGAAGACGGTGGAGTTCCACCGCGCGCGGATAATGCAGAAGTTCGGAGTAAAGACCGCGGCCGAGCTTTTCCGCCGCTGCCTGGGCTCGAGCTGATCCTTCCTTCGCTGCGCATCATCTACCGGCCGACCGCGGCCTGGCAGGCGGTGCGCGATGCGCGCCCCGGCTGGGCCGCGTCGCTCTTCATCCAGGTGGTGCCGTTCGCGCTGCTGTGCGCGATGGCGTGGCCGGGCGTGCGCACCCTGCTGCTTTTGCTGGCCGCGGTGACGATCCTGGCGCTGGCGCTGTTTCTGCTTGCGCCCTGGTTCGAAGCGGCGCGATCGTGGGATCGCGCAATGGCCGTGGCGTGCTACGCCAGCACCCCAGTGCTGCTCTCCTGGTTCCTGCTGCTGTTTCCGCCGTTCGCCGTCCTGCCGATCGTCGCGCTGATCCACTGTTTCGCGCTTTGCTACCTCGGCGTGCAGCAGCTGCTCGAGTGCCGGGAGTCGGAAGCCGCGATATTTGTCGCCGCGGCATGGGTGCTCAGCGGCATCGGCGGCATGCTGCTGGGCGGATTGTGCAGCGCCGCAGGCTTGATCTGATTTTGCGCGATACGGCAATTGAGGTAGGATTCGGCCCAAGAATCAAGACCCAACGGAGTCCTTTTAGAGGGGGAGGCCCGATTGCAGCTCACTGAAAAGCACCGGGAGTACTGGCACAAGAACCTGGTCATCACGGCGATCCTCATGGTCGTCTGGTTCATCGCCACTTTCGTCGTCGGCTGGTACGCGAGGGAGCTGAATGGCACCACCATCCTCGGCTTCCCGCTCGGCTTCTACATGGCCGCGCAGGGCTCGCTCATCGTCTACGTGGTGATCATCTTCATCTACGCGCGCTACATGAACAACCTGGACCGGGCTTTCGGGGTGCAAGAGGGAGACGACGAATGAGCGCAGTGATCTCGGATAACCGGGCTTTCTTCAACCAGCTGCGCAAGTACTACTCGGTCTACACCGGCGGCTTCATCGCCTTCGTGATCGCGCTGGCGATCGCCGAGCAGATGGGCATGTCGCGCCAGTGGATCGGGTACTGGTTCCTGTTCGCCACCATCGGGCTCTACGCGATGATCGGCACCATGAGCCGCACGGTGGACGCGGCGGAGTACTACGTCGCCGGCCGGCGCGTGCCGGCGTTCTTCAACGGCATGGCGACCGGCGCGGACTGGATGAGCGCGGCGTCGTTCATCGGCATGGCGGGCACGCTGTACCTCACCGGCTTCGATGGCCTCGCGGTCGTGATGGGCTGGACCGGCGGCTACGTGCTGGTGGCGCTGTTCCTCGCGCCCTACCTGCGCAAGTTCGGCCAGTTCACCATTCCCGACTTCCTCGGCGCCCGCTACGGCGGCAACGTGGTGCGCAGCGTCGGTATCTTCGCTGCGATCCTGTGCTCGTTCACCTACGTGGTGGCGCAGATCTACGGCGTCGGCCTGATCACCAGCCGCTTCACCGGCCTGGAGTTCGGCATCGGCGTGTTCGTCGGCCTCGCCGGCATCCTGGTGTGCTCGTTCCTCGGCGGCATGCGCGCGGTGACCTGGACGCAGGTCGCGCAGTACATCATCCTGATCATCGCCTACCTCACCCCGGTGGTCTGGCTGGGCGTCAAGCACACCGGCATCCCGATTCCCCAGTTCGCCTACGGCGCGACGCTGCAGAAAGTCGCCGAGTTGGAGAAGAAGATCACCGCCGATCCGGCGGAGCAGCAGGCGCGCGGGCTGGCGAAGGCCGCAGCGGCGGAGGCCGCGGCAGCGTCCAAGGACGTCCCGAAAGCCACGGCTGATCGGCGCGCAATGCTCGAGAAGCGGCTGGCCGAAGCCAAGGCCAGCAGCCAGCCCGATCACGTGGTGAAGTCGATCGAGGCCGCGCTGAAGAACTGGCCCAGCGACCCGGAGAAGGCGAAGGTGTTCTTCGAAGCGCGCAAGGGGCTGGCGGCGAACGCGGCGCCGCCGCGCCCGCACGCCGACCCGTTCCCCGGCGCCAACGAGCAGGCGCGCGACATCGCGCGGCGCAACTTCCTCGGCATCGTGTTCTGCATGATGTTCGGCACCGCAGCGCTGCCGCACATCCTGATGCGGTACTACACCACGCCGAGCGTGCGCCAGGCGCGCACCTCGGTATTCTGGTCACTGTTCTTCATCTTCCTGCTGTACTTCACCGCGCCTTGCCTTGCGGTGCTGGCCAAGTACGACGTGTACTCGAACCTGGTGGGAAGCAGATATGCGGAGCTCCCAGCCTGGGCGGCGGCCTGGCGATTAGTGGATCCAACGCTACTGACCATCACCGACCTGAACTTCGACGGCATCGTGCAGCTGGCGGAGATCGTGATCGGCGGCGACATCATCGTGCTGGCTACGCCGGAGATCGCGGGGTTGCCGTACGTGGTGTCGGGCCTCGTAGCGGCAGGTGGCCTGGCCGCGGCGCTTTCGACGGCGGACGGCCTGTTGCTGACCATCGCCAACGCGCTGGGCCACGACCTGTACTACAAGATGATCGCCCCGACCGCGCCGACCGCGCGCCGCGTCGCCGTGTCCAAAGCGCTGCTCCTCGTGGTGGCGATCATCGCGGCCTGGGTAACGTCGTACAAACCGGGGAACATCCTGTTCCTGGTCGGCGCGGCGTTCTCGATCGCGGCCTCGGGCTTCTTCCCCGCACTGGTGCTCGGCGTGTTCTGGAAGCGCGCCAACAAGTGGGGCGCCATCACCGGCATGGTCGCGGGCCTGGGTGTGTGCATGTACTACATGTGCGTCACGTATCCCTTCCTGCGGGACTTGCTGGGAGTCACCAATCCGATCGCCTCGTACCAGTGGTTCGGCATGAATCCGATCTCGGCCGGGGTGTTCGGCGTGCCGGTGGGTCTTATCACCATCTGGGTCGTGAGCCTGCTGACGCCGGCGCCGGACCGGCAGGTGCAGGAGCTGGTCGACCATGTGCGCTACCCTGTGCTGGTGGGCGACATCGAGACCCGAGCCACCTGAGCGCGCTCTGCAAGCTCGATAAAGCCCGCTGACCGCGGGCTTTATTTTTTATGCAGACCGAACTGCTGCTGCTGGTGATCGTGAAGGCCCTGGCCGAGCTCGCCTTCATGTTCCTGCTCGGGCGCGGCGCGCTGTACGTGCTGGCGGGCCACAAGCGCGAAGGCAACATCTTCTACCAGGTGCTGCGCGTGGTGACCGACCCGGTGATCCGTGCCACGCGCCGGCTCACGCCGCGCCTCGTGCTCGACGCCCACATCCCGTTCGTCGCGGTGGTGCTCGTCGCCTGGATCTGGCTGGTAATCGTGTTCTGGGCCCTGCCGGCGATGTGCGCGTCGGGCTACGACTGCACGGCCCTTCTCGAGAACAAGCGATGAGAGAGCGGTTGCTTCACCTGTGGGCGCAGACGCTGCTTTTCTTTGGTCTCAGCGCCCCCGCGCTGCGGGCTTTCCGGCAGGTGGTGCGCGAGAACCCGGCGCGCGAAGAGGCCTGGAGCACGCTCGCCTACCTTCTGGTGCAAAGCGGCGAGCTCAGCGAGGCGATTTCCGCCTTCGAGCGGGCGCTCGCGCTCAAGCCCGACGATGCCAGCCTGTCCTTCAATGCCGCTTTCGCGCTGCAGCGCGCCGGTGACCACGCGCGCGCGATGGAGCTGATGCAACGCGCCATCACGCTCGATCCGAAGCTCGACCGCGCCTGGTACGGCCTGGGGCTGTCGCTGGCGCATGTCGGCCGCCATGAGGACGCGGTGGCGAAGTTCAAGCAGGCTGCGCGGCTGCAGCCCTTCAATCCGTACGCGGGCTACCAGCTCGGCGCGGTGCTGGCCAAGCTCGGACGGCGTGACGAGCTGCTCGCGGAGTACCGGCGCGTGAAGGACTTCGACCCCAAAATCTCCGCTCTGATGCGGCGCGAGTTTGGCATCGACGACCCGGATGCCCGGTGATTGCAAGTCGTCGTTCCTGCGAAGGCGGGAATCCAAGTTTCTTTTTTGAAAACCGGGCCCCCCCTTCGCGGGGAGACCAGACCTTTTACTCGATCAGCTGCCACTCGTGGCTGCACTTGCGGCAACGCACCGACGATGCGGAGATGAGCTTGAAGCGGGCATAGACTCCGCACGCAGGGCAGGTCGCCCGCTCGCCGATGCGTTCGGCTTCCACCAGGATCTTCTGGTAGCGGAACATCCCGTAGACGGCGATCATCGCGGCCGCCACGACCAGGGCGACGTAGGCGAGCAGCCGCGCCGCCGAGCCGCGGAAAGTGAGCTCCTCCATGCACGCCGCGATCACGATGATGCACACGAACGCGGAGACGAACCAGGCATGGCCCTCGATCAGCCGGCGCTCGTACCAGCGGATGAATCCGAGACGGCCGATGCTGTCGGCGGGCTCCATGCCGGCAATTATCCGCCGCGCTTCTCCGCCGCGAGCGCAAATCGGACCAGCTCGCCGATATTGCGCACCTGCAGCTTCTCCATGATCCGCGTCTTGTGCACCTCGACGGTGCGCGCGCTGATCCCCAGCGCTTTGCCGATTTCCTTTGCATGCAGCCCTTTCGCCGCATGCTCCAGCACTTCGCGTTCGCGAGGAGTGAGCAAAGCCAGCTTGCCGAACACGTCCTGGTGGTTCTGGATCGAGTCGGCTCGTTTTCGCTCCAGAGCGAACGCGGTGTCGATAGCGGCTCTCAGCTGGTGTTCGTCAAACGGCTTCTCGATGAAGTCCACGGCGTTCGCCCGGAATGCAGCGCGGGCGGCCGGCACGTCGCCATGAGCGGTAATGATGACGAAAGGGAGCGCGCTGTTGCGCTGGCGTACCCGCTCCTGCAGCTCGACGCCGCTGAGTCCGGGCAGCCGCAGATCGGCGACCACGCACCCGCTCCACGCGTCATCGAAGGCGACGAGGAAGCTCTCTGCATCCGCGAACACGCGCGTGGAATATCCCGCGAGGCCGAGCATCAGCGACAGTGAATCCCGGATCGACGCGTCGTCGTCGACGATGTAGACGATCAACGCGGACATCCTGGGCTCAGCCACGGGTGTCGAAAGGGAGTACGAGATGAAATTCGCCATGCAGGCCTGACTTGTTCTCCAGCACCCCGCCATGCGCTTCCGCGATCGCACGGCTGACCGCGAGGCCAAGCCCCATCCCCTTTGGCTTGCCCGAAACAAACGGCTCAAATACCCGTTCAGGGTTCTTGTATTGGATTCCCGGACCGCTGTCGGTCACCTCCACCCGAAGGTGATGTGCATCGTGGCGCAGGGCCCGGACGTCTATGCGACCCGGCCCGCCTGGATCGGCGACCATCGCCTCCAAGGCGTTCGCCAGCAGATTTCTAAGCACCAGCTCGATCTGCAGCTTATCGACGAACACATTCGGCAGTCCCGGGTCGCAGGTCGCAGAGACGGCGACGCTATGCGGCACGCCCAGTTTCGAGCCAAGCTGCTGCACGGACTGGCACAGAGCGTCCACGGACACCGACTCGAGCCGAGTCGTCCCCTCGCGAAAGAAGTCCCGGAGCCGGCGCACGACTTCGGCGGCTCTCTGCGCCTCGCCCAGCATCTTGTCGATCACCGCTGAAAGCTCGGCAACGCGGCCGGCCTCGAGAAGGAGCTGTCCTGAGCGTCCGTAGTTCGTCAGGGCGGTGAGCGGCTGGTTGACCTCGTGAGCGATCGCCCCGGCCATTTCGCCGGCGGCCGCGAGGCGCAAGGTCTCCTTCAGACTCTCGTTGGCGCGCTGACGCTCGTCCACCATGACGCCCAGATAGAGCGCCGTCAGCGTCAGGGCGGCGACCAGCGCCTGCAGCTCCGTGATCGGCAGGCCCTGCAGCGAGTGATGGTGGATGCCTAAGACCACCCCGAGCTGCACCAGTCCAACGGCGACAATGGCGCCGGTCAGGCCGTTCCGAAGGGCGACCCAGATCAGGGGCAAGAACAGCAGGTAAACGTGGTGCGACGGGTCGCCACCGAGGCCCTTGAATATCAGCCAGATCGCCGCGGCTACAACCGCTAGCTGCACATAGGTTTCGCCGCGAGCGGCGAGCGCGCGAAAAGCTCTGCGCTGCGCGCCGTCTGCGACCACCAGCAACAACGGCGCGGTCACCAGCACGCCGACGGCATCTCCGACCCAGAAACGAAGCCAACCCGGGACCAGCGAAGCGCGCGGCAATTCGGCAAACAAGTACAGCACCGCGACGAAACCCCCGGCGATGACTGCTGTCGCCGGCACTACGACCGCAATGAACAGGGTGAGCTGCCGCAGGCTGTAGAGGTTGGGCGCTGGCTTCAGCAGGCGTTGCAATGCCCAGGCGATGGCGGCGTACCCTGCCGTCAGCGTCAGTGCCGATAGCACCGCGACGAGGTACCCGCCCGGAACATTGCGCACCACGACGTCTGCCAGAAAGACCGTGGCCAGAACCGCCGGTGCGTGAACCAGACCGGCCAACAGCATCCAGGCGATCGCGAGCGCTGGTTGCGGATTCCACGGCGTGATGTTGAACGGCCCGAGCGGGTGGATGTAGCTGACCCAGTCCAGGAGCACATAGCAGGGCGCGAACAGCGCAGCGTCCCGCAGGTAGCGAAGCAGCCTCATCAATGGATTTGCATGATGCGAGCCGCAGTTTGGCAGGGCAAGTACGCAATTCCACGTACGCGTTGTTCCGGATTCCGCCCTGCCGACCGCTGGCTTAGCCTCGACCCATGCCCGCCTCCATCGGTCCGCTCGAGATTACCGGCGCAGCGTTGTTCACGCTCGCGGTCCTCCATACCTTTTCCACCCGTTACTTCGAGCACCGGGCGCACACCCGCACGGCTCATGCCGGAGTGTGGCACCTGCTGGGCGAGGTCGAGGCGGTCTTTGGATTCTGGGCTTTCGTTCTCATCCTGTTCATGGCGCTCGCCTACGGCTGGGGGACGTCCTCGCTGTACCTCGAGAGCCTGCACTTCACCGAGCCGATGTTCGTGTTCGTGATCATGGTGATCGCCGCGAGCCGTCCTGTCATGCAACTGGCCGGCGACAGCGTGAGCGCGGTTGGCAAGGTGCTTCCCGTCGCGCCGGCGACGGCGGGCTATTTCCTCAGCCTCTCGCTGGTGCCTTTGCTCGGCTCGCTGATCACCGAGCCGGCGGCGATGACCCTCGCCGCGCTGATGCTTCGGGATCGCATCTTCGCGGCAGGTGTGTCGAATCGCTTGAAGTACGCCACGCTGGGCGTGCTGTTCGTCAACGTATCCGTGGGCGGGACGCTGACCAACTTCGCGGCGCCCCCGGTGCTGATGGTGGCGGCAAAGTGGGATTGGAGCAGCGCGTTCATGCTGTCCAATTTCGGCGCCAAGGCAATTCTCGCCGTGCTGATCAATGCCATCGGCGTGACGCTGCTGTTCCGGCGCGAGCTGTGGGCCCGCGCGATGGAGCCTGCGGCCCGGTTGCATGCGCGCGTCCCGCAGGCATTGGTTCTGCTCAATGTGCTGCTCCTCGCGGCCGTGGTTTTCACTAACCACCTCCCCGAAGCGTTCATGGGCCTGTTCCTGCTGTTCCTCGGCCTGTCGGAAGCCTACCGTCGCCATCACGACCGCCTGATGCTTCGGGAAGGACTCATGGTGGCGTTTTTCCTGGCTGGCCTGGTGGTGCTTGGCGGACAGCAGCGGTGGTGGCTGCAGGACGTGCTGTCCCGCCTGGACGAAACGACCCTGTTTTACGGCGCAACTGCCCTCACGGCGATTACCGACAACGCCGCGCTAACGTACCTGGGATCGCTCGTCGAAGGCGTATCCGAGGACTATAAGTACGCGCTGGTCGCCGGTGCGGTCGCCGGGGGCGGCCTGACCGTAATCGCCAACGCACCAAATCCGGCGGGATTCGCCATCCTGAAGGATCATTTCGACGACCAGTCCATCAGCCCATTCGGCCTGTTCGCGGCTGCACTGGTGCCGACGGTCGTGGCCGTCGCCTGCTTCCGGGGAATACGCGGACCGGTGGCAGAAATTGTCGACTGGGAGCTCTGGGCGCAGTGGTTTGCGCAACTGGACCGTTCGTTCCTGTTCCTATTGATCCTGCCATTCGTGGTCGCAGCGGTGGGGCTATGGGCTGAATACTCCGAGCGACGAAGAAAGGACTAGCTGGCTGCGGAAAAACGCTCATCCGGACTCGGGCTGGCCGGGCGGCGCTGGCGTCGCGTCGACTCGAACTGACAGAAGGCCCACGAGCGCCAGCGTCGCAAATCCCGCGCCCGCAAAGAACGTCCACGCCGGCCCGTAGGCGTCCCACAGCCATCCCGCGATCAGGCTCGCGGCGAGGAGCGCCGCGCCGGAAACGAAATGGAACACGCCGAACGCGGTGCCGCGCAGCTTCTCCGGCGCCGCGTCGGCAACCAGCGTCGACAGCAGGCCCTGCGTGAGGCCCATATGCAATCCCCAAAGGACGATGGCGGCGAAAAAAACCGCCAGCGATCCGCTTTGCGCCAGCAGGAGATCGGAGGCGATCAGGGTCACGAGGCCCCACGCCAGCAGCGCCTTGCGATGGCCGCGGTCCGCGGCGACGCCCGCGGGATAGGCGACCGTGGTGTACACGATGTTCATCACGACCAGGACCAATGGCACGAGGGCGAGCGCCATGCCGAGGCCCTGCGCGCGGATGATGAGGAACGCTTCGGAGAACCGCGCCAGCGTCATGACCGCGCCGATCGCCACCACCAGCCAGAAATGCGCGGTGAATTCCCGCAGGGAAGCTCTCGACAGAGGATCGGCGGTCGTAGCGCGCGTCTGCGGCTCGCGTACCCAAAGCACGAGCACCGCGACTGCGATCACCGCGGGAATCACAGCGAACCACAGCACGGTGCGCACGTCGCTCGCAAAGAGGAGCATCAGGCCGATCGCGGCCAGCGGGCCGAGGAACGCGCCTACGGTGTCGAGCGTCTGGCGCACGCCGAAGGCCGCGCCGCGCTGGCCCTCGGGCGTGACATCCGCGATCAGCGCGTCGCGCGGCGCACCGCGGATGCCCTTGCCGATGCGGTCCATGAAGCGCGCGGCGAGCACCAGCGGCACCGACGCCGCGAGCGGAAACAGCGGCTTCGACAGCATCGCGAGGCCGTAGCCGAGCACCACCAGCGGCTTCCTGCGCGCCATCCGGTCCGACAGCGCACCCGAGAACACCTTGACGACCGAGGCGGTGGCCTCGGCGATGCCCTCGACGACGCCGACCGCCACCATGCTCGCGCCCAGCACCACCGTCATGTACACCGGCAGCAGGGCGTGCACGAGTTCCGAAGAGAGGTCCATGCACAGCGACACGAAGCCGAGCGCCCAAACAGTTTTCGGGATGCGCTTCATGCCGAGTCCGGCTGCGCGACTTCCTTGCGCGGCGTGCCGGCGCCGAACTGGGCCCAAGCCACGCCCGCCATGGTGATCGCCGCCCCGGCGATCTTCAGCCAGGTGAAGGTCTCGCCGAGCGTGAGCCAGGCCATCACGCCCGCCACCGGCGGCATCAGGTACATGAACGGCGCGCTGCGCGCCACGCCGCGCACGCTGTTCACCCAGGTCCAGAGCAGCCAGCCGATGAAGGAGCAGACCACCAGCGCCCAGAAGAGCGCCGCCCAGACCGCAGGCCCGAGACTCGCCAGCCTCAGGTCGGCGAAGAACGGCAGGGTGAGCGGCAGCATGACGGGCATCGAGAACAGCAGCGTGTAGGACAGCACGATGAGCGGGCCGTAGCGGTCGGCGAGCGGGCGCGACAGCACCGTATAGGCGGAGAACGAGGCGCCCGCCACCAGCAGCGTGAGATCGCCCAGGCCGGCGCGCGAGAAACCGGCGGCGAACTTGTCGGCGAGGAAAAGCGCGATGCCCGCGAATGCGACCAGCGTTCCCAGCAGCTGCTGCCGGCGCAGGCGCTCCCCGCCGAGCCAGGCAAGGATGGCAAGCGTGAACAGCGGCTGGCAGGTGAGGACCAGCGAGGAGGAAAAGGCGGTGGACAGGTTCATGCCGTACATCACGGCGCTGATGTGGATCACGTGGCCGACGAACGCGCATAGCAGGAAGCGCGGCAGGTCGGCGCGCCTGGGCCAGGTGTGCCGTACACGATGACGGAAGATGATGACCAGGAGCGCGACGCCGAGGAGCGGTAGCACGGTAAAGCGCAGGAACATGAACGCGCCGACGCCGACCTCGTCGAGCACGTACTTGACGAAAGCGAAGTTCATGCCCCACGCGACCATCGTGCCGACGGCGGCGACCAGGGACCAGTCTAGAATTACCCGCTGCATGAAAGTCGAATCCCCACTGGTTGCGCGCGCCGCGGTACGCGCACTGACCGCCTCGAAGATCCGCGAGCTTTACAACGAAGGGTTGGGCAACCCGAACGTGCTGCCGTTCTGGGTCGGCGAGCCCGACGAGCCGACGCCGGATTTTATCCGCAAGGCGGGCAGCGCCTCGATCGCCGCCGGCGAGCTTTTCTATACGCACAACCTGGGCATCCCGGAGCTTCGAGAGACCCTGGCAGGGTACCTTTCGGGACTTCACCAGAAAATCGATTCTGAACAGATCGCGGTGACCACCGCGGGCGTCAACGCGCTGATGGTGGCCTCCCAGCTGCTCATCGATCCGGGTGACCGCGTGGTGCAGGTCGTGCCGCTGTGGCCCAATCTGCAGGAGATTCCGAAGATCCTCGGCGCAACGGTGCAGACCGTCCCGCTGGATTTCTCTGCGGCGGGCTGGAGGCTTCCGCTCCAGAAACTGCTGGATGCGCTAAAGCCGGGCACCAAGGCGCTGTACCTCAATTCCCCCAACAACCCGACCGGGTGGACCGTCGCGCAGGACGAGCTCAAGGCCATCCTCGAGCTTTGCCGCAAGCACGGCATCTGGATTTTTTCGGACGACGCGTACGAGCGTTTGTTCTACGGCGACGAAGGGGTTGCGCCTTCTCTGCTGAAACTGAAAGAAGAAGACGATCGCGTCATCAGCGCCAACACGTTCTCCAAGTCCTGGCTGATGACCGGCTGGCGCCTGGGATGGCTGGTGGTGCCGGCGAGCATGAGCGCCGACCTCGGCAAGCTGATCGAGTACAACACCTCGTGCGCGCCGGTATTCGTGCAGCGCGCCGGCATTGCGGCGGTCAAGGAAGGCGAGCCGGTGATCGCGCGCACCCGCTATCGTTTCAGGAAGGCAAGAGACTTTCTTGTTGGGGAGTTGCGTTCCATCGCCGGGCTCCAGATCGCTGTACCCACGGGCACCATGTACGTGTTCTTCAAAGTGGAAGGCATGAACGACAGCCTGGCGTTCTGCAAGAAGCTGGTGCGCGATACCGGCCTCGGCCTGGCGCCGGGCTCGGCGTTCGGCCCGGAGGGCGAAGGCTTCGTGCGCTGGTGCTTCGCGGCGTCCGAAGAGAAACTCGCCGACGGCGTTGCACGATTAAAGCGCGCGCTCGCGCGCTGATGCCTCAAAGCAGTGCACCCCGCGTTTCGGGGCACTGATTCCCTTGGGTTTTTCGCATGGCACAGTCCGTGCACTTCCTCGTGTCGAAGTCTTAACCAAGGGGAGCCCTCATGAAGCGACGTTCATTCGTCAAGACGCTGGCCATCGCGGCGTCGGTTGCAGCCGTTTTTAGCAGTTCCGCATTCGCGCAGCAGAAGACCGTCAAGGTCGGCATCCTGCATTCGTTGTCCGGAACCATGGCGATCAGCGAGACCGTATTGAAGGACACGGTGCTGATGGCGATCGAGGAGATCAACGCCAAGGGCGGCGTGATGGGCGCGAAGATCGAGCCGGTGGTGGTCGACCCGGCGTCCAACTGGCCGCTGTTCGCCGAGAAGGCGCGCCAGCTCATCACGCAGGACAAGGTCGCGGTGGTGTTCGGCTGCTGGACCTCGGTGTCGCGCAAATCCGTGCTGCCGGTGTTCGAGGAGCTGAACGGCCTGCTGTTCTATCCGGTGCAGTACGAGGGCGAGGAGATCTCGAAGAACGTGTTCTACACCGGCGCCGCGCCCAACCACCAGGCCATCCCGGCGGTCGAGTACCTGATGGCGAAGGACGGCGGCGCCGCCAAGCGCTGGTTCCTGCTCGGCGCCGACTACGTTTACCCGCGCACCACCAACAAGATCCTGCGCGCCTTCCTCAAGTCCAAGGGCGTTGCCGACAAGGATATCGAAGAGGTCTACACGCCCTTCGGCCACTCCGACTACCAGACCATCGTCGCCAACATCAAGAAGTACTCGCAGGGCGGCAAGACCGCGGTGGTCTCGACCATCAACGGCGACTCCAACGTGCCGTTCTACAAGGAGCTCGGCAACCAGGGCCTGAAGGCGACCGACGTTCCGGTGGTCGCGTTCTCGGTCGGCGAAGAGGAGCTGCGCGGCGTGGACACCAAGCCGCTCGTCGGCCACCTCGCGGCGTGGAACTACTTCATGTCGATCAAGGCGCCGGCCAACGATGCCTTCACCAAGAAGTGGGGCACCTACGCCAAGACCAAGAACATCGCGGGCCACAAGGAAAAACCGCTGACCAACGATCCAATGGAAGCGACCTACATCGGCATCTACATGTGGAAGCAGGCGGTGGAGAAGGCGAAGAGCTTCGACGTCGACAAGGTGCGCGCGGCGATGGCCGGGCAGACGTTCACCGCGCCGTCCGGCATCACTTCCACCATGGACGCGAAAAACCACCACTTGCACAAGGCGGTGTTCATCGGCGAAGTGAAGGCCGACGGCCAGTTCAACGTGGTGTGGAAGACCAAAGGACCGGTGAAGGCCCAGCCGTGGAGCCCGTTCATCCCGGGTAACGACAAGAAGAAGGATGAGCCCGCCCTGATGGCGGACAAGAAGGGGTAGTCGTGAGCTTTGGGAAAAAAGGGGCCGCCTTCGTGGCGGCCCTTTTTCTATCGACCAGTGCCTGGGGACTTAACCGCGCCCAGGTGGAGAAGCTGGCCTCCGACGACAACGACGAGAAAATCGCCGCCATCGCCGCGCTGGTCGCGGAAGGCGATCCCAAGGCGGCGGATGTCCTGCGCCAGGCGGCGGAGGGCGAGATCGAGCTCGACGGCAAGAAGGTCGAGGTGGTGATGAACAACCGCGTGCGCGGACGGATAGCCGAGGCGCTTTCGGTTTTGAAGTTGTTGTCTCCTAATTCGGGGGAACGTCTAGAAGCTGCCAAGGCGCTCGCCGGCGGCGCGGATGCCGCGATGTTGCCGCTGATATTGCGGGCGAAGGAAAAAGAAGCAGACCCTGAAATCAAGGCGCTGCTGGAAATGGCCGCCGCGGGGATGCAGCTGAAGAGCGAGGACCGGGCCGAGCGGCTCGCCGCCGTCCGCATGCTGGGTTCCTCCAACAACAAAAGCCTGCTGCTCGAAGCGGCGAGCGATCCCGACGAGGAGATCCGCGTCGAAGCGCAGAAGGGCCTGCGCGCGGCCGAGGCGCGCCTCACGTGGGGCGAGTGGCTCGGCCTCGCCTTCGCCGGTGCCTCGCTCGGCTCGATCCTGCTGCTCGCCGCGCTCGGGCTCGCCATCACCTACGGGCTGATGGGCGTCATCAACATGGCGCATGGCGAGCTGATCATGATCGGCGCTTATACGACTTACGTGGTTCAGAACTTTTTCCGCGGAAGCTTTTTTGACTGGTATCTGCTCGCCGCGATTCCCGCCGCTTTCATCGTCTCCGGCCTGGTCGGCATGGCGCTCGAGCGCTCGGTGATCCGCTGGCTCTACGGCCGCCCGCTGGAGACGCTGCTCGCCACCTGGGGAATCAGCCTGATGCTGATCCAGGCGGTGCGCACGGTATTCGGCGCGCAGAACGTGCAGGTCGAGAACCCGTCGTTCATGTCGGGCGGCATCCAAGTGCTGTCCAACGTCGTGTTGCCGTGGAACCGGATCATGATCATCGTCTTCGCCCTTGCCGTCCTGGCAGGGATGTGGGCGCTGCTCACGCGAACCCGGCTCGGCCTGTACATCCGCGGCGTGACCCAGAACCGCTCGATGGCGGCGTGCGTCGGGGTACCTACGGCGCGCGTCGACACCTGGGCCTTCGGCCTCGGCTCCGGCATCGCCGGGCTCGCCGGCTGCGCACTCTCGCAGGTCGGCAACGTCGGTCCCGATCTCGGCCAGGGGTACATCGTCGACTCGTTCCTGGTGGTGGTGTTCGGCGGCGTCGGCCAGCTCGCCGGCACGGTCTACGCCGCGCTCACGCTCGGCTTCGCCAACAAGCTGCTCGAGTCCTGGTCGGGCGCGGTGCTCGCCAAGATCGCGGTGCTCGTCTTCATCATCATCTTCATCCAGCGCCGGCCGCAGGGGCTGTTCGCGCTGAAGGGCCGGGCGGTGGAAGCATGATGACGCCGGGCTCCGTGTTTCGCCTTTCGCTCGGCGGCTTCGCCATCGTCGCGCTCATGCTGTTTCCGATCCTCAACCTGATGATGCCGCCGGGCCATCCGCTGCACCTCTCGGCGTTCTGGGTCACGCTCATCGGCAAGATCATGTGCTACGCCATCGTGGCGCTGGCCCTGGATCTGATCTGGGGCTATGCCGGCATCCTGTCGCTCGGCCATGGCCTGTTCTTCGCGCTCGGCGGCTACGGCATGGGGATGTATCTCATGCGCCAGATCGGCCGCGACGGGCAGTACCAGTCCGAGCTGCCGGATTTCATGGTGTTCCTCGACTGGAAGGAGCTGCCGTGGCAATGGTGGGGCTCCGACAGTTTCCTGTGGGCGATGCTGCTCGCGGTCGCCGTCCCCGGGCTGGTGGCGTTCGTGTTCGGTTACTTCGCGTTCCGCTCGCGCGTGAAGGGGGTTTATTTTTCGATCATCACCCAGGCGCTCACCTTCGCCGCGATGCTGCTCTTCTTCCGCAATGCCACCGGCTTCGGCGGCAACAACGGCTTCACCGACTTCAAGCGCATCCTCGGCTACAGCGTGACATCGCCGCAGACGCGCATGGTTTTGTTTTGCCTGACTGCGCTCACTCTGATACTGACGCTGCTGCTCGCCCGCGGCATCGTGCGCTCGAAGTTCGGCCGCGTGCTGGAGGCGATCCGCGACGCCGAGCCGCGCGCGATGTTCTGCGGCTACGACACCGTGCATTACAAGGTCGCGATCTTCACGTTCTCGGCGGTGCTGTGCGGCATCGCGGGCGCGCTTTACGTGCCGCAGGTCGGCATCATCAACCCGAGCGAGATGTCCCCGGCCAACTCGATCGAGATCGCGATCTGGGTGGCGGTCGGCGGGCGCGGCACGCTCACCGGCGCGATCCTCGGCGCCGGGCTGGTCAATGGCGCGAAGAGCTTCTTTACCGCCGCGTTTCCCGAATACTGGCTGTTCGCGCTCGGCGCAATCTTCATCGCGGTGACCCTCTTCCTGCCGCGCGGCCTCATGGGAATCATGAGCGGCCTCTTCGCCAGAAAATGAAAGCCGCCGTGCCCGCCGAAGTCGCAATCCACCAGGGCGTCGTCCTTTATCTCGACGGCATCACGGTGAGCTTCGACGGCTTCAAGGCCCTGAACAACCTATCGCTCACCATCGACCCGGGCGAGCTGCGCTGCGTGATCGGCCCGAACGGCGCCGGCAAGACGACGATGATGGACGTGATCACCGGCAAGACGCGGCCCGACGAGGGCCGCGCGGTGTTCGGCCAGTCGGCCGATCTCACGCGCCTGTCGGAGGCGCAGATCGCGCACGCCGGCATCGGCCGCAAGTTCCAGAAGCCGACCATCTTCGAGCCGCTCACCGTGTTCCAGAACCTCGAGCTGGCGATGAAGGCGGACAAGCGCGTGCGGACCACGCTCTTTTCAAGGTTATCCTCAACTGAAAAAGACAAGATCGCGGCGACTCTCACGCTCATCGGCCTGCAGGAAGCTCCCGACCGCGTCGCCGGCCTGCTGTCCCACGGCCAGAAGCAGTGGCTGGAGATCGGCATGCTGCTGATGCAGGAGCCGAAGCTCCTGCTGTTGGACGAGCCGGTGGCCGGCATGAGCGACCAGGAGACTGAGCGCACCGCCGAGCTCTTCCTCTCGCTCGCCGGCACGCATTCGCTGGTGGTGGTCGAGCACGACATGGCGTTCATCGCCAGCATCGCGCGCAAGGTGACGGTGCTGCACGAAGGCAGCGTGATCGCCGAGGGCCCGATGGATCAGGTGCAGAGCGACCCGCGGGTGATCGAGGTGTACCTTGGTCGTTGAGCACCTCAACCAGTACTACGGCGGCAGCCACATCCTGCGCGATGTCGGCTTCGAGCTGCCGGCCGGCAAGGTGACGGCGCTGCTCGGCCGCAATGGCGTGGGCAAGACCACGTTGCTGCGTTCGCTGATGGGTTTAGTACCCATCCGCACGGGACGGATCCTCTTTGAGGCCGCTGACTTAACCAAAGCGAAACCGAATGAGCGCGCGAAGGCCGGGCTCGGGTACGTGCCGCAGGGCCGTGAGATCTTTCCCCGCCTGACGGTCGAAGAGAACCTGCTGATGGGGGCGCCGAAGATCCCGGACCGCATCTTCGAAATGTTCCCGGTGCTGAAGAGCATGCTCGGCCGGCGCGGCGGCGACCTGTCGGGCGGGCAGCAGCAGCAGCTCGCCATCGGCCGCGCGCTGGCGATGAAGCCGCGCCTGCTGATCCTGGATGAGCCCACCGAGGGCATCCAGCCTTCGATCATCAAGGAGATCGAGCGCGCGATCCGCGCGCTGGCCGCGACCGGCGAGATGGCGATCCTGCTGGTCGAGCAGTACTACGATTTCGCGCGCTCGCTCGCCGACCAGTACCTGGTGATGGAGCGCGGCGAGATCGTGGCGCGCGGGCAGGGCGCCGACATGGAGCGCGACGGCGTCAAGCGCTTGCTGGCGGTTTGACCGGCGGCTCGCTACCATGGTTTTTCATGCAAAGCCGTTTCGTCCGCAAGCCGCTCCCGGAGCGCTTCTGCAACCTCGAGCGGCTGCTGGCTGCCATGACGGCGCGCGGCCTCGACGGCATCGTGGTCTCGAGCCCGCTCAACGTGTTCTACCTGAGCGGGTTCAACGGCATCGCACACAAGGCAGACGAGCCCCGGCCGTACGCCGTTCTCTTGTCGCGCCACGCTCCGGACCATCCGATCCTGGTGCTTGCCGACTACTACCTCGCGACCGTGCTCAGCCAGCCGACCTGGGTGCGCGACATCCGGCCATTCCGCGCCGTGATGATGCCGATCGATCGAGCACCGCAGCGCGAGGACATAGAGCGGTTTATCCCCCGACAAGCGAAGCAGTTGGAGTGGGTGCGCACGGCGCGCGAGCGCTACGCCTTCGACATGAGCACCGTATTGCGCGGCGCCTTGGCGGAGCTTGGCCTGGAGCGCGGCCGCGTCGGCTTCGACGACCTTGCGCTCGGCCAGCGCCTGGAGCATGGCGGGGTGGCGGACGCTTACGACACATTGATGTTTGCGCGCGCCGTGAAGACGCCCACCGAGATCGATCTGCTGCGTCGCGCCACCGCGCTCAATCGCGCCGCGATCGAGCGCACCGTGAACACCTGGGACAAAGGCATGCGCTGGCGTGAGCTGAACCGCGCCTACCACGCCGCTGCGCTGGATCTTGGCGGGTTCGTGCGCGATCCTGGCGCCATGGTGTGGGGGCATCCGCGAGGCGCCGAGACTGCGCTCACCCTGCAGACCGGTCTCGAAGACTTCGGGGTGGAGCGCGGCCAGCACGTGATGTTCGACTGCCACGGCACGCTCGACCTGTACTGCTGGGACGGCGGAAAGACCTGGGTGGTCGGCGGCGAGCCGCAGGGCGAGGGCAAGCGCAATCTGCAGGCGACCGCGCAAGTTGCCGAGCAGCTCGTTTCCGAAATGAAGCCCGGGGCCCGTCCCAGCCTGCTGCAGGCGAAAGGCAGAGAGCTGTACCGCAAGGCCGGGGTCGCCGACGCCGAGGCGGCGGCGATTTTCTTTCACGGTCTGGGCCTCTCGCATTGGGATCTGGAGGACAGGACCGCGGACTGGCGCTTCGAGGCGGGAATGGTGGTGCCTTTGCACGTCGTCTACCCGGGCGGCGAAACCAGCCGCGCCTGGCTGGAAGAAGTCGTGCTCATCACCGAGCAGGGCGGCGAGCCGCTGTTCGGCTGGGGCTACGAGCCGCTGCTCGCCTGAGCATGGAAGCGATCGAGACGTCCTGGCGCGCGCGCCTCGCGCTGGAATTCGCGCTTCAGGGAAACAAAACCGTCCTGGCGAGGCGCGGCTCCGACGGCCCGCTCGTGGTGCAGAAGCCGCTATATCCGGACGGCCCGGAACGCTGCCACGCCATAGTCGTGCATCCGCCCGGCGGCATTGCCGGCGGAGACGAGCTTCATCTTTCGGTAAAGAGTGAAGGCCATGCCCTGCTCACTACGCCAGGAGCGGCGAAGTGGTATCGCTCGGCGGGGCCATGGGCGAGGCAGACGCTGCAGTTCGAGGTCGAAGGCAGCCTCGAGTGGCTGCCGCGCGAAACCATCGTGTTCGACGGCGCGCTCGCGCAGCTGGAGACCATCGTCCAGCTCGGCGCGCTGGGAAGCTATGTGGGTTGGGAGATCGTCTGCCTTGGACGCTTCAAGCGCGGCAAGGTCAAAATCGATACGCGAATCATGCAAGGGAAGAGCCTGCTGTTCGTCGAGAAAGGCGAGATCGAAGGCGGCGGGCGGCTGATGCGCTCGCCCGCGGGCCTGGGCGGCCGCAGCGTATTCGGCACGCTGATCGCGACCAGCTCGCAGAAGATAGCGATGGAAGGACTTGCCATTACCCGTCTGCCGGGCCTGCTGATCGCGCGTTACCTCGGCGACTCGAGCGAGGAGGCGCTGCGGGCCTTTAGGCGCCTGTGGAAGCTACTGCGCCCCTCGGCGGTCGAACCCCGCATCTGGAGCACTTGATGGAGCTCACCCCGAGAGAGAAGGACAAGCTCCTCATCTTCACCGCCGGGCTGCTCGCCGAGCGGCGCAAGGGCCGGGGGTTGAAGCTCAATTATCCCGAGGCTGTCGCCTTCATCAGTGCGGCGATCCTCGAAGGCGCGCGCGAAGGCCGCAGCGTGCAGGACCTGATGAGCTTCGGCTCGACCCTGCTCAAGCGCGCCGATGTGATGAAAGGCGTTCCGGAGATGATTCCCGAGATCCAGGTCGAAGCTACGTTTCCCGACGGTACCAAGCTCGTCACCGTTCATAACCCCATCGTATGAGGCCATGATGCGCGCTCTACCGCTCCTGCTTTTTTCCAACGTCGTTCTCGCCCATCCCGGCCACGGCAAGCAGGGCTTGGTGCACTTCCACGAGTTTTCGGACGGGCTGATGATCCTGATCGGCCTGGTCGCCGTCGGCCTGCTCTATTGGGCGTGGAAAAAATGATCCCGGGAGAGATGCAGGTCGCCACCGGCGACATCGAGCTCAACCAGGGCCGAAAACCCGTGTCGATTTCGGTCGAGAACAGCGGGGATCGGCCTATTCAGGTCGGCTCGCACTATCATTTTTTCGAGACCAACGCCGCGCTGAAATTCGACCGCAAGAAAGCTTACGGCTGCCGACTGAACATCGCCGCCGGCACCGCAGTGCGCTTCGAGCCCGGCCAGAAGCGTACGGTGGAGCTGATTCCGCTAGCCGGTGCGCGCAAGGTGTACGGCTTCACTGGAAAGGTGAACGGAGCACTCAAGAGATGAAGATCACCAGGCAAGCCTATGCGGAAATGTACGGCCCGACGGTCGGCGACCGCGTGCGCCTTGCCGACACCGAGCTGTGGATCGAGGTGGAAAAGGATTTCACCACCTACGGCGAGGAGGTGAAGTTCGGCGGCGGCAAGGTGATCCGCGACGGGATGGGGCAGAGCCAGCGCGTGTCGAAGGACACCGCGGACACGGTGGTGACCAATGCCTTGATCGTCGACCACTGGGGCATCGTCAAGGCCGACATCGGCATCAAGGCCGGACGCATCTGGAAGATCGGCAAGGCCGGCAACCCGGACATCCAGCCGGCGATCACCATCCCGATTGGTCCGGGCACCGAGATCATCGCCGGCGAGGGCATGATCGTCACCGCCGGCGGCATCGACAGTCACATCCACTTCATCTGTCCGCAGCAGATCGACGAGGCGCTGATGTCCGGCGTCACCACCATGATCGGCGGCGGCACCGGTCCGGCCACCGGCACGTTCGCCACCACCTGCACGCCGGGTCCGTGGCACATCCAGTCGATGCTGGAGGCGGCGGATGCTTTCCCGATGAATCTCGGCTTTCTCGGCAAGGGCAACGCTTCTCTGCCTTTACCTTTAATAGAGCAAATCAAAGCTGGCGCCATGGGTCTCAAGCTGCACGAGGACTGGGGCACGACGCCGGCGGCGATCGACAACTGCCTCGCGGTCGCCGACAAGATGGATGTGCAGGTGGCGATCCACACCGACACGCTGAACGAGTCGGGCTTCGTCGAGACCTCGGTGGCGGCGTTCAAGGGCCGCACCATCCACACCTATCACACCGAGGGCGCGGGCGGCGGCCACGCGCCGGACATCATCAAGGTGTGCGGCCAGCCGAACGTGCTGCCGTCCTCCACCAATCCGACGCGGCCCTACACCGTGAACACCATTGCCGAGCATCTCGACATGCTGATGGTGTGCCACCACCTCGATCCGGCAATCGCCGAGGATGTGGCGTTCGCCGAATCGCGCATCCGCCGCGAGACCATCGCCGCCGAGGACATCCTGCACGACCTCGGCGCGTTCTCGATGATGTCGTCCGATTCTCAGGCCATGGGGCGCGTGGGCGAGGTGATCATCCGCACCTGGCAGACGGCGCACAAGATGAGGGTTCAACGCGGGGGAGACTCTCGAAACGATAATGCGCGCGTAAAGCGCTATATCGCCAAGTACACGATCAACCCCGCCATCGCCCACGGCATCTCCCACGAAGTCGGCTCGCTCGAGGAAGGCAAGCTCGCCGACCTCGTGCTGTGGAAGCCCGCCTTCTTCGGGGTTAAACCAGCAACGATCTTAAAAGGAGGTCAGATCGCAGCAGCCGCGATGGGCGACCCCAACGCGTCGATCCCGACGCCGCAGCCGGTGCATTACCGGCGGATGTTCGGGGCCAAGGCGGTCACGTTCGTTTCCAAGGCTTCTCTGAAAAACCCTTCAGTTCGAAAATTGAAAAAGCCGCTGGTCGCGGTGAAGAACACGCGCAAGATCGGCAAGAAGCACATGGTGCATAACGATTACCAGCCGGAAATGAGCGTCGACCCGGAAACCTACGAGGTGCGCGCGGACGGCGAGCTGCTGGTGTGCGAGCCGGCCAAGGTGTTGCCCATGGCGCAGAGGTACTTCCTATTCTGAAATTGAACCTGCCTTTCGAGCAGCGCCAGAAAAGCCGCCTGCGCGCGAAAGCGGAGAACGGCGAGGAGGTGGCGCTCATCCTGCCGCGCGGCCGCGTGCTGCGCGGTGGCGACCGGGTGGAGGCGACTGACGGCCGCGAGGTGGAGATAGTGGCCGCGCCCGAAAAGCTGCTGCACATCGAATCCGCCGAGCTGGCGCGCGTCGCCTACCACCTCGGCAACCGCCACGTGCCGCTGCAGGTCGGGCCGGGCTTCCTGCGCATCGCCGAGGACCACGTGCTCGAGGAGATGGCGCGCAAGCTCGGCGCGCGCGTCTCGCCCGTCGAGGCGCCGTTCGAGCCCGAGGCCGGCGCCTACGGCCACCAGCACGACGAGATGGGCCACGGCGGCAAGATCCACGACCACCATGGCCACTGAGACAATCCAAAACCAGGGACAGACCACGTTTAATCCGGGGAAAACGTGGTCTGTCCCTGATTGTTGGCGTGATTGTTGGCGTTAATGAGCCTGGCGCGTCTCCTCCAACTTGCGAGCCCAACGCTGCCGGTCGGCGCCTACAGCTATTCGCAGGGCCTCGAGGCCGCGATCGAGGCTGGGTACGTCAAGGACGCCGTGAGCGCCCAAGAGTGGATCGGCGACGTGCTGGAACTTTCCATGGCGCGCATGGAGGCGCAGGTACTACGCGCCCAGATCGCGGCGCCCAGCCAGGAGCTGAATGACTATTTTCTGGCCACGCGGGAGACCGCCGAGCTGCGTGCAGAGACGCTGCAGATGGGGCAGTCCTTAGCCAAGCTTTTGCGTGACCTAAATGTGCCCTGCACGGTCGAAGAACCTGCCTATCCCACCGCCTTCGCGCTGGCGGTGCGCCACTGGAAGATCGAGCCGCACGAGGCGGTGGTCGCCTACCTGTGGTCCTGGCTTGAGAACCAGGTGATGGCGGCGGTGAAGGCCGTGCCCCTCGGGCAGACCGCGGGGCAGAAGATGCTTTTGTCGTTAGGCGACCGGTTGGGCGCGCTGGCAGATCTGAAGCTGGATGAGAGCGCCTGGACCAACTTCACTCCGGGCTTGGCGTATTTGTCGTCCCGGCACGAAACCCAGTATTCGAGGCTCTTCAGATCATGAAAGAAGAATTGTGACCCTGCGTGTAGGTATCGGCGGTCCGGTGGGTTCTGGCAAGACCGCGCTGACCTTGTCGCTCTGCCGCGCATTGCGTGAGAAATTCGACATCGCGGTCGTCACCAACGACATCTACACCGAGGAAGACGCCCAGTTCCTGGTGCGCAACGAGGCTTTGCCCGCCGAGCGCATCATCGGCGTGGAGACCGGGGGCTGCCCGCATACCGCTATCCGCGAGGACGCGTCGATCAACCTGGAGGCGGTGGACCGCCTGATGCGCCGCTTTCCGAAGCTGGACGTGGTGTTCGTCGAATCGGGCGGCGACAACCTCGCCGCCACCTTCAGCCCGGAGCTCTCCGACCTGACGCTCTACGTGATCGACGTCGCCGCCGGCGACAAGATCCCGCGCAAAGGGGGCCCGGGCATCACCAAGTCGGACCTGCTGGTCATTAACAAGATTGACTTGGCGCCGATGGTCGGCGCCTCGCTCGAGGTGATGGAGCACGACTCGAAGAAGATGCGCGGCGAGCGGCCTTTCGTGTTCACCAACCTCAAGACCGGTGAGGGCCTCGACGCCGTGATCCGCTTCATCGAGGCCCAAGGCCTGCTACTGCAGGCGTAGGAAGCCGTCGGCCGGAAGCGATACGCCCGTGCCGATCACGGCATGCGGCACTGGGGACAAGGGCCCGATGCTGCTGCTTAGGGTGAGGGTCCCGTAGGACGGCGCAATAGGCGTCGTGGTCAATTGCGTAGTCGACCAAAGCGCGATCGAGGCAGTGGGTTGGACGATTTGCGTCGCCGCACTCGCCGAAATGGAGAACGACCCGGTGAAAATCTCGCGCTGAGTCTGTTGGTCGATCCGTAGCGCCTCGGGGTTAGGAATGAGGACCGGACCGTGGCCACTGATCGGGGTCGGCGGCGTCGGAAGCCCGACCGGATTGCCGATATGGATTTCCCCGGCATCGATGATCGTGCTGTCCGCGACCAGAGAATCGGTACTCCGGATGATCCCGTTCAAGCCCCCCTGCAGGACGATCTGGCCGTCGCGCTCGTCCAGCCGCGTGGCGCGGATGGCGCCGGTGTTGTTGATCACGGTATCGAGCAGCGCATTGGCGCTCGACGCGGTCAGCAGGACGCGCCCGCCGTCCGCCTGCAGCGTGCCGCTGTTGACGATCGAGGCATTCAGCGCCGCTTGCTCGACGCTGATGCCGATCAGGCTGCCCTCGACCATGTTGAGCGTCACCCGGTCGCCGGCGGCCAGCGCCACCGCGCCAAGCTGAGCGACGATCACTCCGTCGTTTCGTACCTGCGGCGCCGCGAGCGCCGTGTAACCGTTTGGAGTCAGGATGTTGCCGCGGTTGATGACCGTGCCGGCGGCGCCGTTGTTCGCAAAGACATAGCGGCCGGCGAGGAAGTCCTGGTCGGTGATGGACAGCGTCGTGGCGAGGAGCGAGCCGACCTCGACGCTTGCCCCCGGGGCGAACAGCACGCCGTTCGGGTTGGTGAGGAACACCTGGCCGTTCGAGCTCAGGCGCCCGAAAATTTCCGAGCGGGTGTCGCCCAGGACGCGATTGAGGACCACGGATGACGCGCCCGGCAGGTTGAAACGCACGTGCGCATCCGCGCCAATGGAGAAGGACTGCCAGTTGATGACCTCCCGGCCAGTCGACTGATTGATGGTCATCTCGGCGCCCGAAGTGGACACCGATATGCCGGTCCCGTGCTGCTGACCCGAAGGCAGCGTGGTGGACGCAATCTGGCCGAAAGCGGGCGCAGCGAGCGCGCCGCTGACTGCGGCGCTAAGCAAAAGACGCTTCATGAAATAAGGCCTGAAAAAAACCCCGGGCACGGAGAACCGCGCCCGGGGAGCTGCCTGCGCATCCTTCAGGGGAGGAGGCGCAAAACGCGAAAAACTATTGCTTACGCGTTCGCGACGCGCTTGGTTTGAACGTTGATGGCGGTGGTCGACTTGTCCAGGACCGCGAGGTCGCCGGAGAGCTCCGCGCCTTCTTCGACCTTGATCTTGGCGTAGCGCACCTTGCCGGAAACCTTGCCGGTGCCCTGGATCACGAGCTGCTTGCGCACCGTGATCTCGCCTTCGAAGCGGCCGCGAATCTCGGCCTGGTCGACGGCGATGGTGCCCTGGAACACGCCGTTCTCGGCGATCTCGAGGATGCGCGCGTCGAGCGTGGCATCCACGCGGCCTTCGACCACGAGCGTGTCGCAATCGCTGATTTCCACACCCTTCAGCTTGATGTCCGGACCGACGACCAGCTTCGATTCCTTGCGCTCGTCGACTTTCTTGTCGGACTCCATGGAGGGCGCGGGTGCAGCGGTGTTCACAGGCGCCGGGGCGATTGGTTGAGTCTGGCGAAACGATTCGTCGCGCCGGTTACGGAAGAACCCGTCTTTTTGTAGCACTTTCAGTTCCCTCTCTGTAGTGATGGGTAGGACAGCGCATCCTCATACGCACGATCCATACCTGCGTCCAAGTCTTTGAAACCGTTGGGAACACGCTGGGGTGGAGTAGGGCTAGCGTCGGCCCTCGGCGACAGTCGGTGCCTAGTGCGCGTGCAACGCGTTGTAGCGGTTAAGCTTTTTCTGTCGCTGATTAACTACGGGCGTTCGCCTGCTCGAAGTGGCGCATGGTCTTCTCTGCGTCGTAGCGCCCTTCGGCGAGCGTTTCCGGATCCCATTCGCTGCGCTCCGCACCGAAGAAATCGCCGCCGTAGACGTGGATCGCGCCGCTGAGGCGCGGGATCGGGTTGGTGACCGAGTGGATGATGTCCTGGCCGAGCGGCACCGCGTCGCGCTCGCTTAGCGCTTGTGCGCCCGCCGCCTCGACCCTTTTTCCAATTTTCTTCCAAAAGATATTGTCTTCGCGGCCGGTGTACACGCCGATCACCGCCCACATCCGGTGGTTGTGCGGGTAGATGGTCATGTATGGCGCCCAGACCACGTTCAGGATCGTGAGCTCTGGCGAGTGGAAGAGTTTCTGCACTTCGCCGCGGCGCGGTGCGCCGAGACACTTCAGCACCGCCCCGGGCTCGGCCACGGCGCGCGCCACCACTTCGCGCACCGCCTTGTGGCTGCGGTCGGCGGCGTGCGCCGCGCGGCAGTCGTCGATGAAGCGCTCGAGGTCCATGCGCTCAGTTTACAAATTCGCGCAGCAATCGTCCCGGGAATTTGGGCAGCGGCAGCGGCCCGTCCTTGCCGACGATGCGCGTGCCGTTCACCCAGACGCCGTGCACGCCGACCGCGCCGGTGTTGAGTCGCGGATGGCCGCCCGGCAGGTCGAAGACGCGGCGCTTGGGCCCGCGGTTCACCGTCGCCGGGTCGAACAGCAGGAGGTCGGCGTGGTAGCCGGGTTTCAGGGCGCCGCGCTCGCGGATGCCGAATAGCCTCGCCGGCTGGCCGGTCAGGCGCCAGACCGCGTCCGCGAGGGTGAGCACGCCGCGCTCGCGTACCCAGTGGCCGAGGAGGTGCAGGCCGAACCCGGCGTCATTGAAGAACGTGAGGTGGGCGCCGGCGTCGGAAAGCGATACCAGGCTCGCCGGATGGCGCAGCATGCGGCCGACCGCGGCCTCATCCGAGTTGAGGAGCAGGGCGCTGAACACCGTGTCGAGGTCTTCTTCGAGCGCGAGGTCGAGCATGAAGTCCAGCTCATCCGTGCCGCGCGCCAATTCGGCGATCGACTGCTGCTCGAACTCCTTGCGTTTCGACTCGATGACGTGGACCTTGCCCCATTCGTTGTTGAACAGCCGGAAATGGCTCGGCCTGGCGAGCTCCGCGCGCACCGCGTCGCGAAACGCTTTTTCCGCCAGTTTTCTGCGGAATGGCTCCCCCTTGAGGGGAAGCGCCGGTTGCCAGCTCTGCAAGCCCTCGAACACGTACGGCGACTGCAGCGTGAAGTCCATCGACAGCGGGCAGCACGACACCGCGCCGACGACGTAGTGGCCGTTGGCCTGGGCTTCGGCGATCGCGTCCAGGTCCTCGAACACCGAGTCCGGGTTGGTGCTGTTGTGGAGGAGCGCCGCCACTACAACGGGCCGGGTCGAGTCGCGCGCCAGCTCCTCGAGGAAGTCGATGCGGGTGTGCCCGCCCTTGGTGAGCATGAACACGCCGTGCCCGGCCTCGCGCAGGCAGCCGACCAGCGTGCGCAGCTCGGCTTCGTCGGCGAGGCGCGAGGGCATCGGCTTGCCGCCTTCGCCGTTGTGCGCCGGCGAGGTGCTGGTGGAAAAGCCGATCGCGCCTGCCTTCATCGCCTCGAGGATCAGCGCGCGCATCGCGCCGGTCTCATCCGCGGTCGCAACCCTTTCGGTGGCCGCCTCTCCCATCACATAGGTCCGGATCGAGGAATGGCCGGCGAACACCGCGACGTTGAGCGCGCTGCCCAGGCGCTCGAGCATGTCGAGGTACTGCGGCACGCTCTCGAAGTCCCAGCGCACGCCGGCGCGCAGCACGTCGAGCGACATGCCTTCGACCTGCGTCAGGTTGCGCATCACCAGCTCGCGGTCGCGTTCGCGGCACGGTGCGATGGTGAAGCCGCAGTTGCCGATGATCGCGGTAGTGACGCCGAGGCCGGGCGAGGGCGAAGCCCAGCGGTCCCAGGTGAGCTGCGCGTCGTAGTGCGTGTGGTTGTCGATGATGCCCGGCATCAGCGCCAGGCCCTCGGCGTCCACCGTGATCATCGAGGACCCGAGAATATGGCCCACCTCCACAATGCGCCCGTTCTTCACCGCCACGCCGCCGCGCCGCGGCGGGGTGCCGAGGCCGTCGATCAGAATCACGTCGCGGATCACGAGGTCGAACATCGCGGGTCAGTATACTGACCCGATGTTCGACCTAAAGAACAAAACCGCGGTGGTGACCGGCGGCGCGAAGGGCATCGGCGCGGCCACGGCGAAGCTTTTCGGGCAGGCCGGGGCGAAAGTCGAAATCCTCGATCTCGAGCAAGGCTGCGACGTCACCGACGAAGCGCAGGTGAAAGCGGCGTTTGCCCGCATCGGCGCGATCGACATCCTGGTGAACAACGCTGGCCGCGCCGCGCGGAAGCCGGCGGTGGAGCTGACGAAGCAGGACTGGGATGCGGTAGTCGATCTCAACCTCGGCGCGGTCTTCACCTGCTCCAGGCTTGCGCATCCCTATCTGAAGAAGCGCGGCGGCGGCTCGATCGTGAACCTGGCTTCCATCATGGGGTTTTCGGGCGGCATCACCCCGAATGCTTCCTACCAGGCGTCCAAGGGCGGGGTAGTGAACCTGACGCGCGCGCTCGCGCTCGAGTGGGCGGCCGACAACATCCGCGTAAACGCGGTGGCGCCGACCTATGTGCGCACGGACCTCACCACGCCGATCTTCTCCAACCCGGAGCTATTGAAGATCGTAATGGGGCACACGCCGCTCGGCCGCCTGCCCGAAACCGAGGATATCGCCGCCGCGATCCTGTTCCTGTGCAGCGATGCTGCGCGCTGCATTACCGGCATCACGCTGCCGGTGGATTCGGGCTTCCTCGCCCGCTAGGCCCTCGCGGGGCGCAGCATGGGGACAACCGTGGGCGACTCTCCGGCGCGGATGGCGCCGAGGCGCTCGAACCCGTGCCGCTCGTAGAGGGGAATGTTCGCCGGGTTGCTGGACTCGAGGTAAGCGGGCAGCCGGTCGCGGTCGCAGGCCGCGAGCGCGTGGCGCATCAAGGCCGAGCCGAGCCCGCGGCCCTGCCGCGCCGGGTCGACGCCGATGAGCGGCAGGTACCAGTGCGGCTCGCTTGGGTGATAGCGGCCCATCTGTTGCAGGATGGCCGCAATGTCGCCCCGGATGCGCGCTGGCGCAGTGCGCTGCAGCAGGCTGCCCAGCGCTTTCTCGTCGGGCCCGCTGCCTGGTGGAAGCCACAGCGCGGCTCCGCCCTCGGTGAGGTGGGCGCCGCCGTGATCGAACGCTTCGCCGCCGAATGCCCGGACGGCGCTGGGGAAGTGCGCGAGGTAGGCTTCGGGATCGGGCCAGGTCCAGCGCGTCATCGGGTCGGTGGCGAACGCGAGCACCAGGACGCTGGTCGCCGCAGCCGCGTCGGCTTGCGTTGCAGTCCTGATCATCAGGTCTTGAGGCGGTAACCGGTTTTGAAGATCCAGGCTACGACGCCGAGGCAGAGCACAAAAAAGCCCAGCGTCATCCCCAGGCTCACGAGTACCGGCACGTCCTCGGTGCCGTAGAAGCTCCAGCGAAAGCCGCTGATCAGGTAGACCACCGGATTGAACAGGCTGAACGCGCGCCACGCCGCCGGCAGCATGTCGATCGAATAGAACGCGCCGCCGAGGAAGGTGAGCGGCGTGATCACCAGCATCGGCACGAACTGCAGCTGGTCGAAGCCGTTCGCCCAGATGCCGAGGATGAAGCCGAACAGGCAGAAGGTGGTGGCGGTGAGCACCAGGAAGGCGATCATCCAGAACGGGTGCGCGATGCTCACCGGAACAAAGATGTTCGCCGTGGCGAGGATGATGAGGCCGAGCACGATGGACTTGGTCGCGGCGGCGCCGACGTAAGCCAGCACCAGCTCGAAGGCCGACACCGGCGCCGACAGCACTTCGTAGATCGTGCCGGTGAATTTCGGCAGGTAGATGCCGAACGAGGCGTTCGACAGGCTCTCGGTGAAGATCGACAGCATGATCAGGCCGGGGACGATGAACGCGCCGTAAGGCACGCCGCCGATCTCGCTCATGCGCGAGCCGATCGCGGCGCCGAACACCACGAAGTACAGCGAGGTGGTGATCACCGGCGTCGCCAGGCTCTGCCACAGCGTGCGCCGGAAGCGCGCCATCTCGAATTTGTAAATCGCGGCGACCGCGTGGCGGTTCATCGCTGGTGCACCAGATCGATGAAGATATCTTCCAGGGAGCTTTGCTTGGTCTGGAGATCGGTGAAGGCGATGCCGAGCTCGCTCAGGCGTCGCAGCAGCGCCGGCATACCCGCGCGTTCCTCGGTCGCGTCGAAGGTGTACTCGAGCTCGCTGCCATGGTTTTTCAATGAAACCTTCCACTCGGAGAGCGGGGTGGGCAAAACCTGCAAAGGCTGCACCAGGTGCAAGGTCAACTGTTTCTTGCCGAGCTTCTTCATCAGCGCTGCCTTCTCCTCGACCACGATGAGCTCGCCCTTGTTGATCACGCCGATGCGGTCGGCCATCTCTTCGGCCTCGTCGATGTAGTGCGTAGTGAGGATCACCGTGACGCCGCCGTCGCGCAGCCGGCGCACCAGGGTCCACATGTCGCGGCGCAGCTCCACGTCGACGCCCGCGGTCGGCTCGTCCAGGAACAGGATCTCGGGCTCGTGCGCGAGGGCCTTGGCGATGAGCACGCGCCGCTTCATGCCGCCCGACAGCGTCATGATCTTGTCGTTGCGCTTCTCCCACAGGGAAAGATCGCGCAGCACGTTCTCGAGGTGCTCGGGGTCCGGCGGGTACCCGAACACCCCGCGGCTGAAGCTCACCGTGCCCCACACCGTCTCGAACATGTCGGTGTGCAGCTCCTGCGGTACCAGGCCGATCTTCGCGCGGGTGTAGCGGTAGTCGCGCTGGATGTCGCGGCCGTCGACCGTCACACTGCCGCCGCTCGGCCGGACGATGCCGCACACGATGTTGATGAGGGTGGTCTTGCCGGCGCCGTTGGGGCCGAGGAGAGCGAAGATCTCGCCGCGGCGGATCTCGAGGCTGACGCTCTTCAGGGCCTGCAGGCCCGAGGCGTAGCTCTTGGACAGATTGGAAATCGCAAGCAGCATCGGCGCGCAAGAGTACCGCGTTGCGGGCGAGCGCGTTTCAGCTGCAATCGATCGCGTCGACCTTGTCCGGGTAGAACGCCAGGTGATCCTTGATCGCCTGCACCTGCTCGATCGGCTGCTCGTAGCTCCACACGGCGTTGCGCGCGGTGCGTCCGTTGGAGACGCTGTAGTAGGTGGCGTCGCCCTTGTGCGGGCGGTGCGAAGTATGCGAGGTGCGGATCAGCCGCTCCATCTTCACGTCCTTGCGCGGCAGGTAGTACACCGGCTGGTACTTGCCTTCCTCGAGCACCAGCGCGTCGCGGCTCTCCGCGATGATTTCGCCGTTGAAGGTGACGCGGACACGGCCGCCCGCGGGCCGGATCGCGATCATCGCGCCTTGGCCTTCCACAAGCCCATCATGCGTCCCTCGGGATCGGTGAACAGCGAAAACTTGCCCATGCCGGCCACCTTCTGCTCCTCGACGTGGATCTTGCCGCCGGCCTTGACGATCTTCTTGCGATAGGCCGAAAGATCGTCGACCAGGATGTAGAACAGCATGTTGCCCGGCCACGGGCCGGGCTTGTCCGGCTTGACGATGCCGCCGTTGATGCCGTGCATCTCGCCCTCGGCGCCGGTCTCGACCACGCGATAGTTGATCTCCGGGTGGTGCGTCACCTTCCAGTCGAAGATCCTCGCGTAGAAGTCCGAGACCTTCTCCGGCTCCTTGGACATCAATTCGAAGTGAACCACAGCGTTACCCACGCATTTCTCCTTTATAGGCCTCCTGCAGCTTCCTGATCTCGATCTTGCGCATCTGCAACATCGCGTCGAACGCGCGCTGCGCCTTCTTGCGGTTCTTGTCGGCGACCATCTCGAGGAGGATCGTCGGGGTCACCTGCCACGACAGTCCGTACTTGTCTTTCAGCCAGCCACACGCGCTTTCCTGCCCGCCACCGGCGAGCAGCTTCTCCCAGTAGTAGTCGACCTCCTTCTGGTCCTTGCAGTTGATCATGAGCGAGATTGCCTCGGTGAACTTGAACTGCGGCCCGCCGTTCAGCGCGACGTACTCCTGGTCGCCGAGCCGGAACTGCACCGTCAGCACGTCACCCTTGGCCCCGCTGCCTTCGAGGTGGCGCGTGATGCCGAGGATCTTCGACTTCTTGAACACCGAGCAGTAGAACTTCGCCGCTTCTTCGGCTTCCTTGTCGAACCAGAGGAACGTAGTGATTTTTTGCATACCTATTCGCCTTTCGATTTGTCGAGGAGGAGCTGCTGCTCACGCTCGTTGCGCGTGAGGGAAGCGGCGCGCCTGAACTGATTGCGCGCCTCCTTGAAGCGGCCAAGGCGCGCGAGCAGGTCGCCGCGCACCGCCGGCAGCAGGTGATAGTTTTCCAGCGTCGGCTCCTTCGCCAGCGCTTCGACCAATTCGAGCCCGGCGGCCGGTCCGTACGCCATCGCCACCGCGACCGCGCGGTTCAGCTCGACGACCGGCGAGGGCGCGAGCTCGGCGAGGGCATCGTAAAGCGCGACGATGCGCTTCCAGTCGGTTTCATCGGCGGTACGCGCACGTGCATGGCAGGCCGCAATGGCGGCCTGAAGCGCGTAGGGTCCCAGCGGTCCGCTGACTTTGTTCAGCGCTGCAAGGCCGCGCCGGATCAACAGCTGGTCCCACCGCGAGCGGTCCTGGTCGGCGAGCAGGATCGGCTGGCCGGAAGGTCCGGTGCGCGCCTTGAAGCGCGACGACTGGATCTCCATCAAGGCAACCAGGCCGTGCACCTCCGCTTCCTTTGGAAGGATTTCTGCAAGGATGCGGCCCAGGCGCAACGCCTCGTCGCACAGCACCGGGCGCATCCAGTCCGCGCCCGCGGTCGCCGAGTAGCCTTCGTTGTAGATCAGGTAAATGACTTCGAGCACCGAGGCCAGCCGCTCGGCGCGCTCGGCTTCCCCCGGGGCCTCGAAAGGCACGCGCGCCTCGGCCAGCGTGCGCTTCGCGCGCACGATGCGTTGGGCGACGGTCGCCTCGGAGACGAGGAAGGCGCGGGCGATCTCGTCGGTGGTCAAACCGCCGAGCAGCCGCAGCGTGAGGGCGACACGCGCTTCGGTGGAGAGCACCGGGTGACACGCGGTGAACACCAGCCGTAGAAGATCATCGCCAATGTCGTCGTCCCAATCGGGTTCGAAAGAAACCTCTTGCTCAAGAGCGAACTCGGCATGCTTTTGCTCCAGCATCTTCGCGCGGCGGAAATGATCCAGCGCCCGGTTCTTCGCCGCCGCCATCAGCCAGGCGCCGGGGTTATCGGGCACGCCCGCATCGGGCCAGGTCTCCAGCGCGCTGACGAGCGCTTCCTGCGCCAGCTCCTCGGCGAGGCCGACGTCGCGCACCATGCGCGCGACGCCGGCAATCACCTTGGCCGACTCGATGCGCCAGACGGCGTCGATGGCGCCGTGCGTGTCCGACACTACTTCTTCACCTTGTTCCATAGCTCTTTGTGGTGATCGATGGCTTCGCCGGGCGCGAAGTCCTCGAGCTCGAACAAGCGCCGCACCTCGATCTCGGTATCGGAGCCGTCGATAGTCGGGTTCGGGAAGCGCCGCGCCCACTCCTTGGCTTCCTCGACCGTCTTGGTCTGGATCACGCTGTAGCCGGCGATCAGCTCCTTCGCCTCGGTGAAGGGGCCGTCGACGATGGTGCGCTTCTTCCCGGTGTACTTGACCTTGAAGCCCTTGGAGCTCGGCTGCAGGCCCGTGCCGTCGAGCAGCACGCCGGCTTTCTGCAGCTCCTCGTGGTACGTCGCCATCTCCATGAGCAGGCTCTCCGGGGGCATCACGCCGGCTTCGCTGTCCTTGGTGGCCTTGACGATGATCATGAAACGCATTTGCTTCTCCTTTCGTTCGATTGGGGAACCACTACCTCTACGACGAATGGGCCCCGGGAGAATCGACAACCGGCGCAGAAATTCCGGAAGTCTTTGAATCGAGGAAGAAAGTAATCGCAGCGGCCACTGCCGCGAACAGCGCGCCGGCGGCGAAGGCGGCGTGGTACCCCTTGGCTTCGGACAGGCTCGCCAGGGCGGCGAGGCCGAGCGCGCCGCCCATCATGAACGAGGTGTTCACCACGCCGGAGGCCAGGCCCGATTCGCTCGGGTCGACGTCGCTCATCGCCGCCAGCATCACCGGGTTGAGCGCCATGCCGCAGCCCACGCCCAGGAGCAGCATGCCCGGCAGCACGTGGAGCATAAAGCCGCCGCCGCTGGGAGCAAGCGCCAGCAGGCCGAGGCCGGCGGCGGTGAGCAGCAGGTCGGTCTGGATCGAGGGCAGGGCGACGTTGATGATCGTGGTGTCGATCACGATCATGAACTCGCCCGCGCACAGCAGGTAAAAAGCCAGCCAGCGCTTGCGCTCGGTCATCACAGGTGGCGCGTCTCCGCCGGCGG
>CBDDSB010000009.1:0-124744 GCA_965233195.1 uncultured bacterium | reverse complement strand
TCCCGGTCGACGGCGAGATCGTCGAAGGAAGAAGCTCCATCGACGAATCGATGGTCACCGGCGAGTCGCTCCCGGTGCAGAAGGAAGCCGGCGCGAAAGTGGTCGGCGGCACCATCAACGGCACCGGCAGCTTCGTGATGCGGGCAGAGCGGGTCGGCGACGAGACGCTTCTCGCGCAGATCGTCAAGATGGTCGGCGAGGCGCAGCGCTCGCGCGCGCCGATCCAGCGGCTCGCCGACACCGTGTCTGCGTACTTTGTGCCGATCGTTGCGCTCATTGCGCTGCTCAGCTTCGGCGCGTGGCTCGCCTGGGGGCCGGAGCCCGCGCTCGCGTACGCCCTCGTCGCGGCAGTCTCGGTACTCATCATTGCCTGTCCATGCGCGCTAGGCTTGGCGACTCCGATGTCGATCCAGGTCGGCGTGGGCCGCGGCGCCCAGGCCGGCGTGCTCTTCAGGAACGCCGAGGCGCTCGAGCGCCTGGAGGAGGTCGACACGCTGATCGTGGACAAGACCGGTACGCTCACTGAAGGCCATCCGCGCGTGGTCGGCGTCGAGCCGCACGGCGGCTTCGCGGACGCGGATCTTCTGCGGCTTGCGGCGAGCCTCGAGCGCGCGAGCGAGCATCCGCTCGCCCAAGCGATCGTCGAAGCCGCGCAGGCGCGCGGGCTTGCGCTCGGGCCGGTGAAGGACTTTGATGCCCCGACCGGCAAGGGCGCGGTCGGGGTCGTGGAAGGCCGCAAGGTAGCGCTGGGCAATGTGCGCCTGCTTGCTGACCTGGGGATCGACCCGGCAGCGCTTGCGCCGCGCGCCGAGGCACGGCGCGCCAGCGGCGAGACGGTCGTCTTTGCCGCCGTGGACGGCCGGCTGGCCGGCCTCATCGCCGTCGCAGATCCGATCAAGCAGACGACGCCCAACGCGATCGCGGAGCTTCGCGGCCGGGGCCTGCGCGTCGTCATGCTCACCGGCGACAACCGCACCACCGCGCAGGCCGTCGCCCGCAAGCTCGGCATCGAGGAAGTGGAGGCGGAAGTCCTGCCCCAGGACAAGGGCGCGATCGTGCGCAAGCTCAAGGCCGAAGGCCGCGTCGTCGCCATGGCAGGCGACGGCGTGAACGACGCGCCCGCGCTTGCGGAGGCCGACGTGGGCATCGCGATGGGCGGCGGCACGGACGTCGCCATCCAGAGCGCCGGCATCACTCTCGTCAAAGGCGACCTCTACGGCATCGTGCGCGCGCGGCAGCTCAGCCGCGCGGTCATGCGCAACATCCGCCAGAACCTCTTCCTCGCCTTCGTCTACAACTCGGTCGGCGTACCGCTCGCCGCCGGCGTCCTGTATCCGTTTTTCGGCCTGCTGCTGAGCCCCATGGTCGCTGCCGCCGCGATGAGCCTCAGCTCGCTCTCCGTGGTGGGCAACGCACTACGGTTGCGCCGTGTCCGCATTTGAAAGGAGATTCACCATGAAACTCATCAAGCGATTCGCTTTCGCCGTCGTCGTTTCAGGCGCTGCGGCCGGCTTCCCCGCGGCGGCGCAACAGCGCGAGCTGCCGCGTCAGCCGCCCGGCGAGCCCATGCAAGGCATGATGCAGGGTCAGGGCATGATGGGAATGATGGGCCGGGGAGGCGACGCCGCGGGGCGCGAGCGGCCTCAACTGACCCTCGCGCTTCAGAACCGCGCCGCGCTCGGGCTGACGGATGCGCAGGGGAAGACATTGGAAGGTCTCACCGAGCGATTTCGCGGCTCGGCGGAGCAGCGCATGCGCGAGGTCGAAGCCGCGGAAGCCGAGCTCGCCGCGCTTCTCAAGCAGGACGCAGTGGCAGGCCCGCAGGTTGAGGCCAAAGTGCGCGTGATCGAGAAGCTCCGCGCGGACCTGCGGCTGGAGCGCATCCGCACCATCGCCGAGGGACGCGCCGCGCTCAATCCGGAACAGCGCGCTAAGCTCGATCAGCTCGCCGCCGGGTCCGGGCGCGGAATGATGGGCGGCATGCAAGGCATGCCCGGCATGGACCACGGCGAAACCAGCCGGCCGCGCTAGTGGCTGTCGCACGGTTCGAATTCGTCGAAGACGACCCCCTCGAGTGCGGCGATTGTGCGCGGCGCTTGCGCGGGACGCTGCAGCGCGTGCCCGGGATCGAGGAGATCAGCATCAGCGTGCGGCGCCAGCGAATATCCATCGGCTACCACGAGGTCCTTCTTGACCGCGACGCACTCGGAGAGACGCTCGCCGAGCTGGGCCATGTCGTGAGACCGACCGGGTGAGCCCAGCGACTCAAGGCCTCGCGGCGAGCCCGGCGGGCCGCAACCGGTCCTTCAGCCTGCCAACGATGCGGTGGCCGAGGAGCACGGCGAGAACTGCGGCGTAAATCGCCGGCTCGGTGATGTCGCTCTTTACCATCCACCAGAAGTGCAGCACGCCGAGCGGCGCGATGACATAAACCAGGCGGTGCAGCGCCTGCCACCGCCTGGCGCCGAGGCGGCGCACCATCGCGTTGGTGGATGTGACCGCGAGCGGGATCATGAGCAGGAGCGCCGCGAACCCCACCGTGATGAAGGGCCGCTTGGCGATGTCGGCGAGGATCTCGGAGAAGTCGAAGACCTGGTCAAAGCCCGCGTAGCTCGACACGTGCATGACGCCGTAGAAGAACGCATAGAGCCCGAGCATGCGGCGAAAGCGCAGCAGCCAGTTCCATCCCGACAGCTTGCGCAGCGGCGTCACGGCGAGCGTGATGAGCAGAAAGCGCAGCGTCCAGTCGCCAGTCGAGCGCGTGATGAATTCCGCGGGGTTCGCGCCGAGCCATTCCGGGAAATAGAACGCGCCCGCCGCCAGCTTGGCGAGCGGCGCAAGCGCGACCACGAACACGGCCGCCTTAAGGAGCGCGATCTGGCGGATGCCCGGCTGCACGCTCAGTAGAGCTTCCTAAGGTCCATGCCGGCGTACAAGCCCGCCACCTGCTCGCCGTAGCCGTTGAACAGCTCCGTAGCCCGGCTCGCGCGGAAGTCCGGGATGCGGCGTTCGCGCTTCTGCGACCAGCGTGGATGGTCGACGTTGGGATTGACGTTCGAATAGAACCCGTACTCGTGCGGCGCCGACGCCTCCCAGGCGACCTTCGGCTGCTGCTCGACGAAACGGATGCGCACGATGGACTTGGCGGACTTGAAGCCATACTTCCAGGGCACCACCAGCCGGACAGGCGCCCCGTTCTGGTTCGGCAGGACTTCGCCGTAAAGTCCGACGGCCATGATGGTGAGCGGATGCATCGCCTCGTCGATTCGCAGCCCCTCGGTGTAGGGCCAGTCGAGCCCTCCACGTCGCAAGCCGGGCATGGTGTCCGGCTGCAACGCTGTCCTGAACTCGACGAACCTGGCTTTCGACGTGGGCTCGACGAGCCTCGCAAGGCGATTGAACTCGAAACCGATCCACGGGATCACCATCGACCATGCCTCGACGCAGCGCAGCCGGTAGATGCGCTCCTCGAGCTCGATCTTGAGGAGCTCCTCGATGCCGAACGTGCGCGGCTTCGCCACCTCTCCTTCGACCGACACGGTCCAGGGCCGCGTCCGGAGTCGCCCGGCGTTGCGCGCCGGGTCGGCCTTGTCGGTGCCAAACTCGTAGAAGTTGTTGTACGAAACGACGTGCGTATAAGCGGTCGGCGCCTCTTTGGTGCTGAAGGCGCTTTTCGCCGCGTTCTCCAGCTTCTGAAGGCCAAGCGTCTTCACTTGCGCATTCGCCCGGCCGCCAAGCAGCCCGCCGCCGGCAGCAAGCGATCCCGCGGCCACGATCTTGAGGAATTCGCGCCGGCGGGCATAAAGCGCCGGCGGCGTGATCTCCGAAGGCTTGATGATGGTCATCTGCGTCTCCCTTTCACTTGCGCATCAGTCGCGCTCGAGTCGAATTCCTTACCGGTCATCGCGCGAGCCGGCGCATGACCCAGAAGATCGCGGGAGGCAGCAGGAGCATCTGCAGCACGGGCGCGACGCCGATCCCCGTCCCGGGAATGAGCGGCATCAGGTCCGAGTACTGCCAGCGCCGGGCAATGTGCAGGCCCCACCACTCGACAGCGAAGCCCACCGCCAATCCCGCCGCCGCCGTCGCGACATGGCTGCGCATGGTGGGCCGCATGTACCAGTCGAAAGAGCACAGGACTGCCGCTACCACTGCGAAGATGAACAGGACAAGCAACCCATCACCGAGCGAGGCGACGAAGCAGTGCCAGATCGCGCCAGGAAACGCGACGCCCGCATACAGCGGCGTCTGAGCCAGTTCCCATGCATAGTTGATCGCGGCGGCCATGGCGAACAAGAGCGAGAACCGAACTGAGACGCTGCTCATGCGACCCGCACCGTGGCCATCATGCCGCTCGCCTGGTGCTCGAGGACGTGGCAGTGGAGCATCCAGTTGCCGGGATTGTCGGCGACGAAGGCGATCTGTGCGCGCGTGCGGGGATCGAGGAGCACCGTGTCGCCGCCCTCGTCGCGCTCCACAGGTCTGCCCTCCCTCGAAATCACCTTGAACACGTGGCCGTGGAGGTGGATCGGATGGTGCCAGGCGGTGTCGTTTACCAGCTCGATCACGTACGAGCGGCCTCGCGCGAGCGTAAGCAGCGGCGCATGGCTGTGGTCGTGCTCCGGCACAGGCTTTCCGTTCACCGTCCAGAACATGCGGCCGTGGCCGCCGCCCATCATTCCGCCCATCCCGCCCGGCATGTTGCCCATCATCCCGCCGCCGAACACGATGCGGTAATGCGTTGCGCTCGCGAGGTCCGCCGCAGGCACGGTGTTGGCGGGTAGGCGCTGCACCGGCGGAAACTCCTTGCGCAGCGGGGTCTCCGTCGAATAGGAAAGGTCGAGCAGCCGATACGCCAGTCTCGGGTAGAAATCGTCGACGACGCGGTGCTGGCTCCCCGGCTGGCCGCCGCAATCGATGATGAGATCGGCGCGCTGCGCCGGACCGATAACCACGCGACCCGCGGGTCGCGGCGCGAGCGGCTGGCCATCGAAGGCGATGAGCGACGCGGATTGGCCTTCGAACGTCAGGCCGTAGATGCGGGCATTCGAGGCGTTGACGAGGCGCAGGCGGATGCGCTCGCCCGCGCGCACGGCGAAGGACTCCCGGATCGCACCGTTCACGGTCACGGTGTTGCCGATCCGGCCGGCGTGGCTCGCGTCCATGGCGCTCATGAAGTCGGGGACGATGCGCGCCTCGCGGTCGAGCCGCCAATCCGAGAGCACCCACACCACGTCGCGATCGACGCGAGGCGCATCGCGCTCGTCGATGATGAGCGGTCCGTACAAGCCGCGCCCCACCTGCTCGGGGCTCCCAAGATGCGGGTGATACCAGTACGTGCCGGCGTCGGGCAGGTCGAACTCGTAGAGGAACCGCCCGCCGCGCGCCGCGATCGGGGCCTGCGTCAGATGCGGAACGCCGTCCATGGCGTTGGGCAGGCGGATGCCGTGCCAATGGACCGTCGTTTCGACCTCCAGCGCATTCTCGACTTCGATGCGCAGGCGCTCGCCCTGCCTGAAGCGCAGCTGCGGCCCCGGTACGGTGCCGTTGTAGCCCCAGACCGGCGTGGCGGGATTGCCCGCGCCGACCAATGACTGTGTTGACGGGCCGAGAACCAGCCGCCCGATCCTCGCCTGCCCGAGCGCGCGCTGCGGCAAGGCAACCAGCGCGGCCCAAGCCGCGCTCGCGCCGATGAAGTCCCTGCGATTCATCCGATGCGGCCGAGCGCGGGGAAGCGCTCAAGCAGCCAGTAGCTGAACGCGGTGAGCCTGCCCGTCATCATGGCGATTCCCATGACCACCATGACGGCGCCCGCCGCGATCATCAGCGGCCGGCCCAGCATTCGCACCCGGCGCCAGCGGCCCGCCATCTCGTGCAGGAACACCGCGGTGAGCAGGAACGGAAGGCCCAGCCCGGCTGAATAGGCGCCGAGCAGGCGGATGCCCGCCGAGGCGGATTCGCTCACCGCCGCGGCGGTGAGGATGACGCCGAGGATCGGCCCGATGCACGGAGTCCAGCCAAAGCCGAAGGCGAGCCCGATCAGGAAGGCGGAGGCCGGATTGCCGGTCGCGACATGCGTCTGGAAGTGCACGTCGCGCCGCAGGAACGGGATGCGCTCCACGCCCACCAGCATGACGAGGCCGAAGAGCATCACCAGCGCGCCCCCGACGATGCCTGCCTCGTAGCGGTACTGGAGCAGCAGCCGCCCCAGCGCAGTCGCGCTCGCCCCCAGCGTGACGAACACGACGGAGAATCCGAGCACGAAGCACAGGCTGAGCAGCGCGGCATTCGCGCGCGAGCTCTGTCCCGCGGCGGCGCCCGCGGGCGCCAGGGACTGGCCGGTGACATAGGACATGTACGCCGGCACGAGCGGCAGCACGCAGGGGGAAAGAAATGAAACGGTGCCCGCCGCGAACGCCGTGACGACGCCGATGGTCGAAGCCTCCATCAGCGTGCGGGTGCGTCGATCATGCCGCGCAGCTCGTCCACCAGCTTCGGTGCATCCCACTCCGCCGGACCGACCCGGCGTCCGACCTCCCTACCGGCCCGGTCGACGAAAATCGTCGTCGGAAGTCCGATGGTCGCGAGCTTGAATCCGGCCTGCGCCGAGGGATCGATATAGAGCGCGAGCGCCTTGACGCCCACCTCATCGTAGAACTTGCGCACCGCCTGCGCCCCCTGCTGGTCGATGGACAGCGCCACGATCTCGAAATCCGTCCCGCCGAGCTTGGCCTGCAGCCGGTCGAGCGCGGGCATTTCCTCGCGGCAGGGCGTGCACCAGGTCGCCCAGATGTTCAGCAGGACCACCTTGCCGCGGAAATCGGCGAGCGTGCGGGCGCGTCCCATGCCGTCCTGGAACTGCAGCTCAGGAAGCGGCCTGGGCTTCGTCGCTGCCTGATGGACGCCGCCCGGCGTGCCCTCCTGCCGGGGCAGCGCGAAGTAGAGGCCGATGCCTGCCGCCGCGGCGGCGACACCGACCAGCGCCGCCGCGGCGCCGAACTTCATTTGCCCTGACCGCGCTCGGCGATCGGCTTCCATGTGCGCCCTGCGTCCCGGCTCAGGAATACGCTGCGCTCGAAGGTGGCGATTGCGTATTCGTCGCGCTTCGCCGGATTCTGCGCGATATAGGCGACAGCGTCCTCCTTCAGCGCCGGCAGCTTGATCTGCGCGACCGGCCCGCCACGCAGCCTTGCGCGCGCAAGGCGCGGCGCGCCGTCGAAGTAGCCGAGCCACAGGTGTTTTCCGTCCAGGTCGTAGAACACGGAGGTGCCCTCGCCTCCGGCGATCTGCTGGAAGCTCTCGCCCGAATCGGTCGATTCGTAGATCCCCTTCGAGGTCGCGACCGCCACGCTGGCGGCATCGTCGGGATGCACCGCGATCGCGTGCGGGTCGCCCTCGAGACCTTTCGCGCCGGCTGGCTTCCAGGCTACTCCCTCGTTGAGGGTGTGGTGCAGCCCCGGGCGCTTCATCCGCGAGCTGGGCGCCGGGTTCCAGACGTAGATCGCGTTCGTGTTCCAGCCGGTCGCGAGAAGATGGAAGTCCGTCTCGCCCTCCAGCCCGAGCTTCTCCCAGGTCTTGCCGCCGTCCTTGCTGCGGATGAGGCCGAAGGGATTGACAAGCCCCGAGCCCTGGGCAGGATGACCGCTGCTGGACAGGTGCTTCGCCGTCGCGGAGTACCCCATGAAGTCGTGCTGCGGCCCCGGCGCTTTCGACCATTTCCCGTTCTGATAGAGGGCGAGGCCGTGATGGCTCGGGATCATGAGCCTCTTGCCGTCGCCGCTGTAGGAAAGCCCGTGCACGTGCGTGAGCGTGACTGCCTGTGCGGCAACGTCAGTCATGAGGAAGGCAAGAACGGCGAATACGAGCTTCTGCATCATCGTCTCCGGGCAATCAGCGTTTGGGCGGCGAGGCCTCGTCGAGAAGCCTGCGCACTTCATTGAGCGGCAGGGCGCCGCTGTGGCGCCGGCCGTTTTCGAGGAACCACGTTGGCGTCGAAGTCGCTCCGAGCTTGCGTCCGAACGCGACCAGCTTCTCCACCGGCGTGTCGCAGTCGGGCTTCGCCGCCGGCTCGACGTCGCGCAGCATGAGGTCGTTCCAGGCCGTGGCGCGATCCTTGGAGCACCACACCGATTTCGTCTGCGTGACCGACGCCGGGCTGATCACGGGATAGAGGAAAATGTGCACCGTGATGTCGACGAGCTTCGCGAGGTCCTTCTCGAAGCGCTTGCAATAAGGGCAGTTCGGGTCGGAGAACACCGCGATCTTGCGCCGGCCGCTGCCGCGGGTCATGGTGATCGCCGAATCGAAAGGCAGCGACTCCCACCTGACCGCCGAGAGCTTTTCCAGCCGCTCCTGGGTGAGGTTGCGGCCGCTCTTCGCGTCGATCGCCTGGCCGGCGATGATCACAGAAGCATTGGCGTCGACATAGTAGATCTGCGGGCCGTCGGGTCCCCGCACCACGACCTCGAAGAGATTGCCCCAGGGCGCCTTGCGGATCGTCTCGACCTGGCCCGAGCCGCGCACCTTGTCCTCGATCATGCGGCGCACCGCCGCTTCGTCGGCAAGCGCGGGCGATGCCGCGCCGATGAGCAGGCTCATCGCGAGCAAGCGGCGCGCCGTCATCTGCGCGCCCCCGCCGCAGGCAGCTTCACGCGCACCGTCTGCTCGAGCGGCACATAGCACACGCCCTTGTCCGCGCACCCTTGCGAGGCGACCTTGAGACTGACCGTACCTTTCGCGGCTTCCTGCGCCGGGATCGGCACGCGGATGCGAACGAGGTCGCGGAACGTCTCCTGCTTGCCGAAGAACTGATCCTCCTTCATCTCGCCGCGCGGGATCTGCGCGTCTTCAATCGGCTTGCCTCCCTCGGTGGCGAAAAAGAACCGATGCCGATACATGTAGTAGCCCCGCGCGATCCTGAACTCGACTTCCACGTTGCGCTCGTCGAGCGCGCGCGCCGAGATGCGAAACGCCTTCTCGGGCTCGAGCAGATCCGGCGAGCCGAAGAGCTGCGCCGCCGACGGATTTGCCGCGAGGGCAAGCGTCATGGTCATGGCGAGGCTCGCGAGCCGCCTCACGAGGCGCCCCCGAGGAGAACGCGAAGGTCACGCGCAATGGCCTCCGGAGCGAGATCGGGCTTGACCAGCAGCCTGAGGCGTCCCTGCGGGTCGAAGACCAGAATCTGGCCGGAATGATCCACCGAATACGCGCCCGCCTCATTCGGCGGCTGGGCGCGGTAGTACACCTTGAACTCCTTTGCCGTGCGCTCGATCGCCGCAGCATCTCCGTGCAAGCCGAGGAAGCTCGGGTGAAAAGCCGGGACGTACTGCGACAGCACGGCGGGCGTATCGCGCTGCGGGTCCACCGTGACGAAGATTACCTGGACGCGCTGCGCCTCCTCCCCGAGAAGCTTCATCGCCTGCGCGAGCTGCGCCATGGCCGTCGGGCAGACGTCCGGGCAGTGCGCGAAGCCGAAAAACATCGCCACGGCCTTGCCGCGGAAATCCGCGAGCGTACGCGGGCGGCCCGCATGGTCGTTGAGGCTGAAATCCTTCCCCCAGCCGACCCCCGTGATGTCGACCGCCGCGAACTTCGGCGGCGCGTCGGCCTTGAACATCGCGAGCGCTGCGAACATGCCCAGCGCGAGCGCCAGCGCAGCGATCCCGAGCAGAGCGGCTCGCCCAAGCTTCATTCGGGGCGCGCCCGGCACGCGGTTTTGCTCATCATCGTCTCCAGTTCATGCTCAGACATCTCGAAATGCGGGCCATCACGCCGCCGGCCCGGCGCTCGAGAAAAATGGCTTGCAACCCGGCCGCCGATCAGGCGACCGGCACGGTCACGCGGAGAGAAGCTTCGGGGGCGCCGTATCCGGCGGATGGGAGACGGATCGCGTCTGCGCCGCGGCACGGCCGAGCGGCGAGCCCGCGTACAGCGGCACGACCTGAGCGTGCGCTTTTCCAACAACGGCCAGTGCCGCGGAGCACGCGACCGAGCAGCCAGCGATGTCCCCTGCGCCGCAGCAGCCGTCGGCGGCGGCGCCGCTGACCGTCATGCAGTCGGCCCCGGCTGCCTGAGCCGAAGCGAGCGGAAGGCCGGCCATCAACGTCAGCGCGGCCAAGGATGCGAGTAATCTTCGGAATCTCATTGTCTGTCGGGGCAGAATAGCATGCGGCCCCGCTCGGTTTGCCTTCTGACCGGCCCTACGCCGGAAGTTCAGGACCGTCGCATCCCGTTACGCGCCTCCGCGACGCGCAATCCTCTTGCTGCTTCGCGGAAATGATTCCGGCAACGCCGGCGCCGCTTCCTTGAGTGGCGCTTCGTACGCGATCTTCCAACGGCCCTCCTCCAGCGTCCAGTATTGCCGCTTGCGCGAGCGCTGCGAAACGCTGTCGGAACGATAGTCCTGGTCGAAGGTCACGACCATCGCGGGCTGCGCGCCGGGCTCCTCAGCACGCTGACGGCGCTCAGCTCCAGCTTGATCCACTGCTTCGCCGCGGTGACGCGGCGCTTGTGGTCGGCCCACCTGGCGTAGTCCATTCCTTCCGAACGAAAATCCCTGGAGTAGTGCGCAAGATACCTCCCGGTGTCGCGACTCTCCCAGTCCTGCCGCCATTGCTCGAACAGGGATGCGAACGCGCCGGCCTCGGCGCGCCACGCCTGCGCCGAAAGCCATTCGATCTGCTCGGCGATCACCACCGGCGTGACGCCCGGCCGGACGAACTTCGCCAGCTCTTCCATCTCCGGATTCGCGAGGGCCACGCAACCGTCGCTTGCGAGCGGCGAGCGTGCATACGTGTCCGCCGGCACGCCGTGGATCCAGATACCGTGCCCTGTGCGCCCAAGGCGACGATCCCACTCGTTCGGGTAGTTGATCGGGAACGCGCCCCAGCCGTAGAGGTCCGGAAGTTTCCTGCCGGGAATGTGGGAGGTCACGTGATAGGCGCCGATGGGCGTCTTCTTGTCGCCTTCGCGCTCCTTGAGGAACCCGTGCTTGCCGATGGTCGAGTAGTAGTCGCGCACCAGGCGCGGCGTGCCATTGGTGTTCTCGTATACATAGACCCGGGCGCTGCGCGCATCGACAACAATCGCGTGCTTCTGCGCCGGGTCGAGCCGCAGCAGGTAGCGCGGCACATGATCGGCCGGCGGCGGGTTCTTCTGGTCGCGCACGCGCGCTTCGAGCTCCGAGCGTAACTCCCGCAGGCGCTCGGAGGGTCCTGCGCCCGTCCCGGGCTCGCGGATGGGTCTCGCACGCGCGAGGAGCAGGTCGCCGCGGATCAGGTGAGCCAGCCGGAAATTCGGATGCTTCGCGAGAAGCTTGTCGACCTCAACGATTGCTTGCTCGAGCCGGCCGGCGGCCACCAGCTCGATGGTGCGATGGAGCTGCACCTCGGCCGCCGCGTGCGGATGCTCGTTGACGGCGGAGCGCGCCTCGGCGGCAGCCAGTGCGACCGACAGCGCCGCCGCGCAGGCGACCACCGAGCTTTCCAAAGCGGAGCGCAACGTCAACGCAGGGGCAGCGGCTTGCCTTCGGACGCCTGGGGCGCCGGCACGCCGAGCACCCGGGCGAGGGTCGGCGCGATGTCGGCGATTTCCACTCGCAAATCGCGGCGGCCGGGCTTCACCCACGCCGGACCGTACAGGAGGACCGGCACGTTCGTGTCATAGGGGTGGGGAGAGCCATGGGTCGTCATGCTGGTGGAGGAACTCATCATCCAATACGGTTTCAACGCGAATTGGACGTCCGCCGACAGCTCGCCGTTCCACGCCTTGCGCATCGCGTCGAAAAAGGGCTGCCCGGCGCGGCTGCCGCTCTCCAGCTCGAGTCGCGTATAGGCCACGGCGACCCCCGGTTCGGCGAGGAGCAGCCTGCGGGTATCCTCGGCCAGGGCGAAGGGGTCCGCCTGTTTTTGCGCGATCAGCGCCCGGTTGAAGAGGACGCCCAGCGCCGAAATCGAGAGGGCCCACTGCCCTTCGCCGTACCTTTTCGTTAGCTCCGCGTTCAGCCTGGCGAGCGTCTGGCTGCCGCTCTGCCGGCCGGCGTCGCGCCCGAGCGAGCGGCTGTACTCCGGCGCGGGCATGAATCCGTGATCCGCGGTAAGCACCGCGAGATAGGCGTCCCGGCCGATGCGCTGGTCGAGGTCGCGAAAGAACGCCTGCAGCGCCCGATCGACGTGCAGGACGTGATCGTGCGAGATCCGCGATTCCCCACCGTAGGCGTGGTTGATGTAGTCGTGGCCGGAAAGGCTTACCGCAAGGATGTCGGGCGCGTCATCCCTGCCGAGGCTCTCGCCCTCGATCGCGGCGCGCGCGAAGGCGAGCGTGAGATCGTCGCCGAAGGGGCTGACCATGAGCGCGCTGTAGAAGAACGGCCCGGGCTTCTCCGCGCCCTCGCCGATCGTCTTTGGCAGCTTCCCGCCCTTGGCGTACCAGGCCTGTCCGTCGGGCAGCGACGTTCCGTAGGCCGATTCGGCCAGGAGCGGCTTCCACTCCTTCTGGAAATAGGCATCGGCCGGCCGGCCCGCGTGGAAGTCCTTCACCCATTGCGGGTGCTCGCGCATGTAATAGGTGCTCGAAGCGAACTCCCCGGTTTGCGCCTGGTACATGTACGCCGTGCCGCTCTTGCCCGCGGGCAGGATCGCGCCGCGGTCCTTGCCGGAAATCCCGACGACTTTGGAGCGCGGGTCGACCCGCCGCAACACATCGCCGAGGGTTTCGACCCGCAGATTCTTCGGGCTGGTGCCATCGAGGCGGTTCGTCTTGTGGCCGATGTACGTATGCGCGGTATCGCCGGTGCAATACTCCACTTCGTTGGTGACCGGGTCCCGCCAGTCGTTTCCAATGATGCCCGTACGGTGCGGATACGCGCCGGTAAGCATCACGGCGTGCCCGGCCGCGGTGACAGTGTAAGCGTGCCCGTAGTGCGCGTCGGGAAACCATGCCCCGCGATCGAGAAAGCGCCTGAGGCCGTCCGGCGCGAGCTGGTCGTAGTAGCCGGTGACCTGCCACTGCGGCAGCCCGTCGACCACGAGCAATACGATCAGCTGCGGCCTTGCCGGAGCGGCCCTGTGACCCGGCGGCGTAGCGCAGCCCGCCACAAAGGCAAGGGCAAGCGCCGCCCACCAGACCCGGCATGGGCGCTTCGGCATAGCATGGTTGGCCATGGTTTAACCTCCTCCCGTTACAATGCGGACGTGCGTTTCTCCGTACGGCATATCTTCCTAGCGCTCGCCCTTCTCTGGTTCGGCAGCAACGCGTGCGCTGAAGACTTCGTCAGCGCAGCCGTGGACAGCCACGGCAGGCAGGTGCTTTCGAGCGCGCAAGATCCGGCGAGCGTCTGCGAGACGGTTCGCTGCACTGTGTTCAATTCCTGCCATTCCCCGGCGCTGCCGTCTTTGCCGTCTCGGAATGTGCCGGTCGATTTCCAGTTCCAGACTTTCCCGGCGTTGCAGCCACTGTGCTCTGCGCACTTCTCCGAGCCCGCAAGCCCTCCGCCGCGCTCCGCAGCATAGCAGCCTGATTTGTTGCGCCGATGCGCGCCCCCGCGACTTTCGCGTGCGCGCTCGTGCGTTCCTGAGTGCCGCCGTCCACGTTCGACGGCGCGATGGAGGCGTCCGGACGATGGGAGATCCTGTGCTCTGGCATGCGCTGCTGCTCGGCATCGTCGAGGGACTCACCGAGTTCCTGCCGATCTCGAGCACGGGTCACCTCATCCTCGCCGCTGACCTCCTCGGCTTCCAAGGCGAGCGCGCCAAGGTGTTCGAGATCGTCATCCAGACCGGCGCGATGGCGGCGATCGTGGTGGAGTACCGTGCGCGATTCGGGAAGGCGCTGGCCGGCGTGCTCACGGACCGCGAGGCACAGCGCTTCTGGCTCCATCTCGCCGTTGCCTTCCTTCCCGCGGCGCTGCTCGGTCTCGCCTTTGGCGCGGCCGTCAAGGCGCATCTTTTCAATCCCGTTCCGGTTGCCGTCGCCTTCATCGCCGGCGCCTTCGTCATTCTCTGGGTGGAGCGCAAGCCGATCGCCGCGCGGGTGAACGACGTGGACGCGATGACCTGGACGGACGCCCTCAAGGTCGGCGTGGCGCAGGCATTCGCGCTCATTCCTGGGACCTCGCGCTCGGGGGCGACCATCATCGGCGGCATGCTCTTCGGCCTGTCGCGACGCGTTGCCACCGAGTTCTCCTTCTTCCTTGCCGTTCCGACGCTGGTCGCCGCGAGCGCCTATGACCTGTACAAGAACTGGGCGCTCTTCGCGGCTTCCGACCTGCCCGTCTTCGGCGTCGGGTTCGCCGCCGCCTTCATATCCGCCTTTTTCTGCGTGCGCTGGATCCTGCGCTACATCGCGCTGCACGATTTCAGGCCCTTCGCCTGGTATCGCATTGCGTTCGGCCTCATCGTGCTCGTGACTGCATACGCAGGCTGGGTCGATTGGGCGGTGCACTGAGCCCCGGTGCGCGCTCCCTGGATCATCATCGCCTTCGTTGCGCTCGTGGCCGTGCTCGGCATCGGCCTCACGCTCAATCCCCGCGAGGTGCCTTCGCCACTCGTCGGCAAGCCGGCGCCCGATTTCACGCTGCCGCTGCTGCATGAGCCGGGGAAGAGCTTCTCCGCGAAGGACATGGCCGGCCGTGTCTGGATGCTCAATGTCTGGGCGTCCTGGTGCCCGCCGTGCCTGGAGGAGCACCCGGTCATCACCGCGCTGGCGAAATCCGAGGCGGCGCCGATCGTCGGCCTCAACTACAAGGACGGGCGGGAGGACGCGCTCACCTGGCTCAAGCGCAACGGCGACCCGTTCCTCGTCTCCGTCCAGGATCCCGCCGGCAGGATCGGCCTCGAGTACGGTGTCTATGGCGTGCCGGAAACCTACGTGATCGACAAGCGCGGCATCATCCGCCACAAGCACATCGGGCCGCTCACCCCTGAAGCTGCCGCCAACAAAATCCGGCCTCTCCTGGCAAAGCTGCATGGTGAGAGTTGAAGAGGCGTCAGCGCGCAAGCAGCACGCCGATGGCGATGGCGTAAGCAGCGATCGTGGAGGCGCCGGTCAGCGCCATGCCGAACGCCCGCGCCGCGGCTCCTTTGTCGTAGCGGGCGGCAAACGAAGCGCGGCCGGCGAGGTAGAGCAGCACGAGCAGGGGAATCAGCACCAGCTCTTCTCCGCGCAGCACCGCCGCGAGCACGAGGTGCGCGCCCACCGCCAGCACCGTCTGCTCGAGGGAATTCTGCAGCACTGCGGCGCGAACCACGAGAGCCGGGCTGGGCGGCGCATAGGCCGAGCCGCGAATGTCAGCCGGCGAGCGGAATCGTCCGGAGCTGACGGCTCTCAGACATCCGGCGAGCCACAGGAAAACGAGTAGGTCAGCCTTGAGCGCGAATGCGATGCGCTCGCCTTCGTCCATTGTGGGCGCGAGACCGAATACCGTCGCCGGAAGCCAGATGTACCCTGCCGCAAGCACGACTGCGCACAGCGCAATCGCAGTCGCAGAAGCGCGCAGGATGCCGCGCTGCTCGACGCTATAGCGTGCGAGGACGCTCATTTCCTCCCCCAGGCGTAAAAGGCAAGTAGCACGAGCGCGATTGACCACACCAGGGCGCCCGCGCTGTTCAACCCACGGTCGTACGCGATGCCGAACAATGTGAACTGCACACCGCTCAAGGCGAACGCGCCGTGCGTCAGCATCTGGTTAGCAGAGAATCCAGCGAAGAATTTTGCGATCTCCTTCGTCTTCATGATGACTCCTTTCCGGGCAGACGCGTTTGATTTTCAACGGAAGCATGATGAAATGCGCCACATGAGCGACGACGATATCGAGCTCGACCCGTCTTCCGCCGCCCAGCGGCGCACGCTGCTGCAGGTCTTTCTCCTGAATGCCGGTCTTTCGGCCGCGCTCTTCGCCAGCGGCGCTATTGCGAACTCCGCCGCGCTGATCGCCAACGGCGCCGACAATGCCTCGGACGCGGCGGTGTACGCGCTCAGCTATTTTGCGGCGACGCGCGGCGCACGCTGGAAGGTGCGCGCCGCGCGCCTGTCGGGCGTGGCGCTGCTCATTGTGGCCGCGGGGGTTTTCATCGAGGCGCTGCGCCGCTTCTTCGGCGACCCGGAACCCGCGGGCGCGCTGATCATCGCGATGAGCATCGTCGCCGCAGCGATCAACGTCCTGTGCCTGCGCCTGCTGCTCGCCCACCGGCGCAGCGACGTCAACCTGCGGGCGGCGTGGACCTTCAGCATCAACGACATGCTCTCGAACCTTGGGGCCCTGGTGGCGGGCGTGCTGGTGATGTGGCTCGGGCGAGCCTGGCCCGATCTCGTCATCGGCATGGCAATCGCCTTTGTGGCGGCGAAGGGTGGATGGGAAATCCTGCAGGATGCGCGCAGTGAAGGTCATTGAACCGCGAAAGACGCGCCGGCGAGCAGCGCCACGACGAGCACGCCGAGCGAAGATGACCGGCGCCGTGGCGGAGAAGAGTTTGCGGGAGAGCGCATTGCCGGCAATGAGCAACGCATCGGCGAGGAGCACCCAGCGGGCAACTCTCGCAAACCGCTCGTTCAGCCGGTCCGTGTCGCCGTGGTGGTGGCCACGAGGATCCTTCCCGCGACCGTCAATAGCGCCTGCATGCCGCCCTCCCCGTTTGCACCGCGGCAACGCGATTCACCAAACCCCCTACTGCGGCTTCACTGCCCGATACAGCGACAGCGTTCCCCAGACCGTGGCGAACGTGCGCGTCTCCTCGATGCCGCCGAAGCCCGCGTGCTCGAATGCGAGCGGCAGCCGTCCTTCGACGTTGTCGCGCGTGTTCTCGAAACCGTCCAGCACCTGAATCGCGAAGAACGCCGCGCGCATGAGCGCGCTCTGCGCGCGTCCCCAGTCGGCTACGTGCAGCTCGCCCCCCGGCGCGAGGACGCGGAACGCCTCGCGCGCGGCGCGTTCCTTGTCGGGCCCGGTGAGGTGGTGGAAGAAGAGACTCGACACGACGCGGTCAAATGTCCCTTCCGGGTACGGCAGGGCGCTTGCGAGCGCGCGATCGAAATGGACCCGCGAACCGAGCCTCCCCGACTTGCGCGAGGCGCGCTGAAGGATCGCCGGATCGCCGTCGACTCCGGTCACGGTTGCCTGCGGGCAGCGCCGCGCCATCTCGATGGCCAGCGTGCCTGTGCCGCAGCCGAGATCGAGCACTCGCTGGCCGGGCCGGGCTGCCGCCTGCGCGATCAGTGCGCTTTTGAACGTCTTCTCGCGCGTGGTTGCCGCCACGATCACATCGTAGGCGGGCGTCAGCCAGGTGAAGCGCAAAGCGGGAACGTAGCGGGCGTCGCTATTCCTCTCTGCCAAAGGCATTCCTTCCGACGTAACGGCGCAGGGTCCACGCACAGAAAAGGCCGATGGCGCATCCGGCGCCAATGCTCGCCAGCTCTTCCGCACCGAGCAGAACGCGAGAAACTCCAGCCGCGATCAACAGAAAAACGAGCAGCATACGCACGATGCTTTCGCGCGCATGGGGCCACAACACCGCGATCAACAGGACGCCGTGCGCGGCGTGCCCGCTCGCCAACTGTGAGAATGCCAGGTTGAGCGCAGCGACGGCTGCTGCCGCGAGCGCGCTGCCGCCGAGGAAGAGAAGCAGCGTGCGGGTCCACGGTGCGTCTACCCGCAAGCCGGATACCCGTCCGTCCGCGTGGCGCACCGGGCGCACCGCCGCGGCGCCGAGCGCGCGCGCGTAGCAAAGCGCAGCCGGCAGTGACGTCAGCGCCGACAGAAGACCGAGCGCGGGTTCAGACGCTGTCATCACTATCTCGCCGCGCTTTGCGCGTCACTCTTGCGGGGCGCAATGAACAATCCCTCGAAGATGAGCGCCGCCGCCCCCACGGTGATACCTATATCGGCCACGTTGAACGCCGGCCAGTGCCAGCCGGCCACGTGAAAGTCCAGCCAATCCACCACCGCGCCGTGACGGGCGCGGTCGATGACATTCCCCAGCGCGCCGCCGAGGATGGCCGCAAGGCCAAAAGCGGCGAACCTGTTCATCGGACTGCGAACGAGCCAGACGGCGATGGCCGCGGACACAATTGCTCCAAGGGCAAGAAGGATCGGCTTCTGCCAGCCGCCCGCGCCGGCAAGAAAGCTGAACGCCGCGCCGGGATTGAGCACGAACACGAGATTGAAGAAATCTGTGACTTCCATCCGCTCGCCGTAGGCAAACCGGGCCTGCACGACCTGCTTCGTAATCGCGTCGGCGATCACGATCGCCGCTGCCATCGGCAATGCCCAGCGCCACTGGGGTGCGGTTGCGCTGACGATCACTTTGCCTCGGTGGCGTCGGTCAGGCGGTAGAGCACGCCCTCTGGATCGTTTTTGAGCACGGAGAGCTTGCCTGTGAAAACCATGCCGTCCCACGTGAACGCCACCGGTTTCGTGGTCCTGACTTCGATCAGGCTCTCTGCGCCGCCTACGTGCATGTGAAACGGACAGCTCTGGGGAATCGCCGAAAGCAGGAAGTGGCTGATCTTTGCTCCCGTCTCGAGCGGCAGCATGAAGCCTTGCACCTTGACCGTCTTTTGATCCAGCGCGAGCACCGCATCCGAGAATTGGGGCAGAAGCTTGTCCTTCACCTTGACCGGCTCGACTTGCCCAAGGAGCTTCCACGAGACGATGTCCTTGCGCTCCGGCAGCCGGTAGGCCGCCGCATCGGCGCCGGGCGGCACTTCCGGCTGCCCTAGCTTGTTCTGCGCATGGACAGGGAGCGCGACGACGACGGCCAGAACCAGCGAACGAATGATCATGATTTTCTGAGCAGCCTCATTCCGTTGAACACCACCAGCAGGCTCGCACCCATGTCCGCGAAGACCGCCATCCACATCGTCGCGGTTCCCGCGACGGTCATCGCGATGAACACCGCCTTGATGCCGAGCGCGAGGGTGATGTTCTGCTTGAGGATCGCCGCGGTTCGCCTGGAAAGGCGCAGGAACTCGGGCACCTTGCGCAGATCGTCATCCATCAGCGCCACATCCGCGGTCTCGATCGCCGTGTCGGTGCCCGCGGCTCCCATGGCGATACCGACGTCCGCGCGCGCGAGGGCCGGCGCGTCGTTGATGCCGTCGCCGATCATGCCCACCTTGGCGCCCTTCGCGGAGAGCTCCTCCACGATCCGCAGCTTGTCTTCGGGCAGCAGGTTGCCGCGGGCCTCGTCGATGCCCACCTGGCTCGCGATCGCCGCGGCCGTATGCGGGTTGTCTCCCGTCAGCAGCACGGTCTTCACGCCGAGCTTGTGAAGCTCGGCTACCGCCTCGCGGCTCGTCTCGCGCAGCGTGTCCGCGACCGCGAAGAACCCAAGCACCTTCGCCTCGTCGGCCAGGTACACTGCTGTCTTGCCTGCACGCTCATAAGTCTTGAGCGACTCCTCGAGCGCCGCGGCCGAAAGCCCGAACTCCTGCACCATGCGGTAATTGCCGAGGCGATAGAGAACGCCGCTGATCCGGCCCTCTACACCGCGCCCCGGCAGGGCCTTGAACGCGGTGACTTCATTGGCGCGGACGCTCGCCTCTTCCGCCGCCTTCGCCACGGCCATGGAGACCGGATGATCAGAGCGCGCTGCGAGACTCGTGGCGAGGGAGCGCACGATCTTTTCCTCCTGGCCGGCGATCGGCTGAAAATCCGTCTGCCGCGGCTTGCCGTGCGTCAGCGTTCCGGTCTTGTCCAGCGCGAGCAGCGTGAGATGGCGCGCCTCCTCCAGGTATGCGCCGCCCTTGATGAGGATGCCTCTGCGAGCCGCCGAAGCAAGGCCGCTCACGATCGTAACCGGCGTCGAGATCACGAGCGCGCAGGGGCAGGCGATGACGAGCAGCACCAGCGCGCGGTAGATCCAGTCCATCCATGCGCCGCCGAACACGAGCGGCGGTACGAGGGCGAAGCCGATCGCGACCGCGAACACCGCAGGTGTATACACGCGCGAGAACTTGTCGACAAAGCGCTGCGTGGGCGCGCGGCTGCCTTGCGCCGCCTCGACCGCATGGATGATGCGCGCGAGCGTGGAGTTGCTCGCCAGGGCCGTCACCCGGTACTCGAACGAGCCGGCCTGATTGATGGTGCCGGCGAAGACCGGATCGCCCTCGCCTTTCTCGACCGGCAGGCTCTCGCCGGTGATGGGCGCCTGGTCGACCGTCGAATGCCCTGACACCAGGACTCCGTCCAGCGCGATCCGTTCGCCGGGCCGCGTACGCGCCACCGCACCGACTGCGACCTGCTTCGCATCCGTGTCCTTCCAGCTCCCGTCCGCCTGCCGCACGGTCGCGGTTTCCGGCGCGAGATCCATCAAGTCGCGGATCGCGCGGCGCGCACGGTCCAGCGACTTCGCCTCGATCACCTCGGCAAGAGCGAACAGGAACATCACCATCGCGGCTTCCGGCCAGTAGCCGATGATCATCGCGCCGGTCACGGCAATGGACATGAGGGAATTCATGTTCAGGTTGCCGTTCCTGAGCGCGATCCACCCCTTCTTGTAGGTGGGAAGCCCGCCGGTAAAGATGGCGACGAGCGCGAGCGCCACGGTGACCCAGTGGAAGCCGCCGACGCTCCATTCGACTGCCTCCGCCGCCGCCGCGGCGACCCCGGAGACGATCATCGGCCACCAGTTGGTGCGCTCGGGTTCGGGGGCCGGTTCCGGCGAGGCGACCGCCGGCACGGTGGCCGGCATGCCGATCTCAGCCAATGCGGCGAGAGCCGGCTGCAACGCGGACGGTTCGTGCGTAAGCGTCAGGCTGCGCTGCAGGAGGTTGAATTCCAGGCCCGCGATGCCGGGCACGTCTTTGAGCTTCGAGCGGATCAGCCCTTCCTCCGTCGGGCAGTCCATCTTGGGAATCGCCAGCGTCGTTCTCGTGCCGGCTGACCTTTCCGCGATCGGCTCCGCCTTCATTCCGATCTGCGTGAGCGCCTTCTCCACCGGTTCGGTAGATGTCAGCTCGTGCGTGACCGCGAGCGTGCGCTGCATGAGGTTGAATTCCAGCTCATTGACACCCGCCATTCCCGACAGCTTCTGCCTGATCAGACCTTCTTCCGTCGGGCAGTCCATGTTCTCGATCCGGTAGCGCGCGACCGAGCCGGCCGGCTTTTCCGACGCCGGGGACCCTACGCGCTTTGCATTCATGCCGATCTCGGATAGCGCGCGCTCGATCGGCTGCGGCGAGTCCAGGGTGTGCGTCACGGTAAGCGTGCGCCCCATGAGGTTGAAAGCGAGCGTCTCGATACCGGCGACTCCCGATAGCTTGTTGCGGATGAGCGCCTCCTCGGTCGGGCAATCCATGTTGTCGATCCGATAGACGACCGGGGCGCCTTTCACGGCCGGCGCGTCGCCCGCGCAGCTCGTGCAGGCGGGGGTAACGGCTATCTCCTTGTGTCCCATCTAGGCTCCTTGCTGTCTCCGTCAGATTGAACGCCCGTCCGCAATACCGGAATTGCGGATGGGGCGCACGTTCGGTTCATCGACGATCGGCTGATGCTTTTTTCGACCTTCCCGTCATCCAATCCATGAAGCAGCCGAACGCGTACAGCGCGACGCTCCAGCACACGAGCAGCAGCGTGCGGCCGGCGACATCAAGCTGCTCCCATACCCACCCGATCCCGACGAGAAGCAGCGCGGAAACGGCCACGAGAAGGACGATCACTACCCTCGCCCGCCGGAAATCTTCGATCGCCGGTGTCATGCGCTTCGCTTCGCCGCGGCGTCTGATTGCGTCCCGCCAAGCGACGCGGTCTGGATACCAATGCGGCAGCGGCCCGATTGCCTGAGGCGCATGCGCTGGGTGAAGCGTCGAAGGTCCGCCGCGAAAGTTCCGTCACTATCCGGAAGTGCGCAAATGGCCTCATATAGGGTTTTCATGTGGCGGTGCTGCGTGACGAGCTTGTGATACACGAAACGCCCGTCCTTCTCCGCCGCCAAAAGACCCACCTGCTTCAGCACCTTGAGGTGCCGCGAAAGCTTGTATTGCGGCTCGAGCAGGCTGTCGACGAGCTCGCAGAGACAGGCTTCCTCGCGGCCGATCGCAAGCAAGCGCAGGACGCGCAGCCGCGTCGCATCGGCAAGGGCCTGAAAAACGACTTCGGGCCGAATATTCACCACATGCATAGTTGTATGATAGCGCAACTGACTGCCTTGATACGAGGCGACCTCATGCGCGGCCGATGGCTGGTGTTTGCACTGCTCACGGCTCCATACGGAGCGCCTTTCGCTGCGACCAGCGAGCCAGCGAACTGCGGCCAAAGCGGCGTCGAATTTGTCTACAAGCGACCTGCGGAGCTTTCGCTAGCCTGCGAGGCGCTGGCCAATATCCTGACGTATTTCCGGCGGATAGGCTTCGAATTCGAGCCCCGGTTTTCCGTGAAGTTCGCAGAACCTAAGTTGAAGCCTCCCGAGGGCATCGTCAGCTATGGCCATGCTGATGTGCGTTCCTCCATTGTCGTGGTCTATTCCTCGACGCATCGTGCGCCTTGGGGATTGCCGTGGAGCACGGAACTCGCTGCTTCCTTTCTCCACCACGAACTCGCGCATATCGCGGTGTGGCAGATGCTCCGCGCCGAGACCCTGCGACTGCCGCGCGAGTGGCACGAGTTCATCGCCTACGCGATCCAGTTGGATCTTATGGATTCGAGGCTTCGCGCGGCGGTGCTGGCCAACTTCGCCGACGTGCAGGCGGTTGCGGACCTCTCGGCGGTCAACGAATTTACCTACGGCATGGACCCGGACGTTTTTGCTGTCACGGCATACCTCACCTATCGCGAAAGGGGCGGGGAGAATCTCGTGCGCGCGCTCCTGCGCGGCGATGTCGTGCCGCCGCCCTTCAGCTTCCCGTTCCCGGTAATCCCAGAAGAGAAGCGCTGATGAGCTGCGGGGCGCGCCGTCCCGCGGCAAACAGCCGATCAGACGGGGTGCTGAATAGCCGCCAATCGGTCCAGCGTCTCCGCGTACTACTTTCCCTGGCGCCGCGCAGCCTCGAGCAATTTCACGATGGTCCGGCGATTGGCCGGCCGCGGGATAGATGAACGCCGCAAGCAGGACGCCAAGAAAACTCCAATGCAGCGAGCATCGCTTCATCGCACCTTCGGTTATTCATGTCGGCACACTCGCGGAGGTCACCGTCAGCTACGGCGGCCGGGGTAAGACTCCGGCATCGTCAGCACTGGACGGCCAAGCACCGCCTCGTAAGCGACCTTCCAGCGTCCGTCCTCTTGCACCCAGTACTGTCTCTTGCGCGCGCGCTGAGACAAACCGCTGGAGCGGTAGTCCTGATCGAAGGTCACCACCATGAGTGGCTCGCGGCCTGGGCTGCGCAGCACGCTGACCGCCTCGAGCTCGACCTTGATCCATTTCTTCGCCGCGTTGACGCGGCGCTTATGCGCGCTCCACGCCGCGAGGTCCATGCCGTCGCTGCGGAAGCCGCGGGCGTAATGCCCGAGGTAACGCTCCGTATCGCGGCTCTCCCAGTCTCGACGCCACGCCTCGAGCGCCCGGCTGAAAGCATCCGCCTCTGCACGCCAGGCGTCCGGTGACAGCCATTCCACCCGCTCGGAGATCACCACCGGCGTCACGCCAGGCTGCAAGCGGGCGGCAAGCTCCTGCAGCTCCGGATTGGCCAGGGCGACGCATCCATCGCTCGCGAGCGGCGCCCGCGCATAGCTGTCCGACGGTACGCCGTGAATCCAGATGCCGTGCCCGGTTCGGCCGAGCCTCCGATCCCACTCGTTGGGATAGCTGATCGGAAAGGCGCCCCAGCCGTACAGGTCTGGCAGTTTCTTCCCGGGGATATGGGACGTCACGTAATACGCACCGATCGGCGTCTTCTTGTCGCCTTCGCGCTCTTTAGAAATCCCGTGCTTGCCGATGCTCGAGTAATAGTCGCGCACCAGCCGGGGCGTGCCGCCGGCATTCTCGTAAACATAGACACGCGCGCGGCTGGTATCGACCACGATCGCATGCTTCTGCGCCCGGTCGAGCTGCAACAGGTACCGCGGTACGTGATCGGCCGGCGGGGGCTCGCGGCTATCGCGAACACGGACAGCGAGCTCGGCACGCAATTCCTTCAGTCGCTCCGACGCCGGCGCGGCGCTGCCGAAATCGCCGATCGGTCGGGTGCGCGCGAGGAGAAGGTCACCCTTGACGAGATGGGCAAGGCGGAAGTTCGGGTAGCGGGCGACCAGCCTGTCAACCTCGCCGATCGCCTGGTCGAGCCGGCCGCCGGCGATCAGCTCGAGCGCGCGCTGCAGCTGCGTCTCGGCTTCGGCGTGTACGTTTTCGAACGCTTTCGCCGCGGACGCGCTTAGCCCGATCGCCGCCGCCATGCTGGCTAATACAGCGCGTATGAAGTTCCGCCTCACTGGTCTCCTCCGGCCTAGCGGGTGCAGGCGGAATTTGAGACGCGCATTCTGCCAGAAGGTGCGTCGCGGGTCGGTGGCACGGCGTCGTTTTAACCCGACAACACCCTGCGACTATTGGTCCAAATGAGCCATCGCCGCCGCCCGACGGCTTCATTCCGCCGCACGAGAATGGCCGGGTGAGCTGGAGCAGAACTTCCTTCGCAGGCCGCCTCATCGCCGTGTTCATGGCGATGCAGCTGCTTGCCGCGGCCTTCTGCTTGCCATCGCCATCCTCGATGGGACTGGTGGACACCATCGCGGTGGCGGTGACCGACCATGCCGGCGAACCGTGAGGTGGACTACGAATCACATGCAGCAAAACGCGCCGCCGCGCGCACATCTCGACTGGATCGACATTGCGAAGGGTCTGACCATTGTGTTGGTCGTCATTCTCTATGCCAACGAATGGGTCGACAACGACGCCAACACGCACATCTGGTTGCAACATGTCGTGGATTGGGCAGGCCCCATCCGTATGCCCGCGTTCTTCCTGATCTCGGGGTTGTTGCTTTCCGCATCTATCCAGCGCGATTGGAGGACCTTCCTGGACGGTAAGGTCGTGCACTTTGCGTACTTCTATTTGCTCTGGCTCACGATACTGGTTTGCTTCCAGGCGCCCTGGACGGCGGCACGCGAGGGGTGGTTTGAAGTCGCGGAGGATTACTTCAGCTCGCTCGTGCGTCCATATTCGATGCTGTGGTTCATCTACCTGCTGCCGATATTTTTCGTGGCCACGAAGCTGCTGCGCAGCGCGCCGGCAGCCGTGGTCTGGACGGTGGCTGCGGTATTGCAAATCCTGGAGGTGCAAACAGGCGTCAAGGTTCTGGACAAGTTCATGCCCTATTACGTGTTCTTCTTTTCAGGGTATGTCTTTGCGCCGACAGTGTTTGCGCTCGCGCGCTGGGCTTCGACCAACCGCGCCCTGGCGATGACGGCGCTCGCCGGCTGGGCAGTGCTGAATACCGCCGCGCTCGGTGCCGGATTGGGCCGAGCCCCGGGCGTCGCACTTCTGCTGGGCTTACTTGGCGGCGGCGCAGTCATTACTGGGTGCGCGCTGATGGAGAAAACCCGCGCTCAGTTGCCGTTCGCCTACTGCGGGCGCAACTCCCTGATCATCTACCTCGGCTTCTACATCCCGCTGGTTATCGTCGGCAAACTGGCACTCTCATCGCTGGGAGGGCTCAGTACCGCCGCGGTCCTTGCCGTTCTCGCTGGCGTGTGCGCGCCGCTGGCCCTACATCGGCTCATCCGCGGCACGCGCTTCGCGTTTCTCTTCGCGCGGCCGAGCTGGTTCTCGCTCACGGCGCGCAGCCGAACCCGACAGCAGATAGCCTCCGCCACGTAGCGACAGGGGTATCGCTGGGGGTATCGTAAAAGTGACGACCGTCCAAAGTCGTCCTTTGTCATCCAGCCGCGGCCGGAAATAATCGATTCCCGCCGCCTCCACCGCACTCTCCTTCCGTACTTCTTTTCGTACTTCGAGCTAGAGATCGCTTCCGCCCTCTAGGGCCGTGAGACGCCCCTTCCCTGACGAGGCAGTGGCGGGGTCAGGCGTGAAGCCAGCAGGACGTGAAGACAGCCTCGAGCTACCGTGGGAGAACGGCCCTAAGTCCGGCCTCATGCGCCCGGTGGCGGGCCCAGGATCTCCATCTTTTCGTGATCCGCCAAGTGGGCGTATTCAGACCCTGCAGGTTTTGCCAGCGCTGCCCGCTCGAGTTCGTACTGCTCGGACAACCTAGCGAGCAGTGTTCCCTCTCCCTCCAACTCCTTCATTTTTCTCGGCCACCCTAGCGCCCACCGGTCAGCAATCTGCTGAGCAAGTTGCGGCAAGGCTGTTATGGCATCAGCAGTCGCCGCTTTTACGACTTCTCTGAATGCGATCGGGCGGACCGACTTCATTTGTAGAGCGGCGGCAGTGAGTAGCCTAGGCGGCTCAGTTCCTGATGGTACTCACGGGCGGAGCACGTTTCGACGTGGCAGCGTTCATAAAGCCGCAAGACGTCCGAACAAGCGCCTTGCCGCGGTACGACAGCCCTAGCGCAGCGGTCCTCAATCCCCCGGAAAGCGGCGAGCGCGGCGGGATTCGGCTCGCCTACGCTCTGCCAAGCGGCGGCTGCAACCGCCACGCTCGCTGAAGCTATAACGAGGCCGACGCCCCTGCCCCTTCGATCGAACATCAGGATGACGCCGGCAACAATGCCTGAGCCCGCCAAGTAGATCGGCTCCATGGGTAGACTCTAAGAAACTCTTAGTATCGCGTCCAGCCCAAAACTAAGAATCTCTGAGTGCCTTCTATGGGGCACTCGACTACAGTTTTCGGCCGAAGGCTGAGGGAAGCCCGGGAAAAGCGCGGATTGTCTCAGCGCCGTTTAGGCGTTTTGGCCGGAATCGACGAATCTTCTGCTAGCCCGCGGATCAATCAGTACGAGAGCGGCAAGCATGTTCCTAGCTTGCAGATGGCCGAACGGCTTGCCAAGGTCGTAGGAGTCCCGCCGCCATATCTCTTTGCCAAGGATGATGCCCTAGCCGCCTGGATCATTGCATTCGACACCGCTACCCCCTCTTTGAGGCAGGCGGTCTTGCGCACCTCAACAAAGCGGTAAGCCCGCCGCTAAGCCCTTCTGTCCGCGTCCGTGTGCTGGCTACGGTGAAAACACCCTTTCTATGAAGCGGGCGTAGCTTTCGTTAGCACGTCGGATCCACCGGTTTTCATAGGGGCGGGGCGATTACGGCGCTTCGAAAACCTCATCAGCTGTCAACTTCCGTTAGCTGTCCGATACCAGATGCGCATTGCTTGAAGGTCCGCCTCTGCGCCCGCCACAACGGCAATGGCGAACGTCCGACTCCCGCAGCATCCGAACGGCCGCGACGCGCGAGCCGCGGGCTGGACAGCCTGCGGCCCGTGCAGCCCGAGCTCCGAAGAAGTAGTTGCGAATGTACGCCTCGACGAAACGTCTACGACGATCAATGCGTGCTTCACGCATCGCTGTTCCCCCGCGCCGCGCCACCATGGAAGCGGCCGCGCGTGCAATCAGAAGCCGCGCCTCCTCCAGCGTAATACTGCGCCGAGCCAACGACGCGAACACGGTCCGCGCGCCGGGCAGCGACCTAGCCATTAGTCCGCGCGATTTACCCGTTTGTGACGTACTGTCATGGTGAACCGGGTGCCCACTTGGTCTTGTTCTATTATTAATAGAAACCTTTTTCCCAGCGGCTAGAACCGAAGTAGCGTGGTGAGTTAATGAAGAAGTAGTAGGCACCCGGTTCACCAGTAGCGTGCACGGGGTGCACCACCTCTTGCGCCCGGTGCACCATGGTCTGCGACTCGCTGCCGGCGCCGGCGGCTCGGTGGCAGCGGAGTTGATGCACCAAGTGTCGGAAACAGCGCCTGATAGTCTGTACCAAACCGGAACGACCGCTTGGAACCGCGCTCACGAGGCGATCGGGAGACCCACCTAGCCTCTTCGGCATACTGCAGATGCTCCTTCACGGAACGCAAGCTCTTACCCGTCGACGTAGCGATTGTCGATTGCGAGGGGTACGCCCCATTGCCATCCATGTCCATGAAGAAGCTAAGGACATACAACACTAGACGAGTGTCGGGCGGCAGTTGGCTACTTCCGATTGCGCTGCGCCAACGAAAGAGAAGCCTTGTGGCGCAATTGCTCTCTTGTTTGCTTATCTCGAAATCTGGCGCGCCTGATCGCACCACCACCGTGTCGTCATTTTTTCGCATGACGTCACGCGACCGCTTTCCGGGCTTCCAGGGACGCCTCCGTTGCATGTCGCACTCTCGCCGCGCGTTGTTCGCGCGTCTCCTGGTTTGTCTCCCTAAGCCGACCTTCGACGAAGCGCCGCAAGGCTTCCTCGGTGACGTAGCGACGGCGGCCGATTCGGAAACTTTCGAGCTGGCCGCTGCCGATGAGCCTGTGCCCAGTAACGTAACCGACGGCTAGGCGCGCGAAGGCCTGCTCGAGTGTGTAAGCGCGGGTGCCGCCAGGTAGTTCGCTGCTGATATTCGGTGCAGATTTCAAGTAAGCCTCACATCAAAGATGTCCACGCCTCATGCGATGAGGCAATCTCGGACTTTCGGTGAGGGATTTTTCCCGCCGACTCTATTTCATCGTCGCCGTCGCCGGCGACCGCGCGGATGCCGTGCTATTGCGCACGGCCGCGATGGGTGGCCCGGGCAGCGCCCGGATCAGTTACTACCGCCCGCCCGGCGTGCCGCGAGGGCGCCCGGGCTGAAAGAATCGCTTCCTACTCTCATTGTTCGCATAGGTTCGGGAACGTCAATGGGCCCTACCCTAGGGATCCAGCGCGGACCGCCACTGAAGCGTGGCCGACTAACAACTAGCCTAGAGCGAGCTTTTCCAGCGCGGCGCGAGCGTGCTCACGCTGAAGATGGCCGTAGTGCGCTTCGATGATTCCGACGCTGGTACCGGCGAGCTTAGCGACGGTGAACAGATCTAAACCGCCAGTAATAAGATCCGTAATCACGCTGTGGCGCAGACTATAGGCAACGACTTCTCTGGCGAGGCCAGCTGCTCTAGCCGCATCCTTCACGTCGTCTCGCCAAGCTTCTTTCTTCCATTGCGCGCCATCTGAGCGCGAAATGAGCCAAGCACCCGGCAGCTTGTCCTTCGAGCACCGGCCGAAATGAAGAACCGCTTCCCGGCTAAGCGGAAGGATCCGCCTTCCTGTCTTGCCGTCCGGCCGGAGAACGCCTTGTTGCGCATCGAAATCCTGCACCCGCAGCTTTGCAAGCTCTCCGGGACGCATCGGTAATAGTGCAAGGCCAGTAAGAAACGGCCGGGCTTCCGCGGACGCTTTCTCTATTAGCGCTCTTCTCCGATGCCGATCTAGGTATAGGGTCCGCGGAACCCCTCCACCCCCATCGCGCTTGGCGAAGGGCTTGAGTGCTACCAGCCAGGGTTGGTCAGTGGCGACGTGTCCTTGCTCGTGCGCTAAATTCAATGCGGCGCGCAGGGGAGTCACATTGCGATTAAACGAACTGCGGTTCGGATTTCGCTCGAGCATGCGCCGTCTCCACTCGCCCATGTGCGGCTTGGTGAGTTTGGACAGCGTCACATCTCCTATGGGATCGCTAAAGACAAAACGCCGGAAGAAGCCCTCCGTTACACGTGCCGCCTGATCCGATCTTTCGAGGCGCATGCGGTCGATGTAAGCGTTGCACACAGCCTTTACCGTTAGAGCCTTCGTTGATCCGCCGAGGTCCAAGTGCTCGAACCACCGCCCAGCGTCCTTGCGTGCGGCGTCGTAACGTTCCTTTTCAGACCGGTCGGAGAAGTCGCCCAACGTCTCGTAAACGTAGCCGTCAGGCGTGTGCGCCCGGGCCAGCCAAGTACCCGGCGTTCCGGCCGTCATACGACGGAACCCAAGGTGCCGACCGGCCGCGACGCGGTGCCAATAGGGTTCTCGACGCAACGGCAGCCGCGCGCGCACGTCCACTCGGTCTATTCGACTGCTCATGCCCTCGGGCAACCTTGTTTTTGTACGGAAGAAGTATGAAACTGTAGGGGCGAAAACGCAAACGAACCTTGGCGGCCATTTTTCGCAATTCCCCTATGATAGCTAGCGAACGTGAGTGAACGTGGGTGAAGCCTTTTCCTTCCTTCACACGGAAGGGGCCACAGGTTCGAACCCTGTAGCACCCACCAACGAACGAAGCGGACCTAGTACCTTCAAGGTGTCACGCTCCGCTGCTACGCTGCCGTCATGCGCAAGTACATGCCCAACCTGGTCGTCCTCGCTGCTCTGGCTTCGGTCGCCATCATCGGTACGCTCGCATTCCTCATCGCCGGAAAGCTTGCGGTGCTTCTCGATCCGTCCGCGAAAGAATCGCACCTCGCCGGTTTCATGGTCGCCATCATCGGCGTCGCAGTAGCGGTTGCTTCCGCATTCCCCGTCTTCAGCCGCGGCATGCCCTGGCTGACCGCGCACCTGGAGCGCGTCTGGCCGCAGCGCCCGCCAGAGCAGCCGATCTCGTAGTACTTTGTTTTGATGCTGAAGGCCGATGTCCTGGTGATCGGGTCCGGTGCCGCCGGCATGTACGCTGCCATCACAGCGGCGCGCGCCGGTGCCAAAGTGCTCATCGTTGATCGCAGCCTGATCGGGCGCGGCGGCGCGACGGTCATGGCGCAGATGACGGTGGCGGTCGCGGTGGGAGAGGAAGAGCCGGACCACTGGGAGCACCACCTTGCCGATACGCTGAATGCCGGCCGGGGTCTTTGCGATCCTGCGCTTTCGCGCCTCCTCTGCGAGCAGGGCCCGGCGTGCATCCGCGAAATGGACGAGTGGGGAATCGGCTGGGCGCGCCGCGACGGCCACCTCGCGCAGGTCCATGCACCGGGGCACGACCGCAAGCGCTGCGTTTACGTCGATTTCCTCAATACCGGTCCCGCGGTCTCGAAGACGTTGCGTGCCCGGGTGCAGCGCATCCCGGAAGTGCAGCGAGTCGGCGATCTGCTGATCACCGAGCTCGCCATGCGCGACGGCGTCTGCATCGGGGCGCACGCAACGCATGCGTCCACCGGCGCCGCGGTGCCGATCGCGGCGAAGGCGACCGTCGTCGCGACCGGCGGACTGACGCGCCTGTACGCGCGCAATAGCGCCTCGATCAACATGGGCGGTGATGGCTACGCGCTCGCCTTGCGCGCGGGCGCCGAGCTCATCGACATGGAGTTCGTCCAGTTCTTTCCGATCGGTCACCTCGCGCCGCGGCTGGTGGGCATGGACCCCATCATGTGGGACCCGTTCCGCTACAAGCTGGGCGGCCGGCTGCTCAACTCCGAAATGCGGGAGTTCCTGCCGGAAGCGGGGCGCTACACCTCGGCGCGCGACCTCGCGACCTACGCCATCCTCCAGGAGGTTGCTGCCGGTCGCGGCTCACCGCACGGCGGCGCATGGCTTTCTTTCCAGCATTGCAGCGAGCCGGTGCTGCGCGAGGCGTTCGGGCCGGTGATCAAGCGCCTGGCGGAGAACGGCATCGACCTCACGCGCCAGCCGATCGAAGTCGCGCCGATCGCGCACTACCACATGGGCGGCATCCGCGCGGACACGGACATGCGGACGACAGTGCCGCATCTCTTTGCCGCCGGTGAGGCAGTGGGCGGTGCCAACGGCGCAAATCGCCTCTCCGGCAATGCGATTACCGAGGCGTTCACGTTCGGTCAGCGGGCGGGCGAGCGCGCGGCGGCGCTCGCCGCGCGCACGGCCATGCCGCGTCCCCAGGAACATGCATCGCGGCCGGCATCGCGCAGGAGCGATGTCAATCCGGCAGCGGAAATCGCATCGCTTCAGTCGCTGATGAACGCTCACGCCGGGCCGCTGCGCACCGGGGCCGGCCTCGAAAAAGCGCTCAAGCACATCACGGCGCTGGCGCCGCTATGCGCGGAGCTCGGCGCGCCGCGCCCCGGGCTCGATCCCGAGTGGATCGATTATTGCGACCTGCGCAGCATGCGTCTGGTCGCCGAATGCGTCACGCGTGCCGCGCTCCTGCGCGAGGAGAGCCGTGGCGCGCACCAGCGCGACGACTTCGGCCAGACGAACGAAGCGTGGCAGAAGCACCAGGCGATTCGCCTTGCCGGGGACCAGGTGCACATTGCAAGCCAAGCTTAAGATCTGGCGCGGGGCGGCCGGCGAGACCGGCCGCTTTACGAACTATGAAGTGCCGTTCGAGGCGGGGCAGACCGTGCTCGACGGCCTGCGCTGGATCCGCGTTCATCGCGACCCAAGCCTCGCCATTCGCTTCTCCTGCATCAATGCCAACGCGTGCAAGGAATGCATGATCCGAGTGGATGGCAAAACCGTCTACGCCTGCACCACGCGCCTTGCGCAGGCCGAGATGACGCTCGAGCCATTGCCGAACAAGAAGCTGATCAAGGATCTCGTCACCGAGATCGCGCCGCCCGACGAGCGGCTCAAGTAACATGGGAGGCATGATGAGAAAAACTTTGGCGGCGCTCGCCGCGGCTCTGATCTCGTTTGCCTGTTGTGCGTATGCGCTCGCGCAGGGCTACCCCAACCAGCCGGTGAAAATTTTGGTCGGCTTCCCGCCGGGGGGCACGACCGACGTAATGGGGCGGCTCGCGGCGCAAGAGCTCGGCGTTCAAACGGGTAAGCCGTTCCTGGTGGAGAACCGGCCTGGCGCCAGCGGCTCGATCGCCGCCGGGGCGGTCGCGAAGTCCGCGGCCGACGGCTACACCCTCATCATGGTGCCGAGCACCTACGGCACCGCGAGCGCGCTCTACGACAATCTGCCCTACACCGACAGCGAGCTTACGGCCGTGGGCCTGATCGGCAGCACGCCGTACGTGTTCGTCGTCCACCCCTCGATCTCGGTGGCGAGCTTCGGCGAGCTCATCCAACTGCTGAAGAAGAATCCGGGCAAATACGAGTTTGCCTCCTCCAGCCCCGGCACTGCACAGCATCTCGGTGGCGAGCTGGTGAAGCGCATGGCCGGCGTGGACATGCTGCACGTCCCCTATAAGGGCAGCGGCGCCCTCCTCCCCGACCTGCTCTCCGGCCGCGTGCCGATGATGTTCGAGAACGTGGCCATCATGACGCCGCACATCAAGAAAGGCTCGCTCAAGCCGCTGGCGATCTCGAGCGCGAAGCGCTCGGCGCTGCTGCCCGGCGTGCCGACAGTCGCCGAAACCGGTCAGGGCCTGGAAGGCTTCGAGGTGCTCGGCTGGTTCGCCCTGATGGCGCCGTCGAAGACACCGCCCGAAGTTCTGCGCTTCCTCAACGCGGAGCTCAACAAGATGATCACCAAGCCGGCGATCGTCACGCGCTTCCAGGAGCTCGGCGCCGAGCCGATGGGCGGCACGCAGGAGCAGGCCGCCGCTTACATCCGCGCGGAGCAGGACAAGTGGGGCAAGGTGATCCGCGAGGCCGGGATCAAAGCCAACTAATCGTGTAGCGCCGCCACCGACTTCTTGTCGGCGGCGGGCACCGGCGCGCTCTTCATCTGCGCGGCGGCGGCGTCGGGATCCAGGTAGCGGCCGTAATAGTCGCCCAGGCAGGAAGTGCGGATCATGTGCCGGATCTCCGCCGGGTCGTAGTCGCCGACCGCGAGGTGCACCAGGCAGCGGTTGTCCCACATCACCAGGTCTCCAATCGTCCAGTAGTGCCGGTAGGTATGGCGCGGCTGCACCGAGTGCTCGCACAGGAACTTCACGATCGGCTTGCTCTCTGCCTCCGAGAGCCCGAGGAAGTTACGCACGCGTTCGTTGACGTAAAGCGCCTTGCGGCCCGACTCGGCATGCAACCGCACTGCCGGGTGCACGACCGGCGGATTGAGGCGGCGGAACTCGTTCGCCACTTCCGGACCGCGCTTGTCGAGGCCCTCGATCAGGCTCGCGTCGTGCACCGCCTCGAGCCCGTCGAGGAACTCGCGCATCTTCGGCGAGAGCCGCTCGTAGGCGAGGTACATGTTGGCGAACATCGTGTCGCCGCCCACCGAGGGCTTCTCCACGCAGTAGACCGCCGTGCCCTTCGCCGGGCGCAGCGTGTAGGAAAGGTCGGTGTGCCAGTTCTGTCCGGAGTTGTAGGTCGGCGACGGCTTGCCGTTGGTGCGCTTGTTGGTGAGGACGAAGACCTCGTTGAACTCCGGATGCCGGTTGAAGGGCTGCGTCGCGTAATCGTCGAGCTCGCCGAAGTTGCGCGTGAACGCCACCAGCGAGCGCGGGTCGAGCTTCTGGCCGGGAAACACCAGCACCAGGTTCTCGAGCCAGGCCCGGCGCATCGCTAGGAGGTCAGCAGGGGAAACCGGCTTGGAAAGATCAACGCCGGTGACGCGAGCGCCGCAGGCGTAGCCGAGGCGCTGGATGGTCAGGTTCGGCATGCGACGAGTATAGCGCCCGCGTACTTGGTCGCCGACACGCTGTCGTCAGACGGCGACAGGATGTCTTTGATTTTTTGAGGTTTTTCTCCTTGGATGCGCACGACAGTTGCAGGAATATGAAACGTGCAACCGAGCCCGCAACGCACCCCAAGCGCCGGACACCGCGTCCTGGTGGTCGACGATGACATCGACACGGCGCAGAGTCTTTTCCTGCTGTTGCTCGAAATGGGGCACGACGCCGCTTATGCGACGGACGGAAACGGGGCGTTGCAAATGGCGCGCAAGCTGCAGCCGGAGTTTGTCCTCCTCGACATCGGGCTGCCGGATCTGGATGGCGGCGAGGTAGCGACCCGCCTGAGGCGAACCCCCGGTTGCGAGAACGCCGTGATCATTGCTCTAACGGGATTAGGCGATGAACAGCGGCCGCGAATGCTCCGGTCCGGGTGTGACGCCTTCTATACCAAACCGCTCGAGATAGATCTGATCGAGGGCCTGCTGAAGCGCTGAGCGCGCTAAGGCTGCGTGGCGGCGTGCATCGGCAAACGCACGGTGAACACGCTGCCCTTGTCCCGGCCGTCGCTGCGGCCGTGGACCGTGCCGCCGTGCAGGCTCACCAGGTCGCGCACCAGCGCGAGACCGAGGCCCAGCCCGCCCGCCGCATGCGCGCGCGCGGCCGGCTCCTGCGTGAACAGGTCGAATATCTGGGGCAGGATTTCGTCGCTCATGCCGACTCCCGTGTCCTCGACGCGGACGATCGCGTCGCCGCCCTCGGTAGTGATGTTGAAGTTGATCTTGCCGCGGCGCGGCGTGTACTTGATCGCGTTGTCCAGGAGGTTGACGAAGACCTGCTGCAGCCGCTGTGCGTCCGCATTTACAGGCACCGGGCCGGCGATGGGGATCACCTGGAGGTCCTGCTCGCGCAGCGCCACCATGGGCCGTACCGTGTCGGCGGCGGCGTGAAACACCTCGCGCAGGTCGAAGACCGCGAGCCGCAGCTCCGCCTTGCCTGCGCCGATGCGGCTTGCCTCCATGAGGTCGTCCACCAGCCGGCGCAGCAGCGCGAGCTGGCGGTCGATGATCTGCAGCGCCCCCGGCGGCGCGGCGCAGTCGCGCAGCAGGTGCACTGCGTTGACCAGCGGCGCCAACGGGTTGCGCAGCTCGTGGGCCAGAGTGGCGAGCAGCACCTTGTTCTGACTTTCGGCCTTGGACAGCGCTTTCACCTGATTCTCGAGCGCTTCGGTCAGCGTTTTTACATCGGTCCGGTTGCGCACGATCTTGGCGTACGCGACGAGCTTCCCGGCCGGGTCATGCAGCCCGAGGAGCACGCCGCTGCCCCAGAAGCGCGTGCCGTCCTTGCGCACATGCCAGCGGTCGTCCTCGGCGCGCCGCACGTTGCGCGCCATCTCCATCTCGTGGTCGGCCGCGCCGCGCTCGATGTCCTCGGAATTGAACAGCCGGGTCGCTTTCTCGCCGACGATCTCGTCGGCGCTGAAGCCGAAAATGCGCTCGGCGCCCGGGTACCAATCCGTGATCACGCCCTCCGGCGTGGCGAAGAAAAGCGCATAGTCCTCGGACTGGTGGAGCAGAAGCGCCATCAGCTCGCCGGCTGGGGGCGCGGGGGGGGCGTTGCGGCATCGGAGCAGGTGGGAGCGCTGCCGCGCTTAAGAGTTCCGCATTGACACGGCAAAAGAGGGAAGTACACACTGGAGCCATCTTCTGGGAGGAGGATCATGTCCACGCTGCGTCGCGCTGTGCTGTTCGTGGTTGCGTGCTTCGTTTTCATTCCACTGCAGGCCGCCGCGTGGGACCGCGGCAGGGCGGAGCTCTTCGCCACCCTGCCCGACGGCGTGCGGTTTCCCGAGGGCATCACCGCCAATCCGGCTGGCGGCGATATCTTCGTCGGAACTTTCGATGCCGGCTCGCCGAACAACCAGCTGCTGCGCTTCGATCGCCACGGCAGGCTGGAAGCGTCGCGCGCCTTCGGCACCACGCCGCTGCTCGGCCTGGAGTTCGATCGCAACACGCGGAAGGTCTACATCGCCGCGGTCGGCGATTTTTCCGGCACCGGGTCCAGGATCCAGCGCATCGTGGCGAACTTCGATGCCGGCACCCCGATCGAGGAAGTCGCGCTGATCCCCGCGATCGGCGCGCCGGCTCCGCGCCTGGTGCCGAATCCGGACGGCAGCTCCGACACCATCACGTTCGGCGACAACGCCCGCGTACCCAACGCCCTGACCTTCGACCGCGCCGGGAATCTTTACGTTTCCGATTCCTTCCAGGGCGCCATCTTCCGCATCGAGAGTCCGGCGACCTGCGCGCCGGCTTGCGTCGTCACCACGCTCGCCCATGACCCGCTGCTCACCACCGCCGGCTTTCCGCCGTTCGGGGCCAACGGCATTGCTCTCAATCGCGACGAGTCCGCGCTGTTCATCGCCAATACGGGAGACGACCGCGTCCTGAGGCTCGACATGCAGTCGCGGCAAGTCACGGTATTCGCCGAAAGCATCAACGGTGCCGACGGCCTTGCGTTCGACGAGCGTGGGCGGCTCTGGGTCGCCGCCAACCAGGCGGACGAGCTGGTAGCGCTGAACGAGGACGGTCGCGTGGTCGCCAAGCTCGGTGACTTCGAGGGAATCCGCAGCAACGGAACGCCCGAAGGCCTGCTGTTTCCCGCGAGCGTGGTCATTCTTGACGATCAGATCTTCGTAACCAATCTGGCATTGCCGCTCACCCCGACTGCGGGGGACGAGCCGGAGGAAGACGTCCGCCGCTACACGATCTCGCGCATCCGCGCCCGCGTTCCCGGACGCGATCGCCAGGATTGATTTCTAGGGCAGCAGCACCAGCGGCCCGGTGGTCTGGCCGCTCTCGAGCAGCCGGTGCGCCTCGGCCGCGCGCTCGAGCGCCAGGCACTGCGGCTCGGGAACACGCAGCACGCCGCTCGCGAGCATCTCGAACAGCTCTCGCGCCGCGGCCTGCAGTTCGGCGGCGGTCGCGGTGTAATCGCTGAAGCGCACCCAGGTGAGGACGAGGCTGCCGCGGTCGCGCAGCTCGTTCACCTGGAAAGACGGCGCGAGGCCGGATGAATTGCCGAAGCAGACGAAGTGGCCGCGCGGCGCGAGGCAGGCGAGCGACCCGTGCCAGGTGTCGCGCCCGACCGAGTCGTAGACTGCCGCTGCGCCACCGCTTGAGAGCTCGCGAACGCGCGCGGACCAGTCGTCGCGCCCGCGCACAAGAACTTCTTCGTATCCCGCGGCGCGCGCCGCGGCGACCTTCGCTTCGGAGCCCACCGTGCCGATGGCATGGGCGCCGATCGCGCGCAGCCACTGGCCGGCGAGCGTGCCTACGCCGCCCGCCGCGGAGTGAAACACCACCCAGGCGCCTGGCGGCACGCGGAACACGCGCCGCAGCAGCGTCTGCAGCGTCAGTCCCTTCAGCAGAAGCGCAGCCGCCGCGCGCTCCGACACCCCCGGCGGCAGCGCAACGCAGCGCTCTGCCGGAAAGTTGCGCACCTCGCGATAGGCGCCAATCGGCGCCGACGCGTAGGCGACGCGGTCGCCGACGCGAAAACGCTCGACGCCCTCGCCCACCGCTTCCACCATGCCCGCGGCTTCGAGGCCGAGTACCAGCGGCATCGGCATCGCGTGCAGCGGCGCATAGTCCCCGCGCCTGCCGTGCACGTCGGTGAAATTGACGCCGATCGCCTGGTGGCGGATGCGGATCTGTCCCTTGCCCGGCGCTTCCGGCGGCGCGTCGCGCGCCTCGAGCACTTCCGGGCCGCCGAAGCGGCGGATTGCGATTTCGAGCGCCATTTAGCGTCTTCCTCCGAGGAGCCGGGCCGCGATGACAACCTGCAGCAGCAGCGAGAACGCGAGCGCGGCCGAGTAGCCCCGCGGGTCCCAGCCGCCCGCGGCGGTGCGCGGCCAGAAATCAAGCACCCAGCCGACGGCGGCCTGCAGCACGAACGCCCCCACGAGCGTGAGCGTGTTGACCGCCGTCGCCACGCGCGCAGTCTGCTCGGGCGGGAACATCTGGCCGACGGTGATGTAGCCCGCCGTGGCGCCGGCGACGCAGAAGGCAAACAGCATCCACAATCCGGCGACCACGAGCGGTGCGGCGGGCTGCAGCAGCAGCCCGATCTGCGCTACGACCTGTCCGGCGGTGCAGGCCAGCGTGACCAGCATCGGCGGATAGCCGCGCGCCTTGGCGCGGCTCGTCGCCGCGCCGACGACGAGCGCGGCGACCATCATGGTCAGCGTGTAGGCGAGGAGCGTGTTCGCGCTTTGCCGGCTGTCGTAGCCGGCCACGTCGCGCAACCAGGGCCCGGCCCACAGGCCGAGGTAGGCGAAGTTGAGCACCGACAGCATGGCCACCGCGGGCGCGAACCGCCAGAAGACGCGCGAGCGGAGGATCGAGCCCATGACGCCGAGTTCGGTCTTGATCTCAGACTTGCTTCTTCCCCTGTGGGGCACTGAGAGCAGAATCCAAAACGCCGTGGCCGCGGACACGCCGCAGAGCACCCACAGTACGCCGCGCCAGCCGAGCGCCGGCAGCGCGGCGGCGACCGGCACGGTGGACAGCACGCTGCCCAGGCCGCCGATGGAGACCGCGATCCCGGTGACGAGGGCGACCCTGTTCGGCGCGAACCATTGCGCGTTGGCCTTGATGATGGCCATCAGGCCGGCGGAGATGCCGACGCCGACGATCACGCGCGCGATGACCAGCGTCGCAAAGCTCTCGGCAAGCGCGAACAGCGCGAATCCCGCGGCCGTGACCAGGCTCAACGCTGCCTGCACGTTGCGCGCGCCGACCCGGTCTAGCGCCATGCCGCCCGGCAGCTGCGCCACCGCGTAAGAAGCGAGCATGCAGGCGGCGAGCATCCCGAGCTCGCTCGCCGACAGCGCAAACTCCACCGCCAGCACCGGCCCGATGATCGCCATCACCGTGCGCGCGGCCTGGTTGATCAGCCCGAAGACCGCAAGCGGCAGCGTGACGCGGGTGAACAGGCCTTTAGAATTCGATTCAACACCCATGAAACGCATCGTCGTGCCACCTCCCCGCCCCGGCCTCGACATGGCCGCGGGCTACGGCTGGGTGCAGAGCACGGCGATCCGAGCGGGGCATTTCCTCTTTATATCCGGCGTGGTGGCGATCGATCCGGAAAGCGGCGAGCGGCTGAACGCGACGCTGACCAGCGAAGCGCACCGCGCGTTCCGCAACCTCCGGCTGGTGCTCGAAGCCGCGGGTTCCTCGCTCGAGCGGCTGGTCCAGGTGCGCGCGATGATCTATGACCGCATCGAATACGACGCGCTGAATCGCGTCTACCGCCAGTACGTGCCGCAGGGCCCGCCCGCGCGCACGGTGTGGAGCGTGCGCATCATCGACGCATTCAAGGTCCAGCTCGACGCCGTCGCCCTGGTCTGACCGAGGAGCAAACCCATGCCTTCTACCCGCGAAATCATCGAGCCGAAAAACGAGCGCCTCAACGTCTCGCGCAACCTTAACCTGCCCCACAGTCCGGGCATCCGCGCCGGCGACTTCATCTTCCTTTCCGGCATGCTCTCGACCGACCCGCATACCGGCGAGCGCAGCCCCGGCACCATGGCGCACGAGACGCGGCAGACGCTCACCAACATGCGCCACCTGCTCGAATCGGCCGGCTCCTCGCTGGAGCGCGTGGTGAAGCTCAACGTGCTGCTCTACGACATGCTCGAGTTCGAGAACATGAACGCGGTGTTCAAGCAGTTCTTCCCCGTCGATCCCCCGGCGCGCACCACCTGCGGCGTGCAGCTCTCCGCCGGGATGAAGATCGAGATCGAGTGCATCGCGCTCGCGGGCCAGTAACAAGTTAGTTTTCTTGAGCATGGCTGCGCTCGATCTTGCGCTTGATGTGCTCGCCCGCCGTGATGGTGTCGTAGCGCGGCTTCTCCCCCGGCGCGAGGCAGGTCGGCACGCATTCGATGCGCTGGTCGTAGTTCGGGTGCACGAACATGCCGATCGACAGGCGCCGGCTCTGTGCCCGGCCGAGCGGCGGATTCACGACGCGGTGCAGCGTGGAGGCCCAACGCTCGTTGGTCCAGCGCGCCATCATGTCGCCGAGATTGACGACGAACTCGCCGGCGCGCGGCCGCACGGCGGACCACGAGCCGTCGGGCAGGCGCACCTCGAGTCCGCCTTCCGCATCGGTGGCGGCAAGGATCGTCATCGCGCCGTAGTCGGTATGCGCGCCGGTGCGTAACTGGCCCGGCAGCGGCGGCTTCTCGAGCACCGGATAGTGATGGCAGGACATGATGCTGAAGTGCCCGTCGAGCGTGCCGTCGAAGAAGCCCTCGGGCAGGCGCAGGGCGGCAGCGAACACGCGCATCATGTCGTGCGCCAGGTGCTCGTATGCGCGATAGAGCGCCACCAGCGTGTTGGCGAGGCCGGCGGGCTCATCGGGAATCAGGTTCGGCGCATAGCTCGTCGCTGCCTCCGGCATGCCGGCGTAATAGGCGCGGTGGTCGTCGACCGTCCCGAGGAACACGGTCTCGCGCAGGTCGGGGGGCGTCTTCTGGCCCAGCGTGTAGGCGAGGCCACGCGTGGCAAACCCGTGGTAGCCGCGCTGCTTCGATGTGCCCGTCGGATGCCAGCGGTTCTTGGTCGCCTCCGGCAGGTCGAAGAAGGCGAACAGCTCACGCTGCGCGCGCTCGAGCAGCTCGAGTGGGAAGCCGTGGCCGGAGATGATGAGGAAGCCGGTCTGCTCGCAGGTGCGCGCCACGTCCTCCGCGATGCCGGGTCTTGAAATGTCGATCGTTGGAACGGTCATTTTCAGTCCGCGGAGGAAAGAGCGGCGTCCACGATTGTCTCGTAGGGCGGGTCGGTGCTGATAAGGCCGCCCGAAACGAGCGCGGCCTTGAGCCGCAGGAACGACGCCGGCGGCAGGTCGGGCGTCGCCGCCCACAGGCCGCTGCCTCGATAAGCACCGATGATGCGCGCGAGCGCCTCGCGCGAAAGCTTCGGCAGGAAGCGGCCCACCGCGTCGGCAATCGCGACGGGGGTGGTGGCGAACAGCGCGGCTTGCGCGCGCGCCACACCGCGCACCAGCCGCCGGCAGGCCTCGCGGCGCGCCCGTGTGAAGCGCCGCGTCGCGTAGAAGGTCGTATAGGCGATGTCGCCACGCTCGCTGAAGCGGTGCCACACGTGGCCGCGGCCTTCGCTGACCAGGCGATCTGCGTGCGGCTCGAATACCTGCACGACGTCCACCGTGCCGCGGCGGTAGGCCTCGAGGTTGCGCGCCATCGGCCGCACGCGGCGCAAGGCGATCGCCGCCGGGTCGAGGCCCGCGCGCCGCAGATCGTCCTGGAAGGTCATCCACGGGGTCGGCACGTCGCCGGCCGGCGCGACGCGCAGACCGCTGAGATCGCGCCAGCGGAACTTGGGCTTGCGCACGCGACCGACGAGGAGGAACGGGTCACGCGCTACCACCTGCCCGAAGCAGACCAGCGGGCAGCGCGGGTCGGCGTCGTGATGCATCATCACGCGCATCGGCCCGCCCCACGAAACGTCCACCGCGCCATCGAGCAGCGCGGTCGCGGTGCGCGCGGTGCTCGGCGAGACCACGTGGCGGATGTCGAGCCCTTCGCTTTCCCAGTAGCCGCCGGCCAGCGCAAGATAGAACGGCACGTAAGGCACCGCGCGCATGTTCTCGCACAGCGTGAGACGCACTAGACGTCTTTCAGGTATTTCGTCTCCAGCTCCCGCCAGCGGCGCGAGTTCACCGCTTCTTCCCGGTCGTTGAAGGTCGCGAGCTCGGCTTCGATCGCCGCGGTGTCGCCGTCGCGCTTGAGCACCGCCAGCACCCGCTTCGCGGCGGCGATCGCCGCGCGGTGCGTCTGCGAGGGATAGATGCCGAGGCGGTAGCCCATCGCCTCCAGCTCGCGCGCCGGCAGCGGCGGCGTCTTGCCGCCCTCGAACACATTGACCAGCGCCGGTTTCTTCAGCTGGCGGGCGGCGGCGGCGAGCTCGTCGCGCGACTGCGGCGCCTCGACGAAGCCGACATCCGCGCCGGCTTCGAGGTAGGCATTCACCCGGTCGATCGACGCCTGCAGTCCTTCGATGGCGCGCGCGTCCGAGCGCGCGATGATCACCATGTCGGCGTCGCGGCGCGTGTCGACCGCGGCCTTGATCTTGCCGACCATCTCCGCGCGGCTGACGATCTGCTTGCCCTCGTAGTGGCCGCATTTCTTCGGCGACACCTGGTCCTCGAGGTGGAACGCCGACACGCCGGTCTTCTCGTACTCGCGCACGCTGCGGATCACGTTGAGCGCGTTGCCGTAGCCCGCGTCCATGTCCGCGATCACCGGGATCTCGACCGCGTCCACCGTGCGCGAGATCCACTGCGTGACCTCGGTCTGCGTGAGCAGCCCGATGTCGGGATAGCCGTTGGCGCGCGAATAGCCGCCGCCCGTGAGGTACACGGCGTCGAAGCCCGCGCCCTCGGCGAGGCGCGCGCTGAGGGTGTCGTAGGCGCCGGGCACGACGAGATAGCGCTTGGCAGCGAGCAGCTCGCGCAGCCTTTTCCTTGGATTCATGATGGACCCTCGTTCGAAAGGCGGTGCCGCAGCACGTAGTGCAGCAGGCCGCCGTGGCGGAAATAGTCGACGTCGCGCCGCGTATCGAGGCGCGAGCGCAGCTTGAGCTTGTGACGGCTACCGTCGGCGCGCGTGATGGTGCACTCGAGCTCGCTGCGCGGCGCGATGGCGCCGGAGATGCCCGCGATGTCGAACACCTCGTCGCCTTTCAGCGCGAGCGTCTGGCGCGTTACGCCGGCCGGGAATTGCAGCGGCAGCACCCCCATGCCGACCAGGTTCGAGCGGTGGATGCGCTCGAAGCTCTCGGCGATCACCGCCCGCACGCCGAGCAGCCGCGTGCCCTTTGCCGCCCAGTCGCGCGACGAGCCGGCGCCGTACTCCGCACCGGCGATCACCACCAGCGGCACGCCTTCCTCGCGATAGCGCTCCGCCGCGGCTGCGATCGACAGGCGCTCGCCGTCCGGATAATGCACGGTGCTGCTGCCCTCGAAGCCCGGCGTCATTTCGTTGCGCACGCGCACGTTGGCGAAGGTGCCGCGGATCATCACGTCGTGGTTCAGGCGCCGCGCCGCGTAGTTGACGAAGTCGGCCGGCGCGACGCCGAGCGACAGGAGGTAGTCCGCGGCCGGCGTGCCTTTCGAGATCACGCCGATCGGCGAGATGTGGTCGGTGGTGAACATGTCGCCGAAAAGCCCGAGCACGCGCGCGCCGCGAATATCGGCGGGCTCCGCCGGCTTCGCCTCCATGTCCTCGAAGAACGGCGGCCGCCGAATGAACGTGCTGCCCGGCGACCATGCATAGGTAGTGCCGGTCTTGCCCTTCAGCGCCCGCCACTCGGGCGTGCCTTCTAGCATCGTCGCGTAGCGCTCGCGATAAAGCGACGGCGTGAGCACCTTGTCGATGATGCGGCGGATCTCGTCGCCGTCGGGCCAGAGGTCGCGCAGGTAGACCGGCCTGCCGTCGGCGCCGACGCCGAGCGGCTCGCGCTCCAGGTTCACGAGCACGCTGCCCGCCAGGGCGTACGCCACCACCAGCGGCGGCGAGGCGAGGAAATTCGCGCGCACCGCCGGATGGATGCGGCCCTCAAAATTTCTATTACCCGATAGCACCGCTACCGCGGTCACTCCGTGCGCCTCTATGGCTTCGGCGAACTCGGGGGGCAGCGGGCCGGAGTTGCCCATGCAGGTCATGCAGCCGAAGCCGGCGAGCTGGAAGCCGAGCGCGTCGAGCGAAGACTGCAGGCCGCTTCTCTCCAGATAGTCGGCGACCACGCGCGAGCCGGGCGATAAGGAAGTCTTTATCCCGTGACGCACCTTCAGTCCGCGCGCCACCGCATTGCGCGCGAGCAGGCCCGCGCCGATCATGACCGTGGGGTTCGAGGTGTTAGTGCAGCTCGTGATGGCGGCGATGGCGACGTCGCCGTCTTTTCCCTTGGGTGTGGGAACCAGATTTCGGAAAGCCGATGGCGCCTCGCGCAGCGGCACGCGGTCCTGGGGCCGGCTCGGCCCGGCAACGCTCGGCTCGACCTCCGAAAGGTCGATCTCGACGATCGCGGTGAATTCGGCCGGCGGCGTGCCGGCGTCGCGCCACATGCCCTGCGCCTTGGAATAGGCCTCCACCAGCGCGACCTGCGCTTCGTCGCGTCCGGTGAGGCGCAGGTAGCGCAGCGTCTCGGCGTCGACCGGGAAGAAGCCCATGGTCGCGCCGTTCTCCGGGCTCATGTTGGCGATCGTGGCGCGGTCAGGGAGCGAGAGCTCGGCGACCCCGGGGCCGAAATACTCGACGAACTTGTCGACCACCTTGTGCCGGCGCAGCGTCTGCGTCACGGTGAGCACGATGTCGGTCGAGGTTACGCCGGGGCGCGGCTTGCCCACCAGCCGGCAGCCGATCACTTCGGGAACCAGCATCGCCACCGACTCGCCCAATGCGCCGGCGCCGCCTTCGAGCCCGCCGACGCCCCAGCCGAGAATGCCGAGGCTGTTGATCATTGCGGTATGGCTATCCATGCCCAGCACGGAGTCGGGGTAAGCAACACGGTCGGTCGTCCACACCACGCGCGCGAGGTACTCGAGATTGATCTGGTGCAGGATGCCGTTGCCTGGCGGCACGATGCGCAGGTTGTCGAAGGCCTGCGCGCCCCAGCGCAGGAACGCGTAGCGCTCGGCGTTGCGCTTGAGCTCGAGCGCCTGGTTGCGAATTGCCGCGTCGGCCACGCCGTATGCGTCGACCATCACGGAATGGTCGACCACCAGATCCACCGGCACCGACGGGTTGAGCCGCTTCGGCTCGCCGCCGAGGCGGATCATGGCGTCGCGCATCGCGGCGAGGTCGCCGAGCAGCGGCACGCCCGAGGAGTCGGGCATCAGTACGCGCGTGAAGCGGAACGCGATCTCGCGCTCGGCGCGGCGCGTGGCGAGCCAGCCGGCGACCGCGGCAATGTCGGCGCCGTCGGAGCGGCCCTCCGCGTGCTGGCGCAGCACGTTCTCCAGCACGACCTTGAGCGAGCACGGCAGGCGCGAGACGCCGGCGAGGCCGAGCGCTTCCGCCGCTTCCAAGCTGTAGTAATCGAACTCCTTGTTCAGCGCGCGCCGCGTCCCGCGCCCGTCGATGCTCATCGCATCAGATCGTCAGAGCGCACGATCTTCGACTTCGCCATGGCGGCGATGTAGTCGAGCGACCACTTCTGGTTGTCCTCCACCGTGTGTCCGCCCCACGCGTGCGCGATGGTGAGGTCGCTCACCACCGTGGTCGGAAAGCCGAGCTGCCACGCGTCGATGGCCGTGGTCGCCACGGCGAGCGAGGTCGACCAGCCGATGAGCTGCAGCGCGTCCACGTCCAGCTCGCGCAGCGTGATCTCGAGGTCGGAGCCGAAGAACCCGCTGTAGCGGCGCTTGTGCGCCACCGCGTCCTGCTCCGGCCGGAACAGCTCGGGAATCGGCTGCTGACCCGGCTTCCAGATCTCGTTGGCGAGCTCCCAGAACTTGAGGAACCACTTGTCGGTGCGCCGCCGCGCGCTGCAGACGAAGACCACCGGCATTCCCTTGCCGCGCGCCCATTCCAGGTACGCCACGGCGCGCGGCAGGACCGCGCGGCGCATCTCCACCGCCCGTGCTTCGGGCGCGATCGAGTCTCTGGTCATGTCCAGGACCAGAACTGCTTCGCTCACGCGCTCGCGCTCTTCAATTGCGCGCGGCTGAGCGGGCGCAGCCTGTCCATGATTTCCGCCGTGGTGGCGACGTCGGCGTATTTCGCCGCCATGTCGAACAGGTTCACCGCGTGCGACGTCGCGCAGCGGTCGTAGACGGCGTCATGCGGTACGAAGGCCCGGAAGTTGTACGCAAAGGCGTCCAGCACGCTGCCGCGCACGCAGCCGCTAGTGGTGCAGCCGGTGACCACCAGCGTGTCCGCGGCGAGATCGATCAGGTGGCTCGCGAGCGGCGTGGCGAAGAACGCGCTGGGATGCTTCTTCGGAATGACCACGTCGCCCTCGCGCGGCGCGATCTCGGCGGGGAATTCGTAGCCCTTCGCCGCGATATCCATGATCGCCGGCACCTTCTCCGCCAGGCGGCCGCCGTCGGTGGCCTTGTTCTTGGGCGCGACGTGCGGATAGAGCACCGGCCACGCGTTGCGGCGGAATTCGGCGAGCAGCAGGGCGATGTTGCGCATCGCGTTCCAGCCGATGTCGCCGCACGACGTCGGGAACTCCTTGATCGCCTCGAGGATCGGCTTCGGCGAAGTGCCGATGGTGCGGTACTGCACGTCGATGATGAGCAGCGCGGGCCGCTTGCCGATGCTCGACGGCCGGCCGAAGCCGGCGGCGTACGTCGCCTTCTGATCTTCCTCGCTGATGATTCCGTCCCAGGGTTTCATGCGGCACGCTCCTCTCCATTTCAGTCTAGGCGGACCTATAATTATCAGTCAAATCGATGGCATTAATTCTTTTCATCCATGGCGTAAATAGGTGAGTACACCGGATTTGAATCTCCTGCCGGTGTTCGAGGCCCTGCTCCGCCACGGCAACGTAACGCGCGCCGCGGCGCACATGGGCCTCACGCAGTCCGCCATGAGCAGCGCGCTCGGCCGGCTGCGCCGCCAGCTCGGCGATCCGCTGTTCGTGAACACGCGCGGCGGCATGCTGCCCACGCCGCGCGCGCTCGAGCTCGCGCCCTCCCTCACCGACGCGCTTTCCATGGTGCGCAGCGCGCTCGGCGCGCGCGAGGCGTTCGATCCGCGCCGCACCACGCGCAGCCTGCGGATCTACATGACCGACGTCGGCGAAACCGTGCTGCTGCCCGCGCTCATGCGCCACCTGCACCAGCACGGCCCGGCGATACGCCTCGAGACCGCGCAGCTGCCGGCGGCGGAGCTCGCGGTGCGCATGGAGACCGGCGACATCGACCTCGCCGTCGGCTACGTGCCCCAGCTGCGCGACAAGATCCGCCGCGAGCGGCTGTTCGACGAGCACTACGTGTGCATGACGCGCCCCGACCACCCGCTCGGCCGGCGCAGCGCGCTCACGCTCAAGGAATTCCTCTCGGCGCGCCATGTGCTCATTTCCTCGATGGGCTCCGGCCACCAGCAGCTCGAGCGCGCGCTCGCGGAGAACGGCGTGGAAGAGAACGTGGCGCTGCGCGTGCCGCACTTCATGGTGGTGCCGCTCATCGTCGCCGGCAGCGACCTGATCGTCAGCCTGCCGAGTCAGGTGGCGAAGGCGTGGACCAACCTGGTCAAGATGAAGGTGCATCCGTTGCCGATCCGCATTCCGAGCTTCGAGGTGTCGCTCTACTGGCACCCGCGGGTGGAGAACGACGCCGCGAACCGTTGGCTGCGCGGCGCGCTGCTCGAATTATTCGGAGACGGATGAAAACACCGGTGTTCCTGCTCACCGGCTTCCTGGGCAGCGGCAAGACCACGCTGCTCAACCGGGCGCTGAAGGAGCCCGCGCTCGCCAACACCGCGGTGGTGGTGAACGAGCTGGGCGAGATCGGGCTCGACCAGGCGGTCATCGCGCAGGCCACCGACAACGTCGTGCTGCTCGACGCCGGATGCCTGTGTTGCGCGAATACCGGCGCGCTGCACGAGACGCTCGCGGACCTGGACGGCCGCCGCGCGCGCGCGGAGATCCCACCCTTCGAGCGCGTGATCATCGAGACCAGCGGCGCCGCGGATCCGGCGCCGCTCCTCAACGTGCTGCTCGGCCACCCGCTCGTGACCGGCGCCTACGCTTTCGAAGCCACCGTCTGCACGGTCGATGCGCAGCACTTCCTCGCGTCCCGTACCGAATATCCGGAGCTCGACAAGCAGGTCGCCATCGCCGAGCGCTTTTATGTCAGCAAGCGCGACCTCGCCGATCCCAAGCCGGTCTTGGACTTTCTTCAAAATGCAGAAGTGCTCGCAACGCCGGCTGAGCTCTTCGCCTCCTACGAAGGGACGAGAAAATACCAGGTCTCGTTCCTGGGTCCGATCCGGTCGCGAGCGCATTTTTCCGGCATCCGCGCGCACGCGTTCCGCCCTCCTCCGCCGGTGACCTGGGCAGGATGGGCGGCGTGGTCCCGGCTCGCCCGCGAGGAATTCGGCGCGCGGCTCATCCGCGTCAAAGGCCTTCTTCAGATCGACGAAACCATCGCGTTCGTGCAGGGCGTGCAGGGCGTATTCCACCCGCCGCAGCGCTTCCGCGACTGGCCGGACGCCGACCACGGCAACCGCCTGGTCTGCATCTCGCGCGACATCCCGGAGGAAGACATCGCGCTCACGCTGCCGGCCCTCAACACGCCGGCCGGCACCCAAGCCATCTACTCAATGCAGCAACTTAGAGAAAAATCATGAACGACTTCGTACTGCGCGGTGGCACGCTGGTATTTCCGGACAAGGCACCGGAGAAGAAGGACGTGCTGGTGAAGGGCGGGAAGATCCACTTGCTGCTGGCGCCGGGCGCCGCGGCGGCGGGCGTAGCCGAGCAATCGGCGGCGGGCCTGCACGTCTTCCCGGGCCTCATCGACTGCCACGTGCACTTCGGCATGGGCGAGAAGATCACCGAGTACTCGACCGAGACCGCCAACGCCGCGCAGGGCGGCTTTACCACCGTGCTCGGCTACTTCCTCAACAACGAGGCCTACGGCGACGTGTTCAGGCGCGAGCTCGATTACGCGGTAGCCCGCGCCCACGTGGACTTCGGCTTTCATTTCAGCACCGCCAACGAGCTCCACATCAAGGAGCTCGGCGAGTACGTGCGCGACTACGGCGTCACCTCGTTCAAGTACTTCATGAACTTCAAGGGCGAGGAAGGGCGCTATCTCGGCCTGGACGGCACCGACGACGGCTTCCTTTACGACCTGCTCAAGGAATCCTCGCGCGTCGGGCGTCCGATCATCGTCTGCCACACCGAGAACATCGAGATCGTGAACCGCGAGCGGCGCAAGATCCAGGCCGCGGGCGGCAGCACGCTCCGCGACTGGTCTGCGTCCAAGCCCGCGATCACCGAGTCCGAGCCGGCACTGCGCGCCATGTACCTGGCCGAGGAGCTCGGCGCGCGCGTCTACTTTCCGCACATCTCCTCGCGCAAGGCGCTCGACGTGATCCGCCTCTGGCGCCAGCGCTTCAAGGACGTGATCGTCGAGACCTGCCCGCACTACCTCACGCACACCGAGGACTCCGAGCTCGGCGGCATGGGCAAGGCCAACCCGCCGTTCCGCACCAAGGACGACCGCGAAGCGCTGTGGGAAGCGATCTTCGACGGCACCGTCGACCTCGTCGCCTCCGATCACAATGCGCGCAAGAAGGTGAACAAGGACAAGCCCCTGTGGCTGGCGTCGCAGGGCTTCCCCGCGACTGCGAGCATGCTGCCGGTGATGCTGTCCGAGGGCTATCACAAGCGCAAGCTCCCGCTGCAGCGCATCTGCCAGCTGCTCGGCTCGGTCCCGGCGAAGGTATTCGACCTCGCGCCGCTCAAGGGCACCCTCGACCCGGGCGCCGACGCCGACTTCACGCTCGTCGACCTCCAGAAGGAGCGCGTGCTGCACGCGGCCGACTTCGCGTCTTATGCCGACTACAACCTGCACGAAGGCTGGAATCTCAAGGGCTGGCCGGTGCGCTGCATCTCGCGCGGCGAGACCGTAATGGACAACCACAAGATCATCGGCAAGGGCGGACACGGCAAGTATCTCTGGCGCCGCATCGGGCAGGCGCCGATCCCGGGCAAAACCCGGTGACGGGTCAGCGATCTCCCGAGAAGTCGCTCCTGAGCTCCGGTTGGCGCGCGAAACCCCGAACGTGCTCCACCATCGCCCCGGACGGCCGGGCATAGAGCTGATGACGGCTGATCCCGGTCCCCGTCGTGCGTGCGAGCCTCACCAGGAACGCGGCGTGCTGAAACAGCGTCCCGAGGCTGTCCATCACGGGTACTCCCCCGCGGGCGGTCAAGCGGCGGCGGCGCACGAGGAATTCGTTGAGCACCCCGTCGGCCGGGATGATGATTTCGGCGCCGCGCGCGACCATCGCCGCGCACGCGACATCGAAGCGCTCCTCGATCGCCCGCGCGGTCTTCTCGTCGGCCTCGAGCGCGAACTCGTCGATCGGCGGGTCGAGCGCGAGCGCGCCGGTGAACCGGCGCTCCAGCCCATAGGCCAGCATGAGATCGGTGTAGTCGGCGGATTGGTCCTCGCACAGCGTGACCAGGCCGAATTTCCGGGCGAGCGAGCAGGCGACGAGCGCGCAGCTCTCGCCGAGGCCGACCACCGGGATGTCGACCAGCGACCTCGCGGCCCGCAAACCCGGGTCGAAGAAGCAGCCGAGGGCGAACGCGTCGAAACCTTCGCGCTCCGCCACCAGCGCCGCATCGCAAACCTGGAGCTCGTGAACGGCGGCTACGTAGCGATACTTGATCGCGTCGATCGGCGCGCAGCCCTCGGTGTACGTGCCGGGCCGCAGGCCGTGCACTTTCACCGCGGCGTCCTGCCCCATTACCGCGGCTGCATGCTCCGTGATCGTCTTGCGGTAGAGCGGCATGACTGTCAGATCGGTAAAGCTCTGGTGCCAGATGCGCATGAGTTTTCCCTTTAGGTAACGCCGACAGCTTAACTTGTGACTAGGATTCTCCGACATGACACACAATGAAAATCCGGCGCGCGCGCAAGCCGCCGCCAACACCGTCAAGCTGATCCAATGGGCGGCCGAAGCCGTGACGAAGCCGCTACCCGAGCCGGTGCGCCGGCGCGCGGCGATCATCCTTTCCGACGATATCGGCGCCATGGTGGCCGGATCGCTCGAGACGCAGGTCGCGCGTGCGCGCGAAGGGTTGCTGCGCACCTCGTCCGGGAAGGCCGAAGCCACGGTGTTCGCCAAGGGCGCGCCGCGCCCCGACCGCTACGCCGCGGCGAGCGCCAACGGCATGGCGATCACCTGGTGCGAGCTCGATGAAGGCTTCCGCAATGCTTCCTGCCACGGCGGCGCGTATACGATCCCGGCGCTGCTGGCCGAAGCCGAAGCGCAAGGGCGCACGGTCGAGGAACTGCTGCGCGCGCTCGCCGTCGCCTACGAAGTCACCACACGCTTCGCACTCGCGTTTCCATTCCCGGTGTTCAACGTGCATCCGCACGCCGCGTTCGCCGCGATCGGCGGTGCGGCGGCGGTGTCGCTCGCGCGCCGGCAGGATGCGAACACCATGCTCGCGGCCGTAACCGGCGGCGCGAGCATGTCTTTCGCCGGACCTTTCGACACGGCGGTAGAAGGCGCGCTGATCCGCAATGCCTGGACCGCGGCCGGCGCCTGGATCGGCCTGCGCGCCGCGGACTGGGCCGAGGCCGGGATCGGCGGCAACGATGTCACGCCCTACGACGTATTCGTCGGTGCCTACAAGACGAATGCAAAACCAGACGCCCCCGTCGCCGGCCTGGGCGACACCTGGTCGGTGACCAACGGCTACCACAAGATCTTTGCCTGCTGCGGCTACGCCCACTCCGCCGTCGAGGCGACGCTCGAGCTCCTCGGCCGCATGCAGAAAAAAAGGGAGGAGATCTCCGAGATCGTGGTCGAGGCGGCGCCGGGCGGACAGGCGCTCAGGAATGCGGAGCCAGAGACAGTGCTGGCGGCGAAGTTCTCCATGCCGCACGCCATCGCCGCCACCGTGCAGCTCGGCACGGCCGGCGCGCGTGCCTTTACGCAGGACAAGCTCGAGGACGCCGAAATCTCGAAGCTTCGGAAGCGCGTGCGCCTGCAGCCCTATCCCAACATCAAGCCCGCGCCGAACGACCGGCCGGCGCGCGTAACGATGCGCTTCAACGATGGCGCCGAGATGAGCGCCGTGGTGGAAAGCGCGCGCGGCGGCGCCGACAAACCCTTCGATGAGCCGACGCTGCTCTCCAAGCTGGCGGAAAACGCCGGCGCGATCTTCCCCGCGGTGCCCGAAACGATGAAGAAGGTCATCGCCGGCGACAAGAATCTTCTCTCACAAGGATGGCAGCAAGCGCTCGCGGCAATGGTGAAGGCGTGACCCTCGCCCGCGAGCTGGTGCGGGCGGTGCGCGCCACCTCCTCAACCTCTTTGCCTGAACAGGTTATGACTGCGGCACACCTGCACCTTCTCGACGCGATCGGCGTTGGCCTCGCCGCCGCCGGATCGCCGATCGGCGCGGCGTACCGCGGCTTTGCCGCCGAGGTCGTCAAGGGCGGGCCGGCAACGGTGTTCGGCCAGTCCACCGGCGCCGGCGCCGCCGACGCGGCGCTCATCAACGGCGGCCTGATCCACAGCCTGGAGTTCGACGACACGCACACCGCCTCGATCGCGCACGGCAGCGCGGTGCTCGCCGCCGGCGCCTTGGCTGTGGCCGAGGCGCAGAACGCGAGCGGCGCCGCCCTCCTTGGCGCCTACGCGAGAGGCTGGGAGGTGCTGATCCGCTTCGGCCTCGCGGCGCCGAATGGTTTTCACGCCAAGGGGTTCATGAGCACCTCGGTGACCGGCACGCTTGCGGTGGCGCTGCTCGCCGCGGAGCTGATGAACCTGGATGAAGATCGCACGCTGGCGGCAATCGGCATCGCGCTCAGCCAGTCTTCCGGTGTGATGGAATTTCTCACCAACGGCTCGTCGGTCAAGTCGCTCCATCCCGGGTGGGCGGCGCACGGCGGCGTGGTGGCGGCGATGCTGGCGCGCTCGGGAATGACCGGGCCGGAAACTTCTCTCGACGGCAAGCACGGCCTCTTCCGCCAGTTCACCGGCGACGAGGCCGCCGCCGGCCGCTTCCGCGCCTTGATCGGCGGCCTCGGCCGCGAATGGCACCTGCCCAAGGCGGCGTACAAGTTCTACCCCTGCTGCCACTACCTGCATCCGTTCATCGAGGCGGCGGGCAAACTCGCCGAGCGCGGCGTGCGTCCTGGCGACGTGGAGCGCATCGTTTGCCGCGTGCCGCAAGGCGAAGCGGCCGTGATCTGCGAGCCGTGGGAGCGCAAGCAGGCGCCCGATAACGGTCACGCGGCGCGCTGGAGCCTGCCGATCGCCGTCGCGGCGCGCCTGGTGGAGGGAAAGATCGACCTCGCAACCTTCGAGGCGCCGGCCGGCGCCGCGGTGCGGCAGCTCGCCCAGCGCGTCGCCTGGGAACCGCTGCCCGGCGCGCGCTTTCCGGAGCGATTCGAGGCCGAGCTGGTCTGCAAGACCAAAGCCGAAACCCAGACGGTCCGCATCGACGACGTGTTCGGCAACCACACGCGTCCCCCGGGCGCGGACGCGGTGCTATCCAAGTTCCGCGCCAACGCGGCGCGGTCGCTGAAGAGCGATGTGGTCGGAGCGCTCGAGTGTGCGGCGCAGGACCTTGGCGCCGCCCGCGACCTCAAGGCGCTGTCGGCGGCACTGAGACTCACTAGAACCGCTCAGACAACCGCGAGCGACGCGTAGAGCTCCGGCCGGCGGTCGCGCCACCAGGGCAGGCTGGTCTGCGCGGCGGCGACGTTGTCCAGGTCAACCGTCGCCACGAGCACCTCGGGCGTGTCCGAGGAGGCGACCGCGAGCATGTCAGCGCCGATCGGGTCCACGATCATGCTGCGGCCGATATGGTTGCGGCCGGGGTGTTCCATCCCGCAACGGTTCACCGCCACCACGTACACCCCGTTCTCGTAGGCGCGCGCCTGCAGCGGGAGCTCCCAGGTGTTCCCACGCAGCTTGGTCTCGCCATAGGTTGCGGCGCAGATCGGCATGAAAATGATCTCCGCGCCCTTCAGTGCGAGCAGGCGCGAGCCTTCCGGGTATTTGCGGTCGTAGCAGATCTGGATGCCGATCTTCGTGCCGCAAAGATCGAACACCGGAAACTCGGTGCCCGGCGAAAAATAGAACTTCTCGTAGCTTCCGGTTCCGCCGGGCAGGTTCGAGGGCAGGATCGCCGGAATGTGCGTCTTGCGGTAAATGCCCAGGCGCTTGCCGTTCTTGTCCGTGACCAGGCAGGAGTTGTGGTAGTGGCGGCCGTTCTTCTCGCCGAACGGAAACACCAGCGCCACGCGGTTGTCGACCGCTGCCTTGAAAATCGGCGCCAGCTCGGGCTCGTCTAGCGTGACGAAGAACTTGTCGTAGTCCCGGGTGAGGCGGTTGGGGAAGAAAGGTGTGAGGAAGAGCTCCGAGAAAGACAGGATGTCGACCTTGCGGCGTCCGGCCTCCTCGATCATGGCGCAGGCGCCCGGCACGTTGGGACGCCAGTCGTCCTGGTTGACCGGGCCGGTTTGCGCCGCCCCTAAGGTAATCATGCGTGGCATTCAAACCTCCGATACAGCTAGACGCCTGGCGAGGCGATCTTCGCGCCGGCCGAAAAGTCATTCACCGTCATGTTGCGCTTGGCACGGCCCATGACGAAGCCCTCGTATCCCTTGGCAGCCACATCGTCGCAGATGGCGCGATAGCGGGCCATACCGCCGGCATACGGCATGAACACGCGCGGCTTGCCGGGGACGTTGGCGCCGAGATACCAGGAATGGGTGGCGAGCGGAAGCAGGGTTGCATGCGCGGCCGCGTTGACGTGCTGGCCCCACTTTTCCGCCGCTTCGGCCGCCGCCTCGCAGCAGTCGATGCCGTGTTCGCGCATATGGGCGATGCACTCGGTAATCCACTCGACGTGCTGTTCGATCGCCACGGGCATGTTGCAAAGTACCGACGGGCTTCCCGGGCCCGTCACGGTGAACAGGTTGGGGAAGCCGGGGACCTGCAGCCCGAGATAGGTCACCGGCCCGGCAGCCCAGCTTTCGCGCAGGGGCACGCCGTCGCGGCCGCGGATATCGATTTTCAACAGCGGGCCGGTCATCGCGTCGAAGCCGGTGGCGAAGACAATGATGTCCAGCACATGCTCCCGGGAGCGCGTCTTGATGCCCGCGGGAGTGATGCGCTCGATCGGGTCGGCGCGCAGGTCGACCAGCGTGACGTTGTCGCGGTTGAAGGTCTCGAAATAGTTCGTGTCGATGGGCGGGCGCTTCGCGGCATAGGGATGGTCGATATCCGCAAGCGCCTGCGCGGTCTTCGGCTCCTTCACGATCTCGCGGATCTTGCGCTTGATGAATTCGGCCGCCGTGTCGTTCGCCGCCTTGTCGAGCAGCATGTCGTGGAAGCTGGCGCGGAATTGCAGCCCGCCCTTCTCCCACGCTGCCTCGTAGATCGCCTGCCGCTCCGCGTCGCTCACGTCGAAGGCCTTGCGCTTCGCGATGCGGAACGGATGGCCGTTCGGCGTCGAGCGCACCACTTCGCGGATCTCGTCGTGGTGTTCGCGCACGTATTGCAGGAAGTCTTCTCGCAGCGGCGCGTTGCGCGCGGGCACGCTGTACTGGGGCCGCCGCTGGAACACCGTCAGGTGCGCGGCGGTCTCGGCGATCACCGGCGCCATCTGGATGCCGGTCGAGCCGGTGCCGATCTGCGCGACGCGCTTGCCGCGGAAATCGACGCCCTCCGGAGGCCACTCACCGGTGTGGACGCAGCGCCCGGCGAAGCTCTCCAGCCCAGGGATCTGCGGAATGTTGGCTGAAGAGAGGCAACCCACCGCGGTAATGAGATAGCGCGCGCGATCGCGCTCTCCCGCTTCCGTGACGACATCCCAGCGGTTCGCCGCTTCGTCATAGTGCGCTGCCGTGACACGGGTGTTGAAGCGGATGTCGCGCCGCAGGTTGAACTTGTCCGCCACGTGGTTGAGATACCGCAGGATCTCGGGCGGCTCGGGATAGCGCTCCGACCAGCGCCAATCCTCGAGCAGCTCCCTGGAAAAGAAGTAGCAGTACGAGTGGCTCTCGGAGTCGCAGCGCGCGCCCGGATAGCGGTTCCAGTACCAGGTGCCGCCGAGCTCGGGCGCGGCTTCCACCACCTTGACCGACAGCTTGAGCCGGTCGCGCAGGCAAAGCAGCTGGTACAAGCCGGAGAACCCGGCGCCGATGACCAGTGCGTCCAGCTCCATGCTCTTACGGAGCTATGCGCGAGCCTGCTCGCGGTAATTGCCCGGGAACATGGCGCGCTTGGCCTCATCGTCCATCTCGGTCTTGAAGCTGTGCCGGTCCTTGAGCGCCACCGCCTTCTGCGCTGCCGGGCGGGCGCTGATCTCGTCGACCAGGCGCTTCACGTTGCCAAGCTTCGCCGCGTGCTCGCCGAGGATGTTCGGCGTCAGCCGAGCCCAGCCCCACAGCGCCATGTCGACGACAGTGTAAGTATCGCCAACCAGATACTTGTTCTTCGCCAGGCGCGCGTCCACGATGCCCCAGTGGCGCAGCGCTTCGAACTCGTAGCGCTGGAACGCGTAGGCGATTTTCTCCGGCGCGTAGTTCTTGAAGTGCACGTACTGGCCGGTGAACGGCCCGATGCCCGAGGCGACGAACATCAGCCACGAGAGCATCGGCCCGCGCTCCGCCGCCTTCTTCGGCAGGAACTTGCCGGTCTTCTCGGCGAGATAGAGCACGATGGCGTTGCTGTCGAATACCGTCACCTCGCCATCCACGATGCAGGGCACCTTGGCGTTGGGGTTGATCGCCAGATAGGCAGGCTTATGCTGCTCGCCCTTGCGCGTATCCACCGCTATCGGTTCGTAGGCGAGTCCCATCTCCTCCAGGCAGAGGGCCACTTTCATCGGGTTGGGTGCGGTGCTGTAGTAGAACTTGATCATCATTATTCCTTGACGAGTTTGGCTGCGGAAATGCCGGCGAGCCGGCCCATGCTGGTTGCGGTCATCAGGCCGGAGCCGGAAAGGTAGCCCCAATCCGACGGCCCGGATAGCCCACGCGCGGCGCCGCCGCCGGCGAAGAGGTTCGGAAGCGGCGTGCCGTCCTTGCGCAGCACGCGCATCTGCGTGTTCACTTCCAGGCCGCCCTGGGTATGCGTGAGCGCGCCCGCGATTTTCGACACGCAATAAGGCGGCTTGAGCGGCGGCTTGCGCGTGAAGTCGCGGCCGAACTCGTCCTTCCTCTCGCCGCGCTGCGCGGCGGCGACGTCGGCGAAGGTCTGCGCCAGCGCCTTCGGCTCGCAGCCGACGACGCGCGCGATGGCCTCGACCGAGTCGCAGCGCTTGATGGCGCCCGCGTCTCTTGCCTCCTTGTGACTCGCCTGCTGCATGGCGATGGCGTCGGAGCGCTCGTCCCAGATCGCCCAGGCCACGTTGCCGGGCTGGCGATAGACCTTCAGCGCCTGCTCGGAGTAGCCGGCGTTCTCGTTCGAGAAGCGCTTGCCGTTCACGTTCACGTGGAAGCCGCCTTCGGTGACCGTGGCCCAATTCAGATGCACGCCGTGGGGCGTGGCCATGGCGCCGTGGCCCTGGAACGAGCCCATGTCCTTGATCGAGGCGCCCAGCGCCTCGCCCCAGCGCACCGCGTCGCCCTGGTTGCCGACGTGACCTTCGTAGAACAGGTCGGCCGCGTCGGGAATGTACTTCTTCAGCATCTCCTTGCTGCCGCCGTAGCCGTTGCACGCGAGGATCAGCACCTCGCAGCCGATGTCCTCGGTCTTGCCGTCGGGGCGCGTGACGCGCACGCCGCGCACGCGCCCGTCGGCGTCGGCATAGACGTCGGTGGCGTGCGCCGAGGTGACGAGCGGGATCTCGTGGCGCTCCACCGCCGCGAGCAGGGCCGCGTGCAGCTCCGCGCCGTCGAGCGACTTTGCCGCGTGCATGTGCGGGCGGCTGTGGCCGGGATACTGGAAATTGAGCACGCAGGACAGCGGCACCTGCTGCTGCTCGACCAGCCACTCGACCGTTTTCCTCGACTCCTCGGCGATCAGCCGCGCGATCGCGTGGTCGCACTCGCCGTGCGACTTGGCGAGGATGTCGTGGTAGAGGAGCTCGGGCGTATCGTCGAGCAGCCCCGCCGCGCGCTGCAGCTTGGTGCCCGCCGCGGGGATCTGCCCGCTCGAGAGCGAGGTGCTGCCCGAGGGCTTCGCGTCGCGCTCGAGGATCACCACCTCCGCGCCACCCTCCTTCGCCGCGAGCGCCGCGATGGTGCCGCACGCGCCGGCGCCGATGATCAGCACCTCGGTGGTCGTGGAGAAAGTCTTGCCTTCGGCCTTGAGCACCGCCATCGCGAACCCCCGGCTAGGCCCTCACTAGGTTCGGAAGCCAGAGCAGCATTCCCGGGAACAGCACGTAGAGCACGAGCGAGAACAGGTCGAGGACGATGAACGGCGTGACGCCCGCGAATGCCTGGCCCAGCGTCACCGGCACCGGCGACGAGCTTTTCACGACGAACACGTTGAGGCCGACGGGTGGCGTGAGCACGCCGATTTCCGCGAGCTTCACCGCGACGACGCCGAGCCAGATGGGGTCCCAGCCCGCCTTCACCATTACCGGGAACATGATCGGCAGCGTCATCACCATGATGGCGATCGGCTCGATGAAGCAGCCGAGCACGAGGAAGAGGAGGATGAAGCCGAGCAGGTAGACATACTTACCGCTCCCCAGGCCGAGCAGGCTCTCGGAGATGACGTCCACCAGGCCGGAATAGGTGAGGAAGCGCGCGAAGATGATGCCGCCGATGACGATGATAAAGATCACCGAGGTGGTCACCGCCGCTTCCTTCAGCACCTCCACCAGCGACTTCACGCCCATGCGGCCCTTGACGAGCGCGATCACGAACGCGCCGAACGCGCCCACCGCGCCGGCGTAGGTGGCGGGAAAGTAGCCGCCGTAGATGCCGCCCACCACCAGCGCGAACAGGATGATGATGCCGTACACGCTGTACAGCGACTGGACGCGCTCCTTCCAGGTGAAGGCGATGTTGGCGAGCGGCGCGATATCCGGCCGCACGCGCGCAATGACGTAGATGCCGGCGCAGTAGATGAGCGCCGTCAGGATGCCGGGCACGATGCCGGCGATGAGCAGCTTGCCGATCGACTGCTCGGTGATCACGGCGTAGACCACCATCAGGATGCTCGGCGGGATCAGCGCCGCCAGCGTGCCCGCAGCCGCGATGCAGCCGGCGCTCAGGCGCACGTCGTAGCCGAAGCGCGTCATCTCCGGCATCGCCATCTTGGTGAACACCGCGGCGTTGACGATCGTCGAGCCCGACGCGGCGCCGAACGCGGCGGAGGACATGACGGTCGCCATGGCGAGGCCGCCACGCAGGTTGCCGAGCCAGACGTACGCCGCGCGGAACAGGTCGGTGGTGAGCGCCGCCACGGTGGCGAACGAGCCCATGAGGATGAAGAGCGGAATCACCGCCAGGGTGAACGAGTTCGTGGTGCTGAACGGGATGGTCGAGATCTGCGCCAGCGCCGCATCGGGGCCGACGGTGAGGTAGATGCCGACGAAGCCGGCGAGCCCGAGCGCCACGCCGATGTGCACGCCGAGCGTGAGCCAGACGAGGAGCAGGCCCACCACGATCCAGCCCGCAAGCTGCGGCGAGAGGAGTTCCACGCGCTATTCCCTCTGCGCGGGCAGCGCCAGTGCGGGCGGCGGCTCGCCGCGGCGCAGGCGGCCGATGTCCTGCGCGATGTCGATGGCAAGGCGCAGCAGGAGCAGCGCCACGCCGACAAGCAGGAGCACGCGTGCTGGGTAGAGCGGGAAGCGTACCGAGCCCATGGTCGACTCCTTGATCTCCAAGCTGTAGACGAGCTCGACGTACCCCATCCACGCCACCAGGGCGAAGAAAATGAAGGCGACGATGTGCGTAACCACCTCCATGAACGACTTGCCGCGCGCGCCAGCAAAGCCGTAGAGCAGCTCCACGCGGATGTGCGCACGCCGCTCCTGCGCGTAGGCGAGCGCGCCGAAGACCACCAGTACCATGGTGCTCTCCGTGAACTCGAGCGTGCCGAGCAACGGGCGGCCGAAGAACTCGGTGCCGACGACGTCCGCCACGCCGACCAGCATCGCGGCAATCATGCCGACCGTGCCGAGCAGCAGGAGCCATAGCGCGAGGCGCCCCAGCCACGCGCTGAAGGTCTGCATTACTTGGAGATCAGCTCTCTCCAGCGCGCCGCGACCTTCTTCGGCGTCTCGGCGTCCTTGGTGGCCGCCGCCGTGTCCTTCTCCCATTGCGCGAGGAAATCGGGCGCGGTCGAGCGCCACTTCTTCAGCTCCGCGGCGGGAAAGGGCTTGAAGGTCGCACCCTGCTTCTTCATGCCGTCGGCGGCCTTCGACTCGAAATCGCCGACCCAGGCAAGGTAGTCCTCCGCCGTCTTCGCGGATTGATCGCGGAACACCTGCTGGATGTCCTTCGGCAGGCGCTTCCAGGTGCGGCTGCTGATCGTGATGTTGTGGCCGGTGATCGCCATCACCGGGCCGCAGTGCTGCTTCGCCACCTCGACGAGCTTGAACGCCTGCATGTTGCCGGCGTTGATGAAGGAGTAGTCGAGCGTGCCACGCTGCAGGGCCTCGTAGATCTCCGTGGGCGCCACGGTCACCGGCACCGCGCCGATGGCGCTGAACGCCTTCGGAATGTCGGCGCCGAAGCTGCGGATCTTCTTGCCCTTGATGGCCTCCATGGAGTCGCAAGCCGGGTTGGACCCGCTCAGGTAGTACTCGCCGAGGGGCTGCTGGAAAAGCCACTCCACGCCGGCATTGTTCATCTCCTGCCGGTAGACCGGGAACTCCTTGACCACGGTGCCTAGGACCTGCATCGCCTGCTTGCTTGTCGAAAAGGTGAGCGGCAGCTGGAACGCGCGCCAGTAGTGCAGCTGGTCGGGGTTGTAGCCCGGCGCCGTCGCCGTCATGTCGATGGCGCCCTTGGCGGTGAGCGTCAGGAGCTCGGTCGTCTTGCCCAGGCCCTGCGCGAAAGTGATGCTGATCTTGACCTGCCCGTTGGTGCGCTTTTCGATCGCGGCTACGAAGTCCTTCTCGAGCTGGATGAAGGGGCTGTCGGCCAGGTAGTGGCCCCAGCGCAGGTTGTACTTCGCCTGCGCGGCCGCGTCGCCCGCAGCGACGCCCAGCGCACAGCCAAAGACGGAAAGCAGCAACGGAAGCTTACGGGTCATCGATCCTCCTCCTCACCAAGTTCGCTCAGGCCGGCGCCGGTATCGACGTCAGCGATAACTCATATCGATTTCACAAATACCGAATGCAACATCTATCTTTCGCTGTCATAGTTTCGCTGGTCCTAGTAAATGTCAAGCCATAAGACCGCCCGGGTCGCGCGGGTCCTCTCCGGTGCCTTGCGTCTTTGGGGGGTGTCCGCCAGCGTCGAGCGCGATGCGGACCGGCCAGACTGGTTCGTGCTTCGCACGCAATCGGGCGTAACGCTGCAGATCGCCCCCGCCGCTCCCCAAGGGTGGCTGATGTTGCGCGACGCGCGCCCGCTCGAAACGCATGCCGGCCTGCCGGGCCTGCTGCGCTCGCTGCGGCAAGAGCTGGCGCCCGAGGCCGCTGCCGGCCGGCTGATCATCGGCGCGCAATCGCTGCTGTGAACCCTGCTGTGAACCCTGCTGTGAACCCTCTACCGGTCAGCGTCATCACCGGCTTCCTCGGCAGCGGCAAGACCACCCTGCTCTCGCGCCTGCTGCGCGACCCGGCGCTCGCGCGCACCGCGGTGATCGTCAACGAATTCGGCGAAGTCGGCCTGGACCACCTTCTGGTGGAAGCGAGCGACGAGGAAGTGGTGCTGCTCGAAGGCGGCTGCCTATGCTGCAAGGTGCGCGGCGACCTGGTGCGCACCGCGGGCCACCTGCTCGCGCGGCGCGCGCGCGGGGAGGCGGCCTTCGACCGCATCGTGATCGAGACCTCCGGGCTCGCCGATCCCGCCCCGATCCTGCAGGCGCTGATGACCGACCGCGAGATCGCTGATGCGCTGCGGCTCGAATCGGTGATCGCCACCGTGGACTGCGCGGCCGGCGACGCCACGCTGGACGCGCATCCCGAATCGGTGAAGCAGGCCGCGCTCGCCGACCGCATCGTGCTCACCAAGACCGATCTCGCGGATTCCAGCGCCCTCGCGGAGCGGCTACGCAGGCTCAATCCGGCCGCGCCCCAGCTCACCGCGCTGCATGGCGTGGTGGACCCGAGCCTGCTCTTCAATTCTTCGGTTTATGAACCACGACTCTACGAATCGCACGGCCACTCCGACGACGTAACGACCTTCTGCTTGCGCCGCAGCGCGCCGCTGCACGCGGTCACGCTCAGCCTCTTCCTTCAGCTGCTCGCCGAGCATTGCGGCGCGAAGCTGCTGCGGCTGAAAGGGCTGGTCGACGTGGTCGAGAGCCCGGGCCGCCCGGCGCTGATCCACGGCGTGCAGCATGTATTCCATCCGCCGGCGTGGCTCGATGCCTGGCCGGACGACGATCGCACCACGCGCATCGTGGTCATCGCGCAGGGGCTCGACGCCGGCTGGCTGCAGGACCTGATCGAAGTTCTGGACGACGAGGTGACCGCATGTTCGATCTCGTGATCCGCGGCGAGCGCGTGGTCACCCCGCAGGGCGTCGAGCCGCGCGAGATCGCGGTGAAGGACGGCGTGATCGCGGCGCTGGCCGCACCTGGGACCTTCCCCGCTGCGCAGGCGGCGCGCGTCATTGATGCGGGACCCGCGGTGGTGATGCCCGGCGGCATCGATCCGCACGTGCACTGCGCCTGGTACATCCCGCCGATGCGCCCCGGCGATCCGCCGGGCACCAGCGGCTCGCCCGAGCTCGTGAGCCGCGCCGCGCTATTCGGCGGCACCACTACGCTCATCGATTTCGCCGCGTGCAAGCCCGATCGCGCGGGTGACGAATCCTCCAGCCAGAGCGTGCGCGATGCGCTCGAAGCGCGCGACAAGGACTGGGCCGGCAAGTGCTATTGCGACTACGCGTATCACGTGATGCTGCGCGGCAAGGTGCCGCCGGCCACGATCGCCGAGCTGAAGGAGGCGGTGCAGGCCGGCTACGCGACCACCAAGATCTTCACCACCGACATCACGCCGAGCCGCGCCGGGCGCATGATCCGCTTCGGCGAGATCTGGGAGATCTTCAAGGTGCTCGCGCGCGAGGGCGGACTCGCGGTGATCCACGCCGAGGACGACGACATCGTGCGCCACATGTACGAGAAGCTGTTCCGCGAGAATCGCACCGGCTTCGAGCACATGGCGGAAGTGCACAACGCGCTGTCGGAGGACCTCTCGTTCCGGCGCATCATTCGGCTTGCCGAGCACGTCGAAGGCATGGCCCTCTACATGATGCACGTGAGCGCGGCCGCCGGCGTGGAGGCGATCGCCGAGAGCCGCGCGCGCGGCTACCCGATTTACGGCGAGACGCTGCACCAGTACCTGCTGTACACGAGCGAGGACTACAAGAAGCCGAACGGCCAGATCTATCACACCTACCCTTCGCTCAAGTCCAAGCAAGATCAGCAGGGCCTCTGGGACGGGCTGCAGAACGGCCACCTGCACTGTGTCGGCACGGACGAAGTGTGCTGCAACCTCTCGGTCAAGGTGCGCGGAAGCCGCATCGACGATACGACCGGCGGCAACGCCGGCGTCGAGCCGCGCGTCGCAGTGATGTACACCGAGACGGTGGAGAAGCGCGGCTATTCGCTGGAGAAATTCGCCGACGTGGTCTCCTCGAACGCCGCGCGCATCCTCGGCCTCTACCCGCGCAAGGGCGCCATCGCGGTGGGGAGCGATGCCGACATCGTGGTGCTCGACACCAGCCAGCGCCGCACGGTGCGCGCGCAGGACCTGCACGAGGCCGACTATTCCCCGTGGGAAGGCAAAGACGTTGGCGCGTGGCCGTCCGTCACCGTGCTGCGGGGCAAAGTGATGGTCGCCGAAGGCAAGTTCCACGGCGACCTGAAGGACGGCCAGTACTTGAAGAGAAAAATACCGGATGCGATCCGGGTGCGTCACAACAAGGAAAACGGATGAAGGTCGCGTGGTTCCACAAGTTCGGCGGTCCGGAAGTCCTGGTCCACGAGGAAGCACCCAAGCCAGCGCCGAAGCCCGGCGAGGCGCTAGTGCGCGTACGCGCGGTGGGCATCAACCACGTCGACCTCGACCACCGCGCGGGCACGTCGCGCATTCCGCTCACCTTCCCGCACATCCTCGGGCGCGAGTTCACGGGCGAGGTCGCCGGGCTGAATGGGGAAGCCCAAGGGTTCAAGGAGGGCGACCGCGTCTGGGTCACCTGCCGCATTCCGTGCCGCAAGTGCGAGCTGTGCCTCCTCGGTCGCGACAACCTGTGCCTGAGGGAGGGCTACTTCGGCCTCGACATCCCGGGCGGCTACGCCGAGTACGTTGCCGTGCCGATCGCCAACCTCAACGCCCTGCCCTCGCACGTGCGTCACGAGGACGCGGCCGCGGCGCAGATCGCCTTCGGCACCGCCTGGCACGTGCTCGTCAACCGCGGCGGGCTGCAGGCCGGGCAGACGGTGCTGATCCAGGCCGCGGGCTCGGGCATCGGCAGCGCCGCGGTGCAAGTGGCGAAGCTCGCCGGCGCCGGCATGATCATCGCCACCGCGAGCAGCGAGAAGAAGCTCGAGCAGGCGAACGCGCTCGGCGCCACCCACCTCATCAACTACAGCCGCGAAAAATTCGCCGACAAGGTAATGGCGCTGACCGGCGGGCGCGGCGTCGACGTGGTGATGGAGCACATCGGCGGCGAGGTGTTCACCGAGAGCCTCAAGTGCCTGGCTCGCGGCGCGATCATCGTCACGGTAGGCGCGCACGCGGGCGAAGTGGTGCAGTTCGACATCATCCCGTTCTTCCGCCGCGAGCTGCGCCTCGCCGGGTCGAAGAACGCCTCGGTGCTGGAGCTGAGAAAAGTGATGCAGCTCGTGGCCGACGGCAAGCTCAAGCCCGTGGTCCACAAGGCGCTGCCGCTCGCGCAGGCGGCCGAAGGGCACCGCATAGTCGATTCGCGCGATTTCTTCGGCAAGGTGGTCCTGCTTCCCTGATGCCGCCGAAAGTCCACATCCTCGGCACCGGCGGCAGCATCTCCGGCATCGGGCCGCACCGGCTGGATTACACCCTTTATCCGGACTCCGGAAAGAAGCTGAGCGTCGAGCAGCTGCTCGCGCGCATCCCCGAGGCGCGCGAGCTCGCCGAGCTGAGCGGTGAGGACGTGCTGCAGGTGGGCAGTCCCTCGATCGGGCCAGCGGAATGGTTGCAGCTTCTCCAGCGCATCGAAGCGACGCCGGCTGCAATCGTAATCACTCACGGCACGGCAACGCTCGAGGAAACCGCGTACTTCCTGCACCTCACGGTGAAATCCGGGCGCCCGGTGGTGATCACCGGCGCCATGCGGCCGCCCAGCGCCGTAGGCACCGACGCCGACCTCAACCTGCTTGACGCCATCCGGCTCGCCGCCGCGCCCGAGGCCGCCGGCCGCGGCGTGCTGACCATCCTCAACAACGAGATCCAGAGCGCGCGCGATGTCACCAAGTCCAACGCGTTCCGCGTCGACACCTTCCACAGCCGCGACTTCGGCGTGCTCGGCTACGTCGACTCGGACGCGCGCGTCCTCTTCTACCGCAGCGTCACGCGCGCGCACACCACCGCGACGCCGTTCAATGTGCGCGGCAGGAAGGAGCTGCCGCGCGTCGACATCGTCTACGCCTATGCGGGCGCCGACGGCGTGCTGGTCGATGCGCTCACAGAGCGCCGCCCCGCCGGCATGGTGCTGGTGGGCTTCGGCGGCGGCTCGTTTCCCTCCGCCTTCCTCGACGCCGGGAAACGGGCCGTGCAGGTCGGCATCCCGGTCGTCCTCGCGACCCGCTCCTGGAACGGCCGCGTCGTAACCACGCCGAAGAAGGACGCCGACGGCTTCATCGTCTGCGACGACCTCATGCCGCAGAAAGCGCGCATCCTGCTCATGCTGGCGCTCACCGTCACGCAGGAACGCGCGGCGATTCAGGAGATGTTCTACAAACTATGAAAAAGATAAAGAAGGAAGTGATCGACGTGCCCGGGATCAGCCGCCACCTGAAGAAGGAAGGCATCCCGCTCAACCCGGTGATCCGCGCAGGCAACTTCGTCTTCGTCTCCGGCCTGACGCCGATGGACCGGCGCACCGGCAAGATCCCGTTGGTTACCGTGGACAAGCAGGCGCGCATGGTGCTCGAGAACATGAAGGTGTGCCTCGAGGCGGCCGGGTCGTCCTTCGATAACGTGGTGAAGTGCACCGTCTACATCACCAACAGCGCCTACTTCGACGAGGTGAACGAGGTCTACCGCAAGTACTTCAAGCGGAATCAGCCGGCGCGGGTGTTCTGCGTCGTCGGTTCCTGGCCGAAGAAGTTCGATGTCGAGATCGATTGCATTGCCATCGTGGACGAAGCATGAAGATCTGGTACCAGAGCCTGTTCGACTCCGGCCGTGTGCCGGCCTATTTCGATGGTGTGCGCAAGAGAGTCGGCACGGTCGGGCGCCCGGGCACGGAAGTCCACCTGCACAGCATGCCCGACGGCGTCTACGGCGAGCATACGCCGGCCGAAGTGGTGATCTATCCCTACATCGCGTCGCTGCACGCGCAGTTCATTCTCGACAACGCCTTGCGCGCGCAGGCCGAGGGCTACGACGTGTTCGCGCTCAGCTCGGTGCAGGACCCGGCGATCGAGGAGGCGCGCTCGCTGGTCGACATCCCGGTGGTGGGCTACGGCGAGTCGGCGATGCATTTCGCCTGCCTGCTCGGCAGCCGCTTCGTCATCATCGCCTTCGGCGAGCGCTTCGACCAGATGCTCGACCTGCGGATCAAGCGGCTCGGCCTTTCCGAGCGCGCGCTGCCGACGATGCTGATGGAGCGCACCACCTTTGCCGACGTGGGCAAGGGCCTGGACGATGCCACCGCCATCGTCCAGGCCTTCACCGCCACCGCGAGGAAAGCCATCGCGCTGGGCGCCGAGGCGATCATCCCCGGGCAGCTCTATCTGAGCGAGGCGATCGTGCGCGCCGGCGTGACGCGCATCGACGAAGTGCCGATCGTCGACGGACTCGCGGCGGTGGTGAAGATGGCCGAGGTCATGGCGGATTTCAAGAAGCTGGGCATCTCGGTTACCCGGCGCGGCTACCTGCACGCTCGCCCGCCTCAGGACGTGCTAGAACATGCGAGGAAGTTCTACAAATGATCCAACGCCTTTTCATCATCATTGCGCTGATCGCTTCTCACGCCGCGCTTGGACAGACCTTTCCTTCCAAGCCGGTCCGCGTGGTCGTGCCCTTCCCGCCCGGCGGCGGCACGGACATCGTTGCGCGCACCGTGACCCCGAAGATGGCGGAGATCCTCGGCCAGCCTTTTGTGATCGAGAACCGCGCCGGCGCCGGCGGCAACATCGGCACAGAGGCCGTCGCCAAGTCGCCGGCGGACGGCTACACGCTGCTGGTGGCCAGCGCTTCGACGGCGATCAACACCACGCTCGTGCCGAACCTCTCCTGGGCATTCCCGCGCGACTTCGCGCCCGTAGTGCTGATGGTGGTGAATAACCATCTCCTCGCAGCGCACCCCTCCGTGCCGGCGAACAACGTGCGCGAGCTGCTGGCGCTCGCCAAGGCGAAGCCCGGGCAGGTGACCTATGCCTCTTATGGCAGCGGCAGCTCGGCGCATCTCACGGCAGAGCTTTTCAAGCTCATGGCCGGTGTCGACCTCCTGCATGTTCCGTACAAGGGCGCGGCGCCGGCGGTGAACGACCTGCTCGGCGGACAGGTGAACATCATCTTTGCCGACGTCGCGGCGATGCTTTCGCACCTCAAGTCCGGCAAGCTCAAGCCGCTGGGTATCGGCGCGGCAAAGCGCTTCGAGGGTCTGCCCGACGTGCCGACCATCGCCGAGTCCGGCGTGCCCGACTTCGAGGCCGGCGGGTTCCTCGGCCTGGTGGCCCCGGCCGGCACGCCGCCGGCGGTGATCCAGGCGCTGAACGCCGCCGCGCAGAAGAGCCTGGCGCTGCCCGAGGTGCGCGACCGCCTGCTCGCGCTCGCCAGCCCGCCGGTCGGCGGTACGCCCGAGCAGTTCGCGAGCCACGTGCAGCGCGAGATCGACAAGTGGGCGCGCGTGATCCGCGCGGCCAACATCAAGCCGGAATAAATGTCGGCTTAGTTGCGGCGCTGCGCGGCGCTCGCCCCCGCAAGCCTGCCGAACACGGCGCCCGACATGAGGCCGGCGCCGCCGAGGTAATTCTCGTAGAAGATGCCGCCCACGATCTCGCCGGCGGCATAGAGCCCCGGGATGCTGCGATCACTGGTGTCCTGCACCTCGCAGCTTCCGTTGATGCGCAGGCCGCCGAACGAGAAAGTGATGCCGCAGGTGACGACGAAGCCGGTATAGGGCGGCTGGTCGATCGGCAGCGCCCAGTTCGACTTCGGCGGCGTGATGCCTTGGGTCGACACGCCGTCGAGAATCGCGGGGTTGTACTTGCCCGGCCGGCAGGCGGCGTTGAACTCGCGCACGGTGCGCGCGAGGCCCGCAGCGTCGATGCCTATTTTCTCCGCCAGCGCCTCCAGCGTCGGCGCCTCGGCCTTGGTCACCTGCTTGATGCGGTACTCGTCGCGCACCATGCCGATGGTCTTGGCGTCGAAGATCTGTACCGCGGTGCGCTTGGGCTGCTTCATCACCTCGCGCCCGTACTTGGCGTAGGTGTGGTTGCGGTAGTCGGCGCCTTCGTCGACGAAGCGCTCGCCGTCCAGGTTTACGATGATGCCGATGGGGTACGAGTGCTTCTGGAAGTTGTCGAGCACCACGCGGTCGCCGAAGGGCGGCGCGCTGATGTCCCACTGCACCGCGTGGCACGTCGACCAGCCGCCGAAGGCCTGCGCGTCGATCTCGAGCGCGGCGCGCAGGCCGTCGCCGGTGTTGTAGCGGGTGCCGCGTACCCGGCACGACTCCCAGCCCGGCCCGTAGTAGCGCACGCGCATTTCGGGATTCGCCTCGAAGCCGCCGCAGGCGAGCACCACGTTGCGGCCGTGGATGTCCGCATAGCCGCCGGGCCCCATGACGTGCACGCCGATGACCGTGCCCGCGCGGTCCTGCAGCAGGCGCCTCAGGCCGGTGGCGTAGCGGATCTCGACGCCGAGGCGCTCGGCCTGCTTGATAAGCTGGTCGACCAGGCCCCAGCCGCCGCCGACTGCTTCGATGTTCACCCCGCCGTAGAAGTGGTGCTTGCCCTCGACCTTGAAGGATTGGCGGCCGAACATCGGGAGGAAGCGCACGCGGTGGCGGCGCATCCAGCTCATCGTGTCGCGCGAGCGGCCGACGAGCAGCTCGGACAGCGTGTCGTCGGTCTGGCCCTCGGTCACGCGCCGCAGGTCGTCGAGGTATCCCTCCTGGTTCACGACCGGCAGCACGATCTGGCCCGCCTCGGCCTCGGACAGGTCGTCCAGGATGTCGCGGCGCAGATCGTCGAGCCCCGCGTGCACGAAGCGGAAGCCGCCGGCGGTGAACAGCGAGTTGCCGCCGCGTTCCTCGATCGGCGCCTTCTCCAGCACCAGCACCTTTGCCGCGCCCTGCTCCTTCGCCGAGATCGCGGCGCACAGCGCGGCATTACCGGCGCCGACGACGATGACGTCGAATACGTCGTTCTGTGGCATCCCTAGAATATAAGGCATGAAGAAAACCACCGCGCTGCGCCGCCTGCTCAAGAAAAAGGAGTTCGTCTACCTGCCGGTCGCCTACGATGCGCTCGGCGGACGCCTGCTGCAGAGCCTCGGCTTCGACTGCGTGTACACCGGCGGCTTCGTCACCGGCGCCTCGCGCTGCACCTCCGAGCCGCTGCTCACCATGGACGAGCAGCTGCGCGTAGCGAGCGACGTGGCGGCGGCGATCGACATCCCGCTGGTGGTCGACGGCGGCGCGGGCTTCGGCGAGCCGCTGCACACCATGCGCACCGTACGCGAGTGCATCCGCGCCGGCATCGCCGGCACGCATATCGAAGACCAGCTCTATCCCAAGCGCGCGCACTACCACAAGTACGTCGCGCACGCCGTGCCGCGCAAGGAGTTCGCCGACAAGATCGCCTTCGCATGCAAGCAGCGCGACCGGTCCGATCCGGACTTCGTCGTCATCGCACGCACGGATACCTGCCGCTTCGAAGGATTGAAGGAAGCCATCGCGCGGGTCAACATGGCGGCGGATGCCGGCGCCGACATGGGACTCCTCTTCCCGCGTAACGAGGCGGAGATGAAGAAAGCGCCGAAGCAGGCGCGCATCCCGCTCGTCTATGTCACCAGCCGCGGCAACCGCGACGGCCGTCCGGTGCCGACCGCCGCGCAGCTCGCCGACATGGGCTACAAGGCGGCGATCGACGCCATGACCTATCTACTGGCGAGCTTCCACTTCACCAAGCTCGCCTATGGCGAAATCAAGCGCACCGGCGGCTACACCGGCCTCAGCCCGCAGGAGTGCCTCGCCGCGCGCCAGGAGATCGAGACGCTCGTCGGCCTGGACGCGTTCTACGAAATCGAGGAGCAGACGGTGGAGAAGAAGAAGTTGGGCAAGCGCTGAGCGGCCAACGATGTAGTGCTGACTGCCTAGGGCTTACGGGCGCGGGTTCGATTCCCGCCGTGTCCATCGAACGTCCGCTTTCGGCCCGAAGCGGTCAGTCAACTAAAGTTCACGCCTAGGCTGGCGCATGGCCCATCAGAACTTCCTATTTTTCGTGAGTGTGCAACTTCGATTCGCGGGAACATCGCCCCTCATCGTACTTAGCGTGGTCCTGAATCGTCCGCTAATTCGATCTATCGGAATTGGGCCACGGCGCACCAACACCCCCTGACGTACCCCCAAACGCACTGCATTAACGGGTGAGACGCCAGCACGCACAGATCCAACCCGAGGCTTTCTTGGTATGCCCACGAACCTGCGGCGGGCTGGGGCGAAATCGCCGTTCCGGGACAGTGGTGATTCCCGACCTCGCTCGGCGCGAGGCCGGGAGCATTGCTAACGCTTAACGACCCCGTCCATGTTGGACGTTTCCAGATACCGGGGCATCACCCAGCGGCTCACCGCCCGGCCCGTTCTTGAAGGTCGTGGGCACGGCATCGGTCTGGCCGACACCTGGCAGCGTCCAGTCGCACACACCGTTTGGGAAAACCGCGGCGAGACGCGCCCTCTGACCTTCGTCGAAGATAATGCCGTTGTAGTCCGGATCGCTGAAGTTCAAAGGCCTAAGCTGGCATTTGAATATGTTTTCAGCTTGAGGACTGCCAGCGACGATGTGAGGAGATCTTGTGTTTTTGATCAGGCACTCGGGACTCTCGAAGCCGACATCAGGGCCTGTGGTGCTGTTGAAGCAGGCATCGCCGTAGTCAGCAGGCTTGTTGTTGACGATCTTCTGCTCGAGGGTGGCGTCGCTCGTGTCGCTTTCGACGGCCGCGAGCCAGCGGTCCATCGTGTCGAACGCGACGGTAGTCGCGGCGGCCCCAACAGACCCGAAATGAAGCCGGATCACCTGGTTGCCATGGTGTCCGTTGGCCCGGTCAAGCCGGTCGCGCGTCGACCATGAGCGCCAAGGCATATGGATGTTGGGAGTGTTGCTGTGCTCGCGCAGGTCGATGATGGCGGCCTTGCCTAGCTGCTTGCCGTCGGCGAGGATGCCGCTCTTGTAGATGGTTGGCAAAACGTCCGTCTGCGCAACGACGCGCGGAGCCGGAATCGTCGGACTGCTTGTGCTGCCACCCGACCAGACCCGGTCGTTGTTATAGCTACCTACGCCCTCATTCAGGCTTACGAACTCCCCGGGAGAAATCACGCCCTCCTGGAGCGCCTTGAGGCCGTATTGCACGCCGACGTTGTCGTACGGAAGCTTGGTTTTGGTGTTCCCGTCGACGTCGACGAATGTGCCCCACTGCGGCTCCTGCGGACCGCCATCCGTATCGCAGCGCACGCCGTTCGGACGGAGCATCGGGTCATAGACGATCGAGGCTGGAAATCCGCCACCGCAGTTGTTCGTGTTCGTCGGAAGAAACTGCGGCAGGAAGGAGTTCACCCATGTGGTGCAGTAGCCAGAGGTCAGATGACCGTTGACTGCCGCTCTTTGCGTTGTGCTCAGGGGCGAGCCCTGCGGGGTGCTGTAGTAGCTATTGAGCAGTCCGCAGTCTTTGGTCTCGATCCACGTGCTCACGGCGTCCGGGTAACTTATCGTGGTGATCAACCCGTTCAGCAAGCCCGGCATGACGGTCGCGGGCGTCGTCTGCATCATCGACCCGCCGGAACCCCCGTCGGACATCGTATAGCGGATCTCGCCATACGCTTCGATGATGTGCTCCCTGACCATCATGATGGTTTCGGCGGCCAGCAGCTCGTTGTTGTTCTGCGAGTGTTGTGTGTGGGTCGACGTGACGACCATGAACCCGCGCGGCAGCGCGTTTGCGTCGAAGTTCGGGCCCGCGGCCGATTCAAAGCGATTGGCCGAAGTGGCGGCGCCCATCTTCCACATCACTTTGCCGTTCCAGCCCTTCTGCGGCGCCCACGGCGCCGACTGCTGAGCGGGATCGTAGAACGTGACGAGCGAATAGAGGCTCCGATTGATGGTGCCCTTTTCGACCCGGATCAGGCTCTTCACCGTGTCGCCACGGTCGTTCGTGAAGTTGGCGATCTCAGCGTCGCCGGGCCGGCTTGCAGGGTTGTCGATCAGCGGGTACTGGACGAAGCATGGATTCGCGCCTGTGATCGTGAACGTGCAGCCCGTGCCCTCTTTCGCCTTGGGCTGGTAGTAGTACAGATAATCGATCGGGGTGCTGCATTGGGCGTCGAACGGTTCCGAAGACAAGCCGCTCGCCCGGGTGTTCGTGGTGCCGGAAAGGCTCGAATCCCTGGGGGCGGTGACGGTAACGGGTCGGGGCGTTGGCGTCGCACAGATCCAGGGCGCGAGCTGACCGCCGCCCGAAAAGACCGGTCCGCCATTCGCATGGTTGGTGATGGTGATCTCGCGACCGGCCCCGCCAACGCGAACGGCCAAACTGTTGTCGCCGGGCCTGAGGTCCGTCACCAGGCCCATGTAGCGGCCGTTGGGACGCTTCGCGAAAGCCGACGTAACGTCCACGCCGTTGAGCTCGATGCGTGCCGCCTTGGAATGCGCCACAGCCTCCCATTTAATCTCTACCAGCGCATCGCCTCCGGAAATGAGATCGGCTCGGTTCGAGAGTACGAGTATTTCGGGCGCAGCTTGTACTGCCAGCGAATGGAACAGGCCGGCCGCGATGACTGAAACACCGAAACCAAATCGCTTCCAATTTTCCACCCTAGCTAAGCCACCAAATAGTGCTCTTGTCATCGTCCTTCCTCCTCTAGTTGATTAGCGGGTCCAGCCCTAGTCGTCGCGCTGACCCTTTTTGTGGTTGGGGTTCCGGCACGCGAAGTTCGCCGCGTCGTCGGTGCTGCCGGTTCCGTCGTACATCGCCACGTTCGGATAGGCGCAGAGCGGTCGCGTGCGCAGCACGCCGGCCGCGGGATTGTCGTTCACATACTTGACCGCGACGATGCTCTTCGGCGCCACCCCGGCTTCGACCCAACGCTCGAGCGCGCTCAGCACGTCGTGCTCCGGGGAATTGCTGAGGGGGAGGCTCTGTGCGAGGTTTTGGCCGAAGGCATTGGGCCCCGGCCCACCGCCGCAATGGAGCATGCCGGGCACCATGAACAGGCGGAAGAAGTCTTTCGAGTCCTCGTTCGCCCGCGCGACTTTCTCGTAGTAATCGACAGCGTCGCGCGCGGAGATCGCCGGATCTTCCCAGCCGTGCCACATGATGATCTTGCCGCCCGGGTTCGTGCGCCTGAATGGGCTGAGATCGGTTTCGGTCGCGTTCATCGTGCGTTCGGTCTTCGCCTCGGTGAACGCCATGTCGCTGTCGAAGTTGAAGGTCGAGAAGTCCCACACCCCCGGCGCCGGGATTTCGTGGACGATGCGGCCGAAGAAAGCGTTGCCGAAGAACCCCTGGATCGAGCCGCCGGGCACGTTCGGCCCGGTGATCCAGGCCGGCCAGCTTGCCGCCTCGCCGGCCGCGCTCGTGAAGTAGCCAGGATAGATCTGCGCGCCGCTGCGCGGGTTGCGCGGGCCGGCGGTGATCTTGCGCACGGCCGCGACCTGCGGCGGCGTGAGGCAGCTCGGCCCGTCGGTCCCCGCCGGGCAGGCGAGGCTCGCCGGATCGAAGCTGCAGCGCCGCGGGTCTTCCGCCACGCCATCGCGTACGCCGTCGAGCGCGTCGTACTGCTCGAGCGTCTTCGCCTGCACCGCCTGCAGCTTGCTCTGCGCCATCCAGCCGCCGGGCGTGTTCCAGAGCGCCTGCTCGTTCCAGACGAAGCCGGCAAAATGGCGCGTCCAGGTGTTCGCGGGCGCGCCGACGATCACGCCGTCGTAGTCCTCGGGGAAGCGCTGGATCTCGTGCAGCGCCTGGCGCCCGCCGTTCGAGCAGGAGCTGAAATACGAATGGCGCGCCGGCTCGCCGTAGAAGGCGCGGATGAGGTCCTTCGAGCGCGCCGCCTGCAGATGCTTGCCGCGCCAGCCGAAGTCGGTCACTTTTTCCGGGTGGCCCGGGGCGAAATCGGCGGTGCCGCCGACGTGCCCGGTGTCGGTCGAGCCGCCCGCGTAGCCGCGCAGCAGCGCGCCGTTGATCCCGCCGTAGTTGATGGCCCCGGCGTAGCCGCCTTCGCCGGCGGAAAGGAACTTGCCGTTCCATCCCGCGACCGGCATCCAGACCTCGAAGCGGATGTCGGAGTCGGCCGTGGGGTGGATCGAGCCCGCCACCCGGCACGCGGTTACCCCGATCGGCGGCGTCGCGCCCGGGGGGTCAAAAGTCCCGGCCGCAACGACCGCGGCGAGCGTGATCGTCGTATCGGGCAGGCTCAGGCTGGCTAGACTTTCGCAGGAAGCAGGCGCCGCGAAGGTCTGCGGCGAAATCAGGCTAGTCGTGGAAAGCGCCAGCGCGGCCAGGGCTCTTGCATCGAGTTTCATATCCCCTCCTCCAGGGTCCCGCGATGGGTTCTTTGACAACCTTACGCTGGCCTGCACCTATGCGCTGTCGTCCGGACGACAACGCGGCCGCGTCAGTCGTAAGTACGCGCGTCGGTGACCAAGATGCCGTCCTTCGGTAACGAACCCAGCGGCACCTGCTCGACTGTCCCGCGCAGCCGGGTCACCGCGTGGAGGGTCTCGGAGATCGGTGCCGGGTTACCGATCGGATATCTGGACTCGATCTTCAGCACCATTTCATCGTTCCCCTGCCGGTCCCGGGACACGAGAACCCTGGCCGCCGATATTTCATTGTGGCGCCGGATGATTTCCTCGATCTGGGTGGGATGGACGAACATTCCGCGCACCTTGGTCGCCTGGTCTGCACGCCCGAGCCAGCCCTTGATCCGCTGATTGGTTCGGCCGCAGGGGCTGGGACCCTCAAGATAAGCAGAGAGATCTCCGGTGGAAAACCGGATGAGGGGATACTCGGGGGTCAACACGGTTACGAGGACCTCGCCGACGGCGCCGTGTTCCACGAGGTCCCCAGTACCAGGGTTGACAATCTCGACGAGCAACTGCTCGTCGAGGATCAATCCTTCTGCCGCCTCGCTCTCGTAGGCGATAAGTCCCAGATCGGCTGTTGCGTAGCATTGGAAAGCCGCAATCCCGGCCCGCTTGAATTCTGCGCGCTGCGCCGCACCAAATGCCTCGGCCGAGACCAGCGCCTTGGCCAGGGAGCTGACATCGACCGCGGCCTGAGCCGCCTTTTCGAGCAGAATTCGCAGGAAGGAGGGTGTGCCGACGTATCCGTTCGGTCTTATGTCTGCAATGGCGCGCAGCTGCAGCTCCGTCTGGCCGACCCCTCCGGGCACCACGGCGCAGCCCAGCTCGTGGGCTCCTGTTTCAAATACGGATCCGGCTGGCGTGAGGTGATACGAAAAGCTGTTGTGGATCACGTCGCCTTTACGAAATCCCGCAGCGAACAGGGCGCGCGCGGCGCGCCAGTAATTCGCACGCTTTGCTTCCGGTTCATAGATCGGTCCCGGAGACGCGAAGATTCGCGCAAGCTCGCCGCATGCCACGGTAGTAAGCCCGCCGAAGGGCAATTGTTGCTTTTGCCGTTCGACGAGCTGGGCCTTGCGGGTCACCGGCAATCCCGCCAGAGCGCGGCGGCTATCGATCTCGCTTGGGTCTACGTTCTGTAGAAGTTGCGCAAAGTAGGTCGATTTGGCCTTTGCGTGTGCGACGTGTTTCGGCAGCGCGGAGAGGAGGTTCGATTCCCGCTGATCTTCAGCGCGAGTTTCGAGCTCGTCGAAATATCTTTTCATGACACTCCCTCAAAGCCAGCGTTTGCGGCGTTTGAATGACTTCAGGTTCTTGAACGACTTGCGCTGCTCGCTGGCTCCGCCGCCCAGGTAGAACTCCTTGACGTCTTCGTTCGCCAGCAGCGCCTGCGAGGTGCCATCCAGAACGACCTTGCCTTGCTCCATGATGTAGCCGTACGAGGCAAGCCGAAGTGCGAGATGCGCGTTCTGTTCCACCAACAGGATGGTCACGCCAAGCTCTCGGTTCAGCTTGCCAATGATGCCGAACACCTCCTTCACCAGGAGCGGGGACAGGCCCATGGAAGGCTCGTCCATGAGAATCAGCCTGGGCCGCGCCATCAGCGCGCGGCCGATGGCAAGCATTTGCTGTTCTCCTCCGGAAAGGTATCCGGCGAGCCCGGTTCGTTCCTTGAGGCGGGGGAAATACTCGTAGACGCGCTCGATGTCTCGTTTCACAGCCGCCGCTCCGTCTCTTCTGGTGAAGGCACCGACGCGAAGATTCTCGAGGACGGACATGTCGGCGACGATGCGGCGGCCTTCCATCACCTGAAAGACGCCGCGGCGGACGATCGCGTCGGGCTCCGCGGACGCGATCGATAAGCCGTCGAACACCACGTCGCCGCGGGTGATGCGACCGTCTTCCGACTTGAGCAGCCCGGAAATGGCTTTCAAAGTGGTCGACTTTCCTGCGCCATTGGCACCCAGCAGCGCCACGATTGCGCCTTTCGGCACCTCCAGACTGAGCCCCCGCAGCACCAAGACGATGTCGTCGTACACGACCTCGACATTGTTGACCGCGAGCAGCCCCCGGGCAGGCTCCGCACGCGTCGCAGCGCTCACCAGCCGAGCCAGTCCTTCTTGCGCGGCAGATCGATGGTCGCAATGCGCCTCATCTGGATGGTCCCCTTGGCGACGAGCTCGGCGATTGGAGCGTCGGGAGCGTCCTTCACTTCGGCGCGGTAGAGATCGAGCTGCAGCAGGCTGCGATGGTCCTGGGCGGTCCAGGTGGAGGGCTTGCAGACGCCTTCCGTTCCTTTCGGCGTCCAGTTCTGCCGCGCGTACATCCCCTTGCGGATGTTCTCGCCTGTGACGCCGCCGTTGGCCGCCGCCCATTCCATGGCCTCTTTCATGTACAGCGTGGCGCACACCGCGGCGAGGTAGTGGCTCGCGCGGTAGGCGTTCCCGCCCGGATCGGACATCTTCGATACTTCGCGCATCAGCGCCATGCCGGGCGCCTTGTCGGTCCAGATGGCCGAGGTGCGAACCGGGTACACGACGCCATCCGCGGCGCTGCCGGCCGCTTTCATGGCGTTCTCGTCCATCCCCCACACGTTACCGAGGAACTGCACCTTCACCCCGACGGTCTGGCAGGCCTTGAGCACGGAGATATTCGAGCCAGCGGTATTTCCCAGGTAGGCGTAGTGCGCCCCGGACTGCCTAAGCGTGAGGCATTGAGCGGTGTAGTCACCCGGGCTCAGCGCGAACTGGATCGGCGGCAGGACTTCGAAGCCGAGCTCGCGCGCATATTCCTCGGCTGCCGCTTTGGGCGAATTCGGATACGGATGGTTCGCGCCCATGTGCACGTACTTCGCCTTGCCCTGGCTGCCCTTCTTCTTCCAGTCCTCCGCTGCCCACTGCACCAGGCCCCGCGCGGCATCGGAGTAGCTCGGACCATAGAAAAAGTTGTAGGGCGTGGCTTTGTCGGCCTTGGAACCACCTGCCGGATCGGTAAGGGTGGCCGCATAAGACGCGGAGAAGTACGGGATCTTGTCCTTCGTGACGAATCCCACCAGCGCCTCGGTGTCCGCCGTCCCCCATCCTTGAATGGCGACGACCCTCCCCGACCAATTCTTGTAAGTGGAGATCGCGCGGGGAACCTGATAGGAATAGTCGACCGTTTCGTGCTCGAGCTTCTTGCCTCCGACGCCGCCGTGCTTGTTGATGTACCCGATCGCATCGGCAACGCCTTGGCCATATGGGCCGCCGACATCTGCAGTCGGGCCGCTGAAGTCCGCGAGGTGCCCGATCGAGATGCCCTGCGCGACGACCACCGTGGTGGCGAGCGAAAGCAGCGCGCCCACGGCTAAAACAGCACCAGCCATCATTCTCTTCACGTGCATTTTGTATCTCCTCTGCAAGAAATCAGTGCGAAAAGGGGTATAGCTTCCAGTACGCTCGGATCTGGCGCCATCGGTGAGCCAGGCCATCGGGCTCGAAGACCAGGAACAGCACGATCACTGCGCCAATGGTCATCTCCCGCAGAAAGACGATCCCCTCGCTGAGGGATAGCATGCGATCGATTGCGCTCCCGGAAAGCATTTTGGCGAGGCCACCCATGACCTCCGGCAGCAGCACCATGAACGTGGTGCCCATCAGCGTCCCCATGATCGATCCCAGACCACCGATGATGATCATCGCGAGAAACTGGATCGAGAACAGAATATCGAAGCCCTCCACGGAGACGAATCCGAGGTAGTGCGCGTACAGGGCTCCGCCGATGCCGGCATAGAACGCAGCGAGCCCGAAGGACATGGTCCGGTATTTCATGAGGTTGATTCCCATCATCTCCGCGGACAAATAGTGATCGCGAACCGCGACCAGCGCCCGTCCGTCTCTCGTGCGCATGAGGTTGGTCGCAGCCAGATACATCAGCACGAGATAGACAAGCACAACATAGAAATACTGGTGATCCCCCGCGAGGTCGTGGCCGAATATCGAGAAGCTCTTGGCCGCGGTGCCGGCAACGCCGCCCGTGAACCAGCCGGCGCGGGCAAAGAAATCCTGCAGAATGAACTGGGCCGCCAGCGTCGCGATCGCCAGGTAGAGACCCTTAAGTCGGGCGGCCGGAATCCCGAATACAAGGCCGACGGCGGTGGTGGCTAGGCCGGCAAGCGGAATCGCGAAGAACACAGGAACGTTCAGCTTGTTGCTGAAGTAGGCGGAGGCAAACGCGCCGAACCCAAAGAACACGGCATGCCCAATCGAAATCTGACCGGTGAATCCGACCAGGATGTTCAGGCCGAGCGCGGCAATGCCGAGGTAGCCGATCTGGACCAGCAGGCTCAGGCCGTATTTGCCAAGAACGAGCGGTGCAAAACACAGCGCGACGATCCCGAAAATGCAGAACGCAAGCGACAGCCGCGTCGGGAAGACAATCTGGTCGCTTCCATAGGAGGTCTTGAAATCGCCGCAGGGCCGCAGTGCGATGGTGGATGCCATCTGTCTCCTAGACGCGCTCGATGTCCCGTGTGCCAAAGAGGCCGTACGGCCGAATCATCAAGATCAGAATGAGTACATAGAAGGGAGCAATCTCGTACAGGTTGCCCCATCGCAGAAACTGGCTGTCCGCGTAGTGAGCCAGGTTCTCCAGGACCCCGATGACGAGCCCGCCGACCACCGCGCCGACGATCGAGTCCAGCCCTCCCAGAATCACCGCCGGAAACACCTTGATGCCGAAGAATGAGAGCGCTGGGGAAACGCCGTTCACGACTCCGACCACCACACCCGCAAGGGCCGAAACCATGGCTGAGATCCCCCAGGAGAGAGCGAACACCTGGCGCACCGAGATGCCGAGGGATTGCGCCACCTGCTGGTTGAACGCTGTGGCGCGCATGGCGAGGCCCATGCGCGAGAACTTGAAGAACCAGGCGAAGCTGATCATGATACCTATGCTGATCAGCGTCGACATGGCATACACGGTCTTCACCTGAAGACCGAGCACGTTCATGCTCGGCTCGGCGAATATCGGGGGGAACGGCTGGGCGGAAACGCCGAACAGCCACTTCATCAGGGCCTGGAAGAAAATCGACAACCCGATCGTCACCATGATGACCGATATCACCGGCTCGCCGATCAGCGGCTTCAACACCACCACCTGGAGAATCAAGCCGAAAGCCATCATGAAGGCGAGGGTGATGAGAAACGCGGCAAAGAACGGCAGCTGAAACTTGAGCAGTAACCACCAGCACGCCCAGGCGCCGATCAGCATGAACTCCCCTTGGGCGAAATTCACTACCTGACTGGCCTTGTAGACCAGAACGAAGCACATCGCGACCACGCCGTAGAGCGCGCCGACGATCAAGCCGCTGACCAGGAGCTGGAAAAGGAGCGTCCAGTCCATGGTCATCCTTTCTCCGCTGCAGATTCCAGATCCATGCTCTTCAGCCGCGTGCGGATGCGCTGCCGGGTGCCATCCTGAAAGGCCACGACCGTATCCACGTCGATTTCGGCAGCGCCCGCGTAAAGCGCCCCGATAATGTCGGCATACTTTTCGTTGATGACCGACCGGCGTACCTTGCGCGTGCGCGTCAACTCGCCGTCATCGGCATCCAATTCCTTGTACAGCAGCAGAAACTTCCGCACGCGCTGCGCATCCGGAAGTCCTTGATTGAGCTTTTCGATCTCGTCTCGCACCAGCTCGTAGACTTGCGGCTTTGCCGACAGGTCCGTATAGGTGGTGAAGCCGATGCGCTGTTTCTCCGCCCACCTCGAAACGATGGAGAAACGGATACAGATGAGCGCGGCAAGATACGGCCGTGCATCGCCCAGGATCACCGCTTCGGCTATGTAGGGGCAGAACTTCAGCTTGTTTTCGATGAATTGCGGCGAGAAGCGGTCTCCTGCCGACGTAGTGGCGAGGTCGGCTATCCGGTCGATCACGACCAGATGGCCGTTGCGGTTGAAATACCCCGCGTCTCCAGTCTTCATCCAACCGTCGTCGTCGATTTCTGCGCGCGTTGCGGCTTCGTTGCCGTAGTAACCCAGAAACATGTTGGCGTGGCGGCAGACAATCTCGCCCAGCCCGCTTGAGTCCGGTTCCCGGATGGCAACATCCACGCCGTCGAACGGCGTGCCAACGGTCTCGTAGTCCACTTCTGCCGGGCTGTGGATCGTATAGGCGCCTAAAAGCTCTGTCTGGCCATAGAGCTGCCGTAGCGGCACGCCGAGGGCCTGGAAGAATCGGAAGGTGTCAGGGCCCAGTGCCGCGCCGCCTGTAGCCGCGGAGCGCAGCCGGGAGAATCCAAGGCGGTCGCGCAGCGCGCGAAACAGCAGCAGGTCGGCCAGACGCGAGCGGTGCCCGGGCCGCTTGTCTAGCGCAGCCATGCCAAGGTTCATGCCAACCCTATAGGCGAGCCGTTTCAACGGGGAAGATTCCATCATGCGGGCGCGGACATCGGCGGCGATCTGCTCCCACACGCGGGGCGCGAAAAGAAGGAACGTTGGACCGATTTCCCGCAGGTCCGCCATGGTCGTTTCGGGCTCCTCGACAAAGCTAACGCGCATTCTCGAGACCAGCGCCTCGCCGAGCACGTAGATCTGTTCCATGATCCAGGGCAGCGGCAGCGAGGAGACGTACTCGTCGTCCGGACCCTTTGGATCGACGCTGAGATAGCGTTCGCAATGCCGGATGAGCCGCCCCGCCGACAGCATGGCGAGCTTCGGATTCGCTGTCGTGCCGGAGGTCGTGCATAGAATAGCCACGTCATCGCCGGAGCTCCTTTGCACGAGTTCGCCATAGAACTTCGGCTGCTGCGCGGCGAGCTGTTCACCCAAGCGGTCGAGCTCGGCCGCGGAAATCAATCGGGGATCGGCGTATTTCTTCATGCCACGCGGATCGCTATAGATGATGCGCGTAATGCGACGCAAACGCTCGCCGAGGCCAAAGAGCTTGTCCGCCTGCTCCTCATCCTCCACCAGGAGCACGCGAACATCGGCGTAGTCGACTAGATACGCGATTTCCTCCTCGAGAGCATCCCTGTACATACCGAGGCTCAGCGCGCCGAGAGCATGCGAAGCGATTTCGCCAAAAACCCAGTCCGGCCGGTTGTCGCCGATGAGACCGACGACGTCGCCGCGCTTGATGCCGATCGCCGCCAACCCCAGCGCACGAAGTCGCACTCGGCGCTCATAGTCGGCCCACGTGTAGGTGCGCCAAATTCCAAACTCTTTCTCACGCAGTGCCACTTCGTCGGGATACTGAGCGGCGTTGCGGGCAAGCAGCTTTGGCAGCGTGTCCGCTGCCGGCCCGGTGTCGAGCTGCTCGCGGTGGCGGCCGACCGTGCCGGCGAAATGCCTGGTGAGGCTGCGCGGTACAGCGCCGGGCTTCATGGCGAGGCGTCCACCAGGAGGTCGTCTTCCTCTCCAAGGTACGCTTTCTTCACCAGCTCGTTTGCAAGCACTTGCGCTGGAGTTCCCTCGGCGATCTTGCGGCCAAAGTCCAGCACCATCACGCGATGTGAGATGTCCATTACCACGCCCATGTCGTGCTCGATCATCATCACCGTCAAGCCCCATTCCTGGTTGAGATCGACGATGTAGCGTGCCATGTCCTCCTTCTCTTCGAGGTTCATGCCTGCCATCGGCTCGTCCAGCAGGATTAGTTTCGGTTCAAGCGCCATGGCGCGCGCCAGCTCGACGCGCTTGCGCAGGCCATAGGAGAGCGTTCCGGCGACCGATTTGCGAATGTGCTGAATCTCCAGAAAGTCGATGATCTCCTCGACCTTGCGCCGATGCGCGAGCTCCTCGCGCCTTGCGCCAGTTCCCCAGTAGATCGACCCTGAGAGAAAATTGTTGTTGAGCAGGTGGTGGCGCCCGACCATGATGTTGTCCAGAACCGTCATGTGATTGAAGAGCGCCAGGTTCTGAAAGGTCCGTCCGATGCCGACCGCCGCGCGCCGATGGGGCTTCAGCCGCGTGATGTCCCGCCCTTCGAACAACAGGCGCCCGGCTGCCGGCATATAACGGCCCGAGATACAGTTGAGCAGCGACGTCTTGCCGGCACCGTTGGGTCCTATGACCGAGAACAGTTCTTTGCTGCGGACCGAAAGCCCGACATCGACCAGCGCCCGGATGCCGCCGAAGCCGAGCGAAAGGTCCTCCACCCTGAGGATGGTCTCGTCATGCACTTCGGCAATCCTCAAGAACATGAGTGCTTCATCATTCGCGGACTAGATCCGGCCAGGCTTCGGGTACGCCAGCCAAGTTAGCGACGTCTCTCTCCTCAACGACCCGCTTCTCATACAACTGCTGGATGCCGCCTTACTTGCCGACTCACCTGAGATTGCGTAAGAAAGCAAGATAGGAGAAAGCCTAGCCGGCCGCTGTCACCTGAAAGACATCGACGCGTCTTGCCGGAGATATTGTGCGGCGCGGAAATCGCTCCAAACGCTGGTCGGCGTGATGTAAAGTAGTGGAGGCCTCTGCCGCCGGAACCATCAGGCCGGAGCAAGAGGGAGGAGGGGTTTTGAGGGCGGAACTGCAAGAATCGCCGAGCGAGGCGATGTCGGCTTCGCGCTGGGCACATGGTTTGGAGCGAAGCCATCTCAGCCATGTGTTTGACGAAGTAACGGAGTACGAAGTCGCTGCTGGCCACCATGTATGCCGAAAAGGGGAGCCGGTCACTGGATGGCTCGGGGTGATCGCTGGTCTGGTGAAACTCGGAACCGTCTCGCCGGAAGGCAAGATGGTGACCTACACCGGAGTTACTGCCGGCGGATGGTTCGGCGAAGGTTCACTGCTGAAAAGCGAGTTACGTCGATACGACGTCATGGCTTTGCGTGACACGCGTATAGCCGTCATGCCGAGAAGAACATTTCACTGGCTTCTCGCCAACAGCATACCTTTCAATCGGTACATCCTTGACCAGTTGAACGAGCGCCTTGCGCAAATGATCGCCTTAGTCGACAGCGACCGAATGCGGGTCCCTGAAGCACGGGTAGCGCAGTGCCTGGCTTCGCTCTTTAACCCACAGCTTTATCCAGGGACCGACAGCCACTTGCACATATCCCAGGAGGAAATCGGACACCTCTCCGGTCTATCCCGGCAACGCGTGAACCATGCACTTCAGGTGTTGCAAGACGCCGGCCTATTGCGCGTTGAACACGTCGGTATCACAGTCCTCAACCTGCACGGACTACGCGGCGTGATGAAGTAGTCGCGGTGACGTGCCGTCTGCCGCCCGATGCATGAGGATGGCTAGATGGCCAAAGCCCAGGCACTTGGGGGTACGGAAGAGAGTATCGCCCTAACGCCGACCGTCCTGACGTCTGCGCTAAACGAAAGCGAAGCGCAGGTCTTTTTCATGGCGCGGGGTTCCTCCTGGGGGATATGCCCCTGCATTGGACACAGTTCAATACCCCAGCTTCCGGTCGACGACTTCCCTGAGCGGCTTGCCGTCCAGGAAGCGCGCCAGGTTGTCGACGAAAAGGCGCGCCACGAACTTGTCGCGCTGCGGGTGCGGCCCGCCGAGGTGCGGGAGAACGACGATCCCCTTCGTGGTCCAGAACGGATGCTCGGCCGGGAGCGGCTCATGGCGATACACGTCGAGCACCGCGCCCGCGATGCGCTTTTCCTTGACCGCCGCGACCAGATCGTCGTCCTTGACGAGCTGACCGCGTCCGAAGTTCAGCAGCCAGGCGCCCGGCTTCATCAGCCGCAGCCGGCCGGCATCGATGAAATTCTCGGTTTGCCGGGTTGCGGGAAGGAGCAACAGCACGAAATCCGATTCCGCCAGGACTTCGGCCGTCCGCTCCGCGGGCAGCACGCGTTCGACATCGGGCACCGGCGCGGGCCGGCGTCGCGTGCCGATCACGCGCATGCCGAGCGTCGCCGCGATGCGCGCCACCTTCTGGCCGATGACGCCGACGCCGAGGATGCCGAGCGTCTTGCCGGTCAGCGGCTCGGGCACCATGCGCACCCACCTGGCGCTCTTCTGGTTCTCCGCCGCGGCGGCATAGGGTTTCGCCACGTAGAGCAGCGCGCCGATGATGTTTTCGGGCATCGACTCCTCGTGGGTGCCACGCGCGCAGGTCAGCAGCAGCGCCGGCGGCAGGTCCGGCAGCGCCATCCAGCCCTCGACGCCCGCCATCATCGCCTGCGCCCAGCGCAGCTTCGGCATCGCGCCCAGCACGCCAGGGGGTACGGTGTACGCCATGAGGACCTCGGCCTGTTCCATCTGGTCGGCGGACGGGTTCGCGCCGGCGGCCAGCGTATGGATGACGACCCGATCCGCCAGGCCGGCAGCCTTGATGGCCTCGACGTAGGGCGCGGGCGATGCAGTCCAGAGGAGGATCTGAGGGCGTCGTGTCATCCCCGTCTTGTCATCCCACTACTGCGCGAAGCGCAATACCAGGCTCGCGGCGCGCAGCGCCTTGCCGCCCTCGAGCGCCTTCAGCAGCTCGGGCCTGGTGAGGCCCGCCGGCAGCTCGCCGGGCTCAATCGTGGTGGCGATGAGCGTCATGACGTAGTGCTGGGGCGCGAAGCCTTTCGGCGAGCAGGGTCCGAGCCAGTGCATGCCGAGCACGTTCTTGCCGGGAACGAATCGGCCAGCCGTTGGCGCCCCGCCCAGCTCGCCCTCGGCGAAGGACGTGACGTTCGCCGGGATGCCGTAGATCACCGCGTGCGAGACCCCGAGGCCGGCGCGGCCGGCCTGATCGTCCCAGATGATCGCGAAGCTGCGCGTGTTGTCCGGCACGTTGGTCCACGCGAGCGGCGGCGAGACGTTCTGGCCGGTGCAGTTCGGGTTCTTGGCGAAGTTGCCGGCGTTCTTCGGCTGCATCATCGCGTTGTCCGGGATGCCGGGCGAGGTAAGCCGGAAGGCGGTGGGCGGCACCGCAGGCTCCTGCGTGGTGGCGCAGGCGGTGAGCAGGCACAACGAAAGCGAGGCACAAGTCTTTTTCATGATGCGGGGATCCTTTCTTGGGGATGCGCCCGGCATTGGAACACAGGCCGGCGCCTGCTTGCGCTTCGCCCCGGGGAATGTAGTTGTGGAGGGTCTACGGACGCGGGTTCGATTACGGCGCGGCGCGGGAGAAGGGCTTCGACTCTCCGGAAGGGCCTTTCAGGAACTCGTCCAGCACGATGTCAACAGCCCTCAGCAGGACACTGTCAGGCACTGGCGCGGTGCCAGCCAGGTAGTAGGAAATAACCGATGCGGTGATGCCAAGCCGCTCCGCAGCCGCGTAAACGCCGCCGAGTTTGGCAACTACCTTTTGAAGTACAGCCTGCCCGACCGGCATGGTGGTGACCAAGCCCCCAAACTACCGACTACAGGCTGGTCACTCTGTGCGTTATCGAACATAGCCAACCGTGGCGGGAGTGCTGGCCGGTGATCAGCCGACACAACTCCCCGAGAAAGGCGCTTTCATCGGAAGGCGGACCTCGACACTTACAGGATCAGTCGACCCCAGCCGAGTTTTTGAATACTCCACCACGCCTCGCAGGTGACGCACTGGAAGAGTGCCTCGCCCGTAGGCCGCTTCACATGCCGAAGCTCCAGATGGGGGGCCACGTTGCGGTCACCGCCAACCAAGGAAATGCAAGCGACGCAGAGGTCATTCGCCATACAGTTGGCCCCTCCCCTTCGTGGCAGCGGCCAATTCGTCCAGCGTTTGCACCAGTTCACGCATCCCGAGATGTACATGCGTGAGCTTCTCCTCAGTGGAAAGCCGAGCGAAGTCCTCGTCCGACATCGATCGGAAATCCGCTATTGCTTTCTCGTCCTTCGTGGGCTCGCTGGGAAATGCCATCAACCCACTATAGAAGCGCCGTCCCCGCGCGTCCGTCTGCCAGCTTACCCTTGGCCGAGCAGACGGTCGTACTCCTCCAAGACGACGGCGTAGCACTCGCAGGCGATTGGCTCCAGACCCTCCAGGTTCGAGATCCGGATCAGGCCGCGCCGCACAGTGATCAACCCTTGGCTCTCGAGCTTTGTCGCGACTTCCGTGACAGTGGGCCGATGCACGCCGAGCATCTCGCCGATGAATTCCTGCGTCAGCCGCAGATCCGTGGTGTCGATACGGTCATGCACCTCCAGCAGCCAGCGCGCAAACCGCTGTTCGACGTTATGAAGGCGGTTGCACCCCACGTTCTGCGACAGCTGCGCGATGTAAGCCTGCGTGTACTTGAGGAACACATCGCGCACCGCTTTGTTGGAGTTAAAAGCATCCAGCAATGGCTGGGCCTCCATCTTCAAGGCGTCGCCTTCGATCTGGACGATGTATTCGGTCTGATTCGTTTCCCGTCCACCCATGAATGCATTGACGCCGACGACTTCGCGATTGCCCGCCGCGCCGGCTTCCGCGGTTTTTCCTTCCCGCATGGTCACGGTGACGGATACAAGACAGCTAAGAGGAAAGTACAAATGCAGGATGGTGTCGCCGGGATGGTGAAGAACTTTGCTGCGCGCGAGCGTAACCCGCTCGAAGTAGCGTTGAAGACCGTCGGTGACGTCTTTAGGCAGCGCGTCGAGAAGCCGATTTCGCATGAGTGGAGCTCCTGAGCAGCGGGCGCACGGCTGACCGCATGGCCGCCCGGCAGGGCCGCGGCTGGGGATCATTGTGCCTGTGCTGACTGTGAAGGGTCTAGGGGCGCGGGTTCGATTCCCGCCGCCACCAGAAATCTTTGGTCCTATCGCATCAGCGACACCCGACCACCGGTTCGGGTTTCCGAAGCGGAAGTGAAAACACGGATCGCCCGCAGCTGCCGCTAGGCAACCTTGTAGATCTCGATTGGCTGCTCGCGGCCTTTGACGTGGACTGGGCCCAGCGCCGTCGCGCCATGGCCCGCGCAGCGCTCCAGCACTTCGCTCGAAACGAGCAGTTGCGAGTCGAAGTCTTTGTTGAGCTGCTCGATGCGCGAGGCGAGGATCACCACGTTGCCGGTCACCGAGTACTGCTTGCGTTCGGCCGAGCCGACGTTGCCGGTGACGGCTTCGCCGGCGTGCAGGCCGATGCCGACTCTCACTTTCACTTTCGAAATCAGCTCCCGCGCCGCGGCGAGCGCGTTGCTGCAGTCATTGCCGCTCGAGATCGGCGCGCCGAAAGTCGCCATGAAGCCGTCGCCCAGGAACTGGTTGATCACGCCGTGGTGGCGGTTCACGACCTCGACCGCTGTGCCGAACACCTCGTTCTGCAGCGCGACGATCTCCTCCGGCGAGCGGTTCTCGACCAGCGGCGTGAAATTGCGGATATCCATGAACATGACGCAGACGAAGCTACGACGGCTCACGATCTCGGGCCCTTGCTTGAGCAGCTCGTCGACGATCTGCGGCGAGACCTGCTGGCCGAACGCGCTGATGACCCGCTCGCGCTCCTGCTGCGCTCGGAACGCGCGCCGGATCTTGCGGCGGAGCTGCACCGCCACCAGGCCGGCGACGATCCCCGAAAGGAGCAGCACCGTCGCCTTGGCGAGCACGAAGTTGGGCGCGGACATGCGGGCGAAGACGCTGTCGGAACCGGTCGCGTAGTGGAACGACAGGGCGCCGAACTGGACCGCTGCCACCAGGCCGGTAAACGCCGAGAGCGCGAAGTCAAGGCGCAGCGTCGAGAGCACGATGAACACTGCATACAGGAACACGGCTGGTCCCAGCAGCACTGCGGGCGGCTCGAACTCGCGCGTCAGCATCACGACCAGCAGGCTCGGCAGGCTCGTCTCGATCAGCGCATTCAGGTAGCGCAGAGCCGCGGGCGGCGCCTTTCCCCGGCGCATCATGTGACCGAGCATGAAGCGCACCCAGAGCTCGTACGCGATCAGGCCGCCCATCGCATGGAGAATCCCGCGCAGCGCGTCGGGCGAACGCAGGAACGGCACTGGCGAGTCACGGAACAGCCAGGTGAAGAGGATCACCATCAGAGCGATCAGCGCGAACGACGCCGCGAGGATCGTTACCCTCAGGCGCTCGCTCCCGACCATTTCGCGCGAGAGGTGCGCCTCGAAGCTCATCTAGATGGCGAGAAACAGCGCAAGCATCAGCAATTGTGCCTCGATTACCCCGCCACCAGGCGGGTCCATCAACATGCTGGCGACAGCCACGGTGGTGAGCAGCAGCGCGCCGCCACGGCGCGCGATCCTTCCGGTCGCGCGGCTCATGCGGTCCTCGTCTGCAGCGGTTGACGCGGGTGATCCAGCGCTTCGCATCGTCGACATACGTGAAGACGATCGGCACGTAGAAGAGCGAGAGGATGGTCGAGGTGATCAGCTCGCCGATCACCGCAATCGCCATCGGCGCGCGGAAGTCTGCGTCGGCCCCCGATCTTGAGCGCGATCGGCAGCATGCCCGCGCCCATCGCGACCGTGGATGATCGCCGGCAGGGCCGGAGACCACTCCGCAAGAGTTGGAGTAGCGCCCACGCCCGCTTGGGGGTACGGCTGGGGGTATCAGCGCGTGGACTTGGCCAACTTTGGGTCCACTACCGTCCTAGGAAACCCTACTACGTGCGGTGTCCGGTTGACGCCGCCTCCACCAATATCCCCAAGCGGGCCACGAAGGCCCGCTCCAGCGCATTGGCATCCAACAGTTCTCCGCCTAACATGAACAAGCGATTCACTGCGTTGTCCATAGTCGCCCTGGAGGAGTGCCAATGAAGCCGATGCGATCGATGCGCGAGCGGGTCAGCGCGGCCGAGTGGGAGGTGCGCGTCAATCTCGCCGCCTGCTATCGCCTGGTGGCGAAGTACGGCATGACGGACCTGATCTACAACCACATCACCGCGCGCGTTCCGGGTCTAGAGCACCACATCCTGATCAGCGGCTACGGCATGCTCTACGAGGAGGTCACCGCCTCGAGCCTGATCAAGGTCGACCTGGCGGGCAACATCATCGAGAAACCCGATTACGGCTATTCGGTGAACGCGGCCGGCTACATCATCCACAGCGCGGTCCATGAAGCGAGGGAGGACGCGCACTGCGTGGTGCACACGCACACCCCGGCCGGCATCTCGGTGTCTGCGCTGCAGGAAGGCCTGTTGCCGCTCTCGCAGACGGCGATGCGCTTCCACGGGCACCTCGCCTACCACGACTACGAGGGCCCCGCCTTCAACCGCGGGGAGAAGCAACGCCTGGTCGCGCACCTCGGACGCCACAACGCGATGATCCTGCGCAATCACGGGCTGCTGGTGTGCGGCCCGAGCATCCCGCAAGCCTTCAACCTGATCTACTGGCTAGAGCAGGCGTGCCGCATCCAGGTGCAAACCCTGTCCTGCCAGCGTCCGCTGCACAAGGCGAAGGCCGAGGTCGTCGAGCTCACCGCCGAGGCGCTCTCCGGCATGGAAATCACGCTCGACAACGAAGCGGCCACCAATCCACATCTCAAAGAGGACGCGCAGAAGGCCGGCAGCGGCTACGGCCTGCTCGAGTGGCCCACGTTGCTGCGCTCGCTCGACCGCCTCGACCGGTCCTACCAGGACTAGCTCCGTGATTCGACCGGCGCGGGCGAAAGGCGTAGGCTGCTGCCCGTTGTCAATAACTAAAACGGGGGAAAACATGAAGCATGGGATCTGGCTGGTGGCTTTTCTCGCCGGCTGCGCCGGCATGGACGCGAAGTATCCGCAGACCGCAGACGAGTTCCTCACCACCTACAACTGGGGTGGCCTGTTCCAGAACAAGGAGACCGTCACCGTGCAGCGGCCCCAGGCCACCGTGGTCGCCGATCTGCGCGAGTTCGCCAAGAAATGCATGGACATCACGGTGAACAAGCGGCGCGCCGCGCGCTACGCGACGGATAAGTACAGCGCTCCGCCCAGCAAAGAAGCAATCCCGTACAACGCAAAAGTAGCGCAGCTCAAGACGGGCGCGATGGGGCTGTCGATCCAGGAAATCGTGCCGAACGGTCCGAAGGGCACGCCATCGGACGGGATGTACACGGTGGTGGCCGAGGTGCGCGGTGTGAGCAAGACCAGCACCGAAGTGAACATCCATCACCTGAAGAAGCCGTTCATCGCCGACCCCCTGAAGAAGTGGGTCGACGGCGACAAGAAGCTGTGCCCGGCGCTTTAGTTCAAAGTCGCAGCTTTCAGGCACGCGCGAGCGCGCGGTTTTCAAGCCTGCTCAGCAGCCGCACCAGCGGCCACAGCATCACGAAATAGATCACGGCTGCCAGGACGATCGGTGTCGGGTTGTAGGTCAGGCTCTGTGCCTGCCGCGCCTGGAACAGGAGCTCGGGCATGGCAACCACGCTGCCTAGCGAGGTAAGTTTCACTACCTCCAAGGTGTTCGAGAGCAGATCCGGCAGCACGTTGCGCACGGCCTGCGGGAGAACCACGAACAGCATGGTTTGAAATCGGCCGAGCCCGGTGCTGCGCGCGGCCTCGGTCTGACCCGACGGGACCGACTCGATGCCGGCACGCAGGATTTCGCCGTAGTAGGCGCCGGTGTTGAGGAAGAACGCGATGCAGACGCAGGCGAAGCCGCCGAGCTCGAGCCCGGCGAACGGCAGGCCGGCGAACAGGAAGATCAGCAGCACCAGCGGCGGGAAGGCGCGGAAGAAATCCACCCAGGCCATCAACGGGAAGCGCACCCAGGGCTTGCGCACGCTCGCCAGCATGGCCAGCATCAGTCCGCCGATGAGGCCGAGCGGCACTACCACCAGCGAGAGCAGCACGGTGTTACCCAGGCCGGCGAGCAGGATCGGCCAGGCGGCCTTGAGGATGTCGAGGTTGAAGAAGGTCTCGAGCATGGGTCTAGCGCTTCCAGGCCATGCGCGTCTCCAGCCAGCGGCCGAAGACGACCATCGGGAAGAACAGGATCAGGTAGGCAAGCGCGCCGAGGGTCAGCGGCGACGGGTTGTAGCTGTTGGACACCGCCGAGGAGGCCATGCCGAGGATCTCGCTCACCGCCACCACGGTGCCGAGCGCGGTGCCTTTGGTAATGGCGATGGTCCTGTTGGTGAGCGGCGGGATGGTGAGGCGCAGCGCCTGGGGCAGGACGACATTCATCAGTGTCTGGCCGTAGCTCAGGCCGGTCGAGCGCGCCGCTTCCCATTGCCCCTTGGCGATCGAGGTGATCCCGGCCCAGAAAATCTCCTCCGAGAACGCCATCAGCACCAGGGTGAGCGACAGCCAGGTCGAGACGAAGCCCGAGGGCGAGAGGTCGACCGCCGGCAGGCCGAAATAGATGAAGACGATGATGACCAGCGGCGGCAGCGCGCGGAACAGGTCGACCACGAAAACGATCAGCAGGTTGACCGGCCGGAAGCCCAGGCTGCGCAACAGCGCGAGCGCCAGTCCGGCGACGAGGCCGCTCACGATCACCAGCGCCGCGAGCTCCACGGTGATGAGCATGCCGTAGGCGATGTCCGGCAGATACTTCGCCATGACCTTCGCATTGAAGAAGGTCTCGAGGAAACGGTCCCAGTTGGACATCAGTGGCGCTGGATCTGGCCGATGAAGGCGCGCGTGCGCTCGTGCGCGGGTGCCTCGAAGATCGCCGCCGGCGTGCCCTGCTCGACGATCACGCCCTCGTCCATGAACAGCACGCGGTCGGCGGCGTTGCGCGCGAATCCCATCTCGTGGCTCACCACCACCATCGCCATGCCGCTCTCGCGCAGGTTGCGCATCACGCCCAGCACCGAGCCCACCAGCTCCGGATCGAGCGCGCTGGTGGGCTCGTCGAACAGCATCACCCGCGGCTCGAGGGCGATCGCGCGCGCGATCGCCACGCGCTGCTGCTGCCCGCCCGAAAGCTGGCCCGGCGTGTGGCCGGCGCGGTCGGCGAGGCCGACGCGCGCCAGCGCGGCGCGGCCGAGCTCGTCGGCTTCGCCGCGCGACTTGCCCGCCACCTTGCGCAGCGCCAGCGTGACGTTGCCGAGCGCCGTCATGTGCGGATAGAGGTTGAACGACTGGAACACCATGCCGATGCGCTGGCGCGCATGGTTGATGTCGGTCTTCGGGTCGAGGAGATCGACGCCGTCGACCCGCACGCTGCCGGACGACGGCTCCTCGAGACGGTTGAGGCAGCGCAGCAGCGTCGACTTGCCCGAGCCCGACGGGCCGATCACGAACACCAGCTCCCGCTCGGCCAGCAGGAGGTCGACGCCCTTCAGGACGTGAAGCGCGCCGAAATGCTTGTGGATGCCGCGCGCTTCTACTACGAGCACTTCAGGTTATGCGGAGTCGGGTCGTACCCCGGCATACCGGGGACACCATAGCCCGGCGTGATCACGCGCTCGAGCGAGTCGGGACCCGGCTTCTTGCCGAACCATTTCTCCGACATCTTGGCGATGGTGCCGTCCTTCTTCATGCAGTTGAGCACGTCCTGCATCTCGTTGCGCAGCGCGGCGTTCTGCTTGGGGAGCGGCGCGCCCCAGTGCGCCCGCGTGTCGGTGAGCTCGAGGTCGGCGACGAATTGCGAGTTCTTGCTGGCGGCGTAGACGATGGTGGTGTTGCCGCCGAGGGTCGCGTAGGCGCGCCCGGAGAGCACGGCCTGCGTCGCGTCGGGCTGGGTGTCGTAGGCCTGCACGCTGAAGCCATGCTGCTCGCCCATCTTCTTGCTCAGCGTCTCGTAGGGCGTGCCCTTGTTGACCGACACCACCTTGCCCTTGAGGTCGGCCCAGTCCTTGATCGGCTTGGAGCCCTTCTTGATACCGAACTGGTACGCGGTCCACAGGTAGCCGGCGGTGAACAGCATCTGCTCGGCGCGCTCCTTGGTCACCGTGGTCGGTGCCGCGATGAAATCGTAGCGGCCCGAGAGCATGCCCGGGATCAGGGTCGAGAAGCTCACGCTGTCGATGGTGATCTCGCGCTTCATGCGCCGGGCGACCTCGGTAAAGAGGTCGATCTGGAAGCCCTCGATGCCGCCGCCGAGCTTCGGCATCGCGTGCGGCGCAAACGTGCCGTCGACGCCGGTGCGCAGCGGCGGCTGCTTCTGTTGGGCTATCGCGGACCCTGCGAACACGAACGCAGCAGTGACGATCAAGACAACGCGGCGATGCAGCATCACAAACCTCCCCCAGAAAGTGGTAAGGCGATTGTATGATCTGCGGGCCTCATGCGCATCCTCGTTATCAATCCGAATTCGACCGAAGCGGTGACGCGCGGCATCGACGAGGCGGTCGAGCCGCTGCGCATGACCGGCGGCCCCGCCATCGAGTGCGTGACGCTCAAGGAAGGCCCGCCCGGCATCGAGACCCAGCAGCATGTGGACGGCGTGGTGCAGCCGCTGCTCAAGCTGGTGCGCGAAAAGGAAGGGCAGTACGCGGCATTCGTCATCGCCTGCTACAGCGATCCCGGCCTGCACTCGGTGCGCGAAGTGACCAGGAAGCCGGTGCTCGGCATCTCGGAATGCGGCATCCTCACCGCGTTGACCCTCGGGCACCGCTTCGGGGTGATCGCCATCCTGCAGCAATCCATTCCGCGGCACCTGCGCTACGTCGGCGCAATGGGCGTCACCGAGCGCTTCGCCGGCGAGCTGCCGGTCGGCATTCCGGTGGTGGAGCTATCGAATCAGGAAAAAACCTTCGGGCGGATGGTCGCCGTCGGCAAGGAGCTGCGCGAGCGGCACGGCGCCGACGTGGTGGTGATGGGCTGCGCCGGCATGGCGCGCTACCGCAAGCCGCTGCAGGACGAGATCGGCGTCCCGGTGGTGGAGCCCACGCAGGCGGCAGTCGCGATGGCCATCGGCCGCGCGCGCCTGAGCTGGAGCAACCCCTAGAAGTCAGCGCAACGCGCTACGCACAGCGGCATCAGACGGCCGCAGCGTATCAGTGGGACTTTGCTTGAGTTGGTTGGGGGGGACTATGCCGTCGCGCCGGCGTACGACGAATCCGATGTTTCCGGTCCACGCCGATTGGAAAGCCTCGACATCCATGGTTCGATTGCCAAACGCCGGGTCGGCGATCAACAGCTTATCGCCTGCCCTGCCCCGAACCACCACGAAGTGCGGATAGCCTCGCGTCGTGATCGGAACGATCGCCGGGGCCATGCCGATCAGATCATCCAGGCCGAGCTGCAGGAATCCGACACCTTCCAGGCCGCTGGCGTCTGCATAACGCTTCAGATCCAGGAGCGAAAATCCGCCGCGCACCTTGACCTTGAGCGCATCGCCCGTGCGGAGCATGGCTTCCGCAATCTGTTTCTCGGAAACGGCCAGGCCGTGCTGGTACTTCAAAAGCGTAGCGAGCGCGGCCGCACCGCAGCTGGTATCCCACGCTTGCACAACCACGTTTTTCTGTCGCATCTCCAACAGCGAGCGCACCGGCGTGGGGTCTTGCGCGCCCGCGAGGGATGCAAAACAAAGAAGGCCCAGATAGAGGTGCCAACGCATTCGGCGCAATGCCTGCCTCCTGGACCGGAGGCAGGCAACCGCAACCATTTTCTTAGTTCTGACGACCGAACTGCCGCGCGAGCCCGGCCGCGTTGCCGAGGGCCGCAACAACCGCGTTGACGTTTGCGGCGACCGGAACCTGAACCGTGTTGCCGTTGATGGAATTGGTCAGGATGCGTACGGGGATATTCTCGAGGGTGATGTCGCCCACAGTTACGTTGACAAGCCCGTCGGTCACCTGGACTGCCCCTGCAGCGACGGCGTCGAGCTGGGCGTCGTTCATCTGCACGGGCTGTGGCTTATTCTGATTAGCGAGGGCGGTGGAACTGGCGAGGGCGAATCCGAGAACGGCAACAGCATTGGTAAAGCGCTCCATTGAGTATCTCCTGTGGTGGGTGGATAAAAAAAGCCTCCGATCACTCGGTGGCTCCCACTGCGTAGCAAGTGCTAGTCCGATACGCGCACAGGGACCTCAATTTCACCGAATTTGCCACACGGTTGTGGGGAGGGTCCCCACAGCCAAGAGCGACGTTCACCAATTGATAGGCAGATTGCCTTTCCGTGTCGCCGTCACGCCACGCTTTGTTTGCGGCACGGCCGCAAAAAACGTGCGGCGAATGATCTCGGTGTTCAATTACGACCCTGACCCCGAATTCGGCAGCTCGAACAATTCCCTCGCTTCGGGGTAGAGGCGCGCGAGAGCCTCGCGGATAGCGCGGGAGACCAGCGGGCTCAGCTGTTGCGCCACCTCGTCGGTGCTCGTGCGCCCCTCGGCATTCCAGATCGGTTCGAGCTCGCCGCGATAGCGCGCCGTGAGCTCGGCGACCAGCGGGCGCCAGTGCCCCGGGCACTCGCTCTCGACCCAATCGCCGCGCCCGCGGCCGTAATGCGCGACCGCGAGGTAACGCAGGATCGCGGCGCCGAAGCGCTGCGTGAGAAATTCCGCCGACCAACGCACCTGGCCATCCTGAGCGCCGCGCGCCTGGTTGTACGCGCGCGCCGCGCCACCCACGCCGAGCGCCCCGAGGATGCCGCCGATGAGGGCGCCGGCGCCGACCGTGAGCCCGCCCGAGGCAAGGTCCGCAACCAGGCCGCCGAGCGCGCCGCTCACCATGCCGCCCACCGCGCCCGAGGCAGCGACGTCCAGCGGCTCGTCGACCTTGAACTGGCCGGCGAGTCGCGCGAGAACTCCTTCGCGCGCGCGGCCCGACAATCCGTGGAGCGCGATCAGTCGATCGGTGTTTTCGCGCACCGCCTGGTCCAGCCGGTGCGCGAGCGTATTCATCGCGCGCTCGGTCACCGGATCGGGCTTGTCGCCATCGGCGCCGAGCGACACGAACCAGCGGCGCGCACGCGCGCTGAAGCCCTGCTGGTCCACGGTTTCACGGTCGATGGCGGCTGCGGCGAGCTGGGTCGCGATCGAGCGCATCGCGGCGTCGAATGCCGCCACGTTTCGCGCGCGCCACGAGCGGCGCAGGCGCTCGAACGCCGGGCGGTTCGGCGCGGCGAGCACACCGCCCACCACGCGGAGGAGCCGGTCTTCCTGCACCCAGCAGCGCGCGAAGGCATCGAGCGCGATCGCTTCGCGCGTCGAGACGTGGTCGGCGAGGTGCCGGACCCACTTCTCCTCCTCCACCGCTTCCGCCTCGCGGGCGCGCGGGGGTCCCATCTGGTTCAGCAACACCACCACGGGCTTGCCGATCCAGCCGAGGATCTCGAGCTCCTTCTCTGCGTAGCCCGCCGCCGCCGGCTCCTCGGCGGCGTTCACGAGATAGAGCACGACGTCGCTCTCCTCGCTTACATTGCGGATCGCGCGCTGGCTGCAGAAAAGAGGGCGGTCGGTGAAACGATCCCACACCTGGGTAAGGAGCCAGCCGATCGGGTTCGCGCTCGCCCGCAGGCGCTTGAGCAGCCGCGCGCTGTCGCCGAACCCCGGCGTATCCCAGAGGAGCAACCGGTCGCCGTCGGGCGTGCCGATGAGTACGTGGCTCTCGGCCTCTTCGGTGACGTGCGGCCGGTCCGCGACCTCGCCGATGTCCTGGCGCGTGAGCGTGCGCATCAGCGTGGTCTTGCCGACGTTGGTGTGCGAGACCAGGGACAGGTTGATATTCACGGCTGCCACATGGCGCCGCGCAGGTGGTCCACCTGTTCACGCGGTACTTCGACCCGCCCCGCGGCGGCGAGATTCACGCTGCACGCGACGAGGCCGTGGGCGGCGACGAACTGCTGCCAGGCGTCGCGGCGTTCCGCGATGCGGCCTGCGGCGTCATCGGTGGCCATCCGCTCGGCATACGGTCCTTCATCGACCAGCACCAGGAACTGCGGCCCTCGCGGTTGCCGGGCGGCGAGCCAGTCACGCACCCCGGCAATCACGTCGCCGTGGTTCTCCTCTTCCGGGGTCGCAGCAAGGTTGAAGAGGAGCACCACCACGTCCGCCTTGCCGGTCGCGTCCAGCTCGCGCACGAATTCCTCTTCCTCGCCGTAGCGCACGGCGGCGCGGGAATCGACTGTAATGCTCTCGCCCAGAGCACGCGGCAGCAGGGCCCGCAACCCGGCGCGCGCTTCGGCGGAAGGCTCGTACGCATAGGGAACGACGGTGACGAGCCCGCGTCCGATCGACCCGCCCAGCGCGCCGAACGCGCCGCGAAAGTACGCGGCGAGCGAGGCGGGGAGCGGCGCGCGGTGCGACCATCGCGTGATGAAGAGCGTGGCGGCGAGCGACAGCGCGAGGCGCGGCAGCACGACGAAGAGCGCCACCGTCGCCGCGAGGAGGTGAATCCACGGCGCCGCGCGCTCGCCTCCCGCGGCGCCCTTCCAGCGAATCGCCTCCAGCGCGGCCGCGTCGGGAATGGCAATTCCGGTCACGAGCGACGCCGGGCCGTAGATGACCGAGAGCAGCGCGCGCGCCCGCGAGGCGTCGAGGAAGGTGCTTTCCCAGCCCGCGTGATAGTCGAAGGCGATGCCGCGCAGGTAGAGGCCCGCGATGAGGCCGATGCCGAGCGCCGCCGCCGACAGATGGAGCAACCGCGCGGCGCGCGACACCAGCAGCGGCCGCGCCGCCACGAACCATTCGCGCGTGAAGCGGCCGAGGGCCTCGGCAAGCGGTGCATTGAAGGCGCCGGACTTCGCCACCAGCCGCGACGCGCGACTCGTCGCGAGGTGCGCGAGCATTTCGGGCACGCGCCGGCGCGGGGTCTGCGCGCGCCGCGCCCGCATCCACCCGGCGAAGATGGCTGCGTACACGGCGAGGTTCCAGGCGACCACGCCAAGGATAGGAAAGGCGAGGACGTTGATGCGCCGAGTGCCGTCGAGCGATGACAGCGCAAGGCCGACGAGAACGCCGAGCGCCACGATGACGGCCCCGGCCGCGGCGGAGCCGCCGGAAAGGCTCGACACGGTGTTGAGGAAGGGATGGCGCGCGGCGACCTTGGCAAGGAGGAGCCGCGCGCGCTCCACGCTCATGCGCTGCGCGGCCTCCGAGAGCGCGCTCTGCTCCATCACCGCGCTCCCCGCCGCCGCCTCGCCCGCGGCGCGACGCACTTCCCGCGCCGCGGCAAGGCGATCGGCCGGCGGGAGGAGCGTTCCCGCGCGGTCGGTTTCCTCGATCGCCTTGACCAGGAGGATCGAACGCAGCTCGTCTTCGCGCATCTTTCAACGGTAAGTTAAGACCCGGTTATTTGCCATCAGGCCGCTCGGCGAAGGAGTTTGCGGCGAAGCTGCACGGCGCACTACGGGACGACATCGTGAAATGGGGTCGCGTCGTCAAGGCGGCACACATTCCAGACCGACTGACCACACGCGCCACGCAATGAATAATTACGACCCTGACCCCGAACTTACCAGCGGACGGATGACATCCGCCATTTGGTCGGGTGGCGTGCCAGGCGGGAAGAATCCCAGGTAGCGACCCGCACGGTCTAGAAGATAGACGTAGCCTGAGTGGTCGACGGTGTAGCTGTGTTCGGTCGGCACCTTGGCGTAATAGACCTTGTATGCGCTCGCGGCCCTTGCGATCGACGCTTCGTCGCCGGTCAACCCGATCAGCCGCGGATGAAAGAACGTGACGTAGCTCGCCAACCGCTCGGCGGTGTCGCGATCCGGGTCGAGCGTGACGAACAGCGGCTGCACGCTTTCTCCCGCTTTCCCAAGCTTCTCCACCAGCACGCCCATCGTCGCGAGGTCGGTGGGGCAAAGGTCGGGACAGTACGTGAAGCCGAAGTAGAGAAGCACCAGCTTGCCGTGGAAGTCGGCATCGCTGCGCGGCCTACCCGTATGGTCGACGAGCCGGAAAGGTCCACCGACCGGCTCGCGATTCCACATCAGCACATCCATCAGCTCGGTGGCTGAGCGCGTGGGCGCTGGCTCGGCGTGCGCCTGCGCAAGCGCCACGCTCGCCAGCACAGCGCCGACGATGCAAGCCCCGCGAACGGTCATGCCCCGAACGAGATACGGCTCCCGATGGTTGCCAGCACGAGCTTGTCCGGCATCTGCTCGCGCACCATGCGTACGAAGTTGTCTCCACTGCAGTGCATCGGGATGACGGTGTCGGGCTCCAGCTTGCGAATTTCGGACGCCACCTGGCCGAGGTAGTCCGCCGGCGCCGGTCCCAGGTGGAAGCCGCCGACGATGGCATGGACCTTCCGCACGCCCGAAACCGCCTGCGCCTGGCGTACCGAGTTGACGATGCCGACATGGCCGCACGAGCTGATGACCACCAGTCCGCGCCCCTTCACGTTGAAGCAGGTCGCGTGCTCGTGCACGTGCTGATCGGGGATGATTTTGCCCTGCAGCTCCGCGGCGCTGAAATGCCCCATGTCGCAGCCAACGCCGTCCTTCATGGCGAACTCGACCATCGTGTTCGGCAGCACCCGCTCGATGCCGGAGCGCTGGATCTGGCCGGTGGTAAAGGCGTGCCCCTCGACTACGGTGGGCGCCTGGGCCAGGACCAGTTTGACGCGATGCGCGGCAATCTCGCGCCGGTCCAGAACGCCACGGTCGCTGAACGGGCCGGTCGCGGGCCCGGCGTGACGCTTGCAGAAGTTGTCCTCTCCTCCGGAATACAGCGTCAGCTCGGCCGGCAGGAGCCCGCGCTTCTTTTCCAGGAAGCCGAGCAGGCCGCCCCAGTGGTCGTTATGGCCGTGGCTGAGGATCATGGCTTTGATCTTCGCCGGATCCACGCCCTGCAGCTCCATGTTCAGCATCAAGGCCTCCGGCGTGTGCCCGAAGTCGAGCAGGATGGTGCGCGCGTCGCTGCCGCGTTGCGAGTCCAGCAGCATGGACAAGCCCCACTGCGCATGGAAAGGCCGCCTGAAGTCCGAAGAGCGCACCACGTCCACCGTAACGCCATTCACTTTTTGCGGGCGCGAGAAGAGATCGAACGCGCCATCCACCAGCACCTGGAGCACGAGCTTGTCGACCTCGGGAACCGCGATCGGCGCGGCCGCGGTAGCCCGGCAGGCAAAGCCTGCGGCCAGCGCTCCGGTAAAGGCGGCCGACGTCTGCAGGAATTTCCGGCGAGTGAGGTAGGTCATGTCGTCCTTTCAGGTCTTCGGGCTCCGATACTCTGCGCGCCGTGGGCGCGGCGCGGCAAGCGCTTTTTTGCACCAGGCGCTTATACGAAACTGGAGTGATACGATTTGAAGCCGTGTTGAGCCCGGCAGACAACGACCTTTTGATCCGCACCGGCCCCGGCACTCCCATGGGAGATTACTTCCGGCGCTTCTGGCTACCGGTCGCTCTGTCGCGCGAGCTCGCCGAGCCCGATTGCGCGCCAATCCGCTTGCAGATGCTCGGCGAGCGCCTGGTCGCGTTCCGCGACACGCAAGGGCGGGTGGGCCTCATCGAGCCGGCCTGCGCCCATCGCGGGGCCGACCTTTTCTTCGGCCGCAACGAGGACGGCGGCATTCGCTGCATCTACCACGGCTGGAAGTACGACGTGAGCGGCAAGTGCGTGCACATGCCGACCGTGCCGCCGGATGCGGCCTATCACGGCAGGATTTCCATCAAGGCGTATCCGACGCGGGAATTCGGGGACATGGTGTGGGCATACATGGGCCCGCGCGAGCTCATGCCGGAAGTCCCGCAACTGGAATTCGGCGTGCTGCCCGCGTCGCACCGCTACGTGAGCAAGCGGCTGCAGCAGTGCAACTGGGCGCAGTCCGCCGAGGGCGGGCTCGACACCGCGCATTTCTCATTTCTGCACATGCCGGCGCCTTCGGTTTCCAAATACGTCAATCCCACTACCGCCGCGGACGAGAACCGGTTGCGCTGGCTGCGCGACGATCCGTTGCCGCGCTTCACCATCCTTGAGCACGACGTGGGCTTCGTGGTCGGCGGCGCGCGCCGCGCCGACAATGACCAGTCGTACTGGCGCGCCACGCAATACATGTATCCCTCGCACTCCATCGCGCCCTCGGCCATGCCGGGGGAGTTTTTCCAGGGCTATACGTGGGTGCCGATCAACGACGAGTCGTGCTGGATCTACACGTATGCGTGGCACCCGGAGCGCCCGCTGAGCGCCGAGGAGCGCGCGCGCTTCGAGAAGGGCGGCTATGGCCAGTTCGCCGAGCTCGGGCCCGGCTACGTCCCCATGCGCAACCGCGACAACGATTACCTGATCGACCGCGAGGAGCAGAAGCACCGCTCCTTCACCGGCGTGCGCGGCATCGCCGAACAGGACGCGATGGCGCAGGACAGCCAGGGATTGATCGCCGAGCGCTCGCGCGAGCACCTGAGCGCCACCGACGTGGGCGTAGTGCGCTTTCGCCGCTACATGCTTGACGCGGTCAAGGCGCTGCGCGAGGGCCGCGAGCCCGACGCGCCGCCGCGGCCGGCCGCCTATCGCGTGCGCGCCGGCGGCGCCGTGGCGCCCTCCAGCCTTTCCTTCGAGCAGGTGATGCAGCGGCGTTTTGGCAGTGCAACCGGGAGAGTCGAGCAATGAGAAAGCTGCTCTTGGCAACGGGATTGCTTTGGGCCTTGCTGGCACAGGCGCAGGACTATCCCTCGAAGCCGGTGACCGTGATCGTCCCGTTCTCGGCGGGAAGCGCGAGCGACGTCATCGCGCGCATCGTGCTCGACAAGATGAGCACCAGCGCCGGCCAGCGCTTCATCGTCGACAACCGCCCGGCCGCCGGCGGCGCAGTCGGCACGGCGGCGGCGGTAAAAATGGCGCCCGACGGCTACACCCTGCTGATGGGCGCGTCCGGGCCGCTGATCGTCGCCAAGCAGCTGCAGCCCGCCCTCGCCTACGACGCCGAGCGCGATTTCCAGCCGGTGGCGCTGTACGGCCGGCTGCCCAACATCATCGTCGTGAGCAGCAAGCTGCCCATCCAGTCGATCGGCGAGCTGATCACGTTCCTCAAGGGCAAGCCGGGCGTGGGATATGGCTCCGTGGGCAACGGCAGCTCGCAGCACCTGGCGGGCGCGTTCTTCGAGCAGCTGGCGGGCGTGAAGATGACGCACGTGCCCTATCGCGTGACCTCGCAATTGCAGAGCGACCTCATCAGCGGCGAAGTCCCGGTGAGCTTTCAGCTCATGCCGAACGTGCTCGGCGCGCTCAAGGCCGGCCAGGTGCGCGCGCTCGCGGTGGCCAACGCCACCCGCCTGCCTGCCCTGCCGGACGTTCCGACCTCGGCGGAAGTCGGGCTCAAGGGCTACGAGTCGTCAGCCTGGTTCGGCCTCGTCGCCCCGCGCGGCACGCCGCGCCCTATCGTGGACAAGCTGAACGCCGAAGTGGCCAACGCGGTAGCCGACCCCGCCGTGCGCACCCGCTTCGCGGAGTTCGGCACCGAGCCCCTCACCATGAGCCCCGAGGAAATGGGGCGCTACATCTCCTCGGAAGTGGTGAAGTGGCGCGACATCATCACCAAGGCTGGGATTAAGGCGGAGCAGTGACCTAGGGAGCTTCGCCGGCGACAGCGGTCCCGGCGAATCCATTCCGCGGCACCTGCGCTACGTTAGCGCACTCGGTGTCACCGAACGCCTCGCCGCGTAGCTTCCGGTCGGCATTCCAATGGTGGAGCTATCCGATGAAGACAAAACCTTCGGACGGATCGAGGCCGATCGAGCGCATCCAAGCCGGAATTAGACCTGACGCAAAGCGAGCCGGGCGGCATCTGCTCAAGTTCGCGGGAGCAGGCCGGCGGGACGGCACCACCTATACTTAACGGGTCGCAGCGGCCGCGCGTTTCTGCAAGCTGGCGGGACTTACGTCCTTGTTGGGGAAAGACAGGTCCTACGCTCTACTTCTTGTGTGGCAGCCCATCGAAGATGGGCACGCCACACAAGTAGATCAGACGGCCTAGAGGTCAGCCCGAATGACTGGAGATACTCCTAGTCAGCTGACATGAATTCAGTATAACCCGATCGACAAGCTTTGTGCACCCGAGAGCGAACGCAGGCAAATGGTTAGCAAACAGCCCCTCAAGCAATTGTTCGAAGCCATGTTTCGCGGCAAACAGTCGTTTACTGATTTTGCCAAAGGCGCTAGCGAGCGCAATTTTGTACGACGTTCATTCAAAAAGGGCGGGAAGACCCGGGAGCTGCTTGAACCGAATGAGAAGCTTAAGGCCTACCACCACTTTCTAAGGCTTTTCTTGTTCGATTTCATGCCGGTCAATGAAGAGGTGGTCTTCTCGTATCGGAAGGGAGTCAGCGCCTACGATGCCGTGTTGCGCCACGCTCAAAGCAAGCATTTCTTGCTCTGCGACATCGAAGACTTTTTCCCAAGCCTAAAACGTGCGCGCGTTGGACAGACGATCCTCGCTGCTCGCCAGTCCTGTCCCATCGCCGATCTGGAGTCCTGGATTGAACGTGTCCTGGATCTTGTGTGCATCGACGGTGCAGTACCGATGGGCTTTTCGACCTCGCCGGCCATTAGCAATGCGGTGCTCCTTCCATTCGACAATGCTTTTCAACGGCACTGCATTGATAAGGGACTGACCTACACACGGTATTCGGATGACCTCCTCGTCTCAGGAAAGGACGTGCTAGCCCTCAAAGCAGCAGAAGAGAGCCTCGTCACTGCCTTGGAAGGAATCTTCGCAGGTGAGCTGAAACCCAACCTAGGAAAGTCGAAGCTCTTGCACGTAGGCGGCAAAGTTAAGTTGCTAGGCATGGTGCTCTTGCCCAACGGCACCATCTCGGTGGACGCCAGCGTGAAATCTGAAATTGAAGTTCTAATCCACTTCTACCTACGTGACCGGCCGAAATTTGCAAGCTTCCTCAAGGAGGGGGAGCAAAAAGCCGAAGCCCGGCTGGCCGGTCTGCTTAATTACGTCAACACGGTGGATCCTGCTTACTTGGAGAAACTTCGGAAGAAGTTTGGAACTGCCGTCGTTGATCTCTTCCTTCATCGCTCGTTTGGATAAGCATGCGGTTCATAGTCGAGGTGGCGGACGTACGACCGATTCGGGCCCTTAGATTCGACATAGACCTAGATCGCAATCAGCCCACCTGCATAGTCGGCAAGAATGGTTCAGGGAAAACGACGTTGGCGAAGGCGATCATGAATTTCGCTCTTGCCGATACCTTCAAGCGAACGACGTCCGCCGGGGTGCTCCAGCGCACCAGCACCGTGCGCTACACGGTAGGTAATGACACCTTTCTATTCACCTTCGACCCCATGCTGGTCACGCTTAATACGAGAACCCCTATTCCGGCGGCGCTGAAGTCTTTAATCAGCGTTGAGCTGCCGATCCCACATGGAAGTCGCTTCCACTACTTCCGCACGCTGAGCGAGGCCGACGACGATGTTCGACGGGCGATCATTCTCGGGCAGCATCACAGACCTGATGAATTGATCGGATTCCTTACCCGCATCTACGGGGACAACCGCTTCAACGACCTCATTGAGGTCCAGCTGCTACGTGGGAGCGGTTGCTGTTGCCTTATAGAGCCCGACGGAAGGTATTTGCGTGAGGACTACTTCAGCTCCGGAGAATACTTCCTGATCAGCTTGTATAGACGTGTTCTTCAAGGCAAGCGCTTGGTCTTTATCGACGAGATCGACATTTCTCTAGATGCGGCCGCCCAAGCGCGCCTTGTAGGCGAACTGCGCAGCTTGTGCACCCGCCACAGCGTCAATGTTGTCTTCACCAGCCACTCGCTGGCAATGATGCAGACCCTGAATCCCGCAGAGCTCATTTACATGGAGCGCACGGCGGAAGGCGTGTCCTTGACGCCAGTCTCCTTCAGTTACGTGAAGAGTCTGATGTTCGGCTTCATGGGTCGTGACAGATACATCCTCACCGAGGACAAAGTTCTGAATGCTTTCTTGGAATACGTCATCACAAGATACTGCCCCCGGTGCTTTTACTCGTATCACGTAATTGAGATCGGGGGCGGAGGCCAAGTGGTTGACCTGATGAGACGGAATGCGCGCGACGCGTTTTTCGGCCCGGTCACTGACGTGATCTCCGTCCTGGACGGCGACCAGTGGGAGAAAGCGCATGCCAAGGCTGCAAACACCTATTGCATGCCGCTTCAGAGTGTTGAAAAGGCGCTCTGGGATGAATATCAAAAACCTGATTTCCAGCCCCGATTTGATCAGCAGTTGCCGAATGCCAAAGCGCTGTATAAGCACATGATTCGGCATCGAATCTTGTCGCAGCAAGACATTTTCAAGCTTCTATGCGATCGGCACGAGGGTCACATGCGCGCGTTTGCTGCCAAGCTGGAAGAGTTCCTCTGCCAGTCAAGGATTGATGGCTCTGCAAACGCCGGGATTACGATCCCCCCAACCCCGCGAGTCAGTAGATAAGCATTCGGCGATGAGCTCGACGCGACCTGCCCCGCAAGGCAATAAGGCAAAAAGACGGACAGATGACCTCAGCGTAGAGTATGCGCTGCCGCAGGATGGCGGCTATGGGGACAACGCCATAAGCGAGAACGGCGACGATTCGACGCATGAATTCGGCGCGGCTCACACCGCACTGAAGCTCGAGACGTTGCAAAAGTATTTGCCGGCGTACACCACCGCCCTGCAGAGCCGCTTCTACCTGCATTACATCGATGCGTTTGCTGGGACTGGCATGTGCAACATCAAGGTGGGCGGCGAACAGATTGAGATTCCGGGCTCGGCATCGATCGCCATCACCTGCGATCCGCCGTTCCACCGCATGGTATTCATTGAAAAATCGCTAAAGCGTGTGCGTGCGCTAGAGCGGTTGAAAGATCGCGCCAAGGATCGCGCGATCGCAATCATCAAGGACGATGCTAATTCGGCGGTACCCGCGCAGTTGCGCCTGCTAAACGCATCCCGCGACCGAGCTATCGTGTTCCTCGACCCCTATGGCATGCAGGTGCGATGGGAAACTTTGCGCGAGATTGCAGCGTCGAAGATCGCGGATCTTTGGTATCTCTTCCCGCTGAGCGGGCTCTATCGCCAGGCGTCGTTGAGAGCCGATGACATCGACGAGGACAAGGCGGCCGCGCTGACCAGAATCCTAGGCACCGATGAGTGGCGGACCGCGTTCTACGGTCGGCCAAAGATGGAAGACATGTTCGAGAAAGCGTCGGACGTGCGTAAGGTCGACGTACCGCAAATGCTTGCGTGGGTGAAAAAAAGGTTGGAAGGGGTGTTCCCCACGGTCGCCGAGCCGAAGCCGCTGTACCAGGTCAGAGGATCGGGCAAGCAGGGCGCGCCGCTCTTTGCGCTGTTCTTTGCCGTATCAAACCCTTCCCATGCTGCGCGCGGCTTGGCACTTCGTTTCGCCAAGAGCGTTCTTAAGTAGCGCCGCGCGGGAATTCGTCCCAAGTCCGGCCGTCGAGCATGCGGCCGGCCTTCTTCTTGCCCATGTTGCCCACGATGATTCGCTGGCCATTCGAAAGGAATAATGTCTTGCTCGCGTAGCTGTTTGCCTGGTGCGGCCCGACGTGACGCCAGTTGCCGTACTGTTTGAAGTGGAACTTGACGCCAGCGCGCACGCACTGGTCGCGGATGGAGCGCACCCATTCGGGATTCATCGGGCGAGCGTGGCCGCCGCTCTCGCCGCCCGCAATCACCCAATCGACCATGCGCAGCTCACCGCGCCGCGTGCGGTCGAGCCACTGGGAGAAGTCGAGTCTGCCGAGTAGCGGCTCGCAGGACAGAAATAGCACCTTCGCCCTAATCTCGGCGAGCTCGAGCATGCGCCGGTCAAGCCACTTTTGATTTTCAGCCGTAGCGCCAAGCCACACGTTGTGCGGCCAGTGGTGATCGTACGGTGCTAGCTCGCGCACCTTGTGGGGCCGCTTCGTAAGGAGCAGCCAATCGAGGCGAGGGGTCTGATCGATGAGCTTCCAAAGGCGCTCGCGCTTGCTATCGAGATCTCGGCGGTCTTCGAAGACGTCCGCCATCGAGGCGCAGAACACCCGCTCGCGTTGGCCGTCCCGCAGCGCTGCATTCCAGGCAAGTGGCTGCCGCCAGTACGCCTCGGACGGCTCGCGCCTGGGCGCGCGAGCGCCCCACAGGACCGCACCGAGGCGCCGTGCCCACGTTTCGGCGTAGCAATGTTTGCACCCTGGTGAGACCTTCGTACAGCCCCACCACGGGTTGAAGGTGTGGTGAGTCCACTCGATTGCCGAGTCCTTAGCCATTACGTTCCCCACCCCCGCCCTCTCTCGCGGCGGACGAAATTCTATTCGCATTTCGTCGTATGGGTCTGCCAACCTCCGCAGTCATTTGTAGGCCATCCATTCGGAGGGGAGGCGGAACCGAGCAGCAGCTGCCTAGTCACTGTCCTGTTCGGGTCGTAAGCGATCGTTAGACCATGCGGCTGCTGGACCGTGTTTGAAAGAGGTTTAGCGCCGCTACGAAGCTTCGCCGGGCGGCAACGTCCCACACAAGTCGAACCGCTCGCGGGTAGTGCAATAGCGGTTCGCAAATAAGCGGCCGATCGGACGGTAAAGATCCTCGGAAATGCGCTTCGTCGCCGGGTCGATGATGCCGTCGCGAGCGTGCACCATCAGGATCTCGCCCACCACCATCTCGCGCTCGGGGCCGAAGCTGATGCGGCGCTCGAGGCGGCATTCGAACGACGCCGCCGCCTCGGCGATGCGCGGGTGCTTGACCAGCTTCGCCGGCACGGGCGTGAGGCCGAACTTCGCGAACTCGCTGTCGGCCTCCGGGATCTCGGTGCCGGTAAAGTGCATCGCTTTGGCAGTGCTTTCGTCGGCCAGGTTGACGACGAATTCACCGGTGCGGCGGATGTTCTTGAGGGTGTGCTTGATGGTGCCGTCGGAGCGCCAGTTGAAGCTGATGATGCAGAGCGGCGGGTCTTCGGAGATTACGTTGAAGAAGGAGAATGGCGCGCAGTTAGCGACGCCGTTTTCGCTCCAGGTCGAGACCCAGGCGATCGGGCGCGGGATGACGAGGCCGATGAGGAGCTTGTAGCGCTCGAGGGGTGGTAGGTGCGCTAGCTCTAAGTCCATAAAATTGGGTTCCCGCCTGCGCGGGGACGACGATAGGGGGCGCTAGACGCCTTCGACGATGCGGAGGTCGCGCTCGGCGCCGTCGGCCAGGGCGCGCAAGGCCTGCTTGTAGTCCGGCGTTTCGTAAGCCGCGGTGGCTTTGGCGAGGTTCTCGAATTCGATCACCACCGTGCGGTCGTTGAGCCCGTGCTCGTACGTCTTGGCCACCTTCGAGGTTCGGACCAGGAACCGCCCGCCGGCGGCGTGGATCGCCGGATACGCGAGCTTGGTAAAGGCCGCGAATTTCTCCGCGCTCTTGGTCGAGCGGTGGCAGATCACCCAGTACGCTTTAGGCATCGACGATCCTCAAGGCAAGTTCAACCGCTCAGGCTGCCGCCGTGCGAGTGCCAAGTACGCACCCAATCCCAGCATTGTGACGCCCGACACCCGGGTCAGCAGTCGAGCTCGGGCGGCGCGCGCCGCGCTCGAATGGAGCAAACGATCGGCTGCGAAAACGGCGATGACGTCGACGATCGTGTTCAGAGCAACACAGATGCTTCCGAGCAGCATGAGCTGTGGCAGCAAGGGCTCGCTTGTCGAGACGAACTGAGGCAGAAACGCGAGGAAGAAGAGCGCGGTCTTGACGTTCAAGGCCTCGACTACGATTCCCTCGAATAGGGCTCCACGCATGCCTCGCGACACTACCGGCTGCGCCGTTGACGCCTGATCCTGGCGCAGAAGCAAGCGAATACCAAGATAGACCAGATACGCCGCACCGAGGTACTTGACCAGGTTGAAGGCCACGGCGGATTGGGCGACGACCAGCGATACGCCGAGCGCCGCCGCGAGCACGTGAAGCATCCCGCCGATTCCGGTACCGAGGCACGATGCGAGGCCTTCCGAGCGACCGCCGGCAACCGTACGAGCGACAACGTAGGCGATGCCCGGTCCCGGCGTGATGGCGAGGACGGCAGCGGCGATGATGAATGCCAGGAGCGACATGGCTTGCTGTCTTTCGGCCGGCGCTAGCTCTTGCCGGCGACCGTGCCCAGCATTGCGCCCGAAATCTCCTGCTCGCCGCGCTTGCGCAGCTCCTCGGCCGCGTTCACGCGGTCTCGCTCTTCCTTGTTCTGGCTCAGCTTCCACTTGCCGGTCATTTTCGTGATCTCGATCTCGATGCCGACGATGTTCGCCAGCATCTGATCGATGTATTCGGCCGTCGAGTCGGTCATTTTCCAGGGCCGCGGCGAGCCCGTCTGCGCTTCGTGCGTGCGGGTCAGGCGGGCGACCACGCCGCGGACGAAGCGTTCGTCGTCGCGAATGACGAGCTTGCCGTGGACGTGCACGACGCGGTAGTTCCAGGTCGGCACCTGCTTATGAAACTCGTGCTTGCTCGGATACCAGTTGGGCGAAATGTAGGCGTCGTCCGCGCGGAATATGACCAGCGCCTCGTCGCCGTCCCTGGCCTCCTTCCACATCGGGTTGGCCCGGGCGACGTGCGCCAGAAGCTTCTTCGGTTCGGCGCCGGATTCGTCGACCAGGAACGGCACATGGTTGGCGTCGAGTCCATGAGGGCCGTGAAGCACCAGTGCGCCGAGCGGGAAAGCGGCGATCGTTCGCACGAGCTCTTCGTCCCGCGCTTCCTCAAAGTGGTTTGGCAGATACATGTCAGGCTCCGTCCCCGAATTTTGCGATCCTTAGTTTGCGGGCGTCACTTCGGCCCCTACGCGGTCCACGATCAGGCGGTAATGCTCCGGCCGACGATGCGCGGCGAAATTGAACATGGTCTTCTTGAGATTCGCGGCGAGGTCGATGTCGCAGTTGTAGCAGATGACCTCGTCCTCCTCGGACTGGCTCTTGACTGCGATCTCGCCGGTGGGGGCGACGATGACCGAGTGCCCGAACATGCGGAAGCCGTCTTCGTGGCCGGCCTTCGCCGTTTCCACCAGCCAGGTGGCGTTCTGGAATGCCATCGACTGCGCCATGATCAGGTGGTGGTGAACGCGCAGCGCCGGCGGCTCGGGGTAGTGCAGGTTCTCGCTCGGCGTATTGAAGCCGAGCGCGACGATCTCGGCCCCCTGCAGCGCCAGCACGCGGAACGCCTCCGGCCAGCGCCGGTCGTTGCAGATCAGCATGCCGGTGATCGCGCCGAGGTATTTCCAGACGCGGAACCCCAGGTCGCCGACCTCGAAGTATTTCTTCTCCAGATGCTGGAAGGCGGCCTTGGGCTTGTGCTCGGCGTGGCCCGGCAGGTGGATCTTTCGGTACTTGCCGACGATCGAGCCGTCCGGCCCGACGAGGATCGCGGTGTTGAAGCGCCGCCCCTCCGTGAGCTCGGCGTAGCCGATGTAGAACCCGATGCCGAGCTTCTTGGCCTCGTCGAACAGCGGCTGCGTGTCCTTCGAGGGCATGCTCTTCTCGAAATACTTCGCGTCGACCTCGCGCTGGTCGTCCATCCACCAGCGGGGAAAAAAGGTCGTGAACGCGAGCTCGGGGAACACCACGAACTTCGCGCCCATGGCGTGCGCGTCCTGTAGCAGTTTCTTCAGTCTCGAAACCGCGGCGACGCGGGAGTCTGATTTGTGGAGCGGCCCGAGCTGGGCCGCGGCGATTTTGAGGTGTCTAGCCATTGATGAGCTCTTTCAGTTTTCGTGCAGGACCGTCCATGGTCTTCGCAGTGGCCACGGGGCCGGGTACGCCGCGCGCCAGGTACTTGCCCGAGCCGCGCGCGACTTTCAATGCGCCGCCTTCGACCACCACGCGTCCACGGCTGAAGACCATCTGCGGCCAGCCTTTGTAGACATGGCCCTCGTAAGGCGTATAGCCGACCGCGTCGTGCATCATCGAATAGGCGACGCGTTTCTCGATCTCGGGATCCCAAATCGCGATGTCGGCGTCGGAGCCGACCGCGACGGTGCCCTTGTGCGGGTACAGGCCGTACATGCGCGCATGGTTGGTCGCCGACAGGGCGACGAATTGGTTGATGCTCAGGCGCTTCTTCAGCACGCCTTCGGAGAACAGGATCGGCAGGCGCATCTCGATCCCCGGAATCCCGTTGGCCATCTCCTTGAAGGTGGTCTGATCGCCGCGCGGAATCTTGGCCGTCTTGTCGAATTTGTAGGGCGCATGATCGGAGGAGTAAACCTGGAACGTGCCGTCGATCAGACCGGCCCAGATTGCCTCCTGCGCCGCCGCGTCGCGCAGCGGCGGGCTGCAGCACCATTTCGCGCCTTCGACGCCGGGCTTGTCCATGTCTGCGGCGGTGAGCACCAAGTACTGCGGGCAGGTCTCCGCATAGATGCGCGCGCCGAGGGTTTGCGCGGCGCGAATCGTGTTCGTCGCTTCCGGGCTCGACACATGCACGATGAGCACCGGCGCGCCCAGCAGCCGCGACAGCATGATGATGCGGTTCGTCGCTTCCGCCTCGGCTAGCGCATCGTGCGCGACGCCGTGGAATTTCGGCGCGCCGTGCCCGCGCTCGATCAGGCGCTTGGCGATCCAGCGGATCATGTCGTCGTTCTCGGCGTGCACCATCACCAGCGCGCCTTCGCGCTCCGCGACGCTGATCACCTCGAGCAGCTGGTAGTCCTCCAGCCGCCACTTCGGATAGGTCATGTAGACCTTGAACGAGGTGATGCCGCCCTTGATCGCTGCCGGCAGCTCTTCCTGCAGCACCTGGTCGGTGGGATCGCCGATGATGAGGTGGAAGCCGTAGTCGATGACCGCCTTGGGGCGCGCGCGCTCATGATAGTCGGCCAGCGTCGTGGTGACCGACGTGCCGCGGTGCTGCGCGGCGAACGGGATGATGGTGGTGGTGCCGCCGAACGCCGCGGACACCGTGCCGCTGTAGAAATCGTCGGCGGACATGATGCCCATGCCGGACAGCTGCTCGATATGGCAATGGCTGTCGATGCCGCCGGGAAGCACGTATCGGCCTTTGGCGTCGATGTCGCGCCGCCCCGGCGGCAACTGCTGCGCCATGGCGACGATCTTCTCGCCCTCGATGCCGACGTCGCAGCGCAGCGTCTCGCTGGCGGTCGCCACCGTGCCGTTGCGAATGGTCAAGTCCATTCAACGAGCATACTGGGTATGATTTGCCGGAACAACGGAGCGAACACGATGCGAATCCGTATGGCGCGAATTTTGTTGGCGAGCATTGCCCTCATCATGGCAGGACTGGTCTGCGCGCAGTCCTATCCGGCGCGACAGGTTCGCATCGTGGTGCCGTTTCCGCCCGGCGGCACTTCCGACATTCTCGCGCGCACCATCGGCGCCCGACTTTCCGCGCCGCTCGGACAGCCGGTCGTGGTGGAGAACCGGCCCGGCGCAGGCGGCAACATCGCGGCCGATCATGTGGCGAAGTCGGCGCCCGATGGTTACACCCTGATCATGGGGACCAGCTCGCTCGCGATCAGCCAGAGCCTGTACACGAAGCTCACCTACAACCTGGTGCAGGATTTCGCGCCGATCACGCAGGCGGTGAACTACACCAACCTGCTGGTGGTGCATCCGTCCGCGGGCGTTTCCAACGTCGCCGAGCTGCTCGCGCTGGCGAAAGCCAAGCCGGGCAGCTTGAGCTACGGCACCGCGGGCAACGGCACGCCGCCGCACATGACGGGCGAGCTGTTCAAGGCGTACACCGGCGTGAACATCCTGCACATCCCTTATAAGGGCGGCGCACCGGCGATCGTGGATCTGGTCGCCGGCCAGATCCCGATGATGTTCGACAACGTGCCGCCGCTGCTGCCGCACGTCCGCTCGGGCAGGATCAAGCCGCTCGCCGTGACGAGCCTGGCGCGCATCGCGGTGCTGCCGGACGTGCCGACGCTGCATGAGCTGGGACTCAAGGACTTCGACGCGGTGGGCTGGAACGGTCTGCTCGCCCCGGCCGGTACCACCCGTGAAATCATCTCTCGGCTGCACACCGAGGTGGTGCGGGTGCTGCGCACGCCAGAGGTTCGCGATCAACTCACCTCGCAAGGCGCCGACATCGTCGGCAACTCGCCGGAGGAGTTCGCGGCCTGGATCAAGGCCGAGGTCAAGAAGTGGGCCGACGTGGTGAAGGTGTCGGGCGCGAAGATCGATTGAGTCATCTGCAGGAACTCGCGGCATTCGCCTGCCGCACGCGGCTGGCGGATCTGCCGGCGAAAGTGCTGGAGCGCACGCGCTGGGTGGTGGCCGACAGCCTGCCGGTGATCGCCGCTGGCATGCAGCAGCCGGAAATGCAGGCCTTGGCGAAGCGGCACAGCCCCGCGGGGGGTTCCGCGTGGATTCTTGGCACCCGCCAGCGCGCCAACGCATTCGACGCTGCACTCCTAAACGGCACGGCAGGCACCTGGCTCGAGCTGAACGAAGGCAACCTGTTCGCCAAGGGCCATCCGGGAATCCAGGTGGTGCCGGCTGCAGTCGCGCTGGCGCAGGAGTCGGGCGCCTCGGGTGAAGCGCTGCTGATGGCGATCGCCGTCGGCTACGAAGTGTGCTCGCGCATCAGCCGCGCGGCGCAGATGAAGATCGCGGTCCACCCGCACGGCACCTGGGGCACGCTCGGCGCGGCGGTGGCGGCCGGCCGGCTGCAAGGCTTCGACGAGCGCCGGATGCACGAGTTGATCAATGTCGCGACGACGATGGGCATGGCGACCAGCCGGCAGACGCTGCTCGACGGCGCCACGGTGCGCAACATCTTTACCGGCCATTCCGGGTACATGGGCCTGATGGCCGCGCGGCTGGTGGAATGCGGATTCACGGGAGAAGCCGACAGCCCGGCGTCCATCTACGGCAAGGTGCTCGCCGACGGTTTCGATCCGGCGAAGGCAACCGACAACCTCGGCCGCGAATGGATGCTTGCGCAGGGCTACTTCAAGCTCCATCCCACCGGGCGCTACGTCCATTCGGTGATCGACGCCCTGGAGGACCTGCTTTCGCGCTCGGGCAAGATCGATCTCGCGCGCATCGAGCGCATCGAGGTGAAGGCCTACCGCCTGGCGGCGATGCTCAAAGAGAAGCACGTCACCAGCAGCTTCGGCGCACGCTTCTCGGTGCCTTTCGCGCTTGCCACCATCCTCCATCACGGCCGCTCCGAGCTCGCGGCTTTCGAGCAGCCCGCCGTCGACAACCCGGCGATCCAGGCCCTCGCTGCGCGCGTCGAGGTGCGGGAAGAACCGAGTTATACCGCGCGCTATCCAGCCGAGCAGCCCTGCGATGTGCGCATCGTCCTGTCCGGCGGACAAGTCCTCGAAGGGCGTTGCACCATCACCAAAGGCGAGCCTTCCAAGCCGCACCGGCCCGAGGAGCTGCAGGCGAAATTCATGCAGCTCGGCGTGCCGCTCTGGGGCGAGCCAGTCGCGCGCCGCCTGCTCGAAGGCTGCCTGAAGCTCGAAGAGCTGCCGGATTTTTCCCGCTTTGCCGAGGGGTTCGACCTATGAAGCTGAAAACGCACGGCCGCTACGACTACTCCGCGCTTCCTCATCGCAAGGACTACAGCTGGCCGGGCGGCAAGCGCCTCGCCGTGCACCTGTGTCTCAACGTCGAGCACTTTTCCTTCGGCGAAGGTCTGGGCAACGATTACGCCGCGCCGCATCCGCAGCCGAACACGCGCAGTTTCGCCTGGCGCGATTACGGCAACCGCGTCGGCGCCTGGCGCCTGCTCGAGCTCGCCGAGGCCTACGACCTGCCGTACGGGCTGCTGGTCAATACCGCGCTCTACGACTATTGCCCGCAGATGGTCGCGGCATTCAGCAAGCGCGGCGACGAGATCATCGGCCACGGCCGCACCAACGCGGAACGCCAGGCCGATCTGCCTTTGCAAGCCGAAAAAGAGTTGATTCGGGAGGCTGCCGATACGATCCAGAAGCACGAGGGCAAGCGGCCGCTGGGCTGGCTGGCGCCTTACATCTCGCAGACGCATGCCTCGCTCGATCTGCTGCGCGAGGCCGGCTTCCGCTACATGATGGACTGGCCGCTCGACGACCAGCCGGTCTGGTTCCGCACCCGGCACGGCCCCATCCTCTCCATCCCCTACGCGCACGACCTCAACGATTCGCTCGAGACCGTGTCGCGGCGCACGCCCTCGCAGATCTTTTGCGAGAACCTGATCGACCAGTTCGACGAAATGCTGGAGGAGTCCGCGCGCCGGCCTCTGGTGATGAGCCTGGTGCTGCACAGCTTCATCCTCGGCCACCCGCACCGGCTGCGCCGCTTCCGGCAGGTGATCGAGCATATCGCCAAGCAGCGCGAGCGCATCTGGCTCGCGCGGCCTGGGGACATCTACCGCTACATTGAAACGCTGCCCGCGGGCACGGTGCCGGGCAGCTAGTTCTTCGAGAGATACTTTTTCGCCGCGGCGAGCTCCGGCCGCGCGTCACCCTTGGCCGCCACCTTGACGAGCTGCGCGTAATAGCGCTTCGCCTTCGCCGCATCGCCCGCCTGCTGCGCCGCCTGCGCCGCGCCGTACAGGCCACGGAAACGGTTGGGCTCGCGTTGCTGCGACGCCTCGTATTCCTTGAGCGCATCGGCCGGGCGCTTCATCTCCAGCAGCATGTCGCCGAGAAGCTCGCGCGCCGGCAGGATGCGGCCGGGGGTGACGATGTGCTTGTCGTTCTTGTCTTCCAGGTCCGCGGCCTGGCGCATGCGCTCCTCGGCCTCGTCCGCCTTGCCCTGTGCTAGCCGGGTCCAGGCCACCGCCACCAGGCCGCTCACCTCGACCTCTGTTGCCCAGTAGCCGTTCTTCGCCTCGACCAGTTGCGCGTGCAGCTTGCGCATGGCCAGCAGCTCCTGCTCCGCCGCGTCCGGGTTGCCGGTGCGGGCGTTGCCCAGCGCACGCGCGAGATGCGTGTTCGCGTCGACGAATGGAAACTTCGACGGGCGCGGCTCGAGGGCGGCCGCCGCCTTCCAGTCGCCGCGCTCGATCGCGAGCCGCGCCGGGATCGCCGCGATGGCATAGGGCGCAACGAAGCGCGGCGTGATGTTCATGTACTTCAGCGCGTCGGTCCAGGTGGCCTCCGCCTGCCGGTCGCGCCCCATTTGCAAATACGCGTACACCATGTAATCGACCGCGTGCCAGGACTCGTCACCCTCGTTACCCTTGCGCGCGGCGGCGGCCGAGCGCGCGTTGGTCTGCACCGCGTCTTCCCAGTAGCCGACGCGCGTGAAGATATGCGACGGCATGTGCTGCGCGTGCGGCGCATCCGGCGCGATCTTCGCGTAGCGGCGCGCGGCGCTCACGCCCTTCTGCGCGATCGGCGGATAGTCGTAGCTGTGAATCAGGTAGTGGGCAACGCCGGGGTGCTGCGGGTACTTCTTGAACTGCTGCTCCAGGATCCCGGCCGCCTTCAGCGTCGGGCCATAGGTCTTGTCGTTGAGCGACTGGGTGGCGGCGAGATAGACCGCATAGAAGATCTGCGCTTCGTCATCGGTCGGATACTTCGCGGCCAGCTTTTCGTACGCCTCGGCGCGCGCCTGCTGACGCTCGCGCTCGGTGCGCTGCGCGAAGTCCTTGTAGTAGGCCGACACAGCCTCGAGGTAATCGCGCTCGCGCTGCGTTTTCGGCGGGTTGGCTCGCGCCTGCTCGAGCGCGGCCTGCGCCAGCTCCGGCGCCTTGCCGACCGCGCCCTGCCCGGCGATCGGATTGTTCATCAGGATCGAGGCCAGGCCCCAGTAGGCGATGGTGCAGGTCGGCTCCTGGGCGACGAGGTCCTTGAACGCCGCTTCGGCCTCCGTGTACCAGAACGAATGCAGCAACGCGACGCCGCGGTTGAACTTGGGCTGTGCCGCCTTGCTGCATGAAGTCTTGAAGCTCACCTTGCCGAGCACCTGGCTGGACGATTTGGCGTCGTCTTCGTGCGCGTAAGCCTGAGCGGCAAATAGCGTTGCGGCGATGAAAGCGGTGGTCTTGACCATGTGGCGGAACTCCCGGAAGAAACGGATAACCCATGGTAGCCGCCTTGGCCGCTGCCAGGGAAGGTGACGCATGCCGCAGGATTCTTGTGCGAAAAACACCCGACCGCTTAGCCGCGGCAGGAGCTCGGTAGATAGCGGGGCAGGACCGACGTGCTGGTGACTTAGGTCGGCAGGCGCTGCGGATCATTCCACAGTGGCAGGCAGCGATGCGCCGCCTCGAATTCGTGCAGCAGCTCGTGATGGCGCTGGTCCGCATCCTCCACGATTTCCCAGCTGCAACGCGTAACGACCATTTCGTTCCACTTGCGGCCTTCGAACTGCTCGCCGAGCGCCTTGCGGATGGTCGCGCTACCCGCGGATGCTTTGCCCAGATAGATCACGCCGCCGTTCTGCCACAGCGCGAACACTCCGGTGGTGTCGGGCGCGGCGGAGATCAGCGACTCCGTGAACGGCAAACTGCGAATCTTGATCGACATGACGATTCCCCAAGAATTCGGGGACGGAGCCCTAACTCCGAAAGTTGCGCCAGCCGTGGAGTTAGGGCTCCGTCCCCGAATTCCATCTTACGCCGGTTTCAGCCTGTGCTGCTGTTGCAGCGCGGCAGCCTGATTCAGCCGCCGCTGCTATTACAGCGCGGCAGCCTTTTGTGCGCGCGCTGGAACTCGCGCAGCAGGTCGGCCTCGCGCTGCGGGGGGTTGGCGGAGATCTCCCACCCGTAGTGCGTGGCGCGCGCGGTGCAGCCGTTGTTGCCGCCGATGTGCTGCTGCAGGCAGGACTGGATGGTCGCGCTCTCGCCGCGGGCGTGGCCGTAGTAGATGAGCTCGTCGTTCTCCCACAACGCGTAAACACCCGGGTCGTTCGGGGCGCCTGAGACCATGGTGGTGGTCAGTGCGTAACGGGGACTCGCGATCGGCATTTTTTGCGCTTTCGAAAAGCTTACACCACGCGCGTGGTTATCCCGTCCAGTAGCAATTCCTTTTCCTGCGTAACCGATCTACGACATCAAGCTGGTACGCGTGTTGCTCAACGGTTGTATCACCTTCATGAGGCTTCCAATGCCGGTAAAACCCAATGGCGCACTGTGCGCCATCAAGGAACAGATCGTGGAAGATCTGGCGAGCGGCCTGATCCTGCAATTCGAATGCAGCAACGGCCACACGCGCCTGGTGATTGCCGGCCGCGTGCTGCCCTTCGGCAACCGCGAGATCATTTTCGACAGTGACGGCCGCGAAGCGGCCGCGGGCACTCTGGTCGGCGAGTTCCGCCGGCCGTCCTGGCTTAAAGGCGTCCCTTAAGCAGCCGCGTTGAGCCGCGGCGGCTTGCCAAACAGGCGCTGGTGTTCTTCGAGCAGCTCGGCTTCGCGCGCCGCTGCGTCGGCGCACATCTCCCAGCCGTAGTGCGTGGCGCGCCGCGTGAGCGGGTCGACGCGCCCGTGGAAATGGTCCAGCAACCGCTCGCGGATGCTGCCCCGGCCGTAGTAGATCAGTTCTTCGCCGTCCCATAGCGCGTAGACGCCCTGATCCTCGGGCGCGCCGGCTATCACCACGCGGGTGAAACGGTAGCGCCGGGCCGGCCCCACGGAGCCGCTCATCCAGCGCAGCGCCGCCGCCTCGTCGCGGAACGCGCGCGCGTTGATGTTCTGCTGGCGCGCCACCATCTCGATGTAGCCGTGCGCGCTGTGCAGCTCCTCGCTGTCGCCGACCAGCGCGATCTGGCACGCGGCACTGACCAGCTCGGCCGCGTAGCTGTTCAAGCCATAGTCTTCGGGCTTGAAAGCGGGACGCGAGCGGCGGATGACCATGACGATCTTCGGGCTCGCGTGCCGACGGCACGCGGCGTGCACTGCCAGCAGGAACTCGCGCATCTCCTCGGCGGTTTCCCGCTCCGACAGCGTCGCGCGCAGGTAGCCGGCGCGCGGCTCGATGGCGAAGCGCATCAGCTAAGGAACTGCTTGATCCATTCCTGAGCGTCGGAGTGCTCGCCGGCGGGCAGGTTCATGCAGCGGTCGCGCATGTTGCGCAGCACGAGCTCGATCATGCTGCCGCGGTGCTCGGGGGCCAGCGTGTCCAGGGCGCGCGCGAAGGCGTGCGCGAAGTGCGTCTTGTCGATGATGCCGTGCTCGTGCAGGGTCTCGACGATGACGATGTTCGCCGCCGCGAGCCCGGCCACGGTCTCGACTACGGAGTCGAATTCCCGGCTCACGCGTGAGTAGCCCGATTTAGCATGCGGCTTCAGGCATGCGTAGCCTCCAGTGCTCTCCATAGCGTCGCCAGCAGCACGTCCACGTTCACCGGCTTGGCGAGGTAGTCGCTCGCGCCGGCCTCGATGCATTTCTCCCTGTCGCCCAGCATCGCCTTGGCGGTGACCGCGACGATCGGCAGCTCGCGGTAGCCGTCGAGCTGGCGCACCAGGCGCATCGTGTCGAGGCCATCGAGCCCCGGCATCATCACGTCCATCAGCACGAGGTCGATGTCGCCCTCGCGCTTCAGGGTCTCGATGGCTTCCTTGCCGCTCTCGGCGTGCAGCACCTTCATCGCGTGCAGCTCGAGCGCGCTGGTCATGGCGAACACGTTGCGGATGTCGTCGTCGACCACCAGCACCTTGCGGCCCTCGAGCGCCGCGCCGGCTTTCGGCGCGATGGTCGCGGCCTCGTGGCTCGACACCGGCGCAAGGTGGCCGTTGGCGTCGCCGTTGCCCTCCTGCACCTCGACCTCCGGTTCGGCATCGCGCTCTTCTTCCCTGCCCTGCTCTTCCCCACCGATGTCCACGCCGGCGGCCAGGCTCGGCGCCTCGCCCGAGGGGCGATAGTCGAGCGGCAGGTACAGCGTGAAGGTGCTGCCATGGCCGGGCACGCTCGACACGCGGATCTCGCCGCCGAGCAGGCGGGCGAGCTCGCGGCTGATCGAAAGGCCGAGGCCCGTGCCGCCGTACTCGCGGCTGGTCGAGCCGTCGGCCTGCTGGAACGCCTCGAAGATCAGGCGCTGCTTGTTGACCGGGATGCCGATGCCGGTGTCGATCACCGAGAAGGCGATCGCCGGATCGGCGCGGTCGAGCACCGGGTGGCCGAGGCTCCAGCCGGTGGTGGCCGGCTCGATCGCCAGGCGCACCTCGCCCTTGTTGGTGAACTTGAAGGCGTTCGACAACAGGTTGGTGAGGATCTGCTGCAGGCGCTTGCCGTCGGTCTGCATTGCGGGCGGCAGCTCCGCGCCGCGCGCGACCACGAATTCCAGCCCCTTGTCGTTCGCCATCTGGCGGAAGGTGCGCTCGACCGAGTCGACCACGTCCTCGAAGCGCTCGGAAGCGATGTTCAGCGTCACGGTGCCGGATTCGATCTTCGCCAGGTCGAGGATGTCGTTGATCAACGCGAGCAATTCCGCGCCCGACGAGTGGATGGTGCGCGCGAACTCGACCTGCTTCGGCGTCAGGTTGCCGCCGACGTTGTCGGCCAGCAGGCGCGCCAGGATCAGCAGGCTGTTGAGCGGCGTCCTCAGCTCGTGCGACATGTTCGCCAGGAATTCCGACTTGTAGCGCGAGGAAAGCGACAGCTGCTCGGCTTTCTCCTCCAGCGCCGCGCGCGCCTGCTCGATCTCGCGGTTCTTGAACTCGACCTGGTGCATCTGCTCCGAGAGCTGGCGCGCCTTCTCCTGCAGCTGCTCGTTGGCGGAGCGCAGCTCCTCCTGCTTGGACTTGAGCAGCGCTTCGGACTTCTGCAGGTTGAGCGCCTGCTGCTCCAGGCGGTCGTTGGTTTTCTTCAGCTCCTCCTGCTGGCTCTGCAGCTCGGCGGTCAGCGACTGCGACTGGTGCAGCAGGTACTCCGTCTGCATGTTGGCGGCAATAGTGTGGAGCACCACGCCGATCGACTCGGTGAGCTGGTCGAGGAAGGTCTGGTGGATCTCGCTGAACTTGGAGAACGAGGCGAGCTCGATCACCGCCTTCACCTGGCCCTCGAACAGTACCGGCAGGATGATGATGCTCGCCGGCACGCCGGAGCCGAGCGCGGAGCCGATGCGCACGTAGTCGCTCGGCGCCTGCGACAGCAGCACGCGCTTCTTCTCGAACGCGCACTGGCCGACCAGGCCTTCGCCGAACGCGATCTTGCGCGGCAGGGTCTTGCCCTGGCGCTGCGCATAGCCCGCCAGCAGCTCGAGCTGCGAGTCGCCGCTGCGATGATCGGCCACATAGAACGCGGCTTGCTGCGCATTCACCAGCGGCGTCAGCTCGCTCAGGATCAGCCTGGACACCGTGACCAGGTCGCGATGGCCCTGGAGCATGCGGGTAAACCGTGCCAGGTGCGTCTTCAGCCAGTCCTGCTCGGTGTTCTTGCGCGTGGTGTCCTTCAGGTTGCGAATCATCTCGTTGATGTTGTCCTTCAACGAGGCCACCTCACCCTGCGCTTCCACGGTAATCGAGCGCGTCAGGTCGCCTTTGGTCACCGCGGTGGCGACTTCCGCGATCGCGCGCACCTGCGAGGTGAGGTTCGCCGCGAGCCGGTTCACGTTCTCCGTCAAATCCCGCCACAGGCCGGCGGCGCCTGGAACACGAGCTTGCCCGCCGAGCTTCCCTTCACTGCCGACTTCGCGCGCCACGTTGGTCACCTGGTCGGCGAAGGTCGCGAGGGTGTCGATCATGCCGTTGATGATGTCGGCCAGCGCCGCCACCTCGCCTTTGGCCTCGACCGTCAGCTTGCGGTGCAGGTCGCCGTTGGCCACCGCGGTCACCACGCTCGCCACGCTGCGCACCTGGCTGGTGAGGTTGGCCGCCATCGAGTTCACGTTGTCGGTCAGGTCCTTCCATACCCCGCCCACGCCCTTCACCTGCGCCTGGCCGCCGAGCTTGCCTTCGCTGCCGACCTCGCGCGCCACGCGCGAAACTTCGCCGGCGAATGCGTTGAGCTGATCCACCATCGTGTTCACGGTGTTCTTCAGCTCGAGGATCTCGCCCTTCACATCGACCGTGATCTTCTTGGAGAGATCGCCGCGTGCCACTGCCGTGGTCACGTCGGCGATGTTGCGCACCTGGCCGGTGAGGTTGGCCGCCATCGAGTTCACGTTCTCGGTCAGGTCCTTCCACACCCCGCCGACGCCGACCACCTGCGCCTGGCCGCCGAGCTTGCCGTCCGTCCCCACCTCGCGCGCCACGCGCGAGACTTCGGAGGCGAAGGCGTTCAGCTGGTCCACCATGGTGTTGATGGTGGACTTGAGCTCGAGGATCTCGCCGCGCACGTCGACGGTGATCTTCTTGGAAAGGTCGCCCTTCGCCACCGCGGTCGTCACCTCGGCGATGTTGCGCACCTGGCCGGTGAGGTTGGCCGCCATCGAGTTCACGTTGTCGGTCAGGTCCTTCCATACCCCGCCGACGCCCTTCACCTGCGCCTGGCCGCCGAGCTTGCCGTCGGTGCCGACTTCCCTGGCGACGCGGGAGACTTCACCCGCGAAGGCATTGAGCTGGTCCACCATGGTGTTGAACGTGCTCTTGAGGGCGAGGATCTCGCCGCGCACGTCCACCGTGATTTTCTTCGAGAGGTCGCCGCGGGCCACCGCGGTGGTCACCTCGGCGATGTTGCGCACCTGGCCGGTGAGGTTGGCCGCCATCGAGTTCACGTTGTCGGTCAGGTCCTTCCACACGCCGCCGACGCCGCGCACCTGCGCCTGTCCGCCGAGCTTGCCGTCGGTGCCGACCTCGCGCGCCACGCGCGAGACTTCGGAAGCGAAGCCGTTCAGCTGGTCGACCATCGTGTTGATGGTGGACTTGAGCTCGAGAATTTCGCCCTTCACGTCGACCGTGATCTTCTTGGAAAGATCGCCCTTCGCCACCGCGGTCGTGACCTCGGCGATGTTGCGCACCTGGCCGGTGTGGTTGGCCGCCATCGAGTTCACGTTGTCGGTCAGGTCCTTCCACACGCCGGCGACCCCGGCGACCTGCGCCTGCCCGCCGAGCTTGCCTTCGGTGCCCACTTCCTTCGCCACGCGCGACACCTCGCCGGCGAACGCATTGAGCTGGTCCACCATGGTGTTCACGGTGCTCTTCAGTTCCAGGATCTCGCCCTTCACATCCACCGTGATCTTCTTGGACAGATCGCCCTTCGCCACCGCGGTCGTCACCTCGGCGATGTTGCGCACCTGGCCGGTGAGGTTGGCCGCCATCGAGTTCACGTTGTCGGTGAGGTCCTTCCAGACCCCGGCGACGCCGGCGACCTGCGCCTGGCCGCCGAGCTTGCCTTCGGTGCCCACTTCCTTGGCCACGCGCGACACCTCGCTCGAGAATGCATTGAGCTGGTCCACCATCGTGTTGATGGTGTTCTTGAGCTCGAGGATCTCGCCCTTCACATCCACCGTGATCTTCTTGGAAAGGTCGCCCTTCGCGACCGCGGTGGTCACTTCGGCGATGTTGCGCACCTGGCCGGTGAGGTTGGCCGCCATCGAGTTCACGTTGTCGGTCAGGTCCTTCCACACCCCGGCGACGCCGGCGACCTGCGCCTGGCCGCCGAGCTTGCCTTCGGTGCCCACTTCGCGCGCCACGCGCGATACCTCGCTCGAGAAGGCGTTGAGCTGGCCGACCATCGTGTTCACGACCGTGCCCAGGCGCAGCGCCTCGCCGCGCAGCGGCCGGCCCTCGAGCTCGAGCACCATGGTGTTCGACAGGTCGCCCTTGGCCACCGCGCCGATCACGCGCGCCACCTCGCTCATCGGGTAGGCCATGTCGTTGATCAGCGTATTGATGGACTCGATGACCTCGGTCCAGGAGCCCGCCGCATTGGGGATGTTGATGCGGGCGCTGGTCTGGCCCTCCTTGCCGACCAGCTCGGCGACACGGGCGATCTCGCTCGCCTTCACCTCCTCCATCTCGACCACGTCGTTGAATGTCTGGGCGATCTCGCCGTCGATGCCGGTGAGATTGAGCGGCATGCGCACCGAGAAGTCGCCGCGCTTGAAAGCGCGTAGCGACTTCAGCAGCTCGCCGCGGTCCAGCATCATTTGAAGCCCTGCCTGGATGGAGTCCATAG
>CBDDSB010000008.1:0-4409 GCA_965233195.1 uncultured bacterium | reverse complement strand
CTCGGGGCAGACCTGCACCGCGCTGACGCGAATGCTCGTCCCTCAAAGCAAGTACGAAGAAGCGGCAAAGCTCGCTGCCGAAGCCGCAAAGAGCTTCACCGTCGGCGATCCCCTTCAGGAGACGACGCGGCTTGGACCATTCAGCTCGCAAGCGCAGCTGGAGCGCGTTCTCACCGACATCAAAAAAGGCCTCGCCGAGGGCGCGCAGCTCGTCGCGGGCGGCGCCGAGCCGCCCGAGGGCGCGCCGCAGGGCGGCTACTACGTGCGCCCGACGGTGTTCGGCAACGTGAAGAACAGCATGACCATCGCGCAGGAGGAGATCTTCGGCCCGGTGCTCTCGATCATCCCCTACAAGGACGAGGAAGAAGCGGTGCGCATCGCCAACGACAGCGTCTACGGGCTCGCAGGCGCGGTGTGGTCGAAGGACGAGGCGCGCGCGCAGCGCGTCGCGCGGCGCATCCGCGCCGGCCAGGTCGACGTGAACGGCGGCGCCTTCAACATGAACGCGCCCTTCGGCGGCTTCAAGCAGTCCGGGCACGGCCGGGAAGCCGGCGTCTACGGGCTGGAAGAATTCCTGGAATACAAGTCGCTCCAGCTGAAAGGTTGAAGTGAGGCGCCTGCGCCTGATCACCGGCCTGGTGATCGCGGCGTTCGTCGTCGGGCATTTCCTCAACCACGCGCTCGGCGTGGTGTCGGTCGAGGCGATGAACGGCATGCGCACCGGGCTCGCCGCCTGGTGGCGCAGCCTGCCCGGCACGATCCTCCTCTACGGCTCGCTCGCGACGCACTTCGCGCTCGCGCTCGCCTCGCTCTACCAGCGCACGACGCTGCGCATGCCGGCCTGGGAGGCGGGGCAGCTCCTGCTCGGCCTCGCCATCCCGCCGCTGCTGATCGGCCATATCGTCGGCACGCGCCTCAACTGGGAGCTGCTCGGCCACTACATCGACTACGAGCGCGTCGTCGGCCTGCTCTGGTCGGATTCGGCGGCGGCGGCGCAGCAATCGGTGCTGCTCCTCATCGTCTGGACGCACCTGTGCTTCGGCGTGCACTTCTGGCTGCGCATCAAGGCCTGGTACGCGACGGCGCAGCCCGTCCTCTTCGCCGCGGCGCTGCTGATCCCGGCCATCGCGCTCGCCGGCTTCACCGCCGCCGGCGCGAGCCTGTGGCCGGCCATCGAGACGGTGGGCGGGATGCAGAAGTACAACCTCGAGCTCGCGGCGATGACCGACGCGCAGCGCGCAAAGCTCGCCGCCTGGCGCGAGGGGCTGACGTGGGGGTTCTGGGTGCTGCTCGCAGCGACGCTGCTCGCGCGCTGGCTGCGCGCGCGCATCGGCGCCACCTACCAGGTGCGCCATGCCTCCGGCCGCGTGATCACCGCGCCCGTGGGGCGCAGCATCCTCGAGGCGATCCGCGACGCCGGCATTCCGCACGCCTCGGTGTGCGGCGGACGCGCGCGCTGCACCACCTGCCGCGTGCGCGTCGGCGAGGGCTTCGAAGCCCTGCCGCCGCCGCGTCCGGCGGAGGCCAAGGCCCTCGCGCGCATCGAGGCGCCGCCCAACGTGCGCCTCGCCTGCCAGTGCCGCCCGCGCCAGAACATCGCCGTGACGCCGCTCCTGCCCGCGGGCGCCGACCCGCGGATGGCGCGCCGCCCCGGCAACCCGGCCGGCAGCGAGCGGCGCATCGTCGCCATGTTCGTAGACCTGCGCGACTCGACGCGCATCGCCGAGGGGCGCCTGCTCTACGTCGTGGTGTTCGCCATGAACCAGTTCTTCGCCGAGATGCCCCTGGCGCTGCAGGCGACGAAGGGCTACTACGCGCAGTTCCGCGGCGACGGCCTGCTCGCCCTCTATGGGCTGCAAAGCGAGCTCGAGCAGGCCTGCCGCGAGGCGCTCGCCGGCGCCGCCGAGATGCAGCGGCGCATGGAGCGGCTCAACGCCAGCCTCGCCGACGACCTCGCCGAGCCCTTGCGCATCGGCATCGGCGTGCACGCCGGCGTCGCCATCGTCGGCACCATGGGCCCGCCGGATGCGCCGATCCATTCCGCGATCGGCGACAACATCAACATCGCCGCGCGCCTGGAGGGCATGACCAAGGCCTACCGCTGCACGCTGGTGGTCTCCGAGGACACCCTGCGCGCCGCCGGCGTCGACCCGCGCGACGCGCCGCTCCACCGCGTGCGCGTGCGCGGCCGCAACGAGCGGCTCAACGTCTACGCCGTGGACGATCCCCGGAAGCTGGCCGAAGCCACGCCTTTGCCGACCCCCTGAGCGAACGATTCGCTTCTCATCGCAGGTGTACTATTCTCCCAGGCATGGGCGAGCCCATTCACCCGGTCCAGCTCGAAGCGCTGAAGCGTGCGACGCCGGCGCAGAAGATCGAGGCGGTCGCCGCACTCTACGAAGCCGGCATCCGGCTGCGGATGGCCGGATTGCGCATGTCGCACCCGAATTGGCCCGACGAGCGGCTCGAGCTCGAGGCGCGCCGCTCGCTGCGCCATGCCGGCACCTGATCCGTTCGCGCCGTTCATCGAGCCGCTGGAGCGCCTGGGGCTTCCCTACTGCATCACCGGATCGGTCGCCGCCAGCGTCTACGGCGAGCCCCGGCTGACCGCGGACATCGATATCGTCCTGCTGCTCAAGGCGCGGGACATCGAGGCGCTGCGCTCGGCGTTCCCCGAGGCCGACTACTACGTTCCGCCGGAGGACAAGCTGCGCGAGGAGGTGGCGCGCGGCGCGCACGGCATGTTCAACCTGGTCCACCACAAGAGCCAGTTCAAGGCGGACATCTACCTCGCGGCGCGCGATCCGCTGCATGCCTGGGCGCTAGCAGTTTGTTGAAATTCGCCGCGACCCCATGGAATTCATCGCGTTGTGCGCTGTCGAATGATCGTCGAGAAGAATAAAGGGGAGCCGACGATGCGCGGTGCGGATGTGACCCAAGGCAGCATGTTCAGTTACCTCACGCTGGAGGACTACGTTCCGGAGGACCATCCTCTGCGGCCGATCCGCGAGATCGTGAACGCAGCGTTGCGCGAGATGGACGAGACGTTCGCGGCGATGTACGCAGATTCGGGACGCGATTCGACCCCGCCGGAGCAGTTGCTGCGGGGTCTGCTCCTGCAGTCGCTCTATGGGCTGAGGAGCGAGCGGCTGCTGTGCGAGCAACTGGGCTACAACATGCTGTTTCGCTGGTTCGTCGGTTTGGACGTGGAGAAGAAGCCCTGGGATCACTCGACCTACACCAAGAACCGCGACCGGCTGATCGAGCATGAGGTGATCCGAGAGTTGTTCTCGCGGGTGCTCGATCAGGCCAAGGCGAAGGGGTTGCTCAGCTCCGAGCACTTCTCGGTGGATGGGACGCTCGTTCGCGCCTGGGCCTCGCACAAGAGCTTCGTGCCGAAGGACGGAGCGCCTCCGCCCAGTGCGGGTAGCCGCGGCAACCCGGAGGTGGACTTCAAGGGTCAGAAGCGTACCAACGACACGCACGAGAGCAAGACCGATCCGGATTCCCAGCTCTACACCAAGTCGTCCAAGGCGGGGGCGATCCCTTGTTACATGGGACATGCGCTCACCGAGAATCGCAACGGCTTGGTGGTCGATACGCGGCTGACCCAAGCCAATGGCACCGCCGAGCGTGAGGCGGCGCTCGAGATGCTCGCCGAGTTGCCGGGCGAAGCGCGCAAGACCGTCGGCGCCGACAAGGCCTACGACATCGATCCGTTCGTCCAAGGCTGTCGCGAGATCAACGTCACGCCGCACGTCGCGCAGAACACTTCGGGCCGATCGAGCCGCATCGACTACCGCACCACGCGCCACCCTGGCTACCACCTGAGCCAATTCGCCCGCAAGCTCATCGAGACCGTGTTCGGTGACGCCAAGCAGCACGGCATCCTGCGGCAGGTGAAGCTGCGCGGCCTGGCCAAGGTCGAGCTGCTGTTCACGCTCGCGGCGACGGTGGTGAATCTGCGTCGCTTGCCGAAGCTTCTTGCACCAGAACCGAGTGGATAGACGGGAGAGGTGCGTGCAGCGAGCGCAAAACGAACGCAAACGGCTCCGATCGAGGGTCTCAGGGAGCAGTTCCCGATGTCCCATCGCATCATCACCTCGAATCGGCACCGCTGAATTCATGAAAAACGTCCGTTCTTCAACGAACTGCTAAGTGTTCAACAGCATGACGCCTACACGTAAAATTGCTGCGCACCTCACCCGCGCCCACAAACGGCTTCTTGATCTCCTGTTCGGCGCCAAGCGGTCCTTCTTTACGAGTCTCGATAGCCGCTTACGGATCGACAACAATGAGGTAACGCACCCAATCATCGGAGAAACATACGTTCTCCGCGCTTGAGTGTTCTTTTCCTATAGGGTGGCTAACATGCAAGATCTAGAGCTCCTTAACAAGCTTTCCGTTCG
>CBDDSB010000007.1:0-247255 GCA_965233195.1 uncultured bacterium | reverse complement strand
CAGCACGCTGTTAGCAGCCCCAGCCCGAGAGACCGAGCGGCTCAAGCCCGGTCCACGGTAGGGCCAAACAAAGTGTAGTCGCTGCTTGATCGCCGCTTGAGAGGCAGTTCCGGAGGGCGCAGCTAGCGGCTGCGCCCTCTTTCATTTCAGGGATCCATTCTGCGCAGGGCGAGGCGGGCACGCTATCGCCGAGCACAGTGTCACATTGTCGCGTTTTCCGGCTTCGGTCTTTCGGGGGCCGACGACGTTGTGCCGCGACGACGAGCGAGAAGCTGCGCGGTCGTAACGACGGCGAGCAGGACGAGTCCGATCGCGTCGGTGATGAGCCCGGGCTTGATCAAGCACAGGGCGGCGATGAAAAGCAGCACGCGATGCCAAGGCGCGGCGAGCGTGAACAGCCAGCCGAACAGGCTCGCAGCCAGGCACACCACCCCGACCGACGCGGTGATCACCGACCAGACCACGAAGACCCATTCCCTCGACCAGTCGTTGACGATGAGCAGCAGCAGCGGCTCGTAGACGAACATGAACGGCACGATGTACGCGGGCGCCGCCGCGCGCATGGCGGCAAATCCCGTTTGCCACATGTTGGCCTTGGCGAGGCTGGCCGCGGCGAATACGGCGAGCGCCACCGGCGGGGTGATCGCCGAAAGGATCGCGAAGTAAAACGCGAACATGTGCGCGGCGGGGACCACGGCCGCCTTGCACTCCGGCGTGATGGGCACGGGGCAGCCGGCGAGGCCGAGCTTGATCAGCGCGGGGATCAGCAGCGCCGCCATCATGATGTAGGCGGGCGTGGTGGGCATTCCCATGCCGAGGATGATGCCGGCAATCGCGGTCAGGACCAGCGCAAGGATCAGCGTGTCCTGCGCGAGGGCGATCACGACCTGGGTAAACACGATGCCCAGGCCGGTAATCGTGACGCAGGCGATGACGATGCCCGCAGCAGCGCAGGCCATCGCCACTGCCAGGGTATTCTTGGCCCCGTCCTCGAGCGCCTCGAGCACGTTGCGCCAGGAGATGCCGACGCGCGTGGTTTTTCTCAGCAGCGCGAGTGGCAGGCAGGAAATCGCGCCCACCAGGGCGCATAGCGGCGCCGAATAGCCCTGGATCAGGCCGAACAGCACGAGCGCGATCGGCAGGAACAGGTGGCCGCGGGCCCGCATTACGGCCCCAAAGCGCGGCAACTCGGAAGCGGGCACGCCGGCGAGGTTGTAGCGCTTGGCCTCGAAATGCACCGCGGCGAACACCGCGAGGTAGTAGAGAAACGCAGGCAGGATCGCCCAGATGGTGATCTGCGCGTAGGGCACGGCGAGGAATTCGGCCATGACGAAGGCCGCCGCGCCCATGATCGGCGGCATCAGCTGCCCGCCGGTGGAGGCGACCGCCTCGACCGCCGCGGCGAACGGCGGGCGAAAGCCGGTGCGCTTCATCAGCGGAATGGTGATCGGGCCGTCGACCATGACGTTGGCCACCGCGCTTCCGGAGACCGTGCCGAAGAGGCTCGAGCTGACCACCGCCACCTTCCCCGGGCCTCCCGCATAACGCCCGGTGATCGACATGGAGAAATCCATGAACAGCTGCCCGGTGCCGCTCTTCTCCATGAACGCGCCGAACAGCACGAACATCATGACGTACGAAGCCGAGACGCCGAGCGTCGAGCCGAAGATGCCCTCGGTCGAGAGATAGACCTGTTCCATCAGCACCGGGAACGTGACCTGCGTGCTGGCGGCGTAGGCGAGGAACACGACCACGGTGATCGGCAGGGCCCAGCCCAGCACGCGCCGCGTGCCTTCGAGCACCACCAGGATCGCGGCCACGGCCCAGAACTTGTCCTGGAGCGTGAGCTCGTCGATGTAGATGATGCGGTTGGTGTAGTACTGGTAGTTGAGGAAGATGTGCAGCACGATGCCCCAGCCGGCGAGCATGAGCACCGCGTCGAGCGCGCGCCAGGCCATGCGTCCGCCGGGGCGCGTCGGGTAGAGCAGGAACACCAGGGTCACCGCGAACAGCAGGTGCGTGCCGCGGAAGATCAGCGCCTCGGGAGGCCCGAAGGCGGCCGCGTGCATGTGGTAAAGCGACATCGCGATGGCGATCAGCGCCACCGCGACCTTGAGTGCCTTGAGGCGCGGCGCTGTCGCCGCTTTTTCTTCTTCCAAAGCGGCTATTACATCGCGCCGGCTTCTTTGTAGAACTTGGCGGCGCCTTTGTGGAACGGCACGCCGATGTCGAGCGCCATGTCCTTCGGCTTGATGCCTTCGATCGACTTCACCACCGCGGCCATGGAATCGACGTTGCCCGCCATCGTCTTCACCATCTGGTACACGGTGTTCTCGGGCAGGTCGCACGCCACCACGAGGTGGGTCGAGTAGCCGATCACCGGCACGTCCTTGTCCTGCTTCGGATAGGTGCCCGCTTTGATGATCAGCTTGTTATGGCCCGGATTCGCTTTCTTGACCGCATTGAAGGTCTTGTCGTCGACCGGCACCAGCTTGACGTCGCGCGCGCTGGCGAGGTCCATGACCGCGGACGCGGGCGCCGTGGTGCCGAGGGTGAACACCTGCACGTGGCCGTCTTTCATCATCGACACGGCGTCGGTGTACGCGGCCTGGAAATTCGTCTTCGCTAGCGACTGGTACGACAGGCCGTTTACCTTGAGGATCATGTCGGTCAGCATCTCGGCGGTATTGCCCTTGGGCTGCGTCACCAGCGACTTGCCCTTCAGGTCCGCGTAGCTGTTGACCTTCGCGTCGGCGAGGGCCACCACCTGGAAATACTGCGGATACAGGTTCGCGAGCTGGCAGACCTTGGTGACCTTCTTGGGATAAGGCGCGCGGCCCTCGAGGCCGTCGACCGTGGTGTTCGAGTTCGCGAGCCCGATCTGCGCCTTGCCCTCGTCGACGCCGCGCACGTTGGCGATGCCGGCGCCGGGCGTCGCGGTGACGTTGAGGCCGGGGACGGCTTTCTCCCACATGCCTTTCAGCGCGCCACCGAGCGGGATCCAGGAGCCGCCTTGCGGGCCGGTCATGAAGGTGACTTGCTGCGCCGCCGCAGGCGCCGCCAATAGGGCGACGGTGGTGGCGATAACGGTACGGTGAAGTTTCATTCGATCCTCCTCCAAAGAGAAGACGATTCTAGACCACCCGCGTGAGCACCGGCTTGCCGGCGAAGTGGCGACGCAGGTTCTCGATCTGCAAGTCGCCCATCGCTTTGCGCGTCTCCGCGGTGGCGCTGGCGACGTGCGGGAACAGAACGGCGTTGTCGAGCGTGAAGAACTCCGGCGGCACGCGCGGCTCGTCGGCGAACACGTCCAGACCGGCGCCGGCGATCTTTTTTTCCTGCAGGAAGCGCAGCAGCACCGGCTCGTCGACCACCGAGCCGCGCGCGATGTTGACCAGATAGCCCTCGGGCCCGAGCGCCTGCAGCACCTTCTCATTGACCAGCTTGGCGGTCTCGGACCCGCCGGGCGTCACGACCATCAGCACGTCGGAATTTTTCGCCAGCGTGACCGGGTCCGGATCGTAGGGGTAGGGCACATCCTTCTTGTTGCGATTGTGGTAGCGGATGGTCATGCCGCACGCCATGGCGCGCTTGGCGATCGCCTCGCCGATGCGTCCCAGCCCGAGCACCCCGAGCACCTTGCCGCCGAGCGACGTGGTGAGCGGATACGCCCCGCGTGTCGCCCAGTTGCCGGCCCGCAGGTGCTTCTCCGACTGCGGCAGCTTGCGCAGCGTGTTCAGGATCAGCGCAAGCGCGGTGTCGGCCACGCACTCGTTCAGCACATCGGGCGTGTTGGTGACGATGATCCTGCGCTGCTTGGCGTCAGCCAGGTTGATGGCGTCCACGCCGACGCCGAAGTTCGAGATGATCTCCAGCTTCGGCAGCGCGTCCATCAGCTTGCCGTCGACCGGCAGCGGCCCGAAGCTCGCGAGGCCGCGCACGCGCGCAGCGCACTTCTCAAAAAATGAATCCTTGTTTGAAGCTTCAAACAAGTTGTGGGCGGTGAACTCGCTCTGCAGGGTGGCCATCGTGCCGGCGTGGCCTTTGGCGGTGAGGATGATTTCCGGTTTCATGATTTGAATTTTGCCGCGAGCGCATCGGCGCCGCGCGCGAGGATGCCGGCGTCGGAGCCGACGGCGACGAACAGCGCGCCGCACTCCAGCCAGTGGCGCGCGTCGGCTTCGTTGGGAGTAAGGATGCCCGGCGCCTTGCCCGCCTTGAGGATGCGGCGAATGGCATCGTCGATCAGCGGCTTCACCTTGGCGTTTGCGGTCTCGCCGGCATGGCCCATGGACGCATGCAAATCCGCGGGACCGATGAACACCCCGTCGACGCCGTCCACGGCGCAGATCGCTTCGATGTTGCCGAGCGCCGATTGCGTTTCCACCTGTACCAGCACGCAGATTTCCTCGTGCGCCCGCTTGGCGTATTCCTTCACCCGCCCGAAACGCGTGGCGCGCGTGGTGCCGGCGACGCCCCGCACCCCCGCTGGGGGGTAGCGCGTGGACGCCACTGCGCTACGCGCCTCTTCCGCGGTCTGCACATAAGGAACGAGCAGCGACTGGGCGCCGATGTCGAGCACGCGCTTCGTGTTCACCATGTCGTTCCACGGAATGCGCACGATCGGATGGGAGGCGTAAGGCGCGGCGGCTTGCAGCTGGGTGAGGAGGTTCTCGATGTCGACCGGCGAATGCTCGCTGTCGAGCAGCAGCCAGTCGAAGCCGGCGCCGGCCACCACCTCGACGGTGTAGCTGGACGAGAGCGTGGACCACAGGCCGATCTGCCGCTTGCCGGCCCTGAGCGCGCGCTTGAAGGGGTTCTGCGGCAGGTCCATCAGTGGATCTCCGGGTCCGGCACCGGCGCGGTGCCTTCGAGGAAGTCGAAGTCGCAGCCTTCGTCGGCTTGCTTCACGTGCTGCGCGAAGATCACACCGTAGCTGCGCTCATATTTCCGTGCCGGGGCCTTCCAGCCGCTTTTGCGCTTGGCGAGTTCCTGTTCGGAAACCTTGAGGTTCAACTGCCGCTTGCCGACGTCGAGCTCGATCAGGTCGCCGTTCTTCACCAGGCCCAGCGGGCCGCCGACGAACGATTCCGGCGCGACGTGCAGCACGCAGCAGCCGTAGCTGGTGCCGCTCATGCGCGCGTCCGAGATGCGCACCATGTCGCGCACGCCCTGCTTCAGCAGCTTCTGCGGCACCGGCAGCATGCCCCACTCGGGCATGCCCGGGCCGCCGAGCGGGCCGGCGTTGCGCAGCACCAGCACCGAGTCCTTATCGCAGTCGAGGTCGTCGCGGTCGATGCGCGCCGCCATGTCGTTGTAATCGTCGAACACCACGGCCTTGCCGGTGTGCTTCACGATCTTGGTTGCCGAAGCCTTGATCACCGCGCCGTTGGGCGCCAGGTTGCCGCGCACCACGACCAGGCCGCCTGACTCCTTCAATGGCCTGTTTCGTTTCCGGATGACCTCTTCGTTATAGATGCGCGCGCCTTGCAGGTTCTCGCCCAGCGTCTTGCCGTTCACCGTGCCGCAGTCGAGGTTGAGCAAATCACGCAGCTCGTGCAGAAGCGCGCGCAGACCGCCTGCGTAATAAAAATCCTCCATCAAGTACTGGTCGCCCGACGGCCTGACATTCGCGAGCAGCGGCACCTTCGCCGAGAACTCGTTGAAGCGCTCGAGCGGCAGCTTGATGCCGGCGCGCCCCGCCATGGCCACCAGATGGATGAGCGCGTTGGTGGAGCCGCCCATCGCCATCAGGGTGACGATGGCGTTATCAAATGAAGCTGAAGTCAAAAAGTCCTGAGGCTTCAAGTCCTCCCACACCATGTCGACCGCGCGTTTGCCGGTCAGTGTCGCCATCTTCGAGTGGTTGGAGTCCGGTGCCGGGATGGAAGCCGCGCCGGGAAGCGTAAGGCCCAGGGCCTCGGCGAGCGACATCATGGTCGCGGCGGTGCCCATGGTCATGCAGGTGCCGGGCGAGCGCGCGATGCCGTCCTCGATTTCGTGCCAGTCCTTTTGCGTGATGTTGCCGGCGCGCAGCTCCGCCCAGTATTTCCAGGTGTCGGAACCCGAGCCGAGGCTGTTCTCGCGCCAGTGGCCGCTCAGCATCGGTCCCGCCGGCATGTAGATCATCGGCAGGTTCATGCTGGTCGCGCCCATCACCAGGCCCGGCGTGGTCTTGTCGCAGCCGCCCATCAGCACCGCGCCGTCCGCCGGGTACGAGCGCAGCAGCTCTTCGGTCTCCATCGCGAGGAAGTTGCGGTACATCATGGTGGTGGGCTTCTGCATCACCTCGGCGAGCGACATCGCCGGCATCTCGACCGGAAAGCCACCGGCCTGCCATACGCCGCGCTTCACTTCCTCCACGCGCTGCTTGAAATGCGTGTGGCACGAATTGATGTCCGACCAGGTGTTGATGATCGCGATCACCGGCTTGCCGGCGTAGTCGCTGCGGTCATAACCCATCTGCGCGGTGCGCGAGCGATGGCCGAACGAGCGCAGGTCGTCCACCCCGTACCAGCGGTGGCTGCGGAGCTCCTCGGGTTTTTTTCTAATCAAACTTCGCTCCGGATTCCTTGACGACCTTGGCCCACTTCGCCTGCTCCGTGCCCATCCACTGCCCGAGGCTCTCCGGCGTGCCGGTGCGCACCTCGGTGCCCTGCTTGGCGAAGCGCTCCTTCATCTCGGCGGTATTGAGGACTTTGGCGAGCTCGGCATTCAGCTTGGCGACGGTCTCGCGCGGCATGCCGAGCGGGCCGACCACGCCCTGGAACGAGCCGGTTTCGAAGCCGGCCAGGCCCTGCTCGGCGACCGTCGGCGTGTCCGGCGCGCTGGGCACGCGCGACGCGCTGGAGATGGCGATCGCGCGCAGCCGGCCGCCGGTCACGTGCGGCCAGGTAGCAAGCATGCCGTTGAAGAGCACGTGCGCTTGCCCCTGGATCACGCCGGTCACCGCGTCCGCGCCGCCCTTGTATGGAATGTAGGTCCAGTCGATACCCATGCGCTGCGCGAACTCGATGCCGGCGAGCTGCGGCGCGCCGCCGATTCCCGAGATGGCGAAATTGAGCTTGCCGGGATAGGCCTTGGCCATCGCGACCAGCTCCTTCACGTTCTTCACCTGCACTTCCGGATTCACCGCGAGCACGTGCGGCGAATACGAAACCATCACCACCGGCGTGAAGTCTTTCGCCGGATTGAACGGCAGCTTCGGATAGACGCTGGCACTGATCACCAGGCCGCCGAGGTCGGTCAGCAGCAGGGTGTAGCCATCGGGCGCGCTCTTCGCGACGAAATCCGCGCCGACGTTGCCGTTCGCGCCGGGCTTGTTCTCGACGATGATCGGCTGGCCCCACGCGTCGGTGAGCTTCGGCCCGATCTGGCGCGCGAGGATGTCCGAAGTGCCGCCGGCCGCGTACGGCACGATGATGCGGATCGGCTTGCCGGGGTAGGGCTGCGCTGCAACGGCGGCACTGAAAAGCGAAACGACGACGAGCAACGATAGGGCGCGCATTGGGGTTTCCTCCTTGGGGACAGTCCTCGCGCGAACTTTAGCAGTAAACTGCGCGCCTTCCACTGGAGCCAACATGAAACGAGTCATCGCATTGGCCCTCGCCCTGGCGGCGAGCGGCGCCGCGGCACAGACGTTCCCGTCCAAGCCGATCCGCGTGATCATCCCGTTCGTCGCCGGCGGTTCGTCCGACATCGTCGGCCGCGCGATCGCCGCCAAGCTGCAGGAGCAGCTCGGCCACCCGGCCGTGGTCGAGAACCGTCCGGGCGCGAACGGCGCCATCGCCGCCGAGTTCGTGGCGAAGGCCGATGCCGACGGCCACACCGTGCTCGTCGGCTCGATAGGCGTGTTCTCCATCAACGCGGCGCTGTTCAAGGATCTGCGCTACAACCCGGTGCGCGACTTCGCGCCGATCACGCTGGCCGTCACCACGCCGAACGTGCTGATCACCAAGCCGACCCTCGCGGCCGGCTCGCTCAAAGAGCTGGTCGATCACATGAAGAAGAACCCGGGCAAGCTTTCCTATTGCTCGAGCGGCACCGGTTCGTCCGACCACCTCACTGCCGAGCTGCTGAAGCAGGCGACCGGCACGGATGCCGTGCACGTTCCCTACAAGGGCGGCGCTGCGTGCCAGACCGACATCATGGGTAATCAGGTGGACTTCTCGTTCCAGAACCTCGGCGCGGTCACCAACTACATCAAGGGCAAGCGCATGAAAGCGCTCGCCGTCACGGCGAAGGCGCGGCACCCGCAGCTGCCGGACGTGCCATCGGCCGGCGAGGCGGGATCCCCGGATCTCGTGGTGACCTCGTGGCAGGCGGCCGCGGCGCCGGCGAAGACGCCAAAAGAAATCGTCGCGCGTTTGAATGGCGCGATGGTGAAAGCGCTGCGCTCGCCGGACATCGCCGAGCGCATGAACCAGATCGGCTTCGACGTGGTGGCGAGCACGCCCGAGGAATTCGGCGCCTTCATGAAGGCCGAGGTCGAGCGCTGGACGAGCGTCGTCGGCAAGGGAAACATCAAGCCCGAATGATCGTTCGCAAAGAAGGTCTCACCCGGGCGGTCGAGGCGGTGATCGCCGCCGGCGGCAGCGAACCGCGTGAGGCGCGCCTGGTCGCCGAAAACCTGGTCACCGCCAACCTGCTCGGCCACGATTCACACGGCATCGGCATGGTGCCGCGCTACATCGACGCGTTGCTGGAAGGCGGTCTCGCCGCCAACCAGCATCCGAAGCCCACGCTCGACGCCGGCGCGCTGCTCGCGCTCGACGGCTGCAAGGGGTACGGGCAGACCATCGGCCACGAGTCGATGGAGATGGCAATCGAGCGCGCAAAGGAACATGGCTCGTGCGTCATGGTGCTGGCCAATTCCCATCACCTCGGTCGCATCGGGCACTGGGCGGAGATGGCCGTCGCGCAGGGTCTGGTGTCGATCCACTTCGTCAATGTGATCTCGCACGCGCGCGTCGCGCCATACGCGGGCCGCGACGCGCGCTTCGGCACCAATCCGGTGTGTATTGGCATCCCGCTGCCCGGTGAAGCGCCGTTCCTGCTCGACATGGCGACCTCGGCGGTCGCGCAGGGAAAGATGCGCGTCGCGCACAACAAGCGCGAGAAAGTGCCGCCAGGCCTGCTGATCGACGACCAGGGCCGTCCCACCGATGACCCGCGCTACGCCGTGGTTCCGCCGCTCGGCGCGATCCTCGCCTTCGGCGGCCACAAGGGCTACGGCCTCGCCGTGGCGTGCGAGCTCCTGGGCGGCGCGCTGACCGGCGGCGGCACCTGGCACTACGACGAAAGCAAGAAGCAGCGCGTGCTGAACGGCATGCTCGCGGTGCTGATCGATCCGGTGCGGCTTGGCACGGCGGACGCGTTCGGCAGCGAAGCACGCCAGTTCCTCGACTGGTTGCGCAAGGGCCGCCCGGCGGCGGGCGCAGACAAGGTGCGCATCGCCGGCGAGCCGGAGCGCGAGACACGCGCGAAGCGCGAGCGCGACGGCATTCCGGTCGACGACAACACCTGGAAAGAGATCCTGGCCGCCGGGGCCAAGGTGAAGCTCGACGCCGCGCGGATCGAGAAACTCGCTAGAGGCTGACCCCTAGCGCGCGCAACTCGCGCTCACACTGCGCGGCGTTCTGGAACTGGATGGTGTGCAGGCCGACTTTCGCCGCCGCGTCGATGTTGACGTCGACGTCATCGATGAACACCGTGTCCTTCGCTTCCAGGCGGTTCACCTTCAGCGCTTGCTCGTAGATCGCCGGCTCGGGCTTGCAGAGCTTGAGCCGGCACGAGATCACCTGGCCGGTAAATACCTCGAAAAACTTCTGCTCGCGCTCCAGATGTTCGATCGACGCGACGTGCATGTTCGACAGACAGTACAGCGGATAGCCACGCGCCTTCAGGCGGTAGAGCAGTTGGATGGTTTCGGGAATCGGCACCAGCGACGGCGGCACGGCCAGCAGCAGTCGGCGGATCTCGGCTTGCGCCATGCCGGTGCGCTGCGCCGCGCGGCGAATCGCGTCTTCGCGATCCAGCGTGCCACGGTCGAGTTCGAGCCAGTCGGGATGGGCAAACACGCCTTCGCGGACTTTTGCTTGAAGTTCCTTATCATCGAACACACTGGCGATGATGGCGGCCGGGTCCCAGCGCACCACGACCCCGCCAAGGTCGAAGATCAGGTTCAACGCGCGAGGGCGGCGACGACCGCCGACCCCATTTCACGGCAGCCGACCTTCTTCATCCCCGGCTGCATGATGTCGGCGGTCCGATACCCCGTAGCGAGCACGCCGGCTACTGCACGCTCGATCTTCTTCGCCGCGTCCTCGCGCCCGAAGGAGTGGCGCATCAGCATCGCCGCGGAAAGGATCGCGGCCAGCGGGTTGGCGATGTCCTTGCCGGCGATGTCGGGCGCCGAGCCGTGCACCGGCTCGTACAGACCCTTGTTGCCCTCGCCGAGCGACGCGGACGGCAGCATGCCGATCGACCCGGTGAGCATCGCTGCGGCGTCGGACAGAATGTCGCCGAACATGTTGGGTGCGACGATGACGTCGAACTGCTTCGGCGCGCGCACCAGCTGCATGGAGGCGGCGTCGACGAAAAGGTGCGTGAGCTCGACGTCGGCATATTGCTTGCCGACCGCGGCGACGGTCTCGCGCCACAGCTGCATGGTCTCGAGCACGTTGGCCTTGTCCACCGAGCACAGCTTTCGACGGCGCGCCCGCGCGGTGCGGAATGCGACGTGCGCGATGCGCTCGATCTCGGGCTCCGTATAGCGCATCGTATTCACGCCTTCGCGCCGGCCCGAGGCGCCGATGCTGATGCCGCGCGGCTCACCGTAGTAGATGTCGCCGTTCAGCTCGCGCAGGATGATGAGGTCGAGTCCCTGCACCAGCTCCGGCCTGAGCGACGAGGCGCCGACCAGCTGGGGGAACAGGAACGCCGGCCGGAAGTTGGCAAACAGCTTCAGCTCGCGCCGCAGCGTGAGCAGGCCGAGCCCCGGACGCTTATCGCGCGGTCCGCTCTCGTCGCCGGGAGTGCCGACCGCGCCGAACAGGATGGCGTCGGCCTTGCGCGCCAGCTCGAGCGTCGCCGGCGGCAGCGGCACACCGGCGGCGGCGACACCGGCGGCGCCGATCGGGGCTTCGGTGAATTTCACGTCGCGCCCGGCGACCGCCAGCAGCACCTTGACCGCCTCGGCGGTGACTTCCTTGCCGATCCCGTCGCCCGGCATGACCGCGATGTGCATAAGTCGTATTATCCCGCGCTCACCCATGGCGAAAAATAAGCCGGAAGCGAAACAGCCGACCCCGGACGACGTCGACCCCAAACACCGCTGGGACCGGCCGCTACAGGCTCCCGGCCGCACGCAGGTGGACTTCGAGGAGCGGGTCGATTTTCGCCGCCTGCATGACTATCGCCTCGCCCGCACGCGCGCGGCGCTCGCGCACTCCGGCCTCGGCGCGCTGCTCTCGTTCGATCAGCACAACATCCGCTACACCACCAGCACGGTGATCGGCGAATGGGCGCGCGACAAGCTGACGCGTTACTCGCTGCTGACCGGCAACGGCGAGCCGTACATCTGGGACTTCGGCAGCGCCGCGCGCCACCACAAGCTGTACGCGCCGTGGCTGCAGAACGATCACTGCCGCGCCGGCCTACTGGGCATGCGTGGCGCGGTGGGTTCGGATCTGACGCTTTTCAAGGAAGCCGCCAAAGAGATCAAGTCGATCCTGAAGGCCGAGGGCGTGGCGAACCTGCCGCTCGGGGTGGACGTAGTCGAGCCGCCGATGCTGTTCGCATTGCAAGACCAGAATATTGAAGTGCGGGATGGGCAGCAGACCATGCTGCAGGCACGCGAGGTGAAGAACGTCGACGAGCTCACGCTGCTCAACATGGCGGCGGCGATGGTCGACGGTGTCTACACCGACATCGCCGAGGCGCTCAAGCCCGGCGTGCAGGAATCGCAGATCGTGGCGCTCGCGACCAAGCGGCTCTACGAAATGGGCTCGGATTGCGTGGAAGCGATCAATTCGATCTCCGGCGAGCGCTGCAGTCCGCACCCCCACAACTTCACCGACCGCCTGATCCGCCCGGGCGACCAGGCGTTCTTCGACATCATCCAGTCGTTCATGGGCTACCGCACCTGCTACTACCGCACCTTCAACGTCGGCCGCGCCACCGGACCGCAGCGCACCGCGTACAAGAAGGCGCGCGAGTGGATGGACAAGGCGATCGAGCTGCTCAAGCCCGGCATGTCGAGCGACAAGATCGCGCGCGCGTTGCCCGAGGCCAAGGAAATCGGCTTCGCGAGCGAGATGGACGCCTTCGGCCTCAACTTCTGCCACGGCCTGGGACTCGGGCTGCACGAGCGGCCGCTGATCTCGCGCCTGACATCGCTGCGCGAGCCGATCGAGCTCAAGACCGGGATGGTGTTCGCGGTGGAAACCTATTGCCCGGCGAGCGACGGCGTGTCCGCCGCGCGGATCGAGGAGGAGGTCATCCTGACGCCGACCGGCGCGAAGGTCATCTCGCTGTATCCCGCTGAGGAACTCCCGATTGCCAACCCTTACTGATCAAAAGCTCGGCTGGATCGGCGCCGGCCGCATGGGCTATGCCATGGCCGAGCGGTTGGCCAAGAACGGCTGCGATATCGCGGTCTGGAACCGGACCAAGGCCAAGGCCGATCCGCTGGCCAAGCACGGCGCGAAGGTCGTGAACCAGCTCGAAGAGCTGTCCACCAAGGACATCCTCTTCGTCATGGTCTCGACTTACGACGACGTGAAGGAAGTGATCGGCAAGGCGCTCGTCAAGGGCAAGCCCAGGATGGTCGTGGAATGCTCTTCGATTTCGCTCGAAGGCTCGGCCGAATTAAGAAAAATCCTGGAAGAAAAACAGATTCAGTACTTGGCTGCCCCCGTCAGCGGAAACGCAAAGGTTATCAAGGCCGGAAAACTGACCTTCGTGGTTTCCGGCCCGAAGGCGGCATACGAGAAGGCGCGCCCCTACCTCGACATGATGGGCACCGGCTCGAGCTATGTCGGCGAGGGCGAGCTCGCGCGCATCGCCAAGATCTGCCACAACGTGTTCCTCGGCGTGGCGATCCAGAATCTGTGCGAGATCACCATCCTCGCGCAGAAGGCCGGCATGCCGCGCCACGCATTCCTCGACTTCCTCAACAAGAGCGTGATGGTTTCGATGTTCACGCGCTACAAGACGCCGGCGCTGGTGAACCTCGACTTCCACGTCACCTTTACGCCCAAGCTCCTGCGCAAGGACCTCGACCTCGGCCTCGACGCCGGGCGCGAGTTCGAGGTGCCGATGCCGCTCACCTCGCTCACGCGGGATCTGCTGCAACAGATGATCGGGCAGGGCATGACCGAGCAGGATTTCTCCACGCTGATCCTGGCGCAGGCGAAGGCCTCCGGCATCGAGCTCAAGCCCGAGAACAAGGAGGTAGGAGATGGCCTCTCGTCGTGACTTCCTCGCCGTCGCGGGAGCTTCCGCCCTGGCGGGGTGCTCCAATCTGCTGACCGGCGAGACCCCCGCCGATACGCTCATCGTCAACGGGCGCATCGCGACGCTCGACCCGAAGCAGCCGAATGCAGAGGCCATCGCGATTCGCGGCGAGCGCATCGTGGCCATAGGGTCGCAAGATGAGTTGATGCGACTGAAGGGCGAAAAAACGCGTGTCATCGACGCCGCGCGGCGCACCGTGGTCCCCGGCCTGAACGACGCGCACACGCACTTCATCCGCGGCGGGCTCACCTATACCAACGAGGTACGCTGGGATGGCGTGCCGTCCCTCGCCGAAGGCTTGCGCCGGGTGCGTGAGCAGGCGCGGCGCACGCCGGCGCCGCACTGGGTGCAGGTGATCGGCGGCTGGACCTGGGCGCAGTTCGCCGAAAAGCGCCATCCGACGCTGGAGGAGATCAACGCCGCCACCGGCGACACGCCGTGCATGATCATGCATCTCTACGATCGCGCCTGGCTCAACCGCGCGGCGATCCGCGTGCTCGGCTGGGAGAAAGAAGTGCCCAAGCTCTTCGGCGGCTACGTCGAGCGCGACGCCGGCGGCACGACCACCGGCCTCGTCATGTCGACCACCAGCCTTGCCAGCCTGGTGGCGGTCTGGCTGCGGGTGCCGCGCCTTTCACCCGAGGAGCAGATCGCCTCGACGCGGCATTTCATGCGCGAGCACAACCGGCTCGGCATCACCAGCGTGATCGACGCCGGCGGCGGCGGGCAGAACTTTCCGGACAACTACGCCGCCATTGCCAAGCTCGCCGCTGACAACCAGCTCACGCTGCGCATCGGCTACCAGCTGTTTGCCCAGACCCCGGGGAAGGAAATCGAGAATTACCGCGCGTGGTCGAAGCTGGTGAAGATGGGCGAGGGCAACGACTACTACCGCATGGTGGGCGCGGGCGAGTACATCCTTTATGCGGCGGGCGACCCCGCCAATTTCGCCAAGGACTGGACGGTGGCGCCGCCCGGCGTGATGGAAAAGAACTTCACCGAAGTGGTGAAGTACCTGGCGGGCCTCGGCTGGCCGTTCCGTCAGCACGCGACCTTCGATTCCACCGCCGCGCGCCAGCTCGACGTGCTGGAGGCGGTGAACCGCGAGGTGCCGCTGAAGAACCTGCGCTGGGGCCTCGACCATTGCGAGACGCTCACGCCGCAGACGCTCGAGCGGCTGGCGAAGCTCGGCGGCAGCATCAGCATCCAGAACCGCCTATCGTTGGATGGGGAAGCCTTCGTCGCCAAGTACGGCGCGCAGGCCGCGTCCGACGCGCCGCCGATCGCGCGCATCCGCGAAATGGGCATCCCGCTCGCCTGCGGCACCGACGCCAACCGCGCCACCAGCTACAACCCGTGGATCGGCGTGCACTGGCTACTCACCGGCAAGACCGTTGGCGGCGCCAAGCTGCAGGGCGAGCGCAATCTCCTTGACCGTACCGAGGCGCTGCGCCTCTACACCGCCGGCGGCGCCTGGATCTCGTCGGAGGAAAACAAGAAGGGCACCCTCGAAGCGGGCAAGCTCGCCGACCTCGCGGTGCTCAGCGGCGACTACTTCTCCATGCCGGTCGACGAGGTGAAGAAGCTGGAATCGCTGCTTACGATCGTCGGCGGCAAGGTGGTCTACGCCGCCGGACCGTACTCGCAGCTCGACGCCCCGCCGCTGCCGACGCTGCCCGATTGGCTGCCGGTGCGGCACTATGGCGGCTATCACAAAGCTAAGATGGCGCAAGCGGAGCATCCGCTGATCATCAGCGACGCCGGCAACTGGTCGATCGAGTGTTCGTGTGGAGGCATCTAATGGCTAGACAGCGCATCAGTTATTTCCCGCTCGACAAGATGGACGCCGAAATGCAGAAGGAGATGGACCGCTGCCGGCGCGAAGGCACCCCGCGCCCGGAAAGCTCGGCGGTCCGGGCGCACGTGCCGGCGGCCTTCTGGTCGTTCGCCAACTCGTGGCGCGATCTATTCCGCAACGGCGTCTGCGAGCACCCGATCAAGGAGCTCTGCCGGCTCTACGTATCGCGCTCGGTGCAGTGCGACTACTGCGGAAACCAGCGCTCGATCAAGGCGGCCAGCGCCGGGATGATCGAGGACGACGTGAAGGACCTGCTCAACTTCGAGAAGTCCACGCGCTACTCGGACCAGCAGAAAGCGGCGCTCGCCTATGCCGAGGCGATCACGTGGCACCTCGACACCGACGACGCGTTCTGGGAGCGGCTGCACCAGCATTTCAGCGAGCCGCAGCTGGTGGAGCTGGGCTGCTTCATCGCGCTCACCATGGGCCAGCAGAGCTGGCTGCGCCTGCTCAACATCGAGCATCACCAGGTCCTGGCGGGCACCGGAGCGGCTATGGCGCCGGGTTACGAAGACGCCGCGTCCCTTCAGCAGAAGAAATCCTCTCCCGAATACTGGGCAAAGCAGAGGCGCGCATGAGAAAAATACTTTTCTTCCTGGCCGCGCTGTTCATCGGCAGTGCGTGGGCGCAAACCTATCCGTCCAAGCCGATCCGGATCATCGTGCCGTTCACGCCCGGGAGCGCGACCGACGTAATGGCGCGGATCGTCGGCGAGCGCCTCAGCTCGGCGTGGGGTCAGCCGGTGGTGGTGGAGAACAAGCCCGGCGCCGGCGGCACCATCGGCATTCGCGACACGGCTCGCGCCGATGCCGATGGCTACACCATGGCCGTGGTCTCCTCCGGCCATGCGGTCAACCACGTGCTCTACAAGGATCTGGGCTACGACACGCTGAAGGATCTGTCGTGCGTCGCGATGCTCGGCAGCCTGCCGAGCGTGCTCATCGTGCCGCCGACGCTGCCGGTCAATTCGGTGAAGGAGCTGATTGCGATGCTGAAGGCGAAGCCGGGCCAGTACAACTACGCCACTGCCGGCGTGGGCAGCGGCGCGCACGTCAGCACGGAGAAGTTCAACGTCGCGGCCGGCGTGAAAGCGCTGCACGTACCGCTCAAGGGCACGCCGCCGATCCTGACCGAAACCATGGCCGGCCGCGTCGAGTACGCCATGGTGCCCGCGGTGTCCGGCATGGGCCCGGTGAGGGACGGCAAGGTGAAGCCGCTCGCCGTGACCACCAGCAAGCGCGTGGCGGCGCTTCCCAACATTCCGACCCTCGGCGAGGCGGGCTTGCCCGAGGGCGAGTCGACCTTCTGGCTGGCGCTGCTCGCGCCGGTGAAGACGCCGCGCGAGATCGTGGCCAAGGTCAACGCGGAAGTGGGCCGCGCGTTGTCAACCTCGGAGGTGGTCGAGCGCCTGGCGAAGCTCGGCACCGAGCCGATGTTGATGACGCCGGCCGAGGCCGACGCCTTCATCCGCCGCGAATACGAAGAGCTCGGCAACGTGATGCGCGCCGCCGGGTTGACGCCACAATAACGGAGGTGAGATGAAGCAGCTTTTCGGAGTTTTCCTCGCGCTTTTTGCCTCGGCGGCGCTGGCGCAGAGCTATCCGACCAAGCCGGTGCGCCTGGTCGTGGCGTTCACGCCCGGCAGCTCGACCGACATCATCGGCCGCGCGGTGGCGGCGAAGCTGCAGGAAATGTGGGGCCAGCCGGTGGTGGTCGAGAACCGCGCGGGCGCCGGCGGCACGGTCGGCTCCGAATTCGTCCTGCGCGCGGATCCCGACGGCTACACCTTGCTCGCGAACTCGTCGGCGCACGCCGCCAACCCCGGCATGTACAAGGACCTGCGCTACGACACGATGCGCGACTTCGTGAACCTCGCCCTGCTGGGCGGCGGGCCGAACGTCCTCATGGTGGGGCCGGAAACCGGCTGGAAGACGCTCAAGGATTTCGTCGACGCGGCGAAGAAGACGCCGGGCAAGCTGAATTTCTCCTCCGCCGGCATGGGGAGTGGCACGCACTTCAACCTGGAGAAGCTCAAGCTCGCCGCCGGCATCGAAGTGCAGCACGTTCCGTACAAAGGCACGCCCGAGGCGATCGGCGACACCATCGCCGGCCGCGTGTGCTGCTACTGGGCGCCGCTCAACGCCGCGCTGCCGCATGTCAACGGCGGCAAGGCGGTCGCGCTGGCGGTCTCGTCGGCGCAGCGTTCCCCGTTGCTGCCGAACGTGCCAAGCGTCGCCGAGCAGGGCTACGCCGGATTCGACTACACGCTCTGGGTCGGCCTGTGGGGACCGGCGAAGATGCCGGCCGAGGTCGCGGCGAAAATCAACAAGGACGTGAATGCGGCGCTCGCCAGCGCTGACCTGCGCGAGCGGCTGACCAAGCTCGGCACCGTGCCGGGCAACCTGACGATTGCGCAGTTCACCGACTTCGTGCGCAAGGAAATCGAGGAGACGAAAACCATCCTGCAGGCGGCGGGGATCAAGCCGCAATGAAGTTCCTGGTTCTCGCGTTGCTGCTGGCCGGCGCGGCGCACGCGCAAACCTTTCCGAGCAAGCCGGTGCACATGGTGATCTCATTCACGCCAGGCAGCTCGACCGACATCGTCGGCCGGGTCGTGGCGCAGAAGCTGTCCGAGATGTGGGGGCAGCCGGTGGTGCCGGAAAACCGCGCCGGCGCCGGCGGCTCGATCGGCTCGGCGGTGGTGGCCAAGGCAGCGCCTGACGGCTACCTGCTGCTGATCAACTCCAACGCGCACTCGGTCAACCCGGCGATCTACGCCAAGCTGCCTTACGACACGCTCAAGGATTTCACCGAGATCGCGCCGCTCGCCATGCAGCCCAACGTGTTGGTGGTCAACACCGGATCGCCTTACAAGAGCCTGATGGACCTGGTGAACGAGGCGCGGGCCAAGCCCGGCGCCATCAACTGGGGCCACGCCGGCCTGGGCAGCGGCACGCACCTCAATACCGAGAAGTTCGTCGCCGCCGCCAACGTCAAGGTCACCCAGGTGCCGTTCAAGGGCACGCCGGAAGTGATCCAGGCCATGTTCAGCAACTCGGTCGACTGCTATTGGGTGCCGATCTCCGCCGGCATGGCGCATATCAAGAGCGGCAAGCTGCGGCCGCTCGCGGTGAGCACCGCGAAGCGCAACCCGACGCTGCCGGACGTGCCGACGACCGGCGAAGCGGGCGTCCGCAATGCGGACGCGCCGCTATGGTTCGGCGTCTGGGGGCCGGCGGGCATGCCGGTAGAAATGGTGCACAAGCTCAACGGCGACATCCGCAAGGCGCTCGCCGATGCGACGGTGAAAGAAAGGCTCGCCAACCTCGGCAACGATACGATGGACATGTCGGCGCAGGAGTTCGCGCGCTTCGTGCGCAGCGAGATCGACGACTACCAGCGCGTCGTGCGAGCGGCGGGGATCAAGCCGCAGTAACTGCAATCACTCAAAGGGGAGAAGCATGAAAACAGCATCACTGGCAGCAGCCGCAACCGTGGCATGCATGCTTGCTTCGGGCTGCGCGAGCGTCATGCGCGACGCGCCGACGCAAACCGTCGCGCAGCCGGGTGGGGACAAGGCGAAGGTGGTGTTCATGCGCTCGTCGATGGTGGCCGGCGCGATCGGCTGCGATCTATTTGAAGTGGTGAACGGGGAGCTGAAGTTCATCGGCCAGCTGCCCACCGGCAACAAAGTCGCTCATGAAACGACGCCCGGCAAGAAGGTATTTATGGCCTACGGCACGGCAGCCGATTTCATGCTCGCTGATCTCTCACCCGGCAAGACCTACTACTCCATCGTGCGACCGAACTGGGGCACCGGCGGGTTCGCCCCCACGCCGATCCGGTTCTCGGATCTGAACTCGAAGGAATCGCAGGAGTGGAAATCCGGCACCAAGCTGATCGAGGCCGACCCCGAGGCCGCGGAGGCCTGGTTTGCGGAAAACAAGCAGCGCCTGCAGGGCATCTACACCGACTACTGGAACAGGTTCGAGCGCAAAAACGAGCAGGAAAAGTTCGAAAGAACGCTGCTGCCCGCGGACGGGCAATGACCCGGCGCAGCGGCTAGGCCGCGCTCGCCAGCCGCTTCAGCGGTACGCCGCTAAGGCGCTGCAGCTCGTGAAAATCTAGTCCTTCGATCATGTCCACCACGTGGAGGCCATCGGCCTTCACGTCGATCACCGCGAGATCAGTGTAGATGCGGTCGACGCAACGCGCGCCGGTGAGCGGGTAGCTGCAGCGCTCAACGATCTTGCTCTCGCCGCTCTTGGTCAGGTGCTCCATCATCACCAGCACCTTTTTCGCGCCCATCGCGAGGTCCATCGCGCCGCCGACCGCGGGGATCGCGTCCGCGCCGCCGGTGTGCCAGTTCGCGAGGTCGCCGGCGACGGAAACCTGGAACGCGCCGAGGATGGCGAAGTCGAGATGCCGGCCGCGGATCATGGCGAACGAGTCGGCGTGGTGGAAGTACGCGCCGCCGGTCAGCAGCGTCACCGGCTCCTTGCCGGCGTTGATCAGGTCTTCGTCCTCCGTGCCGGGCGGCGGCTTCGGCCCGACGCCGAGGATGCCGTTCTCGCTGTGCAGGATGATTTCGCGGCCCTTCGGCAGGTAGTCGGCGACCATCGTCGGCAGGCCGATGCCGAGGTTGACGTAAGCGCCTTCGGGGATGTCCCGCGCCACGCGTGCCGCCATCTGCTTGCGATCGAGCTTTTTCATCAGTGTTTCACCACTCGTTTTACGAATATGCCAGGGGTGACGATGTGCTCCGGATCGAGCTCGCCCAGTTCCACGGTCTCGCGCACCTGCACCACGGAGATTTTCGCCGCGGCGGCCATGATCGGCCCGAAATTGCGCGCGCTCATGCGGTAAGTGAGGTTGCCCCAGCGGTCGGCACGGTCGGCCTTGATCAGCGCGTAGTCGGCGTGGATCGGGTACTCGAGCACGTAGTCGCGCTCGCCGATGCGCCGCGTCTCCTTGCCCTCGGCGAGCTTGGTGCCATACGCGGTCGGCGTGAAAAATCCGCCGATGCCGGCGCCCGCGGCGCGGATGCGCTCGGCGAGCGTGCCCTGCGGCACCAGCTCGAGCTCGATCTCGCCTGCTCGGTAGGCCTTGTCGAAATGCCATGAGTCGGCCTGGCGCGGAAACGAGCACAGGATCTTGCGCACGCGCTTTGCCGCGATCAGCGCGGCGAGTCCGCTGTCCGCGTTGCCGGCATTGTTGTTGACGATAGTGAGATCGCGCGCGCCCTGAGTGATGAGCGCGTTGATCAGCGCCGAGGGCATGCCGGCGTTGCCGAAGCCGTGAATCATCACTGTGGCGCCATCCGGCACATCGGCTAGCGCGGCCTCGGGCGAGGCGACGAATTTGTTGATCATCCGGGCGGGAATTATGGCATTCCCGTCTAAGCCGCCTGTCCTCAGAAGGAACTTTCAGTACGTCACGCAACCCATTGAAAATAATATATCTAGTCTCTTTGATTCTGGCTTTCAAAAGACCGCCTAAGTCCTTGTCGGACATGGAAAAAGTCACTTGACCCTGCAAGAAATTGGCCGTAAAGTGGCAAAAGGTAGGAGATAGTGGCGCAAACAGCCAAATGGGAACAGCGTTTCACGGAGCCGCGGTCATCACTCTCGACGCGAAAGGACGCATCGCCGTCCCGACGCGCCATCGTGGTGCACTGCTCGACGGTGGGAACACGGTGGTGCTTACTGCCCACCCGGAGGGCTGCGTGCTGATCTATCCCGAGTCCGCCTGGGAGCCGGTGCGAGCGCAGGTCGAGACATTCCCCGCCTTTCATCCGCAGGCGAGCTGGTGGAAACGCCTGTTGCTGGGGTTCGAGGAGCATGTCGAGCCCGACGGCTCCGGCCGCATCCTGCTCCCGCCCGCGCTGCGCCAGCACGCCAAGCTCGAGCGCGACGCGATGATGGTCGGGCAGGGCGGCTACTTTGAGTTGTGGGATTCCGGCGTCTGGTCGGCGAAGCTGAATCAGGCGCTTGCCGGCACGGCAACGCCGCCGACGGGCATCGAAGGTTTTTCCCTGTGAGGCCCACCGATGCCTCATTTCCCTCATCTTCCGGTCCTCGCCACCGAAGCGATCAAGGCGCTTGCCGTGCGTCCGGACGGCATCTACGTCGACGGCACCTTCGGCCGGGGCGGCCACAGCCGGCTGATCCTCGAGCGGCTCGCTGGACAGGGGCGGCTGATCGCGCTCGATCGCGATCCGCAGGCGGCCGCCGCCGCGGCGCAGATCGACGACTCACGACTGACTTTCGTGCACACCAATTTCGCCAGCCTTTCGCGCGCGCTGGATGACGCCGGCGCGGCCTCGGTCGACGGCATGCTCTTCGATCTGGGCGTGTCGTCGCCGCAGCTCGACGAGCCGGCGCGCGGCTTCTCGTTCCGCCACGACGGGCCGCTGGACATGCGCATGGATCCTTCGCAGGGGATGTCGGCCGCCGACTGGCTGGCCGGCGCAGAAGAACAACAAATCAGGGGGGTGATCCAAGACTATGGCGAAGAACGGTTTGCTAAACAGATTGCAGCGGCGATTGTTGATGCTCGCCGCCGCGAACCGATCGTCCGGACCCGGCAACTTGCCGAGCTCGTGGCTCAGGCGGTCCGCACACGCGAGCCGGGCCAGGACCCGGCGACGCGCACCTTTCAGGCTCTACGGATTCACGTCAATCGGGAGCTTGAGGAAGTGTCGGTGATGCTGCCCCAGGCCGTGGCGCGTCTCGCGCCGCAGGGGCGGCTCGCCGTGATCAGCTTCCATTCGCTGGAGGACCGCATCGTCAAGCGCTTCCTGCAATCCGCGGCGCGTCCCGAGATGCCCCGAAGATTGCCGCTGAAAGCCAGCGAAATGCCACAACCGACGCTCAAGCTGCTGGGACGTGCAATGCGCGCGTCCAGCCAAGAGACAACAAGAAACCCGCGGGCGCGAAGCGCCACCCTCAGGGTGGCCGAGCGCACCGCGGTCCCTTTCCCTTCACCTAACACTCGAATCGAGCCCGGCGCGCGGTGGCGAAACTGAACCTCCTCCTCCTCGCGGTTCTCGTCGCCTGCGCGCTCGGGCTCGTCACATCGCAGCACAAGGGGCGACGCGCCTTCTCGCAGCTGGAGCGCGAGCAGGCCGCCGCACGCGAGCTCGAGGCGGAGTACGGCCGCCTGCAGCTCGAGGCCAGCACCTGGGGGCTGCACTCGCGGGTCGAGAGGCTCGCCACGCGCTCGCTCGGCCTGCGTGCGGCGGACCCGCGCCGCGTGCGCCTGGTCGGGCGAGACGCCGGTCGGTGAGCAGCGCGGCGCAGGGCCTGGTGCGCCTGCCGGTGTGGCGCGCGCGCGTGGTGCTGATGGGGCTGGGCGCCGGCTTCGCGGTGCTGGTGGCCCGCGCCGTGTATCTGCAGGCCATGGAGACCGATTTCCTGCAGGAGAAGGGCGAAGCGCGCTACGCGCGCGTGATGGAGATCGCAGCGACGCGCGGGCGCGTTCTCGACCGCAATGGCGAGGCGCTCGCGGTGTCGACACCGGTGAAATCGGTGTGGGCGATCCCGGCCGACATCGACGCTCGCGACAACGAGCGCCGCAAGCTCGCGGCCCTGCTCGCCATGCCGAAGGGCGAGCTCGAAAAGCGCCTTAGGGACGGCTCCCGCGACTTCGTCTACCTGAAGCGCCAGGTTGCGCCCGAAACCGCCGCCGCGGTGCAGGCGCTCCGGCTCAAAGGGATCCACGATCATGTCGAGTACCGCCGTTACTACCCGGGCGGGGAAGTAACCGCTCACGTAATCGGCTTCACCGGGGTCGACGACGCGGGCCAGGAGGGCATCGAGCTCGCGCACCAGGACACGCTCGGCGGCAAAGCGGGCAGCCGCAGGGTGATCCGCGACCGTCTCGGCCGCATCGTCGAGGACGTCGAGTCGATCCGCGGCGCGCAGGACGGCGCCGACCTTACGCTGTCGATCGACAGCAAGATTCAGAGCCTCGCGTTCGGCGCGCTGAAGAGCGCGCTCGAGCGCCATCGCGCCAAGGCCGGGGCGGTGATCGTGGTGGATGTGCGCAGCGGCGAAGTCCTCGCGCTGGCGAACCTGCCGTCGTACAACCCGAATAACCGCGCGCGCCTCACCGGCGGCCAGCTGCGCAACCGCGTCATCACCGACCTGTTCGAGCCTGGCTCGACGCTCAAGCCGTTCACCGTGGCGCTCGCGCTCGAGACCGGAAAGATCGGTGCCGGCACCATGGTGGCGACGGCGCCGGGCAGGCTCACCCTCGCCAACTACACCATCCGCGATCTGCACCCGGCGGCCGCGCAAAGCGTCGGCCAGGTGTTGGCGCGCTCGTCCAATGTCGGCGCGGCGAAGATCGCCCTGTCGCTGCCGCGCGAGACGATGTGGGACTTCTTTCGCCGCGTGGGCTTCGGCACCGCGCCCGAGCTCGGCTTTCCGGGCGCCGCGGCGGGGCGCCTGCGTCCCTATAAGACCTGGCGCCCGATCGAGCAGGCAACCATGGGTTACGGGCACGGCATTTCGCTGAGCCTGGCGCAGCTCGCGCGCGCGTACACAGTGTTCGCACGCGACGGGGAATTGGTACCGCTGACGCTGGTCAAAACAGGCACGGCGGTGAGCGGGGAAAAAGTCCTGTCGGTTGAGACCGCGCGCGCGGTGCGCGCGATGCTCGAGCTGGCGGTGCAGCCCGGCGCTACCGGCCCGCGCGCCCGCGTCATGGGATGGCGGGTGGCCGGCAAGACCGGCACCGCGCACAAGCAGGAGAACGGCGCCTACGCTCCCGACAAATATCTCTCGTCCTTCGTCGGCTTCGCTCCGGTCAGCGCGCCGCGCCTGGTGGTGGCGGTGATGCTCGACGAGCCCTCGGCCGGGCAGCATTACGGCGGCGCGGTCGCCGCGCCCGTGTTTTCGCAAATCATGCAGGGCGCGCTGCGCTTGCTCAACGTGCCGCACGACGGTCCGCTCGAGCTGCCGGCCGATTTCGAGGAAGCGAAGGAGAGCACTTAAGGTGGAATGCGCGTGGACCCGTTCGGCAAGCTTGCGGCCCAGGGCGCGATGATCGAGCGGCTCTCGTCCGACAGCCGGCGCTGCGCGCCCGGCGTTGCGTTCCTTGCCTATCCGGGCGAGAAGGCCGACGGGCGCGCGCATATCGGCGACGCGCTCGCGCGCGGCGCCGAAGCCGTTCTTTGGGAAGCGAACGGGTTTTCATGGGACGCGGGATGGAAACTGCCGAACATTCCGATCGCCGAGCTGAAGCAGCACGCCGGGGTGCTTGCGCATGAGTTCTACGGCCGGCCCTCCGAAGCGCTCTGGGTCTGCGGCGTCACTGGTACGAACGGCAAGACATCGTGCAGCCAGTGGATCGCGGCGGCGCTCGGCCGGCACGGCACGAAGGCGGGCGTCATCGGCACGCTGGGCAGCGGCTTTCCGGGTGCGCTCGCGCCGCTGCCGAACACCACGCCCGACGCCCTGGAAACACATTTCCTGTTGAAGAGCTTCAAAGATCAACACGCGAAAGCGGCTGCGATGGAAGTTTCATCGCACGGTCTGGTACAAGGACGCGTCAACGGCGTGCGCTTCGCCTGCGCCCTCTTCACCAATCTTTCGCACGACCACCTCGACTATCACGGCACGATGCAGGCGTACGGCGCGGCCAAGGCGCGGTTGTTCGACGCACCCGGGCTGCAGTGCGCGGTGCTCAACCTGGACGACGAGTTCGGCGTGGAGCTGTCACGCCTGCTAGCCGCAGAAAAGCGCGGCCAGGTGCGCACCATCGGCTACAGCCTCGCGCCGCAAACCGCGCCGGTGGACGAATACCTGGTCGCGGACTCGCAGCTCAACGTCGAGTCGAGCTGGGGCAGGGCGGCGCTGCGGCTGCCGGTGCTCGGCCGCTTCAATGTGTCCAACGCCCTCGGCGTGCTTGGCTGCCTGGTGGCGAAAGGGATTGCCTTCGATGACGCAGTCGGGTTGCTGGCCTCGCTGCCCCCGGTGCCCGGCCGCATGCAGCCGATCGGCGAAGAGCCGCTCGTGGTGATCGACTATGCCCACACCCCGGATGCCTTGGACAACGTGCTGCGCGCATTGCGCCCGGTTGCCGAGGCGCGCGGCGGACGCTTGGCCGTGGTCTTCGGCGCCGGCGGCGACCGCGACCCGACCAAGCGCGCGCCGATGGGCGCGATCGCCGCGCGGCTCGCCGACCGCGTGCTGGTCACCTCCGACAACCCGCGCAGCGAAGACCCGCTCGCCATCATTTCGCAAATCGAACAAGGAATTCCTGCGGAACACGGCGTCGAGCCGGATCGCGCGCGCGCAATCGAGAAAATCATTGCCGAATCCGCGAACAGCGATGTGGTGCTGATCGCGGGAAAGGGACACGAGACCTACCAGGAGATCGCCGGCAAGCGCTCGCACTTTTCCGACGAAGAGCACGCGCGCGCGGCCCTCGCACAGAGGGAAAAGAATGCGGGGAGGACGGGATGATGGGGCTGGCGGAAGCCGCCGCGGCGCTGGGCGGCCGCGCGAGCGGCGGCGACGCGCTGTTCACCGGCGTGTCCACCGACAGTCGCAGCCTGCGCCAGGGCGATCTGTTCGTCGCGCTGCGCGGCGAGCGCTTCGACGGGCATGGCTTCCTCAAGGCCGCCGCGGCGGCGAAGGCGGCCGCGGCGATGGTCGACAGTGGGTACGGCGGCGAATATCCGCTGCCGGCGCTGGTGGTGAACGATACCAAGCGCTCGCTCGGCGACCTGGCGCGCTACTGGCGCGCACGCTTCGCGCCGGCGCTGGTCGGGATCGCCGGGTCGAACGGCAAGACCACGGTCAAGGAAATGCTCGCGGCGATTTTCCGGAAACATGCGAACGAGACCGCCGTGCTGGCCACGCGCGGCAATCTCAATAACGAGATCGGCCTGCCCCTGACGCTGCTCGGACTCCGGCATCTGCACCGGTGGTGCGCGATCGAGCTCGGCATGAACCACAAGGGCGAAATCGCCTATCTCGCCGGTATTGCGCGGCCGACGGTGGCCCTGGTCAACAACGCGCAGCGCGAGCACCTCGAATTCATGAACTCGGTCGAGGAAGTCGCGGCGGAGAACGCGTCGCTTTACGAGGCGCTGGCCGCCGACGGCATCGCGGTGATCAACGCCGACGACGGCCAGGCCGCTTTTTTTCGCAGCCGCGCCGGCAAGCGCCGCACGGTGGAGTTCGGCCTGGACCATGGCGCTGCGGTCACCGGGCGCTACCAGCTCGAGCGGCTGTCGAGCGCCATTCGCCTGCGTACCCCCGCGGGCGAGGCCGACGCGACGCTGGCGATTCCCGGCATCCACAACGTGCGCAACGCGCTCGCCGCCGCAGCCTGCGCCCACGCCGTTGGCATTACCGCCAGCACCATCGCGCAAGGGCTCACGGCATTCCGTCCCTACACCGGTCGACTCCAGGTCAAGCAGGCGGTGGGTGGCGCCACCGTGATCGACGACAGCTATAACGCCAATCCGGATTCGGTGCGCGCGGCGATCGACGTACTGGCGTCGTGCCCGCCGCCCACCGCGCTGGTGCTCGGCGACATGGGCGAGGTCGGCGAGCACGGCCAGCAGTTCCACCGCGAAGTCGGCGAGTACGCGCGCGCCAAGGGTGTAACGCAGCTGCTGGCGATGGGCGAAGCGACGCGCGACACGGTGGCGGCCTTCGGCACCGGCGCGCGCCACTTCGTCGCCGTGGAAGAGCTCCTCCCCCAAATCGAAGCGAAAACCATCCTGGTCAAGGGTTCCAGGTTCATGAAGATGGAGCGCGTCGTGGCTGCGCTTACGGGTACCGCCGAGGGAGGGCACTGATGCTTCTCGAGCTCGCGCAATGGCTCGCCAAGGATTTGCGGCTGTTCAACGTCTTCAACTACATCACGCTGCGCGCGGTGCTGGCGTGCCTCACCGCGCTCGCGGTGTCGCTGATCCTCGGGCCGTACGTGATCCGCAAGCTCACCGCGTACAAGATCGGCCAGGCGGTGCGCGACGACGGGCCGCGCTCGCACCTGACCAAGGCCGGCACACCCACCATGGGCGGGGCGCTGATCCTGGTGTCGATCTGCCTGACGACGCTGCTCTGGGGAGACTTATCGAACCGCCTGATGTGGGTGGTGCTGCTGGTCACGCTCGCCTTCGGCATCGTCGGCTGGATCGACGACTATCGCAAAGTCGTGCACCGTAACCCGAAGGGACTGCCGGCGAGATGGAAATTCTTCTGGCAGGCGCTGATCGGCATGTCGGCCGCGGTCTATCTCGGCTACCTGTCGCAGTCGATGCCGGCGCTGAACCAGCTCATCGTGCCGTTCTTCAAGCACGTCGCCTACCCGCTCGGCACCATCGGCTTCATCGTGCTCACGTTCTTCGTCATCGTCGGCACCTCGAACGCGGTGAACCTGACCGATGGCCTCGACGGCCTCGCGATCATGCCGACGGTGATGGTGGGCAGCGCGCTCGGCATCTTCGCTTACGTCGCCGGCCACGCCGTGTTCTCGAAGTATCTCGGCCTGCCGTACATCCAGGGCGCGGGCGAGCTCGCGGTCATCTGCGGCGCGCTCGCCGGCGCCGGGCTCGGCTTTCTCTGGTTCAACGCCTATCCGGCGGAAGTCTTCATGGGCGATGTCGGGGCGCTCGCGCTCGGCGCCGCGCTCGGCACCATCGCGGTGATCATCCGCCAGGAGATCGTGCTGTTCATCATGGGCGGCGTGTTCGTCGTCGAGACGCTCTCGGTGATGATCCAGGTGCTGTACTTCAAGTGGACCGGCGGCAAGCGCATCTTCCGCATGGCGCCGCTGCACCACCACTACGAGCTCGAGGGCTGGAAGGAAAGCCAGGTCGTGGTGCGCTTCTGGATCATCACCATGATGCTGGTGCTCTTCGGCCTTTCCACCCTCAAGCTCAGATGATGCGCGAACCGGCTTTCCAGCTGCTGCCGCGCCCGGCGCCGACGCCCCTGGCGGGCCGGCGCGTGCTGATCCTGGGGCTTGGCGACACCGGGTTGTCGGTGGCCCGCTGGGTCGAGCGCGAAGGCGGCAAGGTGCGCGTCGCCGACAGCCGGCGCGAGCCGCCGCGGAAGAAGGACTTCGCCGGCGAGCTGCACGGCGGCGCCTTCTCGCCGGCATTGCTGGACGGCGTCGATGCGGTATGCGTCAGTCCCGGGCTTTCGCTGGAAGAGGAAATCGTCCGCAAAGCGCTCGCGCAGGGCTTGCCGGTGTTCGGCGACATCGAGCTGTTCGCGTGGCACGCGGCGCGCGAAACGGTGCTCGCGATCACCGGTACCAACGGCAAGAGCACCGTCACCGCTCTTGCCGGCCACCTGCTGCGGAGCGCTGGCATGGATTGCGAAGTCGCCGGGAACATCGGGCCGCCGGTCCTGGATGCGCTGCTCGCGCGCCTCGCCGCCGGAAAGGCGCCGCGCGCCTGGGTGCTCGAGCTTTCCAGCTACCAGGTCGAGACCACCTGGTCGCTCGCGCCGCGCGCGGCGGCGATGCTCAACCTCACCGAGGACCACTTCGACCGCTACGCCAGCCTCGAGCACTATGGCGCTGCCAAAGCGCGCATCTTCCAGGGCTACGGCGTGCAAGTCCTGAACCGCGACGATCCGCGCTCGCTGGCGATGGCGCTGCCGGGAAGCAAGGTCGTTACCTTCGGGCTGGATGCGCCGCGCGGCGACGACTTCGGCGTAATCGGAAACAAGCTGGTTCGCGGCCGCAACGAAATCCTGGCGGTCGACGAGCTCGCCATCCACGGGTCGCACAACGTCGCTAATGCGCTTGCGGCTTGCGCGCTTGCTTCATCCCTGGGGATGGAGCCTGCAACGCTGGCCCCGGGGCTGAAAACCTTCAAGGGCCTGCCGCATCGGCTGGAACTCATCGCCACCCGCCGCGGCGTCGAGTGGTACGACGACTCGAAGGGCACCAACGTCGGCGCCACCGTTGCCGCGCTGCGCGGGCTTGGCAAGAAGGCGGTGCTGATCCTCGGCGGCGAGGGCAAAGGGCAGGATTTCTCCCCGCTCGGCCCCGCGGTTTCGGCGCATGCCTCCAAAGTGCTGCTCATCGGCCGCGATGCACCGTTGATCGCGAAAGTCGTCCCGGGAGAAAGTTGCGGTTCGCTGGAGGAAGCGGTTGGCCGCGCGGCGCAGCTCGCCAAACCTGGAGAAGCGGTCCTGCTTTCGCCGGCTTGCGCGAGCTTCGACATGTTTCGCGACTACCGGCATCGCGGCGAAGTGTTCGCCGCTGCGGTTAAAGGGCTGGCGCCGTGAGCCAGACCTACGTCTTCGCACGCAGCGCGCCGAACGCGGAATACGATCGCTCGCTGGCGTGGGCGGCGCTGCTGCTCGCGGCCACCGGCCTGGTGATGGTGTACTCGGCTTCGATCGCCACCGCGGAGTCGAGCCGCTTCACCGGCAACAACGCGGCGTGGTTCCTCGCGCGCCACGGCGCTTACCTCGCGATCGCGCTCGCGGCCGCCATCACGGTATTCCTGATTCCGGCGCGCTGGTGGCAGAAGGCGGCGCCGTGGCTGTTCTTCACCGGCGTGGTGCTGCTTACGCTGGTGCTGATTCCGGGATTCGGACGCGAGGTCAACGGCGCGCGCCGCTGGCTGGACTTGCCGGGCTTCGGCTTCCAGCCCTCCGAAGCGATGAAGCTCGCGGTGGCGCTCTATGCCGCGGACTACACCGCACGCAAGCACGCGGTCATGAAGAAATTCAAGCGCGGCCTGCTGCCGATGCTCGCGGTGATGCTGCTGGTGTCCTGGTTGCTGCTGCGCGAGCCGGATTTCGGCGCGCTGGTCGTCATTGCGGTGATCGCCTTTTCGATCCTGTTCCTCGGCGGCATGAACGGCCGGCATTTCGCCGCGCTGGTCGCGATGCTGGCGGCGGGCTTCGCGCTGCTGGTGCTGACCTCACCGTACCGGATGCAGCGCATCTTTGGCTTCATGGACCCGTGGTCCGACCCGTTCGGCAAGGGTTACCAGCTGTCGCACGCGCTGATCGCCTTCGGCCGCGGCGAGTGGCTCGGCGTGGGGCTGGGCGCGAGCGTGGAAAAGCTGCACTACCTGCCGGAGGCGCACACCGACTTCCTGCTCGCGGTGATCGCCGAGGAGCTCGGCTTCGCCGGCGTGGCGCTGGTGATCGGCCTGTTCGCCTGGCTGGTGGCGCGTGCGTTCGCCATCGGGCGGCAGGCTTGCCTGCACGAGCGGCACTTCGCCGCCCTCGCGGCCCAGGGCATCGGCATCTGGCTCGGCTTCCAGGCGCTCATCAACATGGGCGTGAACATGGGCTTGCTGCCGACCAAGGGCCTGACGCTGCCGCTCATGAGCTACGGCGGCTCCGGCCTGCTGGCCAACTTCATCGCCCTCGCAATCCTGCTGCGGATCGACTGGGAGAACCGGCAGCTGTCCAGAGGATTGAACGCTTGAAGACCATCCTCATCATGGCCGGGGGAACGGGCGGACACATCTTCCCGGGGCTTGCGGTCGCGGAGCAGATGCGCGCCGCTGGCTGGGACGTCGTGTGGATGGGGGCGCGCGGCGGGATGGAAGAGCGCCTGGTGCCGAAGCACGGCTACCGCGCCGCCTGGATCCGCGCCAAGGCGGCGCGCGGCAAAGGCATCGTGCAGAAGTTGCTGCTTCCCGCGAACCTGCTGTATTCCTTCTGGGAAAGCGCGCGCCACATCCGCAAGCTGAGGCCGAACGTGGTGCTCGGCTTGGGCGGCTACGTCGCGTTCCCCGGGGGCATGATGGCGTCGCTCTGGAACCGGCCGCTGGCGCTGCATGAGCAGAACGCGATCCCCGGGCTCGCCAACAAGGTGCTGGCGCAGATCAGCGACAAAGTGATGGCGGGGTTTCCGCAGGCGCTGAAGGGCGCCGAGTGGACCGGCAACCCGGTGCGCGCGGAGATCGCCGCCATTCCGTCGCCCGAACTCCGCTTCGCCGGCCGGCAGGGGCCACTGAAGATCCTGGTCGTCGGCGGCAGCCTCGGCGCGCAGGCGTTGAACGAAGCCATGCCGAAAGCGCTCGCGCTGCTCGATAACCGGCCCAGCGTCGTCCACCAGTCGGGCGAGAAGCACCTCGATGCGCTCCGGAAGCATTACAAGGAAGCCGGTGTACAAGGCGAGCTGGTGGCGTTCATCGACGACATGGCGCGCCGCTACGCCGAGGCCGACCTGGTGATCTGCCGCGCCGGCGCCGTGACCATCGCCGAGCTTTCCGCAGGCGGCATGGCGAGCCTCCTGGTGCCGTTCCCGCACGCGGTGGACGACCACCAGACCGCGAACGGCAAATTTCTGGCCGAGCGCGGCGCCGCGCTCCTGCTCCAGCAGCGGGACCTCACGCCGCAGACGCTCGCCCAATTGATCCAGGGCCTCGATCGAGGCCGGTTGCTCGACATGGCACAGAAGGCGCGCGCGCTGGGAAAACCCGACGCGGCCCGCGTCGTCGCCGAGCGCTGCATGAGCATCGCGCGATGAAGCACAAGGTCCGGCACATCCATTTCGTGGGCATCGGCGGCTCGGGCATGTCCGGGATTGCCGAGGTCCTGGCCAACCTCGGCTACCAGGTGAGCGGTTCCGATCTTTCGGAGAACAGCGCCACGCGGCGCCTCGCCAGCCTGGGCGTAAAGGTCAAAACGAAGCATGGCAAGGACAACATCAACGGCGCGGACGCCGTGGTGGTGTCGTCTGCGGTGCAGGCCGACAACCCGGAGGTCGTCGCCGCGCGCGAGCGCCGCATCCCCGTCGTGCCGCGCGCGCTGATGCTCGCCGAGCTGATGCGCCTCAAGCAGGGCGTGGCGATCGCCGGCACGCACGGCAAGACGACCACTACCAGCCTGGTGGCGAGCGTGCTCGCCGAGGCCGGGCTCGACCCGACCTTCGTCATCGGCGGGCGCCTCAATGCCGCCGGGTCCAACGCGCGCCTCGGCGCCGGCGATTTCATCGTGGTCGAAGCGGACGAATCCGATGCCTCGTTCCTGCACCTGCAGCCGGTGATCGCCGTCGTCACCAACATCGACGCCGACCATATGGATACGTACCAGCAGGACTTCGCCAAGCTCAAGCAGGCATTCGCGCAGTTCCTGCAGAACCTGCCGTTCTACGGCGCGGCGGTCCTTTGCATCGACGACGCGCACGTGCGGGCGATCCTGCCCGAGGTGACGAAGCCGGTGCTGACCTACGGCACCGGCGAGGACGCCATGGTGCGCGCCGAGGCGATCGAGCACGACGGCGGGCGCATGCGCTTTCGCGCGTTGCGCAAGGATGCAACACCGCTCAACGTAATGCTGAACCTGCCCGGACGCCATAACGTGCTCAATGCGCTGGCGACGATTGCGGTCGCCACGGAACTCGGAATCAAAGATCAATTCGTTCAAAAGGCGCTGGCGGAATTCCATGGCGTAGGCCGGCGCTTCCAGAACTACGGCGAGATCAAGCTGGACGCGGAAGGAGGAAGGGCAGGCTCGTTCACGCTGATCGACGACTACGGGCACCATCCGGCCGAGATGGCCGCGACCATCGAGGCGGCGCGCGGCGCGTTTCCCGGGCGGCGTCTGGTGCTCGCGTTCCAGCCGCATCGCTATACCCGCACGCGCGACCTGTTCGAAGATTTTGTGCGCGTGCTCTCCAGCGTCGACATGCTGCTGCTGGCGGACGTCTATGCCGCCGGGGAGGCGCCGATCGTCGCTGCCGACGGCCGCTCGCTCGCGCGCGCGGTTCGCGTCGCGGGCAAGGTGGAGCCGCTGTTCGTCGAGGACATCGCGGATTTGCCGGAAACGATCCGGCGTGCCGCGGCCGACCGCGACGTCGTCATCACCATGGGCGCCGGTTCGATGGGCGCCATCCCGGGGCAGCTGGCAACGCAGATGACATGAACATGGCCGAGCCCCTCCGCTTCCAGAAGCTGCGCGGCGAACTCAAGCGCGACGAGCCGATGGGTCGCCACGTGAGCTGGCGCACCGGCGGGCGGGCCGACCGCTTCTACGCGCCCGCGGACGTGCACGACCTAGGGGAATTCCTGCGCCAGCTCCCGGACGACGAGCCGCTGCTGTTCGTCGGCCTGGGTTCGAACCTGCTGGTGCGCGACGGCGGCTGGCGCGGCACCGCGATCCTGATGCACGCCGCCTCGCGCCGGCCGGAGCTGCGCGACGGCAGGATCTATGCGGAAGCCGGCGTCGCCAGCCCGAAGGTGGCGCGCTTCGCCGCGATGCACGACCTCGAAGGCGCCGAGTTCCTGGCCGGTGTGCCCGGAACCGTGGGCGGTGCGCTCGCGATGAACGCCGGCTGTTACGGCGGCGAGTCCTGGGACCTGGTCGACCACGTCGCCACCATCAACCGGCGCGGAAAGATGGTGGTGCGGGGGCGCGACGAATACGACATCGGCTACCGCCACTGCGCGCCGAAGACGCCGGGAGAAGAGTGGTTCGCCGCGGCGTGGTTCCGTCTCAAGCCGGGCGACGGCGCCACCTCGCGCGCCATCATGAAGGAGCTGCTGGCCCGCCGCATCGCCACCCAGCCGCTTTCGCTGCCCAACGCCGGCAGCGTGTTCCGCAACCCGCCGAAGCACCACGCCGCTCACCTGATCGAGACCTGCGGCCTGAAGGGCTTCGAGCGCGGCGCGGCGCGCGTGTCGGAGAAGCACGCCAACTTCATCGTGAATCCGAAGGGCGCGGGCAGCGCGGCGGACATCGAATGGCTGATCCGCCACATCCAGCGCATCGTCTACCAGATGAAGGGCGTCTATCTGGCGACCGAGGTCCGCATCGTGGGAGAACAAGCTTGAATTTCGGCAAGGTCGCGGTGCTGATGGGAGGCAAGTCGGCCGAGCGCGAAATCTCGCTGATGAGCGGCAACGGCGTGCTCAAGGCGCTGCGCAGCAAGGGCGTCGATGCGCACGCCTTCGACCCGGCGCAGCGCGATCTGTTCGACCTGAAGCGCGAAGGCTACGCGCGCTGCTTCATCGCGCTGCACGGCCGCGGCGGCGAGGATGGCACGATCCAGGGCGCGCTCGAAGTGCTCGGCATCCCCTACACCGGGAGCGGGGTGATGGGCTCGGCCATCGGCATGGACAAGTGGCGCACCAAGATGGTCTGGATCGCCAACGACATTCCGACACCCCGGTTCCGCATTCTGAACGAGAAGGAGAACTGGCCGTCGGTGGCGCGCGAGCTCGGACTGCCGCTCATCGTCAAGCCGGCGAACGAGGGCTCGACACTCGGCCTCACCAAGGTCACCGCGGCGAGACAGCTGCCGCAGGCCTACGAGCTCGCCACCAAGAAGTACAAGGACATCGCGCTCGCCGAGCAATTCATCGACGGGCCGGAGTACACCGCCAGCGTGCTGGGCGACGAGGCGCTGCCGCTGATCCGCATCGAGGCGCCGAAGGGCAATTACGACTACCAGAATAAGTACTTCACCGACGATACGAAGTATCACTGCCCGAGCGGCCTGCCCGCGAAGAAGGAAGAAGCGCTGAAGGCGCTGAGCTTGCACGCCTTCCGCGCCGTCGGCTGCCGCGGCTGGGGGCGCGTCGACATCATGCTCGACGCGAAGAAAAAGCCGTGGCTGCTGGAAGTGAATACCTCGCCGGGCATGACCGGGCACAGCCTGGTGCCGATGGCGGCGCGCGCGGTGGGCATCGCCTACGAGGACCTTTGCGTGCGCATTCTGGAGCTCGCCCATGTCGGCTAGGGCGCATTCCTACCTGCTGCTCGCTGCGGGAATCGTGGCCGGGATGGCGGTGCTCGGTGCCTGCTTCGGCGCCCTCTACTGGCTGCTGCTGCCCGAGCACTTCCCGCTGACGCGGATCGAGCTGAAGGGAACCCTGGAAAAAACCACCACCGCCGAGCTGCAAGGCGCGTTGCCGCGCGCGTCGGGCAATTTCTTCGCCGCCGACCTTCCCGAGATCCGCGCGCGCCTGGAGCGGCTGCCCTGGGTGCGCCGCGTCGCGGTGCGCCGCGTCTGGCCGGACCGGCTCGAGATCTCCATCGAGGAGCACGTCGCGCTCGCGCGCTGGAACGACGACGCCCTGGTGAATACCCACGGCGAGCGGTTCCTCGGCAAGACCCGCGAGTCCCTGCCGCTCTTCATCGGTCCGGTCGGCAGCCAGGCGGAGGTCGCGCGGCGCTACGCGAGCTTCGGCGCCATCGTCGCGCCGCTCGGCACGAAGATCGAGCGCGTGACGCTGAGCGCGCGCCACGCCTGGCAGCTGCGGCTGGCCAACGGCCTGCACGTTGCCCTCGGGCGCGATGCCGATCTTGCCGAAACGCGTCTTCGCCGTTTCGTGGAGGTCTACCCCGAAGCGAAGAGCAAGAGCGAATACGTCGACTTGCGCTATCCCAACGGCTTCGCGGTGCGCGTGCCGGACCTGAAGAGCTGAGATGCCCAAAGAAAACAAGAACCTCATCGTGGCCCTGGACATCGGAACTTCAAAAGTGGCTTGCCTGGTCGGCGAGGTCGGCGCCGACGGCATGCTCAGCCTGCTCGGCATGGGCAGCCACGAGTCCAAGGGCCTCAAGAAGGGCGTGGTGGTGAACATCGAGGCGACCGTTTCCGCCATCCAGCGCGCGCTCGAGGAAGCCGAGCTGATGGCGGACTGCAAGATCGCCGCGGCGTTCGTCGGTATCGCCGGTAACCATATCCGCAGCTTCAACTCGACCGGCATGGTGGCGGTGAAGGACCGCGAAGTGAGCGCGCTCGACGTCAATCGCGCGCTCGACACCGCGCGCGCGGTGAACATTCCGACCGACCAGCAGATCCTGCACGTGCTGCGGCAGGAATTCATCATCGACGGTCAGGAGGACGTGCGCGAGCCGATCGGCATGTCGGGGGTGCGCCTCGAAGTGAAGGTGCACATCGTCACCGGCGCGGTCTCGGCGGCGCAGAACATCGTGAAGTGCGTGCGGCGCTGCGGCCTGGAGGTTTCCGACCTGATCCTGCAGCCGCTCGCCTCCTCGCGCGCGGTGCTGTCGGAGGACGAGAAGGACCTCGGCGTGTGCCTGCTCGACATCGGCGGCGGCACCACCGATATCGCCATCTTCACGCACGGCGCCATCCGCCACACCGCGGTGATCCCGATCGCGGGCGACCAGATCACCAACGATATCGCCATGGCGCTGCGCACGCCCACGGCGGACGCCGAGACCATCAAGATCCGCAATGGGGTCGCGCTGCGCCAGCTCGCCGACGCGAACGCGATGATCGACGTGCCGGGGATCGGCGACCGCGGCTCGCGCTCGATGTCGCGCCAGACGCTGGCGGAGGTGATCGAGCCGCGCGTCGAGGAGCTGTATTCGCTGGTGCAGCAGGTGCTGCGCGAATCGGGCTTCGAGGAGCTGCTCTCCAGCGGCGTAGTGCTCACCGGCGGCTCCTCGGTCATGCAGGGCATGGTGGAGCTCGGCGAGGAGATCTTCCACATGCCGGTGCGCATCGGCGTGCCGCGCTACGCGGGGGCGCTGGCCGAGGTGCTGCGCACGCCGCGCTACGCCACCGCGATGGGGCTTCTGTACGAGGGCGTGGCGCAGATGGAGCAGGGAAAGCTTTCGCGCCAGAGCGGGTCGGTGACGGCCGTGCTCGGGCGGATGAGGGAGTGGTTTCAACGCAATTTCTAAGTACTCAACAAAGGCAAGGAGACGACAACATGTTTGAAATAGTGGATAGCCAGGCAACCGGACCGATCATCAAGGTGATCGGGGTGGGCGGCGCGGGCGGGAATGCCGTCAACCATATGATCGAGCAGGGTGTGGAGGGCGTGGAATTCATCGCCGTCAACACCGACGCTCAAGTTCTCGCGCGCAACAAGGCCCGCAACCAGCTGCAGCTCGGCTCGAGCGGCCTGGGTGCCGGCGCCAAGCCCGAGGAGGCGCGCTCGGTGGCGCTCGCCGACCGGGAGCGCATCGAGGAATCGGTCGCCGGCGCGCACATGGTGTTCATCACCGCCGGCATGGGAGGCGGCACGGGAACCGGCGCAGCGCCGGTCATCGCGGAAGTGGCCCGCGGCCTGGGCATCCTCACGGTGGCAGTGGTCACCAAGCCGTTCACCTTCGAGGGCTCGAAGCGCATGAAAATCGCGGAGGCCGGCATCGAAGAGCTTGCGCAGCACGTCGACTCGCTGATCGTGATCCTCAATGACAAGCTCGAGGAAGTGATGGGCGAGGACGTGACGCAGGAGGACGCCTTCCGCGCTGCTGACGACGTGCTGAACAACGCCGTCGCCGGGATCGCGGAGATCATCAACCTGCCCGGCCTGGTCAACGTCGACTTCCAGGACGTAAAGACGGTGATGTCCGAGCAGGGCATGGCGATGATGGGCTCGGCGAGCGCGAGCGGAATCGACCGCGCGCGCATCGCGGCCGAGCAGGCGATCGCCTGCCCGCTGCTCGAGGGCGTCAACCTCGCCGGCGCGCGTGGCGTGCTGGTGAACATCACCGCGTCGCGCCCGAGCCTCAAGCTGCGCGAGACCAAGGAGGTGATGAACATCGTGCGCACCTTCGCCGCCGAGGACGCCACCATCATCTACGGCGGCGTCTACGACGACTCCCTGGCCGACGATCTGCGCGTCACGGTGGTGGCTACGGGCCTCGGAATGGCGCAGGCCGTGCGCCAGCCGAAGCCCCAGCTGGTGGTTTCCCAAAAGACGGGAACCGACAACGCACCGGGGCCGGTCGATTACCAGCAGCTCGACGCCGTGCCGGCCGTAATCCGGCGCAACCGGGCCTCCACGGTCGAGGCCTTGCAGCAGAGCGGTGTCGACAAGTACGACATCCCGGCGTTCCTGCGAAAGCAGGCGGACTAGCCTGCAAAGTAAAACCGGGGCCACCCTTCACTTGCCGGGGCGGCCCCGGCTTTTGCCTTTGTGCGCAAGAGTAGAATTCGCACTGCGATGTTGAAGCAGCGAACACTCAAGACGTTGATCAAGGCCTCCGGCGTCGGCCTGCACACCGGCCAGAAAGTGCGCATGAGCCTGCGCCCCGCGCCGCCCGACACCGGCATCGTCTTCCGACGCATCGATTTGCCTTCGCCGGTCGACATCCCGGCGCGCGCCGAGCTGGTCGGCGAAGCGCGGCTCGCCTCGACCTTGATCAAGGATGGGGTGAAGGTGCATACCGTCGAGCACCTCATGTCGGCGCTGAGCGGCCTGGGCATCGACAACCTGTTCGTGGATCTCGACGCGCCCGAGCTGCCGATCCTCGACGGCAGCGCTTCGCCGTTCGCGTTACTGCTGCAGCAAGCCGGTCTCGAGGAGCAGGCTGCGCCCAAGAGCTTCCTGCGGGTGAAGAAGACCATCGAGGTCAAGGACGGCGACAAGTGGGCGCGGCTCGAGCCCTATCAGGGCTTTCGCCTCTCCTTCTCCATCGATTTCCGCCACCCGGTGATCGAGCGCAGCACCCAGTCAGTGACGGTGGATTTCGCCGAAACCTCGTACCTCAAGGAAATCGCGCGCGCGCGCACCTTCGGCTTCATGCAGGACGTCGAGGACCTGAAGGGCAGCGGTCTCGCCCTCGGCGGCGGGCTCGACAATGCGGTGCTGCTCGACGAGCAAGGGGTGCTGAACGCCGGCGGCCTGCGCTTCGCCGACGAGTTCATCCGCCACAAGCTGCTCGACGCGGTCGGCGACCTCTACCTGCTCGGCCGGCCGCTGCTCGGCGCCTTCACCGCGCACAAGTCCGGCCACGCGCTCAATAACCGGCTGGCGCGCGCCGCGCTGGCCGATCCCGCCGCGCTCGAGGTGGTGGTGTTCGAGCGCGCCGAAGAAGCGCCCGCCGGCGTCGCCCGCCTCGCCGCCCACACGACCTAGGTGTTTGCGGTCCTGCGCGTCGCTGTCCTGGCGGCGGCGATCGCGATCGCGGTCACCGTCCTGGCCTGGCTGCTCACGGGTGAGCCGCGCTGGAAGCGGATCGCCTGGCAGGTGTTCAAGTTTTCGGTTTTCGGGCTGCTGGCGATCCTGGTGTTGTTTGCAGGCGAGGCTCTGGTGCGCTGAGCTCGGCCGCCAGGCCGTGATGTCTCAACAACGTCCCGAGGGCCTCCCTCGCCGGCGAAGCGCTCATCGTTTTGTAAAGCTTGCCCATCCGTTCCAGCGTAAGTGTGGATAAATGCACGGTTTTTTGCGTCGCAGCGGCGCCCTCGCGTGCCCCCTTTGGTTGCACCCGTATGGAAACTGAACTAACCTGCAAGCGCTGTTTTACGAAGAGAATTACCAGGGAAGGGGCGAGCAGTCTGAGTTTCGCCGCGGCCGCCGAAGAAGCCGCCACAAGCACGATTTCCCCATCCCGGAAGTTGACGACGCGGGCCTGACGCGCCAAGTCCGGCGGCAGGTACCGGTCAAGCAGGCCGGCCAGGTCGCGCAGTTCATGCGCCTTGGTCAGGACCGGCTGCAGTGTCGGCTCGGCCGCAAGAATCCGGTCGAGCTTGAGCGGACGCATAGAAGTAGGGGAGGGAGGAAGTCGTGCAGATTATCCTGATCTCGGACCGCCTTGCCAGGGCGAGATCAGTCCACATGTCGGTGCGGCACCTCGTGGGCACGGGGCTGTTCGCGCTCGTGCTGCTGTTCGGCGCCACCGCGGCGCTCTACTGGCTGACGCTGCGTTACGCCGCCGACGTGAAGCTGCCGGCGCTGCAGCGACTCGTCGCCGCCGCGCAGCAGGCGGAGGCCGAGCGTGAGCGGGTGTTCCTCCAGCAGAACCTGAATTCGATGGCGATGAAGCTGGGCGAGATGCAGGCGCACCTCACCCGCATGGACGCGCTCGGCGAGCGCCTGTCGGCCCTCGCCGGCATCAAGCCGCAGGAATTCCGCGCCGCCGAGGCGCCGGGGTTGGGCGGCAGCGCGCCGACGCTGCTGCCGCCGCAGAACCTGTCGCTCGGCGAGTTCAGCGAGAAGCTGCTGGTGCTCGCGCGCCAGGTCGAGAGCCGCAACGACATGCTCGGCGTGCTGGAGGCGCAGCTGTTCGAGCAGGCGGTGAAGAAGAAGATGATCCCGACCATGATGCCGGTGCGCGCGCCCTACAACGCCTCGAGCTTCGGCCGGCGCATCGATCCGTTCAACGGCCAGTGGGCGATGCACGACGGCATCGACTTCATCGCCGACTACGGCTCGCCGATCGTGGCTGCCGCCGGCGGCGTAGTCATTTTCGCCGGCTTTCATCCCCAGTACGGCTACATGATCGACATCGATCACGGCAACGATCTCGTGACGCGCTACGCCCATACCTCGAAGATCGTGGTGCGCGAGGGCGATCTGGTGCAGCGTGGCAGGAAGATCGGCGAAGTCGGCACCACCGGCCGCTCCACCGGCCCGCACCTGCATTTCGAGGTGCGCTTCCGGGGCGCGGCGCAGAATCCCGCCAAGTTCCTCGTCACCTCCGCCCCCGCCGGACAGACCGCGCGCGCCAAGTAGTAAAATCATCGGCTTTGCCGTAACCGGCAGGCCTGATGATCGGTAACGTCCTCACCAAAATATTCGGCAGCCGCAACGAGCGGCTGCTCAAGCAGTACTCGCGCACCGTGGCCGAGATCAACGCGTTCGAGCCCGCGCTCGCCGCGCTCTCCGATGCCGCCCTGCGGCAGAAAACCGACGAGCTGAAGAAGCGGCACGCGGACGGCGCGAGCGTCGACGAGCTGTTGCCCGAAGCATTCGCGGTGGTGCGCGAGGCCTCCAAGCGCACTTTGCGCATGCGCCACTTCGACGTGCAGATGCTGGGCGGCATGGTGCTGCATAACGGCAAGATCGCCGAGATGAAGACCGGCGAGGGCAAGACACTGGTGGCGACGCTGCCCGCGTACCTCAACGCGCTGACCGGCAAGGGCGTGCACATCGTCACCGTCAACGACTACCTCGCCAATCGCGACGCCGAATGGATGGGGGAGATCTTCCAGTTCCTCGGCATGACGGTGGGCGTCAACCTGCCGCACATGGAGCCCGAGAAGAAGCGCGCCGCCTACGCCGCCGATATCACGTACGGCACCAATAACGAGTTCGGCTTTGACTACCTGCGCGACAACATGGCGATGCACGTCGAGGAGCGCTTCCAGCGCGGCCTGCACTACGCCATCGTCGACGAGGTCGATTCCATCCTGATCGACGAGGCGCGCACGCCGCTCATCATCTCGGGCCAGGCCGAGGACCGCACCGAGCTCTACCACCGCATGAACCAGGTGGCGCCGCTGCTCACGCGGCAGAAGGAGGAGAAGAAGCCCGACCAGCCGGACCCGCCGGGCGACTTCTACGTCGACGAGAAAAATCACCAGATCCTGCTCTCGGAAGCCGGGCACCAGAAGGCCGAGGAGATCCTCACGCGCGTCGGCCTGCTGCCGGAGGGCGCGAGCCTGTACGAGCCCGCCTACATCAACCTCGTGCACCAGCTCTACGCCGCGCTGCGCGCGCACCACCTGTTCCACCGCGACCAGCATTACGTGGTGCAGAACGACGAGGTGATCATCGTCGACGAGTTCACCGGCCGGCTGATGCAGGGGCGGCGCTGGTCCGACGGCCTGCACCAGGCAGTCGAAGCCAAGGAGAAGGTGAAGATCCAGAACGAGAACCAGACCCTGGCCTCGATCACCTTCCAGAACTACTTCCGCATGTACGGCAAGCTCTCGGGCATGACCGGCACCGCCGACACCGAGGCCTACGAGTTCCAGCAGATCTACGGCCTGGAGGTGGTCGTCGTGCCGACGCACATGAAGATGGTGCGCGCGGACCGCCAGGACCAGGTGTACCGCACCGCCAAGGAGAAGCACCAGGCGGTGATCAAGGACATCCGCGACTGCTACGAGCGCGGCCAGCCGGTGCTGGTGGGCACCACCTCGATCGAGAATTCCGAGTTGCTCTCCGGATTCCTGACCAAAGACAAGCTGCCGCATCAGGTGCTGAATGCGAAGCAGCACGAGCGCGAGGCGCAGATCGTGGCGCAGGCGGGACGGCCGAAGATGATCACCATTGCCACCAACATGGCCGGCCGCGGCACCGACATCGTGCTCGGCGGCAACGTCGAGAAGCAATGCGATTTTGTCGAGGCGGACGCCAATCTGGCAGCGGATGAAAAGCAGCAACGCGTCCAGACGCTGCGCGGCGAATGGCAGGCGCTGCACGACCAGGTGGTAAAGGCCGGCGGCCTGCACATCATCGGCACCGAGCGCCACGAGTCGCGGCGCATCGACAACCAGCTGCGCGGCCGTTCCGGCCGCCAGGGCGATCCGGGCAGCTCGCGCTTCTACATGTCGCTCGAGGATCCGCTGCTGCGCATCTTCGCCGGCGAGCGCATCAACCGCATCATGGTGATGCTGAAAATGCCCGAGGGCGAGGCCATCGAGCACGCGATGGTGACGCGCTCCATCGAATCCGCGCAACGAAAGGTCGAAGCGAGGAACTTCGACATCCGCAAGCAGCTGCTCGAGTACGACGACGTCGCCAACGACCAGCGCAAGGAGATCTACGCGCTGCGCAATACGATCCTCGACTCGCAGGACGTGTCGGCAACCATCGCGGACTTGCGCGCCGGCGTGCTGCGCGACATGCTGCTTCAGTACATCCCCGAGGACAGCATCGAGGAGCAGTGGGACGTCGCCGGCCTGGAGAAGGCGCTCAAGGCCGAGTTGCTGCTCGAGCTGCCGCTCGGACGCTGGCTCGAGCAGGAATCCGAGCTGCAGCCCGAGGCGCTGCTCGAGCGCATCGTGGCGCACGCCGAGGAGGGCTACCGCGCCAAGGTGCCGGCCGGCGCCGAGGTCTCGTTCCACCAGTACGAGCGCTACGTGGTGCTGCAGATCCTGGACGCGCACTGGCGCGAGCACCTGGCGGCCCTCGACCATCTGCGCCAGGGCATCCACCTGCGCGGCTACGCGCAGAAGAATCCGAAGCAGGAATACAAGCGCGAGGCCTTCGAGCTGTTTGGCGCCATGGTGGAAGCCGTCAAGCTGGAAGTCACCAAGACGCTGACCGCGATCGAGATCCGCACGCAGAACGACGTGCCGAAGCCTGACGATCAGGCCCATGTCGAGAACGTGCGGCAGGTCCATCCCAGCTCTGCGGACGCCACGCAGACCGAGCCCGAGTACAACGGCGAGGTGGCGGTTGCCGAGGCGCCGAAGCAGCGACCGGTCCGCGTGGGACAGAAAGTCGGACGCAACGACGCGTGCCCCTGCGGTTCGGGAAAGAAATACAAGCAGTGCCACGGGAAACTGACTTAGCCCTGGACCTTCAGGAGCGCGTACGTGCAGCCGTCAAAGCCCTTGAATCCATCGGCGCTGACTGGACCCTGCTCGACCAATTGCCAGCAGAAGACCGCGAGCGCCTGCAGAGGGCCGTAGCGGCGATCCATAACCCGGACCGCGTCATGCGCAGACGCCGGCTGAAGGAGGCGCGGCGGGCGCAACGGACGGCGCAGGTGCAGCGCGAGGAGGACGTGCTGCACGGCACGGGGATCCGGACGCTGCGGAGGAAGCCGGTGTTCACGACGCCGAACGTTTTTCCGCCGGAGAAGAGATCGGAGCCTGACCCCGAATTTAGCCTTGGGGTGAAGCGGCATTGCTATGTCTGCAAGATGAAGTACACGCAGCTGCATCATTTCTACGACCAGCTTTGCCCCTCTTGTGCCGATCTGAATTTCCGCAAGCGGGCGGAGCTGGCGGATTTGCGCGGGCGCGTGGCGCTGCTGACCGGTGGGCGGGTGAAGATCGGGTATCAGGCCGGACTCAAATTGCTTCGCTGCGGGGCCGAGCTGATCGTGACGACGCGGTTCCCGAGGGATTCGGCGCGGCGGTACGCGAGCGAGCCGGATTTCACCGAGTGGGGGCACCGGCTGGAGATCTTCGGGCTGGATCTGCGCCATACGCCGAGCGTGGAGGCGTTCTGCCGGCAGTTGCTCGAGCGGCGCCCGCGGCTGGACTTCATCGTCAACAACGCGTGCCAGACGGTGCGGCGGCCGCCGGCGTTCTACCAGCACATGATGGACGGGGAAAGGACTGCGTTGCCCGCTCCCGCGCAGGGATTGCTGGTATCCGTCGGAAAAATTCCTGGGACGGCAGATTCAGCGCAACTGTCCCAGGCGCGGTTGCTGCCGGAGGACTATCTCGAGACCAAGGGGCTTTTTCCCGAGGGTGTGCTCGACCAGGACCTGCAGCAGGTGGACTTGCGTGGGCGCAATTCGTGGCGCCTGACGCTGGCGGAAGTCTCGGCGGTGGAGCTGCTGGAGGTGCAGCTGGTCAACAGCGTCGCCCCCTTCGTATTGAATGGACGATTGAAAGCATTGATGTTGCGCACGCCGGAGCGCGACAAGCACATCGTCAACGTGTCGGCGGTGGAGGGCCAGTTCTACCGCAACTTCAAGACCACGCGCCATCCGCACACCAACATGGCGAAGGCAGCGCTCAACATGATGACGCGCACCTCGGCCACCGACTACTGGAATGACGGTATCCACATGAACAGCGTAGATACCGGCTGGGTGACGGACGAGGATCCGGTGGAGATCGCGGCGCGCAAGACGCGCGAGGAGCGCTTCCATCCTCCCCTCGACATCGTGGACGGGGCGGCGCGCATCGTCGATCCGATCATCGCCGGCATCAACACCGGCGAGCACGTGTGGGGGCAGTTCCTCAAGGACTACAAGCCGACAGACTGGTAAGCTTCGCTCGTTTTTGAAGCAAGGACTCACCCTGAGTGGCGGTTAATCTCCCGGCTCCCAATCCCGCGCTCCTCCATCCCATCGCCGGCGTCGAGCTCGGCGTCGGGATGGCGGGCGTGAAGAAACCAGGCCGCAAGGACCTGCTGGTGATGCGCCTGGCGTCGGGCAGCGCCGTGGCGGGGGTGTTCACGCGCAACCGTTTCTGCGCCGCACCGGTCATCCTGGCGAAGAAGCACCTGAAAAACGACATTCAGGCGCTGGTCATCAACACCGGCAATGCCAACGCCGGCACCGGCGAGGACGGGCTGAAGCGCGCCGCGCAGGTGTGCGAGGCGCTGGCGTCGCACCTCGGCTGCGACGCGGAAGAGGTGCTGCCGTTCTCCACCGGCGTGATCATGGAGCCGCTGCCGGCCGAGCGCATCGTCGCCACGCTGCCGAAGGCGCTGCTCGCGAAGACCGATTGGCTATCGGCCGCCGAAGCGATCATGACCACGGATACCGTGCCCAAGGCGTTTTCGAAGAAGCTGAAACTTTCCAAAGGCCAGGCCCACGTGACCGGCATTGCGAAGGGCGCCGGCATGATCCGGCCAGACATGGCCACCATGCTGGGCTTCGTCGCCACCGATGCCGCCGTTCCGCGCAAGGTATTGCAGGACATGCTCGAACGCGTGGCCGATCGCTCGTTCAACTGCATCAGCGTCGACGGCGATACCTCGACCAACGATTCCTTCATGCTGATCGCCACCGGTCATGGCCCGGCCATCGCCTCCAAGCGCGATGCGCTCAAGATCGAGGCCGCGATCACCGACGTGGCGCGTGACCTGGCGCAGGCCATCGTGCGCGACGGCGAGGGCGCGACCAAGTTCGTCACGCTGCGCGTCGAGCGCGGAAAAAGCGTCGAGGAATGCCGCCAGGTGGCGTATGCCATCGCGCACTCGCCGCTGGTGAAGACCGCCTTCTTCGCCTCCGACCCGAACCTCGGCCGCATCCTGGCCGCCGTCGGCTATTCCGGCGCCGAGGTGAAAACCGAGAAGGTGGACCTTTACCTTGACGAGGTACTGGTCGCCAAAGGCGGAGGGCGCCATCCCGCCTACCGCGACGAGCTCGGCGTCGCGGCGATGCGCAAGCCGGAGTTCACCGTGCGCGTGGTGCTGAACCGCGGCAAGGCGGACGCCACGGTCTGGACTTGCGACTTCTCCTTTGATTACGTGAAAATCAACGCGGAATACCGCACTTGACTAAAGAACTCGAAAAAATCCTGGAACGCCTGGACGCCGTTCTGCCGCCGCCGCCACCGGTGACGGACTGGAAGGCGAGCATTGCGTTGCGCTGGCGCAGCGCCGGTCGCCGTGGTGCGGGAGGGTGGCTGCAACCCGTACGCCATGTGCATCGCATCAAGCTTTCCGATCTGCGCGGCATCGACAAGCAGATCGAGCGCGTGGAGCAGAACACGCGCCAGTTCATCGACGGCAAGCCGGCGAACAATGTGCTTCTCACCGGGGCGCGCGGCACCGGCAAGTCCTCGATCGTGAAGGGCCTGCTCAACAAGTATTCCAGGCAGGGCCTGCGCCTGATCGAGGTCGAGAAGAACGACCTCGTCGACCTGCCGATGATCGTCGACCAGATCGCGGCGCGCCCCGAGCGCTTTCTCCTGTTCTGCGACGACCTCAGCTTCCACGGCGCGGAGGAGGGCTACATTGCCTTGAAGGTGGCGCTCGACGGCTCGATTTCCACCACGTCCGAGAACCTGCTGATCTACGCCACCTCCAACCGCCGCCACCTGATGCCGGAGTACATGGCGGAGAACCTGGAAACCAAGTACATCGGCGACGAGATCCATCCCGGCGAGACGGTGGAGGAGAAGATCTCGCTCTCCGAGCGCTTCGGCCTGTGGGTGAGCTTCTACCCCTTCGACCAGGATGAGTACCTCGACATCGTCGAGCAGTGGCTGCGCTCCTTTGGGGCTTCGTCGAATGAAAAATCCAAGGAAGAAGCGCTGCAATGGTCGCTGCAGAGGGGTTCGCGAAGCGGCCGCGTCGCCTATCAGTTCGCCCGCGATTGGGCCGGCCGCCATTCGAAGAAGAAGTGATCATTGAAGTCGCAGCCGCGGTGCTGCGGCGTGCGGACGGCTCGTTCCTGCTCGCCCAGCGTCCGGCCGGCAAGCTCTACGCCGGCTACTGGGAATTCCCCGGCGGCAAAGTCGAGCCCGGCGAGCCTGCTGCGCAGGCGCTCGCGCGCGAGCTGCAGGAGGAGCTGGGAATCCAGATCGGCGAGAGCTTTCCCTGGATTACGCGCGTATTCACCTACCCGCATGGCACCGTGCGGCTGAACTTCTTCCGTGTGCATGAGTGGACGGGCGAGCCGCAGCCGCGAGAGGAGCAGGCGATCGCCTGGCAGGCGGCCGGCACGCCGAGCGCTGCGCCGATGCTGCCGGCCAATGCGCCGGTGCTCGCTTCACTCGCGCTGCCGGTCGAATACGCTGTGACCGATGCGGCGGCGCGCGGCATCCCGCAGATGCTGGCCGTGCTGGAGGCGCGGCTGCAGTCCGGGTTGAAGCTTCTGCAGGTGCGCGAACCCGGGCTGAGCGCGCAGCAACGAGATTTCTTCACCCGGCAGGCGATCGGTCTCGCGCATCGGCACGGCTGCAAAGTGCTGACCAAATCCCCATTCGCCGGTGCGGACGGAGTCCACGTCACCTCGACCGAGCTGAAAATGCTGAGGGAAAAACCCGCAGCACTGGCCGCGGCGTCGTGCCACAACCGCGAGGAGCTGGAGCGGGCCATGGCGCTGGGGCTGGATTTCGCCGTGCTGGGACCGGTAAGGGAGAAGTCAACGGCGGACAAGTCGCCGGCCTTGGGCTGGAAGCAATTCGCCGACATTGCGCGCGGCAGCGCGCTGCCGGTCTATGCGATCGGCGGCCTGACCCCCGCCGACCTGCCGGACGCCTGGCGCGCCGGCGCGCACGGCATCGCTATGATTCGGGGGGCTTGGAGCTAGGGTCGTCTTTCTCCGGCAAGCGGTATTCCTCCGCTGCCCACTTGCCGAGGTCGATCAGCCGGCAGCGCTCGCTGCAGAACGGCCGGGACTTGTTCTCGGGACCGTAGAGGGTCTCCGCGCCGCAACGCGGGCACTGAATCTTGCGCGGCTTCAAAGATTACAAAAGGTCAGTTCGAAGGCCACATCCCAGTCGGCGGTCCGCGGCCGCGGATCCACCACGCCCTGCGCTCCGTTCTGCGCCAGGAAACGGATGTTGAGCACGTACTTGTTGGCGCTGATTTCGGGCACGCACGGCGCAGTCGGGTCGAGGCGCAGGCGCAACATCTGCGCGGTCTTGCCGCCGAGCATCTGCTGATACATGCCCTGCGGCGCGGCTAGCATCTGCGGCTTGCCCGACTCACGCAGGATCCGGAGGATGATCGCGGTGCCGTCGCGTAGCGGATAGAGCGGCCCGGTCCACGCCGCGAGCTGGCCGGTGCGCTCTTCCGAGGGGCGGTGCAGCCAGTAGTGGTAGGAGGGCAGGTCGAATTCGCAGGCGCCGCCGGGAATGCCGGTGCGCTGCTTGATCGACATCAGCCAGTCGTTCTCGCGCAGATACTGGCCGATCTTGCCGGTCATCGAGAACAGCGCCTGCGAGGCCTGCTCGATGTCGCGCAGCACGTGCGACAGCGCGTCCTCGGCGATGTCCGGGTTGTTGCGGAACGACAGCAGCACCTGCTTCTGGCGTTCGAGCTCCTGCAGCAGGTCGGACTTCAGGTCGGCGCGTCCGGCGACCTCCATGATCTCGAACAGGGTGAGCAGCGCCATGTGGTGGTCGTGCGGCTCGGTGCGCGCGATGAAGTGCCGCGAGCGCTCGAACAGGTCCTCGAGCCGCAGCAGCGTGCGGATGCGCTCGTTCAGCGGGTACTCATAGGTGATCACGGCTTCGCGAATTGTAGGTATTTTTGGTGCAGGGCGGCGACCTGATTGCGCAATGCGTCACGCGAGCCCGCGTTGTCGATCACATCGTCGGCGGCGGCGAGGCGCGCGGCGCGCGTCACCTGCGTGCGCATGATCGCGCGTACCTCTTCTTCCGGCAGGTTGCTGCGCGCGCGCACCCGCGCGACCTGCGCCTCCTCCGGCGCGTCGACCACCAGCACGCGGTTCACCCGCCGGCGATAGTCGGGCGACTCGATGAGCAGCGGCACCACATGCACCACGTAAGGCGCGCGCGCGGCGGCGATGCGCCGCGCCGATTCCTCGCGGATCATCGGATGCAGCAGCGCTTCGAGCTCGCGCTTGGCGGCCGGGTCGGCGAACACGTGATCGCGCATCTTCTTGCGATCCATCGCCCCATCCAGCACAAACTCCTTGCCGAAGCGTTTCTCGACCTCGGGGACGGCGGCACCGCCTTGCTGCGTCAGCGCGTGCGCGATGGCGTCGGTGTCGACCACGCTCGCCCCCAGCCGGGCGAATTCATCCGCGGCGGCGCTCTTGCCGCTGCCGATGCCGCCGGTGAGGCCCACCACGTACATCAGAGACGCTGCAGGTACCAGCGCGTGATCGGCTCACCCCAGAACATGGCGATGATGCCGGCGAGGGCGAGGTAGGGCCCGAAGTGAAAGCGAAAGCCCGCGTCCCATTTGCCGCGCGCCGCGAACATCTGCAGCGCGCCGAAGGCGAGGCCGACCACGGAGGAGAGCAGGATGACGAGCGGCAGCATTTTCCAGCCGAGGAAGGCGCCGACCGCGGCGTTCATCTTGAAGTCGCCGTAGCCCATGCCTTCCTTGCCGGTAAGCAGCTTGAAGCCCCAGTACACCAGCCAGAGCGACAGGTAGCCGGCCACCGCACCGATCACCGCCTCCGGCAGCGGCACGAAGGCATGCACGATATTCGCCAGCACGCCGAGCCATACCAGCGGCAGCGTGAGGGAATCCGGCAGCAGGCCGGTCTCGTGGTCGATGAAGGCGAGCGCGATGGTGAACCAGATGAACAGGACCGCGCCGAGCGCGGTGGCGGAAGGACCGAAGCGCCAGGCGGCGTACGCCGCACCAAGGCCGGCGAGCGCCTCCACCAGAGGATACTTGGCGCTGATGCGCGCGCTGCAGGCGGAGCATTTCCCGCGCAGCACGAGCCAGCTGACGATGGGAATGTTTTCGAGCGCGCCGATGCGATGGCCGCATCCGGGGCAGGCTGAGCGCGGCGTGGCCAGACCGTAGTGCGGCGCGGCCGGCAGGGACTGGCCGGCGAGCTCGGCGCATTCGGCGCGCCACTCGCGTTCCAGCATCTTCGGCAGCCGATGGATCACGACGTTGAGGAACGAGCCGACGCACAGCCCGACGAACAATGCCATCCACGGAAAGACGGCCGGCTGCAACAGCCAGCCAACCGTGGTCACGAAGCGGGGGTGAGAATCACCTTACCCCCGCACCCCCTTCTCACTAGACCGCCTGGCCCATCTTGAAGATCGGCAGGTACATGGCGATCACCATGCCGCCGATCAGCGTGCCCAGCACGACCATGATCATCGGCTCCATCAGCGAGGACAGCGCGTCCACCGCGTCGTCCACCTCGGCCTCGAAGAAGTCGGCCACCTTGCCCAGCATGCCGTCGAGCGCGCCGGTCTCCTCGCCGATCGACACCATCTGGATCACCATGGTCGGGAACACGTTGGTGTTCTGCATCGCCACGGTGAGCGAGGTACCGGTGGAGACTTCCTGCTTGATCGCTTTCGTCGCCTGCGCGTAAACGTAGTTGCCGGAGGCGCCGCCCACGGAATCGAGCGCCTCCACCAGCGGCACGCCGGCGGCGAACATGGTCGACAAGGTGCGCGTCCAGCGCGCGATGGTCGAGATGCGAACCAGGTGGCCGAACACCGGCATCCTCAGCATCAGCCTGTCCATGAAGATCTGCACCGCCACCGAGCGCTTCCAGGACTCGAGGAAGCCGTAGATGCCGCCGCCAATGACGGGGAAGATGATGTACCAGTTGGCGACGAACCAGTCCGAGATCGCCATCACGATCAGCGTGGGCGCCGGCAGGTCGGCGCCGAAGTTGGTGAACACCTCCTTGAACGCCGGGATCACGAAGATCATGATCACCGCGGTGATGATGAACGCGACCGCGATGATCGCGATCGGGTAGAAAAGGGCCGCTTTGATCTTGGACTTGATGGCGAGCGTTTTTTCCTGGTAGGTGGCGAGGCGGTCGAGCAGCGTCTCCAGAATGCCCGCCTGCTCGCCGGCCTGCACCAGGTTGCAGTACAGATTGTCGAAGTGCAGCGGGAACTTGCGGAAGGCGGCGGCGAGCGCGGAGCCGGTCTCGACGTCGGTCTTGATGTCGGTGAGCAGCTTTCCCACCGCGGGATTGGAGGCGCCCTTGCTGACGATCTCGAACGACTGCAGCAACGGCACGCCGGCCTTCATCATCGTCGCGAGCTGGCGCGTGAAGAGCGCGATGTCCTTCGAGCCGACGGATCCGCCGCCCTTGCGTTTGACCGGCTTGACCTTCTGTACCAGGATGCCCTGGCGGCGCAACGTGGCGTTGACCGCGGCAGGGCTCACCGCGCGCAATTCGCCGCGAATGACCTTGCCGGCCTTGTCCTTGCCTTCCCAGCTGAACGTGAGTTCTTTCGGCCCTTTTGCGGCCGCTACTGCTGTTGCCATGCTGGCTCCCTTCCTGCTCTCCGGAACTACCCCTATAACCGCGGGATGATGCCCGTGGGAAGCTCGTTTGTAAAGGCTGAAGTTTCCGTTCTAAGCCTCTGAGGCCTCGGTATTTTCTACAATCTGGGCCGGCCGGAAAATTCTTACAGTTTTGATGGTTCGCCCCTGCGCATGGACGATTTCCATCGGCACGTTGCCGATCTTGATCGAGACATCAGCCTCGGGGATGTCCTGAAGGTGCTCGACGATCAGGCCGTTCAGGGTCTTCGGGCCGTCGGTCGGCAACGATAGCCCCAGCGCCCGGTTCACCTCCCGCACCGGCATCGTGCCTTCGGCGGTAGCGGTACCGGACTTGTCCCAGGCGAGCGCCGGCCCGGCCGTGGGCAGGGAAGTGGTGAACTTGCCGATGATCTCCTCGATGATGTCCTCGAGGGTGACCAGCCCCATCAGCTCGCCGTACTCGTCGACCACCAGCGCGATGCGCTCGCGGTTCTCCTGGAAGTACTGCATCTGCGACAGCACCGGCGTGCTGGCCGGTACGAAGTACGGCTCGGACAGAAGGCCCTGCAGGGCCTCCTTGTCGAGCGTGCCGGTGGGCAGCGCGGCCAGCACCTTCTTCAGCTGGAGCACGCCGACCACTTCGCCGAGCGCGCTGCGGAACACCGGCAGCCGCTGGTGGTAGCTGGTGACGAGGTGATGGACGATGGTTTCCATGTCGTCGTCGAGCTTGATCGACTCGATGCGGGCGCGGGGCACCATGATGTCCTGCACCGTCACCGCGCCCACGTCGAACAGGTTCATCAGGATGGAGAAGTGCTTTTTCGGCATGAAGCTCGACGATTCGAGCACCAGGGTGCGGATCTCCTCGGGTGAAAGCTTCAGCATCTCGGTGTTCTCTTCCGGGCGGATGCCGATCAGCAGCAGCAACGGGCGTACGAACAGGTTGACGAACCACACCCCGGGCTGCAGCAGCCACTGGATCGGCGCCAGCAGGTAGGCGAGCGCGGGCGCCAGCTTCTCCGGGTACGTGGCGCCGACCACCTTCGGCGTGATCTCGGCGAACACGATGATCAGAAACGAGATCGCCAGCGTGCTGACGGCGTAGGCGAACTTGCCCTGCCCGAACAGGTTCACCGCGATCAGGCTCGCGAGGGTGGCCGAGGCCGCGTTCACCAGGTTGTTGCCGATCAGGATGGCGCCGAGCAGCCGGTCGGTGCGCTTCAGCAGCCGTTCCACGCGGGCCGCACCGCCGTGGCCTTGCGCCACCATGTGCTTCAGGCGATAGCGGTTGATCGCCATCATGCTGGTCTCGGCAATCGAGAAGAACCCCGACACGATGAGCAACACCACCAGCGCGCCGAACATCCAGCTGAGCGAGACGTCGTCCATCAGCCGCGCTGCAGCAGCACTTCGAGCACGAACCGGCTGCCGACGTAGGCGAGCAGCAGCATGACGAAGCCGCCGAGTGTCCAGCGCAGCGCGGTGCGCCCACGCCAGCCGTAGCGCCAGCGCCCGGCGAGCAGCCAGGCGAAGATCAGCCACGAGAGGACTGCGAACACCGTCTTGTGCTCGAAGCGCAGTGCGCGCCCGAACAGGGTCTCGGAGAACGCGATGCCGGTGACCAGGGTCAACGTCAGGAACACGAACGCGGCACCGATCATGCGGAACAGCAGCGCCTCGAGGGTGAGCAGCGGCGGCAGATTGGGGAAGGCGACGGTTCCCTTGAGATGCAGGTGGCGCTCGGCGAACGACATCAGCGCGGCGTGCAGCAGAGCGATGACGAACAGCCCGTAGGCGATCATGGCGAGCGCGAGGTGAAGCTTGAATTCCGCCGCGGCGGCGTGCGCGCCGGTCGAGGCAAGGCCGGCGAACAACGCCGGCAGCGGCACGGCGACGGCGGCGAGCGGAAGCGCGAGCGGCAGCATTCCCTCAAGGCTGTAGAACAGGCTCTCGAGCCAGTAGACCGCGACCCCGAGGAACATCATCACCGACAGCGCCTGCGCGAAGCCGAAGCGCAACTCGCGCGCGAACACGCCGTCGTAGAGCAGCCAGCCGTGCAATGCGAGCGGCAGAAGGATCGCCACCCGCTCCCAGGAACGCAGGCCGTCTGCAGCGCGCGTGCGCCAGCGCGAGTGCCAGAAGTGCCACGCCAGCCCGACGTACATGGCCGAAGCGATGCCGTGAATTACAATGTCGGGCACTTCCTCAGTCTAACACCCACTACTCGGATAACCGTGCTTGATACCCTGACTGCGCGCCTCGCGCGCATCGTCAAGACCGTACGCGGCGAAGCGCGTCTCACCGAAGCGAATATCCAGGAGGCGCTGCGCGAGGTCCGCGTCGCGCTTCTCGAGGCCGACGTGGCGCTGCCGGTGGTGAAGCATTTCATCGACGCGGTGCGCGCGGCGGCGCTCGGCGAGGAGGTGGTCGGCAGCCTGACGCCGGGCCAGGCGCTCGTCGGTGTCGTGCACCGCGAGCTCAGCAAGCTGATGGGTGAGGCGAACGTCGGCCTCGATCTCGCCACGCAGCCGCCGGCGGTCATCCTGATGGCGGGATTGCAGGGCTCGGGCAAGACCACGACCACCGGCAAGCTTGCGCGCATCCTGGTCAAGGACAAGAAAAAGGTCGCGGTGGTTTCCGCCGACGTGTATCGCCCGGCGGCCATCGAGCAATTGAAGACGGTGGCGGGCCAGGCCGGCGCGGCGTTTGTTCCTTCTTCCACAAGTCAGAAACCCGCCGAAATCGCAACCGCGGCGCTGGAATACGCCCGCACGCATTACATGGACGTGCTCATCGTCGACACCGCCGGCCGCCTCGCGATCGACGAGGACATGATGCGCGAGATCGCCGAGCTGCATGCCCAGCTCAAGCCGGTCGAGACGCTGTTCATCGTCGACGCGATGCAGGGCCAGGACGCGGTCAACGTGGCACGGGCGTTCAACGAGCGCCTGCCGCTCACCGGCGTAATCCTCACCAAGCTGGATGGCGATGCGCGCGGCGGCGCGGCGCTTTCGGTGCGGCACGTGACCGGCAAGCCGATCAAGTTCGCCGGCGTGGCGGAGAAGCTGGACGGCCTCGAGCCCTTCCACCCCGAGCGCATGGCGGCGCGCATCCTCGGCATGGGCGACATCCTGTCGCTGGTCGAGGAGGCGCACGCCAAGATCGACCTGGAAGAGGCGCAGCGCGTCGCCGAGAAGGTGAAGAAGGGCAAGGGCTTCGACCTCGAAGACTTCAAGCAGCAGATCGTGCAGATGAAGAAGATGGGCGGCGTCGCCTCGCTGATGGACAAGCTGCCGGCCCAGCTGGTGGGGCAGATCGACCCCGCCAAGCTGCAGGACGAGAGCCAGTTCCGCCGCATCGAGGGCATCATCAACGCCATGACGCCGCAGGAGCGGCGCAAGCCCGAGCTCATCAAGGCGTCGCGCAAGCGGCGCATCGCCACCGGCGCCGGCGTGCCGGTGCAGGCCGTGAACCAGCTGCTCAACCAGTTCGAGCAGATGCAGAAAATGATGAAGATGATGAAAGGCGGCAATTTCGCACGCATGATGCGCGGGATGAAGGGCATGCTCCCCGGCATCCGCTAGCCAGAGGGTCCTTTGGAAGATTTCGGCCGCACACGGGTCTGCAGCGTTCTGTTCCTCGACATCGTCGAATATTCGCGGCGCGATGTCGCCGAGCAGGTGCGCCTGAAGAACATGTTCAACCTGGTGATGAACAGCGCCCTGGGGCATGTCGAGCCCAGCGAGCGCGTGGTGGTCGACACCGGCGACGGCGCGGCGATCACATTCCTCGGCGACCCGGAGCGGGCGCTGTACGTGGCGCTCGAAGTATTCGACAACGTCGGCGAGCTGCCGGTCCGCATCGGCATCAACCTCGGCCCGGTATCGCTGATGAAGGACCTGAACGGGCTCGACAACGTGATCGGCGACGGCATCAACGTCGCGCAACGCGTCATGAGCTTCGCCGACAGCGGAGAGCTGCTCGTGTCGCGCGCCTTCTACGAAATCGTCTCGCGCCTGTCGGACGACTACGCGGCGATGTTCAAGATGGAAGGCTCGCGCACCGACAAGCACGCGCGTGCGCACGACGTGTACTCGGTCAGCAAGGCGGTGCGCGTCGGGCGCCGGGTGGCCGGCGACCAACTCCGAGCGAAGAAAAAACGCCGCGCCGGGCCGGACACCACCTTCACGCCGATGGATCGCACGCCGGCGCAGGTGTTCGACGCCGGCACGCATTACATGGTGTCGGGATACAGCGAGCAAAGCGTGCGCGACGCGGTGGACAAGCTCATCGCCGGCGGCGCCAAGCTGATCGCGCCGCTCTCCCAGATGGGCCGCAAATGGCTCGCGAGCGTAACCAACCCCAAGCTCGAGATCGAGGCGAGAGTGGAGGAAATGGGCTTCAAGCGCGTCATTACCGGTCCCACCAAAGAGGCGGTCCAACTCAAGGTCGAGGACCTCGTCGAGCGCGGCTCCACCGTGGTCCAGGCGCCCGAGCTCGCCGACGGCGTGTGGACCGCGGTTTGCGAGAAGGTCTGACCCCGAAAACCGTTGTCAGGGCCCGAAAAAGTCCCGTATAATCCGCGCCTTTTCGCGGTTTGCGGAGTCTTCCAAATGGTGGTTATTCGACTGCGCCGGGGCGGCGCGAACAAGCGTCCGTTCTACCACGTGGTGGTGGCGGATTCGCGGCGCGCGGCCAGCGGCAAATTCATCGAGCGACTCGGGTTCTACGACCCGAAGGCGCCGGAGGGGCGCGAGTCGTTGCGCGTCAACATGGAGCGCGTCAAGCACTGGACCGGCAAGGGCGCACAGCTGTCCGGCACGGCGGCGCGCCTTGTAAAGCAGTTTGCAAAGAAAGCAGCCTAGGACCGGAGGCGAGAGGCCGCCTGAACGCAGCCTCATCGAGATGGGCCGCGTCGCCGGCACTTACGGCGTGCGCGGATGGATCAGGGTCGATGCGGCGCAGGACGCGCTAGGCGCATGCAGGACATGGTGGATCGGCGGCAGCAGCTATGCCGTCGAGCAGGTGAAGGAGCACTCGGGCACGCTGCTGGCGCAGCTCGGCGGGCTGCAGAACCGCGAAGCGGCGCAGAAGCTGAAAGGCTCGAAAGTATTCGTGCAGCGCGAGGCGCTGCCGGAACCGCAGGCAGGTCACTACTACCTCGCGGACCTGGTGGGGCTCGAAGTGGTGAACGAGCGCGGCGAAGCGCTCGGCGTGGTCAAACGCTGGATTTTCAACGGCGCGCAGGACGTGATGGAAGTGGCGGGAGAGGGCAAGGTGCGCTTGCTGCCGTGGATCCCGCAGGTGGTGAAGAAGGTTGATCTGCAGAACAAGCAGATCGACGTGGAATGGGAAGCGGAGTGGTGATCCGCTTTGACGTAGTGACGCTGTTCCCGGAGATGTTCGCGGCGATCACTGCGAGCGGCATTACCAGCCGGGCGCTGGACGCGGGACTGTATTCGGTAACGACGTGGAATCCGCGAGATTTCACGACGGACAACTACCGGACGGTGGATGACCGTCCGTATGGCGGCGGGCCCGGGATGGTGATGCTTCCCGAGCCGTTGGAGCGAACGCTCGACGCCGTGAAAAGCGCAGGGGGCGGCAGAGTGGTGTATCTGACGCCGCAGGGCAGGAAGCTGGATCACCGCAGGGTGATGGAATTTTCAGCGCAGAACGCGCTGACCCTGCTGTGCGGAAGGTACGAGGGCGTAGACGAGCGGTTGCTCGAGCGCCGGGTCGACGAGGAAGTGTCGATCGGCGACTTCGTGCTTTCGGGCGGCGAGCTGGCGGCGATGGCGTTGATCGACGCCTGCGTGCGCCAGCTGCCGGGCGCGCTCGGCGACGGCGCCTCGGCGGTGGAGGAATCGTTCGCCGACGGGCTGCTGGATTGCCCGCAGTACACGCGGCCGGAAGTCTGGCCGGCGGCGGGCGCAAGAGTGCCGGAGGTGCTGCTGTCGGGGCACCATGAGCACATCCGGCGCTGGCGGCTGAAGCAGGCGCTGGGACGGACCTGGCTGCGCAGGCCCGACTTGCTGGAAGCGAGGAAGTTGAGCGCAGAGGAAAAAACGCTGCTGGACGAATTCCAGCGAGAACACAGGAGCTAGCGCCATGGATCTCATCGGTACCCTCGAGCAGGAAGAAATCAAGCGCCTGAAAAAGGACGTGCCCGACTTTTCGCCCGGCGACACCGTGATCGTGAGCGTCAACGTGGTCGAAGGCGAGCGCAAGCGCGTGCAGGCGTTCGAGGGCATGGTGATCGCCAAGCGCAACCGCGGCCTCAACTCTTCGTTCATCGTGCGCAAGGTGTCCTCCGGCGAAGGCGTGGAGCGCACTTTCCAGACTTACTCGCCGCTCATCGCCACGATCGAGGTCAAGCGCAAGGGCGAGGTGCGGCGCGCGAAGCTCTATTACCTGCGCGAGCGCTCGGGCAAGTCGGCACGCATCCGCGAGCGCGTTGGCGGCGAAGAGGCCGGCACCTCCCAGGGCGGCCCGGGCGAGCAGTAAGGGGGTGCGGGGGAGGTTATCCCTGCATTCCGCGAGTAAAATCGGCTGATGCGCCGCGAAACCGCCGCCATCAGCCCCGTCACCGAAGTCGTCGCGGCGATCCGCGCCGGCGAGATCGTCATCCTGGTCGACGACGAGGACCGCGAGAACGAGGGCGACCTCATCTTCGCCGCGGAGTTCGTCACTCCCGAGAAGGTCAACTTCCTCGCCAAGCACGGCCGCGGCCTGGTCTGCCTGTCGATCACCGAGGAGCACGCCGCGCGCCTGGGGCTGAGGCCGATGGTGGAGCAGAACCGCTCGCGCCATGGCACCAATTTCACCGTGTCGATCGAGGCCGCCGAGGGCATCGCCAGCGGCATCTCGGCCGCGGATCGCGCGTTGACCATCAAAATCGCCACTTCCGAGAAATCGACGGCTGCAGACATCGTCCAGCCGGGGCACGTGTTCCCACTCATCGCGCATCCCGGTGGCGTGCTGGTGCGCGCCGGGCACACCGAGGCGTGCTGCGACCTCGCGCGCCTGGCCGGGCTGACGCCCGCGGCAGTGCTGTGCGAAATCATGCGCGACGACGGCACGATGGCGCGCCTGCCGGACCTTCTCCAGTTCGCCGGCGAGCACAAGCTCAAGATCGGCACCATCGCCGATCTGATCGAATACCGCAGCCGCAACGAGTCGCTGGTCGAGCGCGCTTCCGAGCGTGCCATCGAGACGGCGTGGGGGAAATTTGACCTGGTGTCGTACCGCGACCTCGCGCTCGGAGCCCTGCATATGGCGCTGGTGCTGGGCAAACCCGAGCCGAAGAAGGAAATCCTGGTTCGCGTGCACGAGCCGCTGTCGGTGACCGACCTGCTCGACGCCAACCCGGGCACGCATTCCTGGGGCGTGGGCGAAGCGCTGAAGGCGATCCAGGCCGCGGGCGCCGGCGTGATGGTGCTGATGAATTGCAACCAGGAAGGCCGCCCGCCCCAGGCGGGGCGCAGCATCGACCTGCGCCTCTACGGCATCGGCGCGCAAATCCTGCGCGACCTGGGTGTCGGCAAGATGCGGCTGATGGCGGCGCCGCGCAAGATGCCGAGCATGACGGGCTTTGGCCTGGAGGTCGCCGGGTACCTGCGAGACTCCTCCGAGCTGCCTAAAGGCTAGCGGCGCATGCGCCTGGGCATCGTCGCGAGCAGATTCAACGAAGCGATCTGCGGCAAGCTGGTGGACGGCGCGCGCGCCGAAGCCCGCAAGCTCAAGGCCGAATGCACCGTGATCAGCGTGCCGGGCGCGCTCGAGATCCCGATCGCGCTGCAATGGATGGCGCAGTCCGGCCGCTTCGACGCGCTGGTCGCGCTCGGCGCGGTGATCCGCGGCGACACCTACCACTTCGACGTCGTGGCCAACGAGTCGGCGCGCGGCGTGATGGACGTGATGCTGGAATGCGGCGTGCCGGTGGCAAACGGCATCCTCACCACCGACGACGAAGCGCAGGCCGAGGCCCGGCTCGAGAAGGGCGCCGAAGCGGTGCGCGTGGCGCTCGAGATGGCACGGCTTAAGGCGAAGATCAGTGAGACGTAAGACCGCCGCGCGCGAAGTCGCGCTCCAGGCGCTCTACGCCTGGCAGCTCTCCGGCGGCGACCCGATGCAGGAGGCGCGCGCGAACGAGGCTTACGAGAAGAGCGAATTTCTCGACGACCTGCTGCGCGGCGTGAGCAGCCGCCCCGCCGAGCTCGAGGCGCTGATCACGCCGCATCTCGATCGCAAGTTCGCCCGCCTCTCGCCGGTGGAGCGCGCCATCCTCTACATCGGCGCCTACGAGCTGTCCGCCCATCCGACCACGCCGTTCAAGGTAGTGCTGAATGAGGCGGTGGAGCTCGGCAAGAGCTTCGGCGGCACCGATGGCTACCGCTTCGTCAATGGCGTACTGGAGAAAATCGCGCAGGCACTGCGACCCGAAGAAGTCGCGCGCTCGCGCAACCTCGCCTGAAAGAATTCGAACTTATTCGCCGGTACTTCAGCCGGCCGCCGAAGCGCGCATTGCTCGGCGTGGGCGACGACTGCGCGCTGCTGCGACCCGACGCCGGCCTCGACCTCGCGGTGACGACCGACATGCTGGTGGAAGGGCGCCACTTCCTGCCCGGCGCCGAGCCGCGCGCGCTCGGCCACAAGGCGCTGGCGGTGAACCTTTCCGACTTGGCGGCGATGGGGGCCACGCCGCGCTGGGTGACCCTCGCGCTCGCTTTGCCCGCGGTCGAGCCGGCGTGGCTGGAAGCGTTCTCGGCCGGGCTGTTCGCGCTCGCCCAGCGCTACCATGTCGACCTCGTCGGGGGCGATACCACGCGCGGTGCGGTGCGCACGCTCAGCATCACCGCGATCGGCGAAGTGCCGCCGGGGCTGGCGCTGGAGCGAGGCGGGGCGCGACCGGGAGACGACATCTGGGTTTCGGGCGAGCTCGGCGGCGCCGCGCTCGGCCTCGCTCATCCGGAGATCTCCGAGGCGGCGAAACGGCTGCACTCGCCCGAGCCGCGCGTCGAGCTCGGCGAGCGCCTGCGGCGCCTGGCGCACGCAGCGATCGACGTTTCCGACGGCCTCGCCGGCGATCTTGCGCACATCCTGGAGCGCTCCGGCGTGGGAGCAAGCGTGCAGTACGAGCTCATCCCCAAACCACGGGCTTTTGCGGCGCTGAAAGACGCCGAGCTTGAACAGCGCTGCGTGCTCTCGGGCGGCGATGATTACGAGCTGGTATTCACCGGGCCGCGCGAGCACCGTGCGGAACTGGAAGCGCTTTCGCGCGAGTTGGGGCTCCCCCTTACCCGGATCGGCGCGATCCACGCCGGCGACGCCCGGCTCGCGGTGCTTGACGCGCAAGGCAAGCCGCTCGAGCACCGCGGCGGCTACGACCACTTCGCCGCATGATCGTCGTTCGACCCGGGCCCGGCTTCGTGTTTTCGCATCCCGCGCACGTCGTTGCCTTCGGCTTCGGCGCCGGGCTTGCACCGGTGGCACCGGGCACTTTCGGCTCGCTCCTCGGCTGGGCAATCGGCTGGGCGTTGGGCGCGCTGCACCCCGGCTTGGTGTTGCTCACGGCGATGGTGTTTTTCGGCATCGGCGTGTGGGCCTGCGACGTCACCGGGCGCCACCTCGGTGTCGCCGACCATGGCGCGATGGTTTGGGACGAGGTGGCCGCCTTCCTGCTGATCCTCGCCATCGTGCCGCGCGAGCTCGCGTGGCAGGCCGCCGCGTTCGGCGCCTTCCGCTTCTTCGACGTCGTCAAGCCGCCGCCGATCCGCTACTGCGAACGGCGCTACGGCGGCGGCTTCGGGGTGATGTTCGACGATCTGGTTGCGGCGGCCTACGCGCTGCTGGTCCTCGCCGCGCTCAAAAGGTTGTTCTTCTGATGGAAGCGCTTGCGCAAAAGATCGGCGAACGCCTCAAGGCCGCACGCGCGAAGCTCGTCACCGCCGAATCGTGCACCGGCGGCTGGGCGGCGCAGGTCGTCACGTCGGTGGCCGGGTCCTCCGCCTGGTTTGAGCGCGGCTTCGTCACCTACTCGAACGAGGCCAAGCGCGAGCTGCTCGGTGTTCAGGAGAACACGCTGCGCGCGCACGGCGCGGTAAGCGAGGAGACCGCGCGCGAGATGGCGCAGGGCGCCCTCAGCCGCGGCAAGGGGACCGTCGCGCTCGCCGTGACCGGCGTCGCCGGCCCCGGCGGCGGCACGCCGGACAAGCCGGTCGGCATGGTGTGCTTCGCATGGGCGAGCGAGCGCTCGGTATCCAGCGAGACGCGCCAGTTCACCGGCGACCGGGAAAGCGTGCGGCGCGAGTCGGTTGTCCGAGCCCTAGAAGGGGTTTTGCAGCACCTCGAGAGAGGATAATGGCGACATGAATGCGGTCAGGCCGGCTGCCGTGGCCGGCATGTTCTATCCAGGCGACGCGCGCGCCCTCGCTGCCGAGGTCGAAGATCTGCTCGGCGGCGTGGAGCAAACCGCGCCCCGTCTGGGCTTTCCCAAGGCGCTGGTCGTTCCGCACGCGGGTTATATCTACTCCGGCGGCGTCGCGGCGCGCGCGTACGACGAGCTCGCGGCGGCGCGCGGCAGCGTACGCCGCGTGGTCCTGCTCGGTCCCACTCATCGCGTGGCGGTGCGCGGGCTCGCCGTGCCGAGCGCGCAGGCTTTCGCCACGCCGCTCGGGCAGGTGCGTATCGACCGCGACGCCATCGCCAGCGTGCGTGATCTGCCGCAGGTGGTGGTGAACGATGCAGCGCATGCGCTCGAGCACTCCCTGGAAGTGCAGCTGCCGTTCCTGCAGGAAATGCTCGGCGATTTCGCGCTGGCGCCGTTTGCGGTCGGCACGGCCAGCGTGCAGGAGGTGTCCCAGGTCCTCGAGCGCCTGTGGGGCGGCCCGGAGACCCTGATCGTGATCTCCACCGACATGTCGCATTACCACGCGTACGAGCAGGCGCGTGCCATCGACGGCGCGACCCTCGAGCGCATCGCCGGCTTCGCCACCGACATCGATCATGAGGAGGCCTGCGGCGCGACGCCCCTGAATGGTTTGTTGCTTTTTTCAAAGCAGAAAAATCTCTTGCTGAAACTGCTATCCGCCTGCAACTCCGGCGACACCGCCGGCGGCAAGGACCGGGTGGTCGGCTATTCGTCATTCGCGCTTTACGAGGGCGGCGAGGTGTCGCTTGAGGAGGCCGGCAAGGCGTTGCTTCCCATCGCGCGCGGCGCGATCGAAAGCGAGCTAGTGGGGAAGAGTTCAACCGCCGCGCATGTCTCGTGGTTGAAGCAAAGTGGTGCAACGTTCGTCACCCTGACCAAGGCCGGCGAGCTGCGCGGCTGCATCGGCAGCCTCGAGGCCAAGCGCCCGCTCGGCGAAGACGTGGCGCAGAATGCGCTCGGCGCGGCGTTTCGCGATCCGCGCTTCCCCGCGGTCACCGCCGCCGAGTGGCCGCAATGCCGCGTCGAGGTGTCGCTGCTTTCCGCGCCGAAGCCGATTCGCTTCGCCGGCGAGGCCGACCTGCTGGCGCAAATCCAGGCCGGCGAAGATGGCCTGATCCTCGAAGCCGACGGCCGGCGCGCCACCTTCCTGCCGCAGGTCTGGGAAAGCATCGCCGACAAGCGCGCGTTCCTCGGCGAGCTGATGCGCAAGGCGGGTCTGCCGCAGGCCACGCGCCTCACGCGCTGCAGGATTTCGCGCTACCGGGTGTTCAAGTGGAAGGAATAGACAGCGCCCATCCCGGCCGCTGGTGGCACGCGCTGCCCGACGGGCGCGTGCAATGCGACCTGTGCCCGCGCGACTGCAAGCTGCATGAGGGCCAGCGCGGCCTTTGCTTCGTGCGCAAGATGGAGCAGGGGCGCATGGTGCTCACCACGTACGGCCGCTCCTCGGGATTTTGCGTCGATCCGGTGGAGAAGAAGCCGCTCAACCATTTCTATCCCGGGACCTCGATCCTCTCGTTCGGCACCGCGGGCTGCAACCTGGCGTGCAAGTTCTGCCAGAACTGGGACATCTCCAAGTCGCGCGAGATGGACCGGCTGCAGGACCAGGCGACGCCGCAGGCCATTGCCCAGGCGGCCCTCGACCTGAAGTGCAGGTCGGTGGCGTTCACCTATAACGATCCGGTGATCTTCGCCGAATACGCGATGGACATCGCCGACGCGTGCCACGAGCAGGGCGTGAAGGCGGTCGCCGTGACCGCCGGCTACATCCATGCCGAGCCGCGCCGGGAGTTCTACGCCAAGATGGACGCGGCCAACGTCGACCTCAAGGGCTTCACCGACGATTTCTATTACAAGATCTGCGGCGGCCGGCTGCAGCCGGTGCTCGACACGCTGGCCTACCTGGTGAAAGAAACCGCGGTGTGGACCGAGATCACCACGCTGCTCATTCCGGGAAAGAACGACTCCGACGAGGAGCTCAAGGCGCAATGCAAATGGCTGCGCGAGAACCTCGGTGCCGACGTGCCGCTGCATTTCACCGCTTTCCATCCCGACTGGAAGATGACCGACGTGGCGCATACGCCGGCATCGACGCTGACGCGTGCGAGACAAATCGCACAATTTGCCGGCCTGAACTACGTCTACACCGGCAACGTGCACGACGAAACCGGCGGTTCTACCTATTGTCCGTCGTGCGAAAAAGCGCTGATCCGGCGCGACTGGTACGATATCCGCGGCTATCAGCTCGACGACGCGGGCGCCTGCACGAACTGCGGTACCCGCATCCCGGGCCGGTTCCAGAAATTCGGCAAGCCGTTCGGTCCACGCCGCATCCCGGTCAGGCTCGAGCAGCGGGCCTGATCATAAAAACAGGGGGATGAACAATGAAGATCAGTACCAGCATTGCAGCCGCCGTTTCACTTCTCGCCATCGCTGCCTCTCCGGCGCTCGCCCGTGACGATCGCCTGATGTTCCCGGTGTCCGAGGGCATGGAGAAGGGCAAGACCACCAAGGAAAAGATCGATCCGGACATCCGCGTGTATTTCGGCAAGCAGAAGTCGCCGGCGGTGGATCGCAGGCTCGGCGAGTTCACCGCCAACCGCAAGACCAACGCCACCAACAAGACCGACAAGGAGGCCTGTGAAATTGCGTTCGTCAGCGCGGTGCTGTCCCTGCAGCAGCGTGCACGCCGGGAAGGCGGCGACGCGGTGATCAATGTCCACAGTGTCTACAGGGACGAGAACCGCGAAAGCAACACCGAGTATCTCTGCGGCGCAGGCACCTTCGTCTCCGGCGTCGCGCTGCGCGGCACGGTGGTGAAGCTGAAAGAGATTAAGGCCAAGAAGAAGTAGCGCGCCTCTGCTGCCCTCACTTTCTCCGGGCAGCACCTCCTGGCTGACCGCGCTGTGCACCAGCCGCGTGCTCGCGGCCACCTGGTTCGTCGCCTATTCCGCCGTGCTGCCGCTCACGCAGGCCGAATGGGGATTGAGCTCGCGCGAGGCCGGCATGGTGCAGGCGGGTTTCCACCTCGGCTACCTGACCTCGCTCTTCATCGTCGGCTTCATCGCCGACCACTTCGGTGCCAAGCGGGCCTACATCACCACCGGCGTTGCCGCCTGCCTCAGTCCGTGGGCCTTCGTCCTGTTCGCCGACGGCTTCTGGTCGGCGTTCTGGCTGCACGCCTTCACCGGTCTGTGCCAGGGCGGCACTTATACGCCGGCGCTCGCGCTGATCAACGACCATGTCGAGCGCGCGCGGCGCGGCCGCGCGATGGGATACCTGATTGCCGGATCCAGCGCCGGCTACGCGATCTGCCTGCTCACGGCCGGCGCGGCGTTGAATTTCACCGGCTGGCGCGGCGCACTGGCCGTCGTTGCCTTCCTCCCGGTGGTTTCATGGATCACGGGCGTGCTGGTGCTGAGAGGGACGCCGAACACGATCCACGCGCGTCCGGCCGGGGAATCGCTGCTCGCCTCCGTGCCCGCGGTGTGGCGCAACCGCCGCGGCATGCTTTCCATCTGGGGATACACCTTCCACAACTGGGAGCTGCTCGGGCTGTGGGCGTGGCTGCCGGCGTTCCTCACCGCGGCGCTGGTGCTGCATGGTCATCAGAATCCCGCCGCGCTCGCGCTCTCGTTCGCCGCGCTGACGTACGTCGCCAACATCGCCGGCAGCATCGCCGGCGGCACCATGGCCGATCGCTGGGGGCGCACGCAGACCATCCTGACCTGGTCGTGCGTCAGCCTCGCGCTTTCGTTCTCCATTGGCTGGATGATTGCGCTGCCGCTTGCCCTGCTGGTGGCACTCGCCTGCCTGTACAACTTTGCCGGCATCGCGGATTCCTCGACGCACTCGCTGGTCCTCGCCGAGAGCGTGCCGCCGCACTACCTCGGGGTGGCCTACGCGGTGCGCTCGGGGATCGGCTTCGGCGCCGGCGTGATCAGCCCGGTCGTCTTCGGCTGGGCACTCGACGCGTCCGGAACTTCCTGGGGCTTGGCATGGGTGACGCTAGGCCTGGGCGCCGCCCTCGGGCCGCTCGCGACCTGGAAGCTGCGGCGGCTCGGGTGAAGCCGTTTTCCGAGGCCAGCGAGCGGAACCGCGCGCCGATCCTGGAGGTGTTGAAAAGAGTATTCGCGAAAACGCGCCATGTACTGGAAATCGGCTCCGGCACCGGCCAGCATGCGGCTTATTTTGCTGCGCAGTTGCCGCACCTCGTCTGGCAGGCGAGCGATGTCGCCGAGCACCTGCCCGGCATCCGCCAATGGGTTTCCAATCCGGCGCCGATCGAGCTCGATGTCGACAAGCAATGGCCGTCCGTGGAAGCCGACGCCGTGTTCTCCGCGAACACCTGCCACATCATGTCGTGGCCTCAGGTCCAGAGGATGTTCGATGGCATCGGGAAAATCCCCTCCTTGAAAACCTTCTGTCTTTACGGACCGTTCAGCTACAGCGGAAGCCACACCTCCGAGAGCAACGCGCGCTTCGACGCCATGCTGCGCGGCCGCGATCCGGCAAGCGGCCTGCGCAATTTCGAGGACATCCGCGCGCTGGCCGAGGCGGCCGGACTGACGCTGCGGGAAGACAACGCGATGCCGGCGAACAACCGCCTGCTGGTCTTTCAGAAGAACTGACTCAAGTCGGAAGGCGCAAGCGGCGAAGCAGGTCTTGGAAGCGCGCATCCGAGCGCAGCTCATCGAACCAGAACGAAGCGGCGTTCATCTCTCCAATGTATGGATCCCGTTCCTCGAGCGCCTTTTCCAGCCAGCGGAAGGCCTCGTCCCTGTGTCCTGCACCCACATATCCTATGGCGACGAGGTAGCCGGAAACGTACTCGCGCTTCGCGCGCTCCTTCAAGTCGCCGAGGATCTGCAGCGCCTCGTGCTTCTGACCCGCCTTACCGTAGGCATGGGCCAGGATTGCCAGCGCGCGTGGCGTTTCTCCTGCAAAAGCAATCTCTTTTCGATGCAAGTTGATCGCATCCTCATACATTCCTTTCTGCGCATACGCGATCGCGAGGGCATAGTGGGCTTGGGGGAAATCGGGGTCCAATTCGAGCGTCGATCGCCACTGCTCGATCGCGCGGTCGTACTCTCTCGACCAAAGATAGAGCCATCCCTTGCCGCGCCTGACTGCCCGCGAAAGCGGATCGAGTTCCTCGGCGCGTTTCATCTGTGCAAAGGCCTCGTCGAACCGCCTGGGAATTGCCAGATAGATCGCATACCAGTGGCGTACACCCGGGTAGCTGGGATTGAGCTCGATGGCGCGCCGGTAATCGCGCTCGGCGCCCTCCCAGTCCCAGTCGTAGGCTTCCTTGATATAGCCCAGCGATGCGTGCGCTTCGGCCAGCGTAGCATCGAGCTCGATTGCTTTGAGGGCGGCGGCTTTTGCCCTTGGAAACGCTTCGCGCGGCGCAGGTAACGATGGGGCGTCCCAGCGATAGGCCCAGGCATACGCATTCGCGAGGCCTACATAGGCTTGCGCGAAGCCCGGGTCCTTCTCGATCGCCTCCTCGAAGTACGCCCTCGCCTGGAGAAGGGCCGTGCCCGAGGCCTTGTTCCAGTGGTAGCGGCCCTTGAGGTAGGCCTCGTAGCTCGCCGCGTTGACGGGTCGGGCGCCGCGCAGGAGGACTTTTTCTTCCGGTGTCAACGTGGCGCGGATCTCTGCTGCAATCATATGAGCGACGTCGCGCTGTAGCCCGAGAATGCTCGACACATCGCGCTCATAGCGGTCGGCCCAAAGCCGGCGCTCCGGTTTGGCGCGAATCAGCTGCGCGCTAACCCTCACGCGGCCGCCTTCCCGGACGACGGCGCCTTCGACCAAGGCATCGACATTCAGCTCGCGTGCTATCTGGGAAAGGGTTTTTTTTGTGTTCTTGTATGGCATTACCGAGGTCCGAGACATCACGCGCAGGGCACTGACCTTGCCCAGCTCGCCGATAAGCGCCTCGGTCATGCCGTCGACGAAATACTCCTCCTGCGGGTCACCGGACAGATTCGCGAGGGGCAGCACGGCAATCGAGGTGATCTCGCCTGTGGCAGGCCGCTCGAACACGCGATCGCCAAACGCGATCCAGCCAGCACCGACTCCCAGCAGCAGCGAACCGATCGCCAGCAGCCAAGCGACTCGGCGACGCGCTGGTGCGACCGCGCTCGCCTCAAGACGCGTGCGACCGTCGTTCCACCATGAATCGATCTCGGAGGAGTAGGCGTACACGGACGCCTTTTTGGCATGGAGGTGTCGATGGACCGGCAGACCCTCCTTCTCCCACCGCCGCACGGTGCTCTCGTCGCGCTTCAGGTACGCGGCGATCGCTTTCCAGGAGTCCAGACGTTCCCCACCCATCGGCCCGCCCCGATAATCAAAAGACGAGATTCGCCCGGGAGTCTACCGCCGGGAGCAGCGATGCGCGGGTTTGCCTGCATGTGCGCGCATTCGCCTGTTGCGTGGCCTCCCGGTGGAAGCTAGGGTCGGCTGGAAACTGAAGCAGCGCCGCTCCAGGGGAGGCCGTATGGTTCGCCGCACGACGTGCCATGTCATATCTGTAGTATTCGCAACGCTGCTCGCGCCATCGCTCGCGGCCGCCGCTGGCGTCCACGCGCTCTTCGATCTCGACGCGCTGACCACCGCTACCGCCCCGTTCCCGAGCGATCGGTTCACGGTGCCGGACAACAACCAGAACACTGGGCTCCGCATCAACCTGCCAAAACCCGACTGCACGATCCAGGTCTCGGACTGCGAAGACATCGATACTCTAAATACGCTCGACGGCTTCAACCTCCAGCCCCGGCTGTCGATCCCCTTCAACGGGCCGATCGACGTCAGCACGGTGAGCAGTGCTACGGTTTTCCTCGTCAGTCCCGACGGTCGTCGCATCGGCATCAACCAGGTCGTCTGGGACGTCGAGTCAAACACTCTCCATGTCGAGTCGGACGAGCTCCTCGGCCAGCACACCCCGTACGTGCTGATCGTCACGCGTGGCGTTCGTGACTTGGCGAACGAGCCGGTCGAGGCCTCTGGCGCATTCCAGGCCTTCCGGCACGGGAAGAAGATCGGTCACGTCGACGACGACCCGGCCGTCACGGGCTATCGGCAGGCGTTGCTCGCAGGCCTCGAACGCGCCGGCGCCGCCGCGGGCGTAGACCTGACCCACATTGCCGTCGCGAGCGTCTTCACTACGCAAAGCATCACGGCGATCCTGGAAAAAATCCGGGACCAGATCAAGGCGGCTACGCCCGTACCCGCGGACTTCCTCCTCGGGCCGGGAGGCACGAGGACTGTAGCTTCCGTCGGCGCGATTACAAGTATCGGGTTTAACCGGCACCTCGGCGCGAACACCCTCGGCGTGCCGATCTTTAGTTTGAATAACCTCCTCCCTACTTCTCGCCAGCTGAGGTCCGTGCAGCAGAACCCGGACTTTCCCGGTGCGGTGGGCTACGTCGCATTCGGCAAATACCGCTCGCCCTGCTACCTGACGCCTTGCATCAACCCCACGCGTGACGCTCCGTGCGATCGATTCATACCACCGGTGGGCACACGCACAGGCACTCCGCTAGTCCAGGGCACGGAAGAGATCTTCTTCAACCTCTTCTTGCCGGCCGCAACTGACAACCGCCCGCGCCCTGCTGCCGGTTGGCCGGTGGTGATCCTCGGCATGGGTTCCTCAGACAACAAGGAGCTGGGCTCGTACTTGGCCGCCCCCGCAATGGCCGCACACGGCATAGCCCTCATCGCCATCAACGGCCTTGGGCAAGGCTTCGGCCCGTTGAGCACGCTGACTTTGCGCGCTGACCTGAACGGCGATGGGATTGTCGATAGCGCCACATTCTCTTCGGGCGCCCGCAGCTTCGACCAGAACGGCGACGGCCTCATCGGTACCGGTACGGTCCCCCCCGCGAACGAAGGCAACGAGGTGCTTCCTCAAGGCAGCTCCATCAGCCCCCGTGACGTACTCAGGCAGACGGTGGTGGATCTCATGCAACTCGTCCGCGTGATCGAGGTGGGCATCGACGTGAACGGGGACGGCTCGGCGGACCTCGACCCTTCCCGCATCTACTTCGTCGGCTTCTCGCAAGGAGCAAGCATCGGCACCATGTTCGCCGCTATCGAGCCCCAAGTGCGGGCGGTGGTGCTGAACGTTGTCGGCGGCGCGAATATCGAGGCCTTCCGGCTCTCCCCCGTCAACCGGCCTGGCGTGGGCAGTTATCTCGCGCGGCGCATGCCTGCCCTACTCAATGCCCCCGGGATCGCAACGATCGACGACGTGGCCATAAGCACGCCTCGTTTCAACGAGAATCTGCCGCTTCGAGACGGCGCTCCGCTGGCGGTTGCTTTGGCCGACGGCACTGGCGACACCATTCAGTCACCGGTGACTAACGCTGTGCCAGGCGCCGTGGACATCCAGCGGGTGATCGAGCACACGCAGTGGGCCCTCCAGGCGAGGGACCCGGGCGCGTACGCACCGTACCTGCGGAAGCACGCGCTCGCCGGCGTACCCAAGAAGTTTGTCCTTGTGCAGTTCGCAAGAGGCGACCAGACAATTCCCAACCCGGCTACGACCGTCGTGATCCGAGCCGGAGACCTAGCTGACCACACCACCTTCTTCCGCAACGACCTGGCCTTTGCCGCGAATCCGAATACGACGTTGACTAAGGACTCCCATGGGTTTGCGATGCGGCTGGCGCCGCCCCCAACGGCCGAGCAGACGGCCATCGAACTTCGAGCGCAGACGCAGATCGGAGTATTCCTTGCCTCGGACGGTGTCGACATCATCGACCCCGACGGGCCGTGTTTGCCGAACGTCTCTGGGTGTCTGTTCGAGGTGCCGATCGAGGGACCGCTGCCCGAGGATTTGGGGTTTATCCCGTGAACTAGTCCTTCAAGCAGCAGCTGGATGAGCTGACTCAACCCGGAAGGCGCAGACGGCGAAGCAGGTTTTGGTAGCGCGGGTCCGAGTGCAGCGGCTGCAACCAAAAATGGGCACCGCGATTCAGATCGCCAAGCTGGGTCCGTTGCTCGAACGCGTGCTCTAGCCAGCTCAGTGCCTCCTCCTTGTTGCCGACGCCGACGTGCGCGATCGCCAGAAGATTTCCGGCGACATAGTCGTGCCGCGCGCGTTCGGTGAGCTCTGCGATGAGCTTGAGAGCCTCCGTCGTCTGTCCCGCTTTTCCCAGCGCGTACGCAGTAAAGGCCAGCAAGCGAGTGGCTTTACCGGATCGCGCCATTTCCCGCCGATACGAGGCGATTGCTTCCGCGTACATGCCGTTTGCCAGGTAGGCGTGGCCCAGGAAGTAGTGGACCTGGCCATGGCCGGGCTCAAGCTCCAACATAGTTTGCGCGTCTTGGACCATACGGTCGAACTGTCCCGACCAGAAATACAGCCAGCCTCTCCCGGCCCTCACGCGCAGAGAGAGTGGATCGAGCTCTTCGGCGCGCCGCAGGTAGGCAAAGGCCTCGTCGTAGCGCCTGGGTATGCCAAGGTACATGGCATACCAGTGGTGCGCCGTCGCGTAGCTCGGGTTCAGCTCGATTGCACGCCGGTACGCTCGCTCCGCGCCCTCCCAGTCCCAGTCGTAGACCTCCTTGATGAAGCCGAGAGAGGCATGCGCCTCGGCGAGCGTGTCATCGAGCTCGAGCGCCTTGAGCACCGCGGCCTTGGCTTTGGGGAAAATTGCGTGCGGCGCTTGCAGCGTGCGACCGGGAAAGGTCCAGGACCACGAATACGTATCGGCCAACCCGGCATAGGCCGGCGCGAACGCCGGGTCTTTGCGAATCGCATCTTCGAAAGACGCCCTCGCTTGCTGGATTCCCTCAGCGGTCGCCTTGTTGAACTGGAAGCGGCCCTTGAGATATGCCTCGTATGCGTCGGGATCCACTGCTCGAACCCTGGAGAGCAGTGCCTGTTCCGGGGTCGTCAGCTTGGCGCGGACTTCACCGGCAATCGCTCGCGCAAGGTCGGCCTGCAAAACCAGGATACTGGCGACATCGCGCTCGTAGCGTTCTGCCCAGAGCTGGCGTTCGGGGTGCAGCCCCACGAGCTGCGCGGTAACCCGCACGCGACTGCCTTCACGAACCACGGCGCCCTCGACCAAGGCCTCCACATTTAGGTCCCGCGCGACCTGCGCCAAGGGCTTCTTCCTGCCCTTGTAGCCCATGACGGAACTCCGCGAGATCACCCGTAGCGCCCCGATCCTGCCGAGCTCGTTGATGAGCGCCTCGGTAATCCCGTCAGCGAAGTAGTCCTGCTGCGGGTCGCCGGACAGGTTTTCCAGAGGCAATACGGCGATCGACGTAATCGCGCCCGCTGCGGACCGGTTGACCAAGCGATCGCCAAACGCAATCCACCCCGCGCCCACGGCGAGCAGCAGCGAACAGATCGCCAGCGACCAGCCCAAGCGGCTCCGCGGTGCGGGGACCGCTTCCACCGCAAGGCGCGTGCGACCGTCGTTCCACCAGGAATCAATCTCGGACAAGTAGGCGTAGACCGACGCCTTCTTGGCATGCAGGTGCCGGTGAATCGGCAGGCCTTCCTTTTCCCACCGTCTCACCGTTCTCTCGTCGCGCTTCAGATACGCGGCGATCGCCTTCCAAGAATCCAGCCGCTCGGCCGGCCCCATGGGTACGCGCCTCCCCAAGGCAGTCTATCCGTGGAGTGTTGCGGCTTCAATGCGGTATCAGAAGGCTGCAGCGCGCGGATTTGCCCGCGTTTGTCCGGATTTGCCTGTTGCAGCGCACACCAAGGGGGCCCTAAGGTCCGTCGAGGGAGGGCTGATATGAGGACGATCGCGTTGCTGGTGCCGAGTGGACTGACCATGGCGTTGCTAATGGTCCCGTTGTCGACTGGGGCGCAGGGGGGGAACGGTGAAAGCGTGGCCGGCGGCCGGGCCGTCGACTGCAATAACGGCGGTGTCATCATGCGAGCGCTCGAGAAGCTCCGAGCAGGAGATACGTTGTTCATTTCCGGCGCTTGCGCAGAGAACGTCGAGGTCAGTGACAGCTTCCACGACATCACTCTGGATGGCGGCGGCACCGGCGTGATCAACGCCCCTGACCCGTCGATCGACGCGCTGCGCATCTATGGCGACCAGGTCACGGTTCGCGGCCTCACGATCTCCGGCGGTCGCGACGGGATCAACCTTCGGGGCGCCATGGGGGCGGTGATCGAGGGCAACATTCTCGAGAACAACGCGGCCGCAGGGCTCAACGTTCACCGCATTAGCTGGGCCACCGTGAAGGACAACGTCATCCGCAACAACGGCACCTTCGGCATCATGGTCTACGAGAATTCCAGCGCTCGCATCGGATTCACCGAGAATGCCCAGCCGACCCCGAACCCCAATCTGATCGAGGGGAACGGCAGCTTTGGCATTTTCGTGTCACGCTCGTCGCAGGCGGACATCGCGGGCAATACGATTCGCCTGAACGGCGGCAACGGCATCCAGGTGGACCGTAACTCGCAGGCTGAAATCGGCTCGAACACCATCGACCAGAACACCGGGAACGCCGTGAACGCGGCGTTCGGTGCGGGGGTCAACCTCGGTGCGGGTACCACGGCTCGGTGGCAATTGCGCGCCAATACCTCGACGGCTTCCAACACGCGGTTCGCGCTCGGTTGTACGACCGGCGGCTATGCGAGCGGTAGCCTCGGAGGACTTCTCGGCACGCTTGGCGCGAAGAGCATTCTCGGCGGCTGCATCGACACCGTCCCCTAGGCACCCGCGAGCTAGTCTTTTAGCAAAAGCTGGATCAGCGAGGCGGTGCTGTCCCAGCGCTTGCCGCCGCGCGCCTCGAGGCGCGCGTAGAACTGGTCGACCAGCGCCGCGACCGGCAGGCTGGCCGCGCTCGCCTTCGCCTGCCCGAAGCAGATGCCCATGTCCTTGCGCATCCACTCGGTGGCGAAGCCGAAGCCCTCGACCTTCTGCTCGCTCATCGCCTTCCAGCGGTTCTCCATCTGCCAGGACTGCGCCGCGCCCTTGGAGATCACGCCGATCACCTTCTCCAGGTCGAGGTTGTTGCGCTTGGCGAAGGCCAGTGCCTCCGCGAGCGACTGCGCGATGCCGACGATGCAGAGCTGGTTCACCATCTTGGTGAGCTGGCCCGCGCCGGGGCCGCCGATCAGGGCCGCGAGCTTGGCGTAGACGTCGATCACCGGCTTCGCCTTGTCGAACGTCGCCTGCTCGCCGCCGCACATGATCCCAAGTTGTCCATTCACGGCGCCGGCCTGGCCGCCCGAAACTGGAGCGTCGATGAATCCAATACCGAGGGATTTTGACTTTTCAAAAACCTCTCTGGCCACGATGGCGGACGCGGTGGTGTGGTCGACGAGGATGGCGTTCTTCTTCATGCCGGCGAGCACACCGTTATCGCCGAAGACGACCGAACGAACGTCATCGTCGTTGCCGACGCACATCATCACGAAATCGCAGTCCTTGGCGGCCTCGCGCGGTGTGCCGGCTTGCTTGCCGCCGTATTCCTTCACCCATTGCTGGGCCTTGGCCGGCGTGCGGTTGTAGACCGTGACCTCGTGGCCGCCCTTCTTGAGCAGATGCCCGGCCATCGGATAGCCCATGACACCCAGGCCGAGGAACGCAATTTTCGCCATCGTTTTGTCTCCTAAGGATTTTTTTGTGGTGTTGACAGGCCGCGGTCAACGGTTCCACAATACTGAGCGTTTATACAGTATCCGGTGTTGGCCCAGGGTGTTTGCCAGATGCGCCTGCCGTAGATGCCGACAGCCTAAAAGAAGAGGTACATGAGCAAGGGATGACAACAAGTCTAAGGCACTAGCCGCAGCGCTGTCGCAGATCGAGAAGCAGTACGGCAAGGGCTCGATCATGAAGATGGACGACGCGGCGATCAAGGACATCGACGTGGTGTCCACCGGCTCGCTCGGCCTGGATCTCGGGCTCGGCGTCGGCGGCCTGCCGCGCGGCCGGGTGGTCGAGATCTACGGCCCCGAGTCCTCGGGCAAGACCACACTCACCCTGCAAGTCATCGCCGAGATGCAGAAAATCGGCGGCACTGCCGCCTTCATCGACGCCGAAAACGCGCTCGACATTTCCTACGCCGCCAAACTGGGCGTGAAAACCGCCGACCTGCTGATCTCACAGCCGGATACCGGCGAGCAGGCGCTCGAGATCGCCGACATGCTGGTGCGCTCCGGCGCGGTCGACGTGATCGTGGTCGACTCGGTGGCGGCATTGACGCCCAAGGCCGAAATCGAGGGCGAGATGGGCGAGCCGCAAATGGGCCTGCAGGCGCGCCTGATGAGCCAGGCGCTGCGCAAGCTCACCGCCAACATCAAGCGCACCAACACGCTGGTGATCTTCATCAACCAGATCCGCATGAAGATCGGCGTGATGTTCGGCAACCCGGAGACCACCACCGGCGGCAACGCGCTCAAGTTCTACGCCTCGGTGCGCATCGACATCCGCCGCATCGGCTCGATCAAGAAGGGCGACGAGGTGGTCGGCTCCGAGACGCGCGTCAAGATCGTGAAGAACAAGGTGGCGCCGCCGTTCCGCCAGGCCGAGTTCGACATCCTGTACGGCGAGGGCATCTCGCGCGAAGGCGAAGTGCTCGAGATCGGCGTGCTGCACGGCGTGCTGGAGAAATCGGGCGCCTGGTACATCTACAACGGCGACCGGCTCGGCCAGGGCAAGGACAACTCGCGCGAATTCCTGAAGGAGAACCCGGCGCTGGCGAAGGAGATCGAAGGCAAGATCCGGGAGAAGGCCGGCGTGCAGAAGGTCGGGCCCGTCGTCGCCGCGGCGACGGAAGAGCCCGAAAACAGCAAAGTCGAGAAACTGCCGACCCGCAAGCGCGGATAGGCCATGGACACCTGGTTCTGCAAGACGCTGGGGGACAGCGCTGCAGCTTCAGCGCCATCGGCCCGGATCCAGCAGCTGTTCCCGCCGCTGTACGCAGCGTCGGGACAGCCACCGAGCATGGCGGTTTTCGCGCGGCACGACCGGAAGGCAAACCGCGTGACGGCATTTTTTTCGCCGCGGGCGACCGAGCTGGCGGCGCTATTCGGCGCCAGCCCGTGCCACAAGCCGCCGAGCGATGGAATCGGGCTTCTGGTGGGGGACGCGCGCAGCTGGGAAATCTTTTTCCCCGACCGAAAGCGCCGAGCGGCTTAGCCCGGGAGATGAATCCCGGACCGGACTCGCGGGACGAGCTGAAGGCGCGGGCGCTGCGGTACCTGGTTCGGAGAGAGCATTCGCGCGATGAGCTGGCCCGCAAGCTCGCGCCCTACGCCGAGTCGACCGAAATCCTTGAAGGACTTTTACGCGAGTTGGAGAGCAGGAAGCAGCTCTCCAACGAGCGCTTTGCCGAGGCGCGCACGCGCCAGCTCGCGCGCAAGTACGGGGCCGCCCGGATTCGCCATGACCTGAAAAGCAAGGGAATCGCCGAGGAAGTTTCCGGCCGCGCCGTTGCCGAGCTGAACGAGGTCGAAAAAGCGAAGCAGATTCTTGCGCGCAAATACCGCGAGGCGGCGACCACTCGCGAAGAGCGCGCGAAGCGCGCGCGCTTTCTTCAAAGCCGCGGCTTCTCCTACGACACGATTTATCAGGCAGTACGAATCGGCGACGACGAGTAAACCAGTGGCGCGCCGCCACGTTCTTCCTTACACGCAACAGCGTGGAAAGGAGGTGAGGAAATGGATCAGGCACAAGCATTGGCGATCGTCCGGTCGCTGGCGAATGGCGTCGATCCGGAGAGCGGCGAAGTGTTCACGCCCGACAGCGCCTATCAGCGCCCGCAGGTCGTGCGGGCGTTGTACGAAGCCGCTGCGGCGCTCGAGCGCATCGAGCGTTTCGAGCGGCGCCGGCAGCAGATGCCGCCGAAGACCGGCGAGCCATGGAGCGAGGAAGAGGACCGCAAGCTGCTCGCGGCATTCGATGGCGGGCGCGCGCTGCAGGAGCTGGCCGCGGCGCATGAGCGCACTATGGGAGCGGTGCGCGCCCGGCTCCTGAAATACGGGCGCATCAACGCATAGGCATAGCAGCGGGTTTTCCCCGGGCGGCCGGCCGGCGTCCCGGGCTTTTCCGCGGTGCAGTAGAATCTCCGAGTGAAATCGAACGAAATCCGCTCGAGCTTCCTCGAGTACTTCCGCTCCAAGGGGCACACCATCGTGCCCTCCAGCCCGCTGGTGCCGCAGAACGACCCGACGCTGCTGTTCGTCAACTCGGGCATGGTGCAGTTCAAGGACGTGTTCCTCGGCAAGGACAAGCGTTCGTACCACCGCGCCACCACCTCGCAGCGTTCGCTACGCGCCGGCGGCAAGCACAACGACCTCGAGAACGTCGGCTACACCGCCCGCCACCACACGTTCTTCGAAATGTTGGGCAACTTCTCCTTTGGCGATTACTTCAAGAAGGACGCGATCCAGTTCGCCTGGGAGCTGCTCACCCGGGTGTACAAGCTCGACCCGAACCGGCTGTGGACCACGGTCTACCACACCGACGACGAAGCGTTCGAGCTGTGGACCAAGACCATCGGGGTGCCGCCCGAGCGCTGCGTGCGCATCGGCGACAAGCCCGGCGGGCCGAAGTACCAGTCCGACAACTTCTGGCAGATGGCCGACACCGGCCCCTGCGGGCCGTGCAGCGAGATCTTCTACGACCACGGCCCCGGCGTGGCCGGCGGGCCGCCGGGATCGCCCGATGCCGATGGCGACCGCTACATCGAGATCTGGAACCTGGTATTCATGCAGTTCAACCGCGACGAGCAGGGTGTGCTGCATCCACTGCCCAAGCCGTCGGTCGACACCGGCATGGGCCTGGAGCGCATTACCGCGGTGATGCAGGGTAAGCACTCGAACTACGAAATCGATCTGTTTCAGGACCTGATCAAGGCGGCGGCGCGCGAGACCGGGCAGAAGCAGCGCAACAACCCCTCGCTCAACGTGATCGCCGACCACATTCGCGCGTGCAGCTTCCTGATCGTCGACGGCGTGATTCCCGGCAACGAGGGCCGCGGCTACGTGCTGCGCCGGATCATCCGCCGCGCCATCCGCCACGGCTACCAGCTCGGGCAGAAGCAGCCGTTTTTCCACAAGCTGGTCGCCGACCTGGACCGGGCGATGGGCGATGCCTATCCGGAGCTGCGCAAGGCGACGGATCGCGTCGCGGATACGCTGAAGACCGAGGAAGAGCAGTTCGTCAAGACGCTCGAGAACGGCATGAAGCTGTTCGCCGCCGGCGCCAGGACGGAAGAACGCGTGATCGGTTATATCCGCGATCATTTTGTCCGCGACTTCGAGAGTTACGAGCCGCGGAACAACAGCCTGTTCGAGGGTGTGTTCCATAAGGCGAACGAAGATGTGCTGGTGGCGGCGAAGAGCGCGAGCTCGGTCGCCAACATCGACAGTCTGATCAACAAACTGGTCACCGAGGTGGAACGCCATTCCACTGAGCAGGGCAGGCCGGCGCGGATGTACCTGGTCCTGCACGGCAAGTCCGACAAGACTCCGGAGGAACTGCTCGACAAGGTGGGTCGTGGCCGTGACTACGACAAGGTGCGCGCGCTGTACCTGAAGGAATCGTCGATTCCGTTCGACGGGCGCACCGCCTTCACGCTGTACGACACCTACGGCTTTCCGTTCGACCTGACGCAGGACCTGTGCCGCGAGCAGGGCATCCCGGTCGACGTCTCGGCGTACGACACCGCGATGCAGGAACAGCGGGCCAAGGCGCGCGCGGCGTCGAAGTTCGCCATGGAGGCGGGACTCGAGTACTCCGGCGCGAAGACCGAGTTTCGCGGCTACGAGACGCAGACCCATCCCGCCAAGGTGGTCGCGCTGTATCGCGAGGGCGCGCGCGTCGAGTCGTTGAAGAGCGGGGAGCACGGGACCGTGGTGCTCGACGAGACACCGTTCTACGCCGAAGCCGGCGGCCAGGTCGGCGATCGCGGCGAGCTGGTCGGCACCGGCGGTACCTTTGAGGTCGCCGATACGCAGAAGATCCGCGCCGACGTCCACGGCCACCAGGGCACGCTGAAGACCGGCACGCTGAAAGTCGGCGACCGGGTCGAGGCGCGCGTCAACTGCGAGTCGCGCGCGAGCACCATGCGCAACCACTCGGTCACCCACCTCATGCACAAGGCGCTGCGCGAAGTGCTGGGCGCGCATGTGCAGCAGCGTGGCTCGCTGGTCGACGCCGACAAGACGCGCTTCGATTTCTCGCACGACAAGCCGATGAGCTCCGCGCAGATTCGCGAGGTCGAGCAGCGCGTGAACACCGAGGTGCTGCAAAACACGCCGACGCGCGCCCAGGTGATGCCGATCGAGCAGGCCAAGAAGTCGGGCGCGATGATGCTGTTCGGCGAAAAGTACGGCGACGAGGTACGGGTACTGGAGATCGGCAGCTCACGTGAGTTCTGCGGCGGCACCCACGTCGCCCGCACCGGCGACATCGGCGTGTTCAAGATCACTTCCGAGGGCGGCGTGGCGGCGGGCATCCGCCGCGTGGAGGCCACCACCGGGCCGCAGGCGCTGGCCATGATGGACCTGCAGCTGCAGGAGTTCCAGGACGTGGCGCGCGAATTGCGGGCGCAGCCGGGCCCCGGCATGGTGGAGAAGGCAGTGAAGAGCCTGCTGGAGGAGAAGAAGGCGCTCGAGAAGGAGCTGGCGCGGGCACGCTCCAAGCTGGCTATGGGCCAGGGCACCGACCTCGCCTCGCAGGCCGTGGACGTGAAAGGCAAGGATGGGATGGAAATGCGGGTCCTGGCCGCTACGCTCGACGGCGCGGATGCCAAGACCCTGCGCGAGACCATGGACAAGCTCAAGGACCGCCTCAAGTCCGCGGCGATCGTGCTCGGCGCGGTGCAGGACGGCAAGGTGGCGCTGATCGCCGGCGTGACCGCCGACCTCACCTCGAAACTCAAGGCCGGCGAACTGGTCAATTACGTGGCGCAGCAGGTCGGCGGCAAGGGTGGCGGCCGGCCCGACATGGCGCAGGCTGGCGGCACCGACCCGGCCGGGCTGCCCGGCGCTTTGCAGTCGGTGAAATCCTGGGTGGAGCAACGCGTATGACAAGATTGACAGGCGTATTGGCCCTCGCGGCCTTCATTATTCCGATTCAAGTAACGGCACATCATGGCTGGAGCGAGTACGACACGACGAAGGCGCTGAAGCTCAGCGGCAAGATCGTCGAGTCCGGCTACGACCATCCGCACGGCCACATCCGCTTCGAGGCGCCGGGCAAGACCTGGATGGTGACTCTCGCGCCGCCTTCGCGCATGGAGAACCGCGGCCTGCCGAAGGAATGGCTCAAGGCCGGCGCCAGTGCCACGGTCGAGGGCTATGCCAACCGCAACAAGCCGGAAGAAATGCGCGCGGAGCGAATCATCATCAACGGCAAGACCATCGAACTTCGATGAGCCCCGCGCCGGGAGGCGCGCTGGGCGCGCTCGAGGCGTCGGGCCTCGGGCAGGCGATGCGGCAGTGGCTGTGGCTCTACCCGACGGTCGAAATCGTGCATATCGTCGGCATCGGCCTGCTGCTCGGCTCGATCGCGGTGTTCGACCTGCGCCTGCTGGGCTTCTCCAGGGGCATCTCGGTAAAACAGCTCGCGCGCCATGTCCTGCCGTGGAGCGCGGCTGCCTTTGTCCTCATCATCCCTAGCGGCCTGCTGATGTTCACCGCGCACGCCACCGAGTTCATCGACAGCGAGGTATTCATCCTCAAGATGCTGCTCATCATGGCGGCCGGTTTGAACGCGGCGCTGTTCCACACCATCACGTTCCGCACCGCGGACGTGTGGGACACGGAGGAGATGCGCAAGCTGCCGCCGCCGCCGTCGGCGCGCCTTGCCGGCGGGCTCTCTTTGCTGATCTGGATCTCGGTAATCGCCTGCGGGCGATTACTCGCCTACTTCTAGAAGCCGATCCTCTGTTTTTTGGCGCGCCCGTCCTGGATGTCATCCGGGCTTAGCTCATTGCGTCCGTCGAGCTTCGCGTTGCCGAATGCGGTCTGCAGCGCGCGGCGCATCTCGCGCGGCCCGAGGGAAGCGAGCCGGTCCAGCGCCGAGTCGCAGGGAACCTCGGGGAAGCGGCGGCCCCAGTCGTGCGAGTTGCGGATGTCCTGGTAGATCGAGAGCGCGATGGCGCGCGCGCCCTCGGCGTCGGGCGCGTCGATCTCGTACACCGTCAGACGGTCGAGCAGGGGCTCGGGGATACGCGCCGGGTCGTTGGCGGTGGCTAGCCACACCGCGCCGGAGGCGTCGATCGGCAGCTCGACGAACTCGTCGATGAAGCGCGTCGCGGTCTTCGATTCGAGCAGCTCGTAGAGCGCGCCGAGCGGGTCGTATTGGCCGTCGGAGCTCGCCTTGTCGAGCTCGTCGACCACGATCACCGGGTTGGCGTAATCGCCGTTCAGGAAGGTATCGAACACCTTGCCGGGCTTGGCGTTCTTCCACTGCGAGGAGGCGCCCGACAGCACCCAGCCGGCGGTGAGGGAGCTCATCGGCACGAAGCCGAAGCCGGTGCCGAGCATCTCGGCCACCTTGCGCGCAAAGTGCGTCTTGCCGATTCCGGGCTCGCCGAGCAATAGCATCGGCGGCAGCTCGACCGAGTCGTCGGAGTCGATGCACAGCGCGAGGTGCTTGCGGATGTCGGCGAGGACGTCGGTAAAGTTGGGCAGCTCGGCGAACAGGCGCTCCATCGCCGGCAGCGCCGAGGGCTTGACCGTGAAGCGCTGCCCGCCGAGGCGCATCATCTTCTCGTAGAGCGTGCGCAGGGCCTCGTTGGCGGTCGGAGAGAGCTCGTTCAGTGCTTTCTCCACCGCGGTCACTTCATAGACGTCCTTGAAGCCCGCGATCGGAATGGAGACGTTAGCCGACATTTGTCACCTACCTTCCTTTTTTTTCGCCGGTACAGCCACCCCTAAGCAAAACGCTAGCATGATGCATTCGACCTAGCAAACTCCACGCCTGGCACCGCAGCTTGTAGAGTGCCAATCACTCGAGTCGAGCGATGACTACAACAACGCACAAGGACTTCAAAAGTTTCGGCGACGGCTACCTGCCCGGGCTGGTCGGTGTGGAAATCATCACGGTGTCGCGCGAGGTGGTGCAGAGCCGCATGGCGGTGCGCCGGGAAGTGATGGCGCCGAACGGCTTCCTGCACGCCGCCTCGGTAATCGCGCTAGCCGACACCAGCTGCGGCTACGGCTGCGTCGCTACCCTGCCCGACGGCGCGACGGGCTTCACCACCATCGAGTTGAAGAGCAATTTCCTCGGCACCGCCCGCGACGGCCACATCGCCTGCCGCGCCACCCCCGTCCACCTCGGACGCACCACCCAGGTCTGGGACGCGGTGGTCACGAATGAGGCAACCGGGGCGAAGATCGCCCTCTTCAGGTGCACCCAGATGGTTTTGTGGCAGAATCCGAAACCGTGACGCACCGGTTCTTCTTCGGGTTCTTCTTTTATCCCAGCCATCTGGCGGACGGGACCGGCTAAGCTCACCCAACAAAATCCGGAAAACCGCCAGCCCGAAAGCCTGGCGGTTTTTTTTTGCCTGAGGCCCTTGCTCATGAACGAACCGACGACCGACAAAACCTCCCTCACCGACGACGAGCGCATCGACAACATCATCCCGTTGCCGCCGCCGGAGCACCTGATCCGCTTTTTCCCGATCCAGGGAAGCGCGGCCGAGGGCCTGATCGCCGAGACGCGCTCGCGGGTACGCCAGATCCTGCACGGCCGGGCCGATCGCCTGCTGGTGGTGATGGGGCCGTGCTCGATCCACGACCCCATGGCGGCGCGGGAATACGCGAAAAAGCTGCGCGAAGAGCGCAAACGCTTTGGCGACGAGCTCGAGGTCCTGATGCGCGTGTATTTCGAGAAGCCGCGCACCACGGTGGGCTGGAAGGGCCTGATCAACGACCCTTACCTCAATGGCAGCTTCCGCATCAACGAGGGCCTGCGCATCGCCCGCGATCTGCTGGTGCGCATCAACCAGGCCGGCGTGCCCGCCGGCTGCGAGTTCCTCGACGTGATCTCGCCGCAGTACATCGGCGACCTCGTCTCCTGGGGGGCGATCGGCGCCCGGACCACCGAAAGCCAGGTGCACCGCGAGCTGGCCTCCGGACTTTCGGCGCCGGTCGGCTTCAAGAACGGCACCGACGGCAACGTGAAGATCGCGGTCGACGCGCTGCTCGCCGCGCGCCAGAAGCACCACTTCCTTTCGGTTCACAAGAGCGGCCAGGTAGCGATCGTGGAGACGCGCGGCAACGACGACTGCCACATCATTCTGCGCGGCGGCAAGAATCCGAACTACGAAGCGCCGGCGGTGCAGGCGGCCTGCGAGCAGCTCGCGCGCGCCGGGCTGCAAGAGCGGCTGATGATCGACTGCTCGCACGCCAATGCCTCCAAGGACTACCGGCGCCAGGCGGCGGTCGCCGCCGATATCGGCAGCCAGATCGCCGCTGGCGAGCGGCGCATCGTCGGCGTGATGGTGGAATCGCACCTCGTCGAAGGCCGCCAGGATCTCGAGGCCGGACGCCCGCTCGCCTTCGGGCAGAGCATCACCGACGCCTGCCTCGGCTGGGACGATTCGGTAAAGCTGCTCGGCACCCTGGCAGAGGCCGTCAAGGCGAGGCGAAAACGAAAATAGCAGTTCCGGCATAATCGGGCGCGAAAGCGCCCATGCCCGAACGCCAGCAACAGCTAGCGCACCTCGAGTCCCTGGGCGACGCCACGCAGTTCGCCCCGCAGATGCACGCGCTGATTCCCAAGTGTGCGCTGCTCGAGAACTTCTCGCCGCCCGAAACCCTGCTGCTCGCGAACTTCATGGTGGTGTACCGCGCTCCGCCCGGCGCCGAAATCATCCGCGAGGGCGAAGGCGGCGACTTCATGCTCATGCTGCTCGAGGGCAGGGTCGAGGTCCACAAGCGCGATCGCTGGAACACGCCGCAGGTCCTCGCCTCGGTCGAGTCCGGTCGCACGCTCGGCGAAATGTCGATGATCGACGGCGAGCCACGCTTCGCCACCTGCGTCGCCACGGAGCCCAGCCTGATCGCGGTGCTCGACCGGGAAAGCCTGGCGCGCATCATCGTCGAGCAGCCGCTGCTCGGCGCGAAGGTCCTGATGGAGCTGGTCCTGATGCTTTCGCACCGCCTGCGCGCCACCAGCCAGCGCCTGCTCGGCCTGCTCGACGAGCAGTCGCCGGGCGGCGGGCCGAACATGCTTTAGGGTGAGCCGCGCCCGGTCCAGAGGGGGAAGCCGCTCGCGGCTCTTCGTCGTCGCTCTCCTCGTCCTCGCTTTCGCCGTGTTCCTCGCGGCCGGCGGCCCGCGCTTTTTCACTTTCGAGAACCTGAAGGCGCAGCAGGCCGCGCTCGAGGGCTGGCGCGCGATGTATCCGTGGCAGACGCTGGCGGCGTTCTTCGCCCTGTACGTTGCCTTCACCTCGGCCTCGCTGCCAGCCGCATCGTTGCTCACGATTCTCGCCGGGGCGATTTTTGGCCTCGGCTGGGGCGTCCTGCTGGTTTCGTTTGCCTCCGCGATCGGGGCGTTGCTCGCCATGCTGGCCGCGCGATTCGTGCTGCGAGATTGGGTGCAAGACCGGTTCGGCGCGCATCTGCGCGGCATCAACGAGGGCATCGCGCGCGAAGGCGGCTTCTATCTCTTCACCCTGCGCCTGATACCCGCGGTTCCCTACTTTCTCATCAATCTCGCGATGGGACTCACGCCGATCCGGCCGTGGACCTTTTACTGGGTCAGCCAGGTGGCGATGTTCCCCGCGACCGTGCTATACGTGAACGCCGGCACCCAGCTGGCGCGCCTGGAGTCACTGCGCGACGTGCTGTCCTGGCAGCTGATCGGCGCGCTGGTGCTCCTCGGCATCTTCCCCCTGGCGGCGAAGAAGGCCATCGAGCTCGTCAAGGCGCGCCGCGTCTATGCGCGCTGGCCGCGGCCGCGCCGCTTCGACCGCAACCTGATCGTCGTCGGCGCCGGTTCCGCCGGACTGGTCGCCGCCTATATCGCCGCCGCGGTGCGCGCGCGGGTGACGCTGGTCGAGAAGCAGCGCATGGGCGGGGACTGCCTGTACACCGGCTGCGTGCCCTCGAAGGCGCTGATCAAGTCCGCGCGGGTTCTTTCACAGATAAAAAATTCCAGGAAATTCGGCATCCGGCAGGCCAGCGCCGAATTCGACTTCGCCGACGTCATGGAACGCGTGCAGCGCGTGATCCGCGCAGTCGAGCCGCACGACTCTGCGGAGCGCTATACCCAGCTTGGCGTCGAGTGCATTCAGGGCAATGCCAGGATCACTTCGCCATGGACCGTCGACATCGATGGCAAGCCGCTGACCACCCGCGCCATCGTCATCGCTGCGGGTGCGAGACCTTTGGTCCCGAAGATTCCCGGGATCGACAATGTGCAGGTCCTCACCTCCGAGAACGTGTGGGAGCTGCGCAAGCTCCCGGGGCGTCTCGTGGTGCTGGGCGGCGGCCCGATCGGCTGCGAGCTCGCGCAGGCGTTCGCGCGCTTCGGCTCGAAAGTCACCCAGGTCGAGATGCTGCCGCGCATCCTCGCACGCGAGGATGCGGAAGTCTCCGAGATGGTTTCGGCGCGCTTTCGCGCGGAAGGCATCGATGTGCGCGTTGGACATCGTGCAGTGCGCGTGGAAAAAGATGCGCTGGTCTGTGAGTCCGCGAGCGAGACCGTGTCCATCCCCTTCGACTCATTGCTGTGCGCTCTCGGGCGGGTGCCGAATACCAGCGGCTACGGGCTCGAGGAGCTCGGCATCCCGGTGACCAAGGCGCGCACCGTCGAGACCAACGAATACCTGCAGACGCTCTACCCGAACATCTACGCCTGCGGCGATGTGGCCGGTCCTTACCAGTTCACGCACACCGCTTCGCACCAGGCGTGGTTCGCGGCGGTGAACGCCCTCTTCGGAAGTTTCCGCAAATTCCGCGCCGACTACTCGGTGATTCCGTGGGCGACGTTCACCGACCCCGAGGTGGCGCGCGTCGGCCTGAACGAGAGCGAGGCGGCCGAGCGCGGCATCGCTTACGAAGTTTCGCGCTACGCCATCGATGAGCTCGATCGTGCCATCGCGGACGAAGCGGCCTATGGCATGGTCAAGGTGCTCACCGTGCCCGGGCGCGACCGGATCCTGGGCGCGACCATCGTCGGCGAGCACGCCGGCGACCTGATCGTCGAGTTCATCACCGCGATGAAGCACGGCATCGGCCTGAACAAGATCCTCGGCACGATCCACATCTACCCGACGCTGGCCGAGGCCAACAAATACGCCGCCGGCGTGTGGAAGAAAGCGCACGCGCCCCGAGGCGTGCTGAAGAAGCTGGAGCGCTTCCACGCGTGGATGCGCGGCTGATCCTGCCGCTGCTGCTGTGGACTTCGAGCGCGGCGGCCGCCTTCGACCATGCGCATCCGTCCTGGGACGCGCTGCTGAAAAAGCACGTCGTGCTGCTCGACGGCCGCCAGGATTCGCAGCTGCGTTACGCGGACATGGCGCGCGAGCGGACCGGGCTCAAAGCCTACTTGCAGACGCTGTCCGACGTCAGCGAGCGAGAGTTCGAGGCCTGGAGCCGCGCCGAGCAGATGGCGTTCCTCATCAACGCCTACAACGCCTTCACGGTGGAGAAGGTCCTGACGCGCTACCCGGCGATCGCTTCGATCTGGGATTTCGGCAAGCTGTTCGGCAATCCCTTCCGCGAGCCGCGCATCCATTTCGCGGTGAACTGCGCCTCCGTCGGCTGCCCGATGCTGCGCGAGGAGGCTTACCGGGGCGTTGATCTGGAGCAACAGCTGGAAGAGCAGGCGCGGCGATTCCTGTCCGATCGCTCGCGCAACCGCACCCGCAACGGCCGGCTCGAAGTGTCGAAGATTTTCGACTGGTTCAAGGAGGACTTCGAGCCGCGCGACCAGTACTTCCTGAAGTACGCGGGCATTCTGGGCCTGCCGCCGGGCGCCAGCCCGCCGCTCGCTTTCCTCGACTACGATTGGTCGCTGAACGACTTTCGGTCGTCGTTCCCGCGCTGAACGAGGCGGGCGGCATTCGTGCCGCGCTCGAGGCGCTCGCGCCGCTGCGCGCGCGCGGCCATGAAGTCATTCTGGTCGACGGCGGCAGCGGCGATGGCACCGTCGCGCTCGCAGACGGCCTTTGCGACCTGGTCCTCACTGCGCCGCGCGGGCGCGCAGTACAGATGAATGCCGGAGCACGCGCTGCAAGCGGCCACATGCTCCTGTTCCTGCATATCGACACGCGCTTGCCTCCGGAAGCGGACGTCCTGGTCCTGAAGGCTTCTATCTGGGGCCGCTTTGACGTCCAGATCGAAGGCCGCCATCCACTTCTCAAAGTCGTGGCCTGGGCGATGAACCTGCGCTCACGCCTGACCGGCATTGCCACCGGCGACCAGGCGATTTTCGTGCGGCGCGCGGCGTTTCCCGGTTTCCCGGAAATCGCGCTGATGGAGGATGTCGCCTTTTCCGCGCTGATGAAGCGGCGCGCCAGGCCCGCCTGCCTTCGCGCAAAGGTTCTGACCTCGGGACGGCGGTGGGAGTCGCGCGGGGTGCTGCGCACGATCTTCCTGATGTGGCGGCTGCGGCTGATGTACTTTTTCGGCGCGCGGCCGGACGATCTCGCGCGCCTCTATCACCGATGATCATCGTGTTCGCGAAAGCCCCGGTCCCGGGCAAGGCGAAGACCCGCCTGATCCCCCGGCTCGGCGAATGGCGGGCGGCACGCTTGCATGTCCAGCTCACGCTGCACGCGCTGCGCATCGCGCGCGCCGCGCGCTGCGGCGCGGTGGAGCTTCACGGCAGCGCGCGGCATTCGTTCTTTTCCGCGCTCAAAGTGCCGTTCCGCCTGCAGCGCGGCCGCGACCTCGGCGAGCGCATGCATCATGCGCTGTCACGAAATCCGGGCGCGATCCTGATCGGCGCGGATTGCCCCGAGCTGACCGCCGCCGACCTGCGTCAGGCGGCGCGCTGGCTGCGCGGCGGCTACGAGATGGTGCTGGCGCCGGCCGAGGACGGCGGCTATGCGCTGATCGGCGCGCGCCGCGTTTCGCCGGAGATGTTCCGGGGCATTGCCTGGGGCACCTCGTCGGTCTACCGGGAAACGGTGAAACGGCTGAAAGGCAAACGCTGGCGCGCGCTGCGCACGGTCTGGGATGTCGATCGCCCCGAGGACTTGCCGCGCCTCAGAGCGCTCCGCTTTTCTTCAGCTGGTCGGCGACGCGTTCGGCGATGAGGCGGTAGCCGCGCGCGTTGGGGTGGATCGGGTCGGCCTTGAGATTTGCGTCCCGCAGCACCTGGCCGATGATGCCTTCCTCGTAGGGCAGGCGAAATTCCTTGGCGATGGTGGAATAAAACGCCGGCGGCGTGACGGTGAAGCCGGGCTCCGGCGTGCCGATGAGCAGGACCGCCACGCCGCGGCTGCGCGCGAGCTTGACCATCTCGCGCACGTTGCGCTCGGCCTGCTGGTTACCCAGCCGCCGCAGGAAGTCGTTGCCGCCGATGCACAGCAGCAGCAGGCGCGGCGCATGCTCGTCGAGCGCCGCCGGCAGGCGGGCGAGCGCCTGCGCCGTCACCTCGCCGGGGATCCCGGCGCGCACTACGCGGCGCCCGATCATGCGCTCGAGGTGCGCGGGGTAGCTGTCGTCCTCGACCGCGCCGGTGCCGAAGGTGAGACTGTCGCCGAAGGCGAGTACGATCGCGTCCGACGGCAAACGCTCCAGCTTGGGGCGCTCGCCGCAGCCGCAGAGCAGAAGCAGGATGAAAGCCCAGCGCAAGGCTTGCATTGCGGGCTGCATGCTACACTTTTTGCCGCAGACCGCGACAGCGGCGGAGGAGAGGGGAAAATGGCGGTGAGGATCAAAGCTCCGAAGGATTTCTGGGCCGGGCTGATGTTCATCGGCTTCGGCGCGTTCTTCATGATCTGGGCGCTCACGCACTACCAGATGGGAACCGCCGTGCGCATGGGCCCGGCGTATTTCCCGACCATGCTGGGCGGGCTGATGCTGTTCCTCGGCGTCCTGGTGCTGATCGAATCCTTCGCGATGGAGGGCCCGCCGCTCACGCTGCCCTTCAACATCGTCCATTTGGTCATCGCGATTCTGATTTACTTCGCGCTGGGCTGGATCTTCAAGCAGGTCGGGATCAGCGGCGACTATGCAATTCTCGCCGGCACCGCGGTGCTCGTGGTGCTCAGCGTGCTGTACCTTCCCGCCACCAAGCCGCTGGTGCTGATCTCGGCAGCCTGCGTGATCTATGGCTACCTGATGAAGCCCCTCGGGCTGGTCCTCTCCACGCTGTTGCTCATCTTCGTCGCCGCCTACGCCGGGCACGAGTTCAAATGGAAGGAAGTGGTGATCCTTTACGTGATCCTCATCGTGTTCTCGATCCTGGTGTTCGTGAAAGGCCTGACGCTGCCGTTCCCGATCTGCCCGGCCTTCATGGAAACCTGCCCGATCCGCTAAGGCGCCGATGGACATCCTGAATAACCTGATACTCGGCTTCTCGGTGGCGGTCTCGCCGATGCACCTGCTGTACGCGCTGATCGGCGTGATGCTCGGCACGCTGATCGGCGTGCTGCCGGGCGTCGGCCCGGTGGCGACCATCGCCATGCTGCTGCCGATCACCTTCAACCTGAGCCCGATCGCGGCGCTGATCATGCTCGCCGGCATCTACTACGGCGCCCAGTACGGCGGCTCGACCACCGCGATCCTGGTCAACCTGCCCGGCGAGTCGGCCTCGGTGGTCACCTGTCTCGACGGCTACCAGATGGCGCGCCAGGGGCGCGCCGGGCCGGCGCTCGCCACCGCGGCGGTCGGCTCGTTCTTCGCCGGCTGCGTCGCCACCCTGATCATCGCCATCGCCGCGCCGCCGCTCGCCGAAGTGGCGCTCAAGTTCGGCCCGGCGGAGTACTTCTCGCTGATGGTGCTCGGACTGGTGGCGGCCACCGTGCTCGCGCATGGCTCGCTCACCAAGGCGATCGCCATGGTGGTGCTCGGCCTCCTGCTGGGCATCATCGGCACCGACGTCAATTCCGGCGTGCTGCGCTTTACCTTCGAAGTGCCGGAGCTCTCCGACGGCATCGGCTTCGTGGTGGTGGCGATGGGCATGTTCGGCACCGCGGAGATCATCGCCAACCTCGAGCAGGGCGAGAAGCGCGAGGTGTTTACCTCGAAAGTCGGGCGCCTGATGCCGACCAAGGAAGACATCAAGCGCGCCTGGCCGGCAGTGCTGCGCGGCACCGCGCTCGGCTCGTTCCTCGGCATCCTGCCCGGCGGCGGCGCGCTGCTCTCCTCCTTCGGCGCCTATACGGTGGAGAAGAAGCTGTCGAAGCACCCCGAGCAGTTCGGCAAGGGGGCGATCGAAGGCGTGGCGGGGCCGGAAGCCGCGAACAACGCCGGCGCGCAGACCTCGTTCATCCCCATGCACACGCTCGGCATCCCCGGCAACGCGGTGATGGCGCTGATGATCGGCGCGCTCATGATCCAGGGCATCGCGCCCGGCCCGCAGGTGATGAACGAGAAGCCGGAGCTGTTCTGGGGCCTGATCGCGTCGATGTGGGTGGGCAACGCCTTCCTCGTGATCCTCAACCTGCCGCTGATCGGCATGTGGATCAAGCTGCTCACCGTGCCGTATCGCTACCTCTACCCGGCGATTCTGGTGTTCATGTCGATCGGCGTGTTCAGCCTGTCGAACAACCCGTTCGACGTGCTGATCATGGCGATCTTCGGCGTGCTCGGCTACATCTGCGTCAAGCTCGAGTGCGAGCCGGCGCCGATGATCCTGGGCTTCATCCTCGGCCCGCTGATGGAGGAGAACCTGCGGCGCGCGATGCTGCTCTCGCGCGGCGACCCGATGACCTTCGTCACCAAGCCGATCAGCGCCGGCTTCATCATCGCCTCGGTGATCCTGCTGGTGATCGTCGCGCTGCCCGCGCTCCGCAAAAAGCGCGACGAGGCCTTCGTCGAGCAAAAAACCTAGATCACTGCCACCGTCTGGATCTCGATCAGGAATTGCTCCTGAACCAGGCGGTCGATGACTAGCAGCGTGTTCGGCGGGTACTTGCCGTCGGCAAACATCTTCGGGTACTCGCGCTCGCGCCAGCGGTAGAACTTCGCGGTGTCCTGCGAGTGCACCAGGAAGGTGGTGAATTGCACCACGTTCTTCCAGCTGCCGCCCGCGGATTGCAGCGCTTTCTCGATCTGCGCATACACAGCCGAACATTGCGCGTCGAAGCTGTCGCCCGGCGCGAGCATGCCCGCGATGTAAAGCGTTTCGCCGCCTTTGACGCGCGCGACGTGGGAATAGGGGCCGACGGGCTTGCCCAGCGCGTCGACGTTGTAGATCTTGATCTCGGCCATTCGTGGTTACCTTGAGGTTGTCCTGGTGTTGGTGCGCGCGGCGAGCTGCTCGCGCACGATCGCCAGCAGCTTAGTGCGATCCACCGGCTTGAGGTGGACCGCGTTCGCACCCGCCGCGAGGCAGCGCTCCAGCGTTGCCTTTTCGCCCACTTGCGTGACCACGATGATCGGCGTGGTCGCGTTGGGCGGGGCCTGGCGGATCGCCTGGAGCACGCCGAAGCCGCCGATGCCCGGCATCAGGAGATCGAGCAGGATCGCGTCGTAGACGGAGCTGGAGGCGAAGCGCAGCGCCTGCTCGCAGGTGCCGGCGAGCTGCACCTCGGCGTCGAGGCTCTGCGAGAGCATGCGGGCGAGGAGCAGGCGCGTGGATTCTTCGTCGTCGATGACCAGCACGCGATCGCGCATTCACCAGTTTTTAACACAGGCCCGCTGCAGAACCTTATCGGCTTGTCCGGCGTTGGCCAAGGCGGTCTACTTGCGCTGGTGGCGCCACTGCACGTCGCCCACGCCGGCCGCCCGGTTGAGCACGCGGCCGGCGACGAACAGCAAATCCGACAGCCGGTTCAGGTACTGCCGCGCCGGCTCGCTCACCTTCTCCTTGCGCGCGAGGGCAATGACGCTGCGCTCGGCCCGGCGGCACACGGTGCGCGCGAGGTGCGCGGCCGCCGCTGCCCGGCTGCCACCGGGGAGGATGAATTCCTTGAGCGGCGCGAGTGGCTTGTTCCAGGCTTCGAGATGCTGTTCCAGCAGCTCGACGCGTCCGGGCCTGAGCAGGCTGTGTCCGGGAATGCTGAGCTCGCCACCGAGGTCGAGCAGATCCTGCTGTACCTGCGACAACGCCGCGCGCACTTCGCCGGGGACTTCTTCGGCGAGCAATACGCCGAGGGCGGAATTGAGCTCGTCGACGTCACCCATCGCCGCCACCCGCGGGTGATCTTTCGACACCCGCGAGCCGTCGCCAAGGCCGGTCTCGCCCTTGTCCCCGGTGCGGGTGGTGATCTTGGAGAGCCGGTGGCCCATCAGGGTTTCTTCACCTCGCTGTCGATCGTGCCACGCGCCAGTCGCGTTTGCAGGCGCTCGCCGGGGCGCACCTTGGATGCGTCGCGCAGCACGGCGCCGTCGGCATTCGTCGTAATGCTGTAGCCGCGCTCGAGCACCGCCGTCGGGTCGAGCGATACCAGCGCGGCGCGCAGCTCCGCGAGATGGGCCTGGCAGCGGTGCACCCGGTGCGAGAAGGCGAAGGCGAGGCGCGCGGAGAGCTGCGTCATCAATTGCTGGTACGAGCGAAGGCGCTGCGCCGGATGCACCAGGCGCCGGGAGCAGGAATCGAGCGCTTGCGCGGCGTATTGGAGTTTTCGTTCCATGTCCCGCCCGACGTGGCGCGCGCAGGCGGCGACCCGGGCGCCGAGCTCGACGCGGGCCGGGCAGGCGAGCTCGGCGGCTGCCGTCGGCGTCGGCGCTCGCCGGTCGGCGGCGAAGTCGGCGATGGTGAAGTCGGTCTCATGGCCGACACCGACCACCACCGGGATGCGGGACGCGCGCAGGGCGCGCGCCAGCGCCTCCTCGTTGAACTGCCAGAGGTCCTCGATCGAGCCGCCGCCGCGCACCAGGAGCAGGACGTCGCATTCGGCGCGGCGGTTGGCGCGCGCGAGCATCGTTACGATGCGGTCGGCCGCGCCTTCGCCCTGCACCGGCACCGGGTAAACGATGACCGGGATTGCCGGGTTGCGGCGCGCAAGGGTGGTCAGCACGTCGCGCAGCGCCGCCGCGGCAAGCGAGGTGATCACGCCGATGCGCCCCGGGAACGGCGGCAGCTCGCGCTTGAGCTTCGCCTCGAACAATCCCTCCGCGCCCAAACGCTCCTTGAGCCGCAGGAAGCGCTCGTACAGCGGCCCGAGGCCGGCCCGGCGCATGCCCTCGACGGTCAGCTGGAAGCGGCCACGCGGCTCGTAGAGCGTCGGCAGGGCGCGCGCCTCGACCTGCATGCCCTCGCGCGGCTCCCAGTCCAGCGCCGCGGCCCGGCTGCGGAACATCACGCAATCGACCTGGGCGGCGCTGTCCTTCAAGGTGAAGTACAAATGGCCGGAGGGGGCGCGCGACAGGTTGGAGAGCTCGCCGCCGACCCAGGCCAGCGGAAAGCGCCGCTCGAGCATGTCGCGCACGCTTCGCAGCAATTCCGCCACCGAAAGAATGCGTAAGCCGGAAGAAAGCTCGTTTTGCATCGGCGTGGACAGGCGCGAGCGAGCCTACACCATCCAGTCTTGTCGCCGTCCGGCGTCACAATTGACGCCTCTGTTTCGCGTCGTCGGGGGACGACTCTGTTGATTTGCTGTTGACAACCTGGGCGCGCGTTTCGAGCTCGATTTCCGCATGTGCAGAACGTCGTTTAGGCGCTACGACGCGCGCGAAGTCAAGCGCTATTCCGGGCTTTTCTAATGACGGCGCGATCGCACTAATCCACACTGGTGCAAGCGCGTCACCGATCGACGACGCAGTCGCTCGCGGAGGCCGATTCTTTTCCGTAACAGCCTGTTCGATAGCGGAAAACTCCTGCTCAAATTTTGATCGCACCCAACTTTTCGGGCTGCGCAAAGGGCATGTGACAGGTGACGCACCAACAATCCACAAACATATCCACAGATATTTGTGGATATCGCAATATCCACTACAACCCCCGCCGCTGTGCCGCGGACCCGAGGGCATTGCTGCACTGCGGAACTTGCCGCGGCGCGATCGTTTGGCTTACAGTCCGCGCCAGCAGCCAAAATAACGATAAGGAAACGCGTTGTTCGCGATCATCCAGGCCGCAGGCTGGCCGATCTGGTTCCTCCTCCTCGCTTCCGTCATCGCTGTTGCCTTGATCATCGAGCGCTCGGTCTCGCTGCGCGCGACCAAGATCATCCCGCCGACGCTGCTCGACCAGGTGGTGGCCGTCTACCGGCGCCAGGGGCTGTCGCCAGAGGTCATCGAGCGCCTGTCGCACGACTCGCCGCTGGGCGCGGTGCTGGCCGCCGGCCTGCGTAACCTGAAGAGCTCGCGCTACGTGATGAAGGAGGCGATCGAGGAGGCCGGGCGCAGCGTGGCGCACGACCTGGAGCGCTTCCTCACCACCCTGGGCACCATCGCCACCGCGGCGCCGCTGCTCGGCCTGTTCGGCACGGTGATCGGCATGATCGAGATCTTCGGCTCGCAGTCGCCGAGCGGCGCCAACCCGCAGCAGCTCGCGCACGGCATCTCGATCGCGCTCTACAACACCGCCTTCGGCATCGGCATCGCCATTCCGGCGCTCATCTTCTACCGCCACTTCAAGAACAAGGTCGACACCTTCGTGGTCGAGATGGAGCAGCGCGCCGGCAAGCTGGTCGACATCGTGCACGGCGAGCGCAGCGCGTGAATTTCCAGCGCGGCAAGGAGAAGGAGCCGCTCGAAATCAACCTGGTGCCGCTGATCGACGTGATGATGGTGATCCTCATCTTCCTGATGATCAGCACCACCTATTCGAAGTACACCGAGCTGCAGATCAACCTGCCCTCGGCGCAGGCCGAGCGCCAGCTCGACCGCCCCAACGAGATCACTGTGCTGGTGAATGCGCAAGGCCAGTACGTGGTGAACAAAAATGCGGTGCCGTTCCGCACCATCGAGCAGCTCGCCGACGAGATGCGCCGCGCCGGGGCCGGGCTGAAGGAGCCGGTGGTGGTGATCACCGCCGACGCCGCCGCCACGCATCAGTCGGTGATCCGCGTGATGGAAGCGGCGCGCATCGCCGGCCTGTCGCAGATCACCTTTACGACGCAAGCCACCAAATAAAACGTGGTCTGCCCCTGATTAGGCGGCCGTGAAGTTCTGGTACCGGCGTGGAATCGCGGCCTGGCTGCTATGGCCGGTGAGTGTCGTGTTCCGTGCTTTGGTCCTTGCCCGACGGATCCTCTACGGGATTCGAGTCCTCAAAAGCACCCACCCCGGCATCCCGGTCATCGTCGTGGGCAACCTCACGGTCGGCGGCAGCGGCAAGACGCCGCTCGTGATCTGGATCGCTGAATTCCTCAAGAGCAAAGGCTGGTCGCCCGGCATCGTCTCGCGCGGCTATGGCGCCAGGCTGGACCAGCCTCGCGCCGCGACGGTCGCGGCTGACGCCGCCGAGGTCGGCGATGAGCCGATCCTGCTCTCGCGCCGCAGCGGCTGCCCGGTCTGGGTCGGCGCCGGTCGCGTGCAGGTCGCGGCGCGGCTGCGCGCGGCGCATGAGGACGTCAACGTGCTGGTGCTCGACGACGGCCTGCAGCACTACGCGATGCGCCGCGATGTCGAGATCGCGGTGGTCGACGCGCGCGGTTTCGGCAATGGTTTCCTGCTGCCCGCCGGACCGCTGCGCGAGCCCAGGTCCAGACTGCGCGGTGTGGATGCTGTGGTGTCGCATGCATCTCCCGTCAAGGGATTCGGCATGACGCTGCAGGGCGATCTGGTCCACCGCATGACCGACGCGCGCGAGCGGCAGCCGCTGAAGGCGTTCGCGGGGCAACGGGTGCACGCGGTTGCCGGCATCGGCGATCCCAACCGCTTCTTCCTCCACCTGGGCAAGGCGGGACTGAAGGTGGTGCCGCATCCGTTTCCCGACCACCATCCGTTCACGGCGCGCGACCTGGAGTTCGGCGACGACGCGCCGGTGCTGCTCACCGAAAAGGACGCGGTAAAATTGCGCAGCGTTGCGCGGCCGGGGTGGTGGGTGCTGCCGGTGAGCGCGCAGCTCGATCCCGCGTTTGGCACCTGGCTCCTGGGGAAACTCGATGAGTGGCGTCGATCCAAAGCTGCTTGAAATCCTGGTGTGCCCCTTGTGCAAGGGCAAGCTGCTCGTGCGCAAGGAGGAGCTGGTGTGCAAGGCCGACCGGCTGGGCTACCCGATCAAGGATGGCATCCCGGTGATGCTGGAAGAAGAAGCGAGGAAGCTGCCTCCCCAAGAAGAAGTGGTTTGAAGTTTCACGTCATTATCCCCGCGCGGTACGCGTCCACGCGTTTTCCTGGCAAGCCGCTCGCCGATCTCGCAGGAAAACCGATGGTGGTCCACGTCTGCGAGCGCGCGGCGATGAGCGGCGCCGCTGGCGTGCATGTCGCCACCGACGACAAGCGCATTGCGGACGCGGTGCGCGCGCACGGTTATCGCGCGATCATGACGCGCCCCGACCATGCTTCCGGCACCGACCGGCTTGCGGAGGCGGCGAGAAAGCTCGCGCTGCGCGATGCGGACATCGTGGTCAACGTCCAGGGCGACGAGCCTTTGATCGCCCCGAAACTCATCAGTCAGGTTGCCCGGATTCTGACCCGAAACAAAAAGGCGAGCGTGTCCACCGCTTGCCACGCGATCCACGACGAGCCCTCGCTCGGCAATCCGAACGTGGTCAAGGTGGTGCTCGATGCCGAGGGCTACGCGCTCTACTTCTCGCGCTCGCGCATTCCGTTCCCGCGGGAGGCCGGAGCGGCGTGCTACCGCCACGCCGGCATTTACGGCTACCGCGTCGGCTTTCTGAAGAAATATTCGCGCCTCGAGCCGGCGCCGCTGGAGAAGAGCGAGGCGCTGGAGCAGCTGCGCGTGCTCTGGCACGGGTTGCGCATCGCGGTAGCGGTCAGCAAAACGGAGATTCCGCCGGGCGTGGATACGCCTGACGATCTCGAGGCCGTGCGTAGAATAGTTTCATGAGACTCATCCTTCTCGGGCCGCCGGGAGCGGGGAAAGGCACCCAGGCGCAGTTCATCCGCGAGAAGTTCGGCATTCCGCAGATCTCGACCGGCGACATGCTGCGCGCCGCCATCAAGGCCGGCACCCCGCTCGGCAGGGAGGCGAAGAAGGTGATGGACGCCGGCAAGCTGGTGTCGGACGACATCATCATCGGGCTGGTCAAGGAGCGCTTGAAGCAGCCGGACTGCGCGCGCGGCTACCTGTTCGACGGCTTTCCGCGCACCATCCCGCAGGCCGAAGCGCTGAACACCGAGGGCATGGCGCTCGACTATGTGCTCGAGATCGATGTGCCGGACGACGAGATCATCACGCGCATGAGCGGCCGGCGCGTGCACCCCGGCTCGGGCCGCGTGTACCACGTCAAGTTCAACCCGCCCAAGGCGCAGGGCAAGGACGACGAGACCGGCGAGCCGCTGATCCAGCGCGACGACGACAAGCCGGAGACGGTCGCGCACCGCCTCGAGGTCTATCGCAAGCAGACCCGTCCGCTGGTCGACTACTACAAGGCTTCGCCCGCGGTGAAATACCGGAAGATCTCCGGCATCGGCCGGGTTGACGAGGTCACCCAGCGCGCGGTGGCGGCGCTGACCTGATAAAATCGGGCCCCTTTTCAGGGGGAACAACACATGTCCGCAGGCCTCATCTTCGCGCTCGTCTGCGCGCTTCTTGCGATCGTCTATGGCGCGTGGCAGTCGATGCGCATCATGCGCCTGCCCGAAGGCAACGAGCGCATGCGCGAAATCGCGGCCGCGGTGCGCGAAGGCGCCATTGCCTACCTGTGGCGTCAGTACAAGACGATCGCGATCGTCGGCCTGGTGCTGTTCCTCGCGATCGGCCTGGTCCCGCAGCTCGGCTGGGCGACCGCGTGGGGCTTCTTCATCGGCGCGGTGCTCTCCGGGGCTTCGGGCATCATCGGCATGAACATTTCGGTCCGTGCCAACGTGCGCACGGCCGAAGCCGCGCGTGTCGGCCTTAACGAGGCGCTGCAGGTGGCGTTCCGCGGCGGCGCGATCACCGGCCTGCTGGTCGTCGGCCTCGGCTTGCTCGGCGTCGCCGGTTACTACGCGCTGCTCTATGCCAACGCGCTCGACAAGTCCAACCTCGCCCACGTGATCCACCCGCTGGTCGGCTTCGCCTTCGGCGGCTCGCTGATCTCGATCTTCGCGCGACTCGGTGGCGGCATCTTCACCAAGGGCGCGGACGTCGGCGCCGACCTGGTCGGCAAGGTCGAGGCCGGCATCCCCGAGGACGACCCGCGCAACCCGGCAGTGATCGCCGATAACGTGGGCGACAACGTCGGCGACTGCGCCGGCATGGCCGCTGACCTGTTCGAAACCTATGCGGTCACGATCATCGCCACCATGCTGCTCGGCGCGCTGATGGTGCCGACTACCACCACCGCGGCACTCGTTTATCCGCTCGCGCTCGGCGGCTTCGCCATCATCGCGTCGATCGCCGGCACCTGGTTCGTGCGCGCCAAGCCCGGCGAGGTCAACGTGATGCCGGCGCTATACCGCGGCTTGTGGGTGGCCGGCATCCTCGCGCTGATCGCGTTCTGGCCGATCACGCTCTACGTGATGGGCGACGTGCTGCGCGACGTGCCGTTCGACGTCGCCGGCGGCAAGAAGATGCTCACGGTGTGGCACCTGTGGGGCGCGGCAGTGGTCGGCCTGGTGCTCACCGGCTTCCTGGTGTGGGTCACCGAGTACTACACCGGCACTCAGTTCAAGCCGGTGCGCCACGTCGCCGAGGCGAGCGTTACCGGGCACGCGACCAACATCATCGCCGGCCTGGGCGTGTCGATGAAGTCCACCGCCTGGCCGGTACTGGCGGTTTGCGTCGCGATCCTTGCCTCCTATGCGCTCGCCGGCCTCTACGGCATCGCCATCGCCGCGACCTCGATGCTCTCCATGGCGGGCATCATCGTTGCGCTCGACGCCTATGGGCCGATCACCGACAACGCCGGCGGCATCGCCGAAATGGCGGACCTTCCCGCCTCGGTGCGGGCGATCACCGACCCGCTGGATGCGGTGGGCAACACCACCAAAGCGGTCACCAAGGGCTACGCCATCGGCTCGGCCGGCCTCGCCGCGCTCGTGCTGTTCGCCGATTTCACGCACGCGCTCGAATCCGCCGGCAAGCAGGTGTCGTTCGACCTTTCCAACCACTTCGTGATCGTCGGGCTGTTCATCGGCGGCATGGTGCCGTTCCTGTTCGGCGCGATGGCGATGGAGGCGGTGGGCCGCGCCGCCGGCGCGGTGGTGATCGAAGTGCGCCGCCAGTTCAAGGAGATTCCCGGCATCATGCAGGGCACTGCCAAGCCGCAGTACGGCGTCGCGGTCGACATGCTCACGCGCGCGGCAATCCGCGAGATGATGATCCCGTCACTGCTTCCGGTCCTCGTGCCGGTCGTGGTCGGCCTGGGCTTCGGCTGGGTCTTCGGCAGCACGGCGGGCGCCCAGGCGCTCGGCGGCGTGCTGATGGGCACTATCGTCACCGGCCTGTTCGTCGCGATCTCGATGTGTACCGGCGGCGGCGCGTGGGACAACGCCAAGAAGTACATCGAAGACGGCCACCATGGCGGCAAGGGCTCCGACGCGCACAAGGCGGCGGTCACCGGCGACACCGTCGGCGATCCCTACAAGGACACCGCAGGCCCGGCGGTCAACCCGCTCATCAAGATCATCAACATCGTGGCCTTACTCATCGTACCCTTGATGGTGTGAAACCGGGTTTTCGGGTGCTAGCGAAAAGGGTGGCGATGGCCACCCTTTTTCTTTTCTGCATCGTCTTGCGCTTCGCCGAGGCGCGCGAAGCCGTGGTCGCGAAGCGCTTCATGGTGGCCGCGGCGCACCCGCTCGCCGCGGAAGCCGGCGCCGAGGTGCTGAAGCGCGGCGGCTCGGCGATGGACGCCGCGGTGGCCGTGCAGATGATGCTCGGCCTGGTCGAGCCCGAGTCCTCCGGCATCGGCGGCGGGGCTTTCCTGCTGTACTGGTCCGAAACCGAGAAGAAGCTGCGCACGTACGATGGTCGCGAGACGGCGCCGGCGGTAGCGACGCCAGATCGTTTCTTGGAAGATGGCAAGCCCATGGCCTTCATGGAGGCCGCCGTGGGCGGGCGCTCGGTCGGCGTACCGGGCGTGCTGCGCATGCTCGAGCTCGCCCACGGGCGCCACGGACGCCTGCCGTGGAGCGAGCTGTTCGACGCCTCGATCCGTACGGCGGATGGCGGTTTCGCGCCGTCACCGAAGCTTCGCGCGGCGCTCGATGGCGAAAGATTCCTGCGCGAGGATCCCGCCGCCAGCCGGATTTATTATTCGGGCGCTCGCATCGTCAACCGCGAATACGCCGACACGCTGCGCCTGATCGCGCGCGGCGGCGCGCAGATGCTCTACGAAGGCGACGTGGCGAAGGACATCGTGCTGGCCGTCCGAACGCACGCCAAGCCGGGCGACCTTACCGAAGACGATCTGCGCGCCTATCGCGCGATCGAGCGCGAGCCGGTCTGCGGCCGCTATCGCGGCTTGCGCCTATGCTCGATGGGACCGCCGAGCTCGGGCGGCGTCGCCGTGCTGCAGATCCTCGGGTTGCTGGAGCGCGGCGGTTTCGCGCGCGCGCCGCCGCAGTCCGCCGATGCACTGCATTTTTTTGCCGAGGCCGGCAAGCTCGCCTACGCCGATCGTGCGCGCTACCTGGGAGACCCGGCATTTGTTCCCGTTCCCGTAAAGCAGCTACTGAGTTCCACTTACCTGGATAAACGGGCCAAGCTGATCGGCGAGCGCGCCATGCCGCTCGCGCCGCCCGGCGATCACGAAGCCGGGACCAGCCACTTCTCGATCGTGGACGCGCAAGGGAACATCGTCTCGATGACCACCACGATCGAGGCGGCATTCGGCAGCCGCATCATGGTGCGTGGCTTCCTGCTCAACAACCAGCTCACGGATTTCGATTTCATGCCGGGCGGCGCCAACGCCGTGGCGCCGGGCAAGCGGCCGCGCAGCAGCATGGCGCCCACGATTGTTTTCCAAAAGGATGAACCCAGCCTCGTCGTGGGCTCGCCCGGGGGCTCGATGATCATCAACTACGTGGCGAAGGCGCTGGTGGGCACGCTCGACTGGCGGCTCGATATCCAGGCCGCGATCGAGCTGCCGAACTTCGGCTCGCGCAACGGGCCGACGCTGATTGAGCAGCGCAGCAAATACGAGGCGCTTGCGCCGGGCCTCTTGCAACGCGGCCATCAAGTGGAAACAATCGTGCTGACCAGCGGACTGCACGGCATCGAGCGCATCCGCGGCGGCTGGCGAGGCGGTGCCGATCCGCGGCGCGACGGTGCGGTCAAGGGCGACTGACAAGGGGGACTGATATGGCGCAGCGCAGGGCTTCGCTCGGCAAGATCACCCAGCCGAGCGTGTCGGCGGTGCTGCCGCGCAAGCGCCTGTTCGCGCTGCTCGATGCGCAAGGCGCCGCTGCCTGGGTTACCGGGCCGCCGGGCTGCGGCAAGACCACGCTGGCTGCCAGCTGGCTCGACCACGTGAGGCTGCGTTCGCTGTGGTACCAGCTGGATGAGGGTGATGCGGACGTCGCCACCTTTTTCTATTACCTCAGCGTCGCCGCCGCAGCGCGCGACGACGGCGCGGGTGAGCCGCTGCCGCTGCTGACGCCCGAATATCAGGCGGGTCTCGCGGTCTTCACACGCCGCTATTTCGAGCGGCTGTTCGCGCAGCTCAAGCCGCCGTTCGCCATCGTGTTCGACGGTTACCACGAAGTGCCGGCTTCGTCGCAGCTGCAGGAGGTGCTGCGCATCGCGCTCGAGGCATTGCCGCCCGGGGGGCGCATCCTGATCGTGAGCCGGGGGGACCCGCCGGCCAGCCTCGCGCGCCTGCGCGCTCACCAGGCGCTCACGCTCCTCGGCTGGGAAGAGCTGCGCCTGACGCGCGAAGAAGCCGGCTCGATCGTTGCCCAGCGCCAGCTCGGTCTCGGCGCCGAGGCGGTGGAAGCGTTATATGCGCGCACGCAGGGGTGGGCGGCGGGGCTGGTACTCATGCTCGCGCAAGCGCGCGTGTCGGGCGCGATCGCCGAGGCGCCCGGCCTGCCGACGCGCCAGCTGATCTTCGACTACTTCGCCGGCGAGATCTTCCACAAGGCCGACGTGCGCGCCCAGCAATTCCTGCTGCACACCGCGTACCTGCCCGAGATGACGACGCGCATTGCGCGCGAGCTGAGCGGCGATCCCGGCACCGATGAGCTGCTCGCCAGCCTGACGCGCAACAATTACTTCGTCAGCTTGCGCGAAACACAGCCCGAGCCGGTCTACCAGTACCACCCGATGCTGCGCGACTTCCTGCAGGCGCGCGCCGGCGAGGCGTTGCCCAAGGAGCGTCGGCGCGACCTGCAGCGGCTTTCGGCGGCGCAGATGGAGCAGGCCGGCCGCATCGAGGACGCCGTCGCGCTCTACCGCGACTGCCACGATTGGGACGACATGGCGCGCCTGATCGAGGTGCATGCCGCCGCGCTCGTCGGGCAGGGCCGCGGCGAAACGCTGGCGCGCTGGGTCGAGGAGCTGCCCGCCGAGGTCCAGACCAGTCGTCCCTGGACCCTTTACTGGGCGGCGGCGAGCCAGGCGCAGCTCACGCCGCGCGAGAGCCGGCTGCTGTACGAGAAGGCGTTCGATCTGTTCCGCGGCGCTGGCGACAGGGTGGGCGCCGTGCTCGCCGCCTCCGGCGCCATGTTCGCGATCCTCTACGAGCTCGACGACTGCTCGCTCCTCGATCGCTGGATCGCGGTGCTGGACGAAGCCGAGAAGAGCGGCGTGCCACTGCCTTCGCCGGCGGTGGAGGCACGGGTCGCCTGCAGCATGTTCATCTCGCTCACCTTGCGCCAGCCGCAGCGGCGCGACATGAAGCAGTGGATCGAGCGCGCGCTCGCCGCGGGGCAGTCACAGGCCGACATCAACCTGAGGATGTTCGTCGGCTCGCTGGCGGCGCTGACCGTGATGTGGACCGGGCTGTACGCGCGCGCGGCGCAGCTGCTCGAAGCGCTGCGTGCGATGAGCGCCGGGCCCGGCGTAACGCCGTTCTCGCTCATCACGCTGAAGAACATCGAGACCATGTACGCAATGTTCATTGCCGACGGCGCGGCGTGCGGCCGCGCGATGCGCGAAGGGCTCGAGATCGCCCAGGCCACCGGCGTGCATACCTGGACCTTCCAGCTTCTGGTCTGGGGGTACGGCGGCGCGCTCGGCGCCGGCGATCTCGGCGCGGCGGCGGCGATCGCGAAGCAGCTCGAGCCGCTCACCGGCCAGGCCGGGCGCTTCAACCTTTGCATCTACCGTCATTTCCAGGCCTGGGAGGCGTTGCTGCGCAAGGACCTGATGGAGGCGCTGCAGAAGGAGAAAGCCGCCCTGCGCATGGCGGTCGAGGTCGGCTGCCCGCTGTATGAGGCGCTTTGCCGCCTGGGGCTCGCGGGGATCCTCGCCGATTGCGGCGATGAGCGCCGCTGCATCTCCCATCTCGGCACGCTGCGCAACATCGCGCGCGGCATCGACAACCGCCATCTCGAGTTCACCTGTCTCACCGGCTTCGCGCAGATCGCGCTGGCGCACGGCCGCCTGCGCACCGGTCTCGCGGCGTTACGCCGCGCGCTGGAGCTTGGGCGTGAGTACGGCTACTTCCACTTCCTGGGATGGCAGCCGGCGGCGGTGGCGCGCGTGCTCGCACACGCGCTGGAAGCCGGCATCGAGCCCGATTATGCGAAGAGCCTGATCAAGCGCCGCAACCTGGTTCCGGAAAAGCCGCCGCTCGCGGTCGAGGGCTGGCCGTGGGCGTATCGGGTGCAGACCCTCGGCGGCTTCCGGCTGCTGCATCACGACGAGCCATTGGTGGCGAGCGGCGCCAAGGCCAAGCGCCGGCCGCTCGAGCTGCTGAAGCTGCTGATCGCTTATGGCGGCGAGCAGGTGAGCGAGAGCCGTGTCACCGACGCGCTATGGCCGCGCATCGACGGCGACTCGGCGCACCGCTCGTTCACCAGCACGCTGCACCGCTTGCGCAAGCTCCTCGGCGAAGACCGCGCGGTCACGCTGCACGAAGGACGCCTCTCGCTCGACCGGCGTTTTTTCTGGCTCGACACCTGGGCATTCGAGCAGCTGGCCGCCGATCTCGAGAGCGCCGCCGAGCCAGTGCAGATCGACAAGCTCGTCGAGCGGGTGCTCGCCCTGTACCGCGGCAGCTTCATGGCCGACGAGGCCGACGCCTCCTGGATGCTGCAGACGCGCGAGCGGCTGCGCGGCCGCTTCGCGCGCATCCTCGCCCGGGTCTACCGCCATTGGCAGGAGCGCGGGGAGGAGGAACGCGCCCGCTCCCTGTACGAGAAATGCCTTGAGATTGAGCCGCTTGCGCTCCAGCCGGGACAATTTAAGCCAACGGTAATCGATCGGTAACCGATCGGCCTGCGCTCGCCTGCGATTCTGCGGTCACCCGGGCAGGGGCCCGGATCCAAAGAAAAGGAGCGAGTCATGAATCTTTCCAAACTGGCAGTCGCGCTGGGCGTGCAGGCGCTCGGTCTCGGGGGTTGTTACGTCGTCCCGGTCGGTCCCGACGGCAACTACGCGATCTATATCCCGACCCATGCATCGCCGACGTACCCGGGGCAAAGCACGCTGCAATCCGCCGCACCTGCCGGGCAGCCTGCGCAGGCGCGCGTGCTGCATGCCAGGCTCTACCCCGACAACGACACCGCGACGCAGACCGGCATGGTGTCGGGCACGGTGACCAACATGATGACCGGCAAGGGCCGCTTCCAGATGACCTACGCCGGCGAGATGTTGGTGGGTGAGGCCACGCGCGTCTCGGGCGACGAGCGCAAAGGCATCGCCAGCGCATACGGCCCGAGCGGCGCGTTCATGAGCTGCGAATACCAGATGAACACGCCGCTCCAGGGCGCGGGCAATTGCCTGTTCTCGAACGGCGCGAAGTACAAAGTCCACATCGGCAATTAGGCCGGCGCGGCCATGCTCACGTTGCGTGAAGCGGACGTGCTGCGCCTGCTGGCAGGCGGTTGCACCTACGGGCAGATTGGCGAGCGGCTTGGAATCTCGGCGCACACGGTGCGCAGCCACATCAAGAACGCCTATCGCAAGCTCGATGTGCACACCGCCGCCGCGGCGGTCATGCGAGCGGTCCAGCTGCGGATCCTGGGGGAGGAGGCCTATCCCCGCAGCATGGGATGGTCACCGGTGAGGGCCGGCGACTAGAGCCGCTCGACGATCGCCGCGACGCTGTCCTCCAGCGGCGCGGCGACGTCGATCGCAATGGCGTCGGCGGGGGGCTCGAGGGTCGCTAGTTGGCTGTCCAGCAGCGCAGCCGGCATGTAGCGATGCCTTCGCGCCTTCATGCGCTCGCGGATCAGCTCGGCACTCGCGTGCAGGTAGACCACTTTGAAGTCCTTGAGGCCTTCGGCCAGCCGCCGCCGGTAGCTTTCCTTCAGCGCTGAGCAGGCGAGCACTGCGTTCTGCTGTTTCTTCAGTTCTTCATTTAGAAGATGGAGCCACGGCCAGCGGTCGGTGTCCTGCAGAGGGACGCCGGCCTTCATCTTCGCGACGTTCTCCGGCGGGTGGTAATCGTCGGCGTCGATGAAGCGCGCGCCGAGCGCGCGGGCGAGCGCCTCGCCGATCGTGGTCTTGCCCACGCCGGCGACGCCCATCACCAGCACGATCATTGCTGCGGCGGGGGCTTCTGCTTCGCTGGCTGGGTGGCGTGGCCGCCGAAGCCGGCGCGCATCATGGCGAGCAGGCGCCGGCCATAGTCCGAGCGCCCTTGGCTGGAGAAGCGGTTCATCAGCGCCGCGGTGATCGCCGGCGTGGGCACGCCGAGCTCGATGGACTCGAGCGCGGTCCAGCGACCCTCGCCGGAGTCCGCCACGATCGGGGCGATCTCGGATAAGTCTTCATTGTTTTTCAAAATCTCGCTGCACAGATCGAGCAGCCACGAGCGCACCACGCTGCCGTGGCGCCAGGTCTCGGCGAGGCGCCCGACATCGATGTCGAGCTCCGGCCGCGCGGCGAGGAGCGCGAAGCCCTCGGCGAGCGACTGCATCATTCCGTATTCGATGCCGTTGTGGACCATCTTGGCGAAGTGGCCGGCGCCGCTCGGGCCGCAATGCAGCCAGCCGCGCTCGGCGTCGGGCGCGAGGCGCTTGGCGAAGGGCTCGAACATCTCGATCGATTTCGCCGTGCCGCCGAGCATCAGGCAATAGCCGCCCTCGAGCCCGTGGATGCCGCCGCTGACGCCGGCGTCGATGTAGCGCAGTCCTTGCTGGGAGAGGGCGAGCGCGCGGCGCATCGAGTCGCGGTAATAGCTGTTGCCGCAATCCACCACCGTGTCGCCCGAGGAGCACAGCGGCAGCAGGTCGCGGATGGTCTGCTCTACGGCGTCGCCCGCCGGCAGCGAGAGGATGATGACGCGCTCGCCGGTGAGCCGCGCGCACAGCGCAGCGAGGTTGGCCACGCCTTCGACGTTCCGATCACCGCCCACCGCCTTGCGTGCCGGCTCTGCCTGGTCGTAGCAGACCACGCGCACGCCACCGCGCGCGAGGCGCCGCGCCATGTTGGCGCCCATCCTGCCGAGACCGACGATGCCGATTTCCATGCACGCTCCTGAAATGCGTCTGAACGAGAGGGCGAATTCTAGGGTCTTAACGTGTCAGATGGACACTCTCGATTTGCTGCAATGGCCCGCCATGGTCGTGACTGTAGTTGCCGCGTACCTCGTGGCGTCGCGTTCCCCGCACAAGCGCGCCATCGGCTTCTGGTGCTTCCTCGCCAGCAACGTGATGTGGACGGCGTGGGGCTTCCACGACAAGGCGTGGGCGCTGGTGGGGCTGCAGTTTTTCCTGGCCGCGCTTAATATCCGGGGGGTCTACAAAAACGAGTGAGCGCATGAAACAGGTTCTGTGGGGTCTGGTTTTCGCGTCCATTTCGTTCGCGGCGCACGCGCAATATCCCAATAAGCCGATTCGCGTGGTGGTTCCATTCCCCGCCGGCTCCTCGACCGACATCATGACCCGCGTGCTGGCAGGCTCGGTGTCGCAGGCCATCGGCCAGCAGCTGGTGGTGGACAACAAGGCGGGCGCCGACGGCGCCATCGCCGCAGCGGAAGTGGCCAAGGCGGCGCCCGACGGCTATACGCTGCTGATGGCCACCAACAGCCCGATGTCGGCGGTGCCCGCGCTGAAGAAAAATCCGCCCTACGACCCGGTCAATGATTTCACGCCGATCACCGATGTTGGCCGCTACACCTTCTTCATCCTGGTGCATCCGAGCGTGCCGGCGAAGACGCTGAACGAGCTCATCGACCACGCGCGCGCCAATCCCGGCAAGCTCAACTACGCCACCGGAAACACCACCGGCATCGTCTCCACGGCGTACTTCGCCTCGCTCGCCGGCATCCAGCTGGTGCACGTACCGTACAAGGGCGAGCCGCAGGCGGTCACCGATCTCGTCGCCGGGCGCGTGCAGCTCATGTTCTGCTCGTCGGGCACGTCCATGGCGCACATCCGCGACGGTCGGCTGCGTCCGCTGGTCACCACGCTCGGCAAACGCAGCCACATGCTGCCGGAAGTGCCGACCATTGCGGAAGCCGGCATGCCGCAGTTCTCCATCACCTCGTGGGCCGGCCTGTTCGGCCCGGCGCGCCTGCCGCGCGAAGTGGTCGAGCGTATCAACAAGGAGTTCGGCGCGGCGATGGCGCGCCCCGACGTCCAGGCGGGGATGGAGAAGCTGGCCTTCGCCCTCAGCCCGTCATCGCCCGACCAGCTCGCGGCCTTCGTCAAGGAGCAGATGGAGAGCTACCGCCGGATCCTGCGTGCCGCCGGGGTCGAGCCGGAGTAGGTCGGGAAAGCTGCGCAGCCAGGTCAGCTGGCGCTTGGCGAGCTGACGCGTCGCCGTCACCGCGCGGGCCCGCATGGTGGCCTCGTCGGTCTCGCCCTCGAGGAATTCCCACACCTGCCGATAGCCGACCGCGCGCATGCTCGGCATCGAGGCGTCGAGGCGATACTTCTTTCGTAGCCCCTTCACCTCGTCCACCAATCCCATGCGCAGCATGGCGTCGAAGCGCCTCGCGATCTTGCCATGCAGCAGCGCCCGGTCCGGGACCAGGGCAATGCCCTTGACCTCGAACGGCAGCTCGGCGCGCGTAGCTCCCTGCAGCGAGGAGAGCGGCTTGCCAGTCAGCTTCCAGACTTCGAGCGCGCGCTGGATGCGCTGCGCGTCGTTCGGTGCGATGCGCTCCGCCGCCGCTGGATCTACCGTACGCAGCTCGGCGTGCAAGGCCGGCCAGCCGCGGCTCGCCGCGTCGGCGTCGAGCTCGGCGCGGATGCGGGCATCGGCCTGCGGTAGCGAATCCAGGCCGGCGATGAGAGCGCGGTAATAGAGCATGGTGCCGCCGACCAGCAGAGGAGTTTTTTTTCTGCCGAGAATCTCCCCCACGATGCGTACTGCATCCTCGCGCCATCTTCCCGCGGAGTAGCTCCGGTCGGGATCGATGATGTCGATCAGGTGGTGCGGCACCTGGGCGCGCAGCTCGGCGCCCGGCTTCGCGGTGCCGATGTCCATGCCGCGGTAAACCAGCGCCGAGTCGAGCGACACGATCTCGACCGGGAGCTTGGCCGCGAGCTTGAGCGCGAGCGCGGATTTGCCGCTCGCCGTCGGGCCGAGGAGCGCGTAGGCGTGCGACAAGCTAGCGCCCGCCGGAGACGTCGAGCAGCGCGCCGGTGATGTACGAGGCTTCGCCGGAGGCGAGCCAGAGGATGGTGCGCGCGACTTCCTCGGCCTCGCCGGCGCGCTGCAGCGGCGCGGCCGCGCCAATGCGCTCGGCGCGGGCGGGATCGCCGCTGGTGGCGTGGATCTCGGTGCGGATCACCCCCGGCCGCACGCCGTTCACGCGGATGCCTTCGGCGCCCACTTCGCGCGCGAGGCCGACGGTCAGGGTATCGACCGCGCCTTTGGAGGCGGCGTAGTCCACGTAGTCGCCGGACCCGCCGAGCTTGGCCGCCATCGAAGACACGTTGACGATGGCGCCGCCCTTACCGCCGTGGCGGGTGGACATGCGCTTTACCGCCTCGCGCGCACACAGGAAGCTGCCGGTGACGTTGATCGCGAGCATGCGCTGGATGCGCTCGGCCGACATGGCCTCGACGCGCGAGCTGCGGTCGACGATGCCGGCGTTGTTGACCAGCACCGCGAGCCGCCCAAGCTTTTCGTCCACCGCCTTGAACATTCGAAGGACATCCGCTTCACTCGCGACGTCAGCCTGCACCGCCAGGGCCTTTTTTCCCAGCTCACCGACGAGCTTCTGGGCGGCGTCGCCGTTCCTGACGTAATTGATGCAAACCGAATAGCCGCGCTCGGCGGCCAGGCGCGCGGTCGCGGCGCCGATGCCGCGGCTGCCGCCGGTGATGAGCATCACGCCGCTCATCGGCCGCGCAGGAACAGCTTGTCGAGGTCGCCCATCGTCAGCTGGTACCAGGTGGGGCGGCCGTGGTTGCAGCTTCCCGAGCGCTCGGTCTCCTCCATCTCGCGCAGCAGGGCATTCATCTCCACCGGGCTGAGCGCGCGGTTTGCGCGCACCGCGGCGTGACACGCCATGGTGGCGAGGAGCTCGTTCTGGCGCGCGGAGAGCGCCTGGCTCGCACCGTACTCGCGGATCTCGCGGATCACGCTGCGCGCGAGGCCGACGATGTCACCGCCGGCCAGCGGCGCCGGCGCCCCGCGCACCGCGAGCTCGTTCGGGCCCGAGACGCTGAGCTCGAGGCCCAGGCGCTCGATGGCCTCGCGATTGTCCTCGACGGTGGCGATATCCAGCGCTTCCGCCGAAAAAAGTGCCGGCACCAGCAGGCTCTGGCGCTGCACCGCACCGGCGTCGAGGTTGGCTTTCAGCTTCTCCATCACGATGCGCTCATGCGCCGCGTGCATGTCGACCAGGACGAGGCCGGCCTCGTTCTGCGCCAGGATATAGACGCCGTGAAGCTGGCCCAGGGCATACCCAAGCGGAGGCGCCTTCTCGGCGCTGGGCAGCGGTTGCCCTGCGGCGCGCAGGAAAGACTCGTAGGCCGCCACCGGCTGCGCCAGCCCGAAGGCCGCCTGGATTGGCCGATCCATTCCCATCCCCACCGCCGCATAGCTCACCGGTGCCGTGGCCGCGCTCGGCGACAGCGCGCGCTGCACCGCGTGGTAGACGAACTGGTGCACCGCGCGCCCATCGCGGAAGCGCACCTCGGTCTTTGCCGGATGCACATTGACGTCCACGGCGCGCGGGTCGATCTCGAGGAACAGGACGTACGCCGGCTGGCGCTCGCCGTGCAGCGTCTCCGAGTAGGCCTCGCGCACGGCGTGCGAGAGCAGGCGATCGCGTACGTAGCGGCCGTTGACGAAGAAATACTGGCCATCGCTGCGTTCACCCGCCGCCTGGGGTGTGCCGGCGCGGCCGAAAACCCGCAGCGCGCCGCCATGCGTCTCCACCTGCAGGCTGTTGGTGAAGAAAGCGTCGCCGAGCAGCGCGGCGGCGCGCTCAGGGCCCGCCTGCGCGCGCACCACGTGGCTTACGCGGCCGTTGTGCTTGAGCATGAAGGCGACGCCCGAGCGCGCAAGCGCGACGCGCCGGAACACCTCGTCGCAATGGCCGAACTCGGTCTGCTCGGTGCGCAGGAACTTGCGCCGCGCCGGGGTATTGAAATAGAGGTCGGACACGGCGACGGTGGTGCCTTGCGCGCGCGCGGCGGGCCGGACTTCGCTTACTTGCGCGCCTTCGGCGTGGATTTCCGCGGCATGGGCCGCGTCGCGCGTGCGGCTGGTGATCGACAGGCGCGACACCGAAGCGATGGAAGCGAGCGCCTCGCCGCGGAACCCCATGGTCACCACCGCTTCCAGGTCCTCGAGGCTCGCGATCTTGCTTGTGGCGTGGCGCGCGAGGGCAAGCGGCAGCTGCTCGCGCGCGATGCCGGCGCCATCGTCCTCCACCTGTACGCGCTTCGTGCCGCCGGCATCGAGCTGGACCGTGATCGCCTGCGCGCCGGCATCGACCGCGTTCTCCAGCAGTTCCTTGAGCACCGACGCCGGGCGCTCGACCACCTCGCCGGCGGCGATCTGGCTGATCAAAAGCTGCGGCAGAACGCGGATAACGCTCATGCGAGCTCCGACTCCGCCCCTTGGGTAATGCGCACGAGCTCATCGTACGTCAGGCGAAACACGGTGTGCGGATGGCCGGCTGCAGCCCACAGCTCGCGATAGGCGGCGAGACTCTTCTCGACAAAAGCGTTCGTAAGCCCATGGCCCACCGGCGGCACGCCGCCGATGGCAAAGCCGGTCTGATCGCGCACGAAGTCGGCGTCAGCCTTGCCGACCGGCTCTCCGACCAGCGCTGCGAGGCGCGCGAGATCCACGCGCTTGGCGCCCGATGACATGACGAGCAAGGCGCGGTTGCTTACCTGCGCGCGGAACACCAGCGAATTCGCGATCTGGCCGACTTCACACCCCAGATACTCCGCGGCCGCCTTGGCGGTGCGAGCGGCGCCCGGCAGCTCGACGATGGTGAACGCCAGCCCGGCGCGCGACAGGGCGTCGCGCACGCGTTCGACGCTCGGGGAATTAAGCACGGCGGAAGACATGCGGGGGAGCACGGCGATTATACAATCGCGCGATGGAGCTGCTCGCCTGGTTCTGGGATCTCGTCATCCACCTCGACAAGCATCTCGCGGCTTTCGTCGCGCAGCACGGCGCCTTGGTGTACGCGCTGCTGTTCGCCATCGTGTTCTGCGAAACCGGCCTGGTGGTGACGCCATTTCTCCCGGGGGACTCGCTCCTCTTCGTCGCCGGCGCGGTGGCGGCCGCGGGGGACATGAACATCGCCGCGGTGATGGCGACGCTCGTCGCCGCCGCCCTGTGCGGCGACAACGTCAACTACTTCGTCGGGCGCTGGATCGGGCCGCGGGTATTCCATTTCGAGAAGTCACGCTGGTTCAACCCCGCGCATCTGCAGCGCGCGCATGCTTTCTACGAGAAGCATGGCGGCAAGACCATCATCCTCGCGCGCTTCGTCCCCATCGTGCGCACCTACGTCCCGTTCGTCGCCGGCGTCGGCGCCATGCCGTACTTCCGTTATTTGACCTTCTGCGTGATCGGCGCGTTCGTGTGGGTCGTGTCGCTCTGCCTGCTCGGCTACTGGTTCGGCAACCAGCCGATCGTGAAGAACAACCTCACTGCAGTGATTTTGCTGATCGTCGCCCTGTCCATCTCGCCGGGCGTGATCGCCTGGCTACGTTCGCGGCGGCAGCCCGTCTAGCGTCACCGGCCCGAGCGGCCGCGGCGGATGCTTGGCCACGTACTCGCGGATACCTTCGAGAATCGCGCGGGCGAGCTTGTCCTGGTAGGCGCGGTCGTTCAGGCGCTTTTCTTCCTGCGGGTTGGAGATGAACGCGGTCTCGACCAGGATCGACGGCACGTCGTGCGCGGTGAGCACGGCGAAGCTCGCCTGCTCGACGCGCGGCTTGTGCAGGTCGTTGACGCCGCCGAGCTGCTTGAGCACCGAGCTGCCCAGGCGCAGGCTGTAGTCGATGGTCGCGCTCTGCGACAGGTCCATGATGGTGCGCCGCACGTGGTCGTCCTTGCTGGCGAGCGCGACGCCACCGATCAGGTCGGACTCGTTCTCCTTCTTGGCGAGCGCGCGCGCCAGCTCGGACGTGGCGCGCTTGTCGGAGAGTGCGAACACGGAGGAGCCGCGCACGTTCGGGCGCGTGAAGGCGTCGGCGTGGATCGAGACGAAAAGGTCGGCCCTGACTTTGCGCGCCTTTTCGACGCGCGAGTTGAGCGGCAGGAAGTAGTCACCGTCGCGGGTGAGGAGGGCGCGCATGTTCGGCTCGGCATCGACCAGCGCCTTGAGGCGCTTGGCGATGGTGAGCGTGATGTCCTTCTCGCGCGAGCCGCGCCGGCCGATGGCGCCCGGATCCTCGCCGCCGTGTCCCGCGTCGATGACGATGGTGGCGATTCGAGCGACGCCGGGCTTGGCGGCGGGCCTGGATTGCCCGCTTTCCTGCAGCAGCTGGGCCAGCGGATCGAGCGCCACCAGGGGATGGATGTCGAGCACGAGGCGGTGGCCGTAATCGGCGATCGGCGACAGCGTGAAGATCTGCGGCTTCACTTCGGCCTTGAGGTCGAGCACCAGGCGAACGATGCCGGGCCGGTTGCGCGCCACGCGCAGGCCCTGGATGTACGGGTCGTCCGCCGCGACCTTGGTATTCAGGTCGGCGAGCGCCGCCGGCAGGTCGTTGGTCTCGAGGTCGAGCACCAGCCGCTCGGGATCCTTGATGCTGAAGATGGTGTACTGGATCGGTTCGCGGGATTCGAACGTAAGGCGGGTGTAATCGCGCGCCGGCCAGATGCGCGTCGACAGGACCTGGGCGTCGCTCGTTACTGCGTAGACGACAAGCAGGAAAGCCAGGCTCGTCCAGCGTCGGAGCAGGCTTCCACGGACGCGCGGCGCGCTTCGCCGTCGAATTCGAGGGTGATTCGTATGTCCGGCGGGGAAAGCAGATCGCCCGCCTTCTCCGGCCATTCGACAATGCAGACCGAGCCCGGGTTGAAGTGCTCCCGGAAGCCGGAATTCAGCCATTCCGAGCGGTCCTTGAATCGATAGAAATCAAAATGATATAAGTCTAAGCTCGAAAACGAGTAAGGTTCAACCAAGGCGTAAGTCGGGCTCTTCGCCCGACCGGCATATCCGAGCCCCCGCAGCACTCCCCTGACCAGCGTAGTCTTGCCCGCTCCCAAGTCCCCCGAGATGAAAAGCACCCTCCCCGGCACCACTCCCGCGGCCAGCTTTTCGCCCAAGCGCGACGTCGCCTCGGAGTTGGCGAGCCTAACTTCGAGCATCAAGCGCTGGGGTCGCGAGCTCGGCTTCCAGGCGGTCGGCATTGCCGACGCCGACCTCAGCGCGGCCGAGCCGCGGCTGCTGGAGTGGCTGGCGCAGGGCTGGCATGGCGAGATGGAGTATATGGCGCGCCACGGCAGCCTCCGCGCGCGACCGGCCGAGCTCAAGCCGGGCACATTGCGCGTGATTTCCTGCCGTATGGACTATCTGAACGATGCTCCCCAAGGCGTGGACGACAACGGCGACAAGGCCGGCATTGCCCGCTACGCGAGGGGCCGCGACTATCACAAGGTGCTGCGCGACCGGCTGCAGAAGCTCTGCGACCGCATCACAGACGAAATCGGCGGCTTTGGCTATCGGGTGTTCACGGACTCGGCGCCAGTGCTGGAGGTCGAGCTCGCCGCGCGTGCCGGCATCGGCTGGCGCGGCAAGCACACGCTGCTCCTCAGCCGGGATGCCGGTTCCTGGTTCTTCCTGGGGGAGATCTATTGCGACATCGCTTTGCCCATTGATGAAGAAACCCCCAATTCGTGCGGGACCTGTGAGCGCTGCATCGACGTCTGCCCGACGCAGGCCATCCGCGGCCCTTACCAGCTCGATGCTCGCCGCTGCATCTCGTACCTGACGATCGAGCACAAGAGCGCGATCCCGGAGGACCTGCGCCCGCTGATCGGCAACCGGGTTTATGGCTGTGACGATTGCCAGCTGGTCTGCCCCTGGAATCGGTTCGCCCAGCCGACCGACGAAAAGGACTTCGAGCCCCGAAACGGCCTGGATCGCGCGACCCTGGTGGAGCTTTTCGCCTGGACCGAGGCGGAATTCGACCAGCGGCTGCAGGGCTCGCCGATCCGCCGTATCGGCTATGAGCGCTGGCTGCGCAACCTGGCGGTGGGCCTGGGCAATGCGCCGACGTCGTTCCCCGTGGTGGCCGCTTTGCGGGCCCGGGCGGACCATCCCTCCACGCTAGTCAGGGAGCATGTCCATTGGGCACTCTCGCGCCATGAGGGAACCCGCTCGCCGTGACGCCTTGGCTTCCTGACCGCTTCCTGCCCGGGTTCGAGTCCCTCGAGCTCGAGTTTCCCGACGACTACGACGGGCGGATGCTGGCGACCCTCGTTCGCCTGCCGCAGGGCGGCGAGGCGCCGCGCGGGGCGGTGCTTTTCGTGCACGGCTTCATCGATTACTTCTTCCAGCGCCATCTCGCCGAGCGCTTCGCGATGGAAGGCTATGCCTTCTATGCGCTCGACCTGCGCAAGCACGGCCGCTCCCTGCGGCCGCACCAGCACCCGAATTTCTGCAAGAGCATCGCCGAGTACTACCCCGAGATCACCCGCGCCATCGACGTCATCGGCGAGCCGGTGCTGCTCGCCGGCCATTCGACCGGTGGCCTCATCTGCTCGCTTTACGCGCACGAAGGCCCGCACCGGGAGCAGGTGCGCGCGCTCTGGTTGAACAGCCCGTTCTTCGACTGGAACCTCCCCGACTGGCGGCGCGCACAGCTGCACATGGCCGCCGCCCTCGGCCGCTTCTTCCCGTTCCTCAACGACGCGAAGGCGCTGCTGCCCGATTACACGCAGGCGCTGCTCGACCAGGGCTGGGAATTCGATACCACCCTGAAGCCGGTGGCGGGGTTCCCGGTCTACTACGGCTGGCTCGGCGCGATCGGCGACGCGCACGCCAAGGTGCACGCCGGCCTGGATGTGCGCTGCCCCGTCCTCGCCATGCATTCGGACGAAGCCGACATCGTGCTCGACTGGCGCCACATCGCGCGCTGGTCGCGAACCCTGGGGCCCGACGTCACGGTACTCCCCCTTCCCGGGGCGATGCACGACGTCTCGCTTTCGCGTCCCGAGATCCGCGACGAGATGTTCAGGCAGCTCTTTTCCTGGGCGGAACGAACCATAATGTCGCCAGCGTAGCGGCGGTCCAGGCGAGGTACGCGGCGGTGAACATCCATCCCGGCGCGTCGTAATACAGGAAGTAGCGTACCCAGCGGCCGACGAACGATTCGGCCCGCACGCCGCCGCGCAGCATGTCTTCCCAGACGGTCAGCGGGCACATGATCCCGAGCACCGCCTCGGCGGCGACAAAGGCGATCGCGGCCAGGTGCAGATAGCGGAACCAGGGGTTGCGCACCCAGTGCCAGCCAAGCCCGGCGCCGACCCAGACCAGCACCAGCCCGCCGACGATGAAGGCCACGATCAGGAAGTGGACGAAGAGCAGCGCGTCCGCCATCATTCCCAAGCATGGCACAACGCTTCCCGAAGCTCATTCCGGAAACCATGACGCCCGCGCAACGCGAGGTAGCGGCGGAAATCACCGCCGGGCCGCGCGGCGAAGTGCGCGGGCCCTTCATTGCGCTGCTTCACAACCCGGAGCTCGCGCGTCACGTGCAGCGGCTGGGCGAGCACCTGCGCTGGAAAGGCAAGCTGCCCGCGCGGCTGAAAGAGCTCGCGGTGCTGGTCACCGCGCGGCGCTGGACCTGCCAGCATGAGTGGGTGATGCATTCGAAGCTCGCGCTGGAAGGCGGCCTTGGCGCGGGCATCGTCGACGACATCGGCAACGGGCGCGAACCCAAGGGCATGCTGGACGAGGAAAAGGCGGTCTATAACTTCTGCCGCGAGCTTCATGCCACCGGGCGGGCGGGGGACGCCGCCTTCACCGACATCCAACGGCGCTTCGGCCTCGATGGCGCGCTCGAGCTGATCGCGTTGAACGGCTACTACTCGATGATGGCGATGGTGCTCAATAGCGCCGGGCTTCCGCTACCGGGCAACGCCGAACCGCCGTTGAAATAGCTGGACCGCGACCTAGCCTGATTGTGTCCCGCGCAGGTCGAGGGACATGTGGCACTTGTCAAAGTATTGCTCGCCGATCTTCAGCGCGTTCTGCTCCAAACCAAACGCCCGGAAACCTGCTTTCTCGTACAACGATTTCGCACGCGCATTGCCTTCCGTCACCGTAAGCTGAAGCTGTTCCAAGCCAGGAACCTCTCGCGCTCGTTGTATACACGCGGTTAACAACCTCTGACCGACGCCGCGGCCCGCGTACTCCGGTGCGACGTACATGCCAAACACAGTGCCCTTGTGCTGGACCTTTGCTCTTGGCTCGATCGACACACCCAGGATTCCAATCAGCCTGGTATCCGACAACGCGCCGAGCACAAAGTTGTAAGGGACGTCGGGAGAATGAGCTAGGCGCTTTTGTGCCCAACCTAGCGGTTTGCGGCTCTCCTCCTCGAAGCTGGAGGTAAACGCTTCCGGATGCTCCCGCAATCCCCGAAGCCGCAGCTCGTGATACGCCAGCGCGTCGGTGTCAGTGAGCTGGCGGATCTCTGTCAACACTGGAGTTTGACCAGGGAATACGCGGCTTCGATCAGCGCGGCGAGTGCCTCCCGATCAATCTCAGCGCCTGGCCGAAGCTTCACGTGACGCATGTTTTTTCCGGTTCCCTCGAGCAGTCCCGCGGGATCCTCAAGGCGCGCGCCCAGGAAGAAGCCCACATTTACGTGTGCCGTAAACGCATTGACGTATCCGAACGCCGCTTCGCCCACGCACGCGGTGGGATGGCCGTCGTGGAGCAGCTCGCGCACGTCGTCGCCGCACTGACGCATGCGCTCGTACCAAGGGCGCGCGATCGTGGCGAGCTCGCCCGCTCGGCTGTCGAACCATGCATCAATCGCCGGGTCTCGCTTGACCGCACTCGCAAAGTACCATTGAGCATGCTTAGCTCGCATTGAGGCTTGTGAGGTCGATGATGACAGTTCGATCATCATCGAGATAGTCTCTGATTTATGGCCGATCTTGTACGGCTGACCCGGATTGTGGCCGCACTTGGGGCGCTGGCGGCCGGCGGTTGCAGCGACGGCGGCGGATCGTCCGGGCCCGACGGCGTGCCGCAAGTCGCGCTTACGGTGCAGCGCGTATTCCCTGGCTTGTCGTTCGCCTCCCCGGTGGCGATGCTTCAGGCACCGAACGACGCGTCGCGCTGGTTCGTCGTCGAGCAGGGCGGAGTGGTGCGCGTGTTCGACAACACCCCTAACGTCGCGACCATGGCCACGTTCATCGACATTTCGCCTCGCGTGACCTTTCCTGCCGGCAGCGAGCTCGGCCTGCTCGGCATGGCGTTTCATCCGCAGTTTTCGACCAATCGGGCCGTGTATCTTTTCTACTCGCACAATGACGCGACCCTCGGCCTCGTGTCGCTGCTTTCGGAGTTCACCGCCTCGACCCTGGGGCTCACCGTGAATCCGAACACGGAGCGTGTGCTCGTCACGATCCCTAAGCCGAACGGAGAGACGAACCACAACGGGGGCAACCTTGCGTTCGGCGTGGATGGCTTGCTCTACGCCGGACTCGGCGACGGCGGCGGCGGCAACGACCAGCACGGAACGATCGGCAATGCGCAATCGACCAATACCGTGCTTGGCAAGATGCTGCGCATCAACGTTCTGCCCGGCACTGTGGGCATCAGCTACAACATTCCGTCGAGCAATCCATTCGCCAGCAATCCCCCTTGCAGCACCGACAATCCCACGAACCGCCCGGTCACACAGCCTTGCCCGGAGATCTTCGCGCTGGGTTTCCGCAACCCCTTTCGCTGGAGCTTCGACCGCGGCACCGGGCAGCTCTGGGTCGGCGACGTCGGCCAAACTGCGGTCGAGGAAGTCAACCGGGTGGCCCTCGGCGAAAATTTCGGCTGGCGCTGCTTTGAGGGCACCCGCAATACCGGGCTCGGCTGCGGAACCCTGGGGCCCACGCAAGTCCCAGTGGCCCAGTACGGCCGCGACGTTGGCACCACGGTCATCGGGGGCTTCGTCTACCGCGGCTCGAGATTTCCGGGGCTCGTAGGCCGCTACATCTTCGGCGACTTCGGCTCCGGGCGAATCTTCAACATCGATGCCCGCGCCCAGCCGGTGCTCGAAATGGCGACCGGCTTCTCTTCAGGCCTCAGCATTTCGTCCTTCGGCGAAGCCGTCGATGGGGAGCTCTTCGTCGTGGACTACGGCGGGCAGCTCTTTCAGGTCAGGCAGTAAGCTTCCTGCGCGCCCGCGACGAGCAGGATGCCCGCCGTCGCCGACTCGGGCCACATCATCAAAGCAAGGCGGCCCATTTGGTCTGCTGCCCAACGCCGCGGTGAGCGGCCGCGGCGAGCGAATGCGAGCCAGCGGTCCGCTCCACTGCGATGTTGGGCGGCCCAACCGACAGAGCCCCGGTGGCGCAAGGCTCGCCGGTTCATCAGTCGATTACCTGGTCCGCCCGCAGCATGAGGGACGGCGCGATGGTGAGGCCGAGGCTGCGGGCGGTTTTGAGGTTGATCGTTAAGCGGAATATTGTCGGTACTTCGACCGGAAGGTCACCCGGCCTTGCTCCCTTCAGAATTTTGTCGATGTAGTCGGCCGCACGACGACTCAGATCGGGCAGGTGAGCGCCATACGCCATGAGCCCGCCAGATTGGGCGAACTCGTGGAAGCTCGCGGTGGCTGGCACGCGGTTTTTGAGCGCCCACTGGACGATCTGATCGCGCCCAGCGTAAGTGGCGGCATCTGGGAACACGAGAAGGGCGGTGCGATTATCGACGCCAACGGCGCTCAGGGCGGTGTCGATCTCGTCGATTGCCCGGAGCGGCCGGCGTTGGAGTTTAATGCCGAGCGGCCGCGCGACTGCCTCGATCGCCCCGAGGTATGGCTGAAAATTCGGTGAGTCGGGGTTGGAGAGGAAAACGACAGTCGCCACTTGCGGGCTGGCTTCCTTAAGCAGCTGGAGATTCTTGGCGAACGTCGTAGGCTCCTGCCCCATGGTCAATCCCGTGACGTTCCCGCCTGGTTTGGCAAGGCTTGCCACGAATCCTGCACCCACCGGATCGACCGCGTAGAGCATGACGATCGGAATCGTCGCTGTCGCCCGCTTGGCGGCGCCGATGATGGGATTGATCGGAACTACGATTACATCGACGTTCAGCCGCACGAGGGAGGCCATGATGTCGGGAATTCGTTCCGGCTTCCCCTCGCCCCACCGTTGTTGGAAGAGGATATTCCGTCCTTCAACGTAGCCCAGCTCGCGCAGCCGGTCACGAAGCGGCGTAAACAGTTCCTGCGACCTGTCTGGGAAGGTGCCCCAGACGACACCGATCTGGTGGACCTTCCCCCCTGGCTGCGCCACGGCGGCGAGAGGCGCGGCGACCAGCAGCAGGGTTAAAAGGATGGCGCGCCTAGAGATTTTGCGTGGCACATTTACCCTTCGGGCACCAATGGTCCGCCCAACTAGAAGTAGACGACAAACGGCGGCTTATAAGCCACCAAGTTGTAAATGCGATCGCGAGATCTCCCATATGCACAGCACGTTACTCCGCGAAGTAGTGCGTGGCAATTTGGTATGACCTGCGTTGCAGCTGAAGGGCCGCGACTACTGACGACTAATGTAGGGCGTTGCGGCGCGCAGGAAGCTGCGGGTACCTCCGCACCTGGACAGCGGGACTACGACTTTGGGCTCAGCCCCGTTCTTGTGGCCGCTTGGGGTCGCGGGCCCACTCGCTCCACGAGCCGGCGTACAGCTTGCCGCCCTTCAAGCCCGCCACTTCCATGGCGAGAAGGTTGTGGCAGGCGGCGACGCCGGAACCGCAGTAGTGGATGACGTCCGCCGGCGCCCGGCCTTGCAGTACGGACTGGAAATCCTTGTTCAGTTCTTCGGGGCTTTTGAAGGTCCCGTGCGCTGAAAGGTTGTCGAGGTTGAAGCGGTTCTTCGCGCCGGGGATGCGGCCGGCGACCGGGTCGATCGGTTCCTGCTCGCCGCGGTAGCGCGCGGGGGCGCGGGCGTCGACCAGGAAGACGTTGCTAAGATTCTTGGAAACGAATCCGACATCAACGGCGGCTTCCTTGCGCAGCTTGATCGGATAGTTGAGCGGCGTGAATACCGGGACGTCGATCGTGACCGGTCGGCCTTCCTTCGTCCACTTGGCGAAGCCACCGTCGAGCACGGCCACGTTGTCGTGGCCGATCCAGCGCAGCATCCACCACAGGCGCGCGGCCATCGAGCCGTTGCCGGCGTCGTAGCACACCACCTGGTCCTTCGGCGCGAGGCCGGCTTTCTCCAGCCATTTCTCGAAGTCTTGCGGATCGGGCAGCGGATGGCGGCCGTTGCTGCCGGTCTTGCGCCCGGAGAGGTCGCGGTCGAGGCTCGCGAACAGCGCGCCGGGGATGTGGCTTTCGCGGTACTGCTGCTCGCCGAGCTCGGGCTTGGCGAGGTCGTGGCGGCAGTCGAACACCCGCCACTTCTGGTAGTTGGCCGCCAGCTCAGCGGTCGAGACGAGCGTGGAGCCACTCATGGAAGTGAACCTCGGCGTCTTCCATCGGGGATTGGTACGGCCCGGTGTCGTCCTGGCCGGCTTCGTAGAGCGACCGGCGGCCGCGGTCCAGGCGCTTGCAGATCTCGTAGTCCTCGAGCGCGGTCTCGACGTAGGCAGCCTGCTGCGCCTCGATGAACTCGCGCTCGAACAGCACGATCTCCTCGGGATAGTAGAACTCGACGACGTTGGTGGTGCGCATCGGCGAGCGCGGGATCAGGTGCGAAACAATCAGCACGTTCGGATACCACTCGAAGGTCAGGCCCGGGTAGTAGCTCGCCCAGAGCGCGCCGTACTTCGGCGTGCGCCCGTCGAGCTGCTTAAGGCACGCCTCGTGCCACTTTTGGTACACCGGGGTGCCGGGACGCTCCAGGCCGGCCTTGGCGGCGACGACCTGGATCGAGTATTCCTCGCCGTAGTCGACAGTGAAGTTCTCGCAGTCGGTGAAGTTGCCCAGGCCGGGGTGGTACGGGTTGACGTGGTAGACCTCGAGGTAGGTCTCGACGAAGGTCTTCCAGTTCATGTCGTACTCCTCGACGCTTACCGAATCGAGGACGTAGCCGCTGAAATCCCAGTCGGCCATGGTGGTGATGCGAGCAAGATCCTTGCGCGGGTCGCGCGGCCCGGCGAACAGCAATCCATTCCAATTGAGGAGCGGCGTCGAGTGCAGCTTGACGCAGGGGGCCTCGGGGAACAGCGGCGCGCCGAGCAGCTCGCCCTTCAGGTCGTAGGTCCAGCGGTGCAGCGGGCAGACGATGTTCTCGGTATTGCCTCGGCCCTCGAGCATGATGGACTGGCGATGGCGGCAGACGTTGGAAAGGAGCTCGACGCCCTGCTCTTTCCCGGGCCCGTTGCGCACCAGCATCTTGGAGTGATCGGTGTGCGCTAGGGTATGGTAGTCGCCCACCTTGGGTACCATCAGCTCGTGGCCGACGTAGTTCGCTCCGGCCTGAAACAGCAGCTTCTTCTCCTGCTCGAAGATTTCGGGGTCGAAGTACCAGGACACCGGCAGGTGGGGCCGGCTCGGCCGTCGCGCCCTGAGCTGTGCAACATCCGCCATGCGTTGTAAAGCTCCTAGAAAAACAGTATTTTACCAAACGATGACGAAATCTTCAGGGGACGCCCGGCTCAGTTTCGAGCAGGCGCTCGCCGAGCTGGAAAAAATCGTCGCCGGGATGGAAAGCGGCGAGCTTTCGCTCGAGCAATCGCTCGCCACCCACAAGCGCGGGCTCGAGCTCGCGCGCTTTTGCCAGCAGAAGCTGGAGGCGGCACAGCAGCAAGTCAAGGTGCTCGAAGGCGAAATTCTCAAGCCGCTCGAGCGCGTCGCGCCGGAGAACGGTGAAGATCGCTGAGACGGACTTTCAGGCGTGGATGGGTGGTGTTCAGGCGCGGATGGAAGGCGTGCTGGCACGCCTGCTGCCCGCGGCAAGCGTTGCGCCTGCGCGACTCCACGAAGCCATGCGCTATGCGACGCTCGAGGGCGGCAAGCGCGTGCGGCCGCTGCTCGCCTTCGCGGCCGGCGAGGTTTCGGGCGCCGCGCGGGAGCGCGTGGAGATCGCCGCGGCGGCGGTGGAAATGATTCACGCCTACTCGCTGGTTCACGACGACATGCCGTGCATGGACGATGACGTCCTCAGGCGCGGCAAGCCCACGGTGCATGTGCAGTACGACCAGGCGACGGCATTGCTGGTCGGCGATGCGCTGCAATCGCTCGCTTTCCAGTTGCTGTCCGAGCATCCCTTGGCCGACGAGCCGGCCCTGCAGCTCGAGATGGTGAAAATCCTCGCCGCGGCCGCCGGCTCGCGCGGCATGGCGGGCGGCCAGCACATCGATCTGGATGCCACCGGCAGGACGCTGAGCCTGCCGGAGCTCGAGCTCATGCACATCCACAAGACCGGAGCGATGATCCGCGCCGCGGTGCTTCTGGGTTTGTTCTGCGGAAAATTCTCGGAAGCGGAAAAACAGAAGCTGGACAAGTACGCCAAGGCCATCGGCCTCGCGTTTCAGGTGGTCGACGACGTGCTCGACTACGACGCGAGCACCGCAACGCTGGGCAAGACCGCCGGCAAGGACTCGAAGCAGGGCAAGGCGACGTACGTTTCGCTCATCGGCCTGCCGCGAGCGCGCGAGCTGGCCGAGGACCTGCGCGCGCAGGCGCAGGCGGCCCTCGCCGACCTCGGCCGGCCAGCGCGCCGCCTGTCCGAGCTGGCTGATTTCATCGTCCTGCGGAAATTCTGATGTCGACGATCACGGATGAGCTGCCCGCCGACGGCGGCAAGCCGGTGAGCTACGAGCTGCTCAAGACCATCGACGACCCGGCCAAGCTGCGCGCCCTCGAGCGCCGCCAGCTCGGCCAGCTCGTCACCGAGCTGCGCGCGTATGTGCTCGAGTCGGTGTCGAAGACCGGCGGGCACTTGTCGAGCAACCTCGGCACCGTTGAGCTCACCATCGCCTTGCACTACGTGTTCGATACTCCGGAGGACCGCATCGTCTGGGATGTCGGGCACCAGACTTACGCCCACAAGATCCTCACCGGGCGCCGCGAGGCGATGGGACGCCTGCGCATGCTCGACGGCATCTCCGGCTTCCCGCGTCGGGCCGAATCGAAGTACGACACGTTCGGCACCGCGCATTCCAGTACCTCGATCTCGGCGGCGCTCGGCATGGCCGTCGGCGCCAAAGTAAAAAATGAGCAGCGCCGCTGCATCGCGGTGATCGGCGACGGCGCGATGTCGGCCGGCATGGCCTACGAGGCGATGAACAACGCCGGCGCGATGGACGTGGATCTGCTCGTCATTCTCAACGACAACGAAATGTCGATCTCGCCGCCCGTCGGCGCCCTGACCAACTATCTCGCCCGCCTGCTGTCCGGCCGCGTGTACTCGACCGCGCGGCGCGCGAGCGAGCACCTCCTCAAGCGTGTCGGCGTCTGGGAGCTCGCCCGGCGCGCGGAGGAGCACGTGAAGGGCATGGTCACGCCCTCGACCCTGTTCGAAGAATTCGGCTTCAACTACATCGGCCCGATCGACGGCCACGACCTCGACGCGCTCATCCCCACTCTCGGCAACATCAGGAAGCTGAAGGGACCGCAGTTCCTGCACGTGGTCACGCGCAAGGGGCAGGGGTACAAGCTGGCCGAGGAAGATCCGATCACCTACCACGGCCCGGGCAAATTCGATCCTTCGGTCGGAATCAAAGCGTCCGCCGGGGGTAGGCCCACCTATTCCCAGGTGTTCGGCGACTGGCTGTGCGACATGGCGGCGCGCGAGCCGCGCCTGGTGGCCATCACGCCGGCGATGCGCGAAGGCTCCGGGATGGTGAGGTATTCGGAGTTGTTCCCGGAGCGCTACTTCGACGTCGGCATCGCCGAGCAGCACGCGGTGACTTTCGCCGGCGGGCTCGCGTGCGAGGGCATGAAGCCGGTGGTGGCGATCTACTCGACCTTCCTGCAGCGCGGCTACGACCAGCTGATCCACGACATCGCGATCCAGAACCTTCCGGTGCTATTCGCGCTCGACCGCGGCGGCCTGGTCGGCGGCGATGGCGCCACGCACAACGGTGCCTTCGACTATGCCTACCTGCGCACGGTGCCGAACCTCACGGTAATGGCGCCGTCCGATGCCGCCGAGTGCCGCAACATGCTGTTCACCGGCATCAACCTCGACGGCCCGTCCGCCGTCCGCTATCCGCGCGGCGCGGCGCTCGGCGACCCGATCCAGGAAATGAGCGCGATCCCGGTCGGCAAGGCCGAGATCAAGCGGTCTGGAAAGCGGGTGGCGATCCTCGCGTTCGGCGCCATGCTGAAGTCTGCCCTCGAGGCGGGCCAAGCCCTCGACGCAACCGTGGTGAACATGCGCTTCGTGAAACCGCTCGACGTGGCACTGATCAAGGAGCTGGCCGACAGCCATGAGCTCCTGGTAACGGTGGAAGAGCACCAGGTGATGGGCGGCGCGGGCTCGGCGGTGTGCGAGGCGCTCGCCGGCAGCAAAAAAACCGTTTTGCTTCTGGGACTTCCGGACCGGTTCATCGATCATGGCGACCCGGGCAGGCTGCTTGCGTCGGTGGGACTCGATGCGACTGGCATCCAGAAAGCGATTACGGACGTAATGTCCGAGTAATTTACTCGGATGATAAAATGACGCCATGAAAGCACGCGACCTGCAGAACATCCCCGACGTCCAGGCCACGCCGGACTCGCGCAAGCTCGCCATCGACAAAGTCGGCGTCAAGGCGATCCGCCACCCGATCCAGATCAAGGAACGCTCCGGACGGGTGCAGCACACCATCGCCACCTTCAACATGTACGTCGGCCTGCCGCACCAGTTCAAGGGCACGCACATGTCGCGCTTCGTCGAGATCCTGAACGCGCACGAGCGCGAGATCACGGTCGAGACCTTCCAGGTCATGCTGCAAGAGATGGTGCAGAAGCTCGAGGCCGAGGAAGGCCGCATCGAGATGAGCTTCTCCTACTTCGTCGACAAGGCGGCGCCGGTCTCGGGCGTGCGCAGCCTGATGGACTACGAGGTCACCTTCATCGGCCAGATCCTCAAGGGCGAGCGCTGCTTCGCGATGAAAGTGCTGGTGCCGGTCACCAGCCTGTGCCCCTGCTCGAAGAAGATCTCCGCGTATGGCGCGCACAACCAGCGCTCGCACGTCACGGTCACCGCGCACACCGGGGAGTTCGTCTGGATCGAGGAGCTCATCGATCTGGTCGAGAAGCAGGCCTCCGCCGAGCTCTACGGCCTGCTCAAGCGTCCTGACGAGAAATTCGTCACCGAGCGCGCCTACGACAATCCGAAGTTCGTCGAGGACATGGTGCGCGACGTCGCCGCGCTCCTCAACCTCGACGAGCGCATCACGCGCTACGTGGTCGAGTCGGAGAACTTCGAGTCGATCCACAACCACAGCGCTTACGCGCTGATCGAGAAAGACAAACGCGCCTAGCAGCGCTCCTGCTGGGCCTGGCCGTGTTCGGCGAAAGCGAAGCCCAGGAGTACGCGGAGGCCCGCTCGCGCATGGTGGCGGAGGTCGACGCGATGTATGCCGAGACCCGCTCCGAAACCGGCCTGCGCGCAATGTCGCCGGCGGTCCGCGCGGCCATGGGCAAGGTCGAGCGTCATCGCCTGGTTCCGGCCGGTGATGCGAGCCGTGCCTACCGCAACCATCCGCTGCCGATCGGCAACGGCCAGACCATCTCGCAGCCGTACATCGTCGCTTTGTCGACCGACCTGCTCAACCCGAAGCCGGGGGATGTCATCCTGGAAGTCGGAACAGGCTCCGGCTACCAAGCAGCGGTGCTGGCCGAAACCGTTTCCAGGGTCTATTCGATCGAGCTCATCGAATCTCTTGGGCGAACGGCCCAGAAGCGTCTGGAGGAACTCGGTTACGGAAATATAGAAATCAAGATTGGGGACGGGTACGTAGGCTGGCCCGAGCGTGCGCCCTTTGACGGCATCGTGGTGACCGCGGCGGCGCCGCGCGTCCCGCAGGCGCTCGTCGAGCAGCTTAAGCCGGGCGGGCGCATGGTGATCCCGGTGGGCGGTGACGGGGAGATCCAGTACCTGAAGCTGCTCACCAAGCGAGCGGACGGAGGCGTGGATGAGAAGCGCGTGCTGCCGGTGAGATTTGTGCCGCTGGTGCCTGGGAAATAGGCTTGAAACCGTCGACTAGAAGCGGCGGACCAACACCATGGTCTGCCCGTCGCGCTTCATATCGACGCGGTTGAGGAAGGTCATGCCGAGCAGCGCGACGTCCAGACCCTGCTCGATGACGATGCCCTCCACCCCGGCGAGCTCGATCGAGCCGAGCTTCACGTTATCGAAGCGCACGCGGTAGACGGCCACCACGCCGCCCGCGGTATTGGTGAGGCCGCGCTCCCCCTTGCGGTAATCGATGCCGAGCCGCTGCGCCTCAGAGGCCGGCAGCGCCACGCTGGTCGCCCCGGTGTCGACGAGGAAGCGTACCGGGTTGCCGTTGATCGCTCCCTGGGTGAAGAAGTGCCCGCGGGCGTCGGCAGACAGGGTAACGCTCTGCCGCTCGTTGGAACCGGTCGTTGCGGAGCGGTAGTGCTGCCCGATTTTCAGCACGCGTTGCTTGCCGTCGATCTCTACCGTCGCCTGATCGCGCTCCACCGAGAGCAGGCTGATGCCGCGCCACTTCTGGCCGACCTTGACCGCTTTCGGCTCGCCGCCGTCGACGGCGAATACCGCGGCCGTTTCGCCGAGCATGCCGATGAGCGCGACGTCGGCGGCCCGGGCGCCGGACGACGCCGAGACGGCGAGCAAAAGCGCAATAAAATGAGTCATGAAGCCGGTCGGCATTTTCAGGACTACCCCCACCGAAGGTCCGGCCTATTTTGCCACCTACCTCGAGCGGCGCTCAATTCCGTGGAAAGTCATCGCCCTTGACGAGGGCGAGGCCGTGCCGCGGGACGTGCGCGCCTACAGCGGCCTGGCGGTGATGGGCGGGCCGATGAGCGCGAACGACGAGCTGCCCTGGATCGCACCGCTCATCGAGGTGCTGCGCAGCGCAGTGCGCCGCGATGTGCCGGTGATCGGCCATTGCCTTGGCGCGCAGCTGATGTCGAAGGCGTTCGGCGGCACGGTGCGCGCCAATCCGGTGCGCGAGATCGGCTGGGGCGAAGTGCGCGTCGCGGACAACGGCGTGGCGCGCGCCTGGCTCGGCGAGCTGCAGGCGTTCGAGACGTTCCAGTGGCACGGCGAGACCTTCAGTATTCCGCCCGGCGCGACCCGCGTGCTGGAAGGGGAACACTGCCCGAACCAGGCGTTCGCGCTCGGCCGGCATTTCGGCATGCAGTGCCACGTCGAGATGACGGCGGACCTGGTGCGCACCTGGATCGGCAGCGGCGCCGACGAGCTCGCCGCGCACCGCAACAGCCCGGCGGTGCAGGCGCCCGACGAAATGCAGCGCGACCTCGAGCCGCGCCTGGATCGGCTGCACCAGGTCGCCGACAAGATCTACGAGCGCTGGACCACTAATCTCTGAAGTTGATGAACTGGACGGGGACGTCGGTGACCGACTTCCTCACCAGCTGGATCGCCGCCTGCAGGTCGTCCTTCTTCCCGCCCGAGATCCGCACCGCATCGCCCTGGATCGAGGCGGCGACCTTCAGCTTCGAGTCCTTGATCAGCTTCTGGATCTGCTTGGCCTTGTCCTGCGCGATGCCGACTTTCACCGTCACCGGGCGCTTCACCTTGTCGCCGGAAATCCTTTCGATCGCCCCGGATTCGAGCGCGCGCACGTCGACGTTGCGCTTGGCGAGGCGCGTGCGCAGCACGTCGAGCACCTGGCCAAGCTTGAACTCGTCGTCCGCGTAGACCGTGAGCACCAGCTCGGCCTGCTCCACGCGGGCATCCGAGCCCTTGAAGTCGAAGCGGTTGGTGATTTCCTTGTTGGTCTGCTCGACCGCGTTCTTCACTTCCTGCTGGTCGACCTGGGAAACGATATCGAAGGAGGGCATCAGGGACCTTTCAGCGCGTGCCTGCGTAACGCGCGTTGCGCAGGCAGTTCGAGGAAGCGGTAGCTGGCGAGCGACAGCGCCAGCAGCAGGACGATAAAGGCGTGCGGGTGCCTTCGAAAAGGAAGCGCTGCGGCACTTGCCAGGTGCTCACCGCGAATTGAGTTTCTTCAGCTCGTCGATCCAGCGCGCGGTGGTCACGCGGATCCATTCCAGGTCGGCCGGGTCGTCATACTGCGTGTAGACGGAAAGGCTGAGCGCCTTGCCGCGCAGCAGCATGAGCGTGGTGCTGCTCAGCCGGTACTTCGAGCGTTCGAAGAAGCCGCTGCCCTTCGAACGTACTCCTTCGAGGATCGAGACCACGTCCGGGTCCCGGCGCAGCTCCTGCAGCAGGGTGACGACGCCGGTCTGGCGCGAATCGAGATATTTCACCAGGTCCTTTTCGGCCGGGGGCGTGCCGAGGCCGAGCATCGATTCGCCGGTGAGCTGCCTGAACGCTGCCTCGCCGACGCGGTCGCGCTCCATGCCGCGCGGCGTGACCGCGATCATGTAGCGGCGCAGCTCGAGGGGATCGCCGACCATGAAGCGGCGCAGGTCCGCGTCCGACAGCGCGAACAGCAGGATGCGGTTCGAGGCCGAGGTGAGCGACTCGCCAAGCTCCTGGAGCCGGGGAGAGCCGGTGAACTGCGTATCGGCGAAGCCCGAGGGCGCATCGAGGCCGATGCGCGCTTCGCCCACCTGGACGGCGAACGGGGCGGCGGCGCATTGCAGCGACCAGAAGACGACGAGAGCAGTCAACAAGCGCACGACGGCCATTTTAGCCCTGCGGGTATCATGCAGCTTTTCGGAGACGCAGACTTGGCGACGATTCTCGGCACGCTGCCCAAGGGAGAGAAGGTCGGCATCGCCTTCTCGGGCGGCCTCGACACCAGCGCCGCGGTGCACTGGATGCGCGCCAAGGGGGCGATCCCTTACGCGTATACCGCCCACCTCGGTCAGCCCGACGAGTCGGACTACGCGGAGATCCCGCGCAAGGCGCTCGCCTACGGCGCGGAGAAAGCGCGCCTCGTCGAGTGCCGGCCGCAGCTCGTCGCCGAAGGCATTGCCGCCATCCAGTGCGGCGCGTTCCACATCACCACCGGCGGCGCCGCCTACTTCAACACCACGCCGCTCGGCCGCGCGGTCACCGGCCCCATGGTGGTGATTTCGATGCGCGAGGACGGCGTCGGCATCTGGAGCGACGGCAGCACCTACAAGGGCAATGACATCGAGCGCTTCTATCGCTACGGCCTGCTCGCCAACCCGGCGCTGAAGATCTACAAGCCCTGGCTCGACCAGCGTTTCATCGATGAGCTGGGCGGCCGGCGCGAGATGTCGCAGTACATGGCAAAGGCGGGCTTCGAGTACCGGATGAGCGCGGAGAAGGCCTATTCCACCGACTCGAACCTCCTCGGCGCGACGCACGAAGCGAAGCACCTCGAGTTCCTCGACAAAGGCATCGGCATCGTCCAGCCGATCATGGGCGTCGCCTTCTGGCGCGACGACGTGAAGGTCAAAGCCGAACGAGTGAGCGTGGAGTTCGACCAGGGCCAGCCGCTGGCGCTGAATGGACAGCGCTTCGCGGATGGCGTGAAGCTGATGGAAGGAGCCAACGCCATCGGCGGCCGCCACGGCCTGGGCATGTCGGATCAGATCGAGAACCGCATCATCGAGGCCAAGAGCCGCGGCATCTACGAGGCGCGCGGCATGGCGCTGCTGCACGTCGCCTACGAGCGTCTGGTCACCGGCATCCACAACGAGGACACGATCGAGCAGTACCGCACCAACGGCCGGCGCCTCGGGCGGCTGCTCTACCAGGGGCGCTGGTTCGACCCGCAAGCCATGATGCTGCGCGAGACCGGGCAGCGCTGGGTGGCGAAGGCCGTCACCGGCGAGGTGATCCTCGAGCTGCGCCGCGGCAACGATTACTCGATCCTCGACACCAAGAGTCCCAACCTCACTTACAAGCCGGAGCGGCTGACCATGGAGAAGGGCGAGGAAGTGTTCTTCACGCCTGGCGACCGCATCGGTCAGCTCACCATGCGCAACCTCGACATCGCGGACACGCGCGACAAGCTGCGGGTTTACACGGACACCGGAATCCTGGGTGAGGCAAAGTTCGGCAGCGTGCCGCTGCTCGGTCCCGAGACGAAGAAGAAGTGATCGCCGTTGCAGCCGTGCTGCTCGCCCTGGCGCTGCCCGCCGCGGCGCAGCCCGCGCTCTCCTACGACCCGCCCGCCGGCTGGAAGCGCGGCCCGTACAGCTCGCCCGCGGTTTACACCGCGCCGGGCGGGCAGGCCGAGCTGCATGTCTACGGCTTCCAGCGCTACGACGGCGACGTGCGCGCGCGCATGGGCCAGACGCGACTGTTCGAGCTGATCGGCATCGAGCACCGGGAGCACGCCCCGCTCGAACCGCCGAAGGCCGGGGAGCTCACGGTCCAGGGCGCGGGCCAGGTCCCGTTCGTCACCTTCGCCGAGCAGCGCAACGGCGTGGTGCGATACCGCCTGCGCGCCGCCATCCCTGCACCGGGCGCGGTGGCGCTGGTGGAGTTCCACGCGCTTACGCTCGAGGCGTGGAAACGTGAGCTGGCCACCGTGGATCAGGTGGTCGCGTCAATGCGGGTCGGCGACGCGCCCGCGGCCGCCACGCGCCCAGCGCAGGGTGTGAGTGGCCTGTACCTCGCCACCGTGCGCCGCATGGTGTTCCGGCCGACTGGCGGCAGCGAGTGGACCACGAGCACCGAGTTCTATCTGCTCTCGCCGGAGGGCAAGGTGTACCGCGGCCATGGCCTGCCGGAAGTGCCCGGCGGCAACCTGGCGCGCTTCGACTACGAGAAGGCGCGCCGGGCGGACCCGGGCAACAGCGGCACCTACGCCGCTAGCGGAAGCCGCGTCGCTATCACGGTCGGCGACGAGCGCATCAATGCCGCCCTCAGCGGGCAGGATGAACTCGAGATCCGCGGGACGAAATTCCGCCGCTCGGCGAAGTAACTACCTTCCGATGGCGAGCTTCACGCCGAAGCCGAGCAGCATGGTGCCGGCGATCCGGTTGAGCCACACGGCCATGCGCGGGCTGGCGCGCATACGATCGGCCGCGAAGTGCGTGATGGCGATCACGATCACGCAGTAGAGGAAGGTCAGCACGGCGATGGTCGCCGCCATCACGCCGAAGGTCAGCACTCCCTGGTGCCGCGCGGGGTCGACGAACAGCGGAAAGAACGCCATGTAGAACACGATCGCCTTGGGATTGAGCAGGGTGATGAGCATCGCTTGCTGGAAGAAGCGCCGCGGCTGCATGTTCAACACGGGCGCGTCGCCCCGCCTGGCGAGCGCCATGCGGAGTCCGAGGTAGGCGAGGTAGATCGCGCCGGCGTACTGCACCACGCCGAACACGGCCGGATTGGCAGTGAGCACCGCGGCGACGCCGGCGACCGCCAGCCACATGAGTACCTGGTCACCGACGATCACCCCGAGCGTGGCGGCCAGCCCGCCGGCGATGCGGCCCTTGGTGGTCGAGGTGATGATCGCGAGATTGCCGACCCCGGGGATTGCCAGGAAGACGATGATCGCGATGACGAAAGCCCAGTAATCGGCGATACCGAACATCTATTTCTTTCCAACGACGAGAAACTCAAGCAGTGCTTTCTGCGTGTGCAGGCGGTTCTCTGCCTCGTCCCACACCACGCTCTGCGGCCCGTCGATCACTTCGGCAGCGACTTCTTCGCCGCGGTGCGCGGGCAGGCAGTGCATGAAGAGCGCGTCCTTCTTCGCCGCGCGCATCATCTCGGCGTCGACCTGCCAGTCGTGGAAGTCGCGCCGGCGCGCTTCGTTCTCGCTTTCGAATCCCATCGAGGTCCAGACGTCGGTGGTGACGAGGTCGGCGCCTTTCACCGCGGCCATGGGGTCGGTGAATGTTTCGCAGTATTTCGTTTTTCTTTCGGCTTCGATTTCATAGCCGGGCGGCGTGGAGACGTTCAGCTTGAAGCCGAAGATCTCCGCCGCCTGCAGCCAGGTGTTGCAGACGTTGTTGGAGTCGCCGATCCAGGCCACCGTCTTGCCGCGGATCGGGCCGCGGTGGTCGACGTAGGTGAAGACATCGGCCAGGATCTGGCACGGGTGGTACTCGTTGGTCAGGCCGTTGATCACCGGCACGCGCGAGGAACCGGCGAAGCGCTCGATGATCTCCTGCTCGAAGGTGCGCACCATGATCACGTCGCACATGCGCGAGATGACCTGCGCCGCATCCTCGACCGGCTCGCCGCGCCCGAGCTGCGAGTCGCGCGTGTAGAGGTAGATCGCGGCGCCGCCGAGCTGGTGCATGCCGGCCTCGAACGACATGCGCGTGCGGGTCGACGGCTTCTCGAAGATCATCGCCAGCGTGCGGTCCTCGAGCGGCCAGTAGCGCTCGTAGCGCTTGAACTTGTCCTTGATCCAGCGCGTGCGCGCGAACACGTGCTCGAGCTCGTCGAGCGAGAAATCCTTGAACTGCAGGAAATGCCGCACGCGCATGAACAACCTACCGCGCGGCGGCCGTGGCTTCGGAGCTGCGCTCGAGGAAGGCGCGCACCAGCGGCGCGAGGCGCTCGACCACCATGCGGCCCTCCGCTTCGCTCATCACGAGCGGCGGCAGCAGTCGCACCACGTTGTCCGCGGTGACGTTGATCACCAGCCCGGCGTCCAGCCCCTGGCGCACCAGCTCGCCGCACGGTCTCGCGAGCTCCATGCCGATCATCAGTCCCATGCCGCGCAGCTCCGAAATTCCCGGGATCTGGGAAAGGCCGCCGCGAATCACTTCACCGACCCGTGCCGCGTTGGCCAGCAGGCCTTCTTCCTTGATGGTGTCGATGGTCGTGACCACCGCAGTCATCGCGAGGGGATTGCCGCCGAAGGTGGAGCCATGGTTGCCGGGCTTGAACACGCCTTTGGCGCGGCCGCCCACCACGCAGGCGCCCACCGGCACGCCCGAGGCGAGCCCCTTGGCGAGCGGCACCACGTCGGGCTGGAAGCCCGCATGCTGGTAGACGAACCATTTGCCGGTGCGCCCGAGGCCGCACTGCACCTCGTCGGACATGAACAGCCATTCCTTGCGCTCGCAGATCTCCTTCAGGCCGCGCAGGTAATCGAGGCGCGAGACGTTGATGCCGCCCTCGCCCTGGATCGGCTCGACGAAGATCGCCACCACGTTCTTGTTGTGCTCCGCCACCTGGCGCACCGCCTCCAGGTCGTTGAGCGGCACGCGCACGAATCCGGACACCAGCGGCTCGAAGCCGGCCTGTACCTTGCGGCTGCCGGTCGCCGACAGCGTGGCGAGCGAGCGGCCGTGGAACGCCTTTTCCATCACGATGATCGCGGGCTCGGCCACGCCGCGGTCGTGGCCGTACTTGCGCGCCACCTTGATCGCCGCCTCGTTCGCCTCGAGGCCGGAATTGCAGAAGAACACCTCGTCCAGGCCGGTGATCTCCGCGATGCGGTCGGCGGCGGCTTCCTGGTCGGGGATGCGCCACAGGTTGGAGGTGTGCAATACCCCGCTTTGAATTCTCTTGGAAAGTGCAGACGTCAGCCGCGGATGGCCATAGCCCAGCGTGTTGACCGCGATACCGGCGAGCGCGTCGAGGTACTTCTTGCCGGCATCGTCCCACAGCCATACGCCTTCGCCGCGCACGAAAGCCACCGGCTGGCGGGCGTAGGTGTTCATGACATGGGACATCGAGCGTCTCCCGGGGCGTTTCCCCTAAGACGCAAAACTACCACGAGCTACCGGAGGGCGGTGAGCGCCGTCTCCGCGTCTCGGGCCAGGGGATGCTGCGGGTCGCGCCGCAGGAAGTCCTCGAAGCCCGCCGTGGCGCGCGCGCGCTCGCCGAGCGCGGCGCGCGACAGCGCAGCGCCGAAACGCGCGTTCGCCGAGAGCGGGCTCGACGGGTTCTGCTGCAGGAACGCCTCGTAGGCGCGCGCCGCCTCGGCGAAGTTGCTGCCCTCGGCGAAGGCCTGCGCCCGCTCCAGCGCCTCGCGCTCCTTGCGGCTCGCGGGGTCCATCTGGTCGCCGCGCCAGTAGGGCTTGAGCTCCGACTCGGTGGCTTCGATGCCGCGCAGGCCGGCGGTAACGGTGGAGGTCGTGGCCGGCGGGGGCGCTGAGCGCGGCGTGACGGCGCGCAGCCGGCCCCACAGGTTGCTGAGGGTTTCTTTCACCCCGGCGGTCTGCATCGGCGCCTGGGCGGGTTGTTGCGCGAGCGCCGGCAGCCCGAACAATAGAACCATGACAAAGGCGGCAGTATTTTTCATTCAGTTCCCCAGTAGTTTGCCGAACGCAGCGTATTGCGCAGCGAGCTCGGCGCGAAGGCCGGTCGCCTCGGTGAACTTGACGCGCGCCTCGGCGAGCTTGCCGAGACGGTAATAGGCGAGCGCGGCGTTCATGCGGATGCCGCCGTCGGCGGGATCGGCACTCTCCGCGGTGCGATAACTGTCGAGCGCGCGGTCGTAGTCGCCGCGCGCGAAGAACAGGTTGCCGCGGTTGTTGTGCGCCGAGGCGTGCTTCGGGTCGTACGCGAGGATCGCCTCGAACTCCTTCAGCGCCACTTCCTCGATGCCGTTGCGGGCGTAAATGGTGCCGATCTGCAGGCGCGCCTCGGCGTCCTTGGGATTGGCGTTCAGCGCCAGGCGGTAGGTCATCACCTCGCGCTCCAGGCGCCGCGCGAGGAGCAGCGTATGCTCGCGTTGGATCGAGCGGCGCACGTGCTCGCCGGCGGGCGGCTCGATGCTGTAGCCGGCCGGCGCCAGCGCCGCGGGGGGATACCGCTCCCAGGCCTGGCGCAGCGACACCACGCGCGCCTGCTTCAGCGCCGCCGCCTCGCGGTAGCGGCGAGCACCTTCGGCCCAGGCTTCGCTGAACGACGTCGCGACGAGCGTGGACTCTACCGGGATCCACACTTCGCCGTCGCGGATCACGAGCAGCTCTTCCTGCGTGCTGATCAGGCCGCGATCGCCCTCCTTGACGCCGGTGCGGAACATCATGAACAGGTGCCCGGGGACCTCGACCAGGGCGGACTCGATGCCGAGGTTCTCGAACGACGCGGCGAGCAGCACCGACAGGTCGTCGCAGTCGCCGCTCTTCAGCCGCAGGGTCTCGCGCGGGAATTGCACGTAATCCACCTGGTCGGCCTTGAGGCGCGAGTAGGGAAGATTCGGGTCGGGCTGGTAGCGCAGCCCGAGCGCGCCGAGCGTGTTGAACAGGGTCGCGGCCTGGCTGAGCGAGCGATTCAGCACGGCCTGCGCCGGCGTCCCATAGCGGTTCACGGCCTCGCGCACGAAGTTGCGCAGCGTATCGTCGCGCGGGGTGATGAACGAGCCGATCATGTCGCTGTTCGCCCAGACCAGCGCGTTGCGCCCGTACAGGGTCATCGCCTGGATGACTTCCTGGGACCCGTCGCGCGCATCGGCCATGGCGAGGGTGGTGATCACGAGCACCCGGGTGTCCTCATCGATGTCCAGCACCTTGCGGTTGAACGTCGCGTTCAGCGGGATCTCGACGAAGGTCTTGGCCTTGAGCTCGGCGATTTCCCGCGTCACCGGGAAGTCCATGTACTCCTTGATGAAGAACGACAGCTTCAGGCCCTGGTAGTCCTCGGCGCTGTCGTTTCGCAACCGAATGCGGCCCAGCGGCTCGGTGGCGTATTGCTTGTGCGCGGCGACGAACATGCGCTCGAGGCGCAAGTCCTCCATCACGATGCGGCCGCCGGTGCCGGCCAGGGCCTTCTTCTTGCGGTCGTAGGCCGCGTCGAGCTCGCGGCGGTTGGCGTCGCTCGGGTTCAGCGCCACCGCCAGCGTCAGCGAATTGATCGCGGCGTCATAGGAGCGCTGGTTGAGGTGCATCTGGGCCAGCAGCACGTGCGGCGCATCGAGCCGGTCGTTCAGCCGCGCCGCGCGCTCGAGATGGGACTGGGCATCGCTGTACAGGTTGTTGTCGGCGTAGCTGCGGCCGAGCTTGTAGTGCACTTCGTAGGATTCGGGATCGAGCGTGACCGCGCGCTTCAGCGTCTCGATCGCCTCGCCGTTCTTGCCCTGGCGGTACGCGGCCTCGGCGCCGAGCACCAGGGCGTCGAGATTCTTCGGCGCCAGGCGCTGGGCCTCGCGCGCGGCATTCGCCGCGTCGTGCCAGCGCTCGAGATGCGCCAGCGTGCGCGCCTGTGTCAGGCGCAGCTCGGCGTCGTTGGGCTGCAGCGCCACGGCTTTTTCCAGCGCCGGCACCGCGGCGGCGTGGCGCCCGGCGCGGATCTCGACCTCCGCCAGTTGACGGAATACCGCGGGCGGCGCGTCGGGCAGCGCGGCCGCGGTGGCGAGCGCGTCGCGCGCCTTGCGGTCATCCTTGAGCGCGAGGTAGCCCTCGGCGAGGCCGGCCCAGGCGGCGCCCTGCCTGGCGTCGAGGCGCGTGGCGCGCGCGAAGGCGATGACCGCGTCCTCCGGATTCGACTGCTTCAGCGCGATGCGGCCGAGCACGTATTGGCCACGGCTTTCCTGCACCGGGCTGCCGATGAGCGAAAGCGCGACGGTGCGCGCCTGGTCGAGCTCACCCTGCTCGAGATAGATCTGCGCGCTGGCCAGCAACGCGTCGGCATCGCGCGGCTGCAGCTCGAGCACGCGCGCAAAGCGCCGTAGGGCCTCCGGGTTGCGGTTCAAGCCGAGCAGCACCCGGCCGCTGCGCCGCCACAGGTCGGCGTCGTTCGGCGCCGCGGCATTGGCGGCATCGAGCTCGGCGACGCCCTTGTCGACGGTGCCGAGGCGCACCAGCGCTTCGCCGCGCAGGGCGCGCGCGTGTGGATTGCCGGCATCGGCGGCGAGCGCGATGTCCGCGCAGCGCACCGCACCGGCCGCGTCGCGCAGCTGCAGGCTCAGGTCGGCGCACAGCGTGTAGGTGGAGACGTCAGCGTGCCGCGCGCCGATGGCGCGCTCGACCACGGCGCGCGCGGCCAGCACGCCCCCCGACGCCGTGAGCGCCTGTGCCTCGAGCAGCAAGCCCTGCTTTTCCAGGCCGGCGCGCCGGCCGAGCGCCTGGAACTGGACGATCGCCGCTTCGTGGCGGCCGAGGGCGAGCAGACTGCGCCCGAGGTATTCGACGTACGGGGCGTGGCCGGGGGCGGTCTTCGCGGCGCGGTCAAAGCCGGCGAGGGCGGCGTCGAACTGCTTTTGCTCGAGAGAGCGGTAGGGGGCGCGGAACAGGTCCTCGACCGGCGCCGAGGCCTCGCCCTCGACCTCGAGCCGGGTGAGCGCGGACACGGTGAAGTAGGAATACGCCTTCGCGCCGATGTCGAACGCGGCGTCGAGCTCCTTGGTTTGCGCCACGCGCTCGTACGGCCCGGCGCGTTCGGCGGCCCCGTAGACGCGGTAAGCAGCCACGAAGCGCTCGGCCGACTTGCGCCAGCTGACGCGCACCCGCCCTGGGTCGCCGAGCACTTCGACGCCGGCAACCTGCTGGGGCGACTGCAGGTAGTGATACACGGCGAGCTGCTTGCGACCGTAGTCGTTCACCGTGATGTCGTAGCCGTTGAGCGGAATCGACAGCGTCGCCTCGCGTGTCACTTCCAGCCGCGGCGCGCGGTACGCCGAGAACGAGAACTCGAGCTCGGCCCCGTTGTAGACGTCGACCATCTGGCGCGCGCGCTCGGTGGCGGCGAGTACATACACCCGGCCTTCGGGGTCGACGCTCATGCTCTGGAACGACTCGTAGCCGCGGGCCGCGCCGAGCGCGTATCGCCATTCGCGCGTCGGCGAGTACACGTGGATCAGCCGGGTTTCGGCGTCGGCGACATAGATGTTGCGCGCGGGATCGGTGACCACGGCGACCGGGCGCTGCGGGCGGCGCGGCTCCTTTTCCGTGGTCTCGGCCATCTTGCCGACGAAAATCCCGTCGCGCGTGAAGATCTGCACGCGGCGATTGCCGCTGTCGGCCACGTAGAGATAGTCGGCGAGGTGCATGCCGCCGATGTCGGAGAACATGCCGTCGCGCGAGCCGCTGCGGCCGACCGCGAAGCGCTCGGTGCCATCGTGCGAGAGGATGCGGATGCTGCTGCCGTCGCTGATGGCGATGTCCCTGGCGTCGAACGCGGCCACCTTCGCCGAGTCGATCTTGGCGGGGAACACCGAGAGCACCTTGCCGGCCGGATCGACGCGCGCAACGCGACCGGTGCGCGCATCGAGGCAGAGCAGCTCGCCCTCGGTAAAGGCGTAGGCGCGCTCGCATTCCAGCGCGTTGCTGCTGGCGCGTCGCACGCTCGGCAGGCGCTCGGGACGCGGCGCGGCAGCGGCAGCTTCCGGCAGCCGGAAAAACTCGATCTTGGCGTTGCCCGCATCGGCGACCGCCAGCTCACGACCGGCAATCGCCAGCGCGCGCACGTCGGAGAACTGGCCGCGCCCGCGGCCCGGGCTGCCGAAGCGCCGGCGCACCTGGCCGCCTTCCCAATCGATCTCGGCGACATTGCCGTTGCCGCTGTCCGCGACGAACAGCCGCCCGTTCAGGTCGGCGGCGATCGCGCGCCAGCGTCCGTTCTGTGCGCCGGGCAGCGTCTCGGGTGCGAGCCGCTTGAGCAACGCCCCCGTGCGGTCGTAGATGGAGATGCGCCCGCTGCCGGTCTGCTCCAGCACGTACACGCGCTCGCCGCCGTCGAGCGCGACCTGGAACGGCTTGACGAGCGCCGTGGCCGGCTCGCGGCCGGCGCCGATGGAATGCAGGAACACGCCGGTCTCGGAATAGACAGAGACCCGGTTGTTGCCCTGGTCGGCGACGTAGAGCCGGCGGTGCACCGAGAAGGCGAGACCCTCCGGATCATCGAGCTCGCCGTGGCCGCTGCCGCCGCCGCCGAACACGCGCTCGGCGTTGCCCTGTGTGTCGACCACCGCCAGCAAGTCGTTACGGGTATTCCCCACCGCGACGCGGCCATCGCCCATCCAGGCCACGCCGCCCACCTTCTTCGCCTCGAACGGACGTTCCTTGCCCACCAGCTCGGTGGACGTGGCGTCGTTGCCGGCGATGCGCCAGAGCGCCCCGCGATCGCGGTCCATGGCGAACACGGTGCCGTCAGGCGCAAGCGCGAAGCCGGAAAGCTCGGAAAGGTCCAGACTGCGTGCAGGGGGCTGCCAGGCGCGTACGAACTGCACTTCGAGCGGTTGCGCCGTCGCGGCGATGCCGACGAGCGCAAGCACGCAGGCGAGCGCGAACCTAGAATACCCGGGAAACAATGGCGTCCTCCCCCCTCAATAGAGCGCCGGACTTCTGGTGAAAATTCTAGCACCCACCCGCCTCTCGCGAGTCGTAGGAGTGGCGCTAACCCTGTGTGTTATTGCACTCTTTTTCGCGGATGAGCGCGACGTGGTTCGGGTGCCGCTCGTTGGCCAGGTCGAGCTCAAGACCTATGACATGCGCCTGCGGGCACTGCCGAGCGCGCCGCCGCGGTTTGTAACTATTGCCGCGATCGACGAGGCAAGCCTGGCGAAGCTCGGGCGCTGGCCCTGGAGCCGTACCACGTTCGCCGCGCTGGCCGAGCGCCTCGACCAGCTTGGCGCCCGCGTCATCGCCTTCGACCTGTTCTTTTCCGAGCGCGAGTCGGCGCGCGCCGATACGCAGTTCGCCCGGGCGATCAGCGGGACGAAAAAGGTCGTGCTGGGGACCGTCTTCATCCATCGCGAGGCCGACATGCGCTACCTCGGGCCCGCCGGCCTCGCGGCCGCCCGACGCGCGATCTCGCCACAGGCGATTGCCGAGGTGCAGGCCGAATCGTTCCGCATGGAAGAACCGTACGGTGTGCTGGTCAACATCGCCGAGCTGCAGGGCGCGGCCACCTACGCCGGTGATCTCGATGTGCCTCCGGACGCCGACGGCGTTGTGCGGCGCGCGCCGCTGATCCGGCGCTTTGACGGGCGCTACTTTCCCGCGTTCGACGTCCAGGTGGCGCGCGCTTTCCTCGGCAAGGACGTGCCGGCGCTCGACCTCGCGCCTTACGGCATCGCCGGCCTGAGGCTCGGGGAGCATTACATCCCGCTTGACGAGGATGGCCGCCTGCTGGTGCGCCACCGCCCGCCGCGCAGCTTCGCCACGGTGTCGATTGCCGACATCCTCGAGCAGCGCGCAGACCCGGCGTTGCTGCGGGGGCGCGTGGTCCTCGTGGGCAACACCGCGATCGGCATCGGCGACACGCGGGTCACGCCCTACGGCGCAACCCTTCCCGGCGTGGAGATCCGCGCCAGCATCATCGAAAGCCTGCTGCAGGGCGACGCGCTGCAGCGCCCGGAGTGGATGATGTTCGTCGACGCTGCGGCGATGGCGCTGATCGCGCTCGTGCTCATCGTGCTGCTGCCGCGCTTCGGCGTGAGCGGCGGCGCGGTTCTCGCCGCCGCGGTCCTCGGGGGATATCTGGCGTTGGCGATTTATCTCTTCGAGAGCGAGGGGCTGTGGCTCAACCTCGTGTACCCGACGCTGCTGGTCGCGCTGCTCTTCGCCAGCGCCACGTTCGTCGAGTATTTCTTCAGCTTCTCGGAAAAGCGCTACCTCAAGCGGGCCTTCCAGCACTACGTGCCGCGTGCGGTGGTCGACGACCTGGTGGCCGATTCCGGCAAGCTGCAGCTCGGCGGCGAAAAGCGCGAGCTGACGGTGCTGTTTTCCGACATTCGCGGCTTCACCACGCTGTCGGAGGCGATGGCGCCCGAGGAGCTGGTGAAGCTGATGAACGAGTACTTCACGGTGATGACGGCCAAGGTGTTCGAGCACCGCGGCTCGCTCGACAAATACATCGGCGACGCCATCATGGCGGTGTTCGGCGCGCCGCTCGCCGAGCCGCAGCATCCCGCGCTCGCCTGCCGCTCGGCGCTCGACATGCTGCGCGCGCTGCAGACGCTGCGCGAAAGCTGGCGCGTGCGCGGCATCCCGCCGATCGACATCGGCGTGGGCATCAACACCGGGCCGATGGTGGTGGGCAACATGGGCTCGGCCAGCCGCTTCAACTACACGGTGGTCGGGGACGCGGTGAACCTGGCCTCGCGCATCGAGCATCTCAACAAGGAATACGGCACCAACATCCTGGTGAGCGAGACCACCTACAAGGTGGTGAAAGACGAGTTTCCCCGCGCGCGGGAAGTCGACCGGGTGCGCGTGCGCGGGCGTGCGCAGCCGGTACACCTGTACGAGCTGTTCCCCGACGACCGCGCGCTTGACTGGCTGGACGAATATCGCGCCGCTTACGCGGTCATGCGCGAGGGCGACGCGTCGCGTGCCGCAGGCTTGTTCGCCTCCCTTCACGCGCGCGTCGGCGACGGCGTCAGCGCATTCCATGCCCTGCACTGCACCACTCCGGAGCGGCGCCGGGTGGACGAGACGGTGGCTTAGGCGACGCGCGCCAGTCCTTGGGCTTCCCGCGCCTGCAGCACCCGGATGCAGGGCAGGTAACCCTCGTGGACCACGCCGTGCATTTCCATGCGCTTGTGGGAGTGCAGCAGGCCGCCGAGGTAGTCGACGATTTTCTTGGTGATCAGTTGCCCCGGCACCAGCACCGGGATCCCCGGCGGGTAGGGCACGATCTGGTCGGCGGCGACGCGCCCGGCGAGGCGCCGGTTGATGCGCTCGCGCTCGTCGAACACCGGCACCAGCTCGCCGCCGCAGTAGTAGGCGTCGCGCGGCAGGTAGCGCAGCTTGGTGAACGGCGGGATTTCCGGGCTTTGCACCAGCCGGTGCGGGGCGCGCCGCTCGCGCGCGATGCGCATCAGCGCGTCATACAGGCGCGAGACCTTGGAACGCGTGGTGCCGATGGTCAGGAGCAGCGTCAGGGTGTTGAACGTCGACTTCTCGACCTGGATGTTGAAGCGCTCGAACAGCGCCTTCTGCAGGTCCTCGACGGTGTAGCCGCAGCCCGAGATGTCGATGGTGACCTTGGTGGGATCGAGCTTGATGCCGTCGTGGCGCACCGCCTCGGGCAGCAGGTCCTCGAGCTCCAGCACGCGGAACACCTTGGTGGAATTGATCAGCTTGCGTACTTCCTGCGCGAGCTCGAGCGTGCGCGAGAGCAGCTTGTAGCCTTCCATCACCGCCTGCTTGCGCCCGACGTCGAGGCTGGCGATGAGTCCGTATTGCGGACTGGTGGAGGTGTGCATGTTGAAGTTCTCGCGAAACAGGTGCTCGCGGAAGCCCGGATCGTTGACGTGGATCATCGAGGCCTGCGAGAAAGCCGACAGCACCTTGTGCGTCGATTGCGTAGCGTAGTCGGCGCCGGCCTCCAGCGCGGTGGGGCGGAAGTACGGATGGAAGCGCGCGAAGCCGTACCAGGCTTCGTCGATGATGACCTTGATCCCCCTTTCGTGCGCCGCGGCGATGATCGGCGCCAGGTCATAGCGCAGGCCGTCGTAGGTGCACGAGGTCAGGATGAGCGCCTGGGCATCGGGGTGCTTTTTTATTTCCCGAAGCAATGTTTTCTTCGGCACCGGGCCGTAGAGCCCGTACTTGCGGTTCAGCGCCGAATCGAGATAGATCGGATGCGCCCCGGAAAGCACCACGCCGTGGTGCACGCTCTTGTGGCAGTTGCGATCGAGCAGCAGTTTCTCGCCCGGCGCCAGCAGCGTCTGGAAGATCACCTTGTTCGCGGTGGAGGTGCCGTTGGTGGCGAAGAAGGTGCGGCGCGCGCCGAACGCCTTGGCGGCCATCGCCTGCGCCTCGCCGATCACGCCCTTCGGCTCCATCAGCGAGTCGAGCATCGGCACCGACACCGACAGGTCGGCGTCGAATACGTGCTCGCCCATGAACTCGTAGAAGTCGTTCACCCACGGGCTGCCGCGCAGCGACTCGCCCGAGGAATGCCCGGGGGTGTGCCACTGGTCCTTCGCCATCCAGACGTAGTTCTTGAGCTGGTCGTAGAACGGCGTGCGCGCGCGCTCCTGGATCTGCGCGTTGAGGATGCGATAGATGCCGCGATAGTCGCGCTCCTCGCGGTAGAAGTAGCCGTCGACCGATTCGGCAAACAGCGCGTCGACCACGTCGTCCTCTTTTTCCTGCGCGATGACGATGTAGACGTCGAGCTCGGGACGCAGGCGGGTGATGCGCTGCACCAGCTCCAGCGCCGACATCTGCAGCTTCTTCTTCGAGCTCGAACCGTTGCTGCCCACCTTGTACAGCGTGTCGTCGACCAGCACCGCCTGCAGGTTGCCGTCCGCTTCGATGAGCGCGAGGGCCTCCTTGACGGTGGTGGCGCCGAGAAAGCCGATGCCGAGCGGGTTGTCGAGCGAGCGCGCGGCGGCGTTCAGGCCCTTGACGAATTCGCGCAGCTCGAGCTGCTCGTCGTTGATGACGAGGATGCGGCTGGAAGGCTTCGCCATCAGGCCGCCACTATAATTAGCCGCGCATGGCCGCGACCGCCGAGATCGTCGAGTTCGTCATCGTGGGAACCACGCTCGACGGCAAATCGTTCCGGCCGAGCGATTGGGCCGAGCGCCTGTGCGGGGTGATGTCGGCGTTCGGCGGCGATCACCGCATGCAGTACTCGCCGTTCGTGCACCCGGTCACCGCCAACGGCGTGCGCTGCGTGGTGGTGGACGCGCGGCTTGAGCAGGTCGAGCCGATGGCTTACCGCTTTCTGGTGAACTTCGCGAAGGACAACGAGCTGCAGGTGCGCGATGGGCGGGTGGCGGCGCGCACCAAGCTGGCCGAAATGCAGCGTGTCGGGGATACCGCTTAGTCTTTTACTTGAGGGCCTTCAGCGCGTGCGCCAGCCGGCTCTTGTGACGGTTGCCGGCGTTGCGGTGCAGGATGCCTTTTGCCACGATGCGATCGATGACGCGCTGGGACTGGAGCAGCATCTTGGTGGCGCCCTCCTTGTTCCCGGCGGCGACCGCCTTCTTCACGTTCTTGATCGCGGTGCGCACCTCGGTGCGCAGCTTCATGTTGTGCGCACGCAGTCCGATTGCCTGGTGGGCGCGCTTGCGGGCCGACTTGATGTTTGCCATGGACTCACTGATCCCGAAAAGGGCGCGCAGTTTAGCATGAACGGCCCTCTAGACACATGAACCTCCTGCGCACCCTGGCTACCGTGAGCAGCCTGACCATGGTCAGCCGGGTGCTGGGCTATGCGCGCGATTTCTTTATCGCGCGGATCTTTGGCGCGGGGCCCCTGACCGACGCCTTCTTTGTCGCTTTCAAGCTTCCAAACCTGCTGCGCCGGCTGTTCGCGGAGGGCGCATTCTCGCAGGCGTTTGTGCCGCTTCTGGGTGAGCACAAGCACAAGGACCACCTGGAAGCAAAGCGTCTGATCGACGCCGTTTCCACCGTGCTGTTCATCGCGCTGGCAGTCACCGCGGCGGTCGGCGTGGCGGCGGCGCCCCTCATCGTGTACCTCACCGCGCCCGGATTTGCGCTCGATCCCACCAAGCCCTACGCGCTTACGGTGTCGCTCCTACGCATCACCTTCCCGTACATATTTTTCATTTCGCTGGTCGCGCTCTCGGCCGGCATTCTCAACACCTGGAACCGGTTTTCGGTCCCGGCGATTACCCCGGCGCTGCTCAATGTCTCTTTCATCGTGGGGGCGGTATTTTTTGCAGAGTATTTTGATCCGCCGATCATGGTGCTGGCCTGGGCCGTGTTCATCGGCGGCGTTCTGCAACTCGCGTTTCAGATCCCATTCCTGGTGCGGCTCGGCCTGTTGCCGCGCTGGCGGCTCGACTTTTCGCACCCGGGCCTGCGCCGCGTGCTACTGCTCATGCTCCCGGCCGCGTTCGGTGTCTCCGTGAGCCAGGTCTCGCTGGTTCTCAACCAGATCTTCGCTTCGTTCCTGCCAACCGGAAGCGTCTCGTGGCTGTACTACGCCGATCGGCTGATGGAACTGCCGGCGGGCGTGCTCGGCGTGGCGGTGGGCACGATCCTGCTGCCCAGCCTGTCGAAATATCATGCCGCCGCCAACCCGACCGAATACAGCCGGTTGCTGGACTGGGGACTGCGCATCACCACCCTGCTGGCCGTGCCGGCGGCGGCAGCGCTGGCGGTGCTCGCGTTGCCGCTGGTGGCGATGCTCTTCCACTATGGCCGCTTCACCATCGACGATGCCTGGATGACACGCCAAGCGCTGGTGGCGTACAGCCTCGGCCTGGTGGGGATGATCCTGGTCAAGATTCTCGCTCCGGGGTTCTATGCAAGACAGAACGTCGCGACTCCGGTAAAGATTGGTATCTTTACGCTCGTCGCTACGCAGCTCATGAACCTGGCTTTCGTCGGACCGCTGCAGCATGCCGGCCTCGCGCTCGCCATCGGCCTGGGCGCCTGTGTGAACGCACTCTTCCTTTACGTAATGCTGAGGAAACACGAAATCTTCCTGCCGCAGCCCGGTTGGCCGGTTTTCGTCCTGAAGGTGCTGGCGTCCGTGGCATTCATGGCGATCGTGCTGTTCACCACCATGGGCGAGCCGGTGTGGTGGCTGCAGGCGTCCTGGCGCCAGAAGGTGCCGGCCGTGCTGGGCCTGGTGGCGCTGGGCGCTGCTGTGTATGGCGCCTGCCTCTTCGCTTTCGGCTTCCGCCCGCGCGACTTCTCGCGGCGGGCGGCGGAGTGATGGGCGTCGCGCTCGAAGCCTTCGCGCAGCTCATCGCCCGCGACGATGCGCGCATCGACCTCGCGCGCGCGTGCCTGATGATCGCGCAGGACGCCTACCCCGCGCTCGACGTCGAGCGCTACCTCGGTGACATCGAGCGCATGGCGATCCGGCTGCGCGCCAGCATGCCGAAGAATCCTGGCGCCGAGGAGCGCGTGGTCGCGCTCAACAAGTTCCTGTACGAGGACGAAGGGTTCTGGGGCAACACCGACGACTATTACGATCCTCGCAACAGCTATCTGAACGAGGTGATCGATCGCAAGACCGGCATCCCGATCACCCTGGCGATCCTCTATATGGAGCTCGGCCGGCGCATCGGCCTGCCCCTGCAGGGCGTGTCGTTTCCCGGCCATTTCCTGGTGCGGCTGAAGCTTCGGGGCGGAACGCTGGTGCTCGATCCGTTCAGCGGCGGCGCCCCGCAATCCGAGGACGAGCTGCGCAGCCGGGTCAAGCGCGTGATTCCCGACGGCGTGGCCGACAATCTTCCCGCCGCCGAGCTACCGCTCGACCAGTTCCTCGAGGCGGCGACCAACCGGCAAATCCTGTCGCGGGTGCTGCGAAATTTGAAGGCCATCTACCGCGAGATCGACAAGCCCGAGTGCATGCTCGACGTGCTCAACCGCATGCTCCTGGTCACGCCCGACGCGAGCGCCGAGCTGGGCGACCGCGGCCTGATCTACCACCGCCTCGAGTGCTACCGGGCGGCGCTGAAGGACCTGTCGGATTACGCCGAGCGCGAGCCCGACGCGCCCGATCTCGATGAAGTGCGCGGCAAGCTGTTCGAGCTTTCCGCGCTCTGCTCGCGGCTGAACTAAGGAAACGAAATCAGGGACAGACCACGTTTTTTAGGCCTGCGAGGCCTGGGAAAAAACGTGGTCTGTCCCTGACTTGCGAAGCTCGAGCGCCCGCTGCTGCACCTGTTGGTGCAGTTGCGGTTTATAGCCGAGGGCAAAAAATACTTCGGCCGCCAAGAAGATCGGCGCGACGAAGATCTGGAACAGGTTGTCGGCGAGCGCGGGCTTGCGGCCCTCGAAGCCGTGGCCGACAAGCTGCAGGATCCAGCCGCCAACAAACAACGCCGCGAACCAGATCCAGCCTTGCAGCGAGCCCAATGCGGCAATCTGGTGCCCGACCCAGACCAATGCGGCGGTGATCACCAGCATGGCGAGCGCGAGCGGCACGTCGAGGAAGAAGTAGTACATCAGCACCACGGCGGCGAAAATCATCGCCGCGGTGATCGTCACGCCGCCGGCCTCGAAGCGGATCCAGGCGAGCGGAATAAAGAGCGACAGCATGATCGCGGGCACGCCGATGAAGTGCGTGGCCTTGTTGCGCGCGTCCTGGTGGTAGGCCGCGTAGAAACTCATCTGCTCTTCGATGGTTTTCATAAACCTACTATAATTCAGTGTTTTAACCACGTCCATGGTCGTTACGCACGGCTCTTTGCAGCGCGCCCGGGGCAGGTGTGCGCTGACGATCGGCAACTTCGACGGCGTGCACCGCGGCCACCGCGCGCTCGTCGATCGCGTGGTTGCCCGGGCGCGAGAAAACGACCTCACCTCCTGCGTCCTGACTTTCGAACCGCATCCGCGCGAATTCTTCGCCGGCGAAGCCGCGCCGGCTCGCATCACGAGGCTGCGTGACAAGCTCGAGCTGCTCGCCCAAGCCGGCGTCGAGCGCGTGCATGTCGCGCGCTTCGACGCGCGCTTCGCCGCGCTGGCGCCCGAGCGCTTCGTCGAAGACGTCCTGGTCGATGGGCTGGGCGCGCGTGCGCTCACCATCGGGCGCGATTTTCGCTACGGCGCGCGGCGCGCCGGCGACTTCGCCACGCTGGAGGCGGCGGCGCAGCGCTACGGTTTTTCCCTCGAGGCGATGGACGACGTCGAGTTCGAAGGCCGGCGCGTGTCCAGCTCCGCAGTTCGTGCGGCGCTCAAGGCGGGCGATCTGCGCGGCGCCGAGCGGCTTCTTGGCCATCCCTACACCATCAGCGGCCGCGTCGCGCACGGCGCAAAGCTCGGCCGCGGCCTGGGCTTTCCGACCGCCAATATCGTGCTGCGGCGACCACCGCCGATTGCGGGCATCTTTGCGGTCGAGGTCGACCGCTTCGGTCGGGGAGTGGCGAGCGTGGGCCGGCGACCGACGGTGAACCCGGTGGCCATCCCGTTGCTCGAGGTGCACCTCTTCGACCGCGATGAGGATCTCTATGGCGAGCATCTGCGCGTGCGTTTCCTCAAGAAGCTGCGCGATGAAGAAAAATACGACGGGCTGCCCGCGCTGCAGGCGGCGATCGCGCGCGATGCGCGGCAGGCGAGGGAGTTCTTTCTGAACCATGGCTGATTACAAGGACACGCTGAATCTTCCGGAGACGCCGTTCCCTATGCGCGGCGACCTTGCCAGGCGCGAGCCGGTTTGGGTGAAGGATTGGCAGGAGAAGGGCGTCTACCGGCGCCTGCGCGCGGTGGCGAAAGGCCGGCCGCGCTTCGTGCTGCACGACGGGCCGCCTTACGCGAACGGTGACATCCATATCGGCACCGCGGTCAACAAGATCCTCAAGGACGTGATCGTCAAATCGAAGACCCTGGCCGGCTTTGACGCACCCTATGTCCCGGGCTGGGACTGCCACGGCATGCCGATCGAAGTCCAGATCGAGAAGAAGCACGGGAAGAACCTGCCGGCCGCGGAGACCCTGCGCCTTTGCCGCGCGTTCGCGACTGAACAGATCGACCGGCAGAGAAAAGACTTCCAGCGCCTCGGCGTCCTGGGCGACTGGGAGCAGCCGTACCTGACGATGGCGCCGCGCAACGAAGCCGACGAGATCCGCGTGCTCGGCAAGCTGCTGGAGAAGGGCTACGTCTACCGCGGCCTCAAGCCGGTGAACTGGTGCTTCGATTGCGGCTCGGCGCTGGCCGAGGCCGAGGTCGAGTACGAGGACCGCAAGGACCCGGCGATCGACGTGGGATTCGCTTTTGCCGAGCCCGAGAAGGTGGCTAAAGCGTTCAACGTCACGATCGACAAACCCGGTTTTGCGGTGATCTGGACCACCACGCCATGGACGCTCCCGGCGAACCAGGCGCTCAATGTCCATCCCGAGCTCTCGTACCACCTGGTCGATACCGAAAAGGGCCTGCTGATCCTCGCGGCCGAGCTGCAGGAGGCCTGTCTCAAGCGCTATGGTCTTTCCGGCAGATCCTTGGGAAGCTGCAAGGGAAAGGCGCTCGAGAACATCCGCTTTCGCCACCCCTTTTACGATCGCGACGCGCCGATGTACCTGGGCGACTACGTCACGCTCGACGCGGGCACCGGCATCGTGCATTCCGCACCCGCCTACGGCGTGGAGGACTTCGAGTCCTGCCGGCGCTACGGCATGCGCGACGACGAGATGCTCACGCCGGTGATGGGGGACGGGCGTTTCGCGTCTTCGCTGCCGCTTTTCGGCGGGTTGCCGATCTGGGAAGCGAACGGCAGGATCGTCAAGGAGCTGGAGGCGCGCGGCGCGCTGCTGCATCACGAGATCCACCAGCACAGCTATATGCACTGCTGGCGCCACAAGACGCCGGTCATTCTGCGCGCCACGGTGCAGTGGTTCGCCTCGATGGACAAGAAGCTGGGTTCAGAATCCTTGCGGGAAACTGCGCTGCGCGGCATCGAGAACACCGAGTTCTTCCCGGCCTGGGGCCAGGCGCGGCTGCAGGGGATGATCGCCAACCGGCCGGACTGGACGCTGTCGCGCCAGCGGCAATGGGGCGTGCCGATGCCGTTCTTCCTCCATCGCGAGACCGGTGCGCTGCACCCGCGCACGGCGGAACTCGTCGAGAAGGTGGCGAAGCGCGTGGAGCAGGGCGGCATTGAAGCCTGGCAGAGCGTGACCGCCGAAGAGTTATTGGGGCCTGATAGCAATAACTACGAAAAGAGCCGCGACACGCTCGACGTCTGGTTCGATTCGGGCTCCACGCACTACACGGTGATGCGCGGCTCGCACCGCGACGACACCCGCTTCCCGGCGGACCTCTATCTCGAAGGCTCCGACCAGCATCGCGGCTGGTTCCACTCGTCGCTGCTGGTGTCGTGCATGCTCGATGGCATCCCGCCGTACAAGGGTCTTCTCACCCACGGCTTCGTCGTCGACGGCGAGGGCCGCAAGATGTCGAAGTCCAAGGGCAACGTGGTGGCGCCGCAGCAGGTCTCCAACAGCCTCGGCGCCGAGATCCTGCGCCTCTGGGTCGCGAGCACGGATTACTCGGGCGAGCTGTTCATCTCCAACGAAATCCTGAAGCGCGTGGTGGAGAGCTACCGGCGCATGCGCAACACGCTGCGCTTTCTCCTCGCCAACACCTCGGATTTCGACCCGGCAAAGCATTCGGTGGCGCTTGCCGACATGGTGGAGATCGACCGCTACGCGCTGGCGATGGCGGCGCAGATGCAGGAGCAGGTGACCGCGGACTATGCGCGCTACCAGTTCCATCTGGTGGCGCAGAAGCTGCAGGCATTCTGCTCGGAGGACCTCGGCGCGTTCTACCTCGACGTCCTCAAGGACCGACTGTACACGTGCGGCGCCGACTCGCCGGCGCGGCGTTCGGCGCAGACCGCGCTCTGGCACATCACGCAAAGCCTGGTGCGGCTGATCGCGCCGATCCTGTCCTTCACCGCGGAGGAGCTGTGGCAGGAACTGGCGCGCGACAGGGACGACAGCGTGTTCTTCCAGACGTGGCATGAGTTGCCCACGCCGCCGAATGGCGCGGAATTGCTCGCCAAGTGGGCGCGGCTGCGCGAACTGCGCGCGCCGGTGAGGAAGGAAGTCGAGGCCTTGAGGGCGGATGGCAAAGTCGGTTCGTCCCTGCAAGCGGAGGTGGAAATGACGGCGCCCGCGGCCGACTACGAGCTGCTCGCCAGCCTCGGCGCCGATCTGAAGTTCCTGATGATCACCTCGGCGGCGCGCGTGGCTCGCGGCGATGCGCTGGCGGCGAAGGTCGCGCCCAGCGCCCATCCCAAGTGCGAGCGCTGCTGGCACTACCTCGCGGACGTCAATGGCGAAGGCTTGTGCGGCCGCTGCCAGAGCAACCTGCGCGGGCCGGGCGAGGCCCGCAAACATGTCTAGGACGTGGCGCTGGTTCGCGCTGTCGGCGGCCATCGTGGCCGCCGACCAGCTGACGAAATGGCTGGTGCTCGGCTATTTCGAGAATCGCCATCCACGGGTGGAGCTCACCGGCTTCTTCAACCTGGTGCTGGTGTTCAACAAGGGGGCCGCGTTCAGCCTGTTCGCGCAGGCGGCGGGCTGGCAGACGCCGCTGCTCGCCGCCTTCGCGCTCGCCGCGGCGGTGATCGTCAGCGTGCTGATCGTGCGCAATCCCGGCCGCGGCCTGCTATGCCTCGGTCTCGCGCTGATTCTCGGCGGCGCCCTCGGCAACCTGATCGACCGCGTGCGCTTCGGCCACGTGGTCGATTTTCTGGATTTCCACGCGCTCGGCTGGCACTGGCCCGCGTTCAACGTCGCTGACTCGGCGATCAGCGTCGGCGCGGTGATCTTGATCCTCGAGGGATTCGTCCACCATGAAAAGCGAGCTGGCGCTCCTTCTTAAAGCGCTCGCGTTCGCCGCCCACAAGCATCGCGACCAGCGCCGCAAGGACCCCGAAGCGTCGCCGTACATCAACCACCCGATCGCGCTCGCCGACGTGCTGGTGAACGAAGGCGGCGTCACCGACGTGGAGGTGCTGTGCGCCGCGCTGTTGCACGATACGGTGGAGGACACGGCCACTACGCCGGACGAGCTTGCCGAAGCGTTCGGCGCGCGCGTCGCCGGCATCGTCGCGGAGGTCACCGACGACACCCGGCTGCCCAAGGCGGAGCGCAAGCGCCTGCAGATCGAGCACGCCGGCGCGCTCTCCACGCAGGCGAAGCTGGTCAAGCTCGCCGACAAGATCTGCAATCTGCGCGATGTCGCGCAGCGGCCGCCGGCGAGCTGGGATCTGCAGCGCCGGCGCGAGTATTTCGACTGGGCGAAGCGCGTGGTCGAGGGCTTGCGCGGCGTGACGAGTGAAGAAATGCGCCGGCTCGAAGCGGCGTTCGACGCCGCGTACCGCATGCGAAAATAGCGCCATGGACGTCCTGCTAGCGAGTCCCCGCGGATTCTGTGCCGGCGTGGAGCGCGCGATCGAGATCGTGGAGCGCGCGCTCGAGCTGCACGGCGCCCCCATTTACGTGCGCCACGAAATCGTCCACAACAAGTATGTGGTCGACGACCTGCGCGCCAAGGGCGCGGTGTTCGTCGAGGAGCTGGACGAGGTGCCCACCGGCGCCACCGTGATCTTCAGCGCGCACGGCGTGTCGCAGGAGGTTCGTGCCGACGCCGAGCGCCGCGGGCTGAAGGTGTTCGACGCCACCTGTCCGCTGGTCACCAAGGTGCACGTCGAGGTGGCGAAGATGCTGCGCGCCCGCTACGAGGTGGTGATGATCGGCCACCGCGGCCACCCGGAAGCCGAGGGCACCATGGGCCAGGCGATCGACGGCATGCACCTGGTCGAGACGGTGGAAGACGTCGCCGGGCTGCGCGTCGCCTCGCCGGAGCGCCTGGCGTATGTCACACAGACCACTCTTTCAGTAGACGACGCTCGCGCCATCGTGGCCGCCCTGAAGGCGCGCTTCCCCACGATCCACGGCCCGAAGAAGGACGACATCTGCTACGCGACGCAGAACCGCCAGGACGCGGTGAAGATCATGGCGCCGCAGTGCGAGGTGGTCATCGTGGTCGGCTCGCCCAACAGCTCCAACTCGAACCGGCTGCGCGAAGTGGCGCAGCACATGGGCGCCGAAGCGTACATGGTGGACCGCGCCGCTGACCTGAAGGCGGAATGGGTCGCAGGCAAGCGCCGCGTTGGCGTGACCGCCGGCGCCTCCGCACCGCAGGTGCTGGTGGACGAGCTCATCGCGCGCCTCAAGGCGCTCGGCGCGGCCAGCGTGCAGACGCTCCCGGGAATCACCGAAAGCGTCGTCTTCACCCTGCCGCGCGAGCTCGTCAAGGCCAACAAGCCGTCCAGCCGCGCGGGATGAACGCCGGACGACTGGAAGAAGCGCTCCAGTACATCAAATCGGGCGATTACGGCATCGCGCTTTCCACCTGCCGTGACGTCATCGAGCGCCATCCCGACGACGCCGATGCGCTTCATCTCGCCGGCTACCTGCACCAGCTGAAAGGCGAGCACGAGGACGCTCTGCGCTATTTCGCGCAGGCCGCGCTGCTCGCCCCGGGAAACGCCGAGATCCACAACAATTACGCCGGATCATTGAAGGCGCTCGGGCGCCTGGTCGAGGCCGAGCGCTATTACCGCCGTGCCATCGAGGTCGAACCCGGGTTCGCTTTAGCGCACCACAACTTCGCCGATCTGCTGGTCAAGCTCGACCGTCCGGCGGAAGCCACCGCGCGCTGCCGCGCGGCGTTGCAGCTCGAGCCTGGCCTGGCCCAGACCTACATTACGCTCGGCATGGCACTCGAGCACCAGGGCCGCTACGAAGAAGCGATCGCCGCGCATCGCGAATCGGCGCGGGGCGGCCACCGCGCCGCCGGCGAGTTCGGCGAATCGGTGGTGCGCCTGCTCAAGGGCGAGTGGCAGGCGGGTTGGGAAAAGTACGAGGCGAGGCTCGAGGTGCCCTCCGTACAGGCGCTTCACGAGCGCTTCGACTATCCGCGCTGGCGCGGCAGCGCGCTCGCGAGCCGCACGCTGCTCGTCGGCCGCGAACAAGGCCTGGGCGATGAAATCATGTTCGCCTCCTGCTTCAACGAGGTGCTCGATGTCGCAGGGCGGTGCGTCATCACCTGTCATCGGCGCCTGCAGCCGCTGTTCGCGCGCTCGTTCCCCAAAGCGAGCTTCCTGTCGGGCAGCGAAGCGGATTTGCGCGAACGCCTCGCAAGCGAGCCCGTGGACTTTCAGATACCGGCCGGCAGCTTGCCCCTGGTGTTTCGCGCGGGGTCGGGCGAATTCCCGCGCCACAGCGGTTATCTGCGCGCGGATCCGGCGCGCATCGAGCACTGGCGCAGCCGACTCGCCGGTCTGTCGAGCGGGCGCTGGATCGGCCTGTCCTGGCGAGGCGGCTTGCCCGGCACCGGATACGCGCGGCGCTCGATCGCGCTTGACGCCCTGCGCCCGCTGCTACAGCTTCCCGACGCACGCTTCGTCAGCCTGCAGTATGGCGACGTCGATGGCGAGGTCGCATCGCTCGAACGCAACCATGGCATCCGGGTCGAGCATTGGCCCGAGCTGATCGAGAGCACCGACGACACAGCGGCGCTGATCTGCGCGCTCGACATAACGGTAAGCGTGTGCACGGCGGTGGTGCACCTCGCCGGCGCGCTGGGCCGGCCGGCGTGCGTAATGGTGCCGTCGGTCCCTGAATGGCGCTATGGCGCGCGCGGCGAGGCAATGTCGTGGTATCCATCCGTACGCCTTTTCCGACAGGCGGCCGCGGGCGATTGGACGCCGGTGCTCGAGCGCGTGCGCGCCGCGCTGGCCTGAGCACGTGGAGCGCCTGCGGGGCCTGCTCGACGCCGGACTGGAAAGCCTGCGCGAGCGTCGCTTCTCCGACGCGCGCGCCGCCTTCGCCGCGGTGCTGGAGGTCTCTCCGCATCATCCCGACGCGCATTACCTGCTGGCGCACACCGCTTTCCTTGCCGGCGAGATGCTGGAAGCGGAGCGCGCGATCGGCCAGGCGCTGCTCCACGATCCGAAGCGGCCGGATTTTCACCTCTTCTACGGCAACGTGTTGCAGCGCCAGGGCAACCTGCCGGCCGCCGAGCAGAAATATCGCGACGCCCTGAGGCACGCTCCAGGCTACGCCGAAGGCGAGCTCAACCTGGGCAACGTGCTCGCCGATCAGGGACGCACGGAGGACGCGCTGGCGGCGTATGCGGCCGCGATCGAGCGCAAGCCAGGCTTGCTGGTCGCTTATCTCAACAGAGCGGCGCTTCTCAAGCGGGCCGGAGACGTCGAGGGGGCAAGGCGCGAATACGCGCGCATGGAGGCGCTGTTTCCGGCCGCGCCCGAGGTGCTTTACTGGCGCGCCCGCCTGGAGCACGACGCGGGCGATGCCGCCGAAGCGCGCCGGCGCTACGAACAACTGCTCGCGGCGTACCCGGAGAATGCGCATGGCCATAACGGGCTCGGCGCGCTGCTGCTCGCGCAATCGCAAGTGGCCGCAGCCCTGGTCCATTTCGAGCGCTGCCTGGCGGCCGATCCGGAGCACCGCCAGGCCCTGGCGAACGCTGCGGCGATCTTGCGCCATCAAGGCAAGCTCGAGCGCGCCGGTGCTCTTCTGCGCCGGCTGCTCAAACTCGAACCGGAAAATATCGAAACGCGGCTGCGCCTGGGCAGGATCCTGAGCGAGGCCACACGCTACGGCGAAGCGCTGCGCGAGCTGCTGACGGTGCGCAAGCAGCGACCCGAGTGGGAAGAAGCGCATCTCGCGATCGCCGACGCCTACCTGCAGATCGGCAGGCCGGAGAAGGCGCTGGCTGCGAACGCGCGCGCGCTCGCCCTCCAGCCGGGCAACTTCGGCGCCCGTCTCAACCACGCGCTACTGACCGGCGAATCCGGCGACCCGCAAGGGGCGCTCGCGCAACTCGAGGCTCTCCTCGAGGAAGCGCCGGCGCATCCGCGGGTCATGGACGGAATGGGCCTGCAGCTGTGCGCGCTTAATCGCTACCAGGAAGGCATCGCGCGCTTCCGTCAGGCCCTCGAGCACGCGCCCGAAGACCCGGGCGTGCATAACAACCTGTCGATCGCGCTTCTGGCGAGCGGGGATTTCGCCAACGGCTGGCGGTATCAAGGGAAGAAATGGGGCCTGCGCGAGAACGCCCGCCTCCGGCCGGATTTCGCGGCGCCGCTGTGGCGGGGGGAGCCGCTCGCCGGCAAATCCCTCTACGTCTGGTCGGAGCAGGGACTTGGAGACCAGGTGATGTTCGCGAACATGTTTCCGGACCTGGTGGCGGCCGGCGGGCGCTGCGCGTTCGAGGTCCACCCGAGGCTCGAGCGCCTGTTCGCACGCTCGTTTCCGCACGCCGAGGTGGTGGGCAAGCGCCCGCGCAAGGCGTCGCCGCGCCAGCCCGATTACCAGGTGCCGATGAGCGGGCTCGGCGAGTTCCTGCGCAACGACCTCGGCGCATTCCCCGCGCACACGGGCTACCTGGCGGCGAACACCTCGCGGTGCCTGCACTGGCGCACGCGCCTCACCGCGCTCGGGCCCGGTTTGCGCGTAGGAATCTCGTGGCGCGGCGGGACCGATCGCACCGATCGCCGGCTGCGATCGATACCGCTCGAGCAGTGGCATCCGATCCTGAGCTTGCCCGGTGTGCAGTTCATCAGCCTGCAATACGGAGATTCCCGGCAGGAGCTGGAGGCCATGCGCGCCAGCGGCGTGCGCATCGCGCACTGGCAGGAGGCGGTGGACGACCTGGACGAGTGTGCGGCGCTGCTGAGCGAGCTCGACCTTGTGGTCAGCGTCGCCACTACCGTGATCCACCTTGCCGGCGCGCTGGCGCGGCCGGTGTGGGTGCTGGTTCCCGCGCGCCCGGGCTGGCGCTACCTGCTGGAAGGGGAGCAGCTGCCGTGGTACCCGTCGGCGCGCCTGTGGCGCCAGGCCAGACTCGATGAATGGGATCCGCTGATCGCGCGTTTAGCGCAGGCTATCGGGCTTTTTCGTTCTTGAGCCGGTCCTGAATGCGATCGACGTACTCGATCGCCTGGCCGTGGCCTTGGCGCGCGGCGCGCATCAGCCATCCCAAAGCTTCCTGCGGGTCGGGCTTCACGATGTGCCCATCGATGTACGCGAGCCCGAGGTCGAACTGCGCCGGCGCGTGGCCCTGGAGGGCGCTGCGCTGTAGCAGCAGGAGCGACTGCTTGGGATTGCGCCCCGCGCCGAGCCAGCCGAAGCGGTAGACCACGGCCAGCAAGTACTCGGCTTCGGGCTGCTTCTGGTCGGCGGCGGCGCGCAGCCACTGCAGTGCTTTCTGGTCATCTCTCGCCACGCCGCTGCCCTCGCGGTAGAGCAGGGCGGCGCGGTATTGGGCATCGCGGTCTTTTCCTTCCGCGGCGCGGATCAGAAGCGCGGTGGCCTCCTTCGGATTCTTGTCGTAGCCGCGGCCCTCCAGGTACAGCATGCCGAGCCGGTACAGCGCGTAGGGTTCGCCCTGCGCGGCGGCCTTTTCGATCCATGCTTTGCCCTCGTCCGTGTTGGTCGGGAAGCCGACCCCGTCGAGGTGGAAAGCGCCGACCTTCGCTTGCGAACGCGCGTAGCCTTGCGCGGCCGCGGAGAGATACCACCTGCGCGCCTCCGCCGGGTCCTTGAGCGAGCCGCTGGAGCGCTCGTAAATCACGCCGAGGTTGTGCTGCGAGGGCACGTGGCCCTTGCGGGCCGCCCGCAGAAACCAGTCGACCGCCAACTCGTCGCTCTGCGCCGCGCCCTGGCCGGAGACGTGCATCATTCCCATCAGGTGCTCGGCCTGGGCATCGCCGCTCGCGGCGCGGCGCTGGATCTCCGCGCTCGCGGCCGCCGAACCGCTCGCCGCCTGCTTGGCAAGCGCGCCGAGCTCGGCGTCATCGCGAGCGAACGCGGCGCTGCAGAACAACGCCGCCAAGGCGGCAAAGAGCAACCCGCGCAATGTCATCGCGGCGCGTTCTCCGGGTGTGGGCTGCCGAATAGCACCTCAACGCGGACCACCGCCTTCACCGGCACGCCGCCCTTGATCCCGGGAAGGAAGCGAGCCGCGGCGAAGGCATCGCGCGCCGCAGCCTCGAAGGCGCCGGTGCGGTCGGCCGACTCCGCCGCCACGGTCTCCACGCTGCCCTCTTCATCCACATAAAGCCGCAGCACCACGCGGCCGGTCGGCACGAGAGCCAGCGCCGGGAAGTTGGGCTCGACGTGCGAAAGAATCTGCGGCCGGCGATCGAGCTCGTGGGCGTGGAAGTAACGCGGCGCACGGGGAACCCCCGCGGCCGGCGATGGAGGCGGCACGGGAGCCACCGGGAGCGCCGCGGCAGGCTCCGGCAGCAGCATTACGCGCAGCAAGCCCGCACCCGGATGCGCCGCTGAAAAGCCGGCTGCCGGCTGCCAGGCATGCGGCAGCGCGGCGACCCCTTGGAGCAGGGCCGCATGCGCAACGAGCGAAGCGGCCAGCGCCAGTCCGAGCCGCTGGATGCTCGCCGGCGCTATTCCTTGATCAGCTCGCGCCACGAAACGCGCCGGCCGGCGAAGCTCGAGCTGGGCACCGGCGTGTTCTGCGTCAGCTGCTGGTTGTCGGCCGTGGTCACGATGGTGACGACCTTGCCGCCGGGCAGCATGATGACGTTGATACCGACCGCGAGCGAGCTGGCGATCTTGACGCTCGCCATGCTGTCGGTGGCCCCGGGCACGTACGAGCCGGTGGCATAGTCGAGGAAGTTGAGCCACGAAAAACCGCCCGCGGTGCAGGTGTCGTTGGACGGCACGTTCGAAGCGATGACCAGCGTGCCGAGCTGCAGCTGCGGGTCGACGTTCACGCGCTCGCGGTCGTCCGGCAGATCGAGCAGCCAGCCGAAATCAGTGGCCCAGCTGGGTGCCGTCCCGGACGCGACGGTGCGCGTTGGGTCGTCGACTCCGTAACCGGCGAACGTCCGCACCTTGATCAGCGGGTTGCCGCGCACGCTGGCGATGACCGGGCTGGTAATCGTGGTCGGCACGTCCTTCAGCGCGTAGATGCTCTGGTCCGACGTGTCGGTCTTGTCGGTGCTCTCGAGGAACTTGCCGGTGCCGAACAGGATCATGCGCGCGCTGGGCTGGTTCGGTACCGGGCCGAGCTCGGGCTTCACCGTGATCGGCTGCGGAACGCCGCCGGCGCTGGTCACCGTCGCCACCCTGACCACGCCCAGGTAGCCGGGCCCGGTCGAGTCGAGCTGGAAGCGCCAGAGGTTGCCCTCGAGATCGCCGCCGTACACCGCGAGCGCGGTGTTGTCGATATTGGCGTTCGTCGCCCAGCCGTTGATCTTCGCCAGGCCCGAAGGTGAAGCGACGGTTCCGACCCCGGTGGTGAGACGGTTCAGGATCTTGCCGGTGTGCGCCTCCAGAATATAGAGGTAGCCCTTGCCGTCGCCACCGCCCACGGTGTTGTTGTAGCCCGAGGTCACGATGACCACCCATTTTCCATCGGAGTTGCGCTTGGCGATGATCGGGTTGCCGTACGACAGGCCGAGGTGGCAATCGGAGGTTTTATCGCCGACGGCAATCTCTGGGTCGGTATAGCAGACGCCGCGGTTGGTGAATTCCCACAGCACCTTGACGCCGCTCGGCAGCGGGTCGCTAATGTCCAACGCGTAATACCCTATGCCGCCCGAGTTCAGGCCGGCCACGAGGATCGTGCGCCAGTCGCTCGCGGTCGCAGTCCCGGTCGGCGGCAGGCCGCAGGTCGACGTCACACAGATGTCGCCCACCTGTGGCGACCCGTCGGTCAGGTAGCGGTGGTTGTAGGGCTTGTTGGCAAGCCGGTAGACATTCGGCAGCACGATGCCGGGAACATAGGCCCAGCGCTCGACGCCGTTGCCGCTGTTGTTGCCCTGAAACGTGTCGTCGCTCGTGATGCTGGTGCCGATACCCGCGGTCTGGAAATACGGGTTGTTGTTGACGTCGGTTTCGAAGGCGTGCAGATAGCCGTCGTTCGCGGCGGCGTACACCGTGCCGCGCCGCGAGTTCGTGACGGATTGGAAGCCGGCGTAACCGGCATCGCCATACAAGAAGGGCGATTTCTTCACGTAGGAGGGCTGGGCATTGATGATGTCGCCCAGGATGCTGTCCCGCAGCCGGAAAAGATCGCTGGCCGCGCCGCCGCCGCTGTCCTCGTAGGTGCGCTCACCGCGGAAGAAATTCAGCACCTTCTCCGCGCTGATCGCGGCGAGCTTGCCCGGGTCGAGCGAGATCGCCGGGTATTGCGCGAGCTGCGTCGGGTTGAAATAGCCCTGCTCGGCGAGCGTGAGACCGCTGCCGTCGGAGCAGGTCGCGCCGCCCGCGGCCGGCCAGCACAAGTGCTTCATCAGGTTCCCGGCGGTGTCGGACGGATCGTGGGTAAAGATATTGCGGCTGGTATGCGCCTGCAGGTTGAGCAACGAAGAGGCCGACCAGAGGGTCACGGCCGAGACGATGCCGGTCGAAAGGTCGATGGTTTTCGCTTTCAGGTCGCCGATCCAGTCCGCGGTCTGGTACTGCGCGGTGAAGGCGAAGTTGTCGCCCGCGACCGGCTGCAGGTTGGAGGTCGCCGCCGCGGCGCCGGCGCCGATGCGCGTCTGCAGACCGGCGAGCGTCTCGTTCAACGCGGTCGACAGCGTCTCCGGATCACGCGCCGAGAAGAACGAGCCTCTTCCGTTGACCGCGGCGTGCCACAGGTCATCCAGCGCGCTCGGCGTATCGCCGCGCGGCGACGGCCAGTTCTTCAAACCCGCCTTGATGCTGGCGAAGTCGCCAGTGCTCGCCGTCTCGTAATCGCTGCGGTAGGTGAGCTCGCCGTCCAGGCCGAGGCCCACCGTGAAGGTAACCATGTGCTGCGCGGCGTTGGTGTCCTTGTTGGTGACCGGCACGTTATTGGTGGCGAACGGGCTCGGGCTGGTGCGCAGGTCGGTCTTGTAGTAGTACATGGCCACGTCGGCAAGCGTCCCGGCGCCGCCGGTGAGCGTCTCGCTCGCCGCCGTGCCCGAGAGCAGGGCGCCGTCGAAGGCGCCGGACGCGCGCGTGGAGTAGCCGGAATCCACGTTGTCCTGGTTGCCCATGGCGGTTCCGGAGAGGTCCTGCCCGCCTTCCTTGTTCCAGTAGCCGTCGGTCGAAAGGATGGCGAAGTTCGGCTGGCACGACGCCGTCATCGGATCGTCCGCCGCCGGAATGCCGCTGGTCAGGCCGTTGTTGAGCTTGCCGGCGAACATCCAGCCCACTCGCGACAGCGCCTCGCGCAGGGGCGTGAAATTGCCAGCCGACTGGCTGTAGAACTTCGAGTACCAGGCCTGCTTGTGCCCGGTCGCGCCGCCGGTGAAGTCCGAAACCTTCAGATACTTCGTCGAGCTCACCGGGTTGCCGGGGTTGATGGTAATGAAGCCGACGCGGTAGGTGTCGTCGATCGAGGAGAAGGCGCGGCCAGCCGCGGTCTTCATCATCTTCAGGCGCGAGCGGTAGTAGGTGTACCAGTTCGCGAAATTGGTCATCTCCTCCTCGTAGCTGCAGGTGGAGCTGAGGCAGTCGATACGGCCGCCGGCCTTGGGATAGGTGTTGACCGCCGGGGTGATATCGGTGCGGCTGAATTTGCCCACGCCGATGCGCACGGTGCGCGTGCCGCTGAAAGCGTCGGCGCCGCCGGACATGGTGGTCACCGTGGTGGCGATCGTCGGCCCTACCGCGCCGCCGGCGAACGCGCCGAAGGTGAAGCCCGGATGAGGATTCTGCGCCGCGGGCAGCACGGTTCCCGATGTGCCGGACACGTTAGGGGTCATGCCGTTGGGCCCGGTACCCGCCGACACCGGTGCCCTGATCTCGATCTTGTTCTGACCGGCAATCCGGACCGCGGAATAACCGCCGCCCGCCGCGCACGCCGTGATGCGAGCCGCCATGGCATCGAGCACCGAACCAACTTCCAGCGGGTCGTTCCAGCCGCTCGAGGCCACGATGTGGCCGTTCGGCGCCGTGGCGTTGACCGCGTTGCCGAAGCTCTGCGCCGTTCCGAGCGCGCACAGCAGCTGGGTGCCGCCGACGGTGATGGAATTGATGGTACGGACGGTATTGGCGTTCACCGTGGCAAGCGTGATCGTGCTCTTCGCCGCGGCGGAAGGCGCGGTAGTCGTATTGATCACGATGTTCGCGCCGGTACCGGCGGATCCCGCCGTTTGCTGCGTGACGATGACGTTGCTGCCGAACGCCGTCGCATTGAACGACGCATGGGGGTTGATCGCCGCGGCGATTGCCGTGGCGGCATTGCCCGTCGAGCTGCCGGAGGGAATGGCGAGCGGCCCGGTGAATACGGTAACGCCGCCGATCGTAATGCTATTGATCGTGCCGCCGCTCGCGTTCACGGAGCCAACCGTGATCTGGCCTTCGTTCGGCACCGCGGCGAAGCTTCCGCTGTCGCTCCTGGTCGTGCCAAGGTGCTTGGCATGGACGAAGCTGCCGGTTTTCTTGCGCTGGCAGGTCTGCAGCGTTCCGGCGTCGGAGCACCAGCGCACTCCTGAGAAAGTGTGCGCAGCCGTGACGGCCGAGCCGGCGGCGCAATCCGTCAGCTCGCTATCGGTGCAGAATTCCACCACTTGCAATGTATGAGCAGTGGTGATCGCCGAGCCGCTCCTGCAGTCGGTGCCGGCCGGCAGGCAGTACTGCGCCGTCTGCATGCGGTAGTAGTACGGAGCGGTATTGACGTACTTCGGCGTGGTGCCGTCCGCCGTGCCGTAGGGGAACTGGTAGTTCGGAAAGGTGTAGGCGCTGTTCTGCCGGCAATTGCCGCCGGTAGCGGCATCGGCCGGGGCCGTGCACCACACCCGATCCGGATAACCGCTGGCCAGGTCGACCTCGGTGGCGGCGGCGAGCGCTGGTTCGTTCGGGCCGAAAGTATTGATAAAAGCGTCGCCGTTGGCATCGACCAGCTGGTGCCAGTTCTCGACGTTGAATGCGTCAGTCCGAACCCTGGTCCAGTCAGAAGTGTTCAGCGCGTCCTGGCTCGGCAGCTGGGTGCCGTCGTAACTGACCGCCGGGCGGTAAAAGATCGCCGGGTTGTAGTAGATGGTGTTGAAGTCCGGGCTGTTATACGGCGGATCGCCCGGCCGGCACGCGTTGATGTTGCCCGCGATATTGCCGGCGGCTTCGCCGTCGCCGGTGTCGCCGTTGTCGAAGCAGGCCGCGGTGCCCGGAATCAGGACGCCCAGGGTCGACGGTGCGGTCGGCGTCGGCGCAACGACGTACTCCGGCATGAATTCCCGGTACATGCTGCCCGAATCGTCCAGCAGGAACATCACGTTCGGCTTGATCGAGGTGGTGGCGGTGCCGAGGGGCTCGGTCGCCAGCGTCAGGGTCCCCGACTCGACCGCGGAACTGAAGCCGAGTGCGCCCGCCACAGACAGCGCGAGGCCGGCGAGCTTCGGGGGGCGGCGGTAAGTGAGGTTCATGGAAGGCACTCCTGCGGATCAATTCAAGATCGCTTGGACGTAGCTCAGCGTGTTGCGCGGGCCGCTGACACGAACGGTGACCCGGTAGTAAATGGTGCTGATGCCCGGCAGCGCCTGCACGCCATAGGTGACGACGCCCTTCGTGCCCAGACCCGACGATCCCGCGCCGCCGCCGGCCGAGGCCTGCATGCACTTCGCGGAGGCGTCGGAAGGCGCACCCGTGCCGCCGCACAGCCGGTGGATCACGTAGGCAATGGTGTATGCGGGATCCGGAGCAGCGACCGTAGCGGCCTGGGCCCAGTTGTAGTTGTCGCCCGCTACCGGCGCGGTGCCGAGGAAATTGACGCCGAGCTGGTAATTCGCCCAGTAGTGCAGAGCGCCGCCGGGCTGATTATTGTTGAGCGAGGCGGTATTCGCTGTCAGCCAGGCGCGCGCCGCTTCGACGCCGGTGTCGGCGTACATGGTGTTGGCCTGGCGAAACGCGAGGTTGCCCGCGATCAGCACGTTGGTGTCGACCGAGCGCATGAGCGCGATGCCGGCGAGGGTCATCGCCACCAGGATGATGAGCGAAACGAAAAGGACCACCCCCTGTTGCGCGCGCCTCATGCCGGTCTCCAGATCATGTTGCGCAACGGGATGATGGTTTCGAATACCCGGTACTTGTAGCAACTGGGCAGCGCACCGGCGACCATCAGCGTCGGGAAGTCCTGCAGCGCGCCGGCGTCACCCCATTGCGGCCGGGTGGCGCTGGTGGTGGCTTCGCAGGGGCCGCCGGCGACGCTCGGACGCTCCCAGTTCCCGCTGCGCGCAAGCACGGTGATCCGAACGGCAAGCACCTGCTGCCATTGCGCACCGCTCGTCGGCGTCACGGTGTTCCAGGTCTCGACCACGCCGTTGTCATCCGTGTCCTTGCCGTATTGGGCCTGCAGGTCGACGATGTCGTCGATGATCGGCACCGCCGTCGCGGCTAATGTCGGTCCGCCGGTGGTGACGACCTCCTGGAACTGCAGCTTGCTCTTGGTGGCCGCCGAATCGATGGAGTAGGTGCGCCAGATCGGGTTACCGAGGTTGAAGAGATTCGAACCCCCGGGGAAGGCAGGCAGCGGGCTGCCGCCGCCGGCCGGATTCCACAGCGACTGGCCCGGGTTGTGCTGCAGGTGGGAAGCCGCATCCTGCACCTGCGTCACCTGCGTCATCATGCAGCTGCCGCCGTTGGTGACGAGTACGAGGTCGTTGATGGTGTAGCCGGCGGTGCCGTCCACTTTGAATTCCGAGGACGGCTGCGGCATCGATTCGGTGAGCTTGCCCGGCAGCATGCGCTCCGGGTCGTTGCCGTAGAGCAGGGTGATGCTGTCCGGCAGGTCGGGCGTCTCGCGGATCACCACCGGGACGAAATCGAGCGGCGGCAGCGCACCGCCGGCCGGTCCCGGCGGGCTGGAGTAGACGCCGTTGTAGTAGTACTGCACCGAGCTGCAGTTCGGATTTGCGACCTTGTCGCAGGTGCAGCCGAGTGCCCCGGAGTGGTTGAGGCCGAAGCCGGCCATGCGGATGTCGCGCTCCAGCGTATAGAGCGCGATGGCGCCGTTGACCTGGGCAGTACCCGCGCCGGTCGTCGAACGCTTGTACTGCTCGTTCGTTAAGTACAGGTGAGTGATGATGGTGATGCCGATCAGGCCGATCGCCATCCCGACCATCAGCTCGACGAGGCTCATGCCCGACTGGCGGGCGCGACCGAGCGGGCTCATGGCGTGGCGGCTCCTTTGATGCGGTTGACCATCTGCAGGCGCCGGGTCCCGGTCTCACCGGGCTGCTGCCAGAGAACGGTGACGGTGACTTCGCCGGTGACCGTGTCTACCTCGATGGTTGGGCGGGTCGCCCCGGCGATGTCGACCCCGGGGAGGGTCTTCAACACCTTGGTCTCCCAATCGTCGCGCGGCGCGAAAGCGCCGGAGTCCTTGTCGAAGTCGGCGATGTTGGCGATATCGAGCCACATCCGCCCGATGACTTCGGTCGCGAGGAACGAGGCTTCGCTCCGGTAGCGCGCGTCGGCGGTGTTGCGGATGGCCGTGGCCTGCATGCCGATCAGGGCCAGGATGCCGATCGAGAAGATCAGGATGCCGAGCAGCGCCTCGATCAGCATCACGCCCGCTTGCGATTTGGCTATGCGCATGGGGTCCTCAGCACCGTCTCGGGTCCGTGACATCCGCGGGGTCGACCGCCGGGTCGCACATGCGAACCGTGCCCCCTGCGTTGATGGCAATCCGCAAGCAGCGCATCGGTTCGTTTCCGGCCAGGGTTTTGCAAGCGCCGTTACCGGGATTGGTGATGTTGATCTGAGTGAATGCTGCCGGCGCTGTCGGTGGCTGGACCAGCCGGCCGAGGCCGTTGAACCACACGCTGCTGCCGCCGGTCGCTGTGACGACTGCGTTCGGCGAACCCTCGGCGCTCGAGCGCTTCTGGATAATTTGCGGCGCCACCGTCTCCGAGGCGTCCGTATTGCACAGTCCGCTGGTATCCGCCAAGCTGACCACCCAGTTCCTGCCCGTCGCCGACAGCGCGCAAGCCGAAGTCACCGTATCCACGAGCTGAAAGCGCACGGTGGTGTTGCGCTTGAGCGCCTCGGCACGGGCGAGTTGCAGCCCGGCCTGCATGCCCTCCGCCGCGGTGCGGATCTGGGTGTTCTGTATCCAGGTTCCCATGTTCGGAAGCGCGATCATGATCAGCATGCCAAGCACCGCGAGCGTGATCATCAGCTCGATCAGGCTGAAGCCGTCCGCTGCGCTAGGCCGGAAATTCAGCATTGCGAGGGCTTCTTCAGCACCCAGCAGGTGGCGTTCGCGGCATAGCCCTTGGTCGCCATGACGCCGCCTACCGTGGTGGCACGCGCATTCGCGTGGTTCAGGGTGAAGGCAATCCCATCCAGCCCTTGCCCCGCGATGCCAGTCGCCGTCAGCGTGTATTGCTGGTCGCCGGCGGCGTTGGGCAAAGTTGAATCGCAGGCAAAGGTGAAATAGCGCGCGTTCACCACCGTGGGAACATCACCGCCGGGGATGCCGCACGGACCGCCGCCCACAGTCGTGCTGTAGCGGCGGTTATCCATGTAGTACTGCTCCATCTTTACGCGCAGGTCGCCGAGCATCCCGTGCGCCTCGGTGAACTTGCTGCGCGTGATGTAATCGGTGTAGTTCGGCACCGCGATGGCGGCGAGAATGGCGATGATCGCCACGGTGATCATCAGTTCGATCAGCGTAAAACCCTGCTGGAAGCGCATTGAACCCTCCCTGGTTCGATTTGGATGCTAAAGACGCAGCGGCCACCCCGGCAAAAGCGGGCGACCGGCGGCGGTAAACACCGCCCGGACGGTACGGCGCGGCGCAACATAACGGAACAAGTTCACGCCCCCGCCGCGCTGCAGCATGCACGCTATAATCGCCCGCTTCTACGCTGGTGTAGCTCAGCTGGTAGAGCAACTGATTCGTAATCAGTAGGTCGCCCGTTCGAGTCGGGCCACCAGCACCAACAAGGTCCCAATGGCCGCGAGCATTCTGATCGTCGACGACGACGAAAGCATCCGCGACTTGCTGCGCCTGCATCTGAGCGCCGCCGGTTACGAGGTGAATGTCGCCGAGGACGCGATCGCCGCGGGTTACCTCGTGCTGCGCAGCCCGCCCGACCTGATCATCTCGGACATCAACATGCCGCACATGGACGGGTTCGAGTTCATCGCCGCGCTGAAGGCCGACAAGACGCTGCCGCGCATTCCGGTCATATTCCTGACTTCCTACGACGACGGCGACGACCGCGGCCGCGCGCTCGGCGCGGTGGGCTACATCACGAAACCGGTGCGCGCCGACCGGCTGCTGGCAGTAGTCGCGCAGCACATACCGGGCGGCGGGGCGCTGCCGATCGGGTAGTCGGGCTTAGGGGCAGTCCTTCAATTCGCTGCCTTCCACCTGGCGCGCGATTTCCTTCAGGCGCAGCTGCAGCGGCGCATCCACACCTTTCACCTGCAGCCAGACCTTCGGCACCACGGTTTCGCGCGCGCCGATGCGCGCGGTGCGCACCCCCTGCCCGCGGACGACCGCGAGGCGCGCTTGCGCGGCTTCCTCGGTTCGGAACACGCCGAGCGACAGCGCCCAGCGATAGGCGCCGTCCTCCTGCACCACGAAGTAGTCCTCGACGCCGAGCTCCTTCAGCTCAGCCGCTTTTCGGAGCGCGCTCTGGCGATTGGCTTGCGGCGGGATGAACACCCACCATCCCGCTTGCTCCTCGCTGCGCCGTTGCGCCACGCGCGCGCCGAGCCCGAGGGACTCGAGCGCCTGCTCGGCGCGCGGCGCATCCGCCACGGTAAAGCTGCCCCATTCCAGGCAGGCTGCCGCGCCTGCCGGTGCGGGAACCGGGGGCGACGGCGGAGATTTGGTCGCCGCGGACACCGGCGGCAGATCGGCCGGCGCCACGACCTTCAGCTTGTCGGGCGCGATCTGCCGCGACAGCGGCGCGGGGGCCGCATTCTCCGGCACGCCGTAGCGCCACCAGGCATACAGCGCGAGGTTGGCGAACAGCAGCGCAAGGAAAAAGGCCCTCACTTGGCGAGCGCGCGCTCGCCGATCGCGATGCGCGCCAGCCCGTCGAGCACCAGGTTCTCGACGTAGCGCCGCGGCATGGAGAGCTGGTCGACCAGGCTGCGTCCGGCGCCGCCGGCGACGATGCATAGTGGGTTGAGCTCGACGTCGCGCAGCACGCGGTACATGCGCTCCACCGCGCCGGCCTGGGCATGGCGACAACCGGTCTCGATCGCGTCGGCGGTCTTGCGCGGCTGGTCGCGGTAGCTGCCCACGTCGAGCGGCAGGCGGCCGGTGTGCTCGTGCAGTACGAAGCGCATCAGCTCCGCGCCGGGCAGGATCGCGCCGCCGAGAAAGCGCCCATCCCCCGACAGCATGTCCACGGTGGTGGCGGTGCCGGCGTTCACCACCAGCGCCGGCCCCGAAGGGTGCAGCGCGCGCGCGGCGATCAACGCCGCCCAGCGGTCCGGTCCGAGCTGGTCGGGCCGCTCGTAAAGATTGCGCACCCCGCACTGCTCGGCGCCGGCGCGCAGCCACAGCGGCTCGACATCGAAGATGCGGGTCCAGTTCACCAGCAGCTGGTGCGCGCCTTCGCCGGCGACGTTGGAGATGATGATGCGCTCCGGATCCTCGTGGGTGATCGAGAACGGGTTGACGTGATCGCTGGTGGCGGCGAATTCGATCAGCGAGACCGTGGCGATGCTCGACCATTGAAGAGAGCCGTCATGCCAGCCCCTGCCTTCAGTGGCGGCTTCTAGCCACCCCCACTTGACCCGCGAATTGCCGGCGTCGATTGCCAGGATCATTGCGCCCTCGCCGAGACCACCCGTCCGCTGCGCACGGCGCGCACGCCGTTTCGCGTGACCAGCCGCAGCGCGCCGTCTTCGGCCAGGCCCCCGGCCACGCCGGTGATGACGCGCCCGTCGGCCAGGCGCACGCGCAGCCGCTGCCCGGCGTGCGCGTCCATCGCTTCCCATTCGGCGCGCAACGCGTCCAGTCCACCGGCTTCGAATCCATCCAGCGCAGCGATCAGCGCGGTTGCCGTGCCTTGCAAAATCTCATTTCTCGACACGGCGACAAAGTCGCCCACGAATGCGACTTCACGCCCCAGCTTCGCCGCGAGGCCTCGCGTGCGGCGGCAATTGATGCCGAGGCCGATCACCGCGTAGCTGCCTTGGCTGCGGCTGCTGCCAGGGGTGCGCGCCTCCACCAGGATGCCGCCGAGCTTGGCGCCGCCGACCACGAGGTCGTTAGGCCATTTCAGCGCCGCTTCGCGCACGCCGAGAACCCTCAGCGCGCGCGCTGCCGCGACGCCGGCGACGAGGGAGAGGGCAGCGAGCTCGCGCGCGGGCCGGCGGATGCGCCGGCCGAGCGAGAAGGTGAGGCCGGCGCCGGGCGCGCTATGCCAGCGCCGGCCGCGCCGGCCGCGGCCCGCGGTCTGTTCCTCCGCGGCGAGCAGCACCGGCTCCGCACCCAGTTGTTTGAGAAGCACGTCATTGGTGGAGGTACAGCGCTCCATGATGCGCACCTCTACGCCGGGCAGGATGATTGCGGCGCTATGAAGCGGGTCCGATGCGCGATCCATTCCGCTAGTTTAGCCGCCAAACGCGTAGCCCCGGCCTGGGGCGGCGGCAAACAAGGCCCTGGTGTACTCGTGGCGCGGCGCGAGGAACACCTCGCGCGCCGGTCCGTATTCGACGACGCGGCCGTGCTGCATGACGGCGATGTGGTTGCATACCTGCGCAGCAACGCGCAGGTCGTGCGTGATGAACAGCATGGCGAGGTCGAGGCGTGTGCGGATCTCCTCGAGCAACGCCAGCACCTGCGCCTGGACGGACACATCGAGCGCCGACACCGCCTCGTCGGCGACCAGCAGCTCCGGCTCCAGGGCGAGCGCACGCGCGATGCAGATGCGCTGGCGCTGTCCGCCGGAAAACTGGTGCGGGTAACGATCGAGCATGTCCGCATCGAGCCGCACCAGCGCGAGCAGCCGGCGCGCGCGCTCGAGCGCCTCGGCGCGCGGCACGCCGTAATTCAGCGGCCCCTCGATCAGCGCCTGCCCCACGCTGCGGCGCGGATTGAGCGAACGGTAGGGATCCTGGAACACGATCTGCACGCGGCGGCGCAGCGGACGCAGCGCGCGCGGCGTCATGCGCGCCAGATCCGTGCCGCCGAGGCGGATCTCGCCCGCGCTCGGTTTGAGCAACCGCACGATGCAGCGTGCCACCGTTGATTTACCGGAGCCCGATTCGCCGACGATGCCCAGCGTCTGGCCCTTGCGCACCTCGAGATTGACGTCGCTCGCCGCGCGGACTTCGCGCCGGCTGCCGAACCAGCCACGCTCGGCGTAGGTCTTGGACAGGTGCTTCGTCGTCAAAACCACGTTCGCGTCGCCGCGCGCTGCGCGCGAGTGCGGCTCGAGCGTGGGCACCGAGCGAATCAGCATGCGCGTGTACTCGTGCTGCGGCCGCTGCAGGACGTCGTGCTTGGCGTCCATCTCGACCAGGCGGCCCTCGCGCAGCACGGCGACGCGCTGCGCGATCTCGGCCACCACGCCGAAGTCATGCGTGATGAACAACACACCCATGCCATGCTTCTTTTGCAGCTCGAGAATCAGATTCAGGATCTGCGCCTGCGTGGTCACATCGAGTGCGGTGGTGGGCTCGTCGGCGATCAGCAGCGCCGGCTCGAGCGCCAGCGCCATCGCGATCATGATGCGCTGGCGCTGACCGCCCGAGAGCTGGTGCGGATACGACCCGAGGATGCGCTCCGGCTCCGGCAGCGCCACCTCGCGCAGCAAATCCAGAAGTTTTCGGCGGCGGGCGCCGGCGGCGTGCTGGCCGTGGAAGCGAAGCACCTCCTCGATCTGCGCGCCGCAGCGCATCACGGGGTTCAGCGCGGTCATCGGCTCCTGGAAGATCATCGCCATGCGCGCGCCGCGCAGCTCCCGGATCCGCCCTTGGCTCGCTCGGCTCAGCTCTTCTCCTTCGAGCCAGATGCTGCCGCCGCTCACCGGCAGCGTCTTCGGCAGCAGGCCCATGATCGCCTGCGCGATCACGCTCTTGCCCGAGCCTGATTCGCCGACCAGGCAGAGGATTTCTTCTGGTTGCACGTCGAAAGAAACGCCGCTCACTGCCTCCGGACGGTCCCCTCCAATGGGTAACGCGATGCTGAGGTTTTGCACCGCCAGAACGCTCATACGCGCTTCGCCATCTTCGGGTCCAGGGTGTCGCGCAGGCCATCGCCGAGGATGTTGACCGCGAGCACGGTAGCGGCGAGGAACACGCCCGGAAAGAACACGTTGTGCGGATAGGCGACGAACTGCACGCGGCCCTCGGCCATGATGTTTCCCCAGGTGGGGATGTCCGGCGGCAGACCGACGCCGAGGAAGGAAAGGATCGATTCCAGCAGGATGGCGAAGGCGCAGATGTAGGTGCCCTGCACCAGGAGCGGCGCGACGGTGTTCGGCAGGATGTGCCCGAACATGATCTTGCCGGTCGGCGTGCCGAGCGCGACCGCGGCTTCGACGTACGGCTCCTCGCGGATCGAGAGCACGAGCGAGCGCACCAGGCGCGTGACGCGCGGGATTTCCGGAATGGCGATCGCCACGATCACGGTCGGCAGGCTGGCGCGCCAGAGCGCGACCACGGCGATGGCGATGAGGATCGCCGGGATCGCCATCACGCCGTCCATCACGCGCATCAGCGGTCCGTCGAGCCAGCGCAGGTACCCGGCGCCCAGTCCGCACACCACGCCGAACGCGAGCGCCACCAGCGCCGACGCGATGCCGACGAGCAAAGACACACGCGTGCCATAGAGCACGCGGCTGTAGATGTCGCGCCCGAAGGAGTCCGAGCCCATGAGGAAGGTGTGCTTCAGGACCTCGCCCTCGAGCGTCATGATTTCGCCGGCAGCGCCGGGCTTGAGGTCGCGGCTCGCCGCGTCGAACAGCGTGGGGTCGACCGTGCCGAGGTAGGGGGCGCTGATCGAAATGACAATCAACAGCAAGAGTGCGGCGCCGCCGATGCGTACCGACCAGTTCTGCAGAACCATCAGTAGCGGATTCTCGGGTCGAGGAACACGTACGACAGGTCGATCACCAGGTTGACCAGGACGTAGATGAACGAGAAAAACAGGATCACGCCCTGGATGGTGGGGAAGTCGCGCGCCAGCACGGCGTCCACGGTCAGCCGGCCTAGGCCCGGAATGGCGTACACCGACTCGGTAACCACCACGCCGCCGATCAGGATCGCGATGCCGATGCCGATCACCGTGGCGATCGGCACCGCGGCGTTGGCGAGCGCATGGCGCACGAGCACCCGAATTTCCGGCAAACCCTTGGCGCGCGCCGTGCGGATGTAGTCCTCGCCGAGCGCTTCCAGCACCGAGGCGCGGGTGACGCGGGCGATGAGCGCGATATAGATCACCGACAGCGTCAGGGCCGGCAGGATGAGGTGATGCAGGAACGGCAGGAAGCCGTCCGCCAGCCGCCGATAGCCCTGCACCGGGAACCAGCCAAGCTGAAGGGACACGATCCAGATCAGGATGTACGCGAGCACGAACACCGGCACCGAGAAGCCCAGCACCGAAAAGCCCATCAGCGCGCGATCGAACCAGCTGCCGAAGCGCCAGGCGGCGAGCACGCCGAGCGGGATCGATACCACCACCGCGAACAATATGGTGAGCGTCGCGAGCGCCATCGTCGGTTCGAGGCGCTGGCCGATGAGCTGCGTCACCTGCATCTTGTAGAAGTACGACTGGCCGAGCTCGCCGCGCGCCAGGTTGCCGAGCCAGATCACGAACTGCACCGGCAGCGGGCGGTCGAGCCCGAGGCTGGCGCGGATCGCGGTGATCTGTTCGGTGCTCGCCGCGTCGCCGGCGAGGATCGCCGCCGGATCTCCGGGGGTGAGCCGGAGCATGAGGAACACCAGCACCGCGACGATCAGGAGAACCGGGATCGTCGCCAGCAGCCGGCGGGCGATGAAGTTGATCAGTTCTTTTTAACGTTCCAGTAAACGTCGCCGGTGCCGATGACCCATCCGGTGACGTTCTTGCGCGTGGCGAGCGGGTTGACGTACTCGCCGAGCGGGGCATGGGTGCCGATCTCGAAGGCGCGCACCTGGATCGCCTCGGCCAGCGCTTTCTTCTTGCCGTCGTCGGTCTCGCGCGCGAACTGGTCGCGCAGCTTCTCGATCTGCTCGTCGCTCGGCCAGCCGAACCAGGACTTCTCGCCGGCGGTGCCGAGCGCCGCGTTGGTGAGTGGGCTCCAGACGTCGGGCGCCAGCCACGCGGTGAGGAAGATGTTCCAGCCGCCCTGCGCCGGCGACTCCTTCTTCGCGCGGCGGCTGACCACGGTGTTCCAGTCCATCGCCTGCAGGTCGACCTTGAAGCCCGCCTGGCGCAGGAGCTGCGCCGCGACGTCGGGAAGCTTCTGGATCGCGGCGAGGTCGGTGGGCTTGAGGATCACCACCGGCGTGCCGTCGTAGCCCGAGGCCTTGAGCATCTCCTGCGCCTTCTTCATGTTCGACTTGGACTGGATCTCGCTGCCCTTCGACGTGCCGTAGGGAGTGCCGCAGGTGTACATCGAGGCGCAGGTCTTGTAGTACTCCTTCACGCCGACCTGCGCGCGCAGAAAGGGTTCCTGCTGCATCGCCGCGATCGCCGCCTGGCGCACCTTGGCGTTATTGAACGGCGGATGCAGGTGGTTGAAGCGTCCCATGTACTGGAAGCCGAGCGGGTCCTTGTTCACCAGCACCACGCCGTTGGCTTTCTTCAGCTGCTCATAGCTCTCGAACGCCGGGCGCTCGAGCACGTCGACCTCGCCGTTGGCGAGTGCGTTCACTTGCGCCTGCGCGTCGCGCAGCGCGAGGTTCCATTCGACGCGCTCGACGTAGACCTGTTTAGCGCCCGCGGTGCCGGATGCGGCTTCCTTGCGCGGGACGTACTTCGGGTTCTTGACGTAGACCGCCTTGTCGCCGGGCTTGAATTCGTCGCGCTTGAAGACGTACGGGCCGGAGCCGATGTGCTCCTCGATCTGCTTGTCGGCCGGAGTCTCCGCGATGCGTTTCGGCATGATGAAGGGCACGTTGGACGACGGCTTGCCGAGCGCCTCGAGCATGATGCCGCACGCCTCGCGCAGGAACATGCGGAAGGTGTTCGGCGCCGGCGCGTCCATGCGCTCGACGAACGTCATCAGCTTCTGCCCCATGGCGTCGCGCTTGCCCCAGCGCTCGATCGAAGCGGTGACGTCCTCGCCGGTGACCGGCTTGCCGTCGTGGAATTCGAGGCCGGCGCGCAGCGTGAACGTCCACAGGCGCTGGTCGGGGCTCACGGTCCACTTCTCCACCATCTGCGGCTGTACCTTGTTCTTTTCGTCGGTGCCGAAAAGGGTGTCGTAGATCATGTAGCCATGGTTGCGCGCCATGAACTGCGTGGTCCAGATCGGGTCCAGGATCGAGAGATTCGAGTGCGGCACCACGCGTAGGACCTTGTCTTGCGCGTGGGCGCTGCAAACCATCAGACCAAGCGTGATCGCGGCGAGAATTCTGCGGTGCATTGGTTATCCTCCTGAGGGACAATTCCAGCCTAACATGAGTCGAATCGAATGAGTCGAATTGCCATTGGCGGCTTTCAACACGAGACCAACACCTTCGCGCCCTCGAAGGCGGGCTACGCGGCGTTCGAGGCGGGCGGGGGCTGGCCCGGCGTGCAGTACGGCGAGGCCATTTTCGCTGCGGTGGAGGGCGCCAACATTCCCGCTGCGGGTGCGATCCAGGCGCTGCGCGCGATGGGGCACACGCTGGTCGGCACCGCGTGGGCCGCGGCGAGCCCGTCGGCGCACGTCACCGCGGAGGCTTTCGAACGGATCCTGGGCGGCCTGGTCCAGAACCTGGAAGCCGCGGGCAAGGTGGACGGCGTCTATCTCGACCTGCACGGCGCCATGGTGTCCGAGGAACATGAGGACGGCGAAGGCGAGATCCTGCGCCGCGTGCGCGCAGCGGTTGGGCCGCGCGTGCCGATCGTGGCGAGCCTCGACCTGCATGCCAACGTGACGCGCACGATGGTGAACACGGTGGACGCGATGGTCGCGTACCGGACCTATCCGCACGTCGACATGGCCGACACCGGCGCGCGTGCCCGCGCGCCTGCTCGAGCAGATGCTGAAGACCGGCCAGCGGCTCATCGGCGACTTCCACACGCTCGATTACCTCACCGGCATCTCGTCGCAATGCTCGTTCATCGAGCCTTGCAAGAGTATCTATGCGGAACTCGGAAAGCTCGAGGAGACGAGCGGTTGCATGCTCTCGTTCACGCCCGGCTTCCCGATGGCGGACTTCGAGGAATGCGGCATGTCGGTGTTCGGCTATGGCCTTGAGGAAAAGCCGGCCAAGCTGGCGGTGCAGAAGCTGCGCGGTATCGTCGCCGACGCCGAGAAGGACTTCGCGCTCGAGCTGCACACCGCCGGCGAGGCGGTGCGCCGTGCGCGCGAGCGCGGCGTGCCGGGCAAGCCGGTGGTGCTCGCCGATACGCAGGACAACCCGGGTGCAGGCGGCAACGGGGATACCACCGGTCTTCTTCGCACGCTCATCGAGCAAAAGGCGCAGGACGCCGTGCTTGGCTTGCTGATCGATGCACCTTCGGCGCAACGCGCCCATGACGCGGGGCAGGGCGCGACCGCAGTGTTCTCGCTGGGCGGGATCTCGAAAATCCCTGGGGACGCGCCGCTGAGCGGTGAGTTCACGATCGAGCGTCTTGCCGACGGCCGTTTCACCTGCACCGGGCCGATGTTCAAGGGGTTTCGCATGACGCTGGGCAACATGGCGCTGCTGCGCAGCCGCGCCGCCCCCGGCGTGCGTGTGGTGCTGGCTTCGCGCAAGGTGCAGGCCGCCGACCAGGAAATGTTCCGCCACCTCGGCGTCGAGCCGCGCACTCAGCGCATCATGGCGCTCAAGAGCTCGGTGCACTTCCGCGCCGATTTCGAGCCCATCGCCAAGGAGGTCCTCGTGGTCAAGTCTCCCGGTCCGGCGCTCGCCGACCCCGCCGAATTCCAATGGACCAAGCTGCGCAAGGACGTGCGCCTGCGTCCCCTCGGCCCGGTGCGCGCATGACCAACGAAAAAATCAAGGTCAGGAACACCGACACGGGACAAATTATCGAGGTGGTGGTGTTCAGCAAGCGCGCCGAGGCGATCGAGGTGGTGCTCGGCGAGGGCGTGCACAACGTGAAATGCACCCTGACGCCGACGCGCAACGGCTTCGCCTACGCCGGGAAGATCATGGGACGCGAGATCGTGTACGAGCGCAGCCCCGAGCAAGTGCAGGCGGACATCGATCGAGTCGACCCGCGCTTGAAGAAGTCGCGATGACGGGTAACATGATGGGCGTCATGCCAACGCGTCTTCTCCTGCTCCTTGCCATCGCGGCCATCGGCAATCTTGCCGCGGCGCAGGAGCTCTACCGCTGGACCGATGAAAAGGGCCAGACGCACATCACCGATACGCTACCGCCGCAAGGCGCGAAGGACGTGCGCAAGGTCAAGCCGGCGGCCAATACCGCAACGGCGCCCGGCAAGCCCAACGCCCAGCTGCCGTTCATGCTGGCGCGGGCGGTGAAGGACTACCCGATCACGCTCTATACCTCGCCCAACTGCACCGACCCGTGCAAGGCCGCGCGCGATCTGCTCAACAAGCGCGGGGTGCCGTTCAGCGAAGTTCAAGTCTGGGAAGAGGAAAGCAACGCGGAGCTGAAGCGGGTGTCCGGCAACACCCAAGTACCAGTGCTCAAGGTGGGTTCGACCGTGCACTCGGGATACGAGCCGACCTCGTACGCAGCGCTGCTCGACAGCGCCGGCTACCCGGGCGAGGGCGTGCTTCCCGTGGGCACGCAGTCGGCGCCGGATCGTCCCGAAGGCTATGTGTCGGCGGATGAGCGCGAGCTGCCGAAGGCGGAGCCGGTGAAGCCGGAACCGCCGGCCGCCACCGGGCCGTATGCCCCGGGCGCGCGGCCGCAACGGGCCCAGCCAAAATAAGATGGCCGCGATCGCCGCGGACACCGCGGTGGTCCTGGTCGCGGCATTGCACCTGTGGTTCCTGGTGCTCGAAATGTTCCTGTGGGACAAGCCTCTCGGCCGACGCACGTTCGGGATGACGCCGGATCAAGCCGCGGCGACCAAGCCGCTCGCCATGAACCAGGGGCTGTACAACGGCTTTCTCGCCGCTGGCTTGCTGTGGGGGCTTGCCGCCGGGGTTCAGGTCCAGGTGTTCTTCCTGGCGTGCGTGATCGTGGCCGGGGTGTTCGGCGCCGTGACGGCGAGCCGGAAGATCCTCTGGGTGCAGGCGCTGCCCGGCCTGCTGGCGCTGATCCTAGTGCTGCTTCGGGTCCTATGACGGCCAGGCGCGCTGCCGGGGGCGTAGCTCTTCGGTGAGCCGCGAGAGCCGCAGCACGCCCGCGTCGTCGAAGCGCCTGCCGATGAGCTGGATCCCGATCGGCAAGCCATCCACGCTGTAAGTCCAGTTGATCGACGCCGCCGGCTGCTCCGACATGTTGTACGGCACGGTGAATGCGATATGCGGCAGGGCGTCGTGCGGGTCGTTGCCCGGCGCGGGCAGGTCGGCTTCGTAAGCGAGGATCGGGGAGGTCGGCGACAGCAGGAAGTCATAAGGTTGCGAGGCAGCGACGGCGGCTTCGCGCATCGCCATCACGAGGGTGTAAGCCTGCATCACGTCGCGGCCGGAGAACTGCGCTGCGCGCCAGCTGCACCATTCGGCGACGAAGGGCAGCACCCGCTCGCGCTTGCCCGCGCTCATGTTCATGACGTCATGGTAGGAGCGCGCCTCGAAGAATCGGCACATGCCGTCGAGCATCTCCTCGGTGAGGAACGAGCGGATCGATTCGACGTGGCAGCCGGCGCCGGCGAGCGCCGTGGCCGCTGCCTCGGCCGCGGACCTGACCTCGGGGTGGACCGCCAGCCCGACGCCCATGTCCGGCAGGAAGCCGATGCGCACGCCCTTGGGGTCGAGGGGTTCGAGGTTCTGAAAATCGAAGTCGTCCGCAGGCAGGCTCATGAAGTCGCGCGCATCGGGCCGCGCCATGACGCTCATCAGGAGGGCAGCGTCGCCGACGCTGCGCGTCATGGGACCGGTGACGCGCCCGAGGTACGGCGGATGCACCGGCACGCGGCCGAGCGACGGCTTGAGCGCGAAGATGCCGCAATGGGTGGCGGGTAGCCGAACCGAGCCGCCGATGTCGGTGCCGAGGTGCAGTGGTGCGTAGCCCGCCGCCGCGGCGGCGCCGGCGCCGGAGCTCGTGCCCGACGGGTTGCGGTCCGCGCGCCAGGGATTACGCGTGATGCCGTGCAGGCTGGAGAGCCCGGAGGACAGCATGCCGAAGTCCGGCATCGTCGTCTTACCGAGGATTACGCAACCGGCCTCGCGTACGCGCGCCGCGGGAGGTGCGTCCGCGGGTTGCGGCGACGCGTCCTCGTTCGCACGCGTGCCGATCGGCGCCGGATCGCCGCGCGTGTATATGTTTTCCTTGATGGTGAGCGGCACACCGTCGAGCGGGGACAGCGGCCGACTGCTGCGCCACCGAGCCTCGGAAGCGCGCGCCTGCTCGAGCGCGCTTTCCCGTTGAACGCGGTACATCGCGTTGATGCGCGGCTCCCGCGCCTCGATCCGCTCGAGGAGCGCACGCGCCACCTGCAGCGGCGAGAGCTCGCCGCGCGAATAGGCCGCCGCCAGCTCGGCGGCGCTGCGCTCGTGAATGGCAGCCATCGCCAGCCGACTATATACTCGCCGCCGCATGTTGCGTATCGCCCTCCTGGCTCTGACGCTGATTTGTTGCACCGCATCCGCGGCCGAGATCCGTGTCTGGCATTCGATGAGCGGCGTGCGCGGCACCGAGTTCCAACGCCTGGTCGCGCGTTTCAACGCGTCGCATAAGCAGTTTCGCGTCGTCGCCACCTACAAGGGCGCGTACGACGAGGCGGTGGTGGAAGCGTTCACCGCGCGGACCGCGCCGCGCGCGCCGCACCTGGTGCAGGCTTCCGAGCTCGGCGCCGCGTTTCTTCTGGAGCAGAAAGATCTGGCGCGACCGCTGTGGCAGGTGGCGGCCGATTCCGGCGCGGCGCTGAATGTCGAGCCGGCGCTGGGCGGCGCCGACGAGCTCCTCGACACCGAGGGCCGCCTGCTCGCGCTGCCGATCGGGCGCTCGACGCCGGTGCTCTATTGGAACCGCGATGCCTTCCGCGTTGCGATGCTCGACCCCGCGAAGGCACCGGTCACCTGGTACGAGATGGTCGCGACCCTTGCCGCGCTGGTGCAGTCAGGCAGCGACTGCGCGCTCACCCTCGCCTGGCCGGCGTCGGCGATGCTCGAGAACATGGCGGCCTGGCACAACCAGGCGTTCGCCACCGACCGCCTGGTGTTCAACAACCGCCTGGCCGTGCGTTGGGTATCGACGCTGGCGACGTGGAGGCAGTCGGGCTACTTCACCCAGGCGACGCGTCGCGACGAAGCTGAAGGTCGATTCGCGAACGGCGAATGCGCCGTGCTGGTGGCCTCCTCAGGGAACTACGCCGATCTGCGCAGCCGGGCGAAGTTCGACCTCGGCATCGCGCAGTTCCCCTACTACGACGACTTCGACAGCGCGCCGCTCCACACCCTTAGCTCGGGGACTGCCCTCTGGGTGATGGCCGGCCGGCCGAAGGCCGACTACCCAGGCGTAGCGCAGTTCCTGGCGTTCTTCGCGCGGCCCGAGGTCCAGGCCGAATGGCACCAGAAGACCGGCCTGGTGCCGCTGAATGCCGCTGCCTACGAGCTCACGCGCAAGCGGGGGTTCTATGCGGCCAATCCCGGGCACGAGGTCGCCCTGCGCCAGCTCCTCAGCCGCGGCACGCCGAACTGGAAGAGCCTGCGCCTGGTCCAGCATCCGCGCCTGCGCGGCATCATCGACGAGGAAATCGAGCTCGCCTGGCAGGGCAAGAAAACCTCGCTGGACGCGCTCAACGCCGCGGTCGCGCGCGGCAACGCCATCCTCGACCACACCAAATAAAGAAAAAGGCCCGGGACTCGCCCGGGCCTGGAACAAAGACAACTGCGTTAGTTGTTGTCGATCGGGCTAGTCATCGTCCCCGTCGTGGTCCCGGCCGTGGTGCCGGCCCCTGTCGTGGTCCTTGTCCTTGTGCTTGCGCTTGACCGGGATCACCTTCAGCGATCCTTCGCCCTGGACCTGCTTGGTAGTGCCGGCGATGGTGCCCGTGATCTTGCCCTTGTCATGGCTCGGGTCGAAGCGGGTGGCCTGGTTGTCGAAAATGCACACCATGTCGCGGGCTCTATCGTGGTTGACATCGATGCCGCGTTTGGTACAGCGCAGGGCGGTGGCCTCCTTACCGGTGGGACCGAACCGGACCGAACCGGGATCGACCGTGCGTGCATCGAAGCCATTTAACGAGAGCAGGGCGACTGAAACGACGCCCCTGGACTTCGGATCGATGCGCGCGATGTGGTCAACGCCGGGCCTGATGTCGATCTGGATCGGCAGCGCTGACGGCGGCGCTGGCGGCTGGACCACTGGCGGCTGCACCACTGGCGCCGAAATTCCGGAAATAATCAACGTATACCGCCCGTTCGACAAACTGTTGCTGATGAAAGCGGTCGCGCTGCCATCATCCAGGAACGTCCGCGGAACAGTTTGGAAGACGCCGCCGCTGGTGACGCCAACGGTGTACCTTCCAGTGGCAGGCAGCACAATTCCGTCGAGACGCGCATCGCGATAGATAGGGGGGTTGGAGTTGGGGATGGGGATCGAACCCTCGTCGCCGCTTCCGGCGTCGTCCGAGGGCAGGAAGAAGCGCGGTGTCTCGGCGGTTGTTGGCGGTGGCCCCCAGATGCCAATTATCGTATCCAGGTTGCGCTCACCTTCCGGGTTGGTCGCGCTGAACGCGGCGCCCTTGAAGCCGAAGTCCACATCGATGGTGACCGTATTACCCGCGTACCCCTGGAAAGAGTAGTAATCGATGTCGGGAACGACGGGAGTGCTTGTTTCCGCGACGCCGATGGCGCCAGTGACGGTGACTTGCCCGTCCACGATGTCCAGCTGCTGCGGCATGGCAAAGGAGTCGTTGACCGTCTCCTCGACCGCCACCGCGACGTTGCTTGCGGTTGATGCAGCGGCAAAGGCTGCTGCGACTGCGTAGTGAAGATATTTCTTGATCATGTTTGCTCCCCTGAGCGTTGGGTAAGGTTCTTTTGCATTTTCTTGCCCGACTACGGTACTGCGCGGCTCGGAAGGGGGCGTAGGGGAGAAGTCACGCGGATCGCGCTGTCGCCGGGCAGCCGACGAACGGCATGACAGGAATTGACGAGCGACCTGACGGGATTCGTCTGTGGGTGACGAAAACTGGCTGGCGGCGTGACCGATTACACGCCGGATGCGCGCGCTACTTTTCTAGCGCGCTGGTAGCGCTAGCAGGGCTTCTATCTGCTTAACCAGGTTCGGGTCGTTTGGATCCACGCGCGCATCGAAGCTCTGCACGTGCTTGCCGCTGCGGTCGATGAGGTACTTGTGGAAATTCCAGCGCGGCGCGGCGCTGGTGGCCTTGGCGAGGTCGGCGTAGAGCGGGCTCGTCTTCAAGTCGATCTTTGCGAACATCGGAAAGTCGATCGCGTACTGGTTGACGCAGAAGGCGGCGATCTCCTTGTTGGAGCCGGGCTCCTGGCCGCCGAAGTCGTTCGCCGGGAAGCCGAGCACCACCAGGCCGCGCTCGCGGTATTTGCGGTAGAGCGTCTCCAGCCCTTCGTATTGCGGCGTGTAGCCGCACTCGCTCGCAGTGTTCACCACCAGCACCACCTTGCCGGCGTATTCGCAGAGCGACTGCGGTTTCTCGTGGATCGTATCCATCTTGCGGTCGAGCAGGGCGGGGCAGGCGGCCATGGCGTTACCTGCAAACAGCGAAAGACTAATAAGGAAGAGGCGCATCGGGCTTGAGCGGCTGCAATGCCGCGCGGAACTCGCGCTTGATGCGCTCGAGCGCGGCGGTGTTGTCGGCTTCGAAGCGCATCACGATATTGGGCGTGGTGTTGGAGGCACGGGCAAGCCCGAAGCCGTCAGCGTACTCCACGCGGACGCCGTCCACGGTGACCACGCGCTCGGCGCCGGGGAAGGGCTTCGACTTCTGCAGCTTCGCCACCAGTGCGTGCGGCTCGCCTTCCTCCAGCGCCCAGTGCAGCTCGGGCGTCGAAGGCGCATTCGGCAGGCTTTTTAACGCGGCGTTTGCATCGGGTTCTTTTGAAAGAACCTCCAACAAGCGGGCTCCGCCGTAGAGTGCGTCGTCGAAGCCGTACCAGCGCTCCTTGAAGAAGGTGTGGCCGGACATCTCGCCGGCGAGCAGCGCGCCGGTCTCCTTCAGCTTGGCCTTGATCAGCGAATGCCCGGTCTTCCACAGCAGCGGCTTGCCGCCGTGGCGCTCGATCCAGGGCGCCAGCAGCCGGGTGCTCTTCACGTCATAGATGATCTCGGCGCCAGGATTGCGACCGAGCACGTCCTTCGCAAGCAGCATCAGCTGCCGGTCGGCAAAGATGATCTCGCCGTCCTTCGTCACTACGCCGAGCCGGTCGCCGTCGCCGTCGAAGGCGAGACCGAGCTCCGCTTTTCCCGTTTTCAAGGTCTTGATGAGCTCGACCAGATTCTCGGGCTGGGCGGGGTCGGGGTGATGATTGGGAAAGGTGCCGTCCACCTCGCAGAAAAGCTCGGTGACCTCGCAGCCCAGGCGCTTGAACAGACGCGGCGCCAGCATGCCGGCGACGCCGTTGCCGCAATCGATCGCGACATGGAATTTGCGCGCCAGCTTGACGTCGCCCACGACCCGCTGGACGTAGGCGTCCAGCACATCGGCCTTGGTTTTTTTCCCGGAGCCGGTGGCGAACCTGCGCTCGTCGATGCGTTTTCTCAGGTCCTGGATATCGTCGCCGTACAGGGCGTCGCCGCCTACCACCATCTTCAGGCCGTTATATTGCGGCGGATTGTGGCTGCCGCTGACGGCCACGCAGCTGCCGCAGCCCAGGTGGTGCGCGGCGAAGTACGCGAGCGGTGTCGGGCCCATGCCGATGTCGATGGCGTTGGCGCCGGCGGACACCAGCCCTTCCATCAGGGCATCGGCCAATTCCGGTCCGGACAGCCGACCGTCGCGGCACACCGCAAAGGTGGCCGCATTGCGCTCGCGGCCCACCGAGCCGAGCGCGCGGCCGATGTCGCGCACGCCCTCGGCGGTCAGCGAGCGGCCGACGATCCCGCGGATGTCGTAGGCGCGGAAGATTTCTGCAGGGATGGTCACGGGTCGAGGAATTCCAGGAGACGTTGCGGAAGCCAGGGACGGCCGGGGAATGGTCCGGAAAGAAATCCGGCATGGCCTCCGGTGCGTGGAAATTCTAGCACCACGCTCGGCGCGGCTTTCCGCGACGCGGCGAGCAAAGCATGCTCCGGCAGGAAGGGGTCGTTGCGCGCGTTGAGTAACAATGTCGGCACGCGGATGCGCTCGAGCCAAGGTGCGCTCGACGCCGCGCTCCAGTAGTGGTCGACGTCGCGGAAGCCGTGCAGCGGCGCGGTCACCAGGTTGTCGAACTCGCGGAACGTGCGCGCGGCGCGCACCGTTGCCGCATCGTAAAGGCCGGGAAACATCTGCAGCTTGGCAAGGGACTTCGGCCTCAGCGTGGCGAGGAAGTGCCTCGTGTATAGCAGGCGGTTGAGGCCGCGGTCTAGCGCGTGCCCGGCAGCAGCGAGGTTGATCGGCGCCGAGATTGCCGCGGCGCGCTGGACCAGGCTATGGGCCTGTTCACCGCGCTCGCCCAGCCATTTCAGCAGCGCGTTGCCGCCGAGCGAAATGCCGGCCGCGCACAGCGGCGCGCCGACCTTGCGCAACACCCAGTCGATTTCCGCCGTGTCGCCCGAGTGGTAGGCGCGCGGCGTGCGGTTCGGTTCGCCGGAGCAGCCGCGAAAATGCACGATGGCTACGCGCCACCCGTGCGCGGCGAAGTGCGCGGCGATGGCGCGTGCGTAGTGGCTGTCGGCCGAGCCCTCGAGGCCATGGAACAGCACGAGGCGTCGCGGTGCCGCCTTCGGGTCGCCGGCAAAGTCCACATCGATGAAGTCGCCGTCGGGCGTGTCCCAGCGCTCGCGCGCCAGGCGCAGACGCGGCGGCCGGCGCAGCGCGGCGTAGATGGTCTGCAGGTGGCCGCCGGGCAGCCACCACGGTGCCGCGTACATCTCAGTGAAGGATCTTAGGCGGGGCGTCGCGCGGCGGGGGCGGCGGCTGCGCCGGCGCCGGCGAGGCGTGGTGCACGATCATGCGCCAGCCGGCGGCGGTGCGCAGGTAAACGTTGGTCGCGACGATCGGCGGCGGCTGACGCTGTTCCGCACCCGGAGCCTTGCCCTCGATGGTGAAGGTCTCGAACACGCTGTGCACCGCCAGCATCATTCCGCTGATCGCCACCTGCTGCTCGATCCGCACCCGCGCATGCGGCCCGGCGGCGAACATCTTGGCCCAGCTCTCGCGCACCTCGTCCTGCCCGCTGAGGCGCGCGCCCGCCGGGTGCACGCAGACGATGTCCTCGTCCTCCGCCCACACCGCCATCATGCCCTCGAGGTCGCAGCGCTCGAGCGCTTCGTAGAAAGCGTTTTCGGCGTCTTGAGCGGTGGGAAAGATCTTGGTTGTCACAAAACCTTCAACACTTGGTCGACGCTGATTTCCTTCATACAACGAAAATGCCCCAGCGGACACTCGCGCGCGAAGCACGGACTGCATTCGAGGCGTAGCCAGAGAACGCGCGCATGGGCGGAAGCCGGCGGTGTGTGCTCCGGGCTGGAGGAGCCGAACAGCGCCACCTGCGGCCGGCCGAGGGCGGCGGCGACATGCATCAGGCCTGAGTCGTTGCTGACCACCACCGCCCCGCCGGCGATGAGGCGGATCGCCTCGTCGAGTGTGGTGCGCCCGACCAGGTCCTTGCCGCGGATGCCGGCCGCCGCCTCGCGATCGCTGGCGGATCCGAGGATGACCGACGGCATCGACATGCGCTCGGCGAGCTCTTTGAAGTAAGGCCAGCGCTTGGCCGGGCCGTACTCTGCGCCGGGACAAAGCACTGCGTAGGGGCCGGCGATGCCGAAGCGCTTCTGCGCCTCGGCGATTTCCTGCGTGGACACTGAAAGGCGCGGTGGCGGCAGCGCGCCCTCCAGCGCCCCGGCAAGCCGCGCATAGTGCTGCGGCATCGGCGACTTCGAGTTCGGAAGGGTGGAGTTCAGCAAGCCGTAGCGCAGTTCGCCCACATAGCCCGCGCGCTGCGGGATGCCGGCGAGGAACGGAATCAGCGCCGACTTCCAGCTGTTCGGCAGCACGATGGCGCGATCATAGCCGCGGCGGGCGAGGCTGCGCGAGAGGCGCCAGCGCTCGCCGAGCTGCAGCGCGCCGTGGCGATAGGGCATGGCGATGACCTCGTCCACTTCGCGCATGCGTTGCAGCACGGGCGCCACCCATTCCGGCGCCAGCACGTCGATTTTCGCGCCGGCTTCCTTCAATCGCGACAGCAGGGGCTGCGCCATCAGCGCGTCCCCGATCCAGTTCGGCGCGACGACTAGGGTGCGCGACAACTAATGGCCTTTGACGGGTGCTCCCTTGTACACGTAGCGCGTCCCGCAGTAGGGGCAGAGGCATTCGCCTTCCTTCGCCACGTCCAGGAACACGCGCGGGTGCAGCGCCCACAGCGCCGTGCCCGACGTCGGGCAGTGCAGCGGCAGGTCCTTTTCGGTTACTTCGATTTGACGGGGGTCAGCCATTGGCGGTGCTTTTTGTCCTTGCCGGTGACGACGTCAAAGAAAGCTTTCTGGATCGCCTTGGTGACCGGCCCGGCCTTGCCTTCGCCGATGATACGGCCGTCGAGCTCGCGGATGGGCGTCACTTCGGCCGCGGTGCCGGTAAAGAAGGCCTCGTCGGCGATATAGATGTCGTCGCGCGTAAGGCGCTTGGCGCGCACTTCATAGCCGAGCCCGGTGGCGAGCTCGATGACCGAGGTGCGCGTGATGCCGGTGAGCGCGGAGGTGAGCTCGGGTTCCCACAGCTTGCCGTCCTTGACGATGAAGATGTTCTCGCCCGCGCCTTCGGCCACGAAGCCGTCGACGTCGAGCAGCAGGCCTTCGTCGTAGCCGTGCATGGTGGCTTCGAGCGTCGCCAGCACCGAGTTCGGGTAGGTGCCGGACATCTTGGCGCGCGCCATGGTGACGTTGATGTGGTGGCGCGCATACGAAGAGGTCTTGACCCGGATGCCTTTGGCGAGCGCGTCGGGGCCGAGGTAGGCGCCCCAAGGCCAGGCCGCGATCGCGACGTGCACCTGGGCGCCGACCGGCGAGACGCCCATCTTCTCCGAGCCGTAGAACGCGATCGGGCGGATGTAGCAGGCCTCGTGGCCGTTGGCGCGCACCACCTCAAGCTGCGCCTCCATCAGGCGCTCGCGCGTGAACGGAATCTTCATCATGTAGATGTGCGCGGAGGAGAACAGTCGGTCGGTGTGCTCCTTCAGCCGGAAGATGGCGGTGCCGATCTCGGTCTTGTAGGCGCGCACGCCTTCGAACACCGCCAGGCCGTAGTGCAGCGAGTGGGTGAGGACGTGGGTGGTGGCCGAGCGCCATTCCACCAGCTTGCCGTCGTACCAGATCTTGCCGTCGCGGTCCGCCATTGACAGCGGCGCGGCCGCCTTTGCTTTCGCCATCGCGTGGTTCTCCCGTGGGTGGCGGCATTCTAAGCACAGCGGCGCGCATTGCGCCATACTATTAACGTGCTTGTTAATAGTCCGCAGCGGGTGTTCTACGCGCTGGCCTCGCTGCCGCGCCGGCGCATCATCGCGTTCCTGTCGCAGACCGCGCTGTCGACCGCCGACCTCGCCGAGCGCTTCGCCATGAGCCGGCCGGCGATCTCGCGCCATCTGTCGGTGCTCGAGCGCGCCGGGCTGATCGCCGGCGAGCGCCAGGGGCAGCGCGTGCTCTATCGCCTCAAGCGCGACGCGTTGCTCGGCGCGCTCGCGCGCTTCGCCTCCGAAGTCGATGGCCCGTTGCGGCACGCGCCGCAAGCTGGTAGGAATCCGCGGGATGCGATCTAGCGCGCCTTGCCTTTCGCTGCTCTTCGCCCTGGCCGCGGGCTGCGCCGGCACCCCGGACGACGACTCGCTGGTGTGGTCCGACGCCGTGGTGCGCACGCTCGAGCGCGAGCGCGGCGAGGTGGTGGAGGTGGCGCGCTTCTCCGAGCTGCGTCCCGGCGCGCGGGTGGCACCCTGGGAGCCGTGGCTGATCGTGCGCGGCAACGCGCTGACCAAGTACCGCGCGGCCGCGGTCGAGGGCGTGGTCGCGCTCGAAGCCGAGGGTGTGGAAGGCGGCTCGGGCATGACGCGCAAGATCCGCATCGATCCGCAGGCGCAGCCGGTGATGGAATGGCGCTGGCGCGTGCCGCTGCCTGAGGCGGGAAGCCCGCCGCTCACCGTAACGTCCCGGACGAGCCCGATGGCGCGCCTCTCGCTTGCCTTCCATGGAGATCCCGACAAGCTGGACTTCGAGGAGCGCGTCAAGCTGCGCATGGCCAAGGCGCTGACGATCAACGGCCTGCCCTACGCCTCGCTGCTCTACGTCTGGATGGTGAACCAGCCGGTCGACACCGTGCTCCACAGCCCGCACACCGACCGCGTGCGCATGATCGTGGCAGAGAGCGGCGTGCAGCGCGCCGGCCAGTGGATCACCTTGCGGCGCAACGTGGCGGAGGATTTCCGCCGTGCCTTCGGCGAGGAGCCCGGCGATATCGTCGCCATCGGCCTGATGACCGACCCCGGCGACGACGGCTCGCCGCGGCGCACCTCTTACGGCGACATCACCTTTCGGAGCGCTCCATGAACAACAACAGCTTCCGGTTCTCATCGATCGCGCGCCACATCGCCTTGCTGGCCGGGCGGCCGACCGTGTTCCTCGCCGCGGTGGCGATCATCGTGCTGTGGGGGCTGTCGGGACCGTTGTTCGGCTTCAGCGACACCTGGCAGCTCATCGTCAACACCTCCACCACCATCGTCACCTTCCTGATGGTGTTCATCATCCAGAGCACTCAGAACCGCGATACGGCGGCGATCCAGCTAAAGCTCGACGAGCTGATCCGTGCCACGCAAGGTGCGCACAACGCGCTGCTCAACCTCGAGCAGATCGACGACGAGCAATTCGAGCGTTACCGGCGCAGCTACGAGAAGCTGGCGGCGGTCGCGCGCAAGAAGCTGGCCGACGGGGAGCTCGACACCGACTCGCCGGAGATCAAGCAGCTCGGGAGGTGAATACCGCGGCCCACAGCGCGCGCACGGCCGCGGCCTGGCTCTCGACCTGCGCCGCGGGCACGCGCGCATACTGCGCGCCGTTCAGGCGCAGCGCGTGCTGCAGGCGGCGGAACTCGCGATAGGCGTCGCGGCAGCGCTCGGCGAGCGCGTCCGGGATCAGGCCGTGGCCGGCCGCCATCTTCAGCAGCGCGATGTTGCCGAGGTTGCCGGTCAGTGACGCAAAGCGGCTCGAGCAGCCCAGGACCAGGTACTGCACGCTGAACTCGATGTCGATCATGCCGCCGCGGTCGTGCTTGACGTCGAACAGGCCGGACTTGTTCGGATGCGCGGCGTGCAGCTTTTCCCGCATCTCGACGATGGATCGGGCAAGCTCGGCGACATCGCGCGCTTTTCGCAACATGTCCTGGCGAATGCGCTCAAAACCGTCGCCGACGGCCTGCTCGCCGGCGCAGTAGCGCGCGCGCGTGAGCGCCTGGTGCTCCCACACCCACGCGTTTTCCTCCTGGTAGCGCCGGAACGCTTCCACCGAGGACACCAGCAGGCCGGACGCGCCGCTCGGGCGAAGCTGGAGGTCGGTGTCGAACAGCTGGCCGGCAGAGGTGCGGCTGCTCAGCCAGGTGTTGAGCCGCTGCGCGAGCCGCGCGTAGATTTCGGGCGCGCGCTCATCCGCGTCGTCGTACAGAAAAATGATGTCGAGGTCGGAGGCGTAGCCGAGCTCCTTGCCGCCGAGCTTGCCGTAGCCGATCACCGCGAACGCGGGCTGCTCGCGATGCCGGCCGCGCAAATCCTTCCATACCTGCTCGAGCGTGACCTGCAGGACGAGGTCGGCGAGCGCGGAAAGGTGGTCGGCAAGGCGCTCGACGGTGAGCAGGCCGGCGAGGTCCTGCGCCAGCAGGCGGAACACCGCCGCCTGGTGCGCCTCGCGCAGCAGATTCATGCGCTGCTCGACGTCGTCCGCTGCCGCGAGCTGTAGTTGGAGGTGTTTTCGAAGGGAAGAAAAATCGGTTGGCGCGTAGAGCAGCCGGTCGTCGAGCAGCTCGTCGAGCAGCAGCGGGTGGCGGGTGATGAACTCCGCCGCCCAGCTCGAGGCGCCGATGATGCGCGCCACGCGCTCGAGCGCCTCGGGATGCTCGGCGAGCAGCGCGAGGTAGGCGGCGCGGCTGGCAATCGCCTCGACCAGGTCCACGCCGCGCGCCAGGGTCGCGTCCGGGTCGGGCGTGGCGCGCGCCGCTCGCGCCAGCGCCGGCGCCAGGCGCTCGAGGCGGCGCTTGGACTCGGGGGGCAGCGCGGCGTAGCGCTGGCTCGCGCGCAGCGCGGTCAGGCGCGGATGGTCCGGCCATGGCTCGGGCGCGGCTTCGCGCTCGGCGAACACCTCTTCGAAGTGGCGCGACACGGCTTGGCGATGCGATCGCAAGTGATGGTCGAAGTCCTCCCAGGAACCGAAGCCGCTCATGGCGGCGATGCGCGAGCGATCGTCGTCGTTTTCCGGCAAGTCATGACGCTGCGCGTCGTCGAGGTATTGCAGCCGATGCTCGACGTTGCGCAGGAAGACGTAGGCCGCGCCCAGCTCCCGCACCGCCGGCGCTGGAAGCAGGTTTTTCTGGCCCAGGGTTTTCAAGGCCTGCAAAGTCGGCTTCACGCGAAGCTCGGCATCCCGCCCGCCGCGGATCAGCTGCATCGCCTGCACGATGAACTCGATCTCGCGGATCCCGCCCGGCCCGAGCTTGACGTGCTCGGCGAGCTCGCGGCGCTCGACGTCGCGCCGAACTTCGGCGTGCAGCGCGCGCATCGCCGCCAGCGTGGCGTAGTCGAGGTACTTGCGAAATACGAAGGGCCGCACGATGGCCTCGAGCGCCGCAGCGGTCCGGGCTGAACCGGTGAGGGCGCGCCCCTTGAGCCAGGCATAGCGCTCCCATTCGCGCCCTTGCGTGACGAGGTAGTTCTCCAGCGCATCGAAGTTGCAGGCCAGGGGACCGGAATCGCCGTAAGGCCGCAGGCGCATGTCGACGCGGAACACGAAGCCATCCTCGGTCTGCTCCGACAGCAGCCGGATCAGGCGGCGGCCTGCTTGCTCGTAGCGCTCTCCCCGCTCGTGCGAGCCGTCGTAGAGAAACACGAGATCGATGTCGGACGAGACGTTGAGCTCGCGCCCGCCGAGCTTGCCCATGCCGACGACGATCAGGTCGGTGTCCGCCAGGGCCCTGGAAATTGCCACTTCCGCGAGGTCGCTCATCGTCGCGCAAACCTCCTCGAGGTCGGCGCGGCCCGACAAGTCGCGCGCCATGACGCGGAGCAGGACGCGATTGCGCAATTCACGCAACGCGCGTTTGTCATCCGGGTTGTCATCCCCCCTGGTGCCGAGCGCGTTGTGCATTTCGGCGCGCGTGAACGGCGCGGGATCGGCGAGCTCGGCCGCGAGCGCCGGGCGCGCGTCGAGCACGCGCTGCGCGAAGCGCGAGAGCCCGAGTTTGCGAATGGTTTCCGACATTTAAAAAGTTAGAATGGCCGCCTGGACGTGAATTCCACCATGAAGAGGCTGCTGCGGGCGACCGAAATGCTCGCTTGGGGGCTGTTTTTCGCCTTTGCGGCGCTGGTGCTCGCGGTGCGCTTCTGGGTGCTGCCCGACATCGAGCGCTACCGCGAGCACATCGTTTCCGCCATGTCGCGCGGCGTCGGCTTGCCGGTGCGCGTCGGCCGCATCGAGGCCGGCTGGCTCGGCCTGCGGCCGCAGATCACGCTCTCCGACGTGCGCATCCACGACGCCCAGGGCCGCGAGGCGCTGGTGCTGCCGTCGGTCCACAACGTCGTCGCCTGGCGCTCGCTGCTGCACGGCGAGCTGCGGCTGCATCAGCTCACCATCGACGGGCTTCGTCTCAACGTGCGCCGCGACGCCGCCGGCGAGCTGTACGTCGCGGGCACCAGGCTCGCGCGCGGCGGCGGAGGCAGTGGGCCGGGCGTCAGCGGATGGCTCCTCGGCCAGAGCGAAATCGTGGTGCGCAACGCAGAGATCGAATGGCAGGACGAGATGCGCGCGGCGCCGCCGCTCACGCTTTCCGCCCTCGACTTGCGCCTGGTGAGCTCGGGCACGTCGCTCTCGCTCGGCCTGACCGCGCGTCCACCAGCCGAGCTCGGCACGACCTTCGAGGCGCGCGCGCTGATCGAGGCCGCCGGCGCGCAGCTCGCCGGCTGGAAGGGCCGCATTTTCCTCCAGGTCGGCTATACCGACCTAGCCGCATGGCGGCCCTGGGTGGATTACCCGTTCAACGTGCGCCACGGCCAGGGCGCGCTGCGCGTCTGGTCGAGCGTGGAGCGAGGAGAGGTGAACGCCGTCACCGCGGACCTCGCCCTCGCGGACGTCTGGGTGGCGCTTGGCGACGAGCTCTCGCCGCTAGAGCTCGCGTCGCTCCAGGGTCGCGTGCATGGGCGCGCGTTGAGCGACGGCGTCGAGCTTTCCGGCAAGCGCCTGGCTCTCGTCATGGCGGGCGGCCCGGAGATTCCACAGACGGATTTCCAGATCGTGTGGCGCCCGCAAGCCGGCGGCACGCTCGGCGCGAGCGCGCTCGATTTGGAGGCGCTGGCCCACCTCGTCGAATCGCTGCCGCTGCCGCCGCAGCTCAGCGGCATGTTGTCCGACCTTGCGCCGCGCGGGCGGCTGGCGGACGCGCACCTGGAATGGACCGGTCCGTTCGATGCGGCCGCCGGGTTTAGCGCACGCGCGCGTTTCAGCGAGCTGGCCATCCGGCCGCGCGACGAGAGTCCTGGATTCAGCGGGCTGTCCGGCAGCCTCGAGGCATCGAGGGGCCACGGCACGGACCGTGGCAAGCTGCACCTCGAGTCACGGCAGGCGCAGCTCGAGCTGCCGCAGGTATTCGCTCAACCGCGCGTCGGGTTGAGCTCGCTGAGCGGCGAGCTCGGCTGGGAGCGCGACGCCGGCGGCGCGCTCACGGTGCGTGTGGCGTCGCTCACCTTCGCCAACTCGGATTTCAGCGGCAACCTGTTCGGCAGCTATGCCCGGCGCGGGGACGGGCCCGGCGCGCTCGACCTGTCCGCGATCTTCAACCGCGTCGACGCCAGCCGGCTGCGCCCGTACCTGCCGCTGATGCTGAGCGGTGAGGCGCGTGACTGGCTGGCGAAGGCGGTGGTTGCCGGCGCCGGGAGCGACGTGCGCGTGCGCGTGCGCGGCGACCTGCGCGATTTTCCGTTCGTGGATCCGGCGAGCGGCGACTTCCGGGTGACCGCGCGCGTGGAGAAGGGGGTGCTGGACTATGTGCAGGGCTGGCCGCGCATCGAAGATGTCGACGGCGAGCTCACCTTCGAGCGCGACCGCATGGAGGTGGTGGCGCGCAGCGGCTCGGTTCTGGGCGCGCGGCTCTCGGGCGTGCGGGTCAGCATGCCGACGTTGCGGGGACCGGAGCGGCGCGTGCTGGTGAGCGGCCAGGCCGACGGTCCGACGGCGGAGTTCCTCCGATACATCAGCGCTTCGCCGCTGGCCGAAAAGGCCGGCAGCTTCGTTACCTCGATGCAGGCCGCGGGGCGCGGCAAGCTGCGACTCAAGCTCGAGCTGCCACTCGCCGACCTGGCGAGGACCACGGTGGATGGCGAATACGAGTTCGCCGCGAACCAGGTCAAGGTCCTCGCCGAGCTGCCGCCCGTCGAGCAGGCAGCGGGCCGAGTGGCGTTCACCGATTCGGGCATCACGCTGCACGGTGTGCGCGGCCGCCTGCTCGGCGGCGCGCTCACCGCCACGGGTGGCACGCATCCGCGCCGCGGCGTCGAGATCACCGTGCGCGGCGATGCCTTGGTGGAGCAGGCACGCACGGTGGCGCCGCTTGACCATCCGCTCGGCAAGCAGCTCTCGGGCGGGTTCGCGTACACGGTGAGCGTGCAGGCGAAGGACGGGCTCGCGCGCGTCAGCTTCGAATCGCCGCTGCGCGGCGTTACCAGCGCGCTGCCGATACCGCTTGCGAAAAGCGCGGCCGAGACGCTGCCGCTACGCGTGGACATCATTCCGGTCGCCGGTGGCGAGCGCGACCGCATCGCGATCTCGCTCGCCAGCCTTGCGCGCGTCGAGTTGGCCCGCCGCAAGCAGAACAACAAGATGGAAGTACAGCGGACCGCGGTCTGGCTTTCGCCGGAGCCCAACCAGCCCATCCGGCTGCCCGAGCGTCCGGGCACGCTGGTGTACGGTGCGCTGCCGGCATTCGACCTCCAGCGCTGGATGCCGCTCATGGCCGGCGGCGAAGCGGCCGGGGAAGGCACCGCGGGAGGCGCCGCGCCGGCGGTGGCGATGGAAGTAAGATTCGGCACGCTGGACGCGTTTGGCCGGCGGCTCTCCAACGTGGCACTGCGCGCGAGCGCGGAGACGTCGGGCTGGTCTGCGAACGTAAAGGCGGATGAGCTCTCCGGCGACGTCTCGTACCGCGCCGCCGAGGGCGGCCGGCTGATCGCGCGCCTGGCGCGCTTCAGCATTCCCGCCGACACGCCGGCGGCGGGCGGCGCGGTCAAGCCGCGTCCCGCGCCGAAGCCGAGCGAGCTGCCGGCGATCGACCTGGTCGCCGAGGAGTTCACCTTCCTCGGCAAGCAGCTTGGCCGCGTGGAGCTGGTGGCGCGGCCCGACGGCGACAACTGGCGCATCGAGTCCGCGAGCGTGGTGAACCCGGAGGCTTCGCTCACTGGACGCGGGGTCTGGCGCGCGGCACCTTCGAGCACCACGGTGGAATTCGATCTGAAGGCCGGCGATACCGGCGGCTTCCTGGCGCGCGTCGGCTATCGCGACCTGGTGAAGGGCGCGCGCACCCACCTGCGCGGATCGCTCGCCTGGCAGGGAGATCCATCGACGCTCGACTTGCCGACGCTCGCCGGCGACATCGACATGCAGTCGGGCGAGGGCCAGTTCCTCGAAATCGAGCCGGGCGTCGGCAAGCTGATCTCGCTCATGAGCCTGCAGGCGCTGCCGCGGCGCATCACACTCGACTTTCGCGACGTGTTCTCCAAGGGCTTCCAGTTCGAGCGCATCACCGCGGGCGCGCAGGTGCAGGGCGGAGTGATGAAGCTGCGCGAGTTCCGCATGCGCGGGTCGGCGGCCGACGTCGAGATCAAGGGCGAGACCGACCTCGCGCGCGAGACGCAGAACCTGCAGGTGCGCGTGGTGCCGAGCCTTGCGCTCGGCGACACCGCCGCGCTCGGGCTCGGCATCGTCAATCCGGTGGCGGGGGTCGCGGCCCTGCTCGCGCAGCGTATCCTGAAAAACCCCCTCGGCCAGATTTTTTCCTTCGACTACGACGTCAGCGGCACGTGGAGCGATCCCAAGGTGGCGAAGATCGAATTGCCGCCGCAGCCGCAGATCACGACTGGCCAGTAAGCTTTGCTACGATGTGACTAGGAGACGCGATTGATCCTGCAGACCGCCGAGCGCACCTTGCTCGCCCCCTTCGACCTCGAGCCCCGCAGCCTGGAGCGCGTGTTCGGCACGCTCGCCGCGCGCAAGGTCGACTACGCCGATCTCTATTTCCAGTACTCGCGCTACGAGGGCTGGAGCCTGGAAGAAGGCATCGTCAAGTCCGGCAGCTTCAACATCGAGCAGGGCGTCGGCGTGCGCGCGCTCTCGGGAGAGAAGACCGCCTTCGCGTACTCCGATGAGATCAGCCTGCAGGCGCTGCAGGATGCGGCCAAGGCGACGCGCGCCATTGCGGCTGCCGGTCAGGTGCGAAGGATCAAATCGAATCAGTCGAAAGCTCCGGTGGCTCTGTACCGCGACGTCGATCCGATCGCCTCGCTGCCGTCGGAATCGAAGGTCGAGCTGCTGCAGCGGCTCGAGCGCAAATGCCGTGCGCTCGACCCGCGCGTCACGCAGGTGATGGCGAGCCTCGGCGGTGAGTACGAAGTGGTGCTGATCGCGCGCAGCGACGGCGCCATCGCCGCGGACGTGCGGCCGCTGGTCCGGCTTTCCGTGCAGGTGATCGCCGAGCAGAATGGCCGGCGCGAGAGTGGCAGCGGCGGCGGCGGCGCGCGCACCGACTATTCGCACTTCACCGAGGAAATACTCGACCAGTACGCGCGCCAGGCGGTTTCGCAGGCGCTGGTCAATCTCGACGCGCGGCCGGCGCCCGCCGGCACGATGACGGTGGTGCTCGGCCCGGGCTGGCCCGGCGTGCTGCTGCACGAGGCGATCGGCCACGGCCTGGAAGGCGACTTCAACCGCAAGGGCAGCTCCGCGTTTTCCGGCCGCATGGGGCAGCGCGTGGCTTCGCCGGGCGTGACGGTGGTCGATGACGGCACGCTTCCGGGACGGCGCGGCTCGCTCAGCGTCGACGACGAGGGCACGCCGACCCAGCGTACCGTGCTGATCGAGGACGGGGTGCTGCGCGGCTACATGCAGGACAGCCTGAACGCGCGCCTGCTCGGCATGCCGCTCACCGGCAACGCGCGTCGCGAATCGTTCGCCCACATGACCCTGCCGCGCATGACCAATACTTATATGCTGGCCGGGCCGCACGACCCGCAGGCGATCATCGCCAGCGTGCCGAAGGGCATCTACGCCACCAACTTCGGCGGCGGCCAGGTCGACATCACCAGCGGCAAGTTCGTGTTCTCCGCCGCCGAGGCCTACCTGATCGAGAACGGCAAGGTCACCCACCCGGTGAAGGGCGCCACGCTGATCGGCAACGGTCCCGACGTACTCACGCGCGTGACGATGATCGGCAACGACCTCGCGCTCGACTCCGGTATCGGCACCTGCGGCAAGGAAGGCCAGAGCGTGCCAGTCGGCGTCGGCCAGCCGACGCTCAAGATCGAGGGGCTGACCGTTGGCGGCACGGCATAGCAATCAAGCTGCGGATCTAGCAGCGCTCATCCCGGACGGCGCGCTGCTCGCGCTGCCGCCGGACTACTCCATGCCGGCGATGGAAGTAGTTCGGGGTTTGATTCGAAAAAAATCCAGGAATCTGAGGTTGCTCGGCGTGCCCGTGCTGGGCATGTGCGCCGACCTTCTTATCGGCGCAGGGTGCGTTGCCGAGGTCGAGTCGAGCGCGGTGTCGCTCGGCGAAGCCGGCCTGGCGCCGCGCTTCACCGAGGCAGCGGAGAAGGGCGAAATCAAAGTGCGCGATGCGACCTGCCCTGCGGTGCACACTGCGCTGCAGGCAAGCGAAAAAGGCGTGCCGTTCATGCCGTTGCGGGGTGTGCTGGGTTCCGATCTGGTGAAGAACCGGGCGGACTGGCAGGTTGCGCAGAATCCATTCTCCGGCGGGGCGGATCCCATTCTGTACGTTCGCGCTATCACCCCGGATATCGCGCTGTTCCACGCGCGCTGGGCCGACGAGGCCGGGAACGTGTGGGTCGGGCGGCGGCGCGAGCTGGCGACCATCGCGCATGCGGCAAAGCAGACGTTCGTCACTTACGAAGAGCTCAAGGCCGGCGACATGCTCGACGACGAGCTGCTCGCGCCGGGGGTGATCTCGGCAACCTACATCAGCGCCGTGGCGCCGGCGGAGCGCGGCGCTTGGCCGCTCGCCATTGCGGGTGTCTACGACATCGACGACGCCCACCTGGTGAACTACGCGAAGGCCGCGCGCACGCGCGAAGGCTTCCAGCGCTACCTCGACGAGTTTGTTTGCATACCCGCGAAGAGCTTCTCGCCTGCGTAATTGCCCGCCTGATCGGCGAGGCTAAGCATGTGGCGGTGGGCGCGGCCTCGCCGATCCCGGCTACCGCCTGTGAACTGCTGAAAGCGCGCGGCCAAAATCTGCGCGTATCGATGCTGCATAAGAGGAAGGGCAATCCGTTTACCGAGGGCTCGCGCGAGCTGTTCGACCTCGCCGGGCAGGGCCGCATCGATGTGTTCTTCCTCGGCGGCGCGCAGATCGATGGCGAAGGCAGCATCAATCTGGTGGGCGCCGACGGCAAGCGCTTTCCGGGATCGTTCGGCTCCGCGTTCATGTATCCGATGGTGAAGAGCACCATCCTCTTCCGGGAAGAGCATTCCCGGCGCGTGCTGGTGCCGAAGGTCGAGTTCGTGTCCGCACGCGGCACGCCGCGTGCGCTCGTCACCGGCAAGGCGCTTTTCTCGTGGCACGGCGGGCGCTTTCGGCTGGAAAGCACGCACGAAGCCGGCGACATCCGTGGCGAGACCGGTTTTGATTACGACGCGCCCACCCCGGTGCCCATCACCCCGGCGCCCTCGCCCGACGATCTGGCGCTGTTGCGCAGCAGCGTGGCGCAGCGCATCGCGCCCGACTACCCCGATTTCGCCAAGCGTGTGTGGGGGATAAACTAGCGCCATGAACGCTCCCGAGAAGCTCAAGCAGTACGACCGCGACGCCCAGGCCGTCGGCAACATCGTCCACCTCGAGCATTTCAACGTGGTCATCGACGACCAGCGCCTAGCGACCCTGTTCTATGTGGTCGGCCTCGGCGGCACGAGAGATCCATACATCTTTCCCGGCCTCGAGAACATGTGGGTCAACTTCGGCCGCACGCAGGTGCACCTGCCGAGCCGCGGCTCGAAGCCCGAGGTGGTGCGCGGCACGGTGGGCTTCGTGGTGCCGAGCCTCGACGAGCTGAAAAAGAGGCTGCAGCACGCGGAGAAGGAGCTCAAGCGCGTGGTGCCCGAAAAACAGACGAAGTTTTCCTGGCAGGAGAAGGATGGCGCCATCGAGGCCACCTGCCCGTGGGGCAACCGCGTGCGCTGCCATGCGCCCTCGCCGGAATTCGGACGCACCGAGCTCGGCCTGGTCTACGTCGACTTCGACGTGCCGCCGGGCACCGCCGAAGGCATCGCGCGCTTTTATAACGAAGTCATCAAGGCGCCGGCGCGCTCGAGCAACGGCAGAGCGAGCGTAAGCGTCGGGCGCAACCAGGCGCTGCACTTCACCGAGACCACGAAGCCGCTGCCGGCGTACGACAACCACCACCTCCAGGTTTACGTCGCCGACTTCGGCACGCCCTACCACTGGCTGAAGCAGCGCGGTCTCATCAATATGGAGACCGACGCCGAGGAATGGCGCTTCCAGTGGATCACCGATCCGAAGGACGGCAACAAGCTGTTCCAGATCGAGCACGAGGTGCGCAGCATGAAGCACCGCCTGTTCGCCCGGCCGCTGGTGAACCGCAACCACGCCATTACCAATATGACGTACCTGCCGAACGCGGATGCGTTCCGCGGCACGTATTGAGCGGCGATGAAGCGCCTGCTGCTCGGCACCGCGCTCGCGCTGTGCGCGCAAGCGGCGCTCGCCGACGAGGTCTCGCTGCGGCTCGGCGGCAAGGAGCTCCCCCTCACCCCGGCGCAGCGCGAACGGCTCGCGAGCCTCGCGCAAGAGACCCTGCGGCATTGCGGTCCGAACACCGGCCAGCATCCGGGTAATTTCGGCCGCGCAGCGTGGGGCGCCGAGCTGCGCTGGCAGCGGCTGCTCGAAGGCTCGCGGCTGCGCGTGCGCTTCGCCGAGCCTTTCGTCAGCGAGTCGCATCTCGGCGGTACGCGCGGCGTGTCGGAGGCGCTGATCGGCCTGGAGCACGAGGAGCTCTTCGTCGGCCCGGATTTCACGCGGCACGGCACGGCCATCGTCGAGCACCTGCAATGCGGCTACCTGCCGTCGCTGGAGCTCGCCTGCCTGGCCGAGCTCCAGCCCCACCTGCCGGCGCGCTATCGCGAGACCTGCGCCAGGCTCGAGCGCGATGCGAGCGGCCGCATCGTCATGCCGCCGCCCGATATCGCGCCTTCGTGCAGTTAGGCTTTTTCTTTGTAGAGGTTAGGCAGGCTTAGGCGCCGGCCCGGGTCGACCAGCACGGCGAAAAACGGCGCGCCGCCCTCCCGGCGGGCGGCTGCCAGCCGCTCAAGCGCCGCGACCAGGACCTGGAAGTCCTCCGGCCCGAGGGTATCCAGCCCCTCCAGGATCAGGACCTGGGGCCCGGAGCCGGCTTCGAGGACCGCCGCCCGCGGGATCGTCCCGTCCGTCACGCGGTAGACGCCCGATCGGCTTGCATCGCGATAGCGCTCGGCTAGGTGCCCCATTGGCGAGCGCAGTCTACTTCAGGGCCGCGCCTGCGCTGCCCACCGCGCCGCACCATGTTTCGTCGAGAAACGGGTTCTCAGCGAGCACCTTGCCTATAGAGAATCGCTCGGCGCATACTGGATTTGGACGAGGACGAAATACATCGCGAGGAGGCCCGCATGGCGAGCAATACCAGTCGCAGGAATTTCATTCGCAAGACTGCCGCGCTGACCGGTGGCGCGTTCGCGGCCGCGGGTTCCGCGCGCGCGGCGCCGCTGCCGATCCCACAGGCGAACCAGGAGCCCGGCCGCATCATCGAGGAGACGGCCTACGGCATGCCTTCGAAGTTTGAAGCGCACGTCAAGCGCCGGCGCACCGATGTGTTCAAGAACCGGCAGAACCTGTCGGACTGGAGCATGACGCCGCTGCAGCACCAACCGGGCATCATCACGCCGAACGGCCTGATCTACGAGCGCCATCATGCCGGCACGCCGGACATCGATCCGCGCACGCACAAGCTCGTGATCCACGGGCTGGTGAAGCAGCCGCTGGAATTCTCGATGGACGACCTGCACCGCTATCCCTCGGTGTCGCGCTTCTACTTCATGGAGTGCTCGGGCAACGGCCTCACCGACTGGCTCAAGCCGGCATCGACCACGGTGCAGCAGACGCACGGCCTGCTCTCGGGAGCGCTGTGGACCGGCGTGCTCATGTCGACGCTGCTCGAAGAGGCGGGCATCGATCCCAAGGCCAAGTGGGCGTTGCTGGAAGGCGCCGATGCCTCGGCGCATACACGCTCCGTGCCGATGGAGAAGATGCTCGACGACACGATGATCGTGTATGCCATGAACGGCGAGGCGTTGCGCGCGGAAAACGGCTACCCGGTGCGCGCATTCCTTCCCGGCTGGGAAGGCAACATCTGCGTGAAATGGCTGCGGCGTATCGAACTGGGCGAGCAGCCCTGGCACTTCCGCAGCGAGACGGCGCGCTACACCGACCCGATGCCGGGCGGCAAGTGGCGCCAGTTCAGCATGGTGATGGAGACCAAGTCGGTGATCACGAATCCGTCGGGCGGCATGAAGATGAAGGGCCGGGGGTTCTACGAGATCACCGGGCTCGCGTGGTCGGGCTCGGGCAAGATCCGCGCGGTCGACGTATCGGTCGACGGCGGCAAGAACTGGCGCGAGGCGAAGCTCGAGGAGCCGGTCATGGACAAGTGCCTGACGCGCTTCAAGGCCGCCTGGAATTGGGACGGCTCGCCCGCCGTGCTGATGAGTCGGGCGGTGGACAGCAACGGCTACGTACAGCCGACGGTGCAGGACCTGCAGAAGAAACGCGCGATCGTCGGCTTCGTGCAGCACCACAACGCGATCCAGCCATGGGCGGTGTCCGCCAACGGGGAGGTGCGCAATGTCATCGGCCAAGCCTAAGGTTCTCGCCGTCATCGCGGCGTCCGCGCTGGTCGCCGCTTGCGCGGGCACCGGTGGCAGCACCGCGCCCGCCAAGAGCTCGAACGGCATCTGGATGGGCACCACGTCGCCGCATCCGGTGCAGCCGCTCGCGGACAAGCCGCGCTTCGGCAAGCCGATCAGCGAGGCCGACCTCGCGGCTTGGAACATCGACATTCGCACGCCCGACGGCCTCGGCCTGCCGGCGGGCAGCGGATCGGTTTCCCAGGGCCAGCAGGTGTACGCCGCGAAATGCGCGGCGTGCCACGGCGCCGACGCCAAGGGCGGCGCGGTGTACGGCACCATGGTCGGCGGCATCGGCTCGATGAACAGCTCGCCGCGCGTGCTCACGCCGGGCAGCATGTACCCGTACGCCCCGATCCTTTTCGACTACATCCGGCGCTCGATGCCGATGGATCGGCCGCAGACCCTCACCAACAATGAGGTGTATGCGCTTTCGGCGTACCTGCTCAACCTGAACGGCCTGGTGCCGGCCGACGCGGTGATGGACGCGCAGAGCCTGCCGAAGGTGCAGATGCCGAACCGCGCCGGTTTCCTGATCGACGACCGGCCCGATGCGCAGGCGACGCGGTGCATGGCCAATTGCAAGTGACACGATGGGCGGAACACGGCCGGGTCATCCCGGCCGTTTTGTTTCCGCGTGGCAGAGAATTTCGCTAGGAGGTATTACCGCATGGCCAAATCAGCCGCCGACTGGAACGCACCGCCGAAGTTTCCCGCGACGCACTACGTCGATTCCCGCATCTACACCGATCGCTCCATTTTCGACGAGGAGATGGAGAAGCTGTTCAAGCCGTCGTGGATCATCGGCTGCCACGAATCCGAGATCCCGAATGCGTTCGATTACCGGCTGTTCACGCACCCGAGCGGCGTGCCGCTGATCATCGTGCGCGGCGACGACATGAAGGTGCGCAGCTTCTACAACATCTGTCCGCACCGGGGCAACACCATCCTGTACGACCCGGCGGGCAACGCCAAGCGCATGACCTGCATCTTCCACCAGTGGTCGTTCGACGCGCGCGGCAACTGCATCGACATCTCGCGCGCCGAGCAGGGCTACCAGGACCGCTTCTGCAAGGAGGACGCGGGGCTGCGCGAGGTCAAGGCGGAAACCGGCTTCGGCGGCTTCGTCTGGGTGAATCTCGACGACGCCAGCTGCTCGCTGAAGGAGTTCATCGGCCCGTCGATGGACATCCTCGCGCCCTACATGGTGGAGCCGATGGAGGTGTTCCACTACAACCGCGCGATCGTCGACACCAACTACAAGCTCTGGCACGACACGAACAGCGAGTTCTACCACGACTTCGTGCACTACTTTAATCGCATCACCGGCATGATGCAGCCCGGCTACTACGACCGTAAATACACCGCGTTCGTGAACGGTCATGCCACCGTCGGTTCGATGCAGATCCAGTACGACAAGTACGAAGGCTCGAAGGAGCGCGCGGTCGGCTGGCCGGGCCTGGCGCCGGGCGGCTGGTACATGGTCGACCTCTTCCCGGGGATGACCTACAACCTGCGCACCTCGGTGCTGCGCATCGACACCGCGATCCCGCTGGGGCCGACCAAGGTCGCGATCGAATTTCGCGGCCTCGGCCTGAAGAGCGACACGCCGCAGCAGCGCGCGCAGCGCATCTTCGACCACAACACGATCTGGGGCCCGTTCGGCCGCAACCTGCACGAGGACCTGCTCGCGGTGCACGGCCAGGGCCGCGCGATGCGGGAGCGCACCGGCAGCCGCTGGGTGATCCAGGGCCGCGAAGAGAACAGCACGATCCACGACGAGGTCGGCATGCGCCACTTCTACGCCGAGTGGAGCCGGCGCATGGGACGCCCCGCGTACGACCCGTTCCGCGAGAACCGGCCCGAGCCGGCGCGCGCAGCGGCGTGAGCGCGGCCATGGAGCAGCGCCAGCAGATCGAAGAGCTGGTCTATCGCTCGTGCCTCGCGCTCGACGACCGCGACTTCAAAGGGTTCCTCGCCCTGTGTGATCCGGCGTTCCGTTACAAGGTGAGCGCGTACAGCCCGGAGATCCGCAAGGAAATGGTCTGGCTCGACCACGACCGCGCCGGCATGGAGACGCTGTTCACGCAGCTGCCGCGTCACAACAGCGACCATTCGCCGCTCACGCGGCACGCCACCGTGTACACGGTGAAGATCGACGGTCCGCAGGCGGAAGTGGTGTCGGCGCTGCAGGTGTTCCGCACCTCGCTCGACGGCGGCGCCACCGAGCTCTACGGCGTGGCGCGCCTCATCGACACGGTGAAGCTCGACGGCGGCAGCCCGAAGCTCGCGAGCCGGGTGGTGCGCATGGAAACGCGTCAGCTCGGGTTTGGCACCCACATTCCGTTCTAGGCTGCCGAGCGCATGCGCATCCAGGTCAACGCCCGCAACCGCGGCTTCGAGTTCGACGCCGGGCCGGGAGAGCGCGTGCTGTATGCCGGCCTGCGCGCGGGCATCGACCTGCCCTACGAGTGCGCCACCGGAACCTGCGGCACGTGCAAGGCCAAGCTGGTCTCGGGCCGGGTGGCCCACCGCTGGCCAGGCGCGCCGGGCAAGAAATATGTGAAGCCGCAGGCGGGCGAGTTCCTCATGTGCCAGTGCGCGGCCGAGGAAGCGTTGACCCTGGAAGTCTCCAAATTCGTCTACGCGGTGGAGCCCGGTGCATGCGTGCCGCAGACCTGCGCCGGCATCGTGCGCGGCGTGCGCCCGCTTACGCACGATGTCATGGGCTTCGCGCTCGAGCTCGAGCGGCCGCGCGACTTCGATGCCGGCCAGTTCGTGCTGCTCGCCGCCGACGGCGTAGAGGGCTACCGCGCCTACTCGATGTGCAACTACGTGCGCGGCGGCCGCACACTGGACTTCGTGGTGAAGCGCAAGCCCGAGGGCGGCTTCTCGCAGTGGCTGTTCGGCGCCAACCGCGAAGGCGCCCGCCTGGAAGCGTTCGGGCCGCTCGGCAAGGCGACCTTCGATCCGGCGCTCGGCAAGAACCTGCTGTGCATCGCCGGCGGCTCGGGCATCGCCGGCATGATGTCGATCCTGGCGCGCGCCGATGCCGCCGATTATTTTTCCAGGCATAGCGGTCATGTGTTCTTCGGCATCCGGACGATGAAGGACGCTTTCTTCCTCGACCAGCTGAGCAAGACCAAAGCCGTAGTCACAATCGCCCTGTCGGAGGAAGACGTTCCGCAGAAGGCCCCGCACGCGAACCTCAAATTCGAGAAGGGCCTGGTGCACGAGGTGGCGAAGCGCGCGATGGCGGGCAAATACCAGAACGTGCGCGCCTACGTCGCCGGCCCGCCGCCGGCGGTGGATGCCGCGATCCGCGTGCTGCTGCTGGACGCGAAGCTCACCACCGACAACATCCGCTACGACAAATTCAGCTGATGGCCAAGCGCATGGTCTGCCGCGTCGCCGACGTCCCCGAGAACTCCCTCAAGGAATGCGAAGCCGACGGCGGGCTGAAGCTGGTGGTGGCGAACGCCGGCGGCGAGTTCGTCGGTTTCCAGGCCATGTGCCCGCACCAGGACGTTCCGCTTTGCGAGGGCCTGTTCGACGGCCAGACGCTCACCTGCCACATGCACCTGTGGCAATGGGACGTGCGCACCGGCGCGCCGCTCGGCATCGCCGAGGCGCCGCTGCAGCGCTATCCGCTCGCGCGCGAGGGCGACGCGATCTATCTCGGCGGCGAGTCGAGCGCGCTCGATGTCGGCGAGCTCTTCAATGGCCTGGATTCGTCGATGCTCGAGAAGCTGTCCGCCCTCGCGCGGCGCGAAAGCCATCCGGCGGGCGCGGTGCTCTACAAGCCGGGCGATCCGGCCGATGACCTGTACGTGCTCGATTCCGGCCGCATCGAGTTCCTGGTGGGGCGCGGCGACCGCGCCGCGCCCGGCGGCTTCATGCTGAAGAAGGGCGAGGTGTTCGGCTGGGCGGCGCTGCTCGACGGCTATCCCGCGCGCATCGCCAGCGCGCGCTGCCTCGAGGACTCCGCGCTGCTGCGCCTGAATGGCCGCGAGGCGCTGAAGCTGCTCGAGTCGGATCCGGCTTCCGGGTTCGTCGTCATGCGCCGGTTGTCGGCGCTGATCGCGCGCTTCCTCGCCGGGGCGGGAGCCAAATGATCGCCCGGGAATTCTGGCGCCAGCAGGCTCCGCTGATCGCGGCGGCGCTCGCGTTGGGCGTGATCGCGGCGTACTGGCAGCACGGCTTTCTGCCGGGGGCCGAGCGCGCGTTTCCGGTGGCGGAGGTGCGGGTGCCGGTCTGGCACCTGATCTGGATGGGCATCTGGACCGGGTATACGATGGCGGTGGTCGGCGAGGCCGCCGGCATCTTCGCGCTTCCGTATTCCATGTCGATCCTGCAGTTCGTCAACCCGAGCGTCACCCCGTCGACCCAGCTGCTCACGTTCCTGAATCCGTTCGGCGCGCTGCTCGGCTTTCGCCGCAGCGGGCAGTGGAACCTCAAATTCGCCGCGGCGGTGTGCATCGGCGGCGTGGTCGGCGGGCTGATCGGCCCGTTCCTGCGCTCCGGCCTGCTGGCGGCGGCCGACGTGTTCCATTTCGCCGTCGGCATCGCGCTCGCGATTGCCGGCATCCATTTGTGCTACGCCGCGTTCCATTCGACCTCGCGCCGCAAGCCGCAGGCCGATGCCTACAAGAACAAGGTGAGCATCGGCGCGCAGGTCCATGGCATGCGCATTCGCGTGTCGTTCGGAGAAGAGAGCTGGGATCTCAACATGCTGGCCCTGTTCGGCGTCGGCGCCGGGGTCGGCATGTTCGCCTCGGCGCTCGGCGTGGGCGGCGGCTTCCTGCTGGTGCCGATCTTCGCCTCGCTCTACAAGCTGCCGATGTACGTGCTGGTGGCGGCGACCATCCCCTACGTCATCGTGCTGTCGGCGGTCGGCCTGTTCACCTACAACGTCATCCTGCCGGCGTTCGGCTCGGCGCCGATCGCGCCCGAGTGGGCTTGGGGCTTCTTCGCCGCGGCCGGCGGCATTTTCGGCTCATGGGCTGCGTCTAAGACCCAGATGTACGTGCCGGAGCACTTCCTAAAGCTCATGCTGGGCGGCGTTACGGGAATCGTCGGCACCCTGTACGTGATCGATTTTTTCCACCCGCTGCCGTTCCGGATATGAGGAAGCTGCGACCATGAGCGTGTGGTGGAAGCTGGTGCCGTATCTGCCCTTCATCGTGCTGCTCCTGGCGGTGCTGGTCGCGGTGTATCACGTGAAGTTCTATTGGTGAATGATCAACGAGGAGGTGGAACCATGAGGAAGGCATTCAAGACGTACGCTGCGGCGGCAATCGTGTCACTGGCATTGGCGGTGCCGGGCGCGGCTTTCGCGAAGGACTACGGCAAGCAGGGCACGCCGATCAAGCTGACGATCGGCTACCAGCCGTACTACACCCAGGCCTGGTCGGCGGTGATCCAGAAGGAGATGGAGCTGTGGAAGAAGTATCTTCCCGCCGGCTCGACGGTAGAGTGGGAGATCGGCCTGCAGGGCGCGATCGTGGGCAACGCGATGCTCGCCGACAAGAACGACATCGGCTACATGGGCGACATGCCGACCATCGTCGCCATCAGCAAGCAGAACGTGCGCGAGCTGCGCATGGTCGCGGTGCTGGGGCTGGCCAACGACCAGTGCAGCGTGTTCCTGTCGCGCAACGAGGCGCCGGACTTCAAGAGCCCGGAAGAGGCGGTGAAGTGGTGGGGCGGCAAGCGCGTCGCGGTGGCCAAGGGCAGCTGCACCGACCGCAGCGGCCAGGAGACGATGCGCAAGTTCGGCATCAAGCCGGAGCAGTACCTCAACCAGAACATCGAGGTGCAGACCTCCAACTTCAAGGCCGGGCGGCTCGACGGCTCGATCATGTGGGAGCCGACCGCGTCCAAGATCGTGATGGAGGGCATCGCCAAGCGCGTCGGCGACACCAAGATGATCGGCAAGCTCGACGGCGGCTTCATGGCCATGCAGCACGAGCTGATCAAGCAGCGTCCCGACGTGGTGCGCGGCTGGCTCCAGGCCGAGCTCGACGCCAACCAGTTCTGGGCCAAGCCCGAGAACTACATGAAGGTGGTGGAGATGGCGCAGAAGAACACCCAGGGCTTCAGCAAGGAAGTGCTCTGGATGTCGATGGCCGGCAAGTATCCGAAGAGCATGGGCGGCGGCGACGTGCGCAACATCATGTATTACGGCTTCGACAAGGACGTGATGAGCATGATCGGCGACGCCACCGCGTTCCTGCACGAGATCAAGGTGCTGCCGATGGCGCAGCTGCCGAAGGAGCTGGTCGACACGAGCTGGACCGACGAGATCCTGAAGAAGGCCAATCTCAAGGTGCCGCTCGCTAAGATCGAGGCGCAGGATCCGGCCAAGTACCCCGGCGGCAAGATCACCCTGCCGGCCTCCTGGCGCAAGGACTGATGTCGAACGGCAAGCAAGCGGCGTCGGCGGGAGAGATCGGTGCATGGACCATGTTCGTGTACCGATTCTCGAAATGGCTGCGCAGCCCGACCCCGTACATGATGCTGGTGGGGTTTGCGCTGTTCTTCGGCGCCTGGTTCCTGCTGTCGGAGGTGTTCAGGTTCTGGCGCTTCGCCAGCCTTCCCGGGCCGCGGCAGGTGCTGGTTGAGTGGCTCAACCCCAACCCGGTCTATGGGATGTCGCTTTACACGCCGGACTACTACATGCACGTGTGGATGAGCCTGCGGCGGGTGCTGATCGCCTTTGTCATCGCCACCGGCCTGGGCGTGCCGTTCGGCCTGTTCCTCGGCTGGTCCAAGGCGTTCCGCGAATTCACCTTCCCGGTGTTCGAGACGCTGCGCCCGATCCCGGTGCTCGCCTGGGTGCCGCTCGCCATCGTCATGTTCAAGGGCGACGAGACGCCGGTCATCTTCCTCACCACGCTGGCCTCGTTCTACGCCACGGCGCTGAACACCATGCTCGGCGTGCAGTCGATCGACGAGGCTTATCCGCGCGCGGCAGCCTGCCTGGGCGCAAGCAAGTGGCAGATCTTCCGCCACATCATCATCCCCGGGGCGCTTCCCTTCATCTTCACCGGGCTGCAGATATCGGTCGGCGTGGCCTGGTTCTCGCTGGTCGCGGCGGAGATGGTGTCGGGCGAATACGGGCTCGGCTACCTGATCAATACCTCGTACGTGAACGTCCAGTACCCGGTGATCATCATCGGCATGATTTCAGTCGGCATCGTCGGCTATGCGAGCAGCGCGCTGGTGCGCCTCGCGGGCGACTACCTGATGCAGTGGCGCGTGCGCGAGCTCGCGTTGGGCGGCCGATGAACGTGCGGCAGGAATTTGCCACCAAGGGGGCCATCCGCATCCAGAATGTGGACAAGGTCTACCACGCGAGGGAAGGGGCAGTGCAGGCGGTGTCCGACTGCAGCCTCGAGATCCGGGCGGGGGAGATCTGCATGATCGTCGGGCCCTCGGGCTGCGGCAAGACCACGCTGCTCAATGCGATCGCCGGGTTCCACGACATCACCGGCGGCGCGATCTATCTCGATGGCGACATGCTGTGCGGGCCGGACAGGCCCAAGGCCGAGCCCGGGCCCGACCGGGTGGTGGTGTTCCAGAACGGGGCGCTGTTCCCGTGGAAGACCAACCTGGAGAACGTGGCGTTCGGTCCGGTGGTTCAGGGCAAACTCTCCCGCGCCCAGGCCGAGGAAAAGGCCCGCGGCATGATGGCCGATGCCGGTCTCGTGGGCGTGGAGCACAACTATCCCGGGGAAGTGTCCTCGGGCATGCGCCGGCGGGTCGAGATCGTGCGCGCGCTGATGAACGACCCGAAGGTGCTGCTGCTCGACGAGCCGTTCCGCGCCCTCGACTCGCTCACCAAGTCGGTGATGCACGAGGCGCTGCTCGAGATCTACTACAAGAACAAGGTCACGATCTTCTTCATCACGCATGACCTCGAGGAGGCGATCTTCCTCGGCCACCGCGTCGCCATCATGACCACGCGGCCGTGCAAGCCGAAGAAGATCCTGGAAGTAGACATCCCGCATCCGCGGAACTACAGCGTGCTGACCAGCCCGCGGTTCCGCAGCCTGATGGAGGAGACGGTGAGCGCGGTGCACGAAGAGGCAGTCAAGGCTTTCGAGGCCGGCGAGAAGGAAATGTGATGAGCGCGGTCGTCGCCTCCGCGGCCCAGCCGCATCCCCGTCCCGGCCAGTCCATCTTGCGCCACCACTTGGTGCGCGCGGTGATCTCCATCGCGACCTTCCTCGTGCTCTGGGAGATCGGCTCGCGACTCAAGCTGCCGTGGGTTGGCGACGTGCCGGCGCCCACCGTGGTGGTGAACGCCTGGCTGCCGCTGCTCACCGACCCGGGCTACTGGTACAGCTGGTACCAGAGCTCGCGCCGCGTGCTGTCGGGCTTCCTCGCCGCCATGCTCATTGGCATTCCGTTCGGCCTCGCCATGGCGACCAGCCGCGTATTCAACGACATCAGCTTCCCGGTGTTCGAGATTCTGCGGCCGATCCCGCCCCTCGCCTGGGTGCCGGCGGCGATCATCTTCTGGCCGACGCAGGAGCTGTCCATCGGCTTCGTCATCTTCCTCGGCGCCATCTTCACCATCATGCTGAACGTGATCGGCGGCGCGCGCTCGATCGACATCCGCTTCTTCCAGGCGGCGCGCTCGATGGGCTCGAGCAACGCCGACATCTTCCGCCGCATCATCCTGCCGGGCGTGCTGCCCTCGATCATCGTCGGCATGGAGGTCGGCATCGGCATCACCTGGAACGTGGTGGTGGCGGCGGAGATGATCTCCGGCGGCGGCGGCGCCATCCAGTCGAGCGCCGGCGGCGGCCTGGGGTTTTTCATCTGGAACTCCTACATCGGCTTCTCGTATCCGCAAATCGTGGTCGGCATGATCAGCATCGGCATCGCCGGCTACATCTCGAGCGCGATCATCCGCAAGCTCGGCCTGCTGGCGACTCCGTGGATGCGCACACGATGAGCACCGCCATGTCGGAGGGCGGAACCGGCAGCGCGCTGCGCGCCAGCATCAAGGCCGGCGAGATCGAGGTCACGGGCGTCTCCAAGAGCTACGGCGACGCCGACTTTCGCACCGAAGTCGTGCGCAACTGCTCGTTCACCATCGAGCGCAACAAGCTGACGGTGATGATCGGGCCCTCGGGCTGCGGCAAGAGCACGCTGATCCGGCTCCTCGCCGGTTTCGAGAAGCCCAGCAGCGGCACGATCACCATCAACGGCGAGCCGGTCACCGGGCCGGGGCGCGACCGCCTGGTGCTGTTCCAGGAATCGGCGCTGTTCCCGTGGATGAACACCTGGGACAACGTGCTCTACGGGCCGCGGGCGCGCGGCGAGATGAGCAAGCAGACCGTGGAGCTCGCCAACTTCCTCATCAACAAGGTGGGTCTCGGCCAGTTCCGCAGGAAGTACCCGACGCAGCTGTCCGGGGGCATGCAGCGGCGCGCCGAGCTGGCGCGCGCGATGATCAACAACCCGGCGGTGATGATCCTGGACGAGCCGTTCCGCGGCCTCGACGCCATGACCAAGGTGCTGATGTGGGAGTACTACGCGGCGCTGTTCGAGGAGACGCGCCGCACCAACTTCTTCGTCACCACCGACATCGACGAGGCAATCTTCCTCGCCGACCGCCTGCTCATCATGTCGAGCATCCCGACCCAGGTGCGCGCGGTGCTCGAGATCGACGTGCCCCGCCCGCGCACCCAGCTCGCCATGGTGGAGAACGACCGCGCGAACGAGATCAAGATGCAGGCGCTGTCGATCCTGCACGAGGAAGCGATGAAGTCCTTCTCGCGCGGCAGCAAGGCGGCCGCGGACTTCGTCGACGCCTACTCGAAGCGCGTCAGCAAGACGTGACCGGAATGGATTGGCTCCTGACGCGGGAGACTGTCATCGCGCTCGCCGTGCTGGCCGCCATTCCCTCGGTGGCCGCAAGCGTGCTTCAGGTGCGCGGCAAGATCAACGCGCTGCGCGCCCGCCAGCTGAATCTCGCCGGCTACGTGCTGATGGGGATCAGCATGTTCCTGTTCATCGTGGTCGGCTACCGCTCATAGCGTGTAAGGCCGGAGCCGCCGCTCCGACAGAGCAGGACTGGGAGGTAAGCCCGATGGAGCTGGAAACCGGCACGGTGCTGATCTGGATGGCGCTGGGCGCCGCGGCGTTCGGCGCCGGCGTGGTCGACGCGGTGATCGGCGGCGGTGGCATGGTGCAGCTCCCGGCGCTTTTCGCGTTGATGCCGGGGGTCGCGCCGCCGCCGCTGCTTGGTACCAACAAGTTCGCGTCTGCCATCGGCACCACGGGCGCCGCGATCCAGTACGCCCGCTCGACCGCCACCCCGTGGAGCGCCGTCATTCCTTGCATGGTCGTCGCCTTCGTGGCCGCCATCGCCGGCGCGTACGCAGTGACGCTGATCCCTGCGGAGCCGCTGAAGAAGGCGCTGCCTTTCATCCTGGCGGCGCTGCTGATCTACACCTGGGCGAGCGGCGCGGGCAAGGAGCATGCGCCGAAGCGTTCGCGCTCCAAAGCCGCGGTCATTGCGTCGTCCGGGAGCAGCGCGATCGGCTTCTACGACGGTTTCCTGGGGGTCGGCACCGGCGCCTTCTACAAGATGCTTTTCGTGCGGGGCCTCGGCTTCAGCTTCCTCCAGGCCGCGGCGCCGGCGAAGTTCACCAACGTGGCCTCGAATGTCGGCGCCGTCGTAACGTTCGCGGTCACCGGGTACATCTTCTGGGCGCTTGGCCTATTCATGGCGGCGGCGAATTTCGCCGGCGGCCAGCTCGGCGCGCGCATCGCTCTGCGCTACGGCAACGACTTCATTCGCACCGCGTTCTACGTCGTGGTTTCGCTGCTGATCGCCAAGACCTTCCAGGACGCCTATCTGTAGCGTCTCGCCTAGAGGCCGATCACGACGTAAACGACGAGAAGCATTCCGAGGAGCGCGACCGCCAGGCTGGTGCCCACCCCGAGGTTGAGCCAATACCCCGGTGGAATCTCCACCTTGCGCAGCGACGCCACGCTGCGGCGGTACTGCACGACGGAAAGAAGGCTCAGGACGACGCCGAGCAGGAGGAACGCGACGCCGATCCAGGCGGCGAATTTCCGGTGCGGACCGCCTGCGGCATCGACCAGCGACGCGCGGTCGACGAAGAATCCAAGCGCCATCAGCCCCGCGGCGGTGCGGCTCCAGGCGAGCAGGGTACGCTCCGCCGCGAACAGCACCCTCGGATCGTCGAGCTCGCTCATCTAGAGAGCATTGTCGCGCGGACGGCGGCGTTTGGGGTCGTAGAAGGGCAGCGCGGCGACGCGGGCGATGCGGCCGTCGCCCAGTCGCACCGCGCTCCCCGTGTCGACGGTGGCAGGGCTGACGAATCCCAGCGCCAGCGACTTGCCCAAGGTGGGCGAGAAGCATTCGCTCGTGACCTTGGCGGGCGGCAGGTCGGAGCGGCCGGGCTCGTCCAGGATGTCGAGGCCGACCAGCCGCCGCGCGGCATGAAACGTCATCTTTGGAGCAAAGCGTTCCAAGCCCAGCTCGGACGGGTTGGCGTGGCCGTCGATCTCGCGGTCGAAAAGCACGTAGCCGGCCTCGATGCGCAGGCTGTCGGCGGCGGCCCAACCGCAGGTGCGCAGCCCTTCGTTGCGCCCGGCGTCGAGCAGCTTCTGGCGCAGCGCCGCGGCTTCCGTCGTCGGGACCAGCAATTCGTAGCCGAGCTCGCCGCTGAAGCCCAGGCGCGCGACGATCAGGTCGTCCTTCTCCAGGAAGCGGAAATAGCGCAGGTTGCCGACGGCGTCGGGGCCGAGCACGCGGGCGAGGATCCAGCCGCTCGCCGGGCCCTGCAGGGCGAGGATGGTGAAGGCGCCCGAGACATCGTGGCCGCCGAACGCGCTCCGGCGGCCGGTGAAGAGCCAGAAGCGCTCGCGGTCCAGGCACCACACGGTGGCGTCGATCAGAACCGCGCCGTCTTCCTTCAGCAGCAGGGTGTAGGCGATCTGGCCGGGGACCATGGCGTCGAGGTTGCGCGTCTGCAGGGCCTGGAGCTCGGTTTTCTCGTAGAACTCGTACAGGCCCATGAAGGAGAAGTCGAACAGCCCGGCGGCGCGGCGGGTGGCGAGGTGCTCCTCGACGCTGCTCACAGCGAGCGGGCCAGCATGAACACTCCCACCAAAATGCAAAGCCACGCCACCATGCGCCGCTGCGTGATCGCGTTCACCGCGTGCGCGGTTCGCGCGCCGACCAGGACGCCCAGCAGCGCGAACAGGGAAACCCAGGCCGCAGTCGTAAAGGCGATCGAGCCGTACTGCAGATTGCCGACGGTGCCGGAGGTCGCGACCACGATCTGCAGCACCTGGCTGGTGCCGATCGCGGCGAGCGGCACGAAGCCGAACACCAGCATCAGCGGCACCGAGAACAGCGCCCCGCCCGCGCCCGAAAGGCCGGAGCCGAAGCCCGACAGCGCGCCGATGCCCAGCAGCAGTGCCTGCTGCGCGCCGCCGCGGCCGTCGCGGTAGTTGCCCGGGGCGTGGCGCGACGGCAGCAGAAGGTAGGCGCCGGAAAAGACGATCACCGCCGCGATGATGATCGTCAGGGGCCGCGATTCGACCTTGGCATTCACCATGGCGCCGAGGTAGCTGAACACCACCGACCCGAGGCAGACCGGCAGCGTAACCTTCCAGTGGACATGCCCTTTGCGATGGAACAGCCAGGTGCCGAGAATGCCGGTGAAGAGGAAGATGAACAGGGCGGTGGCCGTGGCCTGGTGGATATCCAGGCCGCCGAGGATGACGAACGCCGGGATCAGCAGTACGCCGCCGGGGCCGACGGCGCCGGTAAAGAAGCCAACGATGACCGCGACCGCGGCGAGCAGTGCGGCTGTCATCGGCCGAACCTAGCCGGCGGCGAAGGCGACGAGCTCGCTGGTGAGGAGGACGGCGAGCTTCTTCATCAGCCCATAGCCGATGGCGGCATCGCCCTCCATCAGCCGCATCAGCGCTGCGCCGTCGATCGCGACGACGTCACAGGCCGTAAGGCAGTACGCCGTTGCGATGCGCCGCGCATGACCTTCGACCAGCGGTGCCCAGCCGAACACATCGCCGCGGCGGATGATGTCGCCCGCCGCGGTGTCGCGCTTGCTCAGGCCGAGGGTGAACCGCACCATGCCGTCGGCGAGGACGTAGAAGTCGTCCACCGTGTCGCCGACGGTGTAGATGCGCGTGTCCTGCGGGAACGAGCGCGCGCGGCCGAGCGCCGCGACGCGCCCGAGCTGCGCCTCGCTCAGGCCGGAAAAGAAGCGCGCCTGGGCGAGGACGCCCGCGGCCTCAACCAGCTTTTCTCTGTTTTCCAACGAGCTGCTTGAACTTGGCGAGTTCGTCTTCCTTCATGAAGACGGTGTGCTCGGGGCCGGGGTAGGCGCGCTTGCGCACGTCGTCGCGGTAGTCGGTCAGGCCCTTCTCGAGGATCGGCACCAGGTCGACGTAGATCTTCGAGTGCCGCGGCGTGTGCGCCTCGTAGAGGTGGAACAGGTCTGAGCCGATGATGTGCACGCCGTGCGCGCGGTTGCCGGCGCCGAGCGAGATCACCGGCACGGGCAGCGTCTGCGCGAGGTATTCGCACACTTCGGAGGTCGTCACCTCGCACATGATCGAGAAGCAGCCGGCGTCGACCATCGCCCAGGCGTCGTCGACCAGCTCCTTGGCGCGGTCGGCGGTCTTGCCCTGGGCAAAGAATCCACCGAGCTGCGGCATGCGCATCGGCGTGATGCCGATGTGGCCCTGCACCGGGATGCCGGCCTTGACGATCGCCTCGATGTACTTGGCGTGGTGCTGGTTGCCCTCGCACTTCATCACCTCGGCACCGCCCTGCGACACGTACTTCGCCGCGTTGTCGACCGCCTGCTGCGCGGACAAGTGGAAGCTCATGTACGGCATGTCGACCATGCGCAGGCCGTACTTGGAGCCGCGCTTCACCGCCTGCGCCATGAACATCACTTCCTCGAACGACACCGAGGTGGTGGTCTCGTGGCCGAACAGCACCATGCCGCCGGTGTCGGACACACACAGGATGTCGATGCCGACGCGGTCGGCGATGATCGCGGTCTCGTAGTCGTACACCGCGAGCTGCACGATCGGCTCGCCCTTCTTCATCTTCTCCACCAGCGACGGGATGGTGACTTTCTTGCGCGCGGGCTGCGCGGGCTTGGCGTCGGCCATGTTGCGATTCCTCCTCTAGGAAACTACTTGGATAGCAAGAGCGGGCACGGAATGCAAGCCGGGTGTTTCGCTATGAAACGCCTCAGTTCGCGTTTCGACGGCTGCGCTTCAGCCCCCACTGCCGGCGCCGCATCCATAGCGCTTTTCGTCCGATTCCGAGCATGCGCGCAAGCTCGATTTCGCTGTAGGAATCCTGGAAGCGCTCGACCACCTCGCGGATGTATTCCTCGATCGCCAGCGGCCGCGCGCCGCCGGGCAGCGCCTGGCGGCGCCGGTTCAGCGCGCGCGCCACCGCGCGCAGGAACTCGTCGTTGTTGAACGGCTTGATCACGTAGTCGACCGCGCCGGCGCGCAGCGCGGCGATGGCGCTTTCCATCGACGAGTAGCTGGTGATCATGACGATCGGCAGTCCCGGGTGGCGGCCGCGCAGCACCGCGATCACGTCGAGCCCGGTGCCATCGGGCAGCTTGAGGTCGGTGACGACCACGTCCGGCGGACGGGTGTCGACGCGCGTCAGCGCTTCCTTCAGCGTCGCCGCGCTCTCGACCGCATAGCCTTCGCGCTCGAGCAGCAGGCCGATCACCTCGGACACGCCCGGGTCGTCGTCGACCAGGAGCACGCGCTGATTCATGTCGGCAGCACGATCTCGAAGCGCGCGCCGCCGTGCGGATCGTTCGCCGCGTGGATGCTGCCGCCGAGCTCCTGCACGATCTCGTAGCTGATGGCGAGGCCGAGGCCGGTGCCTTCGCCGGGCGGCTTGGTGGTGAAGAAGGGGTCGAACACGCGCGGCAGGTTGGCGTTGAGGATGCCGGGCCCGCTGTCGCGGATCGACAGCGTGACCTCGCCATTCGCCGCTCGCGCCCGCGCCTCGATGCGCCCGACACCTGCCATCGCCTGCGCCGCGTTGAGAAAGATGTTGAACACCACCTGCTCGAGCTCGCCAGGACGCGCGAGCACCGCGACGCCGGGCGCCCCGCGGTAGTCGACCTGAACATCGTGGCCGCTGGAGCTGTGGCGCAAGAGCGCCATCGCCGCCTCCACTGCATCGTCGATCGCGAGCGGCGCGGGCGGCTCGCCGCCGACGCGCGAGTAGTCGCCCAGCTTCTTGGTGATGGCGAGCACGCGCGCCACATTGCTCGAGATCGAGGCCAGGCCCTTTTCCAGCGTCTCCGGCGTGATGCCGCGCTTGGACTGCAGGATTTGCAGCATGGACGACACCGCTGCCAGCGGATTCGACACCTCGTGGCAAACCGAGGCGAGCATGAAGCCGAGCGAAGCGAGCCGCTGGGTCTGGACGTCCGCCGGCTCGGGCTGGCGTTTCACACGGCCTCGCGAATCTTCACGCATGGAACATAAGTATGCACACTATAGGCCATGAAACGCACACCTCTATACGACCAGCATGTCCGCGATGCGTCCGCGGTGATCAACCTCAAGGGATTCGCGCGCGCCATGCAGTATCGCGGCCACGCGCTGGAGCACAAGGCGACACGCGAGCAGGTCACGGTGTGCGACGTGTCGCACATGGGCGAGCTCGAGTTCAAGGGCCCGGACGCCCTGGCACTGGTGCAGAAGCTGATCACCAACGACGCGGCACGGCTCGCCGTCAATCAAGCCCTGTATTCGGCGATGTGCGACGAGCGCGGCATCCTCCTTGATGACCTGGTCTGCTATCGGCTGGCCGCCGATCGCTTCGTTTGGGTCGTGAATGTCACCAAGACCGACGACGACTACCAGTGGGCGCTGAAGCACTCGCGCGGGATGGACGTGCAGGTGACCAACATTTCGACCGAGACCGCCCTGATCGCGCTGCAGGGACCGCACTCGAGAGAAACGCTGCAGCGCATCGCGCAGGCGGATTTGTCGAACCTGAAGTACTACTGGCTGACGCAGACTACCGTGCACACGCGGCATGCCGAAGTCCCGTGCATCATCAGCCGCACCGGATATACCGGCGAGCTGGGCTACGAAATCATGGTCGCGCGCGATCTGGCGCCGTGGGTCTGGGACGAGCTGTTGATCGCCGGCCAGCCGCTCGGAATCATGCCGGCGGGCGTCGCGGCGCGCGAAAGCCTAAGAACGCAGGCGGGCTACCTGCTGAACGGCAACGACATGGACCCGCAGACCAACCCGATCGAAGCCGGGCTCGAGTGGGTGGTGAAACCGGCCAAGGATTTCATCGGCAGGGACGCGCTGGCGCGGATCAAGGCGCAAGGCGTAGGACGAAAGCTCGTCGGCCTCGAAGTGCAAGGACACCATACGATTCGCAACGGCTGCCCGATCTTCAAGGGCGGCAAGGACGTCGGCAAAGTCACCAGCGGGCCGCTATCGGGAGCGTTGACCGGGCGCAACCTCGGTCTCGGATACGTGGCGACCGCGCACGCCGAGATCGGCACCGAGCTGGAGGTGGCCGTCAGGGGCAGCAAATGCAAGGCGCGCGTGGTCGCGATGCCCTTTTGCCCGCGCAGGGTCAAGGAGGAGCCGGCCGTCAGTACCCATTCCCCTTACGCGCTGCGTTACAGCGAATCGCATGTCTGGGCGCACGGCGACGGGGGCGGCGGGAATGTCATCGCCATCGGCCTGTCGGATTTCGGGCAACGCAGCCTGGGCGACATCCTCAGCCTGGATCTGCCGAAAGTCGGAGATCGAGTAAAGAAAGGCACCGCCGCGGCGTGGGTCGACAGCTACCGCCGCCAATTCGATCTCGTCTCCCCGGTGACGGGCGAAGTGGTCGAGATCAACGCCCCGCTGGTCGAGCAACCGGCGCGCATCAATGCCTATCCGTACGCGCGCACCGGCGTGCTCAAAGTGCGTATCGAGGCGCCGCGTGAATACCAGGAGATGATGCCCTTCAAGGACTATGCGCAGCTCGTTCACCGGCTCCAGCAGTACGACGAGTGGTCCAACGACCGGCGTACAACGTAGACTGCGCAACATGGAAATCCGGAAGATCGTCATGTTGCGCGAAACCCTCTATGCCGACGGCGGCCGCAACGCGGCGCAGCCTGCGACCCACGCCGTCGCCATCGCCGTGCTGGAAAATCCCTTTGCCGGACGCTTCGTCGAAGACCTGAGCCCGCTGTTCGACGTCGGCGCGCAGCTCGGCGAGCAGCTGATGCCCGACTTGGTCAAGCTGCTTGGCGGCACGGCGGTCGCTTATTCCAAGGCGGCGATCGTGGGAGTGCTTGGAGAGCTGGAGCACGGCCACGCGCTCGTGCACCCCAAGCTCGGCAAGCCTATGCGCGCCGCCATCGGTGGCGGGAAAGCCGTGATCTGCTCCAACGTCAAGGTCGCCGGCCCGGGCGCTGCGATCGACATGCCCTTCTCCAACAAGGACAACGTCTGGTCCTTCGATGACTTCGGCACCGTCACGATCTCGGTCCCGGACGCGCCGCGGCCGAGCGAGGTCGTAGTCGCGATCGCCATCAGTGATCGCGTCCGGCCGTCCCCGCGTATCGGCAAGGGTCCGATCACTACCTGACGTGAAGATTTGCATCGTCTCCGACAGCCACGACCGCGCCGATCCGCTGGCGAGCGCGGTGCGCGAGGCCGCCGCGCAGGGGGCCGAAGCCGTGATCCATTGCGGCGACGTCATCGGCACGCAGACGCTGCGTGCGGCGCTGGAAGTGGGCTTGCCGGTGCACGTGATCCATGGCAACAATCTCGGCGACCCGATCTCGCTCTCGCGCTGGGCACGCGACAGCAAAGGCCAGCTGTACTACCACGGCCCGGACGCGCGCCTGGAGCTGGGCGGGCGCAAGATCTTCGTGGTGCACTATCCCGAGTACGGCTATGCCATGGCGTGCACCGGAGACTGGGACCTCGTCTGCTGCGGCCACTCCCACGTTGCCGGGGTCGAGCAGGTGGCGAACGTCAAAGGCGGCAAGACCTGGCTGGTCAATCCGGGCACCGTCGCCGGCCTCGCGGCGCCCTGCACCTGGGTGCTGGGCGACCTCGCCGCCATGCGCTTCCAGAGGCATTCGCTGGCTCTATAGCCGCATAGCGGCTTTTTAGAACGCCTTCCCGCGGCGCGCTTCTAGAATCGGCGCGAGGAGGGTTCTGGATGTTCGCCATCAATCCGTTCGCCGCGCTGTCGGCTACCGTGCCGACCGGGGTCATGCAGACCTACGTCGTGATCATGATCGTCCTGGTTGCGGCGGGTACGTTGTTCGACATCGTGCACAAGGGCAGCGCCAAGTACTTCTTCGCCAACTGGCGCAAGTCGAAGAGCAGGAAAGACGCGAAGGAGGTCGGCGGCGGCGAGCTGGTGTCGATCGGCGTCAAGACCGCCGTGGTCGACGTGCTCGCCTCGGGCGAGTTCTGCAACACGAAACGGCGCATCGCCCACCTGCTGACGATGTACGGCTTCATCTTCCACGTGGTCTCCGCCGTGGTGATGGTGTTCGACCCTTCGGCCGATTCCCTGTGGGCGCACCTGTGGTGGATCGGCGGCCTGATGGTGCTGGCCGGCGGCTACTGGTTCTGGTTCTTCATCCGCGTCGACGTGGCGGCCGAAGGCAGCTCGCGGTTCCGCGTGATACACGCCGACCTGTTCATTCTCTCGCTGCTTGCGAGCGTGACGCTCGGCCTGCTGTGGGCCTGGATGCAGGCGCGCGGCGCCTCGGGCACCTGGGTGCTGTTCGCGCTTTACATCCTCGCCACGACGGTGCTCTTCGGCTCGGTGCCGTGGTCCAAGTTCGCGCACATGTTCTTCAAGCCGGCGGCGGCGTTCGAGAAACGGGTTTCCGAGGCCAATGGCACGAACCAGAATCTGCCGACGCTGACGCGCGACGATCCTGAACAGCAGGCAAGACACTCCATGGAACTGTTGCGAGACGCCCCGATGGACATGGGGCTTGGCATCAAGCGCGAAGCACCGCGCCACTATTAGAAAGAAGACAGCCCATGCCTACCTTCGTTTACATGACGAGGTGCGACGGATGCGGACACTGCGTCGACATTTGCCCCTCGGACATCATGCACATCGACAAGACCTATCGGCGCGCCTACAACATCGAGCCGAACATGTGCTGGGAGTGCTACTCCTGCGTCAAGGCCTGCCCGCAGAACGCGATCGATATGCGCGGCTATGCCGACTTTGCCCCGCTGGGCCACAGCGTTCGCGTCCAGCGCGACGAAAAGAAAGGCACCATCGCCTGGCGGATCAAATTCCGCAACGGCACGGAAAAGAACTTCCTGTCGCCCATCACCACCAAGCCCTGGGGACAGGCCATCCCCAAGCTCGCGGATGTTCCCGCCCCCAGCCAGGAAATGCGCGACAGCCAGCTGCTGTACAACGAGCCGAAATGGATCCGCATGGATGACGGCGGTCTGCGTACGCTCGAGCAGGCAGGTCTCAAGCTGAAGACCGGCGTCTACTACTAATGGCCGACACGATCATCGAAGACGGCATCGACGTGCTGGTCGTCGGTGCGGGCCTTGGCGGCAGCGGTGCCGCCTGGGAAGCGAGATTCTGGGGCCAGAACAAGAAGATCGTGATTGCCGAGAAGGCCAATATCGATCGCTCGGGTGCGGTCGCCCAGGGTCTTTACGCCATCAACTGCTACATGGGCACACGCTGGGGCGAAAATAACCCGGAAGACCATGTCCGCTACGCCCGCATCGACCTGATGGGTCTGGTGCGCGAAGACCTGCTGTTCGATATGGCGCGTCACGTCGACTCGACGGTGCACCAGTTCGAGGAGTGGGGCCTGCCGATCATGAAGGACCCGAAAACCGGGCGCTATCTGCGTGAAGGGCGATGGCAGATCATGATTCACGGCGAGTCCTACAAGCCGATCGTGGCCGAGGCCGCGAAGAAATCGGCGGACAAGGTGTTCAACCGCATCTGCGTCACCCACCTGCTGATGGACGACAGCAGGGAGAACCGGGTTGCGGGTGCCGTCGGCTTCAACGTGCGCACCGGCAACTACCACGTCTTCAAAGCGAAGACCGTGATCTGCGGTGCAGGCGGCGCGTCCAACATCTTCAAACCGCGTTCGGTGGGTGAAGGCTCCGGCCGGACCTGGTATGCGCCCTGGTCGTCCGCGTCTGCATACGGGCTGATGATCGATGCCGGCGCCAAGATGACGCAGATGGAAAACCGCATCGTGCTGGCCCGTTTCAAGGACGGCTACGGTCCGGTCGGCGCGTACTTCCTGCACCTGAAGACGTATACGCAAAATTGCCTGGGGGAGGAATACGAATCCAAGTGGTTCCCTGACCTGCAGAAAATGGTCGGCAAGGAGTATCTCGATCCGGAAGCTTCGCACCTGACGCACCGGCCGATCCCGACCTGTCTGCGCAACCATTGCATCATCAGTGAAGTGAACGCCGGCCGCGGCCCGATTCACATGGTGACCATGCGCGCCTTCCAGGATCCCCATCTGGAGGAGGTCGGTTGGGAAAACTTCCTCGGCATGACCGTCGGCCAGGCGGTGCTGTGGGCCGCAACCGACGTGGATCCCAAGAACGAGAACCCCGAGCTGACCACCTCCGAGCCCTACGTCATGGGCTCGCACGCGACCTGTTCGGGCGCCTGGTGCTCTGGCCCCGAGGACATTTCCCCGCCCGAGTATTTCTGGGGCTACAACCGCATGACGACGATCGAAGGGCTGTTCGGCGCCGGTGACGCGGTCGGCGGCACGCCGCACGCCTTCGCATCGGGGTCGTTCACCGAAGGCCGTCTGGCCGCGAAGGCCGCCTGCAAGTACATCGACGACGGAAAGGCCGAAGGCATCGTCGTCTCCGACGAGCAGATCGAGCGCCGCAAGGCGGAGATCTTCAAGCCCCTGGAGCACTATCGGATCTACCGGAATGAGATCGTGGCGGGCGACGTCAGCCCGCACTACATCAATCCCAAGCAGGGCCTGGACCGCCTGCAGAAGCTGATGGACGAGTATTGCGGCGGCGTGACCGTCAGCTACATGACCAACGAGAAGCTCCTGAATATCGGCCTCAAGAAGCTCAAGGTGATGGAGGAAGACCTCGACAGCCTGGCCGCCAAGGACATCCACGAGCTGCTGCGGGCGTGGGAATTGAAGCACCGTCATCGCGCCGCCGAGTGCGTCACGCAGCACACGCTGTTTCGCAAGGAAACCCGCTGGCCGGGTTACTACTACCGGGGCGACGCCATGAAGGTGGATGACGCCAACTGGCACGTGCTGACGGTTTCGCGTCGCGATCCGAAGAGCGGCGAATACACCATGGAGAAGGCGCCTTGCTATCACCTCGTCGGGGATGAAAATCACTGAAAAAACGGATGACGAGATCCTGGCCATGGCCAAGCCGCTGTGGCGCGACCTGGTCAAATCTTCGAACGAAGGCAAGTACGGAGAATTCGCGAGGAACTTCTCCAGTGCCATGGCGCTTGCCATGAATCAGGTGGTTGCAGGCCACCAGTTCGCGAATAGCGAGCTGGCGAGGAATCTGTCTGAAGAAGTCGACTCGCTCGGCATCATCCGCCGGGGCGCGCATGTGACGGTTCTTTACCGGCAGCGGAGCACCAAGAAGCCGGGCGAGTGGCTCGGCAGACTGGTCCTCGGCTATGAGGATGGAAAGGTCAGGATTTTCGGTGCGACCATCTTCTGAAGTCATCCGCGACGGCAAGTTCGTCGAGCTCAAGTACAAGGTGACCGACCGCAAGTCGGGGCATGTCATCACCAGGGTCGAGTTCCCGTTGGGCTACGTGCACGGACACAATGAAATTCTGGCCCCGTCCGTGCATCGGGAGCTGGCGGGCAAGTCCGCCGGCGACACCATCGAAGTGGTGCTCGACGGCAACCAGATCTTCGGCCCCCGGGACGAGTCGCTGGTTTTTGCCGATCACATCGAGAACGTGCCCGAGGAGTATCGTCAGGTCGGCACCTCCATCCTGATGGAGAGCGACAACGGTCAGACCCGCAGTTTTCTCGTGACGCACATGGACGACGAGAAACTGACTGTCGACGGCAACAATCCGCTCTGCGGCAGAGAGGTGGTCTTCACGCTCGAAATACTGACCGTACGCGACGCCACGGATCAAGAGATGAGAATGGGCGGCGCGATCCATGCAGGCCCGGATATCGACCCGTCGCGCTTGAGAGCGATCTAGAAGGAAGGTGACTCATGAGTGAGCAGAAGCCAAAGCAGCCTCCCCCCAAGGTTCCTGACGGTAAGGCGCGCTTTTTCACCACGCGCCAGATGCCGCCGAACGAAAAGGGCTTCGTCGGCTTCCAGACGGTCTGGGAACCGTTCCACAAGGAAGCCGAATACAAGACGCCGAAGAAGCCGTAGCGTCGTGCCTCTTCCGGTTACCACATCATCGACTGAATCGATTATCGTTACAGCCTGAGCCGCCATCGTCGCGGCGACCGGTCGAACGGAGGAACAGATGCCCTGCGATACTTTTGTCGAGAATGCCTGGTATGTCGCCGGGCGATCCCAGGAGTTTCCGGTCGATGATCTCCAGGGGCGCAAGATCGCCAACCGGCCGGTGCTGGTCTGGCGCACGCGCGACGGCAAGGTCGGTGCATTCGATGACCGTTGCGTGCACAAGCGCATGCCGCTGTCGGAGGGGCGCGTGCTTGCTGACGGCCTGCTGGAGTGCGCTTACCACGGGTTCTGCTACGACGCGGCGGGAAAGTGCCAGCGCATTCCCTCCCAGCTCGACCGCCCGATTCCGACCAAGGCCCGGCTGACGCCGTTCCCGTCGCTCGAGCAGGACGGCCTGGTGTGGGTCTGGCCCGGCGATCCGGCGAAGATCGGAGCCGTGCAGGCGCCGCGAACTCCCGAAATCTCGGGCGCGGAGTGGGAGACGCACATGTTCGACCCGCTGCATGTCCCGGCGAACTACATGCTGCTGATCGAGAACCTGATGGACATCACGCACTTCTATCCGCTGCACGAGGGCAACATCGGCGACATCGAGCAGAGCAAGATCCCGATCGAGCTGGTCGAGGAGACGCACTGGGGTACGCCGACGGTGAAGACCATCCGCCGCGTCCAGGGCTACAAGCAGCCGCCGTTCATGTTCGACTGGTGGGGCGTACCGGTGGTCGATCGCTGGCACACGCATCACATGGTCGCGCCGGGATTGACGCGCGTCGAGTTGCGCTGCGCGCCGCCGGGAAAGCTCGGCCAGGCCGAGCACGAGTTCGGCTACGTGATCCATCACGCCCACACGCCCGTCGATCCGACCAACCACGTCTGGCGGCTCTGGGTCAGCACGCGCCGCGGCAAGCCGTCGGCATCGGACCCGTCCAAGACCTGCACGCAGCGCATCGCGGAGACGTTTCCGACGGTCATGCAGGAGGACCTCTGGGCGCTCGAGCGGCAGCAGCGCATGTTCGACTACCCGGACGACGATTACACCGAGGTGTTCCTGCGCTCGGACCAGGCGCTGCTGCGTGCGCGCAAGATCCTCGCCGAGCTCGAGAAGGGCAATCGCGGAAAGATCTCCGCGCCCGCCAGGCAAGCCGCCTAGAAAAAGGCATCACCGGAGGGGAGACCGGATCGGCATGCTGGCCGCGACGGAAGTCGTCAAGTCGTTCGGCGGTTTTCAGGCGCTTGCGAAATGCACGCTGGGGATCGAGCGCGGTACGGTCACCGGCATCATCGGGCCGAACGGCGCCGGCAAGTCGACGCTGTTCAACGTGCTGGCGGGGCTGATCGAGCCCGACTCGGGCGGCATCGCTTTCGAAGGCCGCAGCCTCCTCGGCCTGCGCCCGGACCAGCGCGCGCGTGCGGGACTCGTGCGCACCTTCCAGATCTCGCGCGAGCTGCGTGGGCTCACCGTGCTCGAGAATGTCCTGCTCGCGAGCACCCGCCAGAGCGGCGACGCGGCGTGGCGCTGCTTCGCGGCGCCGGGACGGGTGCGCGCCGAGCAGGCAGCGGCGATCGTGCGCGCGCGGCAGCTGCTCGAGCAGGTGGACTTGTGGCCGCTGGCGAACGAGCCCGCCGGCAATCTGTCGGGCGGCCAGAAGAAGCTGCTCGAGATTTCGCGCGCGCTGATGCAGGAGCCCGAGATCATCCTGCTCGACGAGCCCGCGGCCGGGGTCAGCCCGCTGATGATCAAGGTGCTCGGCGACACGATCCTGAGGCTGCGCGCGCAGGGCATCACCTTCGCGATCATCGAGCACGACATGGACGTGATCGGCGAGCTGTGCGAGCCGATCTACGTGCTGGCCGAGGGCCGCACGCTCACGCGCGGCACCTTCCGCGAAGTGGCGTCCAACCGGGAAGTCATGCAGGCGTACCTGGGCAAGGTCGCATGAGCGCGGTGCTGTCGGTCACCGGGCTGCACGCCGGCTACGGCGCCGGGGACATCCTGAAAGGCATCGACGTATCGCTGGACGAAGGCCGCGTCCTCACCATCATCGGGCCGAACGGCTCGGGCAAGTCGACTCTGGTGAAGACGCTGGCGGGGCTGCTGGCGGCGCGCCAGGGCGACGTGCATCTCGCCGGCGAGCGCGTCAACCACCTGTCGCCGCCGAAGCGGGTGCAGCGCGGTCTCGCCTACGTGCCCCAGGAGTACAACGTGTTTCGCAACCTCACGGTGCTGGAGAACCTGCGCATCGCGCACGAGTTCATGGGCGGCGGCGCCGGCGCGCCGCTGCCGCCGGAGATGGCGGCGCTGTTCCCGGAGCTGCCGTCGCGCTACCAGGCGCTCGCCGGAAACCTGAGCGGCGGCCAGCGCCAGATGCTCGCTTTCGCCTGCGCACTGACGGTGCGTCCGAAGGTGCTGATGGTGGACGAGCCTTCAGCCGGGCTTTCGCCCGCGCTCACTGCCGAGATTTTCCGCACGGTGAAGAACGTGAACGCGATGGGCGTCAGCGTGCTGATGGTCGAGCAGAACGCGATCGAGGCCCTGCGCATTTCGGACTCCTGCGTGGTGCTCGCTGGCGGGCGCGTGCGTCTTGCAGCGCCCGCGAGCGAGGTGCTCGGCATGAAGGACCTGCAGAGCCTGTACCTGGGCGAGGCGGCGGCCTGATGCTGCAGACCGCGTTCAACGGCCTGGTCACCGGCGTGATCATGACGCTGCCCGCGCTCGCCGTGACGCTGCTGTTCGGGGTGCTCAAGTTCCCGAATTTCGCGGTCGGCGCCATGATGACGGTCGCCGCCTACATGGTGTTCGCGCTCAACGCCCAGCTCGGCTGGCCGCTGGCGGCGGCGACGGCCGTGGTCGCGGTCGCCTTCGGCGGCCTGTGCATTGCCATCGACCAGCTCACCTTCAAGCCGCTGCGCGGTCGCGGCGGGATCACGCTGATGGTCGCCTCGCTCGGCCTGGGTTTCATCCTCGAGAATATCGCGCGCTTCGCGTATGGCAACACGGCGCGCAGCTTCGCCATCGAGCTGGCGCGGCCGTTCCGCTTTATCGACGTGCGCATGAACCGAGAGCAGATGATGACGCTCGCGATCTCCGCACTGGCGATGACGCTGATGTGGCTGCTGCTCACGCGCACGCCGGTGGGCCGCGCCATGCGCGCGGTGGCGGACAACCCGCAGCTCGCGCTGGTACGCGGCATCGACGCCGAGCGCATCATCCGCTGGACCTGGTTCATCACCGGCATCCTGCTCGCGGTGGGCGGCGTGCTGATCGGCATGGACCGCGCGCTGGAGCCGCCGATGGGGTCCAACTACGTGGTCGGCGTGTTCGCCGCCGCGATCCTCGGCGGCCTGGGCAGCGCGCTCGGCGCTCTCAGCGGGGCGATGATCATCGGCGTGGTGAGCGAGCTCTCCACGCTGGTGATGCCGCCCAACTACCGCATCGGTATCCCGCTCGCCGCGATCGCGCTGATCCTGGTGTTCCGACCGCAGGGCCTGTTCGGGCAACCCTACATACGAAAATGAGTCGAAAATGATTTCATTTCTTGTTCTGCTCGGCATCGTGGTCTGCTTCTCGGCCATCCTTGCGCTGGCGCTCAACTTCCAGTGGGGCCTCGGCGGCATGGTGAATTTCGGCCTCGCCGGCTTCTACACGCTCGGCGCCTACGGCTGCGCGCTGCTGATCCTCGAGGGCGGCGCCAACACGCTGGTGGCGACGCTCGGCGCGATGGCGATCGTCGCCGCCGCCTGCGCGGCCACGGCGCTGGTGACGCTGCGCGTGACCGAGGAGGACTACTTCGCCATCGTCACGCTGGGCGTCGGCGAGATGCTGCGCCTGGTGGCGCTGAACGAGGACTGGCTGACCAAGGGTGCGCTCGGCCTGACAGGCATTCCGCGCCCGCTCGGCAACGTCATCCCCGCGGACGTCTACGTGTACTTCCTTCTCGGGCTATCGGTCGTGCTGCTGCTCGGCACGCTGTGGGTGCTGAACGTTCTCGCGCGCTCGCCCTTCGGCCGCATCGTGCGCGCGCTGCGCGAGGACGACGTCGTCGCCGCCACGCTGGGCAAGAACGTGCTGTGGGCGCGGGTGCGCGTGTTCGCCATCGGCGGGGCGTTCATCGGCCTTGCCGGGTCGATGCACGCCTTCTACTACCAGTACATCGACCCGACGCAGTTCACCAACATCGTCATCGCCTACGCCTTCATGGCGGTGATCGCGGGCGGGCGGGGAGCGCATGCCGGGGCGATCTGGGGCGCGGCCGCGGTCATGGTGCTGCTGGAAGGCTCGCGCTTCCTGAAGGACGTGATCCCGGCGCTCGACTCCGACCGGCTTGCCGCCATCCGCATCATCATCATCGGCGTCGGCCTGATTCTGCTCTTGATCTACCGGCCGCAGGGCTTCATGCGCGAGTACCGCCTGCGGGTGGAATTGAAGTAGTCTCGATCTCTAGAGTATGCGGAGAAACCGCTTACAAAGCGTACGCGGAGAAACCGCTTACAAATTCGGAGGAGACAGATGAACAAGACCCGTCGTGAGGTAATCAAGTCCATCGGCGCCGCCACGGCGTCCGGCATCGCCGCGCCGTACCTCAACCTCGCACACGCGCAGGGCGCGCCGATTCCGATCGGCGTCGGGCTGCCGCTCACCGGCAACGCCGGTGCCTACGGGCCGGACATGGGCGAAGCGGCCAAGCGCACGGCGGCGAAAATCAACGCCGCTGGCGGCATCCTCGGCGGCAGGAAGCTCGAGCTGTTCGTCGAGGACTCCGAGTCGAGCGCCTCGGTCGCCGCCAACCTGACGCAGAAATTCATCAACGTGCACAAGTGCCAGTCCTGCATCGGCTACTGGGGAACGCCCGAGGGCATGTCCTCGCGCCCGATCGTGGTGCAGAACAAGGTCGTGCTGATGGTCTCGAGCGCGGCCAACGCCATTACCGAGGGTGACACCCAGGGCTACGTCTGGCGCTTCCAGATGAAGGCTACCGATTGGGGCATCGTCATCGGCCGCGCCGCGGTACGCCAGGGCTTCAAGTCGGTCGGCATCCTCGGCCTGCAGAACGCTTTCGTGCTGCCGATCATGAAGGTGTTCGAGGAGCAGATGAAGGCCGCGGGCCGCCAGGTGGTCGATTCGCTGATCTACAACCCGGAGCAGCCCTCCTACCGCGCCGAGGTCGAGCGCATCTTCGGCAAGAAGCCCGAGGCGGTGTACTGCTTTGGCCTGCTGCCCGACTTCGTCTCCATCATGAAGGAGGTGTACCGCGGGGGCTTCGACAGCAAGGTGGTGGCGCTTTCGATCATGGCCGACGCCGAGGGCAAGTTCGTGCAGGCGGTGGGCAACCAGGTCGCCGAGGGAATCCGCCACTTCCAGCCGATGCCCGATGTCTCCGCGTCCGGCTACAAGAAGTTCCTCCAGTTGATGGGCGCGCCCGCCGACCGCGTCTACCTGTTCCCGCCGAACACGCACGACCAGCTCGCCATCACCGCGCTCGCGATGGAGCGGGCGAAAAGCCCGATGGCGGTGGACTGGTCGAAGCAGATCATCACGGTCGGCAACGGCCCGGGTCCGGAGGTGGACGACGTGGTCGAGGCCCTCAAGCTGGTGCGCGCGGGCAAGCCGGTCAACTTCCAGGGCGCGGGCTCGACCTGCGATTTCACGCCAAACGGCGACCAGCTCGGCCGCGGCATGGGCCAGTGGATCATCAAGGGCGGCAAGAGCGTGTTCGTCGAGTACGCCAAGCCCTGAGCGTGCTCGCGGGCCTTCGGGTACTGGAGTTCGGCCAGATCGCCGCGGGACCTTTTGCGGGGTCCCTGCTGGCGGATCTCGGCGCGGACGTGGTCAAGGTCGAGAAGCCCGACGGCGGCGACGACATGCGGCGCTGGCCGCCGGTCAGCGACGGCTATAGTGAGAATTTCGCCTCCATCAATCGCAACAAGCGCAGCATCGCGATCGATCTGAAGGATGTGGCGCAGGTCGGCCGGCTCAAGCGCCTGTGCGGCAAGGCCGACGCCCTCATCGAGAACTTTCGCCCCGGGGTGCTCGAGCGCCTCGGTCTGGGCTACGAGGCGCTGCGCGCCGCTTCACCCCGCCTCGTCTACTGTTCGATCAACGGCTACGGCCATGCCGGACCCTACGCCGGGAAAGGCGCATTCGACGCCACCATCCAGGGCATCAGCGGCGTCATGAGCGTCACCGGAGAACCAGGGGGGCAGCCGGTGAAATGTGGCGTGCCGCTGGGCGACTTCGGCGCGGGACTGTACGGCGCTTTCTGCATCACGTCGGCGATCCTGCGCGCGCGCGAAACGGGCGAGGGCGCGTTCATCGACTGCTCGATGCTCGCCGGGCTTCTCGGCATGGCGGCGTTGCAGACCAGCGAGTACTTCGGCACCGGCGCGGCGCCGCGGCGGCTGGGCTCCGCGCACCCGCGCGCCGCGCCCTACCAGGGCTTCCAGGCGAGCGACGCGCCGTTCATGATCGCCGCCGGCAACGAAAAGCTCTGGATGGCGGTCTGCGATGCCGTCGGCATGCCGCAGCTCAAGACCGACCCGAGATTTGAGACCAATACCCTGCGCGCGAAGAACCAGAAGCTGCTCGAGCAAATCCTGCAGCGCGAGTTCTCCAAGCGCAGCAAAGCCGAGTGGCTGGACGAGCTCGACCGGCGCGGCGTTCCCTGCGCGCCGATTAACACCTACGCCGAGGTTCTCGACGATCCGCACGTGCGCGCCACCCGCCTGGTGCGCGACATGACGCTGCCCAACGGCCGCCAGACCAGGACCGTGGCTTTTCCGATGAAGATCAGCGGCTACGAATTCAGCGTGTACCGCGATCCGCCGCTGCTGGGCGAGCACAACGAGGAGGTTTTCGCCGAGTGGCTAGGGTAAGGCACGTCGGCCCGGAAGAAGTGCCGGCGCAGGTGCGCGAAGTCTACGAACGCTTCGCGGGCGGCTACGGTGCCTTCCGCGACCAGGTCGGCGTATTCGCGCACGTTCCGTCATCGGTCGCGCACCTGATGGCGATGCTGCTCGAGCTGCGCGAGCAGAAGAACGTGCCCTATCGCTACATCGAGCTCGCGGTCGTCGTGGTGTCGAAGCTGAACGCGTGCCACTACTGCGTCGGCCAGCACCAGCCCCTGCTGGTGATCGAGGGAATCTCCCCCGGCGCCGTGGACAAGGTCCTCGACTACGAAGCCAACCCCGAACTCGACGAGGTGGACCGGCTGGTCGTCGAGTATTCGATCGCCGTGACGAACGCGCCGCAGCGGATTCGCGACGAGCTCTTCGAACGGCTGCGCCGGCATTTCAGCGAGGCGCAGATCGTCGAGCTGACGCTGCGCATCGCGCTGTGCGGATTCTTCAACCGCTTCAACGACGCCCTGCAGATCGAGCGAGAGACCGATGATCACTAAAGGCATCCAGCAGCTGGTGGCCGAGGCGGAAAAGCGCTCGAAGGGAATTTCGGTCGAGGAGGCGAAGAAGCGCGTGGGCGATGCGGGCACCGTGTTCGTGGACATCCGCGACGTGCGCGAGCTCGAGCGCGAGGGGATGATTCCGGGCGCGTTCCACGCGCCGCGCGGGATGCTCGAATTCTGGGTGGATCCGGCGAGCCCCTACTACAAGCCGGTTTTCACGGACGACAAGACCTTCATCCTCTATTGCCAGGCGGATTGGCGGGCAACCCTCGCCGCTGCCACGCTCGGGGAAATGGGGATGACCAACGTGCGGCACCTCGAGGGCGGGTTCGGCGAATGGCGCAAGGCCGGCGGGACGACCGGGCCGAAGCCGGAGAAGAAGAAATAACGGCGCGGTTTTGTGCTTGAATAGGCGATGGCTGACCGCCGCCTCCAGGTATTCCACGCAGTAGCCAAGCACCTTTCGTTCACCAAGGCCGCCGAGACGCTGTTCATGACCCAGCCGGCGGTCACCTTCCATATCAAGCAGCTCGAGGAGCACCTGAGCACGCGGCTGTTCGACCGCGCGCAGGGCCGTATCTCGCTCACGCCCGCGGGTCAGCTCGCGCTTGAGTACGCGAGCCGCATCCTCGCCCTGTCGGCCGAGCTCGACACGCGCCTGAAGGAGATGGGCGGGCAAGCGGCGGGGCCGCTCCTGATCGGCGCGAGCATGACCATCGGCGAGTACGTGCTGCCCCAGCTCATCGGCAAGTTCAAGGCGCGCTTCCCGGCCGTGATGCCGACGCTGTTCGTCGGCAATTCGGAGGCGGTGCAGGAGCGCGTCGCCGAGCGCACGCTCGACCTTGGATTCATCGAAGGCGACTCGCATCTCTCGTCCCTGCAAAGCGAGCTGTGCTGCGAGGATGAGCTGCAGGTGGTGTGCGCGCCGTCGCACCCGCTGGCGAAGGAGCCGTTCGCGCCGCCGGCGGCGCTCGCGCAGCATCCCTACATCGGGCGCGAGCCGGGCTCGGGCACGCGCGAAGTCATCGACCGCTATCTGCAGAAGGCCGGCGTCTCACCCGAATCGATGGACCGGGTGGTCGAGCTCGGCAGTCCCGAAGCGCTAAAAGGCCTGGTGGCCACCGGCCTTGGCTTCGCCATCATGTCGCGCGTCATCGTGGAGAAGGAGCTGCAGCTCGGGCAGCTGGTGCAAGTGCCGCTGCAACCGAGGCTGCTACGCAATTTCTCGGTGGTGTATCCGAAGGAGCGCTTCCACTCCAAGCTGGTGGCGGGCTTCCTCGCCTTCGCCAAGGAGCAGCTCGCCACCACGCAGCGCCTGGCCGCTTAGTAAAGCGCTGCAGCCAGCAGGACGGCGATCTGCAGGCCGGCGACCGCCGCCTGCAGCGGCAACCCGTCGCGCAGCAGCGCCGCAAGCAGGCGCGCATAGCAGGCGACCGTGACCAGCGACAGCAGCGCGATGCCGACGAAGTTAAGGTAATCGCCCTTGCCGAGAAAGCGCAGCCAGCTCCATCCCGTTGGCGCGCTGGTGGCGGCGATGTAACGGTCCACCGGCAGCGTCCATAGCTCGGCGAGGCGCTGGTGGGACACCAGCGGCTCGAGCAGTGCGAGCGCGTAAATGGTGAAGGTTATAACCAGCAAGCCCAGCCCGATGCGCGTTCCCGCTTCCAGCCAGCGGGCATAGATCTGCTGTTCGCGCGGCGCCATGCTCTCATCCCCGCGCGGCGCCATGCTCAGATCCCCACGCCTTTCAACAGCGCGCGCGCCCCGGCAATCAGGAGCAGCGTGAGCACGATGCGTCGCACGATGACGGCAGGCGCGAGCCCGAGGAGCCGCGCACCGATCTTTGCGCCGAGCATTACCCCGACGATCGACGGCACCACCAGCATCGGCAGCACCGCGCCGCGATTTAAATAGATCCACACCGCCGAGGTGTCGATCACGGAAAGCAGGAAGCCCGAGGTGCCTACCGACAGCTTCAGCGGCAGCCCCATCAGTAGGTTGAGCACCGGTACGTTCGCCCAGCCTGCGCCCAGGCCGAACATGCCGGCAAGCATGCCGATGCCAGCGAATGCCACGATGCCGGCGGGCGTGCGCTGCGCGTGCCAGCGCACGTCCTGGCGCAGCGCCGGGTCATGGTAGATACCGTGCATACGCAGTGCCGAGCCGAGAGCGTCGGCGGGCCGGGGCACAGGGTTGTCGGCCTTGCCTGCGCGCCACATTACGGCGGCGATGGCAAGGATGGTGGCGCCCAGCGCAACCTGCACCGCGTCAGTCGGCAGCGCCAGGCCGACGAGTGCGCCGACCACCGAGGTCACCGAGCCAACAAGGCCTAACGGCAGCGCCAGGCGCACGCTGGCGAGCCCGCCCCGCAGCAGCGCCGGACCGGCGGACAGCGCACCGGTGAGCGCAAGGAGCAGGCCGGCCGCGCGCACGAAGTCGAGGTGGAACGGGAAGAAGCCGCTGACGATCGGTACAAACAGTACGCCGCCGCCGATTCCGGCGAGCACTGCGACCACGCCGATCGCGAAGCTGACCGCGAACAGCGCGAGTGGCCAGATCCACCACTCCATCAGGAGTAGTGGGTGCGCAGGATTTGGAGTACCTCGGGCCGCGAAAATTCCGGCGGCACGTCGGCGCCTTCTTCCAGCCACTTGCGCAACTGCGTGCCGGACACCTGCAGCTGGTCCTTCTCGCCGTGCGGGCAGGTGCGGCCCGAGGCCATGCCGTGGCAGCGGTAGCACCAGAAGGTCACGTCCATCTTGAGCGGGCGGGTCTCGAGCGAGCCGGGCGGGATCTGATCGAAGATGTGGTGGGCGTCGAACGGCCCGTAGTACTTGCCGACCCCGGCGTGGTCGCGCCCGACGATGAGGTGCGAGCAACCGTAGTTCTGGCGGAAAAGCGCGTGCAGCAGCGCCTCGCGCGGCCCGGCGTAGCGCATGTCGAGCGGATAGCCGGCCTGCACCAGCGTGCCCGGCCGGAAGTAGTGCTCGATCAGCGCCGCGATGGCGCGCGTGCGCACCTCGGCCGGGATGTCCCCCGCCTTGAGCGCGCCGAGCAGCGAGTGCACCAGCACGCCGTCGCATACCTCGATCGCCGTCTTGACGAGATACTCGTGCGCGCGCTGCATCGGATTGCGCGTCTGGAACGCAGCCACGCGCGACCAGCCCAGGCGCTCGAACTCGGCGCGCGTCTCGGCCGGGGTCATGAAAAGCTGGCCGTACTTCTGCTTGAACCCGCCGTCCGAGAGCACCTTCACCGGCCCGGCGAGATTGAACTCCGGCTGCGCCATCACCATCGCCACACCGGGGTGCGCGGGGTCGCTGGTGCGGAATACGGCCTCGCATTCGCGCTTCTTGTCTATTCTGTAGCTCTCAGAGACCCTCATCGTGGCGAGCGGAGCGCCGCCGTCAGGGTCCCCGAGCGCGAGCTCGGTGCCGGCGGGAAAGCTTCTTTCGGAAGACAGCGTGATCGGGATCGGCCAGAAGAGGCCCGCGGCCGTGCGGAAGTCCTTGCATACGCCTTCCCAGTCGGCGTGCGTCATGAAACCGTCGAGCGGCGTGAAGCCGCCGATACCCAGCATCACCAGATCGCCTTTTTCCCGCGAGCTGATGCGCAGCGCCGGCAGCGTCTTCGCGCGCGCGGTCGCGGCGGACAGTGCCTCGCCGCTCTGCGCGAGCGGCTTCAGGCCAGCTCCTCCATGGGGTGGGACCAGGGGCACGAAACTCATTCTAGGGGCGCGGCATGGGCAGCCAAGCCGATGTTCTGATCTCCCGATAAGGCGTCCTGATAAGCTGGGATCATGAAAAGACTCACTGTATTGCTGGCGCTGTGCCTGGCCGGCGCGGCGTTCGCCCAGGAGCGCTTCCCCGAGAAGCCGGTGCGCTTCATCGTTCCGTTCCCGCCGGGCGGCGGCACCGACGCGCTGGCGCGGATCCTGGCGGCGAAGCTCGGCGAGCAGTGGGGCCAGCAAGTGATCGTCGACAACCGCGCCGGCGCGCAGGGCAACATCGGCACCGCCGCGGGGGCGAAGGCCGCGCCCGACGGCTACACCATCACCTTCGCGCACCAGGGCGCGCTGGTGATCAACCCGCACCTGTACAAGGACCCGGGCTACGACACGCTGCGCGATTTCGCTGCAGTAGCGCGCACTACGGAGATGGCGTTTATCGCGGTGGCGCACCCCTCGGTGCCCGTGGCAAACCTGCGCGAGCTGGCGCAGTACGCGCGCCAGAACCCCGGCAAGCTGACTTTCGCCTCCACCTCCGCGGGGCCCCATATCGTCGGCGAGCTGTTCAAGCAGGCGACCGGCACCGACCTCGTGCACGTCCCCTACAAGGGCGCGGGGCCGGCGATCAACGATCTGCTCGGCGGCCAGGTCACCCTGATGTTCTCCAACCCGACCTCGACCGTGCCGCACGTGAAGAGCGGCAAGCTGCGCGCGCTCGGCGTGATGGACACCAAGCGCAACCCCGCGCTGCCCGACGTGCCGACCGCGCAGGAAGCCGGTCTGCCGGAGCTGTCGAACGTGATCGAGTGGTACGGCATCGTCGTGCCCGCCGCAACGCCGCGCGCGGTGGTCCAGCGCCTCGGCGACTCGATTCTGCGCGCGATGGCCGCGCCCGAGGTGCTCGAGCGCATCAACGCCATCGGACAGACCCCGGCGCCGACGAGCAGCGAGGACTTCGCGCGCCTGATGCGAGAGGACTACGCGCGCTGGCAGCGCGTAGTCAGGGCGGCAGGGGTCAAAGCCGAATAGAAGGAAACCGCGCGGCACGAAAGCTGCTCGCATGCCTGGCATGCGAAACAAAGCGAAGAAACCGGTCGGCTCGACCACCAACGCGAGCGACGCGGTCAACGATACGAAGCTGCCCTCCAAGCCGTCGACCGACGAAGTGGTCGATCACGCCGGGGAGGAAAGCTTTCCGGCGAGCGATCCCGTGGCGGTCGGCTCCGCGGCCAAGAAGGCAGCGAAGCGCGAGCCCGATCCCAAGGACAGCGAGCTGAAGCCGAAGCGCCGGCCATCGCCGGACTGGCTGCTGCACCCGCCGCGCCGCTAGCCGCCTGAAGGCGTCCCCGCGAAGGCGGGGGCCCAGTTTCGCGACCGCCCGACGGCTTCGCGCCATCGGGACATTCTTTGCTGTCGTTGAGAAGTGTTCATTTGCGGCTCGAAACGCCGTTCCGCCTTCCAATGCGTGGCGAGCTCGTCGCGCGATTTCCATAGATCGACGGTGAGGCCGGCGAGGTAGGCGGCACCGAGCGCGGTCGTCTCCAGCACTTTCGGCCGCACCACCGGCACGCCCAGCAGGTCGGCCTGGAACTGCATCAACAAATCGTTGGCGGCGGCGCCGCCGTCCACGCGCAGCTCCATCAGGCCTTGCCCCGAGTCCTTCTGCATTGCCTCGAGCAGCTCCGCGCTCTGGAACGCGATCGATTCGAGCGCCGCGCGCGCGATGTGCGCTCTTGTGGTTCCCCGCGTGAGGCCCAGCATCGCGCCGCGAGCGTTGGGGTCCCAGTAGGGCGCGCCTAAACCCGTGAACGCCGGCACCAGATAGACATCGCCGCTGTCGAGGACGCTTGCGGCCAGTTTTTCCACTTCACGCGAAGAAGAAAAGAATTCCAGACCATCTCGTAGCCACTGCACCACCGCGCCGCCGACGAACACGCTGCCCTCGAGCGCGAACTCCTTGCCGCGCGTTTGTGCACACGAAGTGGAGATCAACCCGCTTTTCGATTCCACCACCTTGTCGCCGGTGTGCAGCAGCATGAAGCAGCCGGTGCCGTACGTGTTCTTCGCCATCCCGGCGCGGTGGCAGACCTGGCCGAACATCGCCGCCTGCTGGTCGCCGGCGATCCCGCCGATCACCAGAGGCTCGCCGAACATCCCCGCGGGCACCATGCCGAACGCGTGCGCCGACGGATGGACATCGGGCAGAATTGCGCGCGGCACATCCAGCAGCTGCAGCAGCTCGTGGTCCCAGTCGTTGGTGTGGATGTTGAAGAGCAGGGTGCGCGACGCGTTCGAGACGTCGGTGACGTGCGTGCGGTTACCGGTGAGGTGCCAGGTGAGCCAGGTGTCCACCGTACCGAAGGCGAGCTCGCCGCGCTCGGCGCGGGCGCGCGCGCCGCGCACGTTGTCCAGCAGCCACCCGATCTTGGTGCCGCTGAAGTAGGCATCGATCACCAGCCCGGTGCGTTCTCGCACCAGGCTTTCCGCGCCCATCTTCTTCAGCTCGGCGCACTGCGGCGCGGTACGCCGGTCCTGCCAGACGATGGCGTTGTGGATCGGCTCGCCGGTCTGCCGGTCCCAGATGATGGTGGTCTCGCGCTGATTGGTGATGCCGATGCCCATCACGTCCTTCAGCGCCACCTCGGTCTTGCGCAGCACTTCGCGCGCCGTGTCGCGCTGGGTTTCGTAGATCTCTTTGGCGTCGTGCTCGACCCAGCCAGGCTGCGGAAAGATCTGGCGGAACTCGCGCTGCGCGGTCTCGACTAGCCTGCCGTTCTCATCGAACAGGATCGCGCGCGAGCTGGTGGTTCCCTGGTCGAGAGCGAGGACGTAGCGCACCGGGCGATTCTACTTCCGCTAGAATCCGCGCCTTATGCCATTGCCGGTCACCGACGTCGAGCGCGAGCTGCGGCACACGCGCCGCGTGCGCTACGAGGGCTACAAGCGCGTCGACGGACTCTGGGACATCGAAGCGCACCTCACCGACGTCAAGAGCCACGACAACCCGATGAAGGCCGGCGTGCGCCGCGCCGGGCAGCCGATCCACGAGATGTGGCTGCGCCTCACCATCGACCGGCACTTCACCGTACTTGACGCCAACGCGAGCTCCGACGCGGTGCCTTATCCAGACGGCTGCGAGAGCATCGCGCCGGCCTACAGGCGGCTGATCGGGCTCAACCTGATCAGAAATTTTAGAAAAGACACTAAACAACTGTTCGCGGGCGTCAAGGGCTGCACGCACCTCACCGAGATGCTCGGCGGCTTTCCCACCGCGGCGATCCAGACCTTCGCCGGCGAGATGCCCGAAGAGCGCGAGGACGGGCGCAAGCCGTTCCAGCTCGACCAGTGCCACGCGCTCGACACCGGCAGCGAAACGGTGCGCACATGGTATCCGAAGTGGTATCGCAAGAAGGCGGCGGCCGGCAGCGCTTGACCGGCGTCAATGCCGGCGCGAGCGGTTAGCGCGGACGATAGAACGACAATGAAAATCCACGAGTACCAGGGCAAGGAAATCTTCCGGCAATTCGGCATGGCCACGCCGCGCGGCTTCCCGGCGTTCAGCGTCGACGAGGCGGTGGCGGCGGCTAAGAAGCTCGGCGGCAAGGTCTGGGTGGTTAAAGCGCAGATCCACGCCGGCGGGCGCGGCAAGGGCGGCGGCGTGAAGATCGCGAAAAGTCTCGACGAGGTACGCAGCCTTTCCAAGAAAATTCTCGGAATGAACCTCGTCACGCATCAAACCGGCGCCGGTGGCCAGAAAGTGCGCCGGCTGCTGATCGAGGAGGGCGCCGACATCAAGAAGGAGCTCTACGTCGGCATGGTGGTCGACCGCGGCACGCAGAAGGTGGCGCTGATGGCCTCCTCCGAAGGCGGCATGGACATCGAGGAAGTGGCCGCCAAGACGCCGCAGAAGATCCACAAGGTATTCATCGACCCGGTACAGGGCCTGAGCGACGCCGACGCCGACGAGATCGCGCTCGCCATCGGCATCCCGCAGGGATCGGTGGCGCAGGGCCGCGCCATCTTCAAGGCGCTTTACAAGTGCTTCGATGAAACCGATGCATCTCTGGCCGAGATCAATCCGCTGATCCTCTCGGGTGACGGTCGGGTCATCGCCCTGGATTCGAAACTGAACTTCGACGACAACGCGCTTTTCCGCCATCCCGACATCGCCGCGCTGCGCGACCTGGACGAGGAAGACCCGTTCGAGGTCGAGGCCTCGAAGTACGAGCTGAACTACATCTCGCTCGACGGCAACATCGCCTGCATGGTGAACGGCGCCGGCCTCGCCATGGCGACGATGGACACCATCAAGCTGTTCGGCGGCTCGCCGGCCAACTTTCTCGACGTCGGCGGCAGCGCCACCGCCGAGCGGGTGACCGCGGCATTCAAGATCATGCTGTCCAACCAGAGGACCAAGGCGATCCTGGTCAACATCTTCGGCGGCATCATGAAGTGCGACACCATCGCGACCGGCGTGGTCGCCGCGGCGCGCGAAGTCAAGCTCTCCGTCCCGCTCGTGGTACGCATGAAGGGCACCAACGAGGATCTCGGCAAGAAAATCCTCAAGGACTCCGGCCTGCCGATCATCTCGGCGGACAACATGGCCGACGCGGCGAAGAAAGTGGTGGCGGCGATCGCGAAGAAGAAGGCCAAACCAAAACCCAAACCGAAGCCGAAGCAAAAAGCAAAGCCCAAGGCCAAGAAGGCGAAGAAGAAGAAAAAATGAGCATCCTCATCGACAAGAGCACGCGGGTGATGACGCAGGGCATCACCGGCAAGACGGGCATGTTCCACACGCAGACCAGCCGGGCCTATGCCAACGGCAAGGCCTGCTTCGTCGCCGGCGTGAATCCGAAGAAGGCGGGCGAGAACTTCGAGGGCATTCCGATCTTCGGTACGGTGAAGGACGCGAAGGCGCAGACCGGCGCCAACGTCTCGGTGATCTACGTGCCGCCGCCGTTCGCCGCGGCGGCGATCGACGAGGCGGTGGACGCGGATCTCGATCTGGTGATTTGCATCACCGAGGGCATCCCGGTGCGCGACATGATCCGCACCAAGCACCGCATGCAGGGCACTAGAACATTGCTGGTCGGGCCGAACTGCCCGGGCGTGATCACCCCGGACGAGATCAAGATCGGCATCATGCCGGGGCACATCCACAAGCGCGGCCCGATCGGCGTGGTGTCGCGCTCGGGTACGCTGACCTACGAGGCGGTCGGCCAGCTGACGGAGCTGGGCCTGGGCCAGTCGAGCTGTGTCGGTATCGGTGGCGACCCGGTGAACGGGCTCAAGCACATCGACGTGATGAAGATGTTCAACGACGACCCGCAGACCGAGGCCGTGATCATGGTGGGCGAGATCGGCGGCTCGGACGAGGAGATCGCCGCTGAGTGGGTGAAGAAGCACATGAAAAAGCCGGTGGTGGGCTTCATCGCCGGCATCACTGCGCCGCCGGGCAAGCGCATGGGCCACGCCGGTGCGATTATTTCCGGCGGCAAGGGCACCGCGCAGGAGAAGCTCGCGGTGATGGAGGCGTGCGGCATCAAGGTGACGCGTAACCCCGCCGAGATGGGCAAGACGCTGAAGGCTGTGCTGAAATAGGTCACCGCTCGGTCACCCGCGCGGTCAACCGCGCGCGGCTTGCCGCGTTGCATGGATCTGAAAAGCGAGCCTTGAAATTCAAACCCTAGCCGCACGCACTCCGCTGGTCGCGACGCTGCCGTATGCGGCCACCATCTTCCTCTCCTCGTTCCTGCTGTTCCTGGTGCAGCCGATCATCGCCAAGCAGATTCTGCCGTGGTTCGGCGGCTCGGCGGCGGTGTGGACCACCTGCCTGGTGTTCTTCCAGAGCGTGCTGCTCGCCGGCTACGCCTACGCCGACCTCACCACCCGCCTCGGCGCCCGCCGCCAGGCGATGCTGCACATCGCGCTGCTCGCCGTGTCGCTCATCAGCCTGCCGATCCTGGCCTCGACCGGCTGGAAACCGCAGGGCGACGAGCAACCCATCCTGCGCATCCTGCTGCTGCTCGTTGCGACCATCGGCCTGCCGTACTTCCTGCTTTCCACCACCACGCCGCTGCTCCAGGCGTGGTACTGGCGCCGCTTCCAGAGCGCGGTGCCGTACCGCCTGTTCGCGCTCTCCAACCTCGCTTCGCTGCTCGCGCTGCTCGGCTTCCCGGTGCTATTCGAGCCGGTGTTCGACCTCACCACGCTCGGCTGGGGCTGGTCGTTCCTGTTCGGCGGCTTTGCGCTGCTTTGCGCCGCCACCGCGTGGCTGTCGATGAACGGGGTTGAGGTTCAGCAGAAAGTCGTTGTCAGTCCACCCGTTCCGCGAAAGTCTCAGTTGCAATGGCTGCTTCTGTCGGCCATGGGCTCGGTGATGCTGCTCGCGGTCACCAACCACATCACGCAGAACATCACCAGCGTGCCGTTCCTCTGGGTGCTGCCGCTCGCGCTTTACCTGGTGAGCTTCATCCTCGCGTTCGACCACCCGCGCTGGTACGTGCGCCCGGTGTTCATCGGCGCGCTCGGCCTGCTGGTGCCACTGATGGCGTGGGCGATCCCGTCGCTCGACCTGCAGGTCGCGGCGCCGCTCTACTTCGCCGGCCTGTTCGCCGCGTGCATGGTGTGCCACGGCGAGCTCGCGCGCCTCAAGCCCGATCCGCGCCACCTCACGCGCTTCTACCTGATGCTGTCGCTCGGCGGCGCGCTCGGCGCGGTGCTGGTGGCGATCGTCGCGCCGCTCACGCTGTCGGGTTATTTCGAGCTCGGCATCGCGTTGATCGCGCTCGGCGCGGTGCTGGCGGCGAGCCTGCGCCGCGGCTGGCGTTGGGGCGCGGTGGCGGTGACGGTGGTGAGCGCCGGGTTCGTGCTGCGCGGCGTGCACGACTACACCGAGGGCGTGCGCGTGATGGAGCGCGACTTCTACGGCGTGGTGCGCACCGCCGATCATCACAGCCCGGTGCCCTATCGCTCGATGTACCACGGCGCGATCATGCACGGCGGGCAGCTGCTGGGCGATTCGTTCCGCAATACGCCGGCGGATTATTTTGGCCCGGGCTCGGGCTACGGACGCGTATTCACTTCGCTGCGCGAGATGCAGCCCAAGCAACCGCTCAAGGTGGGCATCATCGGCCTGGGCGCGGGCGTGGTGGCGGCGTGGATGAAGCCGGGCGACTCGCTGGTGTTCTACGAGATCAGCCCGCGCGTAATCGACATCGCGGCGCGCGAGTTCACGTTCCTGCAGGATTCGTCGGCAAAGGTTGATGTCGTCCTGGGAGACGGCCGGCTCTCGCTCGAGCGCGAGCCGCCGCGCCAGTACGACGTGCTCGGCATCGACGCGTTCTCGGGTGACTCGATCCCGATGCACCTGGTGACGCGCGAGGCGATGGCGATCTACCTCAAGCACCTCAAGCCCAACGGCGTGATCGTGTTCCAGGCCACCAACCGCTTCATCGACCTGCTGCCGGTGGTGAAGCTGCTGGCGTCCGAGTTCGGCCTGCAGGCGAGGAACGTATCCGATATACCCGAAGCCGCCGATGGCGCGGAGTACTGGTACTCCTCGACCGACCAGGTCGTGGTCACGCGCAACGTCGCGCTGCTTTCCTGGCCCACGCTCGCCGAGGGGACGGAGGAGATCGCCGACAAGCCGGGGCTGCCGGTGTTCACCGACGCGCATCACAATCTGCTGCGAATCCTGAAGTAAGCGGTAGTGTCTCAGTTTTGAGTTCGGCTTCCGACCCGTAGCGGACATTCAGGGGTAGACTTTCCGGGCCAGTCCCTAAGAGGGAAGCGTGGTGGCAATCCAGCGCAGGCAATTTCTAATTGCGACAGGCGCGCTTCTAGTAGGAGCGAGAGCACAGCCTGCGATTGCGCAGTCGCAGCGTCGAGTCTGGAAGATCGGTTTTCTGTTCGCCGGGACCATCGCGCTACGACCGCAGGTGCAGGGATTCGAGCAAGGACTCCGCGACCAGGGCTATATCGAGGGTCAGAATCTAACTATTCTGCGTAGGGAAGCTCAGGGACAGCTCGACCAGTTGCCAAGGCTTGCGGCGCAGCTTGTGAGCGAGAATCCGGATGTGATTGTTGCCATTACGCCTCAATCGGTCCATGCGGCGATAAGCGCAACACAGACTATCCCGATCGTGATGGCGATGACCCCCAACCCGGTCCAGCAGGGGTTGGTTAAGAACTTGGCACGCCCCGAGGGAAGTGTGACCGGATCGGTATACGAGTTCGAGTTCGACTACATGCTGAAGCGGCTCCAGTTCTTGAAAGAAATGCTGCCGCCCGGCGCCACTCGGATCGCGGTCCTGTGGACCCCAGGAATGTCTGGCCGGTCTCATTGGAAAGCGCAACTTGAGCGGACTGCGCCAACTTTCGCGCTACAAATTGAACCGGTTTCCTTTCGGAACGTGGCCGAATTGAAAGCAGGCCTCGATAAAGTCGGCGCTGGTGGGGCACATGCATTGTTGGTGTTCCCCGATGCGACCGGGTTTGAGCAGCGCAAGTCGATCATTGATTTCGCGGCCGCACGGCGAATCCCTGCGTCGTTTACTTTTTCCGAGGAAGCCGAGGACGGCGGCTTGATGGCTTACGGGCCGAATCTTCGCGAAGAGTATCGCCGAGCGGCGCTCTACGTCGGCAAGATCCTCCGTGGCGCAACGCCAGCCGACCTACCGATAGAACGGGCCAAATCAGAGCTTGTAGTAAATCTGAAGACAGCCAATGCGCTCGGGCTGAAGGTTCCTCAATCGGTCCTACTTCGCGCAGACCGGGTGATCGAATGACCGCTTCTGGCCGAAAGCCGAACTCGACCTGAGGCACTACCAAGTAGCTCTGCGGCTGGCCAGATGGGCCGCACGCGCGAATAATGGCGCCATGAAAAGTCTGCGCTTCAAGCAGGTCGATGTCTTCACCGCCAAGCCGTTCCTTGGCAACCCGGTGGCGGTCGTCATCGGCGCCGAGGCGCTCGGCACCGCCGAGATGCAGCGCATCGCCGGCTGGACCAATCTCTCCGAAACCACGTTCCTGCTGAAGTCCTCGAACGCGGACTACCGGCTGCGCATCTTTACGCCGCGCCAGGAGCTGCCGTTCGCCGGCCATCCGACGATCGGCTCGGCGCACGCGGCGCTCGAGTCCGGATTCGTTTCCCGCAACACCAGGCTGGTGCAGGAATGCGGCGCCGGCCTGATCGAGATCTCGGTCGAGGACGACGGGCGGATTTTTTTCAAGGGCCCGGCGCCGAAGATCCAGCGCCTGGACAGCGCCATTCCATCGGTGCCGCTGAAGCCCGCGAGTCCGGTTTTGAAGATTGACGTGGGCCCGGTCTGGGTCGTCGGCGAGATGATCGATGCGCCCGCGCTCGCCGCGCTCAAGCCGGACATGAACGCGCTCGCCGAATGGAGCCTGTCTCTCGGCATCACCGGCACGACCGTGTTTGCGCGCTCGGGGGAATCCTCCAGCGCGATCCACGTGCGCTCCTTCGCGCCGGCGCACGGCGTGTCGGAGGACCCGGTTTGCGGCAGCGGCAATTTGAGCGTGGGCTCGTACCTTCGGTCGACGAAGGAAGCTTCCCGGATCGGTGAAACTTACGTCGCACGACAAGGCATGCAGATGGGGCGCGACGGTCGCGTCGAGGTGCGTATCCGGGAAGACCACATCCAGATCGGCGGCCACGCGGTGACCTGCGTGGACGGAACCATCGCTGGGTAGGTACTGCTAGCTCGCGTCAGCCTCGCCGCAGTACTTCAACACTTCGGCGCGCACTCGATCGCGCAGTTTGACCGCGGCATTCCAATCGTTGCCCTCCGGCGCGATCGGCGCGCCGATGGTCACTGCGATCGGATAGCGGCGCGGGAACCAGGTGCCGTCACGCAGCACCGAGCGCACGCCGCGCAGCGCCATCGGCACCACCGGAATGCCGGCTTCCGCCGCTACCTGGAATGCCCCCGTGCGGAAGGGCAGCAGCCCCGGCCGGCGCAGCAGCGTGCCTTCGGGGAAGATCGCCAGCGACTGCCCGCGCTTCGCCGCCTCGGTGAGCTCGTCGGCGTGCTCGGCGCTCTTCTGCACGTCGAAGCGCTCGACGAACACGGTGCCGAAGCCTTCGAGCAGCGTGCGCATCACCCAGTTGTCCACGAACTCGCGCTTGGCGATGAAGGAGAACTGGCGCGGTCCCAGGATCGCGATCAGCACCAGCGCGTCGAGATAGCTGGTGTGATTCGGCGCCAGCACCACCGGTCCGGGCGGAATGTTGCCGCGGCCGCGCACCAGGAACGGGATGCCGGACAGGCGCATGAAAAGGCGCGTCATCACGCCGCCCACTTTCCAGGTGAGCCGCACGTTCTTGGTCATCGCCATGGCGAAGATCGGCGTCGCGGTCAGGACGAAGGCCGCGTAGGCGCGCGCGGCGAAGGTAACGCCGCGCACTACGCGCCAGCCACGCTTCGCCTGCGGCGCGAGCCCGGCCGCGGCGAGGCGCATGAACTGCAGCCAGACCGCCTGCGGGCGCACCGCGTCCGGGCCGCGCTCGTAGTAATCGCGCGCCGCCACCCTGCGGATCTTGCCGCTCGAGGTCTTCGGCACCGTGTGCGGCGGCGCGAGCACGATGTCGTCCACCGGCGCGCCGATCAGGTTCATCGCGAGGTCGTTGATGCGCTGCTTGATCTCGGCTTCACCGGCGCCGCGCCGTTCGCGGGTCTCGGCGAGCACCACGATGCGCTCGGTTCCGCTCGCCGAGTCCTGGCTGCCGAATACCGCCACGCAGCCGCGGCGCACACTGGGAATGTCGCCGACCGCTTCCTCCAGCTCGTACGGGCTGATGTTGCGGCCGCCGCGGATGATGATGTCCTTTTCGCGGCCGGTGATGTAGAGCAGGCCGTCGGAGAGATAGGCGCGATCGCCGGTGTTCACCCACTCGCCGTCGAACAGGCCTTTGGTCGCCTCGGGGTTGCGGTAGTAGCCGCTGGTCGCCGATGGGCCGCGGAACTGGAGCGAGCCTTCGGCGCGGTCGGGCAGCTCGATGCCGGCGGCGTCGACCACGCGCAGCTCGTGGTCCGGGATCGCCTGGCCGCAGCACACCACCTTGAGCGGCGCCGGATCGCCTTCGCGCGCGAGCGCGGCGTCGCCGCTGCTCGTGAACGCCTCGCGGTCGAGCAGATCCACCTGCCACGGATCGCCCGGCGGCGTGAACGCGAGGCCGACCGAGCACTCGGCCAGGCCGTAGACCGGCGACATGGAGTTGCGGTTGAAGCCCCATTTCCCGAATTTCTGGCTGAAGCCGATCATGGTCTCCGGGCTCACCGGCTCGGCGCCGTTGAACGCGAAGCGCCAGCTCGAGAGATCGAGGCCCTCGAGCTCGTGCTCGGGGATGCGGCGCAGGCACAGCTCGTAGGAGAAATTCGGCCCGCCGGAAATCGTGCCGCGATGGCGGTGGATGGCGCGCAGCCACGCGCTCGGCCGCGCGAGGAAGGCGAGCGGCGACATCAGCACCACCGGAAACGAGAGGTACATGGTGGCGAAGCAGCCGCCGATCAGGCCCATGTCGTGGTAGAGCGGCAGCCAGCTCACGAACACGTCGGCGGAAGTGGCGCGCGCCGCCTTCCCCATGGCGCGCACGTTGGCAAGCAGGTTGGCATGCGTCAGCACCACGCCCTTCGGCTGGCCGGTGCTGCCGGAGGTGTATTGCAGAAACCCGGTCTGGCCTGCCGTTGCCTTCACCGGGGTGAAAGCGGTTTTTTCTGAAGGAAAGTCGGTTGGCATCATCACCGCGCGCAGCGTCTCGACCTGCGCTCGCAAGAGCCACGCGATCGGCTTCGCCTCCGGGATGGTCACCATGATCGCCGCGCCGCAGCTCTTGAGGATGCCGACGTGGCGCGTGAGGTGGTCCTCGATGGTCGAGAGGCGCGCCGGCGGGTAGAGCGGCACCGGGATGCCGCCCGCGATCAAGGTGCCGTAGAAGCAGTAGAGGTACTCCTTCGACGTCGGCAGCATGATCGCCACCGTGTGCCCGGGCTGCAGGCCGGCGCCGGCGAGGCCGGCGGCGTACGCGAGCGCTCCTTCCCAGAGCATCCGGTACGTGATCTCCACCTCATTCTTGTCTTCGTAGAGAAAAACCGTCAGCCGATCCGGCTGGCGTTCGACGTGATACTCGAGCGCCTCGATCAGCGTCTGCGCGTGGTCCGGATTTCGCACGCCCCCGGACTGGGCAAGGCTGGCGACGCTGCGGTCCGCGGTCTGCGGCGCCTGGCCCTGCGCGGCGAGCAGGAAGCGCAAGAGATCCCTCGGCGTCTCGCTCGAGGCCAGCGCCTGCTCGGGCAGGCTGGCGGCGAACTCGCGCTCCAGGCGCAGCACCAGCTCGACGCGCGCCAGGCTGTCGAGGCCGAGCTCGCGCTCGAGCGAGCTGTCGAGCGTGACGTACGCGTCGACGTGCGGGCGCGCTACCTTGGCGACCCCGGCGACCACGCCGAGCACGCGATTGGCGTCGATTTCCTGGGGGTTGGCGGCCATCTCGGGCTAGGCGGCGAGTGTACACTCGCGCGTAGCCGTAAAAAGTCAAAACAGGGGGAGTCTCGAATGGGAACGCGTTTCTTTG
>CBDDSB010000006.1:0-53014 GCA_965233195.1 uncultured bacterium | reverse complement strand
CGAGGACGGGGCGGAAACCGACCTCGACCTCGGGCATTACGAGCGCTTCCAGAGCGCGAAGATGCGGCGCTGGAACAACTTCACCACCGGCCAGATCTACGAGTCGGTGATCAAGAAGGAGCGCCACGGCGACTACCTCGGTGGCACGGTGCAGGTGATCCCGCACATCACCGACGAGATCAAGCTCTACATCAAGCGCGGCGCGGGCGATGCCGACGTGGCGATCGTCGAGGTCGGCGGCACGGTGGGCGACATCGAGTCGCTGCCGTTCCTCGAGGCGATCCGGCAGATGGGCCTGGACCTGGGCCGCAACAATGTCTGCTACATCCACCTGACGCTGGTGCCTTACATCGCTTCCGCCGGCGAGATCAAGACCAAGCCGACGCAGCACTCGGTCAAGGAGCTGCGCGAGATCGGCATCCAGGCCGACGCGCTGCTCTGCCGCACCATCCAGCCGCTGCCCGAGGAGGAGCGCCGCAAGATCGCGCTCTTCACCAACGTGCAGAAGGAAGCGGTGATTTCGGCCTGGGACGTCGACCACATCTACAAGATCCCGATGATGCTGCACGAGCAGATGCTCGACGAGATCGTCTGCCACAAGCTGCAGATCCTGGCGAAAGCCGCCGACCTCGCGCCGTGGCGCAAGCTGGTGCACGCGCTCGAGCACCCCGAGCACGAGGTGGACATCGCCTTCGTCGGCAAGTACGTCGAGCTGCAGGACTCGTACAAGTCGCTGAACGAGGCCCTGCGCCACGCCGGCATCCATACCAGCTCGAAGGTCAATATCCATTACCTCGACTCCGAGGAGCTCGAGAAGGGGATAAGTGCGCAAGGGCAAGGCGCGAGCCCCCCGGTGCCGCTCGAGAAGATGGACGCCATTTTGGTGCCCGGCGGCTTCGGCAAGCGCGGTACCGAAGGCAAGATGAAGGCGATCCGCCACGCCAGGGAAAACGGCGTCCCGTATCTGGGCATCTGCCTCGGCATGCAGCTCGCGACCATCGAGTTCGCGCGCGATGTCGTGGGCCTGGCCGGCGCCAACAGCACCGAGTTCGACCGCGAGACGCCGCACCCGGTGGTGGCGCTGATCACCGAATGGCTCGACCGCACCGGGCGCATCGAGCAGCGCACCGAGAAGTCCGACCTTGGCGGCACCATGCGCCTGGGCAGCCAGAAATGCCCGGTCGAGCCCGGCACCCTCGCGGCTTCGATCTACGGCGCCGAAGTCAATGAGCGGCACCGCCACCGCTACGAGGTGAACAACGTCTACGTGCCGCAGCTCGAGGCCAAGGGCTACAAGGTTTCGGCGCGCACGCCGAGCGAGAACCTGCCGGAGATCATGGAGCTGCCCGGGCACCCGTTCTTCATCGGCGTGCAGTTCCACCCCGAGTTCACTTCCACGCCGCGCCACGGCCATCCGCTGTTCAAGGCGTTCGTCGCCGCGGCGCTGCGCTACCGCGCCAGCTCGAAGCTGCGGGTCGTCGCGGCCTAATTGACCAAATGAGACTTTGCGGCTTCGATGTCGGCCTCGACAGGCCGCTATTTCTCATTGCCGGTCCGGACACGCTGGAGAGCGAGCAGCTGTGCCTCGACGTCGCCGGGAAGCTGAAGGAGCACACCGCGAAGCTCGGTATGCCCTATATCTTCAAAGGCTCGTTCGACAAGGCGAACCGCACTTCGGGCAAGAGCTACCGCGGGCCCGGCATGTCCGAGGGGCTCAAGATCCTCGAATCCGTGAAGAAACACATCGGCGTTCCGGTGCTCACGGATGTGCATGAAGACACCCCGCTGAAGGAGGTGGCCGAAGTGGTCGACGTGATCCAGACCCCGGCCTTTCTCTGCCGCCAGACCAATTTCATCCGCAGCGCCGCGAGCCAGAAAAGACCGGTCAACATCAAGAAAGGCCAGTTTCTTTCGCCCTGGGAAATGAGCAATGTGGTCGAGAAGGCGAAGAGCACCGGCAACCAGCAGATCCTGGTTTGCGAGCGCGGCTTCAGCTTCGGCTATAACAACCTGGTGGTCGACATGCGGGGGCTCGCCGCGATGCGCGACACCGGCTGTCCGGTGGTGTTCGATGGCACCCACTCGGTGCAGCTGCCGGGCGGGCAGGGCAACGCCTCGGGCGGCCAGCGCGAATTCATTCCGGTGCTCGCGCGCGCCGCGGTCGGCGCCGGCGTCTCCGGTGTGTTCATGGAGACGCATCCGAAGCCCGACGAAGCGCTGTGCGATGGCCCGAATTCGTGGCCGCTGCACCTGATGCCGGAGTTGCTTGATACCCTTGCGGAGCTTGACCGGGTGGTGAAGCGCCGCGGGTTCGTGGAGGAGAAAGTGAAAGGCAAATGAGCTCCATCGTCGACGTGGTGGCAAGGGAGATCCTGGATTCGCGCGGCAACCCGACCGTGGAGGCCGACGTGCTGCTCGAATCCGGCGTCATGGGGCGCGCCGCGGTGCCCTCGGGCGCCTCGACCGGCAGCCGCGAGGCGGTCGAGCTGCGCGACGGCGACAAGAGCCGCTACGGCGGCAAGGGCGTGCTCAAGGCGGTGGAGTTCGTCAACACCGAGATTTCCGAGGCGATCGTCGGGCTCGACGCCACCGAGCAGGCGTTCATCGACAAGACGCTGATCGACCTCGACGGCACCGAGAACAAGTCGCGCATCGGCGCCAACGGAGTGCTCGCGGTGTCGATGGCGGTGGCCAAGGCCGCGGCCGAAGAATCCGGCTTGCCGCTCTACCGTTATCTCGGCGGCGCCGGGGCGATGAAGATGCCGGTGCCGATGATGAACGTCATCAACGGCGGCGCGCACGCCAACAACAACCTCGACTTCCAGGAGTTCATGATCCTGCCGGTCGGCGCGCAATCGTTTCGCGAGGCGCTGCGCTGCGGGGCGGAGGTCTTTCAAGCCCTCAAGAAAATCATCGACAGCAAAGGCATGTCGACGGCGGTGGGCGACGAAGGCGGCTTCGCCCCCAACCTGCCGACCCACGCCGCGGCGATCGAGCTCATCCTGGACGCCATCGGCCGCGCCGGCTACAACGCGGGGCAGGACGTGGTGCTGGGCCTGGACTGCGCGGCCTCCGAGTTCCATCGCGACGGCAAGTACGTGCTCGAGTCCGAGAAGAAGAACCTCGGCTCGGCGGAGTTCGCCGACTATCTCGCCGAGCTCGCCTCGCGCTACCCGATCGTTTCGATCGAGGACGGCATGGCCGAAGGCGACTGGGACGGCTGGAAGCGCCTGACCGAGAAGCTCGGCAAGAAGCTGCAGCTGGTGGGCGACGACATCTTCGTCACCAACCCGGGCATCCTGAAGGAAGGCATCCGCCTGGGCGTGGCGAACGCGATCCTGATCAAAGTGAACCAGATCGGCACGCTCACCGAGACCTTTGCCGCCATCGAGCTCGCCAAGCGCGCGGGCTACGGCACGGTGATCTCGCATCGCTCCGGCGAGACCGAGGACACCATGATCGCCGACATCGCGGTCGGCTCCAACGCGCTGCAGATCAAGACCGGATCGCTGTCGCGCTCCGACCGCGTGGCGAAATACAACCAGTTGCTGCGCATCGAAGAGGACCTCGGCGACTCGGTGAGCTATCCGGGCCGCGAGGCCCTGCGCGCCGCGTGAAAATCCTCGCCGCCATCCTGGGCGCGCTGATCGTGCTGATCCAGTACCCGCTGTGGATCGGCAAGGGCGGCTGGCTCACGGCCTGGCGCCTGGAGAACAAGCTGGAGACGGAAAAGTCGAAAACCGTGCAGCTCGAGCGGCGCAATACGGGACTCGCCGCCGAGGTTCGCGACCTCAAGCAGGGCACCGAAGCGGTCGAGGAGCGCGCCCGATACGAGCTGGGCATGATCCGCGGCGACGAGGTGTTTTATCAGGTCGTGCCGGACAGCAAGCCGGCAGCGGATTCCGGCGCGGCCGCGAAGCGGCCCTAAGCGACGCTTTCTAGTCGTCTTTACGTCGGGCGGCGTGCAGCGCAATGCCGACGATCAGCAGGATCACGGCAAACGCAATGAGGGTAACAAAGGTCTGCATCTAGAGCTTTCCGATCCGCTCGACGCGTTGGTCAATCTGACGATGAAGGGCCACGACGCCAAAGCTTAGCACCACGATACCGAGCACAGCTAGCACAGTCCGAAGGCGATCCGCCTCATCCGCGGTGGCAATCAGCCATCCGACCAAGCCGATATCTGTCAGCACCACGATTCCCAGCCAGAGCTTGAAGTAGGCGACTTCTTCCTTGAGGCGATCGAGCTTGGGCATGCTGCTACAGCAACGCGAGAGATCAAGGCGCGTTGACGCCCGCAACGGCGGAGACAATGCCGTAGCCTACGCGAGGGCGACTACTGAGGGCGCGACTACTCAGGTATCGATGGCGCGCCACCACGAATGCACAGCGCGCGGTGACAGGGTGAAGCCGTAGAAGTTTCCGCCGCCATTCGGCCCCGTCGATCGCCTTCTGCTCGGTGCTGCGGTAAACCGAAGTCACTTCGCGCACCCAAGGCTGGCGCAGCCCCGCGCGCATGCGCTGCTTCCCCAGCTCCGAGAGCGGCCAGCGCGGCACCGGCACGTCGCGGCTCACCACCACGTTCGGGTGGCTGATGAAATACAGATTGCGGCGCGTCAGTGGCAGCGCGCGATACGCGAGGCGCTACTTACGGCGGGCTGCGTCCAGTGCAATGCCGACGAAAAGCAGCGCTACGGCAAGCATCACGATACCGATGACCAGGTCCACGTCTAGAGAACGCCCATGGCGAGCACCATGGTGACAGCGAAAACGAGCGTTAGCAATCGAGACCAGCTGCTCCTTGACGCCGTCAAGTTCAGGCATCGAGGCGGCAGAATCGCGGGGCGGCGAACCAGGGAGAGTCCCCCCAGGAAGGAAGGTCTGCTCTGCGCATCCATTGCCGTCTGATGAAATCGACGACGGCTTCGGCATCCTGGTTGGGCCAGGCTGCGAAGTGAACGGCGTCGTTCTCAAGAGGTGAATCTCCTGCACGGTAGCCGCGCCTGAGAAGCTCCCTGACCAAAGCAAGAGTTGCTTCAAGGTTCTCTGCCCAATCCTCGACGCCCAGGTCCTCGGCCACGTCATCTGCGATAACCCATAGTCCGACCCACTCATCTTCGCCAAACCGTAACAACCCTTCCAAGACCGGCTCGATGTTCATTGACGTATTCCAACGCGAGCCTGCTTTTCTTAGTTGACAGTACGCACTAAAGATTGGCCACCGGCGCCACGTCCTGCGCTGCTAAGGCATCACGACTACTCCTGATGAGAGGACAAGCGGATTACTGTTGCAGGTTGTGACGAGTAAAGAAAGCCGTCATTCGCCTTCGTCGGGAAACTCGCCGGCGATCGCCTCGAGCAGGTCGGTGCGGGTGACGATGCCCAGGAACCGGCCCTGGTCGTCGACCACGAGGGCGAGCTCCGCCGTCTGCCGCTTGAACTGGTTGAGCGCGTCCAGCACCGACGCGGTGGCGCGCAAGCTCGGTGCCGCGCGCAGCACGCTGCCGAGCTCGACCGGCTTGCCGTCCACGCACAGCGCCAGCACGTCTTCCTTGCGCACCACGCCCTCGACCTTGTCGATCGAGCCGCGGCCGACGGGGAGCTCCCGATGCGGGTTAGCGCGCAGCTTCGCCAGGACGTCCGGGTCGTCGATGTCGAGCCAGGCGACCGCGTCTGCCGGGGTCATGACGGAGCTCACGCGCCGCTCGCGCAGGGTCAGCACACCGCCGACCATCTCGCGCTCGGCCGGGCCGAATACGGCCCCCGCGGGTGCGGCGTAGGCGGGGAGCGGCACGCCGCCGAGGAGCCTGAGCACGGCGTCGGTGACCTGCTGCCGCGACGTCATGCTTGCGGCGGGCTTGCGCCGGCCGCGCCCCGCGAGCTGGTTCAGGATCTCGATCAGCACGGAGAAGCCGATGGCGGCATAGACGTACCCCTTCGGGATGTGCAGCCCCAGCCCGTCGACCACCAGCACGAGGCCGATCATGAGCAAGAAGCCGAGACACAGGATGATGAGCGTCGGCCGCGCGACGATGAACTCGGACAGGGGCTTTGCCGCGACCAGCATCAGGAGGACGGCGATCACCACGGCGGTCACCATGATCGGGAGCTCGTTGACCATGCCAACCGCGGTGATCACCGAGTCGAGCGAGAACACCACGTCGAGCGCCACGATCTGCGCCACGATCGGCCAGAACGCGCTGTGGGCCGCGGCCTTGCCCTTGGCATGCGCCTCGCCCTCGATGCGCTCGTGCATCTCCATCGTCGCCTTGACGATGAGGAACAGCCCGCCGCCGATCAGGATCAGGTCGCGCCAGGAGAAGTCGAACTTCCAGAACCCGAACACCGTGGCCGTCAGCGACATCACCCAGGCGATGCTCGCCAGCAGGGCGAGGCGCATGACGAGGGCGAGCGACAGCCCGATGAGCCGGGCGCGCTGCCGCTGCGCGGGAGGCAGCTTGTCGGCGAGGATCGCGATGAAGATCAGGTTGTCGATCCCGAGCACGATCTCGAGCAGCAAAAGCGTGAGAAGCCCGACCCAGGCGGTCGGATCGGAAATCCATTCCATGATTACTCCTGCGGGGTCAGTCTGCTATGTCGGGCTCGAAGAACAGCCACTGGATTTCGGGAAACTCGGCGCGCGCCGCCACTTCGGCGCGGTTGATCGAGGCCACCAGCTCTTTCGCGCTGCGGCCCCTGAGCCGCGCCTTGACCGACACCATCAGCGAGGTGCCGAGCTGAAGGGTGATCAGCCGGTAGACGTGGTCGATGCAGTCCTGCCTCTCGAAAAACGCGCGCAGCCGCGCCTCGGTCTCGGGCTCGGCGCTCTGTCCGATGAGCAGCGCCTTGATTTCCACGCCGATACCGATCGCCACCACGATCAGCAGTGCGCCGATCGTCATCGAGCCGATGGCGTCCCACACCGGGTTGCCAGTGATCATCGTGGCCGCGATCGCGGTCAGGGCGAAAACCAGGCCGAGCAGGGCGGCGATGTCCTCGCCGAGGATCACCACCAGCTCGCTCTGCCGGCTGGTGCGGAACCAGCGCCACAGCGTGCGGCCGTTCCTCACCTTGTTCACTTCGTGCAGGCAGGCGCGCAGCGAGATCAGTTCCGCGACGATGCCGAAAACCAGGATGCCGACCGCGACCCACGGATAGCTCAGGCCCTCCTCGGAATGCAGCTTGTGCCAGCCCTCGTAGAGCGAGAACAGGCCGCCGAGCGAGAACAGCACCAGTGCGACGATGAACGACCAGAAGAACACCGCCTTGCCCCAGCCCAGGGGGTACTCCGGCGAGGGCGGGCGCTTCGCCTGCTTCATGCCCCAGAGCAGCAGCCCCTGGTTGCCGCTGTCGGCGTAGGAGTGGATCGCCTCGGCCAGCATGGCGCTCGAGCCGGTGAAGATGGCGGCCCCGGTCTTGGCCACCGCGATGGCAAGGTTCGCGCCCAGCGCGTAGAAGATGGTGCGGGTCGAGTCGGCTTTCATGAGGGCTATACGTCCGGGTCTATACTATTTCAATGAAACTTTCGGCGGAACAACTCCAGCGATTCGACCGGGACGGGTATCTGTTCTTCCCCAGCCTTTTTACTCCGGGAGAAATCAAGACGCTGACCGACGAAGTCCCCTCCTTATATGCCCAGCGCCGGCCCGAGAACGTGCGCGAAAAGACCGGCGACGTGGTGCGTACCAACTTCGCCGCGCATCTGTACAGCTACCCTTTCGCCAAGCTCGCGCGCCATCCGCGCATGGTGCAGCCGATCAAGCAGCTGTTCGGCGAGGACGTGTACATGCACCAGTTCAAGATCAACGGCAAGCAGGCGTTCGACGGCGACGTCTGGCAATGGCACCAGGACTACGGCACCTGGCGCGCGGACGACCAGATGCCCGAGGCGCGGGCGATGAACGTCGCCATCTTCCTCGACGAGGTGAACGAGTTCAACGGGCCGCTGATGTTCATCCCGGGCAGCCACAAGCAGGGCGTGCTGGACGCCCAGCACGACACCAGCACCACCAGCTATCCGCTGTGGGTGATCACGCACGACACCATTACCCAGCTGGTCGCGAATGGCGGCATCGTCGCGCCGAAGGGTCCCGCCGGCTCGATGATCCTGTTCCACGGCTGTCTGGTGCATGCGTCGACCTCCAACCTTTCGCCGTGGAATCGCGTGAGTGTCTACCTCTCGCTCTGCGCGGTGTCGAACCACATCCGCCGCTTCAAGCGCCCCGGCTACATCGCGCACCGTGACTTCGCGCCCATCCAGTGCCTGCCCGACGATTGCCTGCTCAAGCATTACGACGTCCCGCTTCCCTGGAAGAATGGAACGCCCCAGGACGAACTGAAAGCCGCCTAACCACTAATCAGGGATAGACCACGATTTTCCGCAGGCCGAAATAACGTGGCCTGTCCCTGTTTTTGAGGTGTGCGTGAATCTCTACGCCAAACTGAAAGAGCGCCAGGACAAACCACTTCGAGTCGGCTTGATCGGCGCCGGCAAGTTCGCGGCGATGTACATCGCGCAGGTGCCGAAAACCCCGGGCGTACATCTGGTCGGGATCGCGGACATCGCGCCGGACTATGCGAAGCAGAACCTCGCACGCGTCGGATGGAAACCGGAGCAGTACGGCGCGCAGTCTTTCGAGCAAGCGCTCAAGACGGGTCAAACGTTCCTGACGGACGATTGGCAGAAGCTTGTGGCCCACCCGGCGATCGACATCGTGATCGAGGCGACAGGCAATCCGCCGGCGGCGGTGGAGCATGCGCTGGCCGCGTTCCGCAACCGCAAGCACGTCGTGATGGTGACGGTGGAGGCTGATGCGTTCTGCGGGCCGCTGCTTGCGCAAAAGGCCGCCAGCCAGGGCGTTGTTTATAGCCTGGCCTACGGCGATCAGCCGGCGCTGATCTGCGATCTGGTGGATTGGGCGCGCGCCGCCGGCTTCCCGGTGGTGGCGGCGGGCCGCGGCCACAAGTGGCTGCCGCACTTCGCGCAGTCGACGCCCGAAACGGTATGGGGCCACTACGGGCTGACGCCGGAGGAGGCGAAAGTCGGCGGCCTCAATCCGAAGATGTTCAACTCGTTCCTCGACGGATCGAAGCCGGCGATCGAGACCACCGCGGTGTGCAATGCCACCGGCCTGACCCCGGCGCCCGGCGGCCTGCAGTACCCGGCAGGATCGGTGGATGAGATCCCCGCGCTGATGCGGCCGAAGAGCGAAGGCGGGGTCCTGCACCACAAGGGACAAGTCGAGGTCATCTCGTCGCTCACCTCTGACGGAAAACCCATTTCGTACGACATCCGCTTCGGCGTGTGGGTCGTGTTCGAGGGAGAGACCGACTACATCCGCCGCTGCTTCCACGAGTACGGCGTGAAAACCGATCCGTCCGGGCGCTACGCGTGCATGTACAAGCGCTGGCACCTGATCGGCCTCGAGGTCGGCATCTCGGTCGCCTCGGTGGGATTGCGCGGCGAGTCGACGGGGTGCGCTACCGGATGGCGCGCCGATGCGGTCGCGGTCGCGAAGAAAGATCTCAAGCAAGGCGAACTGCTCGACGGCGAAGGCGGCTACACCGTGGTCGGCCGACTCATGCCGGCGGCCGATTCATTGACTGTCGGTTGTTTACCCCTTGGCCTCGCGCACGGATGGAAGATGGTGCGCCCGGTCGCAGCCGGCCAGCCGGTGAAATGGAGCGACGTCGCGGTCGATGCCAATTCCACCGCGGTGCGCGTGCGCCGCGAGATGGAGACGGCTATGAGCGGGCGCGCAGGCGCTGGAGCAGAAAAGGTCCTAGCAGGAACAGCGCGGTAAGCGCGAACAGGGTCAGCGCGATCGGCCGGCCGAGGAAGCCGCCCCAGCTCAGGTCGAAGATGATGAGGGACTGCTTGAGCGTCTCCTCGACCAGCTTGCCGAGCACCAGGCCGATGACCAGCGGCGCCGGCGAGAAGCCGAAGCGCCGCATGAAGAAGCCGATGAAACCGAACCCGATCGCCACCCATACCTCGGCCATCGCCTGGTTCGGTGCATAGGCGCCAATCACCGAGAGCACGAACACCGCCGGCCACAGGAACTGCGGCGGGATAAGCGTGACGCGCGCGAAGACTTTCGCGAAGCCGAGGCCGAGCACCAGGTAAAGCAGGTTGGCGAGCAGCATGGAGGAAAAAACGGCGTAGAGAAGGGTCGGCTGCTCGGTGAAAAGATGCGGGCCGGGCCGCACGCCCTGCACGATCAGGCCGGCCAGGATGATTGCGGTCGTGCCGCTTCCCGGGATCCCCAGCGCCAGCGTGGGCACCATCGCGCCGCCGACAGCGGCGTTGTTCGCGGCTTCCGGCCCGGCGACGCCCTCGATGGCACCCTTGCCGAACTCGTCCTTGTTATTCGACCAGCGCTTGGTCTCGACGTAAGCGATCATCGCCGCGGTGGTGGCGCCGAGCGCCGGCAGCACGCCGATGAACGTGCCCAGGACGCTCGACAGCGAGATCGCCTTGGCGCATTTGCGGAGGTCCGCCCAGCTCGGCAGGCGTACCGCGCCGAGCCGGGCCATCGCCGTCCGCCTGGCGAGCTGGCTTGCCTGCTCCAGCAGCTCGGTGAGCGCGAACAGTCCGATCAACACCGGAATGAACTCGATGCCGTCGCTGAAGGAGTAGACCCCGAAGGTGTAGCGCTCGACGCCGGTGGTGATGTCCTGGCCGACGGTCGCGAGCATCACGCCGAAGGCGCCGGCGATCAGGTTCTTCACCGCGCTGTCGCCGCCGCTCATCGCCACCATCGACAGGCCGAACACGGCGAGGGCGAAGTACTCCGGCGGTCCGAACGAATACGCCATGCGCGCGAGGAGCGGCGCAGCGAAGATCAGGACCACCACGCTGAAGATGCCGCCGATGGCGCTCGCCACCGCCGACATGCCCAGCGCGCGTCCCGCTTCGCCCCTGACCGCCATCGGGTAGCCGTCGAACGCGGTCGCCGAGGCCGACGGATCGCCGGGCGAGTTCACCAGGATCGCGGTGATCGAGCCGCCGAAGTTCGCCGCGCAGTAGATCGCGCCGAGGAACGAGATCGCCATCACCGGTGTCATGGTGATGGTGAAAGGCAGGAGAAGCGCGGTGGTGGTCGAGCCGCTGATACCCGGCAGCGCGCCGACCACGATGCCGAGCAGCGTGCCGGCGAAGATGACCAGCAGGATCTTCGGGTCGAGCAGCAGACCCATGCCGCCGAGGAAGGCCTCCATCTACGACCACAGCCCCTGCGGCAGCTGGACCGCAAACCCCTTCACGAACACGCCCCAGATCACCACCATCACCGAGGCGGCGACCAGCAGCAGCAGCAAGGCGCGGCGCTCGCCCCAGAGATAGCCCAGCCCGACGAGAAATACGAACATGGCGCCGAGCAGGCCGACCAGCGGGACGAGCGCCATGAAGGCGAGGAGCGAGGCCGCGGTGTAATAGACCATCGCCGGGATGCGAGCCTGCGGCTCGCTGGCCGGGCCGGCGACGAAGAGGAGCACCGCAAGGCCCGCGATAACGCCAAGGACCAGGCGCGGGAACGCTTCGGCGCCGAAGCCGCCCACCAGGCCGGCGGGCAGCTTCTCGAAGCCGAAGGTGAGCGCAAACAACATCGCCGCCACGGCGATCACCGCGGCGGCCGCCACGCGGTTCGCAGACAAGTTTATTTCAGCAGGCCGAGCGCTTCGAGTGTTTTCTTCCCTTCGACCATGAACTCGTCGAGCTGCGCCTTCCACGGGCCGGCGCCGACCACGCTGTCGAGCGCCTGCCCGGAGCTCTGGAGATAGGTATTGAACATCTGACCCTTCATCGCCTTGACCAGGCCCTCCTCGAGCATCTTGAGGTTGGCCTCGGGGACGCCGCGCAAGGTGACGAAGCCGCGCACGGTCGAATAGCTGCCGGGCACGCCGATCGCCTTGCCGGTGGGAACGTTCGGCAACGCCTCCATCGGCTTTTCCGCGAACACGGCGAGCGCGCGGATGTCGCCGGCCTTGAACTGCGACTCGGCCTCGGCGTAGTTGACCAGCGCGCAGTCGATATTGCCGCCGACCAGGTTGATGACCACGTCGCCGCCGCCGCGGAACGGCACGATGGTCGGCTGCTGCATCCCGGCGCTGCGCGCGATGCTCACCACCGCGATGTGGTCCACCCCGCCGACGAGCGAGGTGCCGTACTTGAGCGCCTTGCCCTTTCCCGTGTTGAGCAGATCCTGGGCCGTCTTGAAGGGGCTGCCCTTGCCGACGGCCAGTATCTGGGGATCGTCGGTGGCACGGGCGATCGGCACCAGATCCTCGTACTTGAACTTGCCCTTGCTGCGCAGGATGGTGAGCAGGTGGGTCTGCGTGATGAGCGCGATGGTGTGTCCGTCGCGTGGCTTGTCGAGCATGTATTGCATGGCCGCCGCGCCGCTGCCGCCCACGCGGTTCACCACCACGAACTCGGTCTTGAACACGCCGGGGGCGTGGACCATCATCATGCGCGCGGTGATGTCGGTGCCGCCGCCGACGCCGGCATGGGTCACGACCTCGATCGGGCGTGAGGGAAACTTGTCCTGCGCGCGCAGCGAAGGAATGGCGCAAAGGGCTGCGGCCCCGCCTGCGAAACCGAGCAGGCGCCTGCGATTCGTATCGGTCATGTTTCGAAATCCTCCTCGGCGCGCAGTGTAAACTCAAAATCGTGCCTGCCTCCACCGCCCTTTCGCACATCACCGTGCTCGACCTGACGCGCGTGCGCGCCGGTCCCACCGCGGTGCGCCAGCTCGCCGACTGGGGCGCGAAAGTGATCAAGATCGAGATGCCGCCGGGCCTCGACGAAGGCGAAGGACCGGGCGGGCCGCGCGACGGCAGCGACTTCCAGAACGTGCACCGCAACAAGCGCGGCATCACGCTCAATCTGAAATCGCCCGACGGCGTCGCGATCCTGAAGAAGCTCGTCGCCAAGGCCGACGTGCTGGTGGAGAACTACCGCCCTGACGTGAAGGACCGGCTCGGCATCGGCTACGAGGCGATGGCCGCAGTCAATCCGCGGCTGGTCTACGGCAGCATTTCGGGCTACGGTGAGGACGGCCCCTATCGCATGCGGCCGGGCTTCGACCAGATCGCGCAGGGCATGGGCGGCCTGATGTCGATCACCGGGCTGCCGGGGCAGGGGCCGGTGCGCGTCGGGATCCCGATCGCGGACTTGTGCGCCGGGATCTTCTGCGCGCACGGCATCATGGTCGCGCTCCTCGAGCGCGAGAAGTCCGGCAAGGGTCAATGGGTAAAGTCCTCCCTCCTGCAAGCGCAGCTCTTCATGCTCGACTTCCAGGCGGCGCGCTGGCTGATGCGCGGCGAGGTGGCGAAGCAGGCCGGCAACAATCATCCGACCTCCATTCCGACCGGCGTCTACAAGACCCGGGACGGCTACATGAATCTGGCGGTGACCGGAATGAAGATCTGGACCCGCATGTGCGAGGCCATCGGCGCGCCGCAGCTCGCCACGCACGCCGATTATGCGACCGGCGCTCTGCGCTCGAAGAATCGCGACGCCCTGCACCAGGTGCTGGAGGCCTATTTCGTAAAGCAGGACACACAACACTGGATTGAGGTGTTGAACAAGGCCGGCGTGCCCGCCGGGCCGATCTACTCGATCGACCAGGCGTTCGCGGATCCGCAGGTGCAAAGCCTCGGCATGGCGCAGAAGCTCGGCGACGTTTCGTACCTTGGCCAGCCGGTCACGTTGTCCCGCACCCCGAGCCAGCCGTACGCCCATCCGCCCAGGCAGGGCGAGCACACCGCCGACGTCCTGAAGGAATTCGGCTACCGCGACGCCGAAATCGAAGCTCTGCGCAAGAAAGGAATCGTGTAATGCCCAGCGAAAAGCTTATCGCGAAGAAGGAGAACGGCGTCGGCTGGATCATCCTCAACAACCCCGAGCGCCACAATGCCATCTCGCTGGAGATGTGGACCACCGCCATGGAGGCCATGCAGGACTTTCGCACCGACAAGTCGGTGCGTGTCGTGGTGGTCACCGGCGCCGGCGGCAAGGCCTTCGCCTCGGGCGCGGACATCTCCAAGTTCAAGGACGAGCGCCAGGAAGCGGCCGCGGTCGCGCATTACCAGCAGACCACGCAGAAGGCCTACGACACGGTCCTCGGCATGCCGATTCCCACCATCGCCATGATCCGCGGCTACTGCATCGGGGGCGGCACCGCGCTCGCCGTGTGCTGCGACCTGCGCATCTGCACCGAGAACGCCAAGTTCGGCGTGCCGGCGGCGAAGCTAGGCCTGGGCTACGGCATGAACCGCGCCAAGCCGCTGGTCGACCTGGTCGGCCCGGCCTACGCCAAGGAAATGTTCTTCACCGGCCGCCAGTTCACTGCGCAGGAAGCCGAGAAGATGGGCCTGGTCAACCGGGTCGTGCCGGACGACCAGCTCGAATCAACGATCGATGAAATCACAAAGACGATTGCCGAGAACGCGCCGCTCACCATCAGGTGCGCGAAGCTGGTGGTGGGCGAGGTGGTGAAGGACGCCGACAAGCGCGACGTCGCCGCCACCGAGCGTGCGGTCGAAGCCTGCTTTGCCAGCAAGGACTACCAGGAAGGGCAGGCCGCCTTCATGGAGAAGCGCAAGCCGAAATTCATCGGCGCCTAACCCGAATTCGGGGTCAGGGTCGTAATTATTGCTGCGGATAATTACGACCCTGACCCCGAATTTTTATTGGCGCGTAAGCTTCTTTTGGTACTTGTAGATCTCGGTGTGATCCGCATCGCGCTTGAGCATCTTTTGCGCGGCTTTCCAGTGCTTCAATGTTTCCTTCAGGAACGGTGTCTTCACCCGGAGCCCGCGGGCAAGCTCGGCCGCGATGCCCACGTCTTTCGTCATCAGTGACAGCTTGAAGCCCGACGCGTAAGCGCCGGTCAGGATGTCCTGCGGGATCTTGCGCGCCGTGGTGCTGTTGCGGCCGGTGGAGGCGTTGATCGCGTCGATCATCGGCCGCGGATCCAGGCCGAAGCGTTGCGCGATCAGCAGCGCTTCGAATCCCGCGAGCGTTCCCGCCGCGCCGAGATAATTGTTCAGCGACTTCACGGCGTGACCGGCGCCCGGGCGACCGCAGTAGAAGATCTCCGTGCCCATCGTCCGCAGCACGGGCATCACTTTTTTCACCGCCGCCTTGTCGCCGCCGACCATGATGGCGAGCGTGCCGTCCTTCGCCTTGAAGCGCGCGCCGGACACCGGGGCATCGACCATCGCGATTTGGTTGGCTTTGAGTACCTTTCCCAAAGCCAAGGTGCCGGCCGGATCCGCCGAGCTCATGTCGATCACCACCGCGCCGCGCTTGAGGCCGGGCAGGGCGTCGAGCACGGCATCGCGCACGTCATTGCCGTCGGGCACCATGGTGATCAGCGCATCCGAGCCCTCGGCGGCTTCGCGCGCCGACCGGCAGTTTCCGCTGCCGTTCAAATCGTAGGAACGGACCCTGAACTTCTTCGCCAGGTTCGCCGCCATGAGCTTCCCCATGACGCCCAGGCCGATGAAGCCGACGGTCTTCAACTCTGGAACACTTCTTTGGCGCAGCGGAAGGCGACCACGGCGGCGGGCACGCCGCAGTAGATCGCGACCTGGAGGAACACCTCCTTGATCTCGTCCTTGGTCAGGCCGTTGTTGAGCGCGCCGCGGATATGGAGCTTGAGCTCGTGCTCCTTGCCCAGCGCGCACAGCATGCCGAGGTTCAGGACCGAGCGCGTCTTGCGCGGCAAGCCGGGCCGGTTCCAGATGTCGTTCCAGCAGTAGGTGTTGAGCAACTCGACGAATTCCTGGCTGAATTCGTCCACCCCCGCCATCGCCTTGTCGACGTAGGGTGCGCCGAGCACCTCGCGGCGGGTTTTCAGGCCGGCATCGTAGCGTTCCTTGTGGTTTCGCTTGTCCATCGCTCCTCCGTGGGAAATAATCGATTATATGGACATCAAATCGCTGCACCACGTCGCCTACCGCTGCAAGGATGCGAAACAGACGACCGAGTTCTACACCAAGGTGCTCGGCCTCGAGTACGCCATGGCGATGGCCGAGGACCGCGTTCCCAGCACCGGCGAGCAGTCGCCCTACATGCATATTTTCTTCCGCATGGCCGACGGCAGCTACGTCGCCTTCTTCGAGATCCCGGAGTCGCCGCCGATGGGCCGCGACCAGAACACCCCGGCGTGGGTGCAGCACCTCGCTTTGCGCGTGCCGGACATGAAGACGCTGATGGCCTACAAGCGCAAGCTCGAGAAGCTCGGCATCGAGGTGGTCGGGCCGACCGACCACACGATCTGCAAGTCGATCTATTTCTTCGACCCGAACGGCCATCGCCTGGAGCTCGCCGTCGACACCACCACGCCGTCCATGAAGAAGAAGCTCGCCGCGGTGAGCAACGACATGCTCAAGGAGTGGAGCAAGACGAAGAAGGCGCCGCATCACGCGGATTGGGTGCACAAGAAGTGACACCCGAGTGGGTGCACATCCAGTATCCAGAAACCGCGCAGTTCCGAGAGGTCTACGGCTTTGCCGGCGCGCAAGGCCTGGTGAACTCATCGTGGCATTGCTGGCGGGCACGCTCGCCGTCCTCTGGCGGCTCGACCATTCCTGGTTCGGGCGAGCCTGCCGCGCGGTGCGCGACAATCCGGAGGCGGCCGCGGCCATGGGCGTGGACGTGGCGCGCACCAAGGTCATCGTCTTCACGCTGACAAGCGCGCTCGCCGGCGTTGCCGGCATGGTCTACGCCTTCGTCGACAACACGGTGAATCCGCCGATCTTCGGCCTGGATAACGCGTTTCTGATCCTCTTCATGGTGATCGTCGGCGGCGCAGGCCGCCATGCCGGCGCCGTGATCGGCGCGATCCTGCTGTTCCTGCTGCCGTTCTGGCTCTCGCCGCTCGTCGGCCACCACCACCAGCTGGTGTTCGGCGCGCTCGTGGTCGCGGCGATCCTTCTTCAACCCAAGGGACTGATCGGGCTGTGGGATCGATTCTCGAGGTAAGGAATCTCACCAAGCGCTTCGGCGGGCTGACCGCCGTCGCGGGTCTCGACTTCGACCTGCGCGAAGGCGAGATCCTCGGCCTGATCGGGCCCAACGGTGCCGGCAAGACCACCACGTTCAACATCATCGCCGGCACCTATCCCGCGGACGAGGGTGCGATCCGCTTCGCCGGGGAGCCGATCCTCGGCCTGCCGCCGCACCGCATCGCGCGGCTGGGCATCATGCGCACCTTCCAGCACAACCGGCCGTTCGGCGGCATGCCCGTGCTGGAGAACGTGATGGTCGGCGCTCATACGCGGTTCAGCAGCAATGTTTTTTCGAGGAAAGCCTCGAATGAAGAGCGAAAGCAGCGCCGGCGCGCGCAGGAGCTGGTGGAGTTCGTTGGCCTTGCCGGGCTGCGCGACGCCGACGTCGGTACGCTGTCCTTCGGCCAGGGGCGCCTGCTGGAAATCGCGCGCGCACTGGCCGGCGAGCCGCGCGTCATCCTGTTCGACGAGCCGGCGGCGGGGCTGACGCCGGCCGAGCTCGACCGCCTTGCCGGCATCATCCGCGGCATCGCCGAGCGCGGCATCGCGGTGCTGCTGATCGAGCACGACATGCGCTTCCTGCTGCCGCTCGCGAGCCGCGTGGTGGTGCTCAACTTCGGTGCGCGCATCGCCGCAGGCACGCCGGCGGAAGTGCGCTCGCAGCGCGCGGTGATGGAGGCCTATCTTGGCGATGCTGCGGCTCTCTGACCTGCACGCCTCGTATGGCGCCGCCCCGGTGCTGCAAGGGGTTTCGCTCGTGGTCGACCAAGGCGAAACCGTGGCACTGCTTGGCCCCAACGGCGCCGGGAAGTCGACGTTGCTCGCGGCGATCACCGGGACCATTCCGCGAAGGAGAGGGAGCGTAGACCTGCACGGCGTTGATCTGTTGAAGATGCAAAGCCATGCCATCGTCGCGTCCGGCGTGGCGCTGGTGCCGGAGGGCCGGCTGGTATTCGCGCCCTTCCGCGTCGAAGACAACCTGCGCCTGGGCGCGGTACGCCTGCAGGGCGAGCTCGCCGAACGCTTCGACTATGTCTATGCGCTCTTTCCCCGGCTGGCCGAGCGCCGCCGGCAGCCCGCCGGCACGCTGTCGGGCGGCGAGCAGCAGATGCTGGCGATCGGGCGCGCGCTGATGAGCAAGCCGCGGCTGCTCCTGCTCGACGAGCCGTTCCTCGGCCTGGCGCCGCTCGTGGTTTCGCAAATCCGCGATGCTCTGGAAAAGCTCAGGGCCACCGGCATGACGATGCTGATGGTCGAGCAGAAGCTCGACATCGCGCTGCAGTTTGCGCAGCGCGCGTATGTGCTCATCAAGGGCAAGGTGGTGCTGGAGGACAGCACCGCAAACCTGGCGCGTCGCGCAGACCTGCGTGACCTATATTTCTCTTTAGCGACTTCTTTACCCTCATCCGCTCGATCCACGGCTTGAAGCGGACGAGCAGCTAGCCAGGAACATCACCTATGCATGGGATTACGCAGAGCTTCCGAGAGGAGCAAGCTTGCCCCTTTCTGTCACTTCTTACATAGGGGGGGTTCTGGTCATGAAAATAGGCTCGCTGATAACCGGGTCCATCATCTTGTTCTCAATGGCAGCGTCGACCGCTTATTCGCAACCGCTGCGCAGCTGCCCTGACGGGCAGGCCATCCAGGGATTTTCCGCCGGGTCCCTTATCTGCGCACCCATGGTGGCTTCCGGAGCGCTCAACGCTGAGATCGCCGCGCGCCAAGCTGCTGACCAGACCCTCCAGAACAACATCAATAGCGGGGATGCGGGAGCCGTGTTGGATGCGAAGAATTACACCGATGCAAGATTCGCAGAGGCAGGTCTTGTCAAGGTGCTTACCATCAACTGCAGCGCAGGCAGCTCGATCGGCGGGGCGATCGCGGGCGAGGACGGCAAGCAGTCGCTCGAACTGCGCATACAGGGAAATTGCCCGGAACACGTGCTGATCAAACGCGATGACGTCGCGCTGCAAGGCGATGGCGGTGGTGCGACGATCACCGGCTCGGTGACGATCGATACCGGTCGACGCGCGCTCATCGTCGACCTCACGGTGACGAATGCAGCCGGCGATGGCGTGACTGTCGTCAACGGCGGCTCCGCCACCATCCGCGGCAGCAACATGGTGGATAACGGCGGTTACGGCGTTTCCGTGCGTAACGGCTCGTTTGCTCTCGTCGAAGGCAGCGTCCTCAGCCGCAACGGCCGGACCAACGTGGAGGCGAGCGGAATCTTCGCGGGAACCGGCAGTACGGCGCGCGGCCTGCGGAACACGATGGAAGGCAACGCCAACGCTGGCATCGAGGTAGGCGACAACAGCACCTACCGTTCAGAGGGCGATACCGTTACCTCAGCGCCGTCCGGACGGGTGAGCGTGGATGTCTATCGCGCGTCTCTGGTGGATGTGCGTGGCGTAACGGCAACTGGGAACGTCGATGTCAACCAGCAATCCCAGTTTCAGGTGCGCAATGTGGCCGGATTTGTCGGCAGTACGGTAAATGGCAACATCAATGTAGGCGCGCTCAGCTTCATGAGACTGCGGACCGGAGTGGCGCACGCGGGATCGAGGAATTGCGGTAGCGGCCCCGGGTTGTTCACCAATCCCGGCAACTTCTCCGTTTGCCAGATCGATCCGTAAGCTACTTCTTCACCTTCATCCGTTCGATCCACGGCTTGAAGCCGGTGAGGAGATCCGCCAGGAACTTGCGGGTGTTCTCATCGGTGAGCTTGCCCTGGGCGTCGAACTTGGTCGGCGCCGCGCCGATGAACACTTCGGGCCGCGGCAGTACATGGGCCCAGAGCTGCCCCAGGATGCGCCGCATGTCGTACTGAACCCGCGCGCCGCCGAGCGGTCCCTGGGACACGGAGAAGATCGCCACCGGCTTGTCCTGCCACGACTGGTTCGGCGGGCGCGAGGCCCAGTCGATGGCGTTCTTGAGCGCGGCGGAGAGCGAGAAGTTGTACTCCGGGCTGGCGATCAGCACGCCGTCGGCCTCGGCGATCTCGGCGCGCAGGCGCTTCGCCGGCTCGGGAATGCCGGCGTCGAACACGTCCTGGTTGAACATCGGCAGGTCGGCAATGCTGGTGATGCGCATCGTCATGCCGGACGGGAGGAGCTCGTTGCAGGCGCGCAACGCCGCCATGTTGAGTGAGGCTTTTCGCAGGCTGCCGCAGATTCCGAGGATTTGCATGCCGCGAGTCTAGCGGCGCTCCGGCAGGTGCGCGACCAGCGTTTCGAGCCATTGGCTGTCCTGCGACAGCGTCTTCAGCTCCGCAAGCGCCTCGGCCTTGGTCTGCCGCCAGCGCTCCACCACCTGTGGCTCGGCTTCCTTCTGGTGCGAGAACTCGAGGCGGATGCCGTTCGGGTCGTAGAAGTAAATCGACCAGGTGTCGCAGCCGACGTTGATGGGGCCGAGGTAGGGCAGCTTGGCTTTTTCAATCCTGCGCTTGACCTCGTTGAATCGATCTTCCGAAACGGCGAAAGAGACATGCTGCATGGTGCCGATGGCGTCGCGGTCCGCGCGCGGCTTGACATCCTTCGGCATCTCAAAGAAGGCCAGCAGCATGTCACCGCCGGCATCGAGAAAGTAATGGCGCAGGTTCTCGTACGGCGGATTGCCGCGATTGCCCGGGCCGGTGCCGAGGCCCGGTGGAACCTTGAGCGCGTGGACCAGCGGCATGCCGAGGACGCCGACGTAGAAGTCGAGCGTCATCTTCATGTCATCGGTATTCAGGGCGAGATGGTGAATGCCGCGGGCGATGGACTGGGCCGGCGCATGGGGTTTCGGCGGCATCGCTTTCGGATCATACCTGCGCGAGCGCTTGCCGGCCGGGCGTGCTGACCGAGAAGCCTAGCGGATCCAGCACCGTCAGCGGCCAGGGGCGTGACAGCACCCGCCAGACCGGAAAGCGCTGCGTGGGTCGGAATCCGCAGCGCTCGAAGGCCTTGCGCGAGGCCTGGTTTCCCGCGACGACCAGCGTAACGAAGCGATGCGGGCCCAGACGGCCCATGCCATGCGCGAGGACCTGATGAAGCAACCGCTTGCCGCGCCAGGCAGGCCGCGTAAACGCCTTGTAAACGTAGATCCAGTCGGCGGGGAACTCGAACTGCAGGCGCGCGTCGATCGCGATCGGCGATGCCGGGGCAAAGAAAACGTAGCTGACGAGCGCTTCGCCGGCAAAGGCGCCGAAGCAAAGGTCCGGCGTGCGCTCGATGCCGCGCAGGAACTTCTGCTTAATCCCACAGCCGGGATCGGCACTGAGGCGAGAAAGCTCCGTCCGATCCACTGCTCGGATCTGCACGTCGGAATCGGAGGGACTGGCTGCGGCCTCCTGCCCTCCGGGCCAATCCAGGGTCAGGCATTCGTACACCTCGCGACCCAGCAGCGGGCGCATTACGCGCCCGAGCCGACCGGCTACCACTAGCGCACCTTCCAGGCCGCGCAATACACGACCGCGGCGACGGCGAATCCCTGCAGCGCCGCGCTCGCCGCGGTCCTCGCGATCTTACGCAGCGTGGCGAGATCGAGATTCATCGCTGGCCAATCGAATGCCGACCATCCGGCAGAGGCGGCGGTTACTGTCAGGAGCAGCGCCCACACCCACGCCCGCGCCGTCGGAGAAATTTCCGGCTCTTGCGGCGGCGATACCGGCGCGCTGCGCAGTTTGTGCCACAGCCACCAGGCCAGCACCAGCGTCCCGAAGAGCGTGCTCGCGTGCTGCAGCCAGTTGATGGAATGCGTCTGCGCGCCGTGGGCGCGCGTCAAGCCGTCCCAAAGAAGATGGGTAAGCGCGCCGGCGACCAGCGATGCGAACACCGCGTGCCAAGGCACGGCGGGCAAGCCTCTCACCGCGAACCAGCGTACCCGCGCGGCGAGCGCCGGTGGAAGCAGCGCGATGCAAGCATTCTTCAGCAGCAGATGAAATAGCAGGTAGGCGACCAGGCCTACGGGCAGGCAGAAGAAAAGCAGGCCGGGAGCGCTGTGGCTCAGATCGCGGCTGCCGAAGGGCAAGACCTGCGACAGGTCCGGAACCATGCTGCCGATGACGAGCGCCGAAGGCACGGCGAAGCGACCCATGAGCGGCGCGAGCGGAAGCAGGGCTGCCGGATGAGCGAACGGGTAGGGCATGGCGCCCGATGCTAAAGGACAGGCTTGACGGCCTCACGCGCCGCTCTGGGCCGAAAGAACTACCGACTAGCTGTGATCGTGGCGGTGATGCAGGTCGGGGTAGTGCGGATGGCTGTGCGTCATCCTGCGGTGGGTATGCGGATGCGTGTGCGGCTCGTCTCCTTGCCATGCGAAGCCGTGCCCATGTTGATGGTGATCATCGTGCGCGTGCGGATGCGCATGCTCCATCGGCTCGTGCACGTGCTCGTGCTCGTGGCGCTCCGTCAGGTGCAGCCACACGCCGAGCGCCATGAGCGCCGCGGCGATCCAGAACGCGGCTGAAGGCGACTCGCGCAGCACGAGAAGGGCGAGCGCAGCGCCGAAGAACGGCGCGACCGAAAAATAGGCGCCGGTGCGCGCGGTGCCAAGATTGCGCAGGGCGACGACGAAGAGCACCAGGCTGATGCCGTAGCCGAAGAACCCTACCGCAGCGGCCGACGCCAGAATGCCGATACCCGGCAGCGCGTCACCCTGGAATAGCGCGAGCGAAAGGTTCACCGCACCCGCCACCAGGCCCTTCAGGCCGGCAATCGTCACCGCGTCGCCGCCCGATACGCGGCGCGTCAGGTTGTTGTCGATCGCCCATGCCAGGCAGGCGCCCGCGATCAAGAGCGGTCCGGCGAGGCCGCCGCCCCGCGGCATTTCGCCCCAGGAGAGCACGACACCGCCGGCAACGATCGCCATCATGCCGAGGAAAACGCGGCGATCGACGTTCTCCGAGAACACGATCCAGGCGATCGACGCCGTGAGGACGGCCTCGAGATTGAGCAGCAGGGACGCCGTCGCGCCGTCGGTCCGCGTCAGGCCGTACATCAGCAGCGCGGGACCCACGACGCCGCCCGCCAGGATCGCCCCCGCGAGCCACGGCAGGTCGGCGCGCGAAAGATTCGTCACGCGCTCGTGGCGTTTGCGCAGCAGAAACCACGCCAGCAGTCCGATGCCGCTGCCCAGGTAAAGCAAGCCGGCGAGGGCGAGCGGTTGCACTTCGCCCACCAGCAGCTTGGCGAGCGGCGTGCTTGCGCCGAACAACGCGGCGGAAGCGAGCGCGTAGATGATGGCGGTGCGTTGCATTACCGCTCAGCTTGGCATGGGCGGCTTGGTATGAGCGCGATACGCCGAGTGCAGCAAATCGAAGGTCCGCATTGCCTCGGCGAGCAGCGCGTCGTCGCCGCGTGCTTTTTCCCTGGCGCCTTTCAGCATGGTCTCGAGGCCGGTCGCATCCGGCACCGGGATGCCGCCGACGTCGAGGAAGTGGACCGCGGCGCCGATCTTGGCGAGCGCCGGGTCCTGGTCGAGCCCGAACGCAGCGGCCAGCACCTCGAACGTGACGCGGTTCTTCACATGGGTGAACTCGGCCCCGTCATAGTCGAAGCCGACCGCCTTCTTCGGGCATTCGCTCGGCCGCGCGATCCAGGCGAACTTCGCGTCGCGGTCGATGAAGCGCTTGATGAGCCAGGCGCTGGCCAGGCGGTCCACCCAAGGCGCCTTGCGGGTCGCCCAGACGCGCTTCTGATAGCGGGCACGCTCGATCGGGCGCAGGGCCTTCATGGACGAGCGCGGCTCGTTGCGCGCATAGAGCTCGGCGTAGCGCGCCTTGAGCGATGCGAGCGCCGCGACGGCCTGCTCTTTCGCCTGGCCGGCGAAAAAGTCGATGCGCGATAGTTTGTCGAAGCCTTGCTCGAGGCGACGCAGCGCGGTCAGGCCGCGCCGAGGCCCGAGCGTCGGTAGCGACGCTCTTGCGGCCGAAATGCGAGTGACCAGGGCGGCATAGTCGGCCGTGCGGTCGAAGCGGGCGCGCAGGGCGGCCTGGTCGTCCTCCGCATGCGGCGTTGCATCGAACGTCATCGCAAAGCCGCCGTGCGCCCGGATTTCCTTCTCCAATTTGTCGAATGCTTCCGCTTGCGGCAGCAGGTAAACCCCGTCTCGGAGCACCGCCGCGCCGCATTCCTTCAGCGCGCGCCAAACGCGCATGCGCAGCGTCGAATTGCGCGTCGGCAGGCTGAGGACCAAGGTCTGGAACATCGGATGCATGTTATACGTATCACAGAAACGTGCCACTAACTCGGCTGGAAGCGTTGACCGCCGGCGGCGGGCTCCGTAAGGTGCCGCTCATGCAGGGCGACGCCCTGGCCGGGTCCTAAAGCAGACACCCGGCAGTCAAGACACCTCGTCTCAAGCGCTGCTCCGTTTTCCCGAATGGGAAAGGAGTGCGTCCATGAGCAAAGCCCTTTGGTTCCTCGCCGCCGTTTCGTTGTTGTCCGGCACTGCGGCCGCCGAGCAGACATGGGTCCTCAATACCGATGGCGTCTACCTGCAGCAGGCGCGCAAGGCTCGGGTCGAAATCAAGCTGCCCGAGTGGCAGTGGGCACACGAGCCCTACGCCTGCCTTCCCGCGATCGCCATGGGGCCGCGCGGTGAAGCCCTGGTGACAAGCAACGTGTTGCCGGTGCTGTGGAAGATCGACCCGCAGACCCTCGCGGTGACGGTGCACCACCTGCAGCTCGATGCCGATACCGACAAGGATGTCGGCTTCTCGGGGCTGGTGTACTCGGCGCGTGACGCAGCCTATTTCGCCGTCAGCGAGTTGCACGGCACGCTATGGCGGATCGATCCGCTCCTGCGCCGCGCGCAAAAGATCGCGCTCTCCGAGCCGGTGGGCGGTGCCCGGGGCTGCACGGCCGATGCATTCGCCCTCACAGGAGGTTCACGATGAAGTACCGCATCAAGCAGATCCAGTGCCGTCCGTGGACGCTTTCCTATCTCTCGGTCCGGCTGATCGAGAGCCATTACGAAAACAATTACGGCGGGGCGGTCAGGCGCCTGAATGCCATCAGCGAGCAGCTCGAGTCGCTCGACTACGCCACCACGCCGGGGCACGTACTGAACGGGCTCAAGCGTGAGGAGCTGGTCGCGCTGAACTCGACCCTGCTGCACGAGCTGTATTTCGCGAGCCTGGGCGGTGTCGAAGTCCGAGCCTGTGGTGGTGTACTGCTCCTACGGTTACCACGTCGGCTGCAAGACAGCGATCAAGCTGCGGCAGGCCGGATTCGACGCGAAGTACATGAACAGCGGCCATTCCGGCTGGCGCGCGCTCGGTGCCCCCGTGAAAGTGTTTCCCACTTAAAGGAGAACTTGGATGCGCTATGCCTTGAAACCGCTGTACTGCCGCCCGTGGCTGCTCCAGGGACTCTCGCCGAAGCTGATCGAGAGCCACTATGAGAACAACTACGGCGGAGCGCTGAGGCGCCTGAACGCCATTGCGACCCAGCTCGAGGGCGCCGACTTCGCCAAGCTGCCCGGCTTCACGCTCAACGGACTCAAGCGCGAGGAGCTGATCGCGCACAATTCCGTGATCCTGCACGAGCTCTATTTCGCCAGCCTTGGGGGCGACGGGCGCGACCCGGGACCCTTCGCCGAAGTGCTGACCCGCGACTTCGGCTCGGTAGACCGCTGGAAGGCCGAATTCTCGGCGATGGGCCGCGCGCTGGGCGGCGGGTCCGGATGGGTGCTTCTCACGTATGTGCCCCGGGAGGGAACGCTGGTGAACCAGTACGCTGCGGATCACAGCCAGTCGCTCGCGAGCGGCATTCCGATCCTCGCACTGGACATGTACGAGCACGCCTACCACATCGACTTCGGTGCGAACGTCGCCGCCTACGTCGATACGTTTCTGCGCAATATCGACTGGAAGGGCGTGGCTGCACGCTACCAAGGCGCATTGAAGGTGGAGCCGCTCATGGACCTGGTGCAGAAGGAGTTCGGCGATCTGCCGGGCGTTAGCGTGGAAGAGGTGAAGACCATGCTGAATTCCGGGCAGCGCATCCAGTTCATCGATGCGCGGCCCAAGCACTACGTGACGCGCACCCAGGACATCGCCGACGGCGCGACGTGGCGCGACCCCGAGCGCGTGAAGGAGTGGGCCGGCGAGCTGTCGAAGAGCGACCCGGTGGTGGTTTTCTGCGTGTACGGCTTCCATATCGGTTGCCAGACCGCCGGGACGCTGCGTGAAGCCGGATTCGACGCGAAGTACATGAAAGGCGGGCATGCGGCGTGGAAGGCGATCGGCGGGCCCGTGAAGCTCCCATGACATTGCACTTCCCATGACATTGCTGGTCGGTCGCGCCGACGTAGAGCGCCTGCTGCCGGCCGGCGCCTGCATCGAGGCGGTGGAGGAGGCCTTCCGGGACCACGCGCTCGGCAAGGTTCCCGCGCCCGGAATCCTCGGCATGCATGCGGCCAACGGCGGCTTCCACGTCAAGGCCGGGTTTCTGGGCAGCTACTTCGCCGCCAAGGTCAATGCCAACTTCCCCGGCAATACCGAGCTGCCGACGATCCAGGGCGCGGTGATCCTGTTCGATGCCGCGAACGGCCGGCCGCTCGCCATCATGGACTCGATCTCGATCACCGCGATTCGCACCGCTGCCGCGACTGCCGTGGCGGCGAAGTACCTGGCGCGCGAGGACTGCGAAACGATGCTGGTCTGCGGCTGCGGCGGACAGGCCGAGTCGCAGCTCGCGGCATTGCTGTGCGTGCGCAAGCCGCGCCGCATTTTCGCCTACGACCGCGACGCGGGCAGGGCGAGCGTTTTCTCGGCACGTTTCGGTGCCGAGGTGGCGGACGACCTGGCCGAGGCGGTACGCGCGAGCGACATCGTCGTGACCTGCACGACGGCGACCCGCTACTTCATCAAGCGCGAGATGATTCGTCCGGGCGCGTTCATTGCGGCCGTGGGCGCGGACAACGAGAACAAGCAGGAAATCGATCCAGCGCTGCTCGCGCAGGCGAAGGTCGTCACCGACCTCACGGAGCAGGCCGCGCGCATTGGCGACCTGCACCATGCGATCGAGGCGGGCGTGATGGCAGCCGCGGACGTGCATGCCGAGCTCGGCGAGGTGATTGCCGGCCGCAAGCGAGCGCGCGAGAGTGCTGATGAGATCATCGTGTTCGACTCGACTGGCACCGGGTTGCAGGATGTTGCGGCAGCGATCGCGGTCTATAGAAGGGCTTTGGAACAGGAGAGTGTTATGAAGGGCACGCTACCCACCTTTGCGCTGGCCGGCGCCGCAGCGCTGTCAGCGCATGCGCAAACCGAAAGCTTCGACGCGACGAAGCCCGGGGCGCTGCCGCCGGGCTGGGAATGCGGGGTCACCGGCAAAGGCACACCGCGATGGACGGTGGAAGCGGACCCAACGGCGCCGAGCGCGCCGCAGATGCTCCAGCAGAGCGGTTCCGGAACCTTCCCGTGGTGCGTCAGGAAGGACGCCTCGCTCGCCGACGGGCACGTCGAGGTGAAGTTCAAGGCGTTGCGCGGCAGGCAGGATCAGGCCGGCGGCGTGGTGTGGCGCTGGAAGGACGGCGACAACTATTACGTCGCCCGTGCCAACGCGCTGGAGAACAACGTCTCGCTCTATTACACCGAGAACGGCCGGCGCAACACGCTCAAGTACGTCGACGCGCCGGTGCCTGTCAATACCTGGCACACCTTGCGGGTGGAATTTTCCGGCGACCGTATCCGCGTCGCGCTGAACGGCAAGCTCTATATCGAGCTCGACGACGCGCACATCAAGGGCGCCGGCGCGGTCGGCGTCTGGACCAAGGCGGACAGCGTGACCGCGTTCGACGACTTTCGCTACGGCGCCCATTGATGGGGCTGCTCCTGACCGCACGCTCGCTGCGGGCGTTCGCCGATGGCTACGTCGCGGTCTTGCTTCCGGCCTATCTGCTGGCGCTGGGGTACGGGACGATCGAGGTTGGTGTCCTGAGCACCGTAACGATGCTGGGCTCGGCGGCGGCGACGCTTGCCGTCGGCCGGTGGGGGCATCGCTTCGAGCTGCGCCGCATGCTGATCGCCGCTGCCGCCTTGATGACGGTCACCGGGGTTGGCTTCGCCGCGTTTTCATCGCTCTGGCCGCTGCTGATCGTCGCGCTGGCGGGAACGATGAACCCCGGCGGTGGAGACGTGAGCGTGTTTTATCCGCTCGAGCACACCGCCCTTGCCGCCGCTGCGCCGGCGGAGACCCGTACCGGCGCCTTCGCCCGCTACAGCTTCATCGGCTCGATGTTCGGTGCTGTGGGCGCGCTCGGTGCCGGGGCGCCGGAGTGGCTGGCGCAGAGCCATGGCGTCGGCATGCTCGCTGCGCTGAAGCTGATGTTCGTACTGTACGGCGTCGTCGGCATCGCCGTCGGCGTCATCTATGCGCGGTTCCCCGCTGCACCTGCCGACGTGGAAAAGCCGCCGGTGCCGCTGGGACCCTCGAAGGCCACGGTGTGGAAGCTGGCCGGCCTGTTCAGCATTGACTCGTTCGCCGGCGGCTTCATCATCAACGCGCTGCTCGCCTTATGGCTGTTCGAGCGCTTCCAGATGTCGCTGACCGCGGCCGGCGCGTTCTTCTTCTGGACCGGGCTGCTCAGCGCGGTGTCGCAGCTCGCCGCGGCGCCGCTTGCGCGGCGCATCGGACTGGTCAACACGATGGTATTCACGCACCTGCCGGCGAACTTCTGCCTGATCGCGGCCGCATTCGCGCCGACGCTCGACATCGCCCTCGCGCTGCTCCTCGTGCGCAGCGCGCTTTCGCAGATGGACGTGCCGGCGCGCGGCGCTTATGTGATGTCGGTGGTCACGCCGGCCGAGCGACCGGCCGCAGCGAGCTTTACGGCGGTGCCGCGCAGCCTCGCCTCGTCGCTCAGTCCGGCGATCGCCGGCGCCCTGTTCGCAGCCGGCGCCATGGCCACGCCGCTGGTGCTCTGCGGCGTATTGAAATCGGCTTACGACGTCGCGTTGCTCCTGATGTTCAGCAAAGTTCGTCCGCGCGATTAGCCCTTGTTGATGTAGCCGTAGGCGAGGTTGGTGCGCTCGCCGCCGTGCTTCTCGTAGATCGACTTGCAGTAGGCGAGCTTGTCGTTCTCGAGCGAGCCCATCATCTTCGGCGTGTAGCCGTAGAGGCGGGCGTTGTTGCCGCCGAGGATCGCGCTCTTCACCGGCCCGTTGGCCGGGCCCATCGGCGCGAGGCCGTACTTCTTCTGGATCTCGTCCGGGATCTCCATGCGGCGCAGGGCCTCGATCTGCCATTGCGGCGCGCCGGTCCACAGCGAGTCGGTGCCCCAAACCACGTGGTCGGCGCCCATGCCCTTGATCATGCTTCCCAGCATGTAGGCGGCGACGCGCGGCTCGGCCATGTTGCTGTGGGCGAAGATCTGGCCGAGATCGCCATAGACGTTGTTGACACCGAACTTCTCCGGGATGGCGGCGAGGTCGCTGACCCAGTCGACGCGTCCTTCGCGCTGCAACTGGTCCCAGGCGGCAGAGGCGGTGCCGCCGGGGCCGGCGACCCAGCGATAGGCCGAGTGGTAGATGACGAAGTTGAGCTGCGGCCAGTCCTTGGCGGCCTGGCCGACGTCGGCCACGGTGCAGTAGCCGACGAGATGCGGGAACTGGCGCTCGACCGACGGCGGGAACAGGCCCTTGTGGATGCACACGTTCTTCAGGCCCGGGCGGTCGGGATACTGCTGCGACCACTTCACCAGCTTCTCGTAGAACGGATACATCACCTTCTCGTCGTCGAGGCGGAAGGGCCACTTCGACAGGTGCTTGTTGGTGTTGTCGCCGATGGTGTAGCCCTTCCACGAGTCGGGCCGCAGCCTGGCGTTTTCCTCCTCGACCTTCTGCAGCCAGCCGTCATGGCCGGGCGTAAAGATGGCGTGCGAGAACATCCGGCGCGTGCCGGATTCCTTGTTCAGCTTCTCGCGCGCGTCGAACTTCATCTGGTTGGTGAGGAAGGAGAACTTTTCGTCCACCGAGTAGGAGCCGCTGATGCACGCGACCTTGGTGTCGCTGTCGAGGAAGATCTCCTTCACGTAGTTCGGGAACATCAGATCGTCGATGGTCTGCGGCTTGCCCACCAGCGCCGGGTTCCAGCCCGCCTTGCCCACCGCCTCGCGCTGCGCGACGAAGGCGCGGATCGGCGTGCCTTCGCGCAGGAAGTGCGTGTGCATGTCCATCACGAACTGATTCTTGAGGTCGTCGGCGCGAGCCTGCGCGATGTCGAGGTTGGATGACTCGCCTTTCAGCACTTCGTAAATCGGCTGCCCGCCCTTGGCGTGCACTTCGTTCATCGCCGCGAAGGCCGCGGCCATGCCGCCGGCGGTCTTGAAGAACTTGCGCCGGCTCATGCCGTTCTTCTTCGCCATGCGCGCGCCGATGTCCTTCACGCGCACTTCGAATTCCTTTTGCTGCGCGCTCTGCGCCTGCGGCATGTACTCGTCGCTCGAGACGAACTGCACCGGGATCGGCGACGCGAACAGCGACTCGGCGCCGGACAGCTTCTCGAGTTCCTCGGGGGTCAGCATGGGGGTCTCCTCCTGTGAACGGCCATCGTATGCCGCGCGTTCGAATAGGTAAACTGGCGGCGCGAAATCGACCGCCGGAGAAACTTCAATGGGCAGATGGCTGCTGACTGGACTGATCGCGCTTTTCTCGGGATTTGCGGCAGCGCAGGGCTTTCCTGAACGCCCGGTCAGGATCATCGTGCCGCTCACCCCCGGCGGGTCGCCCGACACCATCGCCCGGGCGCTCGCCCAGAACCTGCAGGGCGTCTGGCCGCACCCGGTGGTGGTCGAAAACCGCACCGGCGGCAGCCAGAACATCGGCTCGGATCTCGTGGCGAAGAGCCCGCCCGACGGCCACACCTGGTTGCTCGCGCCCGACAACGTGTTTTCGGTCAATCCGCACCTCGGCAAGCAGCCGTTCGATCCGCTCACGGATCTGCTGCCCGTAACGCAAGTCGCGCGCATCCAGTTCCTGCTGGTGGTGAATCCCGACGTGCCGGCGAAGTCGGTGCAGGAGCTGGTCGCGCTGGCGAAGGCGAAACCCGGTGAGCTGAACTTCGGTTCGTCCGGAAACGGCAGCCCGCAGCATCTGGGCGCGACGATGTTCCAGCTGCTCACCGGCACCAGGATGAACCACGTGCCTTACAAGGGCGCCGCACCGGCGATCGCAGACTTGCTGCCGGGGCGCATTCAGGTGTGGATCGGCGCGGCGAACACCATCCTGCCGCACGTCAAGGATGGAAGGCTGCGGCTGCTCGGCGACACGCCGACCATCGCGCAAACCGTTCCCGGCTATTCCCTAGATCCATGGCTCGGTCTTTTCGTGCCGGCGAAGACCCCGCCCGAGATCCTGATGAAGATCCACGGCGAGGTGGTCAAGATCCTGAACAGCCCGGATCTCAAGGGCAAGCTCGGTCCGCAGGGGATCGAGCTGGTCACCAATTCCCCGGCCGAGTTCGCACGCTTCATCCGCGAGGACAACGCCAAGTGGGGGAAGATCATCAAAGAAGCCGGCATCAAGGCGGACTGAGTGGCGGCACCGGAATCTCCAGTCCCTGTTTCATCTCAAAAAGATATTTGGGGGAGCGATGCAATCGCCGCGATGCTGCGCGCGCTCGACATCCCGTACCTGGCGCTTAACCCGGGCGCCAGCTACCGCGGCCTGCACGACAGCATCGTGAACTATCTCGGCAATACCCGGCCGCAGATGTTGCTCTGCCTGCACGAGGAAGCGGCCGTGGCCATCGCCCACGGCTATGCCAAGGCTTCCGGCCGGATGATGGGCGTGGTGCTGCATTCGAATGTCGGCCTGATGCACGGCTCGATGGCGATCTTCAATGCCTGGTGCGACCGCGTGCCGATGCTGATCCTCGGCGCCACCGGCCCGTGGGATGCCGCCAAGCGCCGCCCGTGGATCGACTGGATCCATACCTCCGCCGACCAGGGTGCCCTGGTGCGCGACTACACCAAATGGGACAACCAGCCCGCTTCCGTTTCCGCCGCCTACGAAGCATTGCTGCGCGCGGTGCAGATCGCCGACACCGCGCCGCGCGGCCCAACCTACGTCAACCTCGATGCCGCGCTGCAGGAAGCGAAGATCGGCGCGCTGCCGCCGCTACCCGATGTTGCGCGGTTCGCGGCGCCCGAAGCACCCGTTCCGAGCAAAGGACTGATCCAGAAAGCCGCGCAAATCCTGTCCGCGGCGAAAAACCCGGTCATCCTCGCCGGCCGCTTCAGCCGCAGCGAAGCCGGCTGGAAAGCGCGCGTGGCGCTCGCCGAGAAGCTGCAGGCACGTGTATTCACCGACATCAAGACGCCGGCCGCGTTTCCGACCGATCATCCGCTGCACGCCGCGCCACCGGCCACGTTTCCCGACGACGCCAGCAAGAAGATCCTCAAGGAAGCCGACGTCGTGCTGTCGCTCGATTGGGTCGATCCGGCGGGACTGCTCAAGGCTGCCTGGGGCGATGCGATCGGCTGCAAGGTCATCCGCGTTTCGGCCGACGCGCATTCGCATCGCGGCTGGAGCATGGACTACCAGGGCTTGCCGCCTTCCGACGTGTACATGATGTGCGAGCCGGATGTTGCGGTGCCGTTCCTCCTGGAAGCGGTAAAGCCTCGGCCAGCGCCCGTGAGCCCGAAGAAGGAACCGGAACAGCATAAGGACGAAGCTGTTTCCATCCGAGCGCTGGCGCAGGCCTTCAACGAGCTCACCCAAAGCATGGACGTGTGCCTCTCCAAGCTGCCGCTCGGCTGGAACGGCGCGTACCGCCACTTCAGGCATCCGATGGACTACCTCGGCGCAGACGGCGGCGGCGGGGTGGGGGCCGGACCGGGCCTTACTGTCGGCGCGGCCCTGGCGCTCAAGGATACGAAGCGCATGGTGGTCGGCATCATGGGCGACGGCGATTTCCTGATGGGCGTAACCGCGGTCTGGACGGCGACGCACTACCGTGTGCCGTGCCTGATGCTCATCGCCAACAATCGCTCGTTCTACAACGACGAGCTTCACCAGGAGCGCGTGGCGCGCGAGCGCGGCCGGCCGGTGGAGAACAAGTGGATCGGGCAACGCATCGACGAGCCCGACATCGATCTCGCGGCGATGGCGCGTGCGCAGGGCGCAATCGGCATCGGGCCGGTGACGCAGCTCAGTGAGCTTCATTCCGCCGTAAAGCAAGCCATTGACCACGTCAAAGCCGGCAAGGTGTGCGTGGTCGACGTGCGTGTGGTGGCGGGCTACGACACCAACATGAGTGGAGCCGCCTCGGCCGCGAGGCGTTGACTGAATTCTCCGTTAGCTTACCGGGAGTTCCGGGCACTCTGGGCGGGCTCGTTGCTTTCCTGGTCGAGCCAGTGGATCCAGCATGCGGCGCTCGGCTGGGTGGTGTACGAGATCACCGGCTCAGGCACGCTGCTCGGCGCGGTGATGGGAGCGCGCGCCATCCCGATGATCCTGCTGACGCCGGTGTCCGGAGTGGCCGCCGACCGCTACGACCGCAAGCGATTGATCTACGCCAGTCAGGGACTTGCCGCCGCGGTGACGCTGGCGTTCGGCGCCGCGCTGGCGCTCGGCATCGTCAGCACCTGGATGCTGTTTGCGTTCACCATGACGATGGGCGCGGCCAACGTCACGGACCGCCCGGCGCGCTTCAGCACCGCATTCGAGCTGGTGCCGCGCGAGCTGGCAGTCAAGGCCGTGGCCCTCAACACCATCGGCTTTTCCATGGCGCGGGTGCTGGGCCCGATGCTCGCGGGCTATCTCATTGCCGCGTTCGGCGGTGCCGGGACGTTCTTCCTCCAGGGCCTGCTGTACGCCGCCTCGGGCGTGATGGTGCTGTTCGTGGTATTTCCAGTCAGAACGTCTCCCGAGCGCAAGCGCTCGCCGTGGGGCGACATGGCAGACGGACTGCACTTCGCAGTCACCAACCCGCGCATCCGGGTGCTGTTCCTGGTGGGCGCGCTGCCGTTCTTCCTGCTGATCCCGGTGTTCGGCACGCTGTACCCGATCTACGCCAAGGACGAGTTCGCCGCCGGGCCGGCGGGGCTCGGCCTGCTGCTGACGGCGGTGGGCGTGGGCGGCACGCTCGGCGGCTTCATCGCCAACGCGCTCGGCCGCGCCGAGCGCCAGGGTTTGCTCCAGGCGGTGTGGGTCGTGGTGATGGGCGCGTGCATCATTGGCGTGGCCCTCAGCCCGTCGCTCGCCATCGCCATCGCGTTCAGCGTGATCGGCGGCGCGGCCGAGATGGCGCATGCCTCGAGCAACATGGCGATGCTGCAGATGGCGGCACCAGAGGCGATGCGCGGGCGCATCTCCAGCCTGCTGATGCTCAACCCGGCGTTGATCTCGCTCGGCGCGCTGATCGCCGGCCCGCTGTCGGACGCACTCGGCGTGCGGCAGGCTTCCATCGTGCTGGCCGCGGCGGCAATGGCGGCCATCGTGATTCTTTACGTAGCGTCCCCGGTCCTGCGATCCCTGAGGCATAAATGAAAAAACCAAAACTTTCCGCCAGCCGCGCGCTCATCGACGACCTGGTCGCCGCCAGTCGCATCCTCGCCCAGCACGAAGTGCTCGACGCCTACGGCCACGTCAGCGCGCGCAGCGACAAGCGCCCGCAGCACTTCGTCATGTCGCGCTCGCTGGCGCCGGCGCTGGTCACCGCCGCCGACCTGATGGAGCTCGACGCGGACAGCGAGCCGCTGCCCGGCGACAAGCGCAAAGGCTTCATCGAGCGCTACATCCATGGCGAGATCTACCGCGCGCGGCCCGAGGTCATGGCGGTGGTGCACAGCCATTCCGCGTCGGTGATCCCGTTCGGCGCGACGCGCACCCGGCTGCGGCCGATCTACCACATGGGATCGTTCCTCTGGTCGGGAGCGCCGGTGTTCGAGATCAGAAACGAAAACCCCAACAATGATTTGCTGGTGCGGGACCGCCCGTTGGGCCGCGCGCTGGCCAATACGCTGGGTAAATGCAATTGCGTCCTAATGCGCGGACACGGCATGACCGTGATCGGTGACAGCGTGCCGGAAGCGGTCTTCCGCGCGATCTATACCGAAATGAACGCGCGCATGCAGCTGCAGGCCACGCAGCTCGAAGGGCCGATCGAATTCCTCAGCGACGAGGAAGGCAGGCGCTCCCAGGCTTCTAACCGAGGGACGCTGGAGCGACCTTGGGAGCTGTGGAAACGCGACGCAAGAGCCAGACGGCGATCGTAAGGTTCAGCAGGTTGAACGCGATGCCGTTGAGGAACGCCGCGCGATACGAGCCGGTCAGGTCGAAGATCGCGCCTGAGACCCAGCCGCCGATCGCCATGCCGAAAAGCGTCGCCATGAGCACGATGCCGGTGCGCACGCCGGCTTCGCGCGGCGCGAAGTACTCGCGCACGATGATGGCGTAGGAGGGGACGATGCCGCCCTGGAACAGGCCGAACATCGCCGAGACTACGTAAAGCGAGGTCAGGCCGTCGAACGGCAGGAAGAGCAGCAGCGCGACGCCCTGCAGGAACGAGCCGAGGAGGAGGGTGCGCAGGCCGCCGATACGATCGCAGATCCAGCCCGAGACCAGGCGGCTGACGATGCCGAACGCCAGCATGATGGAGAGCATCTCGGCGCCGCGCGCCGCGCCGTAGCCGAGGTCGCCGCAGTACGCGACGATGTGGACTTGCGGCATCGACATCGCCACGCAGCAACCGATGCCGGCGACGATGAGCAGGGTCATCAAGGCATTGGGAGCCAGGCCAAGCGGCCTCTCGTTGCGCTCGATCTGGCTCGCGCTCAAGGACGTTTCCAGCGCCGGGGGCCGCCGGCGCAGCGCCAGCGCGAACAGCAGCATGGTGGCGGCGCAGAAAATCCCCATTCCGGTGTAGGTGGCGCGCCAGCCGGCGGTGTCGAAGAGGTATTGCAGGATCGGCGGCCACACCGCGCCGGCCAGATAGTTGCCGCTGGCGCAGATCGCCACCGCGATACCGCGGCGCCGGGTGAACCAGAGCGAAGTATCCGCCACCAGCGGGGCGAAGGTCGTCGAGCAACCGAGGAAGCCGATCAGCAGGCCGTGCGCGAGGCTGAACTGCAGCAGGGTGGATGCGTTTCCCGCGAGGATGAAGCCGCTGCCGAGCCCGAGCGCGCCGATGGTCACCGGCACCACGACGCCGAAGCGGTCCGCGAGCCGTCCCATGACGATGCCGCCGATGCCGAAGCCGAGCATGGTGAGCGTGTAGGGCAGCGAGGCGTCGCCGCGCGTCACGCCGAATTCGGCCTGCACCGGCGCGAGCGCCACCGCCATGGCATACATGCCCGAGCCGCCAATGGTCATCACGGCGAGCGCCGCGCCGAGGCGCAGCCACGCATAGGTCGATTCCGGTTCGCTGCGTGCGGGTGAAAGGGCGGCTGCCATGGCTCGCGTTCATAGTATCGTCGCCGTTTCCATTCAGGAGGACTGTTTCATGGCGACCAAGGCACCCCCGTCCACCATCGCGCAGGTCAAGGACGTGTTCACCAAGCTCGGCGAAATCAGCGACCAGGTGGTGTTCGGCGACGTGTGGGAACGCAAGCAGCTGTCGAAGCGCGATCGCAGTTTGATCACGGTTGCGGCGCTGACTGCGCTCTACCGCCCGGATCAGCTGCGCGGCCACCTGCACCGCGCGTTCGACAACGGCGTGACCAAGGAGGAGATCATCGAGATCATCACCCACCTCTCGTTCTATGCCGGCTGGCCGAATGGCGGCACGGCGGCGCTGATCGCAAAAGAGGTGTTCAAGGAACGCGGCGTATGAGGATCGGCTTCATCGGCCTGGGCGCGATGGGCCGGCCGATGGCCGCCAGCCTGCAGCGCGGCGGTCACGACTTGCAGGTGCACGACCTGCGGCGCGTGGAGGGCTTCGCGAATTTCAAATCTTCCGTCACAGAAGCCGCCAAAGATTGCGAGGTTCTGTTCACCTCGCTGCCCGGCCCGGCTGAGGTGGAAGCGGTGGCCTCGCAGGTTCACTCGGTGAAGGCATGGTTCGACCTGAGCACGAACTCCCCTCAAACGGTGCGCGGTTTGAACACCGCTCTAGCGAAGAACAACATCCATCTGCTCGACGCGCCGGTGAGCGGCGGGCCGCGCGGCGCGGAGAGCGGCAAGCTGGCGATCTGGGTCGGCGGGGATGCGGAGGTTTTCAAGAAGTACGAGGCGGTGCTGCGACAAATTGGAGACCAACCGTATTACGTCGGCCCGATCGGCGCCGGCACCGTGGCCAAGCTCGCGCACAACGCCGCCAGCTTCACCGTGCAGGCGGCGCTGGCCGAGATCTTCACGCTCGGCGTCAAGGCCGGGGTCGAGCCGCTCGCTTTGTTCAAAGCGCTGCGCCAGGGCGCGACCGGGCGCAAGCGCACCTTCGACCGCCTGCCGGAGCATTTCCTGCCCGGCGTCTACGATCCGCCGGCGTTCACCGTACGCCTGGCGCACAAGGACATGACGCTCGCCATGGAGCTTGCCGCGGCCGAAGGCGTGCCGATGAAAATCGGCCAGGTAGCGCTCGACGAGCTTGCCGAAGCCATCCAGCGCGGCTGGAGCGAGCGTGACTGCCGTGTAGCGATGACGCTACAGGAAGAACGGGCCAAGGTGAGCGTGCGAGTTGCGCGCGAACGTCTGCAGGATGCGATGGACTAACTAGTCGATGGGCAGAGGCCGGCTAGTCATTGGAGCAGTCATCGCGTTGTTTGCGATCATCACCTATTTCACCAGCACCAGCGAAAACCCCCTGACCGGCGAGAAGCAGCGCGTCGCCATGACCCCCGAGCAGGAGATCACCATCGGCTACAAGAGTGCGCCGGAGATGGCCGCGCAGATGGGCGGGGTGTCGCGCAACGCGCAGGCGGTGGCGTTGGTGCAGCGGGTGGGCGATCTGCTCGTCAAGCAGAGCGTCGCCGCCAAGAGCCCGTACAAGTTCAGCTTCCACGTCCTCGCCGACCCGAAGACCGTCAACGCCTTCGCGCTCCCCGGCGGCCCGATCTTCATCACCGAAGGGCTGCTGCGGCAACTCAAGAGCGAAGCCGAGCTCGCCGGCGTGCTCGGGCACGAAATCGGCCACGTCATCGCGCGCCATTCCTCCGAGCGCCTCGCCAAGCAGCAGCTCACCCAGGGCCTGATCGGCGCGCTGGTCGTGGGCAGCGGCGACTACACGTCGGCGCAGATCGGACAGATGGTCGGCGGCATGATCAACATGAAGTACGGCCGCGAGGACGAGATCGAGTCCGACACTCTCGGCATCCGCATCATGGCCGAGGCCGGCTACGACCCGCGCGGCATGGTGCGCGTAATGGAAGTCCTCGCAAAGGCGTCAGGCGGTTCACGACAGCCGGAGTTCATGTCCACCCATCCAGCGCCGGAAAATCGCGCCGAGCGCATCAAGGAAGCGATCGCCAAGCAATACCCCAGCGGCGTCCCGGAGAATCTGAAGAAGTAGCCGCGGCGATAATTTGCTAAACTGCGGGCTGGCAACTTTGAAAGGAGGTGATCCAGTGAGAGACCATCAAGGCAGGACCGGCGGGCTAAACTCCGGATCAACCAGCAACGGTATCGGGAGCGACGCTAGCTAAACAGCGCCGGCTCTAGCCTTACCAAACGCCCCGACTGCGCAAGCACTCGGGGCGTTTCATTTATGCAAGGGGGGCAGCAATGATCAGAAAGGGACGAATCGCTTTAGCCGTCGTGGTTGTCTGCGCGGCCGCGGTGGGTATTGAAGCTTATCGCGTGATGTTGCGGCCGACGGCGAACCCCTCAGGAGAGGCGCGCGCAAAAGAGTACGCAAGGCAAATGGAACTCCAGCGCGAGATCCTTGCCAAGTGGCGCAAGCACGACCTCGAGGGCGACATCCGCAGCCCGTTCTATTTTGTCTGGGCCGCGGGGATGTTCAAACAGTTCGCGGTGAAGCATTTAGGCTCGCTGAAAGACTTGAGCATCGTCGAGATCGGACCCGGTAGCAGCATGATCCCCGCTGCGCTCTACGTCAGCGCCGGCGCCAGGCACCTCTACTGTGTCGACATTTTCGAGCACCCCGCGATACGCGATGCACTCCCGTACCGCACGGCGTTCGATCTGGCAAAACTGGATTCGGACTATTTTTTGCGAGACGCAAACGAAATCATCCTCAAGGAGGAAGGCGGCAACGCGACGCTGAATCCGGACTACATCACCTTCCTCAAGCGCGAATCTTTCGATACCGGGCTGCCAGACGCGAGCGTCGACTATGTATTTTCCATGGCGACGATCGAGCATCTCAACGACCCGCTTCAATCGATAGCGGAGTGGAAGCGAATCCTGAAGCCCGGCGGGATTTCGGCGCACATCGCGGGGCTGGCGGATCATCGGGACTTTTCCAAACCCTACGAATATCTGAAACTCGACCCCGCGCGTTGGCGGGCGCAGTTCGGGCCCGGTCGCATCCCGCTACATGACTACGTGAATCAATGGCGGCCGATCGATTTCCGGCGCGCATTCGAGAACGCCGGTTTTGAGATTCTTGAGTACGCGACCGAAATCAAATCGGCCTATAGCCGCGAGCAGATTCGCGTGTTTTACCCGAACCAGAGCATTACCGATGCGGATTGGGAGCTGATCGCGCCAGCGGTTCGCGAGGGCAAAACGCGCGAAGAGGTCAGCCAGATTTTCATTACGATCGTCGTCAGGAAGCCGGCGAAGTCACCACGCCCATAGCGGTGCTCCCGCTCTTCGCTCTACCGTTGTCGCTCTCGGCCGAGTTTGTCCATGGTGAGAGCCAGCTCCATCAGCTTTTTGTCGGGCACGCTTGCGCTGCCACTGATCCAGGCGTCAAGCAAAGCGGGCGAAATATTGAGGCCAATGGCGAGCTTTTGGCGGCCGATTAGGTCGGCCGCCCTGCTGAGCAACATTTGTCTGCTATCGGTGGCCATTGCCCACCGTATCAGACGCCCTATGAACCGCGGCGTGCGGAATTACCCGGGTTTTCGGTTAATAACGGCGCCATTGCCTATCTTTACGCAGCGCTACGGGGCGCTGCGGCTCGGCCAAGGGTCCGATGCCCATGAATATCCCGGTGACCTCACCCTCGTCTGGCGCACTACCTGCACGTCACCGGCCTAGGTGACCACCCGAGAATAATCGCGCTGGCGATTCAGAGGAGTCGTCCGCGAGTGACCGCACCGCGTCCTCTCGTCGGCGAATCTCTCTCTCGCGTGGGCCCGCGGAACTCGCGAGCATTGGATTACAAGCCGAGTTCGCACTACGGCGTATACACCGCGCCATTACCGTCACCCCCGCCCGTGGGAGCTCCACCCCAGACGATCATCCGGCTTCCCGTCCATACGGTGGCGTTTGGGGGGCGAGAGCCAGAGGGAGCACCGGCGATTGTCATGTGTTGCCAAGAGCTGGCGCTTGGGCTATATCGCGCCCCCGTATTAGGAGAACCGCCTCCGCCCCAAACGATCATTTCACTTCCAGTCCAGACGGCTGAATGACCAGCCCGGCCTGCAGGGCCGCACGTCGTAGAGATTGGGCGCCAGATATCTGTGGAAGGATCGTAGAGCGAGCCGTCGTTCAAGCCAGGGACGAAAACGCCGTTGGTGCTATTACCCCCCCACACGGCCATTTCAGTTCCGGTCCAGACAGCGCTGTGCCCGGTCCGGGGAGAAGGTTCGCCTGTGTTTCCGACGGGCTGCCAAGTGTTGCTAAACGGATCGTAACTGCCGCCGGCCCCGGCGGTGCAACTCGCGACGCTGCAATTGGTATTTGTATCGCCCTGACGTGCCCCCCGATTTAGTACGGAACCGGAGTGGAGTCCGGGGTTAAAGATACGGTGTTTTCGGTTTTAACGCTCACGCTTCCGAGGCGCTTTATCTCGGAAGCGTGAGCGTCCCTGAACTCTTCCGGCGTCAGATCTCCGAGCGAGCTGTGCGTGCGCTCGGTGTTGTACTCGATGCGCCAGGCTTCGATCGTCGAGCGCGCGTGCGTCATCGTGATGAACCAGTGCTCGTTGAGGCATTCATCGCGGAATCGCCCGTTGAAGCTCTCGATGTAGCAGTTGTCGACGGGTTTGCCTGGCCGGATGAAGGCAAGGTCCACACCGTGCTGGTACGCCCAGGCGTCGAGGATCCGCCCCTCGAATTCAGGACCATGATCTACGGTGATCGATCTCGGTAGTCCGCGCAGCTCGCGCAGCCGCTCGAGCACACCGACGACCCGGCTGCCCGGAAGCGAGGTGTCGACCTCGATCGCCAGGCACTCTCGGGTGAAGTCATCGACGATCGTAAGCGCCCGCAACTTCCTGCCGTCGATCAGCGCATCCGCCACGTAATCCATCGACCAGCTCTGGTTGGGCGCCTGCGGCGCCGCGCGCACTAGGCGCTCGGCAAGGCCAATGCGCTTTCGCTTGCGTTTACGCACCATCAGCCCTTGCTCGCGATACAGCCTGTGGGTCCTCTTGTGGTTCACCGACCAGCCCTCCCTGCGAAGCAGCACGTGGATACGTCTGTAGCCGTAGCGGCGCTTTTGCGCCGCGAGTTCGGCGATGCGGTTGCGAAGCTCGAGCGCCGGCGAGCGCCGGCTCCTGTAGCCGTACAGCGAGCGCGAGATCCCCACCAGCCCGCAGGCGCGCGTCACGCCCATCGCGCGCTCGGCGGTGAGAATGCCCACCGCCTCGCGCTTGCACTGCGGGCTCACCACTTTCGGCCGAGCAGATCCTTCAGCGCCGCGTTGTCGAGCGCCTGGTCGGCGACGATGCGCTTGAGCTTCGCGTTCTCCGCCTCAAGCTCCTTGAGCCGACGCAGGTCCGCCACCGTCATACCCGCGTATTTGGCCTTCCAGTTGTAGAACGTCGCGTCCGAGATCCCGTGCTTGCGACACAGCTCCAGCACCTTCGCGCCGGCCTCGGCTTCCTTCAGAACCGCAATGATCTGCTCTTCGCTGAACCGCTTTTTCTTCACGTCCGCCTCTCCTGTTTTGGCGGACTCTACCTCAGAGCCGTACTATTTCAGGGGGGCACGTCAGCCCCCCCAAACGATCATGCGATTCCCCGTCCACACCGCAGTGTGACGCACCCGCGGATTGGGGGCTCCCGCATTCGATATCGCTCGCCACGTATCTGTTGACGGGTTGTAGGCGCCGTGAGCGCTAATAAGACCGCTTGAGTCCCTGCCGCCCCAAACGAGCATCTCGGAACCAGTCCATACCGCTGTAGCGAAACTACGTGCTGACGGCGCTCCGACAGCCGATATCGGCGTCCATGTCTCTGTCATCGGGTTGTACCGACTGCCGGTTCCCTGCCATACAACCATCTCGGTGCCCGTCCAGACCGCCAAATGGTCGCTTAGGGCTGGACCGCCTGCCGGTAGTGATGCCCAAGTGTCGCTCGCCGGGTTATAGCGCGCTCCGGAATTGGAGATGAACCCAGAGCGCACCCCTCCAAAAACGATCATTTCGCTACCTGTCCAGAGCGTCGAATGCTGTTGCGAAGCGGGTGGAACACCGATTGTCGATGTCGCCCGCCAGGCACCTACGCCGCTTGCCGGCGTGGAAAAGGTCCAAGGAAAATTGGCCGTCAGTTGGTTCCCGGCCAAATCCCTGATACCGCGCGTTAGCGTAGCGGTGTAGGTCCGGGAGAAAGCAAGCGGGCCGCTCGGATCGAACACGGCGGTGATGCCGTCATCTAGCACTCTTGTCTGGCCGCTTAAGGTAAAGGTTCCAGAAGGGCCGCCGGTGACGTCTGCCAGGTGGAAGCTGGGACTGACACCCAGGTTGCTAACGGTCGCGGGAGCTACTGGTTCGCTAAATACCGCCACAATGTTCTGATCGATAGCGCTACATGTAGAGGCCGCCGCCGGCGAAACCGATGCGACGCTTGGCGGGGTGAGGTCAAAACTGCCCGTCGTGAAGGCCCAGCTGTGGGCCGCCGTCAATGGATTACCACCCGCATCTCTCACGCCAGTGGAAACGGTTGCGGTATGAAGCGTAAACGCGGCAACGAAGCCGGCAGGCTGGAATGTCGCTGTGCGGTTCGCAATCGTAATCGTTCCTGCTACCAGGCCGCCGGCGTTGTCCCTTAGCGTAAACGTCGCCGGGGTGATGCTCGTGTTGTCCATCGCTTCGGAGAAAGTCACACTGATAGAGCGGTTGACGGCGACATTGGTGGCGAGATTTACGGGATTGGTCGACGTCACCGTCGGCGGGGTGGTCTCGCGGTTCCTGGTCACGGTAATGGTGTCCGTGCCTGAATGCCGACCACCATCCGTTGCCGAAACCTGGATGACATTCGCGCCAAGCGTGAGCGGAATCTCAGCGCTGAAGGTGTGGTCGCAAAGACCCATTCCGAACCCGAAGAAGCCGGGGCAAATATTTACGGATTGCGAAGCCGCCCCGCCACCGCCGGTGGAATTCGTCCAGGTCACGGTGACGGCGGTATCGGTCGCCGACCCGGAGCAGCAAACGAACCTGTCCGGGCTTATGAAAGCGGGGCCGCGGAGAACAACCGAGGATTCTTCGGTCGTGAATGAGGACACATCGGTGGGAGATTCAATCGTGACGAAGCCGCGACCCGTGCTGGTGGGTGCGTTCGGATCCGGTGGGGGCGCGCTCTCGTCCCCGCCCCCTCCGCCGCCACATCCAGCAAGCAACGCAAGACTGGCGACGAGCGATAGGAGCAGGCTTGCAGCGGAAAGGCTTGAGCGCCGGCTTGCTCCCTTTTCCCTAGACATTTCCCCCCCCCTCAAGGACATACTAAGCCGTTCCAGCCCGTGCGAGCCATCCCTCATTCACGGGATACGCGCGGGAAGAAATCGGGGTCTGACCCCGATTGAGCGGGTAGTGGTCGAGAGCACGGACCTGGTGGGCCGTCGTTCGCAGGCGCTGGCCGACTTCATCGGCGCGCACCGAACTTGGTCTTCATGCACTACGTTCGTCGCGCGATTGGGCCCTCGGATGTACGAGGTTAAGTGCCTTCCTACCGATTCCAGTCCTCCGACCGCTTCTCCTGCACATGCCGCCCGCGCCGAGGCGAGCGAAGCGCTACGGCGGCAGCACGGCGTGAACCCAGGCAAGGTGCTTGCCGCGGCTCAGAAGCTGGTAGCGCGCGATCCGCTTCTGGCGCAGTACCTGCAAGTCACCGGGCTCGGCGACCATCCAAAAATAATCGCGCTCGCTATCCAGAAAAGTCGTTCGCGACATTGAGCTGAAGGAGGTGCTCAACCAGTCTTGCAAATACCTTGAATGGCAGACTTCACAGTTCGGCTTGGCTTGTCCACTACTATGCTTGTGCCGCGTAAGATTTTTCGCCTTTCTCACTGGGTGATACAAACTTGACAACAAGCCAGGCCGGCTTGTGGTTCTCGCCGTCCGTGCTTAGGCCGTCAACAACATATAACTGGCCAGCGGGGAAAAGGTCTCCGGCATCAATCCTCCCTACACGCTTGGTTGATAGGGTCAGGGCCCTTCAGTTCCGAAACAGGGGAGAGCGCGGCGATGAAGGCGACGCGATGCACCTTTCCCTTCTGCGCGTATACCGATGTCGCGCAAGCCATGCCCATAAGCATTGCCACCAGCAAGCACGTCCATCGGGTCTGCTTTGGTTGAGCGGTTGGCTGTTGGTAGTTTCGTTCCACACTCCCTCCAAGTGAGACCGTCGCGTCAAGCATACGCCCTGGTTCTCCAAGGCCATCACGCCGGCGTCGATGTAATCGGCGCTGATATCGAGCACGGGGAGGGTAGCTAGGCGCGCTTTCCAGAAGTCCACGCGGTGTCCTCGGCCAACAGCACGGCCGCGATAGGCAAGCATGTAGCTGTCGGCGAGCTCGCCGAAGGTGAGGTTTGCCGCGACGGGCAATCGCGGCGGTAGCGTCAGTTCCATAAAGCGTCCTTTGGTTCAAGACCTACGGACTGCGTAGGCTCAGGCGGACGCCGGAAGCGGCGCTAAATCAAGAGTGTGGCTCCCCGAGTAGGGCTCGAACCTACGACCTGCGGATTAACAGTCCGTCGCTCTACCAACTGAGCTATCGGGGATCCGGGAGAACCGGAGATTTTACCGAATTACCTCGGCGATGGCATCGGCGACGTAGTCGACGTTCTTCGAAGTGAGCGCGGCGACGCAGATGCGGCCGGTGTCGATGGTGTAGATCGACTTGTCCTCGCGCAGGCGGCGCACCTGCTCCTTGCTCAGGCCGGAGTAGGAAAACATGCCGCGCTGCTTGAGGACGAAGCTGAAATCGGAGCCGGGGGCGCGGGCGTGGATCTTTTCGACCAGGCGCTTGCGCATTTCCTTGATGCGACCGCGCATCGCGCCGAGCTCGCGGTCCCACAGGCTGCGAAGCTGGGCGCTCGCCAGCACCGTGGCGACGAGCTGGCAGCCGTGCGTCGGCGGGTTGGAGTAGTTGGTGCGCACCAGGCGCTTGACCTGCGACAGCACGCGCATGGCTTCCTCGGCGCTGCCGGTGACGACGCTGAGCGCGCCGACGCGCTCGCCATAGAGCGAGAACGATTTGGAGAACGAGCTCGAGAGGAACACCGGCGACATCGCGCCGGCAAACAGGCGCGCGGCGTACGCGTCGGCCTCGAGGCTCTCGGCGAAGCCCTGATAAGCGAGGTCGAGGAAGGGAACGAGGTTGCGCGAGCGGACGATTTCCAGCACCGCCGTCCATTGCTCGTTGCTCAGGTCGACGCCCGTTGGGTTGTGGCAACACGAGTGCAGCACGACGATGGAGCCAGGCTGCATCGCGTTCAGCGACTCCTGCATGCCGGCGAAGTCGAGGCCGCGCGTTTTCGGGTCGTAGTAGCGATAGGACTTCACCGTGAACCCGGCGCCTTCGAACAGCTGGCGGTGGTTTTCCCAGCTCGGGTCGCTGATCCAGACTTCGGCGGCGGGATTCATCACCCGCAGGAAATCGGCGCCGATTTTCAGCCCGCCGGTGCCGCCCAGCGCCTGCACGGTGACGATGTTCTTGTTCTGCGAGCCGAACACCAGCTCCTGCACCGCCTGGTCGTAGGCCTTCAGGCCGTCGATCGGCAGGTAGCCGCGCGGCGGCGCGCTCTTCAGCCGCTCGCTCTCGGCGTGCCGCACGCAATCGAGCAACGGGATCTTGCCGTTGTCGTCGGTGTAGACACCGACGCCAAGGTTCACTTTCTTCGGGCTCTGGTCGGCGACGAAAGCATCCGTGACGCCGAGGATCGGATCGGCGGGCGCCATCGGCACCGCGGCGAGCGGAGAGGGTGAGTGAGGTGCGTTCATTGGATTAAAATGGCGGGTTTCCCAGAACGCATTCTACTCGTGGCCTTCAAATTAGCAGAGCTTTTTGCGCCGGCCGGCGACCAGCCGGAGGCGATCGACAAGCTGTCCGAGGGCATCGACGACGGCCTCGCTTTCCAGACGCTGCTCGGCGTCACCGGGTCGGGCAAGACCTTCACCATGGCCAACGTCATCGCGCGCCATCAGCGGCCGGCGCTGGTGCTCGCGCCGAACAAGACCCTGGCGGCGCAGCTCTACTCCGAGTTCCGCGAGTTCTTTCCGGAAAACGCGGTCGAGTACTTCGTCTCTTACTACGACTACTACCAGCCGGAAGCGTACGTGCCGGCGCGCGACCTCTACATCGAGAAGGACTCCTCGATCAACGACCATATCGAGCAAATGCGCCTGTCGGCGACCAAGTCGCTGCTCGAGCGCCGCGACGTGGTGATCGTGGCCACGGTGTCGGCGATCTACGGCATCGGCGATCCGTCGGAGTACCACGGCATGATCCTGCACCTGCGCCAGGGCGAGAAGATGTCGCAGCGCGACGTGCTGGCGCGGCTGGTGGCGATGCAGTACGAGCGCAACGAGCTCGATTTCCGCCGCGGCACGTTTCGCGTGCGCGGCGACGTGATCGACGTCTTCCCCGCGGAGCACGCGGAAAACGCGATTCGAATTTGCCTGGATGAGGAATCGATCGAGAAGCTCGAAGTCTTCGATCCGCTCACCGGGCGCGTCCAGCACCCGATGGCGCGCTTTACCGTGTATCCGTCCAGCCACTACGTAACGCCACGCGAAACCACGCTGCGCGCGGTGGAGGCGATCAAGGCCGAACTGCGCGAGCGCATCGACTTCTTCCAGAAGGCCGGGCGCCTGGTCGAGGCGCAGAGGATCGAGCAGCGCACGCGCTTCGACCTGGAAATGCTGGTCGAGCTTGGCTTCTGCAAGGGCATCGAGAATTACTCGCGCCACCTCTCCGGGCGCCAGGCGGGCGAGCCGCCGCCGACCCTGATCGACTACCTGCCGCAGGACGCGCTGATGATCATCGACGAGAGCCACGTCACCATCCCGCAGCTCGGCGGCATGTACAAGGGCGACCGCTCGCGCAAGGAAAACCTGGTCGAGTACGGCTTCCGCCTGCCCTCGGCGCTCGACAACCGGCCGCTGCGCTTCGACGAATTCGAGAAAGTGGTGCGCCAGACCGTGTTCGTGTCCGCCACGCCGGCCGACTACGAGCGCCAGAAGTCGGGCCAGGTCGTGGAGCAGGTGGTGCGTCCGACCGGGCTGGTGGATCCGCAGGTGATCGTGCGGCCGGCATCCACGCAGGTGGATGACTTGTTGTCCGAAATAAGGGAAAGAACAAAGAAATCGGAGCGGGTGCTGGTGACCACGCTCACCAAGCGCATGGCCGAGGAGCTGACGGAGTACCTCGCCGAGCACGGCGTGAAGGTGCGCTACCTGCACTCCGAGGTCGAGACGGTGGAGCGGGTGGAGATCATTCGCGACCTGCGCCTGGGCGAGTTCGACGTGCTCGTGGGCATCAACCTGCTGCGCGAAGGTCTGGATTTACCCGAGGTTTCGCTGGTCGCGATCCTCGATGCGGACAAGGAAGGCTTCCTGCGCTCGGAGCGCTCGCTGATCCAGACCATGGGGCGCGCGGCGCGCCATCTCAACGGCACCGCGATCCTCTATGCCGATGTGAGGACCGAATCGATCAAACGCGCCATCGCCGAGACCGACCGGCGCCGCGCCAAGCAGACGACCTACAACGTGGACCACAGCATCACGCCCAGCAGCATCATCAAGCGCATCAAGGACCTGATCGACGGCGTGTACGACTCGACCCAGATGGAGGCGGCGCAGGACGAGGCGCGCTACGAAGCCATGTCGGAGAAGCAGATCGCGCGCGAGATCAAAGCGCTCGAGAAGAAGATGCTCGAGCACGCCAAGAATCTCGAGTTCGAGGATGCCGCGGCCGCGCGCGACCGGCTGAGCGAACTGAAAAAAAAGGTGTTCGGAATCGAGGCGTAAGACAAGGTAAAGCGGGCATTTGACCTTCGCGCCGCGTGCGGCGCGCGGCAAAGTGGCTCGCATGATGTGGAAATTGCGCCTGCTGTGGTATCGCGCCGACAAGGCTGCGCTCGCCTTCGCGCTGTTTTTCAGCCTGATCGTCGGTGCGCTCATCGTCGCGCTCAACGCCGTGTTTTGGGATCGGGACGCGCAAGCGGCGCGGGCGCGCGACTTCCACGCGCGCAGCCTGGAGTGCCTGGCGCGCAACGTGTACTACGAGGCGCGCGGCGAGCCCACGGCCGGCCAGTACGCGGTCGCGGAAGTAACCATGAACCGCAAGGCATCCCGGCACTATCCGAAGACCGTTTGTGACGTGGTGTACCAGAAGGACGCGTTCTCCTGGACCGGGCTCGGCGTGCTGGAGCCGCCAGCGGGCGCGGCATGGATGCGCGCCGTCCACGTTGCCGAGGACGTGTACTACCAGCGCCGCCCGCGCACCCTGCAGCCCAACGTGCTTCACTTCCACGCCACGTACGTCAGCCCTGACTGGTCGGTGGAGAAGCGGCAGGTCGCGCGCATCGGCAAACACATCTTCTACCGGTAGAACGGACCGGAATAATTCGGGGACGGAGCACTAACTCCACGGCTAGCGCAGCTTTCGGAGTTAGTGCTCCGTCCCCGAATTATCGGTAGAAGCGCACTCCGGGCTTCAGCTCTTCGAACACCAGGTAGTGGGTCTGTTTCATTCCGAGCGCGCTGTAGGTTGCTTGCGCTCGGGAGTTCTCGCGCTCAACGTACAGCCGGAAGCCACATACCTTCGGATCGTTGGCGGCCAGCTGCTGGACGTGTCGATAGAGCTTCTTGTACACGCCCTGACGCCGGGACTGCGGCCGCACGTAGACGCTCTGGATCCACCAGAACGTGCCGTTCCGCCAGTCGCTCCATTCCTTGGTGATCATGAGCGAGCCGATGAGCCCGTCCTGTTCCGCCACCACGTAGAACCCGGCCGCCGGGTTGGCGAGCAGCGAATGCACGCCGGCGCCGATCACTTCGGGAAGGAGCTCTTTGCCCTCGGTCTCGAGCGCCATTGCGGCGTTGAACGCGATGAGCACGCCGGCATCGGCCGGCGTCGCGAGCCGGATGCGCATCAGTACTTCGCGTTGCCTGGCGTGCGGGGGAAGGGAATGGCGTCCCGGACGTTGGCCAGGCCGGTGGCGTAGGCCACCGTGCGCTCGAAACCAAGGCCGAAGCCGGCGTGCGGCACGGTGCCATAGCGGCGCAGGTCGCGGTACCAGCCGAGGCTTTCTTTCTCGATGCCGACTTCCGCCATGCGTGCGTCGAGGAAATCGAGCCGCTCCTCGCGCTGGCTGCCGCCGATGATCTCGCCGATTCCGGGCGCGAGCACGTCCATCGCCGCCACTGTCCTGCCGTCGTCGTTCTGGCGCATGTAGAACGCCTTGATCGCTTTCGGGTAGTTCATGACGATCACCGGCTTCTTCGCGTGCTTCTCGGTGAGGAAGCGCTCGTGCTCCGACTGCAGGTCGATGCCCCATTTCACCGGGAATTCGAACTTCTCCTTCGCGCGCTCCAGGATGGAGATCGCCTCGCCGTAGTCCATGCGCACGAACTCCGAGTCAACGATCCCTTGGAGCTTCGCCACGATGCCCTTCTCGATGCGCTCATCGAAGAAGGCCATGTCTTCGGGCCTTTCCTCGAGAAGGGTTTTGAAGGTGAACTTCAAGAGCTCCTGGGCGAGCGAGGCGTTGTCCGCCAGATCGGCGAACGCGATCTCGGGCTCGATCATCCAGAACTCCGCGAGGTGGCGGCTGGTGTTCGAGTTTTCGGCGCGGAAGGTCGGGCCGAAGGTGTAGACCTTGGAGAGCGCGAGGCAATAGGCCTCGACGTTGAGCTGCCCGGACACCGTCAGATACGTTTCCCGGCCGAAGAAGTCTTTCGAATAGTCGACGCCACCCGTGGCGTTTCTCGGGATGTTGGCCAGGTCAAGAGTCGACACCCGGAAAAGCGCGCCGGCGCCTTCGGCATCGGCGGCCGTGATGATCGGCGTGTTCACCCAGAAGAATCCACGCTGGTGGAAGAAGCGGTGGATCGCCTGCGCGAGCGTATGGCGCACGCGCGTTGCCGCGGCGATGACGTTGGTGCGCGGCCGCAGGTGCGCGACTTCGCGCAGGAACTCGAGCGAATGGGGCTTGGGCTGGATCGGATAGGAATCCGGGTCGTCCACCCAGCCGACGACTTGGACCGACGCCGCCTGCATCTCGAAGGGCTGGCCCTTGGCGGGCGAGGGCACGATGGCGCCGGTTGCCTCGATCGCGCAGCCCGCCGTCAGATGCAGGACCTCCTTCTCGTAGTTGGGCAGATTCTTTGGCGCGACCACTTGCACCGGATGGAACGAGGAGCCGTCCGACAGGTGGATGAAGGAGAAGCCCGCCTTGGAGTCGCGCCGGGTGCGCACCCAACCCTTGAGGGTCACGGGCGTTTCCTTCGGCGCGCGGCCGGCGAGGACGTCGGCGCAGGAAGTCATAATGGCGATAATAGGGAAGAAATGCGGAAAGAAAAGCGCTCGATCCTATTCGTCTGCACCGGCAACATCTGCCGCTCGCCGACCGCCGAAAGTGTTCTTAGAACCTTGAGCGAAAAAGCCGGGCTCGAGCTCCACATCGCGTCCGCCGGCCTGGGCGACTGGCACATCGGGGAGCCGCCGGACGAGCGCTCTCAGCACCATGCGCGGCAGCGGGGCTACGAGCTCGGCGCGCAGCGCGCTCGGCAGGTCACCGCGCGGGATTTCGAAGACTTCGACATGATCCTGGCGATGGACCGCGGCCATCTGCGGGCGCTGCAGAAGATGGCGCCGCCGCGCCACCACGCCAAGATCCGCCTGTTCCACGCCCAGCTCGACGTGCCGGACCCCTATCACGGCGGCGTGGACGGCTTCGAGATCGTCCTGGATATGGTGGAGGCGCAGTGCCGGCGCCTCCTCCGGGAGCTGCAGGAACCTAGCGCTTAGTCTCGACCTGCTGCAGCTCGTCGTCCTGCGCGGGCGGCTTGGATCGCTCGCGCCGCGGACGCCCGAGATGCAGCGGCTCATCAGCGGGTGCGGACACGACCGGTGCCTTGGAGCGATCGGTCTCGATCATCACGAGGCCCGCGCTCTCCAACAGCACCTTCGGGTCGATCTTCGGCTGCTGCGGCTCGTGGCGTACCGGGGAAGGACGCGCAGGCTCGGCGGTCACGGGCTCGGCGTGCATCGGCTCCGGTTGCCTGGGCTCCGGTTGCCTCGGCTCCGGCCGCGGCTCTGACTGCATCGTTTCTGGCGCCGGCTGCTGGGCCTGGACCGGTGGCGGCAAGGTTTCCTCGCCGTGCGGCTCGTCCCGGCGCGCCAGGGCTTCGCGGCGCTGGTCCTCTCTCAGCTGCTCTTCCTTCATCCGGAAGGAGGGTGCTGCCCCGGCCGGAGCGCGGCCTTCGCCTTGCTGCGCCGGACGCTCGTCGCGGCCGCCGCGATGCCGATCGCGTCCACCGCGGTTGCGGCGGCCACGGCGTTGCTGCTCTTCACCTTCGCGGGCCTCGCGCGGCTCGCCCTCCGGCCTCGGCGGGCGCGGCTGCTGCGGCTGCTGCGGCTGCTGCTGAGGCTGCTGGCCCTGCTGCTGAGGCTGCTGGCCCTGCTGCTGCGGGGGCTGGCCGGGCTGCTGCGGCGGCCGCGGCGGACGCTGCTGCTGGTCGTGCCGCCCGCGATCACGCTGTTGCTGCTGTCCATTGCGGCGCTGCTCCAGCCGCGGTTGCTGCTGGCGATCGCGGTGCTCGTCGCGCCCGCCCTCGCGGCCACCATCACGTCCGCCATCGCGGCCACGGCCATCCCGGCGGCGGTGATCCTGCTGCTGCCGGCCGTCGCGCCGGTGCTGGTCGCGTCGCGGATCGCGCTGCGACGGTTGCGCTTGCTGCGGCGCCGGCGTCGCAGCGGGTGCGGGCGCCGTTGCGGGTGCCGGCTCGCCGAACAGCGTGCCGAAAATGCGGCTGAGGAATCCGCTGGGCGTGGCAACCGGTTGCGCTTGCGATACTGGGGCTGCGGCCACCGGTTGTTGAACCGGCTGCGACGAAGGACGAGAGGCGGTCGGCTGCGGCAGCGGCGCCGGCTGGTCGGGCGTGATGCTTTTGACCACCGGCTGCTGGCGCTCGACCTTCTCTTCCTCGGTGGCGCCGGGCGCCTTGGGCTCTTCCGGGCGCTCGACCAGCTCGTAGCTCGACGGCACATGCTCCATCGCGTTCAGCTCGTCGTGCTTCAGGCGCTGCACCTTGTAGTGCGGCGTCTCGAGGTGCGGGTTGGGCACCAGCACGATGTTCACCTTGAGGCGCGCTTCGAGCTTCTGGATCTCGGCGCGCTTCTCGTTCAGCAGGAATGACGACACGTCGACCGGCACCTGGGCGTGCACCGCCCCGGTGTTCTCCTTCATCGCCTCTTCCTGAACGATGCGCAGCACGTGCAGCGCGGTGGACTCGGTGCCGCGGATGAAGCCGGTGCCGCTGCAGCGCGGGCAGCTGATGTGCGCGGTTTCCTCGAGCGAGGCCTGCAGGCGCTGGCGCGAGAGCTCCATCAGCCCGAAGCGCGAGATCTTGCCGATCTGCACGCGGGCGCGGTCGTACTTGAGCGCGTCGCGCAGGCGGTTCTCCACCTCGCGCTGGTTGCGCTGCGACTCCATGTCGATGAAGTCGATGACGATCAGGCCGCCGAGGTCGCGCAGGCGCAGCTGGCGCGC
>CBDDSB010000005.1:0-65475 GCA_965233195.1 uncultured bacterium | reverse complement strand
TCGTCGATGAACACGATGCACGGTGCGTGCTTCTTCGCCTGCTCGAACATGTCGCGCACGCGCGCGGCGCCGACGCCGACGAACATCTCGACGAAGTCGGAACCGGAGATCGAGAAGAACGGAACCTTGGCTTCGCCCGCGATCGCGCGCGCGAGCAGCGTCTTGCCGGTGCCGGGAGCGCCGACCATCAGCACGCCGCGCGGGATGCGGCCGCCGAGCTTCTGGAACTTGGTCGGGTCGCGCAGGAAGTCGACGAGCTCCGAGACTTCCTCCTTCGCTTCCTCGCAACCGGCGACGTCGGCGAAGGTGACGGTGTTGGTCGACTCGTCGAGCATGCGCGCCCTGGACTTGCCGAACGAGAAGGCGCCGCCGCGTCCGCCGCCCTGCATTTGCCGCATGAAGAAGATCCAGACCCCGATCAGCAGAAGCATGGGGAACCAGGAGACGAAGATGTTCATGAGGAGCGAAGGCTCCTCTTCCGGCTTGGCCTTGATCTTGACGCCGTACTTCAGCAGATCCGTCACCATCCACAGGTCGCCCGGTGAATAGCTGTTGACCATCTTGCCTTCCTGGGTCCGGGCCTTGAGGTTACGGCCCTCGATCTGTACTTCGGTGATGCGCCCGGACTTCACCTCCTCGATGAACTGGGAGTAGTCCATGACCGCCTGCGTCTGCTGGCGGGTATTGAATTGGTTGAACACCGTCATCAGCACCAGTCCAATGACCAGCCAGATGACTAAGTTCTTGAGCATATTGTTCAAAAGCGGTGCTCCTTCACTAAAAAACCATCTTACAGGGGGCGCAATCCCCGTGCCACCACGTAAGTCTCGGCGGATTCACCCCGTGAGGCAGGGGGTTTTGCGACTTTGACCTTGGTGAACACGGCTGTGAGCCGCTCGCGCAGCGCATCAAACGCCTCGCCGTGGAAAGCTTTGACCACGAAAACGCCGTCGCGCTTCAGGACCTTGGCGCAGAGTTCGATCGCCGACAGTCCCAGTTCCAGCAGGCGCGCCTGGTCGACGTTGGCAATGCCCGACAGGTTCGGAGATACGTCGGACAGCACGACATCAGCGCGGTTCTCGATGGAAACCTGACGGAAGTCTCCTTTTAGGATGGTCACCCCGGAGATGGGGGCCATTTCCAGAACATCAATCGCAATGACCCGGCCGCCAGGCATTACTTTTTGCGCGGCGACCTGCGACCAGCCGCCCGGCGCCGCACCAAGATCGAGCACGGTCATCCCGGGACGAAACAGCTTCTCCTTGGCATCAAGCTCGATGAGCTTGTACGCGGCCCGCGAGCGGTAGCCCTCCTGGCGCGCCTTGCGGACGTAGGGATCACTAACGTGCCGGCGCAGCCACTCCTTGCTCGACTTGGCCATGGGCCGCCAATTTACCCGGTTCGCCCAGCCACGCATCCGCCTGCGTGCGGCCCGCTTCGAAAAGCAACCCCATGAAAGCCGACTGCGTGTTGAGCCGGCTCTGCATGCTCATGCCGTTGATGGCTTCCGGGGCACAGATGCGGTGGAGATTCAGGCGCCGCAGCCTGCGCTCCAGGCGCCCCACGGAAAAAACGGAGCGCTCCGCTTCGCGCTTGGCGAGCGAAATCCCCTCGAGCTCGGAGAAAAGCGCGGCGCTGAAGCTAAGCTCGGTCCATCGCGCCGCGATGTCCTCCGCGCTGACTGGCACTTCGGGCCGGCGGTCGGGATGCAGCAGAACCAGTACGATGTCGGAAGCGTCGCATTCGTACAGCAGCGGCCGCACCGGCGGATTCGCGCTCAGGCCGCCGTCCCAGTAAGCCTCGCGCTCGATCTCGACTGCGCGGTGCATCGACGGCAAGCATGCCGACGCTAGCAGGACGTCTGCGGTGATTTCGGCGGTACGGAATAGGCGCGGCATCCCTGTGCGCACGTTGGTCGCCGAGATGAAGATCGGCAGCTGGCATGCGATCCTCAGCCGCTCGAAGTCGATCTGCTTTGCCAGCAGGTCGCGCACTGGGTTGAGGTTGAACGGGTTGAACTGGGCCGGTGAAAAAAATCGGGTGAGGAAAACGAGGGATTCAACGATGGAGTTGGGCAAAGTGCCCGCCACGCTGGTCCAGAACTCCGCGAGCGCGCGTCGTGCGCCTTGGCGGCCGCCTATGGTCAGCCCGTGCGCAAGCAGCGTCGCGTTGATGGCGCCGGCGCTCGCGCCGCTGATACCCCTGATCTCGATGCTCGCATCCTGCAGCAGGCGATCGAGCACGCCCCAGGTAAACGCGCCGTACGAGCCGCCGCCCTGCAACGCGAGGCTAATGGCTCTTTGTTTCACTGCGGTCCAGTATAGGTAGCCGCAGTCTGGGTGGCCTGAGCAAAACTAAAGCGACTGATGAGCGAATTTACGGCGATAGAGCCAAAGGAGCAGCGCGAACAGCGTGCCACCGGGCAAAAGCAGCTCGAGGAGCAGGTACGGACTGAGTTTGCGAAGTTGTTGCACACCTGCAGTGTGTGCAGGCGCAATAGCGGAACTATTTCCGCGCGCTCGTCCCGGGTTACAACCGAAACAGCCTATGGGGCCCGATGGAAGATTCACGCCGTTGCGTGGTATTAGCTGAGGCTGACGTATGACGCTGATCCGCTTCCTCGTGCTTTCCTGTCTCCTCGTCCCGACGTACGACGCAGCGGCGGCGCGCCTCGAGATTCCGCTTCGCGTATCGCTCGACACGCTGCGCGAGGCACTGAGCACGCAGCTGGCGTCCTACCGCGACGGACCGTGCCGTTACCTGAGGCTCAGGCCCACGCAGCTGCAGCTGCAGGCCGCGCAGGGCCAGTTGCGGCTTGCCGTTCCCGGACGGGGCGCGCTCGGCGTGCCGCTCTCGGGCAAGTGTCAGACCGCCGCAGCGTGGCAAGGCACCATGCACTTCACCCTCGAGCCGCACATCGATAGCAGCGGACGTTTGCGCGTGCGCATCGTCGATTCACGGCTGGGCGACGCGCGCGGCGGCGCAGCGCCGATCATCTGGGACCTGGGGAAGCGGCACCTGCATCCGCAGCTGGAGCGCTTCAGCTACGACCTCAGCGCCTCGCGCGAAGCGCTGACCGCGCTCCTGCTTAGCGCTGCGCTGCCGGTGCATGCCACCGCCATGGGACAGGCGCTGCAGCAGCTACAGGTGTTGCAGCCGCAAGTGGACACGACGCATGTGGTGGTCCCGATCGCGCTGGAAATTCCGGACGCCTGGCTCGCCGCTGCGCCGCCGGCCGCTGCGTCGGGCGCGCCGCTCAGCGAGGCCGAGCTCGAAGCGCTGGAAAAAGCGCTCGAGCCCTGGGATGCCTTTCTGGTGTACGTCCTCAGGCAGGTCGCGATCGACGGCGAGGACAACGCGCTGCGCAGGCGCCTCTTCACGCTGCTGCTGGACAGCCGCTACCAGCTCTCCGCCCTGCTTGCCGGCGATGCGGTGGCCCAGGGAGACCCGCTGCGTGCGCTGTTCCTCGAGACATGGCATGAGCTGCGCGCCATCCTCGTCGATGCCCAGCGCGATGGCACGCTCCCGCCCACGCTCGTGCGCTACGCCATGTTTGTCGACGCGGCGGATGCGCTCGCCGTCCTGGAGACCGCTGCGCCCGGGCTGCCGCTGTCCGCGGATGGCTTGCGGCAGCTCGCGCGCAGCCTTACCCCCGGAGAACCCGGCGATCCGCTGGCCTACGACTGGGCAGTCGACCCGCAGCTCGGCCAGTTGTTTGATCTCGAGCAGATGCTCGATACCGAACCGGCACCGCCACCGCCGCTGCCTCGAAGCTGGCTGGATTTGTTCATCTCCCGTGCGCACGCGGACAACCCGCTGGACCATTGGGTGCCGACCCGCGAGGAACTAGCCGATTACGGCAGCCGCGTAGGCGGCGTGCTGCAAAAGAGCGCCGCGGACGAATTGCGACGCGGCACGCTGGCCGCGCCCTATGACCGGATCTACCGGCACCTCGTGCCCGCGACCGCGCTCATCGAAAGCTGCTGGCGCCAGTACGTCGTACGCGGCGGCAAGGTGACCTACCTGCGCTCGCAATCGAGCAGCGTGGGCGTGATGCAGATCAACCAGCGCGTGTGGCGCGGGTTCTACGAAATCGAGCGCTTGCGCTGGGACACCGCGTACAACATCCGCGCCGGGTCGCAAATCCTGGCGCGCTATCTCAAGGATTACGCGATCCCGTACGCCGAGCGTACCGGCAAGCCGGGCGACGTCGCGCGCGCCGCCTATGCGGTGTACAACGCGGGCCCGCGCGCCGTCGGCCGCTTCGACAAGTCGCCGCCACATCCGCGCGAGGCCCGCGTGGACGAAAAGCTGTGGACGCTCTACCAGGGGATCGCGAGCGGCGGGCAGGTCGATCTGGCGACCTGCGGCGTCACTACACGCCGAACATCTTCAGCCGCTCGCGCGCAGTAACCAGGCGCCGGGTCTCGCGCGGCGTCGGCGTGCGCAGATGCGGCCGCAGCGGATGGCGCAGCGAGCGCCGCGCCAGCAGCGTTCTCAGTCTGGCATCGTCCAATTCGGATGCCGCCAGGCGACGCAACTGCCCACCCTCGACCGCGGCGATCGGCAAGCCGTCCTGCAGCAGGATGCGGCTGCGATAGATTGCCGCCACGCGCGCTTCGGGCGTGAGGATGCCGACCAGGTTGAGCGGATCGGCGGCGCTCAACACCACCAGCTCGCCGACCTTCTCGGACTTGCGCACCGCGCGCAGCCGACCGACTGCGTCCGGCGCGGCGAACTGCTCGCCGCCGAAGCCGCTCACGAAGCGCCCGCCGCGGATCTCGCCGCGCGCTTCCAGCCGGCGGAACACGCGCACCAGCTCGCGCCATGGCGGCAGATGCGATTCGCGCTGCAGCAGCACGCGGAACACCACGCCGTAGCGCTTGAGCAAGATGCGGGCAATCGCTTCGACGTCGTCATTCCGTTCGGCGTTGAGGAGAGACCACCGGCCGGCCGTTTCCACCAGCGCCTTGCGCTTCTCCTGCGGCGCGAGCAGCGCTCGAAGGCCGCCGAAGCTGTCGGCGGTCGCGATGCCGGCGCCGGCGAGTTCGGCGAGGCCGCGCTCGACATAGCTTGGTAGCAAACCGGTAGCAGTAATCAGCTCGTGGAAGAACGAAGCGCCGCGCTTCTCGAGCGCCTGGCCCACTGCCTTGGCCTCGGAGGACAAGTCCACCACCGGCTGCTTCTCCACGCCCCAATGCCCGACGTGCTCGCGCGGCATGACAGCGATCGGCGAGCTGCGCAGCGGCGCTTTCGACCCGGGCGTCAGGCGGCCCCACGCCACGCGGCCGCTCAGGCACAGCCGGTCGATCTGCGCGGCGTCGTAATCCGCCACGCGCACCGGCAGCACATCGTTCTCCCATGCCGCGGCCGCGAGCTCGAATCCTTCGAGCTGCTCGATCGCCGCCATCAGGCCGTCGACGCCCTTGACCTGGTCCTCGCCCGCGACATGCTGCCAGTGCAGCAGAAAGCGCATGAAGTCTGCCGCCGACACCGGCTCGATCTCGGCGCGCAGGCGATTGAGCGTGTAGCGGTGGATCCGCGCCAGCAAGCGGCGGTCGCACCATTGCAAACCAGTTGAAGAGAATTTTCCGCGCAGGATCCGTCCCTGCCCTTCGAGCGCCAGCAGGGCCGTCTCCGCCTCGGGGATGTCGAGCTCATGCTCTGTGACCGGGCCGAGGACCTCGAGCCGGCTCGCGAGCAGCTCGGGCGGCTCGTCGTCCTTGCGTTCCAGCGCAAACCACGCATTTCCCCTCTGCACGACGCGTTCGCCGAGCGACGTCAAGAGCGCGGGCCAATGCGGAGCCAGCTCCGTGTGCTTGATGTAGCCCGCCACCATCAGCGCGTCGTACATCTCATCCGCCGTGTTCGCGACCGGCCAGGCCTCCTGCCGTACCCGCTCGATCGCGGCCGGATCGAGCGCGCCAAGATCGTCGGCGCTGCGGACTTCGGTCGCGCGGCGCGTATACACGGCTCGCGTGCGGCGCTCCTCGAGCGGCGCGTCATCGAGGAAGGTGTAGACCGCGGAGTTCAGCAGCTCGTGGCTGAGGACCGACGGCTCCGGGGTGTCGCGGGCGACGAAGCCGATTTCTCCGTTCACCAGCCTGGTGAGCACCGCTTCCAGCCCGTTCGCGTCGACGGCTTCCTCCAGCGCATCGCGCAGCGCCTGATGGACCAGCGGATGGTCCGGGATTTCGCGCGCACCCTGGATGTTGTCCTGGCAGGCGACGGCATCGGGGAACACCGCCTGCAGCAGATCTTCGGCGTACATGCGCTGCAGCTGGTTCGGGATGCGGGCGCCGCCGCGATTGCGCGGAACCGCCAGGGCGAGCGTGGTGCTCCAGCGCCAGCGCGTCTCGAAGATCGGCGACTGCAGGATCGCCTGCACCAGGGTCTCGCGCACGGTATTCGGGTGCAGGTAGCGCAGCACTTCTTCCAGCGGGAAGGAATGCGACTCCCCGAGCGAAAGGATGATGCCCTCCTCCGTCGCCGCCGCCTGCAGCTCGAAGTTGAAGCCCTGGCAGAACTTCTTGCGCAGCGCGAGGCCCCAGGCGCGGTTGATGCGGCTGCCAAAGGGGGCGTGCAGCACGAGCTGCATGCCGCCCGATTCGTCGAAGAAACGCTCGAGCGCCACGGTATCGGTGGTCGGCACCGTGCCCAGGCTGCGCTTGCCTTCGGCGAGGTAGGTGGCGATCTGCTCGGCGGCAGATGAATTCAATGCGTATTCACGAATGAGAAAATCGATGGCGGGCCGAAGCTCATCCGCTTTGCGCGGCTCATCGGGCCCCGGCAGCTCGAAATCGACCGCTGCCCGAAGCTGCGAGACGGCCACGCTCATCTCCTCGCTGCGCGCCGGCGCTTCGCCGAGCCAGAACGGCATCGACGGCGGCTGGCCCTGGGCGTCGGCGACGCGCACCGTGCCGTTGCCGATACGCAGGATGCGCCACGAGGTATTGCCAAGCTGGAACACGTCGCCGGGCAGCGATTCGATGGCGAAGTCCTCGTTCAGCGTGCCGATGAAATGTCCTTCGGGCTCGAGCAGAACGCGGAAGTCGAACACCTCCGGAATCGCGCCGCCGTTGACGATCGCGTTCAGGCGCGAGCCTTTCCGGCTGCGCAGCTTTTTGTTCAGGCTGTCGTAGTGAATCAGCGCGCCGCGACGGCCGCGGCGCGTCGCGTACCCGCGGGCGAGCATCTCGACAACTTCGTCGAACTCCGCTTTTTTCAAATTGCGGTACGGATAGGCGACCTTGCAGAGCTCGAACAGCGCCTCCTCATCCCATTCCTCTTCCGCCGAGGCCTCTGCGACGATCTGCTGGGCGAGGACGTCGAGCGGCTTGTCCGGCACCGCGACGCGGTCGAGCTGGCCGTCATGGACCGCACGCACCATGGCGGCGCATTCGATCAGGTCGTCGCGAGTTAGCGGGAAAATCCGCCCCTTGGGCACGCCTTTGATGGTGTGGCCGGAACGGCCGACGCGCTGCAGGAAGGTCGCGATGCGGTGCGGCGACGAGATCTGGCAGACGAGGTCGACGTGGCCGATGTCGATGCCGAGCTCGAGCGACGCGGTGGCCACCAGCACCTTCAGCTTTCCCTCGCGGAGTTTTTCTTCAGCCTCGAGCCGCGCTTCCTTCGCCAAACTGCCATGGTGCGCGGCGACGTTCTCGGCGCCGAGTCGCTCCGAAAGCTGGTGCGCCATGCGCTCCGCCAGGCGGCGCGTGTTTACGGTGATCAGCGTGGTGCGATGCGCCTCCACCAGCGCGACCAGCCGGTCGTAGATTTCCTTCCATACCTCGTGCGACATCACCGCCTCGAGCGGCGAGTTCGGCACTTCCACTGCCAGGTCCATTTGCCTTTTATGGCCCTTGTCCACCACTGAACAAGGTTCGCTGGTCAGAAAGCGCGCAACTTCCTCAATGGGCTTTTGCGTCGCGGAAAGGCCAATGCGCTGCAATTTGCGCCCGCAAACGTGGTCCAGCCGCTCGAGCGACAGCGCCAGGTGCGCGCCGCGCCGCGACTGCAGCACCGCGTGGATCTCGTCGACGATCACCACCTGCGCGGTCTTGAGCATCGCCCGGGAGCGCTCTGCGGTGAGCAGGAGATACAGCGACTCCGGAGTCGTCACCAGGATGTGCGGCGGGGTGCGCAGCATCGAGGCACGTTCGGCCTGCGGGGTATCGCCGCTGCGCACCGCCGCGGTGATCTTGACCGGCGCCAGCGCGTGGATCTCGCGCCGCGGCACGGCCAGGTTCTTGTGGATATCGGCGGAAAGCGCCTTCAGCGGCGAGACATAGATGACCCGCACCTCGTCCGGCAGTCCTTGTTCCAGGCCCTCGCGCAGCAATACGTCGATGGAGGTCAGAAACGCGGCGAGGGTCTTGCCGGACCCCGTGGGCGCGGCGATGAGCGTATGTTGGCCCTGCCGGATGGCGCGCCAGCCTTCGATCTGAGCAGCGGTGGGCTCGGCAAAGCGGCTCGCCCACCAGCGCTGCAGGACGGGATGAAAATCGGGGGGTAGCAAGGTACTCATTTTGACATTAGATTCCCCCATTCATTCATGCTCACCGATTGATGCTAACTGCGGCTGCACGCAAGGCCCTCAAGGCGAAAGCCCACAAGCTCGATCCGGTTGTTCACATCGGCGCCAAGGGCATGACCGATGAGGTGATCGCGGAGATCGACCGCGCGCTCCATGCCCACGAGCTGATCAAGGTGAGGGCGGCGAGCCTGGATCGCCATGCGCGCGAGGAAGCTTTCGGCCGCATTGCGGAAAAAACGCGGGCCGAGCCGGTGCAGCACATCGGCAAGGTGTTCGTGCTCTTCAGAAAGAAAAACGATGAATAAGCGAGGCATGCTCACGCTGGAGCAATTGAAGGGCATGGTGGCGAAAGGCGAGATCGAGACCGTGCTCGCCGGCTTCACCGACCACTACGGCCGCCTGATGGGCAAGCGCTTCGACGCCGAGATGTTCGTCGAGGAGATCGCCGCCGGCGGCGGGCACGCCTGCGACTATCTGCTCACCGTCGACATGGAGATGGAGCCGGTGCCGGGCTACAGCTTCGCCAACTGGGAGCTCGGCTATGGCGACGTGCACATGCTCCCCGACATGGCGACGCTGCGCATCGCGACCTGGCTCGACAAGACCGCGTTCGTCCTCTGCGATGTCAAGAGCGAAAAAACGCATGACTACGTGCCGGTGGCGCCGCGCTCGATCCTGCGCCGCCAGGTCGATGGGGCGAAGAAGCTCGGCTACACCGGCTACGCGGGCACCGAGCTGGAGCACTACTTGTTCCAGACCAGCTATCGCCAGGCCGCGCAGCAGGATTTCCGCAACCTCGAGCCGGCGGGCTGGTACCTCGAGGACTATCACATTCTGCAGGGCACCCGCACCGAGGGCTTCCACGCCGCGGCGCGCCGCCACCTCAGAAATTCCGGCGTGCCGGTGGAGAACTCCAAAGGCGAATGGGGTAAAGGCCAGCACGAGCTCAACGTGCGCTTCGCCGAAGTGCTCGAGATGGCGGACCGCCACGTGGTGTTCAAGCAGGCCTTTAAGGAGATCGCCGAGGCGATGGGGATGAGCGTCACCTTCATGGCCAAGTTCGCCGCGGACGGCGCCGGCTCCAGCTGCCACATCCATTTCAGCCTGTGGCGCGACAAGAAAAACGTGTTCGAGAAAGGCGGCGACCTCTTCCGCTGGTTCCTCGGCGGCTGGATCGCGCACGTGCCCGACGTGATGGTGTTTTACGCCCCCACCATCAACTCCTATAAGCGCTACGTCGATGGCTCGTGGGCGCCGACGCGCATGGCGTGGAGCATGGACAACCGCACCGCCGGTTTCCGGGTCGTCGGCAGCGGCCAGAGCCTGCGGATCGAGAACCGCATCCCGGGCGCCGACTGCAATCCTTACCTCGCGCTCGCCGCCTCGCTCGCTTCCGGGCTCGACGGTATCGCGAACAAGATCGAGCCGCCCGAAGTTTTCGTCGGCGACATCTACCAGGCAAGGGACCTGCCGCGCGTGCCATATACGCTCAGCCAGGCTTTGGAGAAGTTCGAGAACAGCAAGTTCGCGAAGGCCGCTTTCGGAAATGAAGTCGTGGAGCATTACAGCCACTTCTATCGAACCGAGGCGGCGGCCTACGACAAAGCGGTCACCGATTGGGAACGCAGGAGATACTTCGAAAGAATATGAGACTAAAAGACAAGGTCGCGCTCATCACCGGCGCGGGAAGCGGTATCGGTCTGCAGACGGCGCGGCTGTTCGCGAAGGAAGGCGCTGCGGTCGTCTGCGTCGACGTGAACGAGCAGGCGGCAAAGGATGCTTCTGCTTCCATAAAAAATTCAATCGCAGTGAAAGCCGACGTCTCCAAAGCCGCGGACTGCGAACGCATGGTCGCCGCGGCGGAAAAGCAGTTCGGCAAGCTGAACGTGATGTTCAACAACGCCGGCATCATGCACGGCAAGGACGACGACGCGATGTCGACGCCCGAGGAGATCTGGGACCTCACGCTCGACATCAACGCGAAAGGCGTGTTCCTGGGCTGCAAATACGGCATTCCCGCGCTGCAGCGCGCCGGCGGCGGCTCGATCATCAACACCGCCTCCTTCGTCGCGCGGATGGGGGCCGCCACCCCGCAGGTCGCCTACACCGCGAGCAAGGGCGCGGTGCTCGCCATGACGCGCGAGCTCGCGGTGATCCATGCGCGGCAGAACATCCGTGTGAACGCGCTTTGCCCGGGACCGCTCAAAACCGAGCTGTTGATGGCCTTCCTCAACACCGAAGCCAAGAAGCAGCGCCGCCTGGTCCATGTCCCGATGGGGCGCTTCGGCGAAGCCGAGGAGATCGCCAAGGCGGCGCTGTTCCTGGCCTCGGACGACTCCTCCTATGTGACGGGTACCGATTTTCTGGTCGACGGCGGGATTACGGCGGCGTACGTCACCCCCGAGTGAAGATCCTCGGCATCTCGGGCAGCCTGCGGAAAGGGTCATACAACACCGCGCTGCTCAGGGCCGCCGTGAGGTTGGTGCCTGAGGGGGTGCAACTCGAAATCGGCAGCATCGCCGGCATTCCGCTTTACGACGGCGATGTGGAGGCGGCCCATGGGATCCCCGCGCCGGTGGACCTCCTCAAAAACAAAATTGAGGAGGCTGATGGGCTGCTGCTCGTTACCCCGGAGTACAACAACTCGATCCCCGGCGTGTTCAAGAACGCGATCGACTGGCTTTCCCGGCCGCCGGCGGACATCGCCAAGGTGTTCGGCGACCGGCCGGTCGGGGTGATCGGCGCTTCTCCCGGCGGTTTCGGCACCATCCTGGCGCAAAACGCCTGGCTGCCGGTGCTGCGCACCCTCGGGACCAGGACCTGGTTCGGCGGCCGGCTGCAAGTGTCGCGGGCCGGTAACGTTTTCAATGCCGCCGGCGAGCTGGCTGACGAGGCGGCGCGCACCCAGCTGCGGAAGTACCTCGGCGGCTTCGTTGATTTCATTCGCAATCAAGCGTCCGGCGGATGAAATCGAGGTGTGCCGCGCCGGCGTCACGATCCCGGCATGGGCACACACGACTATTGGCTTTATTCCGTAGGTCTGGTCTTCGTCACGGTACTGGTGATCGTCGCTTAACGCGGGGGATCCCGCTTCCGGCAAGAAGATCGTGCTCGACCGGCAAGTGGGCCTCTGCCTGCTCTGCCACCGTGGACGTTTCCAGAGGAACGGTTTCAGGGCGATCTTGGGACCGGGATGCGCGCCGAGCTCTATCCGCACGGCGCGCCGGAGCTCGTCGACCTCGAGCTTTACCTCATGTGGCGCGCGCGCGGCATGAAGATGGAAGCGCCGGCCGTGCGGCCCTAAACTCACGCCATGAAATCCACTTTGCAGCGAACGATCACGCCGGTCGACGGTTCCGTCTATCTCACCCGCAAGCTGGCCACTGCTTCCGCTATCGAAAGCGCGCTCAGCCGCGCCACCAAAGCGCAGAAAGCTTGGAAGCAGGTCCCGGTCGCGGAGCGTGCGGCGATCTGCCGCCGCATGGCCGACTGGTGCGTCGGCAAGGCGGACGAGCTCGCCACGGAATTGAGCTGGCAGATGGGCCGGCCGGTGTCGCAGGCCCCCGGCGAGCTCAAGCGCGGGTTCCACGAGCGTGCGCTTTACATGTGTTCCCAGGCGGAAAGCGCGCTCGCCGATCTGCAGGTCGATCCGAAGCCGGGTTTCCAGCGCTTCATCCGGCGCGAGCCGCACGGCGTGGTGCTGGTCGTCGCGCCGTGGAATTACCCATGGCTGACTTCCGTGAACGCGGTGATCCCCGCGCTGCTGGCGGGCAACAGCGTGATCCTGAAGATGGCGGCGCAGACGCCGCTCGTCGCCGAGCGCTACGCGGAAGCGTTCAAGGCCGCCGGCCTGCCCGAGGGCGTATTCCAGTTTTTGCATCTGAGCCACGACCAGGTCGCCAAGACCATCGCCGACCCGCGCATCGCGTTTGTGGCCTTCACCGGCTCGGTTCCCGGCGGTCAGGCGGTGCAACGCGCCGCCGCCGAGCGCTTCATCGGCACCGGCCTCGAGCTCGGCGGCAAGGACCCGGCCTACGTGCGCGCCGACGCCGACCTCAAGTTCGCGGTCGAGAATCTGGTCGATGGCAGCTACTTCAACTCCGGCCAGTCCTGCTGCGGCATCGAGCGGATTTACGTCGACCGCAACCTCTTTAAATCCTTTGTCGAAGGATTCGTGGACCTCACGCGCCAATACCGGCTGGGGAATCCACTGGAGAAGGAGACCAGCCTTGGCCCTCTGGTGCGAACCGATGCCGCCGACAGCGTGCGCGCGCAGATCAGGCAGGCCACGCGAAAAGGAGCGAAGGCGCTGCTCAAGCTGAAGGACAAGCCGGGTACGCCGTACCTACCGCCGGAAGTGCTGGTGAACGTCGACCACGGCATGCAGGTAATGACCGAGGAAAGCTTCGGCCCCGTGGTCGGCATCCAGCCGGTGAAGGACGACGAGGAAGCCATCCGCCTGATGAACGACAGCCGCTACGGCCTCACCGCCTCGATCTGGACGCAGGACGCGGAGGCCGCGCTGCGCATCGGCGACCGCGTCGAGACCGGCACCTGGTTCATGAACCGCTGCGACTACCTCGATCCCGCCCTCGCCTGGACCGGCGTCAAGGACTCCGGCCGCGGCTGCACGCTATCGAAACTGGGACTCGAGAGCTTTGCGCGCCCGAAATCATTTCACCTGAGACTGGGGACCTGATGGCCAAACTTCGCCACATCGCGATCACCGTGCCGGATCCATGGAAGGCGGCCGAGTTCTACATGCGCGCCTTCGGCATGCAGAAGGTCGGCGAGACCGATTGGGAAAACGCGCGCGGCGTGTACCTGAGCGACGGCACCATCAACCTCGCCCTGCTGCACTACAAGACCGAGCAAGCCGCCGGCGAACGCGGGCGCGACTTCGTCGGCGTCCACCACTTCGGCTTCCTGGTCGACGACGTGGACCACGCCATGAAGGCGGTCGAGGCAGCCGGCGCGACGCACTGGATGGGCGAGCCCTCGGGCGGCACCAAGTTCTACGAAGTGAAGTACCACGACCCGGACGGCATCGCCTTCGATATCACGGCGAACGGCTGGGCCGGCGCGCTAAAGGACTGATCCGTGGATCTGCCGGAAAAACTGAAGTACACCGAATCGCACGAATGGATTGCCGATAACGGCGACGGGACCGTGACCGTCGGCATCACCGCGCTCGCCGCCGAACAGCTGGGCGACCTGGTCTATGTCGAGCTGCCGAAGGTCGGTACGCGCATCGCGCGCGCTGCGAATTGCGCAGTGGTCGAGTCGACTAAGGCCGCCTCCGAGGTCTACGCGCCCGTCTCCGGCGAAATCGTCGCCGCGAATGACGAGCTCGCCCAGCGGCCGCAGCAGGTGAACGAGTCGCCCTACGGCACCGGCTGGCTGTTCAAGATCAGGCTCGCGGACAAGGCCGAGCTCGGCGAGCTCCTTGCGCGGGACGCCTACGCCAAGTCGGCGGGCGTGTGAACAGTCTCGACGATCTCCTCAACAAGGGCGAGTTCGCCGGACGGCATCTGGGCAGCGACGAGGCGGCGCAGCGCCAGATGCTCGAGGCGCTCGAGGTCCAATCGCTCGACGCGCTGGTGCGCGAGGTGGTACCGGCCGGGATTCTGCTGAGGGAGCCGCTCGCGCTCGGCGAGGCGATGCGCGAGCCCGAGGCGCTGGCGGAACTGAGCGCGCACGCCATGCGCAATGAAGTCTGGCGCAGCTTTATCGGCATGGGCTATCACGGCACGCACACGCCGGCGGTGGTCCAGCGCAATGTGCTCGAGAACCCCGGCTGGTACACCGCGTACACCCCCTACCAGGCCGAGATTTCGCAGGGACGCCTGGAAGGGCTGCTGAACTTTCAGCAGATGGTGATCGACCTCACCGGACTGCCGGTGGCGAACGCGTCGCTCCTCGACGAAGCCACCGCGGCGGCGGAGGCGATGGCGATGATCCGGCGCAGCGCGAAGAGCAAGGCGGCGGCGTTTTTCGTCGACAGCGCGGTGCACCCGCAGGTGCTCTCCGTGATGCGCACGCGCGCCAAATGGCTCGGCATCGAGCTCGTCGTGGGCGATGATGTGCAGCCGGAAAAAGTCTTCGGCGCGCACCTGCAGTATCCCGATACCTTCGGGCGCATCCGGGACTTTTCCGAAGTGATCGGGAAAATCCATGCTGCCCAGGGCCTCGTGTCGATGGGCACGGACCTGCTCGCGCTCATGCTGCTGCGCTCGCCGGGAGCCATGGGCGCGGACGTCGCGATCGGCTCGGCGCAGCGCTTCGGCGTGCCGATGGGCTTCGGCGGCCCGCATGCGGCGTTCATGGCGTGCCGCGACGAGTACAAGCGCTCGATGCCAGGCCGCATCATCGGCGTGTCGGTCGATGCCGCCGGCCGGCCGGCGCTGCGCATGGCGCTGCAGACCCGCGAGCAGCACATCCGGCGCGACAAGGCGACGAGCAACATCTGCACCGCGCAAGCCCTGCTCGCCAACATGGCGGGCTTCTATGCCGTGTACCACGGCCCGCGCGGGCTCGCGCGCATCGCGCAACGCGCCAATTACATGGCGCGCCTGCTCGCCGCCCACGTCGATTGCGAACGCGAGAGCTTCTTCGATACGGTGGTGGTAACCGTGCCATCGGCGGCAGCCGTGTGCTCGCGCGCCAGTGCGAAGCGCATCAACCTGCGCTATCTCGACGCCTCGCGCGTGGCGGTGAGCTTCGACGAGCTCACTTCGCTCGAAGACGTGGCCGATGTCGCCGAAGCTATTTCCGGCAAAAAGCCCGTTCTTCAGAATCTGAGCGTCGAGCCGGCATCGATCCCGCCGCAGCTTCGCCGCACCGACGCGGTGCTCTCCCATCCGGTGTTCAACCGCTACCACACCGAGACCGAGATGATGAGGTATCTGAAGCGCCTCGAGAACCGCGACCTGTCGCTGGTGCACTCGATGATCCCGCTCGGCTCCTGCACGATGAAGCTCAATGCCGCCGCCGAGCTGCTGCCGATTTCGTGGCCGCGCTTCGCCTCGCTGCATCCCTTTGCGCCGGCCGAGCAGGTGCGCGGCACGCTGGCGATGATCCGCGAGCTGGAGAGCATGCTCGCCGCAGTCACCGGCTTCGCCGGCGTCTCGCTGCAGCCGAACTCCGGCGCGCAGGGCGAGTACGCCGGGCTGCTCGCGACCCGCGACTACCTGGCGGCGGAAGGTCAGGGCGCGCGCGACGTCTGCCTGATCCCCGCCTCGGCGCACGGCACCAACCCGGCCAGCGCGCAGATGATGGGCCTGCGCATCGTCGTGGTCGCCTGCGACGAGAACGGCAACGTCGACCTGGCGGATCTCGAGCGCAAGGTCGCCGAGCACCGCGCGCGGCTCGCCGCGCTGATGATCACGTACCCTTCGACGCACGGCGTGTTCGAGGAAGCGATCGTGCAGATCTGCGAGGCGGTGCACGCCGCGGGCGGACAGGTCTACATGGACGGCGCCAACCTGAACGCGCTTGCCGGCCTCGCCAAGCCGGCGAAGATCGGCGCCGACGTCTGCCACATCAACCTGCACAAGACCTTCTGCATCCCCCATGGCGGCGGCGGGCCGGGCATGGGACCGATCGCCGTCGCCTCTCATCTGACGCCCTACTTGCCCCGTCATCCCCTGGAAGGAGATGCAGTGTCAGCGGCGCCGTACGGCAGCGCGCTGATCCTGCCGATCTCCTGGATGTACCTGCGCATGATGGGCGCTGGCGGCGTGCGCCGGGCAACCGAGCTCGCCATCCTCAACGCCAACTACATCGCTGCCCGCCTCGCGCCCTACTTCCCGGTGCTCTACCGGGGCGCGCGCGGGCGCGTCGCGCACGAATGCATCCTCGACCTGCGCAAGCTCAAGCCGAGCTGCGGCGTCAGCGCCGAGGACGTGGCGAAGCGCCTGATGGACTACGGCTTCCACTCGCCGACGCTGTCGTTCCCGGTGGCCGACACGCTGATGGTGGAGCCGACCGAGAGCGAGTCGAAGGAGGAGCTGGACCGCTTCTGCGATGCGATGATCGCGATCCACGCCGAGGTCGAGCAAATCCGCGGCGGCGCCTGGGACCGCGCCGACAACCCGCTGAAGAACGCGCCGCATACCGCGCTCGAGCTCGCCGGCGACTGGAAGCACCCCTACAGCCGCGAACAGGCAGCTTTCCCGCGCCCGTGGCTGCGCGCGGCGAAGTACTGGCCGCCGGTGAAGCGCATCGATAACGCCGCCGGCGACCGCAACCTCATCTGCACCTGCCCGCCGATCGAGGCGTATGCCTGAAGAGAGGACCGTCCTCCACGGGCTGCACGCGGAGCTCGGAGCGCGCTTCACCCCGTTCGCGGGCTACGAAATGCCGGTGCAGTATCGCGACGGGCTGCGCGCCGAGCACCTGCACACGCGCAGCCAGGCCGGCCTGTTCGATGTTTCGCACATGGGCCAGGTGCGCGTCACCGGCCCGGGCCTGCACGCGGCGCTCGAGCGCGCGCTGCCGCTCGACTTCGAAGGCTGGAAGCCGGGCGTGCAGCGCTATTCGCTGCTGCTGGACGAGCGCGGCGGCATCGAGGACGACCTCATGGTCACGCGGTTGGCCGATGAGGTGCGCATCGTCGCCAACGCCGGTTGCAAGCAGAAGGATGTCGAGCTGCTACGCAAGCTCTGCCCCGCGCTGTCGTTCGAGCTCCTCGACCGCGCGCTCATCGCACTTCAGGGACCTGCGTCCGAACCGGTTCTCGCCGCTCTCGCGCCCGCGGTGGCCAAGCTCGGTTTCATGCAGGCAGCGACATTCGACGACCTCCTGGTCTCGCGCTCGGGTTATACCGGCGAGGACGGGTTCGAGATTTCGGTTTCAAACCGTGAAGCGGAGATTCTGGCGCGCAAGCTGCTCGCGAACCCCGCAGTCAAGCCGGTCGGCCTGGGCGCTCGCGACACACTGCGGCTCGAGGCGGGTCTGCACCTCTACGGTCAGGACATGGACGCCGACACCACGGTGATGGAAGCGAGCCTCGGCTGGGCGATCGCGCGCCCGCGCCGCGCGAGCGGCGCGAAACAAGGCGGATTCCCCGGGGCCGACGTCTATTTGCGCGAGGCGCGCGAAGGAACCGTCCGGCGGCTCGTCGGGCTGGCGGGCGAGGAGGCTGTGCCCGTGCGGCATGGCGCGCCGCTGGTGGATTCCGCGAACAAGGAAATCGGCATCGTGACGAGCGGCACCATCTCGCCCTCCACCCAAAACGCCATCATGCTGGGATACGTCGATGCGAAGGTTTTCGACAAGGAGTTGTTCGCCCTCGTCCGGGGTGCGCGGCGCCGCGTCCGCATCACTTCCCTGCCCTTCGTCCCGAAGCGTTACAAGAAATAGCCGGAGCTCGGAGGTCAATGAACGGTCGGCTTTACTCTTGTGCCGTGTGTTTCGTCATTCCAGGCCAAGTATTTTTTCGCCCACTCGTACCACTGCTCTCTGGCTTTATTCGGATTGCCGATGTCTTCCTCCGCTCGCGCGGTGAGACTCCTTATGCGTGGGAACACGAGGGAAACGAGACGGAGGATTCCGAAGAACGCTTTTGGCGTTTGCGGTAGAGCCTGCGGATACGCTTCCAGCGCACGCCTCACATAGCTCGCTGCAACGTCGTGTTCTGCGCGCCTTGCATGGATCTCCGAGAGGAGCTTCATGGCTTCAAAAGAATGCGCATCCACATCCAGCGCTCTCTTGGCAGATGCGATCGCGTTCTCTTCGCGCTTCGCCCAGTAATGGCACTGCGCGATCATTTCCAGATAGTGAACATCGGTCGCGCCTCCGTCCAACGCCGCTTCGAGGACACGAATGGCACCATCGAAGTCCTGGCGCCCTATGCGGAGCGCAAGTTGCCATTGAACCTTTAAGAAGGTCGCTATAAACATGCGCCGCTGAGTAGAGTCTGCCGGAAAGGATCGCGTCGCACCACGCGACGAATAACCAAACCAGGCGATCTGCTACAAAGGAAAACGCAAACTGTCTCGAATTACAGCAATTCGGGCTCTGACCCCGAATTATTCGTAGCGGACGTCGATGATCTCGTAGCGCTTCACGCCGCCGGGGGTCTGGACCTCGACGCGCTCGCCGGACTCCTTGCCGATGAGGGCGCGGGCGATGGGCGAGCTGACGAAGATGCGGCCCTTCTTGATGTCGGCCTCGTCCTCGCCGACGATCTGCCAGGTGGATTTCTCGCCGGCCTCGTCCTCGACGTCGACGGTGGCGCCGAAGACGCAGCGGCCGTCGGCATCGACCAGCTTCGGGTCGATCACCTGGGCGTTGGCGAGCTTGGCTTCGAGCTCGGAGATGCGGCCCTCGATGAAGCCGGCGCGCTCGCGCGCGGCGTGGTACTCGGCATTCTCCGAAAGGTCGCCGTGCGCGCGCGCCTCGCCGATGGCCTGCGAGTTCGCGGGGCGCTCGATGGTTTTCAGACGATGGAGCTCTTCGCGCAGCAGCTCGGCGCCGCGCCTGGTCATTGGTGTTTTCATGTGGGGACGGGCTCCGGTGTGCCTTGGCGAAGACGTGCGTGCAGATCCTGCAGCCGATAGGGCTCGAGCCGCGCGATGTGCTTCATGCCGGCGCATGCGGCCTTGGCGCCGGCGACGGTGGTGTAGTAGGTGACGCGCTGGGCCAGCGCCGTGGTGCGGATCGAGCGCGAGTCCGCCAGCGCCGCTCGCGTCGCCTCCTCCGTGTTGACGATGAAAGCGATCTCGCCGTTCTTGATCATGTCGACGATATGCGGGCGGCCTTCCGAGGCCCGGTTCACTTCGGTCAGGGCGATGCCATGGGACTTGAACACCGCTGCAGTGCCTCGCGTGCATACCAGCGCAAAGCCGAGCGCGACGAGGTCGCGCGCGACCTGCACCGCGGCAAGCTTGTCCGAGTCGCGTATGCTGACGAATGCGCGCCCGTCCTTCGGCAGCCTGACTCCGGCGGCGAGCTGCGACTTGACGAACGCCTCGCCGAACGTCTCGCCCACGCCCATCACCTCGCCGGTGGACTTCATTTCCGGTCCGAGGAGGGTGTCGACTCCCGGGAAGCGCGCGAACGGGAACACCGCTTCCTTCACCGAGAAGTACGGCGGCGTCACTTCCTTGGCACCCTGCTCCGCGAGGGTCTTGCCGGCCATGCAGCGCGCGCCGATCATGGCGAGCGGCTGCCCGGTCGCCTTGGAGACGAAGGGTACGGTGCGCGACGCGCGCGGGTTGACCTCGAGCACATAGACCGTGCCGCCCTGGATCGCGTACTGCACGTTCATCAGGCCCTTCACCTTGAGTGCCTTGGCCATCTGCGTGGTCTGGCGGCGCAGCTCGCGCTCGACGTGGCTTGCCAGCGAGTGCGGTGGCAGGCAGCAGGCCGAGTCACCGGAGTGCACGCCCGCCTCCTCGATGTGCTCCATGATGCCGCCGATGAGTACTTGCTGGCCGTCGGAAACGCAGTCGACGTCGATTTCGGTGGCGTCGGACAAGTAGCGGTCGAGCAATACCGGCGAGTCGTTCGAAACCTTGACCGCATTTGTCATGTAGCGCTCGAGGTCCGCCTTCTGGTGCACGATCTCCATCGCACGTCCGCCGAGCACGTAGCTTGGGCGCACCACCACCGGGTAGCCGATGGCCTCGGCGTGCGTCACCGCCTCCTGCACCGAGCGCGCGGTGCGGTTCGGCGGCTGCCGCAGCCCGAGCTGGTCGAGCAGCTTCTGGAACCGCTCGCGGTCCTCGGCGACGTCGATCGAGTCAGCGCTGGTGCCGATGATCGGGACCCCTGCGGCGGCGAGGTCGCGCGCGAGCTTGAGCGGCGTCTGGCCTCCGTACTGCACGATCACGCCCCACGGGTTTTCCTTGTCAACGATCTCGAGCACGTCCTCGAGCGTCAGTGGTTCGAAGTACAAGCGGTCCGAGGTGTCGTAGTCAGTCGACACGGTCTCGGGGTTGCAGTTGACCATGATGGTCTCGAAACCATCCTCCCGCAGCGCTAGCGCCGCGTGCACGCAGCAGTAGTCGAACTCGATGCCCTGGCCGATGCGGTTCGGCCCGCCGCCCAGCACCATGATTTTCTTGTTCGAGGTCGGCGCGGATTCGCACTCCTCCTCGTAGGTCGAATACAGGTACGCCGTCTTGCTGGCGAATTCCGCCGCGCAAGTGTCGACCCGTTTGTAGACCGGGCGGATGCCGAGCTGGTGCCGCTTTTCCCGCACTTCCTTTTCATTGCTATTGAACAGGTAGGCCAGCCGGCGATCGGAAAAGCCTTTGCGTTTCAATTGAAGAAGATCTTCTTTGGAAACGTCATCGAGTTTCTGGTCGTCGAGCTTCATTTCCAGCTCGACGATCTGCAGGATCTGGTCCAGGAACCAGGGATCGATCTTCGTCAGCCGGTGCACCTCTTCCAGCGTGAAGCCGTTCTCGAACGCATCGCCCACGTACCAGATGCGCTCGGGCCCCGGCTCGCCCAGCTCCTTCTCCAGCGTCTCGCGGTCGCGCGTGCGCTGGTTCAGGCCATCGACGCCGACCTCCAGGCCGCGCAGCGCTTTCTGGAACGACTCCTGGAACGTGCGGCCGATCGCCATCACCTCGCCCACCGATTTCATCTGCGTGGTCAGGCGGTCGTTGGCCTGCGGAAATTTCTCGAACGCGAACCGCGGCACCTTGGTCACCACGTAATCGATCGTCGGCTCGAAAGACGCCGGCATGGAGGTTCCACTGAGGCCGCCGGTCACCTCGTTGGCCACCTCGTCCAGCGTGTAGCCGACCGCGAGCTTCGCCGCCACCTTGGCGATCGGGAAGCCGGTCGCCTTCGATGCCAGCGCCGACGAGCGCGATACGCGGGGATTCATCTCGATCACGACCATGCGGCCGTCCGCCGGATTGATGGCGAACTGCACGTTGGAGCCGCCCGTATCGACGCCGATCTCGCGCAGCACCGCGATCGAGGCGTCGCGCATGATCTGGTATTCCTTGTCGGTGAGCGTCTGCGCGGGCGCAACCGTGATCGAGTCGCCGGTATGCACGCCCATTGGATCGAGGTTCTCGATCGAGCACACGATGATGCAGTTGTCCTTGCGGTCGCGCACCACCTCCATCTCGAACTCTTTCCAGCCGAGCAGTGCCTCCTCGATGAGAAGCTCCTTGGTGGGCGATGCCTCGAGGCCGCGTTCGCAAATGGCGATGAACTCCTCGCGGTTGTAGGCGATGCCGCCGCCGGTGCCGCCCAAGGTGAAGGAAGGCCTGATGACGACCGGGAAGCCGATGGCGGCCTGCAGCTGCAGCGCTTCCTCCATGGAGTGCGCCAGCGACGAGCGCGCCGAGCCCAGGCCAATGCGCGTCATTGCCGCCTTGAACTTCTCGCGGTCCTCGGCCTTGTCGATCGCCTCGCGCGAGGCGCCGATCATCTCGACGCCAAACTTCTCCAGCACGCCCTCGCGCGCGAGGTCGAGCGCGCAGTTGAGCGCGGTCTGCCCGCCCATCGTCGGCAGCAGCGCGTCCGGGCGCTCCTTCTCGATGATGCGCGCCACCACCTGCCAGGTGATCGGCTCGATGTAGGTCGCGTCGGCCATCTCCGGGTCGGTCATGATGGTCGCTGGGTTCGAGTTCACCAGGACCACCCGATAGCCCTCGGCGCGCAGCGCCTTGCACGCCTGTACGCCCGAATAGTCGAACTCGCAAGCCTGGCCGATAACGATCGGCCCGGCGCCGATGATCAGGATGCTCTTTAGGTCAGTTCGTTTTGGCATCGCTCATCAACTTCGCGAAGCGGTCAAACAAATAGCCAATGTCATGCGGTCCAGGACTCGCCTCGGGGTGACCCTGGAAACAAAAGGCCGGCCTATCCGTCCGCGCCAGCCCTTGGAGGGAACCGTCGAAGAGAGAGACATGCGTAGGCCGCATGTTCGATGGCACGGTTGCGGGATCGACGGCGAACCCGTGGTTCTGACTCGTAATCACGACGCGGCCGGAATCGAGATCCTTCACCGGATGGTTGGCGCCGTGGTGGCCGAACTTCATCTTCAGCGTCTTCGCGCCCGAAGCGAGCCCCATCAGCTGGTGCCCGAGGCAGATGCCGAACACCGGAACCTTTGTCGCGTCGAGGATCTCGCCGATCGCCTCGATGGCGTAGTCGCAAGGCTCGGGATCGCCCGGGCCGTTGGCGAGGAATACGCCGTCGGGCTTCATGCGCAGCACCTCGCGCGCGGGCGTCTGGGCCGGAACCACGGTTACCCGCGACCCGCGCTCGGCAATCATGCGCAGGATGTTGTGCTTCATGCCGTAGTCGTACGCGACGACATGGAAGCGCGGATTTTCGATCTTGCGGTAGCCGGTGCCGAGCTCCCAGCGACCGTGCACCCACTCGTAAGGCTTGTCGGTGGTCACCACCTTGGCGAGGTCCATTCCGGCCAGGCCGGGAAACGCCTTCGCTTTCGCCAGCGCCTTCTCCACGTCGACTTCGGTGGTCAAACAGCCGTTCTGGGCACCCTTTTCCCGCAGGATGCGGGTGAGTTTTCGCGTATCCAGCTCGGCGATGCCGACGACCTTGTTTTTCTTCAGATAGGAAGTCAGGTCGCCCTGGGAGCGCCAGTTCGAGAGCAGGCGCGGGACGTCGCGCACCACCAGGCCCTCGGCATAGACGCGGCGGGATTCGGCGTCCTCGGCGTTCACGCCGGTGTTGCCGATGTGCGGGTAGGTCAGGGTCACGATCTGCCGGCAATACGAGGGATCGGTGAGGATTTCCTGGTAGCCGGTCATGGCGGTGTTGAACACCACCTCGCCCACGGCGGCGCCATGAGCCCCGATGGAACGGCCGCGAAAGACCGTCCCGTCGGCAAGGACCAGCACGGCGGGTTCGAAGTTAGCCATTTTTGCAGCGCACGTGAAAAGCGGGAGAGCCGAGGCACGAAACCATGCCGCCCCTCCCGCTTCATTGAAGGAAGGATTATAGGCCTAAAACGTCGGCCATGCCGTACAGGCCGGGGGCTTTTCCCTTCAGAAACTTAACGGCGCGCAGCGCGCCTTGTGCATAAGTCGTGCGGCTTTGTGAACGCACCGTAACTTCGACGCGCTCGCCGGTGCCGGCGAAGATCACCGTGTGCTCGCCGATGATGTCGCCGCCGCGGATCGAATGGAAGCCGATTTGCGTAGGCTGCCGTTCGCCGATAACGCCTTTTCTTCCAAAGACAAAATCCTTTTTGTTCAAAGCCCGGGCGACGATCTCGCCCAGCTCCAGCGCCGTGCCGGAGGGTGCGTCCACCTTGTGGCGGTGATGCGCCTCCACGATCTCGACGTCGTAGTCCTCGCCCAGGATGCGGGCCGCGACCTCGGCCAGCTTGTAGGTGGCGTTGACGCCGACGGCGAAATTCGCCGCCATCACGATCGGAATGCGCTTCGCCGCCTCGGCGATGCTGCCCTTGTCCTCCTCGGTGAAGCCGGTGGTGCCGATCACCATCGCTCTTGCGTGCTTGAGGTGCGCGAGGGTGCCCTCGGGCCGGGTGAAGTCGATCAGCACGTCCGCCTGTGAAATGGCGCCGAGTTCGGAAGTGACCTTGGTCTTGCCGACAGGCTGGCCAACCGAACTGCTGCCTTTCACATCCAGGGCAGCGACCAACGTCAGCTGATCATCCGCGAGGACGGCGTCGACCAGCGCGCGACCCATGCGCCCGCCGGCGCCGGCCACCGCGACTTTCACGGGTCAGTTCTCACTGCGTGGCGCCGGCGGCGACCACGTCACCGTCGAGGCGGGTGAGCTTGCCGTCCTCGAAGAACACGGTGAGCTTGCGCTGCTCGCGCTTGGTGCCGGGCTTCTCGCGCCAGTACACGTAATCCCAGCGCTCGGCATGGAAAACGTCGTTGAGCAGCGGCGTGCCGAGCGTGAGCCGAACCTGCTCCTTGCTCATGCCGGGCTTGAGTTGCCCCACCATCTCCTGCGAGATGTAGTTGCCCTGCTGGATCTCGATGCGATAGGGCGTGACACCGGGAATCGTCGGCACGAAACTGCAGCTCGCGACGAGCGCGAGCACGGCAGTCAGCGAAGCGACCCGGAAAACCGCCTGAGGCATGCGCATATAATGCCACCGATGAGCACGGTGCAAAGCCTGAAGGACAGCGGTCTGAAGGCCACCCTTCCGCGCCGCAAGATCCTCGAGCTGTTCGAGGGCAGCAAGGTGCGGCACCTCTCGGCCGAAGACGTCTACAAGGCGCTGATCGCGGAGGGAATCGACGTCGGCCTCGCCACCGTCTACCGCGTGCTTACGCAGTTCGAGCAGGCGGGGCTGCTGGCGCGCCAGCATTTCGAGACCGGCAAGGCGGTGTTCGAGCTCAACCAGGGCGGGCACCACGACCATCTGTTGTGCCTGCAGTGCGGGCGGGTGGAAGAGTTCTACGACCCGGACATCGAGAAGCGCCAGGCCGACGTCGCGCGTCAGCGCGGGTTCGCGCTACATGGGCATTCGCTTGCCCTGTACGCGGACTGCACCAAGAAGAACTGCCCTCACCGCCCGGCTTAGCCCTCGTCGAGCAGCTCCGCGGCGTGCTTGCGCGCGGTACTCTCCGCGCCGCCGAGCATTCGAGCGAGCTCGGCGATGCGCGCGCCGCGATCCAGATGGGTGAGTGTAACTCTGACTTTTTCCTTTGTGCCGGAGCGCAGTACGGACCACTGGTCGTTGCCGCTCGCCGCGACCTGCGGCAGATGCGTGACGCACAGCACCTGGCGCTGCTTGCCGAGCTGGCGCAACGCCTTGCCGATGGTCTCGGCCACCCCGCCGCCGATGCCGGAGTCGATCTCGTCGAATACCAGCGCGCCCACCGGCGAGGCGCTGGCGGCGACCAGCTGGATCGCCAGGCTCACGCGTGAAAGCTCGCCGCCCGAGGCCACCTTCGCCAGCGGGCGAAGCGGCAGGCTGGCGTGCGAGGAAACCTCGAATTCGGTTTCTTCTGCCCCCATCGCCGATGGCTGCTCCAGCAAATTCAAGTTCACGGCAAACCGGCCGCCCGCCATGGCGAGCTTTTGCATCGCCGCAGTCACCGCCTTGCCGAGCGCCTCGGCGCCGACACGGCGTTTCGCGGAGAGCTTGCGCGACACCGCTTCATACCGGCCATGCGCCGCCGCGACTTCCTTGCGTAGCGCGTCCGGATTGACGGCGAGCTCGAGCTCCGCCAGGCGTCGTTCCAGCGTGGCGGCTTTCGCCGGGAGCTCCTCGGGCCGCACACGATATTTGCGGGCCGCGGCATGCAGCGCTTCGATGCGCGCCTCGGTGTCGCGCAGCGCCTGCGGGTCGAGCTCGACCCGGGAGGCGTAATTGCGCAAGTCGCGGACCGCTTCACTCGCTTGCGCTTCGGCCGACTCCAGCAGCTCCACCACGGATTTCAATCGGTCATCGTGCGCCGAAAGCGCCTTCAAGCGATTCGCCACCGCAGCCAGCTGGCCGAGCGCGGCGCCATCGGCCTCCGCCAAGGCCTCGAGCGCGGACTGCGCACCACCGAGCAGACTCGAGCCGTGCTGCAGCCGGGTGTGCTCGGCGGACACCTCCTGCCATTCGCCTTCGCGCAGCGAAAGCTTTTTCAAATCGGACGCCGACGCGTGAAGGTCGGAGCGCTCAACCTCTCGCTGGGCAAAGTTTTTCTCCGCTTCCTCCGCCACCGCCTGCAGCCGCTTCCAGTCGCGGTAGGCGTCGCCGGTCTGCCGCGCCAGGTCCTCCGCCCCCGCATGCGCATCGAGCAGCGCGCGCTGCGCGGCCGGCCGCAGCAGCGACTGGTGCTCGTGCTGGCCATGGATGTCGATCAGGTGCTCGCCGGCGGATTTGAGCTGCGCGAGCGTGGCGGCATGGCCGTTGATGAAGCAGCGCGAGCGGCCGCTGCGGTCGATGCTGCGCCGGACAATCAGCGTGCCGGGATCGCCGGCGAGATCCGCCTCGGCCAGCCAGTCGGCCAAAGGAGTTTTGTCTTCGACTTCAAATTCCGCCGACAACTCCGCGCGCTCGCCGCCCTCCCGCACCAGCCCGGCGTCGGCGCGACCGCCGACCAGCAGCTCGATCGCGTCCACCAGCATCGATTTGCCCGCGCCGGTCTCGCCCGTAAGGCAGGTGAAGCCTTCGCCGAGCTCGAGCGAAGCTTTCTCGATCAGGACCAGGTTGCTGACATCGAGCGCGCGCAGCATGACCTACTCCGTGGCGCGCCGCTTTTCCAGCGTCTCGCTCCAGCGCAGCTTCTCGCGCAGGGTGGCGAAGTAACGGTAGCCCGGCGGATGCACGAAGCGAACCACGTCGGCCGAGCGCTTGAGCAGCAGCCGGTCGCCTTCGGCCATGTCGGCGAGCGCGAGGCCGTCGAAGTGCGCGCGCGCGTCGAGCGCATGCACCAGCTTGATCTCGATTGCGCAGCGGTCACTGATGGTGACCGGTCGCGCCGAAAGCGTATGCGGGTTGAGCGGGACCAGCGTGAGCGCCGGCACCGCCGGATGGAGAATCGGCCCCTGGGCGGAAAGCGCGTACGCCGTCGACCCGGTGGGCGTGGCGACGATGATGCCGTCGGCGCGCAGCGTATAGATGAATTCGCCGTCGATGGCGAGATCGAACTCGATCAGGCGACCCTGCGAGCCCTTGCCGATCACCGCCTCGTTCAGCGCCAGCGTGCGCAGCACCGTTTCGTTGCCGCGCACCAGCTCGGCATCGAGCAGCGTGCGCTCCTCCACCGCGTAGTTGCCCTCGAGGATGGCGCCGACGCCGGTCTGCATGTCGTCGTAGCCGATGTCGGTCATGAAGCCGACGCGTCCCTGATTGACCCCGACCAGCGGCACGCCGTGGCGCACCAGCTCGCGTGCCGCGGTGAGCATGGTGCCGTCGCCGCCGACCACGATCGCGAGGTCGGCCTTGGTGTCGCCCGCTTTGGTTCCACCGTCAGGCAGGACTTCGCAGCCGCGCTTGCGCAGGAACTCGCGCATCTCGCGCAGCGACGATTCGATCTCGGGACTCTTCAGCTTGCCGATCAGAGCAATCCGGCTGAACTTCGGATTCCTCGCGGCGGGGGACATGCGGCCGAGTGTACAATGAATTCCATGCTCGACAAGCGCGCACAAATCCTTCTCAAGACGCTGATCGAGCGCTACATTGCCGAGGGCCAGCCGATCGGCTCGCGCACGCTTTCCAAGTTCTCGGGGCTCGATCTGTCGCCCGCCACGATCCGCAACGTGATGGCCGATCTGGAGGACCTCGGTTTCATCGCGAGCCCGCATACCTCCGCCGGCCGGGTGCCGACGCCGGCCGGCTACCGCTTCTTCATCGACACGCTGCTGGTGGTGCGGCAGCTCCAGTCCCAGGACCTGCACGCGATCGAGGGCCAGCTGCATCCCGACAACCCGCAGCGCGTGATCCACACCGCCTCCAACCTGCTGTCGCAGCTCACCCAGTTCGCCGGCGTGGTGATGACCCCTCGCCGCGGGGTGACGTTCAAGCACATCGAGTTTCTCAAGCTGTCGGAGAAGCGCATCCTGCTGATCGTGGTCACGCCCGACGGCGACGTGCAGAACCGGATCCTCTTTACCGAGGTGGAATACCGTCCGTCGGAGCTGATCGAGGCGGCGAATTACATCAACCAGAACTACGCCGGCCATAGCTTCGAAGACGTGCGCGCCCGGCTGCAGACCGAGCTGCGCGAGATGCGCGGCGACGTGACCAAGCTGATGAGCGCCGCGCTCGATGCCGGCAGCGCGCTCGCCGAGGGCGAAGAGCAGTACGTGATCTCGGGCGAACGCAACCTGTTCGCGGTAAAGGACCTGTCGCAGGACATGGGGCGCCTGAAGCAGCTGCTGGAGCTGTTCGAGCGCAAGACCTCGCTCGTCAAGATCCTCGACCTGGCGCTGCGCGGCCAGGGCGTGCAGATCTTCATCGGCGGCGAGTCGGGCGTAGCCGCGCCCGATGACGTGAGCGTGGTGACCTCGCCGTACAAGGTGGACGGCGAAGTCGTCGGCACCGTCGGCGTAATCGGCCCCACGCGCATGGCGTACGAGCGCGTCGTGCCGATCGTCGACGTCACCGCCAAGCTGCTCTCCAGCGTGCTCTCCAAGCACTGAAGAGCGTCCTCCTCGTCAACCTCGGCACCCCGGCGGCCCCGACGCCGCCGGCCGTGCGGGCGTATCTGAGGCAATTCCTTTCGGACCCGCGCGTGGTGAAGCTGCCGCGCTGGCTGTGGCTACCGATCCTGCATGGCATCGTGCTGCGCACGCGCCCGGCGAAATCGGCGGAAAAGTACCAACAGATCTGGACGCCGGAAGGCTCGCCCCTCGCGGTCCATACCATGCGGCAAGCCGCGCTGCTCCAGGAAGAACTCGGGATTCCGGTGAAGTACGCGATGCGCTATGGCAAACCCTCGGTTGCCTCCGCGCTAACGGGGATGGAAGACCCTGTGGTCATTCCCCTTTATCCCCAGTACGCGGAAAGCACCACGGTGAGCGTCGCCGACGTGCTGCCGCGCGCCTTGCCCATGGTCGAAAGCTTCTTCGAGCATCCGGCGTACATCGAGGCTTTGGCGGCGAACGTGCAACGCCACTGGCAGAAACACGGCCGCGGCGCGCTGCTGGTGATGAGCTTTCACGGCCTGCCGCGCAAAGGCGCGGAGCGCTACGAGCTCGAGTGCCACGCCACGGCGGCACTGCTCGCGGCCAAGCTCGGCCTGAGGGAGGCGGCCTGGAAGACCACGTTCCAGTCGCGCTTCGGCTACGCGGATTGGTTGCAGCCGTACACCGAGCCGACGCTGGTCGCGCTCGCGGGCGAAGGCGTGAAGCGGATCGACGTTGTCTGCCCGGGGTTCGTGTGCGACTGCCTCGAGACGCTGGAAGAAATCGGCATCACCGCACATCAGGCTTTTCGCGCCGCCGGCGGCCAGAACCTTTGCCTCGTTCCCTGCCTGAACGAATCCGCCGAATGGATCAGCGCGCTCGGGCAGATCGCGCGCGCATGCGTCGCCTAAGCTTGGGGCATGTCCCGTGCGTACAAAGTGCTGGTATTCGGCGCGTCCTATGGCTCGCTATTCGCAACCAAGGTGGCCGCTGCCGGCCATGACGCGACGCTGGTTTGCCAGCGAGCGACCGCCGAGCTGATCAACCGCGAAGGCACCCGGGTGCTGTTCCCGGTCAAGGGTGCAGCGCCGGTCGAAGTGGCCTCGCCAACGCTGCCCGGCGCGGTGCGCGCCGCCATGCCGTCGGCCGTCGATCCCGCCGCGTATGACCTCGCCGTGCTCGCCATGCAGGAGCCGCAGTATGGCTCCGCCGGCGTGCGCGAGCTCCTCGACCGCACCGCGAAGGCCGCAGTGCCGTGCCTTTCGCTGATGAACATGCCGCCGCCGCCGTACCTGCGGCGCCTGCCCGGGCTTCCCGCCGAGCTCCCGGCCGGCTGCTACACCGACCTCACCGTCTGGCAGGCGTTCGATCCCGCGACGCTCACGCTATGCAGCCCCGACCCGCAAGCCGTGCGCACCGCCGGCGGCCCGCCGAACGCGCTCAAGGTGACGCTGCCGACCAACTTCAAGGCCGCGCGGTTCGGCTCGGATGAGCACACCGCCATCCTGCGCCGGCTCGAAGCCGACATCGGCGCGGTCGACCTGCCGGTGAAACTGAAGGTGCACGACAGTCTCTTCGTGCCGCTGGCCAAGTGGTCCATGCTGCTGGCGGGCAACTATCGCTGCATCACGCCCGATGGCCCGCGCGCCATCCGCGATGCAGTGCATGGCGACCCGGAGCAGGCGCGTTCGGTGTACGACTGGGTGCGCGAGCTGTGCATCGGTCTTGGCGCGGCGCCGGAGGACCTGGTGCCGTTCGACAAATATGCCGCCGCGGCCGCGAGTCTCGGCGCGCCCTCCTCCGCGGCGCGCGCCGTGTTCAATGGCGCCGCCTACATCGAGCGCGTGGACAAGCTGGTGCAGGCGATCGCCGCGCACCGCGGCGCGAGCCACCCGCAACTCGACGCCATCGTCGCGCTGGTCGACCAGCGCCTCGAGCTGAACCGCAGGGTCGCGGCCTAGGCACGCAACGCCGCGGCGGCGCTCGCCTGCGGCAGCGGATAAGCGCGCGACAGCGCGTCGATCACCAGCTCCTGCGGCAACGGGTGGCTGAAGAGAAAGCCCTGCATCTCGGTGCATTGCTGTCCGCGCAGGTATTCGGCCTGCCACACCTCCTCCACGCCCTCGGCGATCAGGCCGATGCCGAGCGAGCGCGCCAGCGCGGAGATCGCCTTGACGATCGCCGCGTCCTTCGGGCTGGTGGCGATGTCGCGCACGAAGCTCTTGTCGATCTTCAGGCTGTCGATCGGGAAGCGCTTGAGGTAGCCGAGCGAGGAATAGCCGGTGCCGAAGTCATCGATCGAGATCGCGGTGCCGATGGCCTTGAGCTTTCCCATCACGCCCATTGCATGCTCGACGTTCTCGACCAGCAGGCTCTCGGTCAGCTCGAGCTCGAGCAGCTGCGGCTGGAGGCGGCTGGCCCGCAGCGCCTCGGTGACCGAGTCGAACAGGGTCTCGCTGCGGAACTGACGCGACGACAGGTTCACCGACACGCGCAGCGGCGGCAGGCCGGCGTCCTGCCAGGACTTGGCGTGGCGGCAGGCCTCGGACAGCACCCAGGCGCCGACCGGCACCACCATGCCGGTTTCTTCCAGCAGCGGGATGAAGCGCGCCGGCTCCACCACGCCCCATTCCGGGTGGCGCCACCGCAGCAACGCCTCGGCGCCGGTTGCGCGGCCACTCGCGGCCGACACCCGCGGCTGGAAATACAGCACGAATTCCTGGTTCTTGAGCGCGCGGCGTAGCGCGGCTTCGATCAGGATCTGGCTCTCCACGCGCTCGTTCATCTCCGGCGCGAAGAACGCATAGCGGTTGCGGCCGAGCTCCTTGGCGCGGTACATCGCCGTGTCGGCGCTTTTCACCAGCCGCTCGGCCACCACGTCGTCGCGCGGATAAAGCGCGATGCCGACGCTCGCGGTGACCGAGATCTCGTGGTGCTGCAGCTGCAGCGGCTCGGCCATGGCCTCGAGCACGCGGCTCGACACCATCGCCGCCTCCTCGGGCCCGCGCACGTCCTCGAGCAGCACGGTGAACTCGTCGCCGCCCATGCGGAACAGCATGTCGGCCTCGCGCACCGCGCGGCGGATGCGCTCGGCGGCGACGCGCAGCAGGCGGTCGCCGGCGTCGTGGCCGAGGCTGTCGTTCACGCGCTTGAAGTTGTCCAGGTCGAGGAACAGCAGCGCGAGCGGCCAGCCGGCGCGCTTCGCGCGGCGCATCGCCTCGTCGAGGTGCTCGGCGAAGCTGGCGCGGTTCGGCAAACCGGTGAGCGAGTCGTGGTATGCCTGGTGGCGGATGCGCTCTTCCTGCGCGGCGCGCTCGCGCTCCTTCTCGCGCAGCAGGCGGTGGTAGCGCGCGAGCATCAGCTGCATCGCGAAGTAGACCGCGGCCATCCCGCCGAGCACCGCGGCGAGGATCTTCCACTGGCCGCGCTGGTTTGCCCGTACCAGCTCGGTGACGTCGTTGTAGATTTCGAGGACCGCCTCCACCGGCGCAGCATCGTAGACGTGCACCGGGACATAGGTCTCGACAATGTGGCGCTCCGCGAGCGCGCCTTCCCAGCTGTCCATGCGATCGCGGTAGCTGATCTTGCTCGAGGGATAACCGTCGCGCGCGCGGCGGAACCCGGGCTTGGCCGAACCGTCCTCGCCGATCTGGCGCGGGTCGGTCGAGTACACCGTCAACCCGTTCAGGTCGTAGATCTTCACTTTCGCCACCGAGAGCCCGCCGGAGAGCCGGCGCAGGTCGCCGTCGAGCGCGGCGATCTCCGGCCGGCCGGCGAGCGTCGTGCGCTCCAGCGACCCGGCTTGGACAACGAAAGCGGCGTGCGAAGGCCAGATGGCATTCGCGAAAGTCTTGGTGAGCGCGACGTTGGCGTGGGTTTCGCTTTCGACCAGTGAGTCGGACAGCAGGTCGCGGTAGAGCATCGACAGCGCGACGACCACGGTCACCACGACCGCCAGCGCGAGGAGCTGCGAATAGCGCAGGAGGTTGAGCATCGCCGCGCCAGCATACGAGCCGACCCCGGCGCCCGCACTCGGGGACTTCCTGAGCCGCGGCCGGGGGAACCCCTACCGCCCTAACAATCCTTTTAACTTGTCGCGGACTTTCTCGTCCTTGAGCTTTTCGCCGAGGCGGTCTTTCAATTTTTCACCCACTTCGGACTTCGCCGCCTCGCCCGCCATGGCGCGGAAATCGACGTCGTACTTCAGGTCGTCGAACGGCCCGCTGAGGCGCACCGGGACGGTAAGGCCGGCGAGGCGATCGCGCTCGGCCCCGCCCTGGCCCTTGGTGGTGGCGACCATCGCCGCCTTGGCGACGTAATCCAGGCTTGCGGCCGGGATGTTGATGTCGCCCTTGCCGCCGAGCCGGAACAGCGGCGCCTTGGCGTCGAGGTCCTCGTTGTGCGCCACGCCGTTCTTGATCACGAAGCTCGCGGTGAGCTCGGTGAAATCGGTGCGGCGCGAGTTGTCATTGGCGCTCTGCCCGGAGGCGGCCGATTGCGAGCCGAGCAGGTTGCGGCCCTTCTGGATGATTTCCGCGATGTTGATGCCCTTGATGGCGCCGTCCGCCAGGCGCACCTTGGTGGTGCCGGCCAGCGAACGCTTCATCGCGTTCACCGTGGTGCCGGCGGCGGTGAGGTCGAGCGCGATATCGCCCTTTCCTTCCAGCTTGTCGTTCTGCGCGAGATCGCGCAGCAGCGGCCCGATCGCGATGCCGGTGAGCTGCTCCTTCAGGGAGATCTGGTTGCGGTTGGCGTCCGCGACAACCTCGCCCTTGACCGCGCCCTCGTAGAGATTGGCGGAATGCGGCGCGATGGCGGGGCGTCCCTTCTCGACGCGAATCTGCGCGTTCAGGTCCGCGAGCTTGAGCCCGTGAACCTGCAGCTGGCCGACCTGCACCTTGCCGCGGGCGTTGATGCCTTTGAGCGGCGAGAGATCGATGGGGCTGTCCTCCTGCTTGGCCGCCTGCGTCGGCTTTTTGGCCTCCGCCGGCTTTTTCTCCTGCGGCGCGGGCTTGCCCGCGGGCGCCGCGCTGTCGCCGGTGAGATACCGGTCCAGATTCAGCCTGTCGATGCTCGCCTCGAAGTCATAAGGCTCGGCCGCGGTGAACTTCGTCTTGATGGTGGACTCGTCCAGTCTCGCGGTGACGTCGCCGCTCAGGGTCCCGCCCTTGAACTGGTACTGGCCGTCCGCGGAGAGCTTGACCTCGAGCGCCGGCGCCTTGCGCTTCGCCACCATGGCGAGCTCGAGCTTGCCCTCGGCGTCCTGCGCGATGCGACCGGTCTTCAGCTTGAAATCCTCGATGGCGTATTCCTGGCCGGCGAGCTGGTCGATGTACGTGATCGCAGCCTTCTCAACGCTGACCGAGGAAACATCGAACACCAGGGGCTGGCCGCCCTCGGAAGGCTCCGGCGCTTTCTTGGCCTGGACTTCCTTCTTGTCGCCGCCCTCCATGAGGTCGGAGAAGTTGTAACGCCCGTCCTTGCCTTTCACGATGCGCGCCTTCACGCCGGAAAGCTTGACCGAGTCGACGATGTACTGGCCGCGCAGCAGCGGCATGAGCTTCACCGAGGCGTGCGCCGAGTCGAAGGCAACGAACTGCTGCTCCGAGCCCTTTTCCGAAAAGGTCACGCCCGCAACGTCGGCGCCCAGGCTGGGCCAGAAAGCCATCTTGATCTCGCCCTTGATGCTGAGCGTGCGGCCGGTCTTCTCCTTCGCCAGCCGCTCGATGTCCTGCTTGTAGCGGTTCGGGTCGAAAGTCAGCGCAAAAACCGCCGCACCCGCAATCGCGAGGCCGACCAGCCCGCCTAGCCCGAGCAGCGTGTATTTCAAAGGTTTATTCATAAAATCAAGGCCTTTAATCTGCGAATAGCCGCTTGAAAGCGGTAGCACCCATCCCCATTAGGACAAGATGCAGGAAGAAACCGTTCAGCCCCAAAAATCGCTGGAAGAACTACTGGCCGAAGCGCAGGCCAAGATCGAGCAGCAGCGCGACACGATGATGCGCGCGGTGGCCGACGCGGAGAACGCGCGTAAGCGCGCGCAGGCCGAGGCCGTTTCCTCACGCAAATACGTGTTGGAAAGCTTCGCCGAAGGCCTGCTCCCGGTCATCGACAGCCTGGAGGCCGCCCTCAACACCGGCGATACCAGCGGCGTCGAGCTCACGCTCAAGCAGCTGCGCTCGGCTTTCGAGAAATCGAGCATCCGCGAGATCGACCCGCAGCCCGGCGAGCGCTTCGACCCGCATCGCCACCAGGCGATGGCCGCGGTCGAGGCCGAGGCTGACCCGAACAGCATCGTCGCCGTCATGCAAAAGGGCTACAGCCTGCACGACCGCGTGCTGCGCCCGGCGCTGGTGACGGTTGCAAAAAACAACTCAGACCCCATATCCGACAAAGACTTGAACTAAGGTACCCCTATGGCAAAGATCATCGGCATTGACCTCGGAACGACCAACAGCTGCGTAGCGATCATGGAGGGCGGCAAGCCCAAGGTGATCGAGAACTCGGAAGGCGCGCGCACCACGCCCTCGGTCGTGGCGTACACCGACGACGGCGAGGTGCTGGTCGGCGCGGCGGCCAAGCGCCAGGCGGTCACCAACGCCAAGAACACCGTCTACGCGGTGAAGCGCCTCATCGGCCGCAAGTTCGACGAGAAAGAGACGCAGAAGGACATCAAGCTGATGCCCTACAAGATTGCCCGCGCCGACAACGGTGACGCCTGGGTCGAGGTGCGCGGCAAGAAGATCGGGCCGCAGCAGGTCTCGGCCGAGATCCTGCGCAAAATGAAGAAAACCGCCGAGGACTACCTCGGCGAGGAAGTGACCGAGGCGGTGATCACCGTCCCGGCGTACTTCAACGACTCGCAGCGCCAGGCCACCAAGGACGCCGGGCGCATCGCCGGCCTCGACGTCAAGCGCATCATCAACGAGCCGACCGCGGCGGCGCTCGCTTTCGGCATCGACAAGGTGGGCAAGAAGGACACCAAGATCGCGGTCTACGACCTGGGCGGCGGCACCTTCGACATCTCGATCATCGAGATCGCCGACGTCGAAGGCGAGAAGCAGTTCGAGGTGCTCTCCACCAACGGCGACACGTTCCTCGGCGGTGAGGACTTCGACCAGCGCCTGATCGACTACATCGTCGGCGAGTTCAAGAAGGACCAGGGCGTCGACCTGTCGAAGGACGTGCTCGCGCTGCAGCGGCTGAAGGAAACGGCCGAGAAGGCGAAGATCGAGCTCTCCTCGTCGCAGCAGACCGAGATCAACCTGCCCTACATCACCGCGGACCAGAGCGGGCCGAAGCACCTCAACATGAAGCTCACCCGCGCCAAGTTCGAGTCGCTGGTGGATGAGCTGATCGAGAAGACGATCGAGCCTTGCCGCATCGCGATCAAGGATGCGGGCGTCAAGGTGAGCGACATCCAGGACGTGATCCTGGTCGGCGGCCAGACGCGCATGCCGAAAGTGCAGGACAAGGTGAAGGAGTTCTTCGGCAAGGAGCCGCGCAAGGACGTGAACCCGGACGAGGCGGTCGCCATCGGCGCCGCGATCCAGGCCGGCGTATTGAAGGGTGACGTCAAAGATGTTCTTTTATTGGATGTCACTCCCTTGTCCCTGGGCATCGAGACTTTGGGCGGGGTGATGACCAAGCTGATCCAGAAGAACACCACCATCCCGACCAAGGCGCAGCAGGTGTTCTCCACCGCCGACGACAACCAGAACGCGGTCACCATCCACGTGCTGCAGGGCGAGCGCGACCTGGCCTCGGGCAACAAGTCGCTCGGCCAGTTCAACCTGACCGACATCCCGCCCGCGCCGCGCGGCATGCCGCAGATCGAGGTCACGTTCGACATCGACGCCAACGGCATCCTGCACGTCGGCGCCAAGGACAAGGCGACCGGCAAGGAGAACAAGATCAAGATCCAGGCGAGCTCCGGCCTGACCGAGGCCGAGATCCAGCGCATGGTGAAGGACGCGGAAGCGCACGCCGAGGAAGACCGCAAGGCGCTCGAGCTGGTCAACGCCCGCAACCAGGCCGAGGCGCTGGTGCACTCCGTGAGAAAATCGCTCAAGGATTACGGCGACAAGCTGGACGCCGGCGAGAAGGAGAAGATCGAGGCCGCGATCAAGGACGCCGAAGGCGTGCTGAAATCGGAAGACAAGGCCGAGATCGACGCCAAGGCGCAGGCGCTGGCGCAGGTGGCGCAGACCCTCGGCCAGAAGATGTACGCCGAGCAGCAGGCGCAGGCCGCCAACACCGAGGGACAGGCCCAGGGGCCGGCCCAGGGCGAAGCCGGCAAGAAAGACGAGAACGTCGTCGACGCCGAGTTCACCGAGGTCAAGGACAAGAAGACCGGTAGCTAGATTTGGCCAAGCGGGATTACTACGAAGTCCTGGGAGTCAACAAGGACGCGTCCGATGACGACCTGAAAAAGGCCTATCGGCGGCTCGCCATGAAATGGCATCCGGACCGCAATCCGGACAACCCCAAGGCCGAGGAGAACTTCAAGGAGGCGAAGGAAGCCTACGAGGTGCTGTGCGAGCCGCAGAAGCGCGCGGCCTACGATCAGTTCGGCCATGCCGGCGTGAGCCCGCAGGCCGGCGGCGGGCCCGGCGGCGCCGGCTTCGGCGACATCTTCAGCGACATCTTCGGCGAGATTTTCGGCGGCAACCGCGGCGGGCGCAGCACCGTGTTCCGCGGCGCCGACCTGCGCTACAACCTCGAGCTCGCCCTCGAGCAGGCGGCGCACGGCTACGAAACCAAGATCCGCATTCCCGCCATGGCGGCGTGCGAGACCTGCAAGGGAAGCGGCGCGCGCGCGGGAACGCAGCCCGCGACCTGCCCTTCCTGCCGCGGCGCCGGCCAGGTGCGCGTCTCGCAGGGCCCCTTCTCCATCGCGCAGACCTGCCCGCGCTGCCACGGCAGCGGCAGCGTGATTCCGAATCCGTGCGCCAGCTGCTCCGGCAGCGGCCGCGTCAAGCTGCAGAAGACCCTCGCGGTGAAGATCCCGGCGGGCGTCGACGAAGGCGATCGCGTGCGGCTCTCCGGCGAGGGCGAGCCCGGCGTGAACGGCGGGCCGCCGGGAGACCTCTACGTGCAGGTGCACGTGAAGCCGCACCCGGTGTTCCAGCGCGACCATGACGACCTGCATTGCGAGATGCCGATCTCCATCACCACCGCCGCGCTCGGCGGCGACGTGTCGGTGCCGACGCTGGAGGGCTCGGCGAAAATCCGCGTCCCGGCCGAAACCCAGACCGGCAAGACCTTCCGCCTCAAGGGCAAGGGCATCAAGGGCGTGCGCAGCCAGGAGCCGGGCGAGCTCTTCTGCCACGTGGTGGTCGAGACCCCGGTCAGCCTGACCGAACGCCAGCGTCAGCTACTGCGCGAGTTCGACTCCATCAGCGCCCAGGACAGCGCGCGCCACAACCCGCGCGCCAAGGGCTGGTTCGACAAGGTCAAGACCTTCTTCGAAGGCTAGACGCCGTTGACTTGTTGGGGCGGGTGGCGCGCATAATGCTCCCAGCAACCAAGGGAGACCAGCATGTCCGAGCCGATTAAACCGGAACACCCGGTAGACGAGTCGCGTCGCGACTTCTTACGCGATTCGGTTGTCGCAGGCGGCAGCGCCATGGCTGCGCTGGGCGTGACGGTGGCACACGCTCAGGCCGCGGGCGAAGGCTCTGGCAAGGCCAATCACTATTTCGTCCCCGCGACCGACAAGACCGTGCACTGGGGCTACTTCAGCCGCTCGCTGAAGCCGCTGGTGCAGGTCAACTCGGGCGATTTCGTGACGCTCGAGACGCTGACGCACCACGCCGGCGACGACATGGAGCGCATGGTACGCGGCGACCCGGGCGCGGAGAGCGTGTTCCACTGGGACAAGCAGCGCAAGAACGTCAACCGCCGCGGCGCGGGCCCGATGGACGCCAAGATCGGCGCGGGCGGCGGCGCGGGCGTGCACATCTGTACCGGGCCGGTCGCAGTACGCGGCGCAGAGCCGGGCGACATCCTGGAAGTGCGCATCATCGACGTGCGCCCGCGGCCGAGCGGCAACCCGAACCACCGCGGCAAGGCCTTCGGCAGCAACGCCGCCGCGTGGTGGGGCTTTCACTACAACGACATGCTCGAGGAGCCGAAGAAGCGGGAGGTGATTACCATCTACGAGGTCGACGCGAGCGGCGAGCGCAACTGGGCGCGCGCGGTCTACAACTACCGCTGGACGCCGCAGACCGATCCGTTCGGCGTAGTGCATTCGACCATCGACTATCCCGGCGTGCCGGTCGACCACTCCAAGGTGAAAGAGAACCACGGCATCCTCAAGAATGTGCGCGTTCCGATTCGGCCGCACTTCGGCGTGCTGGGCCTCGCGCCCGCCGAGGCCGACATGGTGAACTCGATCCCGCCGAGCTACACCGGCGGCAACATCGACAACTGGCGCATCGGCAAGGGCGCGACGATGTATTACCCGGTGTCGGTGCCCGGCGCGCTGCTCTCGGCCGGCGACCCGCATGCCTCGCAGGGCGACTCGGAGCTGTGCGGCACCGCGATCGAGTGCTCGCTCACCGGCACCTTCCAGCTCATCCTGCACAAGAAGGCCACGCTTGCCGGCAAGGCGCTCGCCGACCTGCGCTATCCGCTGCTCGAGACGCAGGACGAGTGGGTGCTGCACGGCTTCAGCTTCGCCAACTACCTCGCCGAGCTCGGCCCCAAGGCGCAGGACGAGATCTTCAGCAAGTCGTCGATCGACCTCGCACTGCGCGACGCCTTCCGCAAGATGCGCCACTTCCTCATGACCACGCAGAAGCTGACCGAGGACGAGGCGATCTCGCTGATGTCGGTGGGCGTGGACTTCGGCGTGACGCAGGTAGTCGACGGCAACTGGGGCATCCACGCCGTCATCAGGAAGAACCTGTTCGCCGCGCGGGAGGCCTAGAGAGCGTAAACGTTCTAGGTGCCGGCGATATAGCGCTGGAAGAACAGCGTCACGCCGAAGCCGGCGAGGGCGGCGAGCGCAAGCCCCGGTACGCCGCTCCCGGCGATGAGCAGCGCATCGAGCAGCGAGATGCCGGCGATCAGGCTGACCACGGCGCGCGGGATGTCGCCGCGCTGGCGGCGGCGCAGGAACCACAGGGCGAGCGCGATCCAACCGGAGAAGATCACCCAGAAGGGGGCGGCGAGCGGGGTCGAGGCGCTGAGCCAGGCGCCGTACAGCACCGGGACTGCGAGGAAGGCGAGCGGCCAGAGGTTCTCGACGCGCGCCAGGGTTTCCTGCTTGGCGATGTACGTCAAGCCGATGAGGTAGCAGAGCAAGGCTGCAGCGCCAAACCAGAGTTGCGCGGGAAGGACCGTGCTGTAGCACAGCGCGGCGCCGAGGTAGATAAGGGCCCGGCAAAGCCCCATGACCACCGGACTGAGCGGATTGGCCTTGTGGTTCCAGTCATACAAGGTGATGACGCCGGCTAGCGCCAACCCTGCGAGGGCGGGCGCTCGGCCGATCCACGAGAGAAGGGCAATGGCGACGACCATGAAGCCGAAGCCCCAGGCGAACACCTCGCCGCGTCCGACCTGCCCGGAGGGTATGGGACGCTCGGCACGCTCGCGCGCGTCCCAGGGGGCATCGAAGGCGTCGTTGAGGAACATGCCGCCGGTGTAGAAGAGTGAGAAGGCGAGCACGACGAGCGCGAACTCGGCGCCGAGGTCGCGCGATCCGGCGAGCAGCGCGCCGGCGAGCGCGTTCGTCCAGACGGTGGGAAGGTTGGAGACGCGCCCGAGGGTGAGCGCGGTCTGAAACTTCACGAGGCGGGTATCCCGCCTAGCTGGGCCCTGACCCAGTTCAGTTCGCGCGCGATGGCGGCGGCGATCTCGACGTTGCGGTAGGCGGCGGGAAGCACGTCCCAGGTATACGTCTCGACTTCGAGGTGCGCGCTGATCGGCGCCGCCCGGTGCAGGCGCAGGATCTCCGCGAGGAACGACTGCGTGGTGCCGAAGTGCTCCATCTTCTCCAGGAACACCGGCACGTGGAAGTGCACGCGCCACTCGCCGCCGGCGGCGCGCGGCGCCTCCGCGAGCGCCTGCGGCAGGTCGACGAAGCGGCGCAGGGCGCCGTTCGAATTCTGCACCACCTGGTGCAAGTAGACAGGCTCGGCGAATGCCGCGAGCTGCTTCGCGCTCGCCGCGTCGACGCGCGCGACCTTGAGCGCCGAGCTCAGCTGGAGCTTGGGAATGGAAATGCCGTTGCCGCGCAGAAGCTCGACGCTGGCCTTGGGGTCCTCGAACTCCACCGCCGCGTGGCACACGTCGTAGCAGACGCCGATGTGCCTGCGCATGGCGCTTTCGGCCTCGGCCGCGGACAGCCCGGCGATCGCGGCGAGCCTGGCGACGCCGGCGCGGCCGAACAGGTGCTCATGGAAGAAGGTCACCGTCTCCTCGATGGTCTCGAGGTAGCAGTACGGCTCAGGCTCGAGCGCCAGGGAAATGATCTTGCCCCGCGATCTGCCGATGGAAACGAGATGCGAAACGTGGCGGATGAGGTTCTCGACGATGGCGCCGAGCCTGCCTTCGGCCCACGGCTTGAAGGTGCAGGGCACGGTGCTGACGCTGCCTTCCTGCCCTTGCGGCAGCAGCTCGGCGAGCAGGTCGGCGAGATGGTCGGTATAGGCGAGGCGGTGCGGGTCGCTCCAGTCCGGCTTGTAGGCGTCTTCCTTCACCGAGCGGCCGTGGAAGGCGCCGTAGGGGAAACCGTTGATGGTGAAGACGTAGTAGTCGCCCTCGGCGAGGAAGCGCTTCAGCGCCGCGAGGGCCTTTGCATCGCGCAACGCTTCGGCCGCGGCGTGGCCCAGGCGCAGGCCAACCCCGAAAGGACCTTTGCCGCCGGCGCCGGCGCGTACGCCGGGCAGGTGCCGCGCGAGGCTCGCCATCACCTCTTCAAGCGGCTCGCCGGCGTGGATGTTGGTACAGTAGGTAAGGTGGCCGAGATGACCGAGGTGCATTACGCGCCCGCGCGTTCCTTCAGCCAGAGCATCGCCTGGCGCACGCGTGCGGTGTCCATCTCGTGCACCTCGACGCCGGTGCCGATGCCACCGAGCAGCGTGATGGTGAGCTCGCCGCCGAGGTGCTCGCGGAACTCGTCGAGCCCCTCGAGGATCACCCATTTGCCCGCCGGGCTCGCCTTCGCGAGTGCCGGGTGCCACAGCTCGAAGCCGAGATACTCGAGCAGCGCGCAGATGCGCTCGTCCTCGCCCGGCGCGAGCAGGCCGGCGAGCACCGAGTAGCGCGCATCGAGCGCCATGCCGATCGCCACCGCCTCGCCGTGGCGCACGTGGTGGCGCGTGAGGCTCTCGAGCTTGTGCGCCGACCAGTGCCCGTAGTCGAGCGGGCGAGCGCTGCCGGTTTCGAAGGGGTCGCCGCCCTGGCCGATCTGTCGCATGTGCAGCTCGGCGCAGCGCCGGATCATGTACGCCATGGCCGCGGGCTCGAAGGTCGCCAGGTCGTCCATGTGCCGTTCGATCCAGCCGAAGAACGCCGCGTCGCGGATGAGCGAGACCTTCACCGCCTCGGCCATGCCCGCGATCTTGTCGCGCTCGGGCAGCGTCAGGATGAAGCGCAGGTCGTTCAGCACGGCGAAGGGTGGGGCGAAGGTGCCGACGAAGTTCTTCACGCCGCGCAGGTTGACGCCGTTCTTCACGCCGACGCCGGAGTCGTTCTGCGCGAGCACGGTGGTCGGGATGCGGATGTGGCGCACGCCGCGGTGCGTGGTGGCCGCGACCAGGCCGATGGCGTCGAGCAGCGCGCCGCCGCCGACGGCGATGACGAACGAATGCCGGTCGACGTGCAGGTCGAAGAGCGTCTGCTGCGCGCTCTCGACGAAGTGCAGCTCCGACTTGATCTTCTCGCCGCCGGGCATGGCGATCGGCGCGCAGGCGAGTTGGATGACGTCCTTGTGCCGGTCCACGTAGGTGCAGATTCTCGCGATGTGAGACGCAAGAGCATCATCCACGAAGACGACGATGCGGTGGCGCTTGTGCGGCTCGAGGCGGCACAGGACATCGCGCAGCGCCGGGTTCTCCGGGTCGAACACGCCTTCGGTGAACACCACCGGGAATTCGTACGGGACGGCGAAGCGCTGCCAATGCGTGGCCGTTTCGGCCTTTGTCGATCGAGCGTCTGCGCTCATGGGTAAGATAGAGTGTACGGAAATTGGGGAGAGGTGGACATGCGTTACGTGAACATCGTGCTCGGCGTGCTGATGCTGGCGTTCGCCGCGGTGCAGTACAACGACCCGGACCCGTATGTCTGGATGCCGATCTACCTGATTCCCGCCGCCTGGGCATTCGCCGCGGCGTTCCGCCTGCCGCGCATCGTCTCTACGCCCGGCGTGGCGCTGCTCGGCCTGTCGGTGCTCGCGTACGTCGGCCTACTCGTCTACTACTGGCCGACGACGCCGGGGTTCTGGCGCAAGGAGGTGTGGTGGGCCGAGGAAACCGCGCGCGAGGGCATGGGCGCGATGATCGCCCTCGGCGTGCTGCTCGTCGTTTCGGCGAGCGCCCTTATGGCGAGAAATCGCCGCTCTTGACGTAGGCGACGACCGCCATGCGCTGCTCGAGCGAGAAGACATCCTTCCACCCCGGCATCTTGCCGAACCCGTAGGTGACGCGGTGGAAAATGAAGTCGGGCTCGAGCTGCCCCGGATTGAGCTTGGGCGCTTTGCCGGGATAGGCCGAAGCGCCGTGGCAGTGGCGGCACTGCCCGTCCCAGACCACCTTGCCCGCTTCGATGTTGCCGGGATCCGAGAGGAACTTCTTGTCGAACGCGGGCATCGGCTCCTCGGTTTTCTGCTGCCCGGCGGCCGGTAGCCCGCCGAGCAGCAGAAGAACCGCAATCAACGATCGAACCATGTCTTTCCGCAACGCAATTACTGTGCCGGAACGATGCGGTAGATCGTGTCGAGCGAGCCGTTCGGTCCGGTCGTGACCGACGTCAGCGCATACACCTCGCCCGCGCTGTCCTGGGCGAACGCCAGGATGTAGGGCTTCTTGCCGCTCATGCCGACGACTTCCGCGACCTCCATGCTCCACTTGCCGCCGGAGTTGGTGGCGATGAAGATCTGGCCGTCCATCTCGGCGAAGGATTTGCTCCAGTCGCCGAAGATGTACTTGCCCTTCCACGCGGCGTGCTTGCCCTGGTAGACGTAGCCGCCGGTGACCGAGATGCCGCGGCAGCCGTCGGGCTTGGCGGTGCAGTTGTTGTACTCGAGGATGGGGGGCGTGAGGCCGCTCTTGTCGCAGCTCGCCGGGTGGTTGTCGGGCTTCTGATAGTCGAAGCAGTGCGTCGCTTCCATCTTGCGCCAGCCCATGTTCTGGCCCTTGCCGATGATGCTGACCTCCTCGTAGCTGTTCTGCCCCACGTCGGCGCAGAAGAGCTGCTTGGTGCCGCCCATGTCGAACGAGCAGCGCCACGGGTTGCGCACGCCGGAGGCCCAGATCTCGGGCTTGGCGTTGCGGTCGTTGGCGAACGGATTGTCGGACGGGATGCCGTAGGCCTTCGCCCCGGTACGCGTGTCAACGTCGATGCGCAGGATCTTGCCCAGCACCGTCGACATGTCCTGGCCGTTGCCCTCGGTCACGTTGTGGCCGATGCCCCAGTCGTTGGCGTAGCCGCCATCGCCCATTGAGACATAGAGCTTCCCGTCTGGACCGAAGCCGATCCAGTGCCCATTGTGGTTGAACTGCGGCCACGAGGTCGTCATGATGCGCCGCGCCGAGTTCGGGTCCGCGCTGTTGCGGTCAGCCTTCGATACCGTGTACTCCTCTACCACGTTGCTGTGCGAGTACCACAGCATCTGGTCGAGCGCCTGGTCGAACTGCAGGTGGTGGCTGTAGGCGACGTAGAACTTGCCGTTCTCTCCGAACTTCGGATGCAACGCGATGCCGAGCAGCCCGCGCTCGTCGAAGTCGTGGTGCAGCGGCTTGTGAATCCTGCTGCGGATGTCGAGGAAAGGCGTCGGCGCGAGCTTGCCGTTGTCGATGAGGCGTACGCGGCCCCACTGCTCGATCACCAGGAAGCGGTTCTCGCCCGGCATCTGCACCATGGCGAGCGGCGCGTTCACGCCGGTGACGAACGGCTCGAGACGGATCTTGGTCTGCGCGAGGGCTGGATCCCCGGCTAGAGCAAGCACCAACGCGGCGGAGAGCGCCCCACCAATCTTTGCGAGCTTCATTTGCTGACCTCCTCCCAGAGACCCCGGAAATGGGGAAGCCAGTATACGACTGCGATCGGCTATTTGATGATGAGGTCGTCCATGCTGCGGCGCGGCTGTTTCGCATCTTCGACGCGGGGTTCCCGCCCCCCGCGCAGGATGGAATTGCCCTCGTAGAGGGTGCGCTGGTCGACCGCGGGCGGGTTGAGCCAGTCCGACTCCTTCATCTGGCCGCTCTGGCCGTAAGCCTGGAGTGCATTGGCATAGCACGCGAGGCGCACTTGGTCCGCTGGAATTCCCTTTTGCAGCGCGAGCTTAGCGGTCTTGGCGACGCCGAGGGGCTCGGAGATGCCCCAGTCGCAGGCAGAATCGACGATCACCTGCCTTGCACCATACTGACGCAGGATCTCGACCATCCGCTCGTTGCCCATCTTCGTGCTCGGATAGATGGAGAAAGCCGCCCAGAAGCCGCGCTCGAGGGTCTCGCGCACCGTCTCCTCGTTGTTGTGGTCGACCACCACCTTGCTCGGGTTGAGGCCGTGCTCGTCGCAGACGTCCATCGAGCGCGAGGTGCCGCGCTTCTTGTCGCGGTGCGGCGTGTGGATCATGACCGGCAGGTCGAGCTTCTTCGCCAGCTCCAGCTGCAGGCGGAAATACTTGTCTTCGAGCGCGGTCTGCTCGTCGTAACCGATCTCGCCGATCGCCACCACGCCTTCCTTGAGCGCGAAGCGCGGGATGAGATCCATCACGCCCTCGGCGAGCTCCTCGTTGTTCGCTTCCTTCGAGTTCAGGCCTACGGTGCAGTAATGGCGGATGCCGAACTGCCCGGCGCGGAAACGCTCGAAGCCGACGATGGCCGACAGGTAGTCAAGGTAGGAGCCGACGCTGGTGCGCGGCTGGCCAATCCAGAACGCCGGCTCGATGAGCGCGACGATGCCGGCGGCAGCCATCGCCTCGTAGTCGTCCGTGGTGCGGGAGATCATGTGGGCGTGCGGATCGATCAGCATCATGGAGACCTCGAGGTCGTAGCGAGTAGTTGCGCCGCGCGCGGATCGGGCGAGGCGGCAAGGGCGGCGGCGGCGGCGCGGCGCTCGTCGATGCTGTCACTTTTCAATACCCGGGTGAGATCGGCAATGGCCGGGCCCTCGGCAAAGCGCCCGACGCAGCGCCACAGCTCCACAGGGACCGGCCGGCCGGCGGCCCAGCGCTCGTGCGCGAAATCGCACAGGATGCGCGCGAGCTCGGGGTTGGCGCGCTCATCGAGCCCCTGGATCGGCGCGAGGGGGCTGCCGATGAACAGCGCCTTCAGCACCATGTGGTTCCAGCGGTGCTCGTCGAAATGCGCGCGCGGGTAGGGATTGCGGTGCGCGATCGCCTCGAACACCGAGCGCATGTTGCTGCGCAGGCCTTCGCCGACCTGCGGCTCGAGCGACGCGGCATCCGGGTAGAGCGGCAGGCCGCGGTAAAGGGCGACGAGCTCGGCGACGTCCGCGGTGCGGCACAACATCCGGAAGCGTTCAGAGAACTCTTTTGCGGGAAGCGAAGCAAGCATCAGTATCCGCGCGGCCTCCACGACGCTCCAGCCCTGCGGGTCCCATCCCGGCAGCGCCTCTCCGGCGGCGGCATGGTCGGCGCCCGCGAGCGCGAGATCAGCTTTGCCAAGCCGTCGCGGCGCGATGCCGAGCGCAATGGCGAGCGTGCCATCGGAAGGATCCTCTTCCAGGTCGGCGAGCTGCTCGTCGAGCCATGCGTTCTGCGCGGCGTCGAGTTGGCGGCGCAGCCAGCCGCGCAGCAGCTTCCCTGCGGCCTTGCTCATGACACTATAGTACCCGAATGACTCCGCTCCTCGTGATCCTGGCGGTGGGGCTTTCCCCCGCGCTCGTGGGCGAGCACACGCCGAACCTGAAGCGCCTCGCCGCGCGCGGCGCATTGCGGCCGCTGCGCACCGTGACGCCCGCCGTCACCTGCACGGTGCAGTCGACCCTCGTGACCGGCCTCATGCCGCGCGGCCACGGCGCGGTGGCGAACGGCTGGTACTTCCGCGAGCTTTCCGAAATCTGGCTGTGGCGGCAGTCGAACCGCCTCGTCGCGGGCGAGAAGATCTGGGAGGCGGGGAGGAAGCGCGATCCGGCGTTCACCTGCGCGAAGATGTTCTGGTGGTACAACATGTACTCGAGCGCGGACTGGAGCGCGACGCCGCGCCCGATGTATCCCGCCGACGGCCGCAAGATCCCCGACCACTATGCGCATCCCCACCAGCTGCACGACGAGCTCGATGCGAAGCTCGGCACGTTCCCGCTGTTCAAGTTCTGGGGGCCGATGACCGACATCTCGTCGACCGACTGGATCGCGCGGGCGACCTTGCATGTGATGCAAACGCGCAACCCGACGCTCACGCTCACCTACCTGCCGCACCTCGACTATAACCTGCAGCGCCTCGGGCCTGACCTCGCGCACCCGCGCGTGACGCAGGACCTGCGGGAGCTCGACGCGGCGTGCGGCATGCTCATCGACCATGCAGCCGCGAGCGCCCGCGAGGTCATCGTCGTGTCGGAGTACGGCATCACGCCGGTGACCGATGCGGTGCACATCAACCGCGCGCTTCGCGAGGCGGGACTGATCCGCGTGCGTCCCGAGGAGCTCGCTCGCGAGATTCTCGACCCGGGCGCGAGCGCCGCATTCGCCGTCGCCGACCACCAGGTCGCCCATGTGTACGTCAATGACCGCAGCCGGATTTCCTACGTCAGGGGGATTCTCGAAAGGCTGGAAGGCGTGGAGCGAGTCCTCGACGAGGCCGGCAAGCGCGAGCTCGGCCTCGACCACGAGCGCTCGGGCGAGCTGGTCGCCATCTCGAAGCCCGAGCGCTGGTTCAGCTACTACTACTGGCTCGACGAGCGGCGGGCGCCGGACTTCGCGCGCACCGTCGACATCCACCGCAAGCCCGGCTACGACCCGGTCGAGCTCTTCGTCGATCCCGAAATCCGCCTCCCGCTGCTCGCCACGGGGTGGCGGCTTGCCAAGCGCAAGCTCGGCCTGCGCACGCTGCTCGACGTCATCTCGCTGAAGGACACCCGGCTGGTGAAAGGCTCGCACGGACGCCCGACCGACGATCCGCAGCACGGCCCGCTCGTGATCAGCTCCCGGGCAGACCTGCTGCCGGCGGCCGCGGTCGAAGCAACTGCGTTCAAGCCCCTGGTGCTCGACCACGTGTTCCAGTCTACGAAAATCACGCTCTGAACCCGCTTTTCCTCACCCCGGCTTGACGCCAGCCTTCTGCACCACCCGCTTTTACCGTTCCGCGTCCCGGCGGAAACCCAGACTGGCAAGACCTTCCGCCTCAAGGGCAAAGGCATCAAGGGCGTGCGCAGCCATGAGCCAAGGGCAAGCTCTTCTGCCACGTGGTGGTCGAGACCCCGGTCAGCCTGACCGAGCGCCAGCGTCAGCTACTGCGCGAGTTCGACTCCAGGACAGCGCGCGCCACAACCTGCGCGCCAAGGGCTGGTTCGACAAGGTCAAGGAGTTTTTCGAGGGGTAGACTTGCGCAATGCGCATCGTCGGCACGCAGGACCGCACCGAAGTCGAGCTCGATCCGGCGAAGGCGTATCGCCGCGCCCGGTTCCTGGACCGCATGCTGCGCTCAGCCACTCCGCCGCGGCCGCGCGGCGTGATGCGCGGCCGCCACGAATACTTCAATCGTCTCGATGACGAACGCCAGGTCCTGATTGCCCGCAGCTCAATGCGGCATGAGTGAGCGGGACCCGCTTCTTGATCTGCTGTCGAGGTTTGACGAAGAAGGCGTCGAATACGTGCTGGTGGGCGGTCAGGCCGTGGTCGACCTGCTGTTTACAGCCAACGGTCAGACCTACGAATCGGTTCAGCCGTGGGTGCGGCAACTCGAGGTCGAGGGCACACCGGTCAAGGTGCTCGACATCGACGGCTTGATCCGCACCAAGACCGACTATCGCGAAAAGGACCTGCTCGACAAGAGGGCGCTCCTGCGGATCAAGGAGCAGATGCGGCGGTAGGGGCGCGGCACAACCCGCGCGCCAAGGGCTGGTTCGACAAAGTGAAGGAATTCTTCCAAGGCCGAGAAATCGGGTCAGAGCCCGATTTCCTTTGGCTCCGCAAGATCGCTTATTGCCTTAGCTGGGTGTCTCCTGTCGGCCAGGAGCGGTCGGTCGATCACCCGGCCTTCGGGACCGCAGCGCCTTCACTCTTCGTTCAAGGAGCCTGCTGCAACAAAGCGAATCGGTACGCCGTAGCTCCTCGCTCTAGCATTGGCCTCATCGATCGACACCCGCAGTTCTGCGGCGTAATAGTCATTACCGGGGGTTTGTCCGTCGATGATTACTACACCAAACATGCGCCTATCCAGTCTTCCATCGCGCCAGAACAACAATGCTGCGCTCTGCGGATCCGTCCCCATTCGCTGAGCCTCCGCGTAGTCGTCCTCGCCGAGCTCATGGTCTGCGAGCCATGTACGCAATCGATCGCCCGCATTTGTCACGCTCTCGCCGGCTCGCCGAGCTCGGCATCACCCAGAGCATGAATCGGCCAGGCAAGATGACGGACAACGCCTTCATCGAATCCTTCTTCCATTCAATGAAGTCGGAGATCTACCACGGGGTGCGCTTCGAAGAGGACATGGCGATTCGTGAAGCATTGAAGAGCTACGTCCCGTTTTACAACACGGACCGACTTCACTCATCATTGCACTACGTGTCGCCTGCGACGTTCGAACAGCAGGCTGGAGGAACCAGGTGTCAATGAAATCAGGGGAACATCCCGCCTTCACCGCGCTGCGCTTCGCATGCCGCTCTCGCGCTTTCGCCTTATCATCGGCTCGCCCAAGCCATGCTGAAAGCGCAGAAAAACCACTCATGAGAAAACTTCTTCTTGCCACCCTGCTCGCCCTTCCGCTTTTCGCCGAAGCCCAATATCCCACCAAGCCCCTGCGCGCGGTCGTCGCCTTCGGAACCGGTGGCACCACCGACGTAACAGCCCGGATCATCGCGGCCGCCCTGTCGCAGTCGCTTGGGCAGACGGTCGTCATCGACAACAAGCCCGGCGCGGACGGAATCATCGCTGGTCAGGAGGTGGTGAGGAGCGCGCCCGACGGCTACACCATCTGGTTCGCCACCTACACGCAGATTTCCGCCCTGCCGTCGCTGCGTAAGAACGTGCCGTTCGATCCGATGGCGGACTTCACGCCGATCGGCGGCATCGGCAACTTCTCCTTCTTCTGGGCGGTGAATCCGGAGCTGCCGATCAAGAACCTGAAGGAGCTCGCCGCGTATGGGCGAGCCAACCCCGGAAAGCTGAACGCCGGAAGCTCCGGCGCTGCCGCGACGATGGCGCCGACGATGTTCGCCCGCGCCGAGAAGTTCGACCTGCAGGTGGTGGCCTACAAGAGCGAAACCACGGCCCTCAACGATCTCGTCACCGGCCGCATCCAGCTCATGCTCGCGAGCGGTACGCTCGCCCAGCATCTGCGCGACGGGCGCGCGCGCGGAATCGCCACCCTGAACAACGAGCGCAGCAAGGCGCTTCCCGACCTGCCGACCATGACGGAAGCGGGCGTGGCGCCCTTCCCGGCGGTGCCGTGGATGGGCCTCTTCGGCCCGGCGAAGCTGCCGAAAGAGGTGGTTGAGCGCCTGTCGCGCGAGCTGCTGGGCGTCCTCAAGAATCCCGAAGTGCGCGAGCGGGTGGAGCGGCAGGGGATGGACCTGAACCCGCTGGCGCCGGAAGCGATCGGCGCCCTCGCGAAAGAGCAGACCGAAGTCTGGCGGCGAGTCACCCAAGAGTCAGGTTACAAGGCGGAGTGACCACGCGGGTCGTCAGCGGCAAGTACGTCCTCGGCGAGCGGGACGGCGCGCAAGTCCTGCTGGAGGATCACTACATCTACCTCGACGGCTCGCGCATCGAAGCCGTGACGCGCGACGCGCCCGCCCCCGGCCAGGAGGTCATCCGCTATGAGCACGGCCTGGTCATGCCGGGCTTCGTCAACCTGCACGCGCACTGCATCCGCGGCGGCCTGTTCCGCGGCATCCCGGACGACCTCGAGATGGAGCCCTTCGTCCCGAAGCTCGTCTACAACATCATCCTGCCGCTGACCGCGCTCGCGGCGAAGGAGCTCACCGCGGAGGAGCTGCGCGCTGTCACCGCGCTCGGCATGTGCGACCTGATGAGGGGCGGCACGACCACGCTGCTCGACATGTGGCACCACGGGCAGGAGGTCTTCTTCGACGTCGCGCGCGAGGTGGGCCTGCGCACCATCGGCGCGCCGTTCATCATGTCGGCCTCGAACTCGCGCCTCGGCCCGGACGGCTATCCAGTGTGGGACTTCGGCAACGACGGTCACGCGCAGCTCCAGAAATCAATCGCGCTTTTCAAGGCGCGCGACGAGGGGCACGATGGCCTCGCCCAGGTGGCGATCGGCCCGCACGCGACCGACACCTGTCTGCCCGAGCTCCTGCGCGACTGCCGCAAGGCGGCGGACGAGCTGGGCTGCATCCTGACGACCCACTTCGCCCAGACACCGCAGGAGATTTCTCTTCTGCAGAAAAGGTATGGGATGGGCGCCGCCGAGTACGCGCAGCACGCCGGCCTCCTCGGCCGCAACGTGGTCCTGGCGCACGCGGGTTGTGCGAGCGACGCGGAGCTGAAGGTTCTCGCCGAAACCGGTACCAGCGTCGCCAATTGCGCCTTCAGCTTCGCGCGCGAGGGCATCAACTTCCCGTACGCGCGCTTCGCCCGCGCTGGCATCAACACCGGTATCGGCACCGACTCGCACGGCATGGACTTCATCAGCGAGGCGCGCGTCACCGGCCTGCTCTCCAAGCAGCACTTCGGCAAGGCGCACTTCGGCACCGCGCGCGAGCTGGTGCGCGCCGGGACCGCGGCAGGCGCCCAGGCGCTCGGCCGCCCGGACCTCGGCCGTCTCACGCCGGGCGCCCGAGCCGACCTGCTGGTTTACGACCTGTGGAAACCGCACCTGCAGCCGGTGCGCGATCCCCTCAAGAACCTGGTCTGGAAAGGCAACGCCGGCGACCTCGCGCTCGTCATGGTCCACGGCGAGCCGGTCGTGCGGGACGGCCGCCACCTCAAGGCCGACGAGGCCGCCATCATGCGCACCGCGGCCGTGGCCGCGCGGAAAATCTGGAACATCGCGGAGCAGCGACAGATCCTTCCCGCCACGCCCTGAGTTAACAGGGACAGGGCTTTCGGAGAACCACATGATCACGCTCTATGGCTTCGGAAACTAACCACGGCTGGAGGCTGTAACGCCCCGCCTGCCGGTGCAAGACATCGATGAAGCGCCAGGGAAAGCAAGGTACGGCAATGGTGTACGTGCAGGTGAAGGGCGTTGACGCCTATTATTCGGAGTTGAAAGGGCGCAACGTGCATTCGAGTTATCTCGATGATCGGCCGTACGGAATGCGGGACTTTGAGATTCTCGATCCAAGCGGCAATCGCTTAGCATTCGGAGAACCAAGAGAGACCTAGTGGGTGAAGGTCAAGCGCATCGTCTCGAATGTCGGGGCGTCTGACGTAGAGAAGGCGACCGCCTTCTACAAAGATGTTCTCGGCCTCAAGGTCCTCATGGACCTTGGCTGGATACGGACCTACGGCTCGAGCGCAAAGATGACGGTTCAGGTCAGCGTGATGTCCGAGGGGGACTCTGGTACGGCTGTGCCAGACATGTCGATTGAAGTCGACGATGTTGAAGAAGCTCTCACGAGGGTGAGAAATGCGGGTATCGCCATCGAATATGGCCCGGCGACCGAGCCGTGGGGAGTGCGCAGGTTTTTCGTGCGTGATCCATTCGGGAAACTGATCAACATCCTGCAGCATGAGTAACAACGATCCCGAACAGTCGGAGCGAAGCGCTTTGCTCTCTGCACTCACCACCGAGCACTTCGTGCTGCAAACAGCGAACAATTCAACCTACGCGGAGGCTTCCGCCCGCAGCACGCTCTATGTCATGGTGCTTTCGAGCACGCTGGTCGCGATCGGGTTCATCGCGGGCTCCAGCGACGTGCTGATTCCTTTCGCTGCGATCGTGCTGCCGGCGGTTTTCGTTCTTGGGATCTTCACGGTGGTCAGGCTGGTGGAAACGGCGCTGGACAGCATGCACTGCCTGGATGGAATCGCCCGCATCCGCGCCTATTACCGCACCCTCGGTCCGGAGGCAGAGCGCCACTTCTCAGCGGAGAGCGGCCGGTGGCCAGAAGTGGACGACCCTGCGCTCCGGTTCGGCCCGGGACTCGCGTTTTTTCGGCACCACGGCCAGCATGATCGCGGTGATCAACAATACGGTGGCCGGCGTGGCGCTCGCGCTATTGGTGCGCTTTATCAGCCCCTCCGCGCCGTCCTGGCTGAACGTCGTCGCGGGGATCGTCGGCGCATTGGTGCTGACATGGCTGTTCTATATCTACCAGCGTTGGCGTTTCAACGACTATGAGGTACGAACTCGCCAACGCGGACAGGGAAAGCCGCCCTATTGAACCGTAGGCCGCGCTTGCACTGCGGTAGGTTCTCGCACGCCATTGAATCGGCGCCGCTGACAGCGCAGAATTCGCGCCAGGAAGCAACCAAAGGAGATCCAAGCTCGTGAGAACCCTGACCACCGCCCTGCTCGCTCTCGCGCTGACCACGGGAGTCGCCTCGGCGCAGACCAAGATCAAGTACGCGCTTGGCGACGTGATCGGCATCGACGACCTGCCGCTGCTGGTGGCGGCGGAGCGCGCGAAGAAGCGCGGGGTCGAGGTGGAGATCACCTCGTTCAAGAACGAGGACATCGCCACGCAGGCGGTGATCAACGGCCAGGCCGACGTCGGCCAGGGCACGCCGTACGCGGCGCTGGAAAAGGTCAACGTGCCGATCCGCTTCTTCGTTCAGCTCTGGTCGCTGCAGTTCTTCCCGGTGGTCGCGAACGAGCACTACAAGAGCTGGAAGGACCTCGACGGCCAGGAGATCGCGGTGCAGGGTCGCGGCTCGGGCACCGAAGCGATCATGCTGCTGATGGCCAAGGAGCACGGCATCAAGTACAAGAACGTCAGCTACGTGCCGGGGTCGCAGGTGCGCGCGCTCGCCATGCTCAAGGGCAACATCCGCGCCACGATCCTCGACTCGACCAACAAGAACTTCCTGATGAAGGAAGGCGGCAGCAAGTTCACCGTGCTGCCGCTCGGCAACGTCAAGGCGAGCGACGAGGCGCTGTTCGCGCGGCGCGATTACCTGGAGAAGAACCAGGGCCCGATCAGCATCTTCGTCGAGGAGCTGGTGCGCGTGAATCGCGAGATCAACAAGGACCCGGGCTCGATGGTCGCGGTGCGCAAGCAGCTCGGCCTGCTGAAGGACCTGCCGGCCAAGCTGGACGAGGAGATCCCGACCTACTTCAAGGAAGGCGTGGCGAACGGCATCTTCCCGAACGACGGCGGCGGCGAGGCCGCGGCGAAAAACGACCTCGAGTTCTACGCCCTGTCCGGCTCGATCAAGAAGGAAAACCCCAAGGTCGAGGATTTCTGGCACCTCGCGCCGCTCAAGGCCGCGCTGTCGAAGCTTAAGTAATTGCGTCGCTGGCAGCTCGCTTCCTTCGCCCTGTTCTTCGGGCTGTGGGAGCTCGCCGGCCGCTGGCCGGTGAGCCCGGCGTTTCCGCCGTTCAGCACCACGTTTCTGGCTTTCATCGAAATGCTGCGCGATGGGAGCCTGGGGAAGGCCTACCTCATCACGGCGCAGCCGCTGCTCCTGGGGGTCGCGCTGTGCGCCATCGCCGGCATCGCCTTCGGCATCGGCATGGGCCTGTCGCGCACCATCGAGTGGCTCAGCCTGCCGGTGTTCATCATCCTGCAGGCGGCGCCGATGGCGGCGATCATTCCGCTGCTCACCTACATGTACGGCATCGGCCTGACCTCCAAGGTGCTGGCGGTGATCATGCTTGCCGCCCCGGTGATCGTGATGAACTCCTACAAGGGCATCCGCAACACGCCGCCGTCGCTGCTGCAGATGTGCCGCTCGTTCCAGGGCACGCGCGTGCAGGAGGTGCTGAAGATCGTGCTGCCGCATGCGGCGGCGCTGATCTTCACCGGCCTGCGCCTGGGCCTCGCGATGGGCTTCATCGGCATCGTCATCGCCGAGCTCCTCATCACGCCCACCGGCATCGGCGATCTCATCAGCTACCACGGCTCGGTGGCCGACTATCCCAAGATGTTCGCGTCGATCGCCTCGATCGTGGCGGTGGCGGCGATTTCGCTGCATCTGCTGCAGCGCCTCGAGCAAAGGCTGTTTCCATGATTGTCGAAGTCAAAAACGTCAGCAAGACCTACGACAACGGCGTCGAAGCGTTGCGCGACGTCAACCTTTCGTTCCCCAAAGGCCAGCTCTCCACGCTGCTCGGCCCCAGCGGCTGCGGCAAGACCACGCTGCTCAAGATCATCGCCGGCCTGATCCCGCGCAATGCCGGCGAAGTTCTGGTCAAGGGGAAACCCGTCGACGGCCCGGGGGCCGAACGCGCCTTCGTGTTCCAGGACTTCGCCCTGCTGCCGTGGGCCGACGTGCTGCGCAACGTCGCCTTCGGCCTCGAGCTGCGCGGCACGCCGCGTCCGGAGCGCGAGGACGTGGCGCGCAAGTACATCGCCGAAGTCGGCCTTAAGGGTTTCGAGCACCGCTATCCAGCCCAGCTTTCCGGCGGCATGCGTCAGCGAGTGGGGCTCGCTCGCGCGCTCACCGTGAACGCCGACATCATCCTGATGGACGAGCCGTTCTCCTCGGTCGACGAGCAGACGCGGCGCAAGTTCCAGGAGGACCTGCTGGATCTCCTGCGGCACCACCAGAAGACGGTGATCTTCGTCACCCACAGCATCGAGGAGGCGGCGTACCTCTCGGACCAGATCGCCCTGCTCTCGCCGCGGCCCGGCCGTGTGTCGAAAATCGTGCGGCCGAACGTCGACCACAGCCGCAGCCCGGACGAGATCCGCCGCGATCGCGGCTACCTCGATACGGTCGATGAGATCTGGGGAATGCTAAGGCAGTACGTATGAAGATCCTGCTCTCGCTCGCAGTGTGGGCGGTACTTTGGGAAATCGCCGGCCGATTGAAGCTTTCGACCATCGTGCCGCCCTTCAGCGCGGTGATCGAGGCGATGTTCGAGATCGCGCCGACCGAGAAGTTCGGCAAAGCCGCGATCATCACGCTGCGCTCGTTCGGCGTCGGCATGCTGCTCGCGCTGGTGATCGGCATCCCGCTCGGCATCGTCATGGCGCGCGTGAAGGGCATCGGCCGGTTGCTCGGCATGTGGGTGAACATCTTCGTCAGCGCGCCGATCTCCGCGCTGGTGCCGATCCTGATGGCGGTGGTCGGCATCGGCGAGACCACGGTGGTGGTCACCGTGTTCCTGTTCGCCGTCTTCGTCATTACCCTCGACACGCAGGTCGGCATCACGCACGCCGACCGGTCGCTGGTCGAGATGGCGCGCTCCTTCGGCGCGAGCCGCGGACAGCTCTATGGCAAGGTTTTGCTGCTCTCGGCCCTGCCCGAAATCCTGGCCGGCGTCCGCCTCGGCGCGATCCGCGGCGTGAAGGGCGTGGTGATCGGCCAGCTCCTCGTCGCCATCATCGGCGTGGGCGAGCTGTTCGAGGTCTACTCGAACAATTTCCTGATGGAAGAGTTCTGGGCGCTGGTGCTGATGGTGTTCCTCTTCGCCTTCGTCATCTCGGAGGCAATCGCGTACCTCGAGCGTCGCGTGGAGTACTACGCCGCCAGCCGTTAGATCCAGCGCGCCTTATGCGCGCCTCTGCTTAATGGATTGGATGCGTGCATCCTCGACAATGTCGACCGCCTTCAGGAATACGTCGGTCGGCGGCGGCTCGGCCCCGCTAAACCACATGGCAAGAAGTACAGCGGATACCCTCAACTGGCAACGCAGGGATTCGCGACCACCGACGATTTCGGCGGCTTTGGAAAGGGTCCGAACGCGCACGGCACGGCGTCTCTCGTTCATCGCTCCCCACTCCAAGCTTGCGCAAAAGCAAAGCCCCGTTTTACCGGGGCTAAAACGATGGGTCCCCAACGAGCTAGCAAAACCGGATCCATCAGCCGTCTTTTTTATCCTTGTCCTTGTCTTTGTCCTCATCGCTCGGCAACGAGGACTGTATGCCGGTCGATACCGGCGCCTGGTTGGCGTAAGCCATCACGGCCATCGCCGCCAGCATCCCCGCAAACACGGTGACAAACAGTGCTTTCATAGTTGCTCCTTTCGAGAGGGGTTCCGATTCCGGAACGGAAGGAGCTCTCATTCAAGCACCGCGATGTAACCCGGAGATTGCAGGCCGACGTGCCTGTCACACGGTGTTACATGACTTCACGTACCGTCAGCCGCGCACTTCGACGCCGGCCCACGATTCGCACACCTTCACCACCTCCGAGAAGTCCGCGTCCTTGCCGACGAGGGCGAGCGTGATGGAGAGCATCTCGCGCACCGCGGAGCCCACCACCATGGGCGCGCCGAGGTGCTCGGCCTCGTCCACGCACAGGCGCACGTCCTTGTAGGCGAGCGCCGCCTTGAAGCCTACGTCGAACGTGCGGGGCAGCACGCAACGCGGAAATTTGTCGGCCGACGCGGTGTTGCGGCCGGAGCCGGCGTTGATGACGTCGATCATCACCTTCGGGTCGAGCCCGGCCTTCACGCCCATCACCACCGCCTCGGAGGTCATCGCCACGGCGGCGGCCGACAGGATGTTGTTGGCGAGCTTCATGGTCTGCGCCTGGCCGGCCTTTTCGCCGAGGAAAAAGGTCTTGCCGAAGTTCTGCAGGATCGGCTGCAGCGCGTCGTAGAGCGCGCGCGGGCAGGACACGATGACCGCCAGCGTTGCCTTCACAGCCCCGGGCACGCCGCCACTGATCGGCGAGTCGACGTAAGCGATGCCGCGCTTCGCCAGGCCGGCGGCCACCGCGGCGGCGGTGCGCGGTCCGATGGTCGAGAGGTCCACCACCGTCTTCACCCGGCTTCCCTCGACGACCCCGCCCGGCCCGAGCGCGACCTGCTCGACGATCTGCGGCGTCGGCAGGCACAGGAACAGCGTCTCCACCTGGTCGGCGACCTCCTTGATCGAGCCGAGCTTCGAGGCGCCCGCCGCCGCGGCCTTCGCGGCTGCCGCGGCATTGTTGTCGTACACGAGCACCTCGTGTCCCGCCTTGAGGAGGTGTCCGCTCATCGGCCCGCCCATGTTGCCGACGCCGATGAAGCCCAGCTTCTGCTTTGCCATTCGCGTGTCTCCGGTAATTTCAGTTCTCGGGCTTGAGCCCGATCGCCTTGACGAGCGCCGCCACGCGCGCCGAATCCTTCTCCAGCAGCGCGCGGAACGCGTCCGGCCCGCGCTCGGCGGGCGGCGGGATCTCGGAGGCGAGCTGCTTCTCCACGCGCTCCTTGTATTCCGCGCTGTCGATCACCTGGGAAATCGCGGCCGCGAGGCGCTCGAGCACCGGGCGCGGCGTGCCCTTGGGCGCGAGAAAGCCGTTCCATATGCGCAAGTCGAACTCCGGCACCCCGCCTTCGGCGAAGGTCGGCACGTCGGGCATCTGCGCGAGCCGCTGGGGCGTGGACACCGCGATGGCGTGCGCGCGCTTGCTCGTGTGCAGCGGCATCAGCGTGACCGTCTGGTCGATGATGCCGTCCACCACGCCGGACATGACATCGGCCAGGACTGGACCCGTGCCGCGGTACTGGATGAGCTGCGCGTCGGCCTTCACGATGTTCAGGAACAGCGCCTGCGAGAGGTGCGCCGTGGTCCCCGGCCCGCCGTTGCCGAGGTTCACCTTGCCGGGATTGCGCCGCATGTGGGCGATCAGCGCCGGCAGATCCTTGATGCCGCTCTTGTTGCTCACCGCCATGACCATCGGCACCGTCGCGACGCCGGCAACCGGCGCCAGGTCCCTCAGCGGGTCGAAGCCGCCCTTGGGATGCATGTGCGGGATGATGAGCAGCGACATGTTGCTGAAGTTCAGCGTGTGGCCGTCGGGATCGGACTTCATCAGCCGCTGGAAGCCGACCAGGCCGGCGGCGCCGGTGACGTTCTCCACCACCACGGGCTGCTTCAGGATCGGCGACAGGCCGGCCGCGATCTGCCGCGCGAGCGTGTCCAGCGTGCCGCCGGGCGCGACACCGATGATGACGGTAACGGTCTTGGTGGGAAAGCTCTGCGCCCCCGCAAAGCCGGGTGCAAATACCAGAATCAGACTGAGAAAGAGGCGCGTCATGACACGTAATCCTGCTGCGACACCGCTTCCGCCCAGGCCGTTTTGCCGATCGAGGTCGCCATATGCATCATGTAGCTGCCGGAATCGGCGCCGTGCCAGTGGCGCTCGCCCGGCGCGATCCACACCACGTCGCCTGCGCGGATGCGCCGCGGCTTCTCGCCGGCAAGGCAGACCCAGCCGCTGCCCGCGATCACGTTCAGCACCTGCCCGCGCTCATGGCTGTGCCAGTGCGTGCGGCCGCCCGGCGCGAAGAACACGTTGTTGATCATCACGCCGTCGGTTGCCGGCATGATCGGGTCCGCCCAGACCGTGCCGCTGAAGGTCTCCGAGCGCAGCTCGGAGGGCTTGTCATCGGTTCGCGCATGGAAAACCTTCATTTCCTTTCCTTCCCTTTGGGATCGTTCAATCGAATGCCGCCGGAGACGTCGCCGATGGCGTCCACCACGCGGTTGCTGATCTGGTCGCCGTAGCCGAGCGCGGTGGCCAGCCCGAACGATGCCATCGGCCCGGCCGCGTTGAGCGAGGCGACGCCCAGTTGGTGCAGGCGGTCGACGTATAGCACGACGTCCTTGGTCATCAGCTTGCCGGTGAGCCCGCCCTCGAGGTAGTCGCCGTCGACGATCTTCGGGAAGCGGTTCAGCGTGGCGAAGTTGACGCCGCTGCTCGAGTTCAGCACATCGAGCAGGAGATGCAGGTCGAGCCCGGCCTTCTTGCCCGCCACCATCACTTCGGCAGTCGCGGCCAGGCTCACGGCATTGAGGAAGTTGTTGAGCAGCTTGGTGGTATGGCCCGAGCCGCTCGCGCCCATGTACACCACCTTGGTTGCGAAAGGCGCGAACACGTCCTTCAGCTTGTCGGCCGCTGCCTTATCGCCTCCCACCATCAGGGTGAGCGTGCCCTTCTCCGCGGCGGCGGCACCGCCGGAGATCCCGGCGTCGACGAAGCTCGCGCCGCGCTCGGCGAAACGCGCGGCGAGACGCATGGTCGAGCTGGGCGCCGCGGTGCTGAGGTCCACCACCACTTGCCCGGTTTTTGTGTTTTGAAGAATTTCCTCTGCTACCGGTTCGACGACTTTGCTGTCCGGCAGCGAAAGCAGGATCGTGTCCGCGCCCCGCGCCACTTCGGCAACCGAGTCGGCCGCCTGCGCTCCGCAGGCCTCGGCGCGTCCCGGCGCGGGGTCGAACCCGAGCACGCTGTGGCCCGCGGCGATCAGGCGACGCGTGATGCGCCCGCCCATGTTTCCCAGCCCGACGAACCCGATTTTTTTCTTCACGCTGCCAGCTTTCGCAGGTTGTCATGGATCACGTCCGGAACTTCGATGAAGCCCGCCGCGCGCACCTTGGCGCGATCGCGCATCGAACGCTCGAACGGCATGCGCACCGGCGCCTTCGGGTCGGCTGGACGAGCCAAACGCACCCACTGGGCATACTCGGAAACGTTGGCGCCGAAATCCTCGCCTGGCGCGAGGACTGCCGGGTCGATCAGCACGACCAGCATGCCGAAGCCCTGCAGGTCCTGCGGAATGACCGTGGAGCCGGCCATGATGCCGAGGAGCTGTACCACCAGCCCGAGCCCCGAGCCCTTGGCGCCGCCCCACGCGACCAGCGCACCGGAGAGGGCGGCGGCGGGGTCGGTGGTCGGTGCGCCGGCCGCGTCATAGGCCACGCCTTCGGGCAGTTTATTGCCGAGCCTGCGAGCAAGCATCGCGTCGGCGTGGATGATGATCGAAGTGCCGATGTCCCAGATCACCGGCGCATCGTTGCCCGGGAAGCCGAAGCAGATCGGGTTGGTGCCGAAGCGGCCTTCGGTCGCGCCGTGCGGCGCCACCCAGGCGGTGGCATTGGAGGCGATCATCGCCACCTTGCCTTCCGCGACCGCCATTTCGGCGTAATAGGACAGCATCCCCGTGTACCAGGTGTTGTGCGCGGCGACCATGGCGATGCCGTGCGCGCGCACCTTCGAAATCGCGAGCTCCATGGCGCGGCGGCCGACGAGGTAGCCGACGTTGTCGCCGCCGTCCAGCCGCGCCGCCACCGCCGTCTCATGCGTGACCTGCATCGGCGAGCGCGCCGCGCCCGGGCGCGCCAGGCGCTCCGCGATGCTGAGCGCGCGCGCGAGGCCGCCCTGCCGCAAGCCGCGGATCTCCGAGTCGAGGAGGTGGTCGGCGATGACCGCCGCTTCCGCCGCGTCGTGGCCCAGGCGCCGCATCACCGACTCCAGCAGCGCCCGGGCATCAGGTAGCGAAATGCGCATGGACGCGCGCCCTACTAAGCGCTACTTCTTCGCCGCCCAGATCGGCGAAGCCATCGCCAGCTCCGGCGGGTACACCGTCACCGGCGTGCCCTTCTGCCACTGCACTATGGTGAGGCCCGCCTCCACGCGGCGGCCGTTGTCGTCGAACTTGATGCGCCCGCCGGGGTAGTAACGCGACGGCCCGCCGTCGATCTTGCGCAGCGATTGGGCCACCGCCTCGCGGTCGGCCTTCTTGGCGTTCTCCAGCGCTTCCTTGATCACCCACATGTCGGCGTAGGTGGAGATCGCGTTCTGCGTCATCCATGGTTCGTTGTAGCGCTGCTTGAGCTCGGCGATCAGCTTCTCGTGGCCCTTGGCGCCCCAGCTGCCGACCGCGAGCATCAGGCCCTCGAGCTGCGCGGGATCCATGGTCTTCAGCATGTCGGGCTCGGCCATGACGATGCCGAAGCCGATGGTCGGCAGCCGGCCCTGGCCAAGGCCGAACTCGTTCAGCTTCTCCAGGATCAGCTTGGCGTCCGACACCGCGGTGGGCAGCGAGAACAGCAGGTCGGGGCGCGCCTGGCGCACCTTCTGGATCAGCGGCGTCGCGTCGGCCAGCGGCGGCGTCCAGGTCTCGTCCACCACGAGCTGCAGGCCGAGGTCCTTCAGCAGGCGCTCGCGCATCGGCTTCACCGAGGCCACGGAGGCCGCAGTGTTGTCGGTGATGATCGCCACGGTCTTGGGCTTCGAGCCGGCGGCCTGCGCGAGCTTGAGCACCACCGGCAGCGACATCTCGGCCTGCGCGCCCGCCGTGGCCGAAGTCTGGAACACGTACTTGTGGCCGCGCGAGGTAATGAGGTCCGAGTACGAGAGCGTCAGCACCGGCAGCTGGGCGCGCTCGGTCACTTCGGTCACCGCGAGCGTGAACGAGCTCAGGTACGAGCCGCTCGCCGCCACCAGGTCGGTTTCGCGGGAGACCATGAGCTGCGCCGCGTTTTTCGCTTTCTCGGTCGAATCGCCGCAGTCGAGCACCACCAGTCTCATGCGCGCGCCGCCCAGCGCCTTCACGCCGCCGGCAGCATTGATATGGTCGATCGCCATCTCCGCGCCCATGCGCATCACCGCGCCGGGCCGCGCATACAGGCCGGAAAGCGGGACCAGCAGGCCGACCTTCACCTCCTTCGCCTGCGCCCAGCCGGGCGCGGCCTTGGCGGCGAGGCCTGCGGCCAGCGGCAGGCTCAGTAGCTTCAATGCATTGCGTCGTGTTCTGTTGCTCATGGTTCCTCTCTCTCTGGTTGTGCTTCACATTCCTAAATATGCCTGGCGCACGCGGTCGTTCGCGCTCAGGGCGTCGTGATTGCCCTCGAGCACGACCCGCCCGGCCTCCAGGACGTAGCCGTAGTCCGCCGCCTCGATCGCCTCGGCGACGCGCTGCTCGACCAGCAGCACGGTAACGCGCGTCTGGCGACGGATCTCCGCCAGGCGCTCGAAAATGAAATCGGCCATGAATGGCGCGAGCCCCATGGACGGCTCATCCAGCATCAGCAGCTTGGGCGAGGACGCGAGGCCGCGGCCGATCGCCAGCATCTGCTGCTCGCCGCCCGACAGCGTGCCCGCCATCTGGTCGTGCCGCTCGGCGAGCCGCGGCAGCCAGTGCAGGATCTTCTCCAGGTTCTCCTTCCAGTCGCGCCGCCCCGCGTCGGTGGTCGCGCCCAGGTTGAGGTTCTCCATCACGGTGAGCGACGGGAACACCTGGCGCCCCTCGGGGACGTGCGCGATGCCGAGATGCGGCCGGCGCGCGGCGGGGATGTCACGGATGTCGGCGCCCTGGAAGCGGATCGCGCCGGCGCGGGGCTGGAGCACGCCGGAGATGGTCTTGAATAGCGTGGACTTGCCGGCGCCGTTGGGGCCGACCACGGCGACCAGCTGGCCCTCGCCGACCCGGATCGAGACTTCGCGCAGCACGGGCGGGCCGCCATAACCGCAAGTGAGCGCGTCGATCTCAAGCATTCTTCGCACTCCACTTTTTCCCCAGGTAAGCCTCGACCACGCTCGCGTTCTTGATGATCTCCTGCGGTCCGCCCTCGGCCAGCAGGCGGCCGTGGTCGAGCACCAGGAACCGATCCACGAGTCGCACCATGAGGTGCATGGTGTGCTCGATGATGACGATGGTCTTGTCCTCCGCCGCCAGGCCGCGCAGCACCGCGAGCACCTCTTCCGCCTCGCCCTGACCGAGGCCGGCAAGCGTTTCATCGAGCAGCAGCAGTCGCGGCTGCCCGGCGAGCGCGCGCGCGAGCTCCATCAGGCGCAGCTCCTTGCTGGTGAGCTCGCTCGCCACGCGCTGCGCGACCGCCGACAGGCCGACGCGCTCGATCGCTTCGCCGGCGAGCCGGCGTGCCTGCGCATCGCTCGCCGCGCGCACATAGGCGCCGACCACCACGTTGTCCGCCACCGACATGCGCATGAACGGACGCATGATCTGGAAAGTGCGGCCCACGCCCAGCTCGCAGACCTGGTGCGGCTGCAGGCCGAGGATGCTGCGCCCATCGAGCAGCACGTCGCCCGCGCTCGGCGCGATGAAGCCGTTCAGCAGGTTGAACGCCGTGGTCTTGCCCGCGCCGTTGGGCCCGATGATGCCGAGGATCATGCCCTGGCGCACCCGGAAGCTGACCTCGTCCACCGCCTTGAGGCCGCCGAAGTTTTTCGACAGACCGCGCACTTCGAGGATGATCTGATCGGAAACCGCTTTGCGCGCTGCACTCACCGGAAGAGGCGCTACGCCAGCCGAAACAGGTGAGCCCGCGGGCTTGCCGCGCGTCAGCTTGTCGCGCACCTTCCAGTAGAGGCCCTCGGGCGCCGTGAGGATGATCGTGACCACCGCCGCGCCGTAGATCACGCCCTGAATGCCCGGAAACTTCGACCCCAGCTCCGAGTGCAGGATCTCGGCAAGCGGGATCAGGATCGCAGAGCCGATCACCGCGCCCCAGACCGTGCCGACGCCGCCGAACATGGTCACCACCAGCGCCTGCGCCGAGACCAGCATGCCGAACACCGACACCGGCGTCACCACCAGCAGCACCACCGCGTAGAAGGCGCCCACCGCCCCGGCGATGGCGCCGCTCAGGGTAATGGCCTTCAGCTTCCAGGCGTAGGTGTTGATACCGGCGGCCTCCGCCGCGGCCTCGTTCTGCTTGATCGAGAGCAACGCCATGCCGAAGCGGTTGCGCTCCACCCAGCGCGTGAGCAGCATCGCGCCGAGCAGCATGCCGAGCGCGATGAAGGTGTAGACGCGGTTATCGGAGAACTGCATGTAGGCCACCGGGTTCTCGCGCATCATCGGCAGCGACACTTCCTGATAGCCCAGCCACTCGAAGACATAGAGCAGCGCGAGCGGATAGGCGAGCATGGCGAGCGCGAAGTAGTGGCCGCGCAAGCGGAAGGTCGGCAGGCCGATGGCGAGGCCCGAGATCCCGCCGAGCACGGCGGCGATGGGGATCAGCACGTAGGGCGTCCAGCCGAAGTGCGCCTGCCCCAGTGCGGTGGTATAGGCGCCCAGCCCGAAGAAGGCCGCGTGCCCGAACGACACCAGGCCGGTGTAGCCGCTGAGCACATTCCACGCGAGACCGAAGACGGCCCACACCAGCACCAGCGTGAGCATGAGCTGGTAGTAGGAGTTGCGCACCAGCGCGGCGGCAAGCGCGTAGGCGAGCACGAAGCCCAGCATCGCGTAGAGGGAGCGGCGGCCGGCCACGCTCAGGTGCGCTCCGCGCTGCGGCCGAAGAAGCCCTGCGGCCGCAGGAAGATGATGAGCAGGAAGACCACGAAGATCGCCGAGTTCTGCAGCTGGGTGGGCAACACCAGCGTGGAGAGCTGCTGCACCAGGCCGATGGTGAGCCCGCCCCAGAACGCGCCGATGATGCTGCCCATGCCGCCCAGCACCACGCCGGCGTACATCACGATCACGTACTCCAGCCCGACGAAGGGATGGAAGGGATAGTTCGTGGCAAGCAGCCCGCCGGCGAGCGCGGTGATCGCCACGCCGAGCGCGAAGGCGATGCGGTGCGCGCGGTTGACGTCGATGCCCATGTAGGTCGCGGCGAGCGCGTTGTCGGCGGAGGCGCGCAGCAGGCGGCCGAGGCGCGTGCGGTTGATGAACAGGCTGATCAGCAGGATGCTCGCCACCGAGACCAGCGCGGCGATGGTGCGC
>CBDDSB010000004.1:0-19385 GCA_965233195.1 uncultured bacterium | reverse complement strand
AGATCAACATGAGCCGCGACATCCAGCTGTGGAAGGACCCGAACGGTCTTTCCGAGGACGAGCGGCGCATCATCAAGCGCAACCTCGGCTTTTTCGTCACCGCCGACTCGCTGGCCGCCAACAACATCGTGCTGGGCACCTACCGCCACATCACCGCCCCGGAATGCCGCCAGTACCTGCTGCGCCAGGCGTTCGAGGAGGCGATCCACACCCACGCCTACCAGTACATCGTCGAGAGTCTGGACCTGGACGAGTCCGAGATCTTCAACGCCTACCACGAGGTGACGACGATCCGGGAAAAGGACGAGTTCCTGGTGCCGTTCATCGACACCCTGACCGACCCGCACTTCCGCACCGGCACCCCGGACGCCGACCAGCAGCTCCTCAAGAGCCTGATCGTGTTCTCCTGCCTGATGGAGGGCCTCTTTTTCTACGTCGGCTTCGCCCAGATCCTGGCGCTCGGCCGGCAGAACAAGATGACCGGCGCGGCCGAGCAGTACATGTACATCCTGCGCGACGAGTCGATGCACTGCAATTTCGGCATCGATCTGGTCAACCAGATCAAGCTGGAGAACCCGCACCTCTGGACCGGCGCCTTCCGCGAGGAGCTGGCCGGCATCTTCCGGCGCGCGGTCGAGCTCGAGTACCGCTATGCCGAGGACACGATGCCGCGCGGCGTGCTCGGCCTGAACGCGCCGATGTTCAAGGAATACCTGCGCTTCATCGCCAACCGCCGCTGCCAGCAGATCGGCCTCGACGTGCTCTACCCGGGCGCCAGCAACCCGTTCCCGTGGATGAGCGAGATGATCGATCTCAAGAAGGAGCGCAATTTCTTCGAGACCCGGGTAATCGAGTATCAAACCGGCGGCGCATTGAGTTGGGAATAAGCAACAAGTACTAACGAGGGGGAGCAACATGCTTGAGGAGTTCGATACGATGAGGATCACGGCGTGCAAGGCGGAAGAGGACTACAAGCTGTGGCTTCGCTTCGAGGACGGACTGGAAGGCCGGGTGTTCCTCGGCAACCTGCTGGAGATCGGCGCGTTCCAGCTATGGCGCGACGTGCGCGAGTTCGAAAAGGTGGCGGTTGATCCGGAGACGGCGACCGTGACCTGGGAGGGCGGCATACGCCTCGACGCGGATATTCTTTATCATGATGTGAAAGCGAACCAGATTCAGCATGCCGATGGCGTTGAGCCGCCGGCGGTTGGATAGCCCGGAGCAGCTGGCCGGGTTCGTTTGTTTAATAACCTTCAAGGAGATTGAGAATGGCGAAGAAAAAAGCGAAAAAAGGCGGCAAGAAAAAGAAGAAGAAGAAATCATCAAAAAAAAAGAAGGTAGCTAAGAGGACGACAGGCAAAAAGAAGGCCGCCAAGAAAAAGACAAAGGCGGCGAACAAGAAAAAGGCGAGACCTGTCGCTCGAACGGCCAGCCCCGCAGAACCGACGACGGAAGCAGCATCTCCGTCGCCCGCTCCCAGCGCGCGACCCGCGCTGAACCCAGCGGCTGCGTGGCCATTCCCCACGGGCTCCCGGCCGTAACCGGGACCCGAAGGGACGGGCGGCAGCGAAAGCTGCCGCCAGGCCCAGAAGCTCAGCGGACCGGCTTGGTCATTCGGCCCAAGAACGGAGACTTAGGCCGGTCCGCGAGGCTTCCCCCTCGGCTCGATTTTAACTCCCCACCCCCGGGCAGGCATGGCGAAACCCCGCCGCCCCGGAAGGCATGGCGAAACGGGCGTTTCGCCCGCGATCGGGGAAAAATCCTGTCAGGTGGAAGAACTGCTTGATAGTTCTGTAAGATCCGTCCACATAGAATTCACCGCTGCACCGCAACATCCAGCCGTAAGCCGGACACGGAGGTTGAGATGAACAGCCTGCTGCTGAACGCATCGCGTGCTTTCCAGGCCCTGAAAAGCCTCCTCGCCCTAGTCGGCGTTGCTGCCCTGGCGATATTCCTCATCCTGCCGCTGAGCGCCCCGCTACCTGGGGCGGCGGAGCCGGCCTTCCTGCTGGCCGCCGAAGCCAGCGCTGCCGAAGGCGGGTCGGGGCCCGTCCTGGCGGTCGAGACCCCGCTCGAGCGCGAGCAACGCGCGGTCGCCGAATTCATCGCCAAGCGCTACCGCATCGCCGACTCCGCTGCCGCGCACTTCGTCGCCCTCGCTTACCGCGCCGCCGACCAGCACCGCCTCGACGCGCTGCTGATCCTCGCGGAGATGGCGATCGAGTCGCGCTACAACCCGGTGGCGGAGAGCGTGGTGGGCGCGAAGGGCCTGATGCAGGTGATCGCCAAGTACCACCCGGAGAAGCTGTCCGACCACGGCGGCGAGCAGGCCCTGCTCGAGCCCGAGGTCAATATTCTGGTCGGTACCCAGATCCTGCGCGAGTATTACCGTCGGTTCGGCGACCTCGAGACCGCGTTGCAGCAGTACAACGGCGCACTCGACGATCCCAACTCGCAATACGCGACCAAGGTGCTCGCGGAGATGGCACGCCTCGAGCCCCTGCGCTTCAAGGCGCGCAGAAGCGCGCAATCCGTATAGCGGCCTCTTCGAGGTCCTGCATACTTCGCGTGTAGGCGAAGCGCACGTAGCGCTCGGTGGCGTTGGCGCCGAAGTCCACCCCGGGGGTCGCCGCCACCGCCTCCTTCTCCAGCAGTTCGCGCGCGAAGGCGCGCGCATCCCGGCCGCAATCGGCGTAGACATAGAACGCGCCGTGCGGCTCCGCCGGGATCTTCAGTCCGGCTTTTTTGAGCGCCGGCACCAGGAAGTCCCGCCGCCGGGCAAACTCACGCCTGCGGTCTTCCAGCACCGAAATGCTTTCGGAGGAAAAGGCGGAAACGGCCGCGTGTTGCGCGGCGGCCGGGGCACTGATGAAAAGATGCTGCGCCAGCTTCTCAAACCCCCGCAGCGCGGTTTCCGGCAGCACCACCCACCCCAGGCGCCAGCCGGTCATGCAGAAGTACTTCGAGAAACTGTTGATCAGCACCACTTCGCCCGGCAGCCCGTGCGCGGTCCACGGCTCCATGCCATAGACCAGGCCCTGGTAGATCTCGTCGACCATCAGCACGCCGCCGCGCTCGGCGATGAAAGCGGCAATAGCGTGTAAAGAGGGTTTGCTTATCAATGTTCCTGTCGGGTTCGAAGGCGATCCCAGGAGCAGCCCCTTGGTGCGCGGGCCCCACGCCGCCTGCACCATTTCCAGCGTCGGTTGAAAGTCAGTCGCCGCAGAAACCGGCAGCGTCTTCGCCGTGCCTTCGAAGGCGCGCACGAAATGCCGGTAGCCGGGATAGCCGGGATCGGGCACGAGAATCTCGTCGCCGGCGTCCACGTACAGTGCCGTCACGCAGAGCAGCCCTCCGGACGCTCCAGACGTGATCGCTATTCGAGAGGCTGGGACTTCGACGTGAAAACGGCTCCCATAGTGCGCGGCGATCGCCTCGCGCAGCGCATGGACCCCAAGGGTCGCCGTATAGGCGGTGCGGCCCTCGCGCAGCGCGCGCACGCCGGCCTCGACCACCGGCGCGGGCGCGGTGAAGTCCGGCTCGCCGATCTCCATGTGCACCACGCGGCGACCGGCGCGCTCGAGCGCCTGTGCGCGCGACAGCACGTCCATCACCTCGAAAGGCTCGATTTCGGCGGCGCGCCGCGCCGTTCGCATGGATCATTATAGAATCGTCGCGTGGACGAGCAGCTGCGAAGAAACGCACTCGACTATCACCGGCGCCACCCGCCGGGCAAAGTCGCGGTGCAGCCGACCAAGCAGCTCACCAACCAGCGCGATCTCGCGCTCGCCTACTCGCCCGGCGTCGCCGCGGCGTGCGACGAGATCAAGCGCGATCCATCCACCGCCTTCCTGTACACCGCGCGCGCCAACCTGATCGCGGTGGTTACCAACGGCACCGCGGTGCTTGGCCTGGGCGCGATCGGCCCGCTCGCCGCCAAGCCGGTGATGGAAGGCAAGGCGGTGCTGTTCAAGAAGTTCGCCGGCATCGACTGCTTCGACCTCGAGCTCGACGAGCGCGACCCGCAGAAGCTGATCGACATCATCGCCGCGCTCGAGCCCACGTTCGGCGCCATCAATCTCGAGGACATCAAGGCGCCCGAGTGCTTCACCATCGAGCGCGCGCTGCGCAAGCGCATGAAGATCCCGGTGTTCCACGACGACCAGCATGGCACCGCCATCACCGTCGGCGCCGCGGTGTTCAATGGATTGAAAGTCGTCGGCAAAAAAATCGAGAACACCAAGCTGGTGGCCTCTGGCGCCGGCGCGGCCGCGCTCGCCTGCCTGGAACTGCTGGTCCACATGGGCCTGCCGCGCGAGAACATCGTCGTCACCGACATCAAGGGCGTGGTGTACAAGGGCCGGCGCGAGGAGATGGACCCGGACAAGGAGCGCTTCGCGATCGAGACGCGCGCGCGCACCCTGGACGAGGTGATCGCGGGCGCCGATATCTTCCTCGGCCTGTCGGCGGGCGGCGTGCTGAAGGCTTCGATGGTGAAGAAGATGGCCGAGCGGCCGCTGATCCTGGCCCTCGCCAACCCCAACCCGGAAATTTCCCCTGACGAAGCGAAAGCCGCGCGGCCCGACTGCGTGGTGGCCACCGGGCGCTCGGACTATCCCAACCAGGTGAACAACGTTCTTTGCTTCCCGTTCATCTTCCGCGGCGCGCTCGACGTGGGCGCGACCACCATCAACAGCGAAATGGAGCTCGCCGCCGCGCGCGCCATCGCCGAGCTCGCCCAGGCCGAGACCTCGGAGCAGGTGGCGCTCGCCTACGGCATCGAGTCGATCAGCTTCGGCCCGGAGTACATCATCCCGAAGCCGTTCGACCCGCGCCTGATCGCGCGCGTCGCGCCCGCGGTGGCGCAGGCGGCGATGGAATCCGGCGTCGCCACGCGCCCGCTCGCCGACATCGAAGCCTACCGGCAGTCCCTCAGCCGCTTCGTCTATCACTCCGGCGTTCTGATGCAGCCGCTGTTCACCGCGGCGAAGAAGGCGCCGCGGCGCATCGTGTACGCCGAAGGCGAGGACGAGCGGGTGTTGCGCGCGGCGCAGATCGTGGTCGACGAAGGCCTGGCGCGCCCGGTGCTGGTCGGGCGCCCGCAGGTCATCGAGCAGCGCCTCGAGCGCCTGGGCCTGCGCGTGCGCCCGGGCAAGGACTTCGAGCTGGTGAATCCCGAGTCCGACCCGCGCTACCGCGATTACTGGATGACCTACCAGCAGCTGAGCGGGCGCAAGGGCGTCACGCCGGAATACGCGCGGGTCGAGATGCGCCGCCATACCACGCTGATCGGCGCCATGCTCATGTACAAGGGCGAGGCCGACGGCATGCTGTGCGGCACCTTCGGCATGCACGCCGAGCACCTGCGCTACATCGACCAGGTCATCGGCCTGCGCCCGGGCGCGCGCCATTACGCGGCGATGAACGCGCTCATGCTGCCCGAGCGCAACGTCTTCATCTGCGATACCTATGTCGCCGAGGACCCGGACGCGGAGCGCGTCGCCGAGATCACGCTCGCCGCGGCCGAGGAGGTGAGACGCTTCGGCATCACGCCGAAGGTGGCGCTGCTCTCGGCGTCGAACTTCGGCTCGGCGCAGATCGCCTCCTCGCGCAAGATGCAGCGCGCGCTCGAGCTGATCCGCGGCCTCGCGCCGGAGCTGGAGATCGACGGCGAGATGCACGGCGACGCCGCGCTTTCCGAGGAAATCCGCCTGCGGGTCTGTCCCAACACGCGCCTGCGCGGCGAGGCCAACCTGTTCGTGATGCCGACGCTCGACGCGGCGAATATCGCCTTCAACCTTCTCAAGACCGCGGCCGGCGGCGGGGTCACCATCGGGCCGATGCTCCTCGGCGCGGCGCGCCCGGTGCACATCCTGACGCCGTCAGCGACCGTGCGGCGCTTGGTGAACATGACGGCGCTGGCCGTCGCGGACGCGAATGCGCCCCGGGGTCAGGAGAAGGGTCTCTTTTAGTGGAACAAACCGAGGGAAGAACTGCGGCCACCGTTTCGCCGTTCCCGGCCGGGAAGACGCGGGCGCGCGCCGGCCTGGTGCTGACCGGGGGCGGCGCGCGCGCCGCCTACCAGGTGGGCGTGGTGAAGGCGGTACGCGACATTCTCGGCAACCCGGTGAAGAACCCGTTCCCCATCGTGTGCGGCACCTCGGCCGGCGCGATTAACGCCGCGACGCTCGCGGTGTTCGCCGACGACTTCTCGCGCGGCGTCGCCAACCTGCTCGAAGTGTGGGAGAACATGAAGTGCGAGCACGTCTATCGCACCGATGCTTGGAACATCCTGCGCGCCGGGGCGCGCTGGCTCGGTTCGATGATGCTGCTCTACCGCCGCAACCCGGTCTCGTTGCTCGACAACTCGCCGCTGCGCGACATGCTCGGGCGCAACCTCGACTTCGAGCGCATCCAGGGGCACATCGACTCGGGCGCGCTGTACGCGGTGTGCGTCACGGCGTCGGGATATACCACCGGGCAGAGCGTGTCGTTCTTCCAGGGCGGCAGCGGGCTCGAGGGCTGGGAGCGCAACCAGCGCATCGGCGCCGCGGTCAGCCTCAAGCTCGACTACCTGCTTGCCTCGGCCGCGCTGCCGTTCATCTTTCCGGCGGTGAAGGTGCACCGCGAGTACTTCGGCGACGGCTCGATGCGCCAGATCGCGCCGGTCAGCCCGGCGCTGCACCTCGGCGCCGATCGCGTGCTGATCGTTGGCACCGGCCGCCAGACCGTGGACGACGCGCGCGCGCGCTCGAATACCTACCCCTCGCTCGCGCAGATCGCCGGCCACGCGCTGAACAGCATCTTCCTCGACAGCCTGTCGGTCGACATCGAGCGCCTCGAGCGCATCAACCGCACGGTGAAGCTGATCCCGCCGGAAACGCTCGCCGAGTCCGGCGTGCACCTGCGTGCGGTCAAAGTGCTGTTCATCAGCCCGTCGCAGCCGCTGGAGCGCATCGCCTCGCGCTTCCTGCACGAGCTGCCGGGCACCGTGCGCTTCGTGCTGCGGCCGACCGGCGCCCTCAATCGCTCGGGCTCGAACCTGGCCAGCTACCTGCTGTTCGAGGAGTCGTTCTGCCGCGCGCTCATCGACCTGGGCTACAAGGACACCGTCGCCCGGGAGGCCGAAGTGCGAGAATTCTTCGGCTTGGAGGAGAACCGCGCCCATGGCTGACCCGACCCCGCCGCAGGATCCGTTCGAGATGTTCCGCCGCCTGTGGGGACCGCTCGGCATCCCGCTGCCCGGCATGGCGGTGCCGACCTTCGACCCGCAGGAAGTCGAAAAGCGCATCGCCGAGCTGAAATCGGTCGAGGCGTGGCTCAACATGAACCTCAACATGCTCAAGCTTTCCATCAACGGCCTGGAGATGCAGCGCGCCGCTCTTCAGGCCATGAAATCCGCTTCAGAACCCCCCAAGAATCAATCCAAGGAGTAGTCATGGCAAAGGCAGTCCGCTACCACAAGCAAGGTGGTCCCGAAGTACTTCAGGTCGACGAAGTCCAGGTCGGCGACCCTGGTCCCGGCCAAGTGCGCGTGCGCCATACCGCGATCGGCGTCAACTTCGTCGACACCTACCAGCGCTCGGGCCTCTACCCGATGCAGTTACCCGCGGTTGCCGGCAACGAGGGAGCCGGCGTGGTCGAAGCCGTGGGTTCCGGCGTCAAGGACCTGAAGAAGGGCGACCGCGTTGCCTATACCGGACTGCCCGGCTCGTATTGCGAGGTACGCCTGGTACCTGCCGATCGCATGGTGAAGATTCCGAAAGGCATCAGCGACGAGCAGGCGGCGTCGATGATGCTGAAGGGGATGACGGTGCACTACCTCATCCACTCCACCTACAAGGTGAAGAAGGGCGACACCGTGCTGTGGCATGCCGCCGCCGGTGGCGTCGGCCTGATCGCCGGCCAGTGGCTGAAGAAGCTCGGCGCCACCGCAATCGGCACGGTCAGCTCCGAGGAGAAGGCGAAGCTCGCCAAGGCGCATGGCTACAAGCACGTCATCAACTACAGCACCGAAAACTGGGTGGAAAAGGTGAAGGAGATCACCAAGGGCAAGAAGCTGCCGGTGATCTACGATGCGGTCGGCAAGACCACCTGGGACGGATCGCTCGACAGCCTGCAGCCGCGCGGCCTGCTGGTGTCCTTTGGCAACGCGTCCGGCCCGGTGCCGCCGCAGAACCTCGGCATCCTCGCGAGCAAGGGCTCGCTCTACGTCACCCGCCCGACGCTCGCCACCTACATCGCGGCGCGCGCCGACCTGGTCAAGCGCTCCAACGACCTGTTCAGCGCCGTCAAGTCGAAGAAAGTGAAGATCGAGACCACGGCGCGCTACAAGCTCGCCGACGCGGCGCAGGCGCACAGCGACCTGGAAGGAAGGAAGACGACCGGCTCGGTCGTATTGATTCCCTAAATTTTGAGGATCTTTTTCGCCTTGCCGAGGGTCGCCATCGACTCGGAGTGCTTGCCGTCCTTGTGAAGCTGCTCGCCGTCGGCGCGCAGCTTCTTGACTTCGGCCGCCTGCTTCGCATCGAGCTTGGCTTTGGGTAGGGCGGCGTCGATCGCCTTCCATTCGTTCGGGCAGTTGTGGGCGACCGCGGTCGTGGCCATCGCGGCGAGGGCTGCAGTAAGTGCGACGGTCAGGGCAAGGCGTTTCATATTGTTCGTTCTCCCAGATGGACGTTGATGAGCTGCGGGCGCGACTCAAGCGAGCCCCGCCGACCTTTGGAGTATACGGTGACGACGGCACCGAAGGCCGCGCGGCGGCGAGCACCGCGGCCGCGGTGCTCATACCCGTCGTCGCCCATGCGCAGGAGCTGAGCGTGCTCTTTACGCAGCGCACCACGCACCTCCGCAGCCATTCCGGCCAGGTCGCCTTTCCCGGCGGCCGCGCCGAGCCGGGCGACGCGAGCGCCGAGTTCACCGCCCTGCGCGAGGCCGAGGAGGAGATCGGGCTGCGCCCCGAAAGCGTCGAAGTACTGGCGCGGCTGCCGGATTACCGCACCCGGACCGGCTATGTGGTGACGCCGGTGATCGGCCTGCTCACGCCGCCGCTCGCGCTGACGCCCGACCCGAACGAGGTGGCGGAGATCTTCGAGGTGCCGCTCGCTTTCCTGCTGGACGAGCGCAACCGCCAGCGCCGCACGCGCGCGTTCCAGGGGCAGACGGTGGGCTACTACGTGTTCGAGTACCAGGGCCGCGTGATCTGGGGAGCGACCGCGGGCATGCTGGTCAATCTCAATAGAATGCTCGCATGAGTGTCCTTGCGATCATCGCCGCGCTGCTGATCGAGCAATGGCGCCCGCTCGGCGAGCGTAAAAGCTTCTCCGGCGCGCTTGCCGCCTGGGCCGCGTCGCTCGAGCGGGCGTTCAACGGCGGCGAGCGCCGCCACGGCCTGGTGGCCTGGATGGTGGCGGTGCTGCCGCCGGTCGCGCTCGCGGTCCTCCTGTATGCCCTGCTCTCGGCCGCGAGCGGCGTGCTTGCGCTCGCCTTCGACGTCGCCGTGCTCTACCTCACCCTCGGCTTTCGCCAGTTCAGCCACTACTTCACCGGCATCCAGCTCGCGGTGAAGGCGGGCGACATCGAGCGCGCCCGCGTGCTGCTCGACCAGTGGCGCGGCGCCTCGGGCGTGGTGCGCTCGCGCGAGGAAGTGATCCGCCTGTCGATCGAGGAAGCGCTGATCGCGGCCCACCGCCACGTGTTCGGCGTGTTGCTCTGGTACCTCATCCTGCCGGGCCCGAGCGGCGCGATCCTCTACCGCCTGGCGGCGTATCTCGCGGTGCGCTGGAAGCCGATGGGCGCGTTCGGCGCCTTCGCGCAAAAGGCCTTCCACCTGCTGGAATGGCCGGCGGTGCGCCTCACCGCGGCCTCGTTCGCCCTGGTAGGCGACTTCGAGAACGCGGTTTACGGCTGGCGCACGCAGGCGCGCACCTGGCCCGATGCCGACGCCGGCCTGGTGCTCGCCGCCGGCGCGGGCGCGATGGGCGTGCGCCTGGGCATGCCGGTGCAGGAAGTCGACGGCATGCACGCGCGTCCCGAGCTCGGCGCGGGCGAGGAGGCCGACGGGCCGTTCCTCGACACCACCGTCGGCATGCTGTGGCGCGCGCTCGTGCTGTGGGTGGCGGTGCTCGCGGGGGCGACCCTGGTCGGCGCCTTCGCGCGGATGATCGCTTGAAAGCCGCGGCGCTCGGCGCGGTGCTCGCCGCGCTGATCGTCTCCGGCATCCAGCCCTACGACCGCGCCACCTGGTGGATGGAGGTCGCCCCGGTGCTGATCGCGGTGCCGCTCCTCGTCATTACGCACCGCCGCTACCCGCTCACGCCGCTGCTCTATGCGCTGATCTTCGTCCACGTGCTGGTGCTGATCCTGGGCGGCGCCTACACGTATGCGCGCGTGCCGCTCGGCTTCTGGCTGCAGGACCTCCTGGCGCTCGAGCGCAACCCGTACGACCGCATCGGCCACTTCATGCAGGGATTCGTCCCAGCGATGGTCGCGCGCGAAGTTTTCCTTAGGGGAAAATTTGTGGCCGGCGAAAAGATGGTGGGATTTCTGTCCGTATGCGTAGCACTCGCCGTCAGCGCGGTCTACGAGCTGATCGAGTGGGGCGCGGCGCTCGCGCTGGGGCAGGGGGCGGACGAGTTCCTCGGCACCCAGGGCGATCCGTGGGACACGCAGGCCGACATGTTCCTCGCGCTCACCGGCGCCGTGAGCGCGCTGCTTCTTTTATCGCGCCTGCACGACCGTCAGCTCTCGCGCCGGTAGGAGCCGCAGCGCCAGCATTGCGTGAACTGCGGTGCGAGCTTCTCGCCGCAATTGCAGCTCCAATCGGGTCCGGAGATGGTTTTTTGAAGTACATCCTGAGCCCGGATTGCATCTGCATCGTCGACCACCCACAGCTCCATCTGGCATTCGGCCGGAGGCAGCTCGCCCATGGCGGAAGACAACATAGCGTTGCGCACCAGGACTTCGATGCCCTCGGTCTGGAGCAAATTCCTGGCGTGATAAACCGCGGTCTGGTTGAAGGAGGTGAAAACCCGCTTCAAATGTTGAACAGCGCCTCGCACTTCGCGGCGCAGATGAAGTCGTTCTCGGACAGGCCGCCGATGGCGTGGGTCCAGTACTCGACGCGGCACTTGTTGTAGTGCACGCCGAGGTCGGGGTGGTGGTCCTCGCGGTGCGAGATCCAGGCGAGCGCATTCACGAAGGCCATGGTCTGGTAGTAGTTATCGAAGGGGTAGGTCTTCGTAAGGCGGCCGTTCTCAACCTTCCAGCCCTTCAGGTCCTTGAGGAGCGTTCTCGTTTCGTCGGCGGTGAACGGTTTGGTACCGCCTTCGCACGGCTTGCATTTTCTGCTGGCGAGGTCGCTCACGCGGTCCTCAGTCTGGCAATGCGCATGGCTGCCGGCGGATGCGAATCGTAGTAGGCGGAATGCAGCGGGTCCGGCGTCAGCGTGGCCGAGTTGTCGTGGTAGAGCTTGACCAGCGCGCGCGCCAGCTCGGAGGAGTTCGCGTACTGGGCGGCGTAACGGTCGGCTTCATACTCGTTCTTGCGCGAGAACAGGCTGAGCAGCGGCTGCAGGAAGAAGGTGAACTCGCCCACCACCAGCATGAAGAGCAGCAGCGCCATCGCCGCCGTGGCGGTGGTCACGCCGAGACCCAGGTAGAACCACGGCTGGGCGGCGAGCACGCCGAGTGCCAACAGCAAAGCGAAGCTGAATGCCCAACTGAGCGCCATGCCCTTCACCACGTGGTGCAGCTTGTAGTGCCCGAGCTCGTGGGCGAGCACCGCCTCGACCTCGGCCGGCTGCAAGCGCGATACCAGCGTGTCGAACAGCACGATGCGCTTCGCCGCGCCGAACCCGGTGAAGAAGGCGTTGCCGTGCGACGAGCGCTTGGAGCCGTCCATCACGTAGAGGCCCCGCGAGCGGAAGCCGGTGCGGCGCAGCAGCTCCTCGACCCGCGCGGCGAGCACCGGGTCGCTGAGCGGCGAGAATTTGTTGAACAGCGGCATCACCACCGCGGGATAAATCATCTGCAGGAACAGCGAATAGGCGACCAGCACCGCCCACGCGTACAGCCACCATAGCGTGCCGGCGGCCTGCATCAGCCACAGGATGACGAGGAGCAGCGGGATGCCGAGCACCGCGCCCACCAGCAGGTGCTTCACCATGTCGGTGAAGTAAAGGCGCGGCGTCATGCGATTGAAGCCGAAGCGCTCCTCGACCACGAACACGCGGTAGAGGTCGAGCGGCAGGCCGAGGATTCCCTTCAACACCAAGACGCTCAGGATCAGCGCGGTGCCGTGCCACAGCGAGTCGACCGCGAACGCGCGCGCCCACAGGTCGGCGAGCCACTGCAAAGCGCCGCCGAGGGTGAGCGCGAGCAGGATGATGGCATCGAGCACGGTATCGATGATGCCGAGGCGCGCCTTGGCCACCGTATAGTCCGCCGCCTTCTGGTGCGCGGCGAGCGGAATCGCCTCGGCGAACATTCCCGGCACCGCGCCGCGATGCGCGCGCACGTGGCGGATCTGGCGCAGCGAGAGCCACAGCCGCGTGGCCGCGGCCACCGCGAGCGCGGCGAGGAAGACCCCGGTCAAAGCGTTCAGCATGCCCGTGAGAGAATAATCCATGGCCGGCGATCCCAACAACCTGATCTGGATCGACATGGAGATGACCGGCTTGCAGCCGGACGCGGATCGCGTGATCGAGATCGCCATGCTGGTCACCGATCCCCAGCTCAACGTAGTCGCCACCGGCCCGGTGCTGGTCATTCACCAGCCCAATGAGGTGCTCGACGGCATGGACTCGTGGAACAAGAGCACGCACGCGAAGAGCGGCCTGATCGAGAAGGTGCGCGGCTCGCGGCTGTCCGAGGCCGAGGCCGAGCGCCAGGCGCTCGAGTTCCTCGCGCCGCTGGTGCCGGCGTCGAGCTCGCCGATGTGCGGCAATTCCATCTGCCAGGACCGCCGCTTCCTCGCCCGCTGGCTGCCGCGGCTCGAGTCGCACTTCCACTACCGCAACCTCGACGTCTCCACGCTGAAGGAGCTGGTCAAGCGCTGGAAGCCGGAGCTCAAGGGCTTCGCCAAGGAAGGCAAGCACGAGGCGCTCGCCGACATCCTCGAGTCGATCGAAGAGCTGAAGTTCTACCGCAAGAGCGTGATGACGATCTGAGCCGCGCTAGCGGCGTTTCTTCTTGGCCGGCTTGGCGGCCTTCTTTGCCGGCGCGCCGCCGCCGACCTCGACGATGACTTCGATCTCCACCGGGATGTTGTTCGGCAGCGAGCCCATGCCGACCGCCGAGCGCGCGTGCTTGCCGCGCTCGCCGAACACCTCGACGAACAGGTCCGAGCAGCCGTTGATCACCTTCGGCTGTTCGGTAAAGCCCGGCACCGCGTTCACCATGCCGAGCACCTTGACGATGCGCTTCACGCGATCGAGGCTGCCGAGCTCGTCCCGCATCACCGCCATCAGGTTGAGCCCGGTGGTGCGGGCATGGCCGTAGGCCTGCTCCACGGTGATGTCCTTGCCGACGATGCCGGCGACGTTGCCCGCCGGACCCTTGCCGGCGAGGTACAACAGGTTGCCGGTGCGCACCGCGTTCACGTAGTTCGCCACCGGCGGCGTGACCGCGGCGAGCTGGATTCCGAGTTCTTTGAGTTTCTTTTCGGCGCTCATGCTATTTCCGCTCTGTCGAATCGCTCGGATAGGAGAACGTGCTATCGCCGCGTGAGGGGACCGGGCGCTCCATCGGCTTCGCGCTGTCGCCGAGCGAAGGCAGCTTGTCCTCGGATGGCTTTTTTTCGCCCGGCGTCTCGCTGGTGTAGTAGCGCGCCGGCTGGTCCAGCTTCAGATTGAGGCGGGGAGGCTCTTCCTTGGGAGCGGGCTTCGGCGCTTGCACCTGAGCCGCGCCTGGCGCCGCCGCGACTACCAGCGCCAAGGCGAGAAATACCGGCGTGCTCCTCATGACGGCACGACCTTGCCGGGATTCATCAGGTTCTCGGGATCGAACACCTTCTTGATATCGCGCATCACGTCGATCACGTCGTCGCCCAGCTCGAGACGCATCGAGCCGATCTTGCCCAGGCCGACGCCGTGCTCGCCGGTGCAGGTGCCTTCCATCTTCAGCGCGCGCTCGACCAGCCGCTTGTTGAAGGTCTTGGCGATCTCGGTTTCCTCCGGCTTCGCCGGGTCCACCAGCAGCATGAGGTGGAAATTGCCGTCGCCGATGTGGCCGAGCAGCGGCACCGGGGCGAAATAGTTCTTCACGTCATCCATGGTCTCGGCGACGCATTCGGCCAGGCGCGAGATCGGCACGCAGACGTCGGTCGACACGGCGCGCGAGCCGGGACGGATCTGCAGGCAGGCGAAGTAGGCGTCGTGGCGCGCCTGCCAGAGCTGGGTGCGCTCCTCGGGCTTGGTGGCCCAGATGAAGTCCTTGCCGCCGTGCTCCTTGGCGATGGCCTGCACCGCCTCCGCCTGCTCCACGACCGAATTGGCCGATCCATGGAATTCGAAGAACACCGTCGGCGCCACGCGGTAATTGGTCTTCTTGAACTTGTTGATCGCGCCAACGGTCAGCTCGCAGACGATGTCGCAGCGCGCGATCGGGATGCCGGACTGGATGGTCTGGATCACGGTGTTGGTGCAGCCGTCGACCGAGTCGAAGGCGCATACCGCGGCCGACATTGCTTCCTGCACCGGGTAGAGGCGCACCGTGACCTCGGTGATGATGCCGAGCGTGCCCTCCGAGCCGACAAAAAGGCGGGTGAGGTCGTAGCCCGCGGCGGATTTTTTTGCTCTTCTAGACGTTTGAATAATCCGTCCGTCGGCGAGGACAACTTTGAGCGAAAGCACGTTCTCGCGCATGGTGCCGTAGCGCACCGCGTTGGTGCCCGAGGCGCGCGTCGCCGCCATGCCGCCGAGCGTGGCATCGGCGCCCGGGTCGACCGGGAAGAAAAGGCCGGTGTGCTTGATGAACTCGTTCAGCTGCTTCCTCGTGACCCCGGCCTGCACCACCGCGTCGAGGTCGGCTTCGTGCACCGTGAGCACCTGGTTCATCTGCGACAGATCGATGCACACGCCGCCCTTTACCGCCAGGATGTGCCCTTCGAGCGAGGTGCCCACGCCATAGGGAATCATCGGCACCCGGTGCCGGCGGCAGATGTTCACCACGTCGCGCACTTCTTCAGTTGTTTTTAAAAAAACGACTGCATCTGGTGGCGCGTAGGGAAAGTAACTTTCGTCCTTGCCGTGATGCTCGCGCACCGCGGCAGAGGTGCTCACGCGGTCGCCGAGCAGCGCCTTCAGCTCGGTAACGACGGATTGATCAAATTCGCGCGCCTTGTTCATGCCTTCATTTTAGGCGTATCTCGCCGTCGAATGGCACCTTCACGCCGAGCTGCGGGATCTCGAGCGTCACCTTCACCGGGATGGTTTCCTCGCCCTTCAGCTTCCCCGACTGCATCGCCTTCTGCACCGCCTGCTCGATCTCGCGCTGCGAGTTCACCCCCACCATCTTGAGGAACTTGCGGATGCTGAGGTTGAAGGTTTCCTGGTCCATTAGCTGCCTCCTGAAAGGATTTTCTTGGCCATTTCCTTGCCGAACTCCACGCCCCACTGGTCGAAGCTGTTGATATTCCACAGCACGCCCTGGGTGAAGACCTTGTGCTCGTACAGCGCGAGCAGCCGCCCGAGGTTCCTCGCGTTCACTCCCTCGAGAGAGATCATGCTCGAGGGCCGGTTGCCCGGATACTGGCGATAGGCCGCAAGCGCAGGGTCGTCGGTGCCCGACGCAAGGGCGTCGGCCTGCGCGCGGCAGTTGGCCGACAGGTTCTTCTCGAGGGCGCAGTCGATGAAATCCGCCGGCACCACCTGCGTCCCCTGGTGCAGCAGCTGGTGGAAGGAATGCTGGCTCACCGTGCCCTCGGCGCCCCACAGCACCGGCGCGGTGGCGTACTCGACCGCGCGGCCCTCGCGGTCGATGCGCTTGCCGTTCGATTCCATCTCGAGCTGCTGCAGGTACGCGGGTAGCAAACGAAGCGCGTTCGAGTAGGGCAGCACCGCGTGCGTGGGTGCGCCAAGGAAGTTCGTGTTCCAGACCCCGATCAGCGCCATCAGCGCCGGCACGTTTTTCTCGAGGGGTTCGCGCGCGAAGTGCTCGTCCACGTCCCGAGCCCCCTTCAGGAATTCCGCAAATCGGTCAAATCCAATCGCACAAGCGGCTGAAAAGCCCACCGCCGACCACACGGAAAACCGCCCGCCGACCCAGTCCCACATCGGCAGCACGTCGCTCGCGCCGAATGCCTTGGCGGCTTCGGTGTTCGCGGTGATCGCGACGATGGCCTTGGCGCCCCACTGGCGCGCGCGCTCGGCGTTCGCCATGGTTTCCTGCGTGGTGAAGGTCTTCGAGACCACCACGATCAGCGTCTTGTCCGGCTCCGCGCCGTCGAGCGCGCGCTCCAGGTCGCGGGGATCGACGTTGGCGGCGAAGCGTACGTCGAGTGCACCCGCCTCTCCTCCCTTGGTCAGCGCATCAACGACCAGGCGCGGGCCGAGATCGGAGCCGCCGGTGCCGAGGTTGATGATGCGGCTGAAAGGTTTTTCATTCCTGAAACGCTCGACCAGCTGCCGCATCTTCCCGAGCGTGTCCTTCACTTCCTGAGGAGCGGAATCCGCAGCACGCAACGCCGTGTGCCAGGCGGCGCGATTCTCCGTGGTGTTGATCGCACTGCCGCCGAACAGCGCCTCGCGCCACTCGGAAAATCCCCGCTCGGCTGCGAGGTGGGTGAGCAGCCGCAGGGTGATCGCGCCGAGGCGCTGGCGCGAGTAGTCGTAGCGCACGCCGGGGGCTTCGGCGGCGAAGACGCGGCTGCGCGCCCGGTCGCCGGCGAACAGATCGCGCAGGTGCACCGTGCGCCAGCTCTCGGCGTGCTGCACGAGCTTGGCCCACGCGGGGCATTCCAGCGGAGATCGAGTATTCATCGTTGACGGCGGTAAAGGCGGTAACGTTCCGAGCGGTCGCCGGGCCGGCCGACGTCGGCGAGCTTCGCCCAGCCCGCGCCGGGGCCGTCGTACTCATGCTGCGGGTTGCCTTGCACCAGCATCAGCGGGCAGGCGTTCGGGCGCACGATGTCGAAGGGGGTCGCACGGATGCCGGCATGGTAGTCGAGCGCCGCGGCCTGCGAGACGCCGAGCGATTTCTGCACCATGCAGCCGGCGCCGACCGGGATCTTCGAGCGCAGCTGCAGCGCCACGCTGCGGTAGCTTTTCTGATAGTCGGCCCATGGCATCCACAGCATGGCGAACATTCCCCAGAGCAGCACGATGCCGGAGGCCCAGCGCAGCACGCTGCGCATCGGCGAGCGCGTGGTGAAGAACACGAGGTAGAGCCAGCCGAGCGTCAGCGCCAGCGCGAGCAGCACCGGCAGCACCTTGAACTCGAGAACGAACGCCGGCGCGGTCTTGGAGAAGTTGTTGGCGACGCGCTCCGGCACCCCGGTGAGCATGGCGAACCACCCCAGCCAGACCAGCGCGGCGAAGAAGCCGAAGCCGAGCACGCCGAACCAGTCGAGCGCGCCGGCGGCGCCGCGCCGCAGGCCGAGCGCGCCCTGGTAGGCGAGCAGCGCAAGCGGCGCGAGCAGCGGGATCAGGTTCACGTCCTGCGGCGGTCCCCAATACGCGACCCCCGCGAGCATCAGCAAGCTGGTGACCGCGGGCACGAAAAGCCGCGGCTCGCGCCAGCGCCGGCGCAGGCTCCATGCCGCCCAGGCGGCGAGCAGCCAGCCGGGGAACGCGAACCAGCTTCCGGTGGCGAGGAAGTAGCGCAGGTTGGCGAGCGGATCGCCGATCGGCTGCCAGGCGGCGATGCGCCAGAGCGCGTACGCATCGGGCGCGCGCCAGGCGAGAACCAGCGGCCAGCTGGCGGCGAGAACAAAGGTCATGAGGAGGGATGAGCCAGCAAAAATCAGCCCGCTACGCGTGCGCCATTCCGGCGCGACGAGATGGGCGAGGAGCACCGCGGCGAGCAGCGATGCCCCCGCGATCCAGATCGCGGACAGCGCGGCGCAGCCGAGAGCGGCGCCGAACAGCAGGCCGGCGGGTAGCGGCCGGCGGGCGGCGTGCGGCAGCACGGCGAGGCCGGCACACAGGGCGGCGAGGCAGGCGAGCTCGGGCAGCGCCTCGTGCGCGTGCACCATCAGGCCGAGCGAGCCAAGCAGGACCAGCATCGCGGCGGCGCCGCTGGTGCGGCGCTCTTCGTGCTCCGCCGCCCCGTCGCGCGCCGCGACGTAGATCAGCCAGAACGCGGCGAGCACCAGCACGCCGCTCGCCAGGCGCGCGGCGGAATGGAACTCGGTGAAGAACTGCAGCGCGCTGCCGAAGCCGGCGGCGAGCCAGTGATAGAGCGGCGGGTCGAACAGCCAGGGCATGCCGGCGATGCGCGGCACCAGCGGCGAGCCGCTGGTCGCCATGTCGTGCACGATGCCCAGGCCGATGGCATCGTGCGTCTTCCAGAGGTCATGCCCGGCGAGGCCGGGAAGCGCGAACGCCAGCGCGATCAGCGCCAGCGTCGCGGGAGAGGGTGGGAGTGTGAGGCGGGGAAGCATGCCCCACGAAGACCGACTGGTCTTCTTGTCCCTCCGGTTAGGCCTTGGTCTCCGGCGTCTTCTTCGTGTAGCGCCGCTTGAACTTCTCGACGCGGCCGGCGGTGTCGACGATCTTCTGCTTGCCGGTGTAGTACGGATGCGATTCCGACGACACCTCGATCTTCACCACGGGATATTCCTTGCCGTCTTCCCACTTCATCGTTTCGCGGCCCTTGGTATCGATGGCGGAGCGCGTGAGGACGCCGTGGTTGGCGCTGGTGTCGAGGAAGATCACCGGCCGGTATTCGGGATGGATGCCTGATTTCATAGGGCGCGAATTATAAAGGGTATTTTGGGTTCATAGGCGACCTTCTCGCTTCAATTCCAGGTAGCGATTGACGAGGGAGATCGCCAGGCGCTCGGGCTCGACATCCAGGCAGACCGCCCCGGCCGCCCCGATGCGCCGGAAGGTGCGCTCGCGCTGGGCGAGGTAGTCGGCGGCGGCGTGGGTCACCGCCCGGTCGAAGCTGTCCACGCGCGCGGAAAGCGCACGGGAGATGATGGCTTCCCTTAAGGAAGCCAAAACAACCAGGTGGCGGGTGCGCAGCAGCTTGAGGGCCGGCAGCAGCGTCTCGTCGTCCTCGTCGCGCAGGTTGGTGAGCAGGATGACGAGCGAGCGGCGCCGCAGGTTCTTCATTACGTCGCGCGCCGCGAGGTGGTAGTCCGGGACGGCAAGGGTGGGCTCGATGTCGTAGACGCGGTTGAGGATGGCATGCACCGCGGCCACCGACTTGCGCGGCTCGCTG
>CBDDSB010000003.1:0-39324 GCA_965233195.1 uncultured bacterium | reverse complement strand
CGGCTCGGGCGGCGTGCGTGCCAGCCGCGTGTCCGCGGGCTACGGCGCCAGCGTAGCAATCGCCGAGGACGGCCGCTTCGGCGGCACCTGCGTCAACGTCGGCTGCATCCCGAAGAAGCTGTTCTCCTACGCCGCGCATTTCCGCGAGGATTTCGAGATTGCGCGCGGCTACGGCTGGACCCTCGGTGAGGCGCGCTTCGACTGGCCGACGCTTCTTCGGAACAAGGACCGCGAGATCGCGCGCCTCAACGCGGTCTACGAAAGCGTGCTGGTCAAGGCTGGCGTGCAGATTCATCGGCAGCGGGCTCATGTTGTCGATCCGCACTCGGTCAGCGTCGGGGGACGCACTTACACCGCCAAACATATTCTCGTGGCCACCGGCTCCTGGCCGGTGCTGCCGCCCCTTCCTGGCATCGAGCACGCGATCACTTCGAATGAGGCCTTCGCGCTCGAGCGCCTGCCGCGCCGCGCGATCGTGGTCGGCGCCGGCTACATCGCGCTCGAGTTTGCTTCCATCTTTCAGGGACTCGGGGTGGAGACGACGCTGACCTACCGCGGCAAGCGGCTGCTGCGCGGCTTCGACGTCGAAATCGGCACGCGCATCGCCGAGGAGATGGCAGCCAAGGGCGTCGCGATCTGCCTGGGTTGCGAGCCCGCCGCCATTCGGAAAAAACAAGACATTGAAATTGAATTCACGGACGGCAGCCTGCGCCACACCGATCTTGTCATGTTCGCCACCGGACGGCGGCCCAACACCGCGAAGCTCGGGCTCGAGCACGCGGGCGTGAAGCTCGCCGCCGATGGCGCTGTAATGGTGAATGCGTACTCCGCGAGCAGCGTGCCTTCCATCCATGCGGTTGGCGATGTCACCAACCGCATCAACCTCACGCCGGTCGCCACCGCGGAAGCCATGTGGCTGGCGCGCACCCTCTTCCGCGGCGAGCCCACTTCCGTCGACCACGACAATGTGCCGACCGCTGTGTTCGCCAATCCCAACATCGCCACCGTCGGCCTGTCGGAAGAAAAAGCGCGCGAGCGCCATGGCGAGGTCGATATCTACAAAGCCTCGTTCCGCGGTCTCAAGCTCACCATGACCGACAAGGCCGAGCGCACCTTCATGAAGCTGGTGGTCGAGCGGGCGAGCCAGCGCGTGGTCGGCGCGCACATGATCGGCCCGGACGCCGGCGAGGTGATCCAGGGCATCGCCATCGCGGTGAAGCTCGGCGCCACCAAGCAGCAGTTCGACCAGACCATCGGCATCCATCCCACTGGCGCCGAGGAGTTCGTAACGCTCCGAGACAAGGCAGGTTAGGACTGATTCTTGCTCGGCGTCTCTCATTATGAGACGCCACCAATCAGTCTGGGCCGGCACCGCCGAGATGCTGGAGTTTTCACCGCTGCAGGAGAACCTGCACGTCGACACCTGCATCATCGGCGCCGGCATTGCAGGGCTAACCACGGCCTATCTCCTGGCGCGTTCCGGCAAGCAGGTGGCGGTCCTCGACGACGGTCCGGTCGCGGGCGGCATGACGCAGGCGACCACCGCGCACATCACCAACATGCTGGACGACCGCTACTTCGAGGTCGAGAAGGTGCATGGGCGCGAGTGCGCCCGGCTCGCCGCCGACAGCCACACCGCGGCGATCGACCGCATCGAGACCATCGTCCGCCAGGAGCGCATCGACTGCGACTTCACCCGCCTCGACGGCTACCTGTTCCTCGCCGAAGGTGATCGCCGCAGCACGCTGGAGCGCGAGCTCGATGCCGCGCGGCGCGCGGGACTGCGCGCGGTGGAGATAGTCGAGCGCGGGCCTTTCGCGTCGTTCGACACCGGACCCTGCCTGCGTTTTCCGAACGTGGCGCAATTCCATCCGCTGAAGTACCTCGCCAGGGTCGCGCAGGCGATCGTGCACGAGGGCGGGCGCATTTTCACCGGCACCCATGCCGACAACGTGGAAGGCGGCGTTCCCGCGGTGGTGGAGGCCGGCAAGCATGTCGTCACGGCCGACGCGGTGGTGGTCGCCACCAATGTGCCGATCAACGACCGGGTGACCATCCATACCAAGCAGGCGCCCTACATGACCTACGTCATCGCCGCGCGGGTGTCGCCAGGCGCGCTGCCGCAGGTGCTGTCGTGGGACACCGGAGATCCGTATCACTACGTGCGGCTGCAGGGAGACCTGCTGATCGTGGGCGGAGAAGACCACAAGACCGGCCAGGCCGCGGATACCCCGGCGCGCTATGAGCGGCTGGAAGCCTGGGCGCGCCAGCGCTTTCCGATGATGGGGCCGGTCGAGTACGCGTGGGGCGGCCAGGTGATGGAGACGCAGGACTACCTCGCCTTCATCGGCCGTAATCCCATGGACCACGAGAACATCTACGTCGTCACCGGTGACTCCGGCATGGGCATCACGCACGGCACCATCGCCGGCATGCTGCTTAGCGACCTGATCCTCGGCCGCACCAATCCGTGGGAATCGCTTTACGACCCTTCTCGCGTCCGGCTGGGCGCGGCGGCGGACTTCGCACGCGAGAACTCCAACGTGGCGCTGCAGTACACCGACTGGCTGACCGGCGGCGACGTCGCCTCCGCCGACGAGATCCCGGCTGGGAACGGCGCCATCGTGCGCCGCGGGCTGGACAAGATCGCGGTCTACCGCGATCCCCAGGGCCGGCTGCACGAGCGCCACGCCGCCTGCCCGCACCTTGGCTGCGTGGTGCACTGGAACCGCGCCGAGACCACCTGGGACTGCCCCTGCCATGGCTCGCGCTTCGACTGCTATGGTAAGGTGATCAACGGCCCGGCGAACCGAGACCTCGCGCCGGCGGAAAAATCACAGAACAAGCGCGCAGCCTGACAACGCAGCCCGGCTTTACCGTACGCATGACCATCGAGCGCCCCGCCGGCGAGGTGTACGCGTTCGTTTCCGATCCGAAGAACCTCGCGGCCTGGGCCTCCGGCCTGAGCGCCGCGGTCAAGGTGCGCTTCGTCGAGCGCAACCCGTTCGGCGTGCTCGATCACTACGTGAAGACGGATTCCGCCAGCGAGGTCTACGTGCCGATGCGCGTGTTCCCCAACGGCGATGGCTCCGAAGTGCTGCTCACGGTGTTCCGCCGCCCCGGCACCAGCGAGGAGAAGTTCGCGGAGGATACGCACTGGGTGCGCCGCGACCTCGAAGCGCTCAAGCAACTGCTCGAAAAATAAGCGAAGCGCCCGTCAGCAGCAGCAGCGCCGCGACCGCGCGCAGCAGCGCGTCGCGGGAGATGCGCAGGAAGATGCGGCGCGCGACCCAGATCCCGAGCAGGCAGGCCGGCACCACGGCCAGCGCCTTCAGCCACACGTCCGGATCGAGCAGCAGCCCGGTGAGCAGGAACGCGCAGGTCCGCAGCGAGATGCTGGTCAGAGTGGCGAAGCCAAGCGTCGCGCGGAACTGCTCCTTCGTCAGCCCGCGCTGGCTGAGATAGATCGCGTACGGCGGCCCGCCGGCGCCGAACACCGTGCTAGTGATGCCGCCGGCCAGCCCGGCGAGCCAGGCCCAGGCCGGCGAGATGATGCGCGTGCGCGCGTGCGGCAGCAGCGTGAACACGCCGAAACCCAGCACGAACAGCCCCAGCAGGATCATGCCGGTCTCGCGCGGCAGGTTCACGAGCAGCGTGACGCCGAGCGCGGTGCCCACCAGGATCATTGGCACCAGGCGCGTCCATTCACCGCGTACCGCGTTCTTCGGGTTTTCGAAGCCGACGCTGAGCGCGGCGGCCAGGTCGGCGAGCACGAACAGCGCCAGCGCGAACTTGAGCGGCACGAGGTGCGTGGCGAGCGGAATGGTGATCAGCGCGGCGCCGAAGCCGGTGACGCCGAAGACCAGCGCGCCGAGAAACGCGATCCCGGCGAGCGCTGCTGCGTCTAGCAAACCGGGATCAAACCTTCACGTCGGGGTTGAGCGAGTACAGGCCGGTGATCTTGGCGGTGCCGAGCACGTGGCCTTTCATGGACTTCACGACTTCAGCCGCGGTGAACTTGCGCTTGACCGGGCACTTCTCCATGTCGAGGGCGAACAGCGCGAACACGTAATGGTGCGGGATGGAATCGTTCCACGGCGGGCACGGTCCGTCGTAGCCGAAGTAGTCGCCCTTCATGTTCGGGTCGTTGGCGAACCAGGCGGTGTAATCGTTGATGCCCTGCCGGGTGCCGCGCGGCCCAAGCGGCCCGCTCTTTCCCTTGGGAGTCACGCCGCCGGAGAATTCGCCGTCGCGGATCGGGCTGCCGCTCGCCGGCATGTCGACCATCACCCAGTGGCAGAAGTTCACGCGCGGCAGCGACGCCGGGATGGTGCGGCCTTCCTTGTTCACGTCGTCGGCTTTCGAAGGCACGTCGGGGTCATGGCAGATGATGACCACCGATTGCGTGCCTTGCGGCAGGTCGGACCACGCGAGGTGCGGGTTGCGGTTCTGCGACATCTTCACGCGCGCCGCGGGATCGGGCGCGCAGAACGCATAGTTCGGCGAGAGCGCCGCGCCGTCGGTGAAGCTGTCGCTCCAGAACTTCATGGCGAAATTATAAGCTCGGCCGCCGTCCACCGGTTCATGGCACGCAGCCGGGAGACATAGCGCGTGAACGGCAGCCCGAGCTTCGACTCGAGGTGCTCTGCGCGGGACCGCAGCTGCGTCCATTCCACCGTTCTGGAAACCCCTTTGAGCGCGAACACGAGGATGTTGGGGTCGTAGAGCGCCGGCAGCACGATCACCGCGCCGCCGAATGCGCGCTCGAGGCGCTGCAGCGTGAGGTCGAACTTGGGATCGTCGTTCATGAAGTTCACCACCATCGCGCCCGGCTCGCGCAGCGCGAGGAACGCGCCGTCGTAGAACTCGGCGCTCGCGAGCTTCGGCACGTGCAGCTCGTCCTCGAAGGCGTCGATCACCAGCGTGTCGCAGCATTCCGGATAGAGCGCGTCGGCGCCGTCGCCGATCTCGACGCGGAAGCGCGCGCCGTCCGGCGGCACATGGAAATGCTCGCGCGCCGCGGCGAGCACGCGCGCATCGAGCTCGATCACGCGGATCGAGGTCTTGCGGAAATGCCGGTGAAAGAACTTGGCGAGGGAGCCGCCGCCCAACCCGATCAGCAGCGCCTCGCGCGGCTCGGGATGGAACAGCAGAAACGCCATCATGCAGCGTGTGTAATCGAGGGCGAGCGCGTACGGCTCACCGAGGCGCATCGCGCTCTGGATCGCCTCGCCGCCGACGTGCAGGCTGCGCACGCCGCGCGCGTCGCTAACCGCGATCGAAGGCTTTAGCTTGGCCACCGTGCATCAGGATCACGACGCAGGCCGCGGCGCCCACGGAGAACGCCGCCCCCGCGAAGATCGGCAGCTGGTAGCTGCCGACCGCGTCATACGCCACGCCGGCGAGCCACGGGCCGACCAGCGTGCCCAGGCCGCAGCCGGTGTAGAGGCAGCCGATGATGCCGGACACCGAGCGCGGACCGTAGAGGTCCATCACGATGGTCGGCAGCAGCGCGACATACGCGCCATAGCAGACGCCGAACACGACGGCGAACACCACCAGCACCCAGTACGCGCTGGCCACCGCCCAGAGAAAGAACATGATGGCGAGGCCGGCGTACATCAGGCCTAGCGACGGCAGGCGGCCGATCCGGTCCGCCGGCGCGCCGATGGTGAAACGACCGACCAGGCTGCCGACGCCGATCAGGCTGACCAGCGCCACGCCCTGCGCCTCGGTGTAGCCGGCGTCGGTGGCGTACGGACCCAGGTGCACCATCGGCACGAAAAGCCCGGTGCAGGACAGCATCAGCGAGACGAACAGCAGCCAGAACGGCGTGGTCTTCAGCGCCTCGGCCAGGGGAATGCCTTCGAGGACTCTCGAGGTATCCCGGCTTTTCGGCTTGAGCAACGCGGCGGCGATCCCTCCCAGCACGAGAACGAACCCCGCCAGCGCAAGGTAGGCACCGCGCCAGCCGAACAGATCGATCCACCAGGCGGCGAGCAGCGGCCCGGCGAAATTACCGGCGCCGATGCCGGCCACGGCGAGCCCGGAGGCGAATGCCCGATTGGCCGTGAACCAGGGCTGCACCGCGCCGACCGAAGGCACGTACACCAGGCCCACGCCGATGCCGATGCCGATGCTGTAGGTGGCATAAAGCACCCCGAGGGACCGCGCGCCGCTTGCCAGCCAGAGCGCCAGTACCAGGCACGCGACCCCGGCGATGGCGACACGGCGGGCGCCGAAGCGATCGGCGAGCATGCCGGCCGGCGCACCGGAGGAGAACCAGAGGAAGGCACAAAGCGAGAACACCAGCGCGATTTCGCCGCGCAAAGCGCCGAATTCAGCTTCGAACGAGGTGAAGAACGCGGCGAAAGAGTAGGCGGCGCCGAAGCCGACGAACATCAGGGTGAACGCAGCGCCGACGACGACCCATGCGTAGCGCGGACTATCCAGGGGGGTGACCGGCACGGAGGTTGCGTCTGCGTACAGCGGCCGATTGCCGCCAGAAAGGTAGAGTGATGAGCTTAACGGACCTGCCCCAAGTCCAGAAGGCGTTTCACAACCTGACGCGCCACGGCGCCGGCGCGCTGCTTCATCTCCTCTGCGTGCGGCTAGTCAACGGCCTCGTGCCATTCAAGATCCTGCGCGGCGTACATGTGGCGAAAGCGGACCCGGCTTTTCTCGCCACCCCGCCGCATTACACGCCCTCGTTCCTCGCGCGTCACGAGCTGGATCACTTCGCCGACGACCCCGCCACGGAGATGTCGCGCACCTTCGTTCACGAGGCACTGCGCAACGGCAGCGAATGCTATGCAATCCGCGACGGCCGAACGCTCGCGGCGTATGGCTGGTACTCGACGCGCCCCACTCCCATCCACCCAGCGGAGCTGGTGCTGCACTTCGACGACAGCCACGTCTACATGTACAAGGGCTTCACCGACAAGCGCTACCGGGGCCAGCGGCTGCATGCCATCGGCATGACGCGCGCCCTTCGGCACTATCTCGATACCGGCTATCGCGGCATCGTTTCCTACGTGGAGTCCACCAACTTCGATTCGCTCAAGTCGTGCTTCCGCATGGGCTACGAAGTCTTCGGCTCGGTTTACGTGGTGCGAATCTTCGGCCGTTACTTCGCCTGGGCCAGCCCGGGATGCGACGCTTTCGGGTTTGGTGTGACTAGTAGAAAGTCTCGCGCACCGTTATCGGCCAAAGAGCTTCAGCCCGTCCCCGTCGAACGCAGAGATACCAGTACTGGTTAGCAATACGTGTGCCCGCCGCGAAGGGAAGGTACAGCCCTTGCTCGAGTATCGGGATGGACGATCTCGACGGCACCAAGCGAAATCTGCTGGGACGCGCATTGAAGCTGCTGGGCAAAGAGGAGCTTGCGAAGCGTCTGAACATCCCGACATCATTGTTTGATGATTGGGTTCGAGGAGACGCCACCATGCCCGACGGCAAGCTAATGGAGCTAGCTCGCACCATGGACAAGCTTAGTCGAGAGCGATAATGATCGAGCGAGACCGCAAAGCGCTTGACGCGTGGATTAGGGGGCGTCAGCCAGCTATTTCGTTCGCCCGTAAGGCAAGGTCTCGTCTATGGCCCCGAGGATGTCGACGAGCATCAGGAACTTCGGCGCTGGCATCGCCTCCTGGCCGTTGATCCAAGCCTGTATTTGCGCCATGGGTGTATTGAGGCGCACTACCAACGATTCCGGCCCCATCTTGGCCAGCGCCTGTTTGAGGATAGCGCGCTTGGTTTCGTCGCTCATCGTGAGTGATGCCTTAAGGATCAGAGCGCTTCAGATTTTTCGGCCGAGGTAGGCTTTCATCTATTCCGGCGAGAGTGTCGAGCAGAGTTTGGAAATGTCGCTCCGGTACTGTCGCTTGGCCAGCCGTCCAAGCCTGTACCAGCTGCACCGTGCACCCAAGGCGCACGGCCACCGATTCCGGTCCAAGCGCGTTTAGCGCTTTCCTAAGTACCGCCTGTCTCAGGGCGTTTTTCTTGTCGTTCACGTCCAAACTGTAGCAGAACCTCGTATTGTGGCCTTTCTGGACGGCAAACCCCAACTAGTACAAAGCCCCTCTAGCGGTGATCGGCCACAAATCCACTACGACACCGCCCCGGATGCAAACGTACCAGTCGTACAGATTGATCGTCGGATCGCAGTGGCCCGGCAACAGGAGCAGCTTCTCGCCCAGGGTGGGCGGATTCTTTCCCTCGACCCACCCGTGCTCGTCGGACGCATGGGTATAACGCAAATCCTTCTGCCAGACGCCCGGCATGCCTGAATCGACGCTCGAGGCCTTGAGGCCGGCATCGACGATCGCGACTTCCGGCGAGGGGCGGCTCATCACGGTGCTCAACACGAAAAGCGCGTGCTCGAAACGCGGCAGCGGCGCGGCCCATTCGTTCTTCGCGTAGTCGACGTCCATGAAGGCGTACGAGCCGCACTGGATCTCGTTCCAGGCGCCGGCCTCGACCTCCAGCATGAAAGTGCCGCTGCCGGCGCCGGTAACGATCGGGCAGGCAATGCCGGCCTCGGCCAGCAGCCGCTTCGTGTGCTGGACATGCTGCGCCGCGGTCTCGATCACCGCGTGGCGCTCTTCCATGCTGCGGATGTGCTGCGCGCGGCCGTGGTATGCCTGCAAGCCGGCGAAGCGCAGGCCGTGTTTGAGGATTTCTTTCGCCAGCGTCACCGCCGGCGCACCCGGCGCCACGCCGCAGCGCCGCATGCCAACGTCGATTTCTATGTAGACATCGACATTGGCGCCCGCGGCTTTGATCTGGGCGACGTTCTGCGCGTTGTCCACGCAAACCCCGAGCTTGGCGCGGCGCGAGAGCTCGGCGAGGCGCGCGAGCTTCGGCGCGCCGACGACCTCGTTGCTGACCAGCACGTCGTGCACGCCGCCGTCGACCATCGCCTCGGCTTCTGAAACTTTCTGGCAGCACATGCCGACCGCGCCGAGCGCGATCTGGCGCTGCGCCACTTCGGGACACTTGTGGGTCTTGGCGTGGGGCCTTACCCGGACGCGCCCCTTGACCAGATCGAACAAGGTCTTCTGGTTCTTTTCGAACCCATCCAAGTCCAGGATGAGCGCCGGCGTATCCACTTCCTCGAGCTTCTGGCCGATTTCAGCCGGAGGACGCTGGATCATGCGGCGGCCGCTTTCTGCGCGCGGTTGCGAAGCGCGAACCACACGATGGCCACGCCGACCACGGCGACCAGCGGCAGCGCGAACAGGTTGACCCGCTGCCAGCCGGCGGTGGTGACGGTCATGCCGGAGGTGAAGGAAGAGATCGCCATCATGATGAAGATCGCCTGCTCGTTGGTGCCCTGGGCGCGGGCGCGCTCCTCGGGACGGTAGGTCTCGGTGAGCAGCGTAGTGCCGCCAAGATAAAGGAAATTCCAGCCCACGCCGAGCAGCACGAGCGAAAACCAGAACTGCGACACCGCGATGCCGGAAAGCGCGATCGCGATGGCGCCGAAATTGCACAGCACGCCGGCAACCATCACCGGCAGCACGCCGACGCGCCGGATCAGCGGCCCGGTGAAGAACGACGGCGCAAACATGCCGATGATGTGCGACGAGATCACAAAGGCAGCATCGCTGTAAGGATGGCCGCAGACCTGCATCGCGATCGGCGTCGAGGTCATGAGGAAGTTCATCACGCCGTAGCCGATGGCGCCGGCCAGCACCGCGACAATGAACTTAGGCTGCGCCGCGATCTCGCGCAGCGGCCGGCCGGTCGCGGTCTGCTCGGCGGCCGTGGGAGTCGGGATGCGGATGAAGCGCAGCAGCACCATCGTCATCAGCGCGAAGCCGATCAGCACGAGGTAGGCCGCCATGAACTTGGGGCCGAGCATGTCGATGGTCCAGCGGCTGCTCGTCGGCCCGAGGATGCCGCCGACCAGCCCGCCGGCGAGCACCAGCGAGATCGCGATCGGCTTGAAGTCGCCGCTCGCCACATCGGCCGCGGCGAAGCGGTAGTACTGACCGTAAGCGTTGTAGACGCCGAACACCAGCGTGCCGAAGCACAGCAGCCAGAAGCTCTGCGCCCAGATCGCCGAGGCGCAGATCAGCGCGCCGACGATGCCCCACAGCGTGCCCGTGGTCAGGCCGCGCTGGCGGCCGACGCGCTTCATGTGCAACGAGGCCGGCATGGTGCCGATCGCGCCGCCCAGCACCCAGCAGGTCACCGGCAGGGTGGCGAGCCCGATATAGGGCGCGAGCGCGAGTCCCGCGAGGCCGTTGATGGCGATCAGCGTGGAGTTATTCGTGAACAGCAGCGCTTGGCACGCGGCCAGCAACCCGACGTTGCGGCGCGTGTTGCCTTCCTTACTGTCTTTATATACAGTATTCACTCAAGCCTATGGATGCCAAGGACCCTCGCTATCTTCGGGGAGCGCGCTCTTTCCTGCAGGGCCGTTTCGAAAGCGTCGCACGCGAGACCTTCGACGACGGCTGGACGCCCGAAGAGCCCCCGCCGGATGAAATGCGGCGCTCGCTGCAGACCCAGGTCACCATCGAGCGCGCACGCTCCATCGTCTCGCACAACGACTCGCCGGACGTTGGCTTCTCCCAATCGATCAACCCGTACCGTGGATGCGAGCACGGCTGCATTTATTGCTACGCGCGCCCGAGCCACGCCTATCTCGAATTGTCGCCCGGCCTGGACTTCGAGACCAAGCTTTTCGCCAAGACCAACGCCGCCGAGGTGCTGCGCGAGACGCTAGCGAAGCCTGGTTACCAGCCGAGCCCGATCGCGCTCGGCGCCAACACCGACTGCTATCAGCCGATCGAGCGCGAATACCGCATCACCCGCCAAATTCTGGAGCTGCTCGCGGAGTGCGAGCACCCGGTGACCATGGTGACGAAATCGGCACTGATCGAGCGCGACCTCGACATCCTCGGGCCCATGGCGCAGAGGAACCTGGTGAAGGTGTTCGTTTCGATCGGAACCCTCGATCGCGAGCTGGCGCGCAAGCTGGAACCCAGAGCAGCCAGCCCTCAACGCAGGCTCGACGTCTTAAAAAAGCTGAGTGAACACCGGGTGCCCTGCGGGGTCATGGTCGCCGCCCTGATCCCCGCCCTCAACGACAAGACCATGGAGCACGTGCTCGAGGCGGCCGCCGCGGCGGGGGCGACCGAGGCGGCGTACGTCATCATGCGGCTGCCGAATGAACTCAAGGTGCTGTTCAAGGAATGGCTCGCGGAGCATTACCCGCAGCGCGCCGAGCATGTGATGAGCATCGTGCGCCAGATGCGCGGCGGAAAGGAAAACGACCCGAACTTCGGCAGCCGCATGTCCGGCACCGGTAATTACGCCGAGCTGATGGAAAAGCGCTTCGACATCGCCTGCCGCCGCTTCCACCTCAATGACCACGGCGCCGGCCGCGAGCCGCCGGAGCTGGACTGCAGCCGTTTCCGCCCGCCCTCCCCGGAAGGTCAGCTAAAGTTGTTCTGATGAGGATGACTGGTCTCGGCCTGGGCTGGGGCTGGGCCGCGGCGATCGTCTGGCTGTCGCTCACGCCCTCCGCCCCACAGGTCGACGTCGCCTACGGCGACAAGCTGGGCCATTTCGGCGCCTACGGGTTGCTGATGTTCTGGTTTGCGCTTCTCTACCTCAGCTGGCCCATCCGCGTGCGGTACATGATCGGCTTCATCGCCATGGGCGTGGGCCTCGAGTTCCTGCAGGGCATGCTCGGTCATCGGATGTTCGACGTCGTCGACATGCTCGCCAACGGCACCGGTGTGCTGCTCGGCGCCGCCGCGGCCCTGGCGGTGCGCAAACCAATCCTCCATTGAGCACACGCGCCGAGCGCCTGCTGTCGGCGCCGATCGTGCCGACGCTCGCGCGCCTGTCGGCGCCTGGAGTGCTGCTGGTCGCGTTCCAGTCGATGGTATCCATCAGCGACACGTACTTCGTCGGCCGGCTCGGCACCGCGCCGCTCGCCGGCCTGGCGCTCGTCTTCCCCCTCATCATGCTGCTGCAGATGACCTCGGCCGGCGCGATGGGCGGCGGGGTCTCCTCCGCGATCGCGCGCGCGCTCGGCGCGGGCGATCGAGCCGGCGCGCGCAGGCTGGTGGCGCACGCGCTGGTCATCGCCGCCGCCATGGGGGCTGGCTTTACCGTTCTGGTTCTCCTATTGGGCCCTTTGCTCTATCGCGTCCTCGGCGGCGAAGGTGAAAGCCTAGACAATGCGCTGGCCTACTCCAACATCATCTTCGGCGGCGCGATCACGGTGTGGATCGCGAACACGCTGTCCAGCGTGCTGCGCGGCAGCGGCAACATGCTGGTGCCGGCGGTGACGTTGATCGGGGCCGCGAGCGTCCATGTGCCACTCGCGGCCACCCTCGTCCCGCGCATCGGCATTGCCGGTGCGGGAATCGCTTACGTGACTACCTTCGGCATCGCCGCGCTGGCGATGGCGCTGATCGTCTGGCGCTCGAGCCTGCGGCCGCAGCGCGAGGATTGGCAGCTCGAATGGCGCCTGTTCCGCGAGATCCTGCGCGTAGGCGCGATCTCGTCGCTGAACGCGCTGCAGACGGTGGTGACGGCGGTGATCATCACCGGCTTCGTCGGCCGCTACGGCCCCGCCGCGCTTGCCGGCTATGGCGTCGGCCTGCGGCTCGAGCTGCTGCAGATTCCGCTGGTGTTCGCCGTCGGGCAGGCTCTGGTGGTGCTGGTCGGCGTCAACATCGGCGCCGGCCGCGCGGCGCGTGCCAAGCAGATCGCCTGGGTCGGCGCCGGCTTCGCGGCGGCGATCTGCCTCGCCATCGGGCTCACCGTGGCGCTATTTCCCACCGCCTGGGTCGGGCTCTTCAGCAACGACGCCGCGGTGCTCGACAGCGGCGCACGCTACCTGCGCACCGTCGCGCCGTTCTACGCACTGCTCGCCGCGGGCATCGCGCTTTATTTCGCCTCGCAGGGCGCCGGACGCGTGCTCCCGCCGATGCTCGCGGGCACCGTACGCCTTGCGCTGGTGGTCGCCGGCGGGCTGGCGGCTGTTTCACTGCAAGGGCTGTTCACCATCATCGCGGCTGCGATGATCGTGTACGGCGCGCTGACCATCTGGTTCGTGGCCGCCGCAAAATGGAAATGAGATGACGCCGTCAATCTCCGAAAAACTCGCGGATGCGATCGCCCACGCGGGTGAACCGCCGCGCGATATCGTCGAGAAGCTTCTGATCGACGTGGCGGGCCTGTGCGTCGCGGCGCGCAACACCGACTACGTGCGCGCCGCGCTCGACGGGTGGGAAGCGAGCGGCGGCTGCACCGCGATCGGCCACGCGCGCGCGCTCGACTCCGGCGGCGCCGCCTTCGTCAACGGCACCGCGGCGCACGGCGAGGACTTTGACGATACCTTCGAGGGCGGCCCGATCCACGCCGGCGCGGTGATCGTTCCGGCGGTGTTGGCATTGGCTGAAAGACAACATCTTTCGGGAAAGGACGCCTTGAGGGGCATCGCCGTAGGCCTGGAGCTGACCTGCCGCGCCAGCCTGGTGGCGCCGAAGATGATCCACAAGGCGGGCTTCCATCCGACGGCGGTTCTCGGTGCGATGGGCGCGGCCGCGGCGGCGGCCACGGCGTTGCAGCTGACGAAGAAACAATTCATCGATGCGCTCGGGATTGCCGGCTCGATGGCCGCCGGGATCATCGAGTATCTGGCCGAAGGCACCTGGACCAAGCGCATGCATCCAGGCTGGGCCGCTCAGTCGGGCATCCGTGCCGCGGACCTTGCGCGCTCGGGGTTTATCGGGCCGCGCACGGTATTCGAAGGCGAGCACGGCCTGTATCACGGCTTCGCACGCACCACCAACGGCCAATGGGACAAGCTGCTCGACGGATTTGGCAAGCGCTGGGTCACGAGCACCATCGCCTTCAAGCTCTATCCCTGCGGCACCATGACGCATCCGTACATCGACTGCGCGCGCCGCCTGGCCAAGAAGGTCGACTTCCAGAACATCGAGGAGATCGTGTGCGAGGTGGCGGAGGGCACCGTGCACCGGCTATGGGAGCCGCTCGCCGCGAAGCAACGCGTGCCGAACGCCTATGCCGGAAAATTCAGTACGCCGTACTGCATCGCCAGCGGCTTCGTGCTCGGCAACGCCGGACTGGACGCGTTCACCGAGGAGCGGGTGCGCGACCCGCGCCTTCTCGCGCTCGCCGGCAAGGTGCGCTACGAGGTGGACCCGGATAACCCGTACCCGAACGAGTACACCGGGCACATCCGCGTCAGAATGAAAGACGGTTCTGTGCTGGAAGAAAGGCAGCCCCATCTGCGCGGCGGCGCGCACGAGCCGTTGTCGCGTGCCGACGTCGAAGACAAGTTCCGGCATAACTGCACCTACGGCGGCTGGAGCGCGACGCAGGCCGACCGCTTCCTCGCCTGGGCGAAGGGGGCCTTCGACGCTGCGGCGATCAGCCTTTCGGCTTTTCGAGGCTGAGAAACTCTATGAGAGCATCCAGGGTCGCATCCGGCGCCTCGGCCATCAGCGCATGGCCGGACGCGGCGATCTCCACGATCTTCGCACCGGCGATCTTTTCCTGCAGCGCCTTGGTCGAGCGCAGCGGCGTCATCACGTCGCGTCGGCCGAGGATGAAGAGCGCCGGGCATTTGACCTTAGCGGCGCTTTCCAGACCCGCGGCGTAGTCGTTGCAGGCCTTCAGGCCGGCGTGAAGCACGCCGGGGGCGAGCCGCTCGAGCCGCGCGAGCGAATCCCCGTACATCCACATCCCGGGATTCGGGTTGCCGGCGAGCGGCACCTGCGCGGCATGGCCCCAGATAGTGTGCATGTCGAACGCGCTGTAATCGTTCGCCTTCGCTGCTTCCAGGAACGGCGCTCCGACCTTCATCGGGAACGCCACGCCGATGAAAGCGATGCGCTCCGCTTGTTCAGGGTGGCGCGCGGCGAACTCGAGCGTGACCAGCGATCCCATCGAATGCCCCACCACCGCTGCCTTGGGGATCTTCAGTGATTTAAGGACTTCGCTCACCCAGTCCGCCATCCCCTGGATGTTCGAAAGCGGCGGCCCCTCGCTGCGTCCGTGGGCGGGAAGGTCTAGCGCCAGCACATTGCGCCCGTGATAGCCGAAGTAGCGGCTCTGCAGGCCGAAGGACGAATGGTCGAGGCCCGCGCCGTGCACGAACACCACCGTCGGCTTCGCAGGGTCGAGCTCGTGCGCGGCGGTATAGGCGAACGCGCGCCGGCCGCCAACCTCGAAATTCACTTCGCCGAAACGTTCAGGGCACGATCGAGGTCGTCGATCAGGTCCTGCGCGTCCTCGAGGCCGATCGACAGGCGCACCGTGCCGGCGGTGATGCCGGCGTTCTTCAGGTCCGCGTCGCTCATGCGGTAGTGCGTGGTGGTCGCCGGGTGGATCACCAGCGACTTCGCGTCGCCGACGTTCGCGAGGTGCGAGAACACGCGCAGCGACTCGATGAAGCGCTTCCCGGCCTGGCGGCCACCCTTGATCTCGAACGAGAACACCGCGCCGCAGCCGTTGGGCAGCAGCTTCTTCGCGAGCCCATGGTCGGGGTGGCCGGGCAGCTCTGGATAAATGACTTTTTCAACCTGGGCGTGCCTGGAAAGGAATTCCACTACCCGGCGCGTATTCTCCACATGCCGCGGCATGCGCAGATGCAGCGTCTCGATGCCCTGCAGGATGTGGAACGCGGTCATCGGCGCCATGCAGGCGCCGAAGTCGCGCAGGCCTTCGCGGCGCGCGCGCAGCAGGAAGGCGCGCGTGCCCGATTCCTCCTCGAAGTCCATGCCGTGGAACCCGGCGTAAGGCGCGGTGAGGGTCTCGAACTTGCCCGACGCTTCCCAGTCGAAGCGCCCGGAATCCACCAGCACGCCGGCGATGGCTACGCCGTGGCCGCCGAGGAACTTGGTGGCCGAGTGGTAGAGCAGGTCGGCGCCGAGCGCGAACGGTTTCATCAAGACCGGCGTGGTGAACGTCGCGTCGACCAGCAGCGGCAGCTTTGCCTCATGCGCGATCGCGGAGACCGAAGGTATGTCGAGCACGTCCAGGCCCGGATTTCCCAGCGTCTCGCCGAAGAGCAGCCGCGTGTTGTCCCTGATCGCCCGTTTCCAGTCTTCGAGGTTTCTTGGATTGACGAACGTGGTCTCGATGCCGAAGCGCTTGAGCGTGTAGCCGAGGAGATTGTGCGAGCCGCCGTAGAGCGAGGCCGAGGCCACGATGTGGCCGCCCGCGCCCATGAGCGTAGCCACCGCCAGATGCAGCGCCGCCTGCCCGGACGCGGTGGCGATCGCCCCCACGCCACCCTCGAGCGCCGCCATGCGCTCCTCGAGCACCGCCACCGTCGGATTCGAGATGCGCGAGTACACGTGGCCCGCGCGCTCCATGTTGAAGAGCGAGGCTGCGTGCTCGGTGTCGCGAAAGACGTACGAGGTGGTCTGGTAGATCGGCACCGCACGGCTGCCGGTCGCCGGGTCGGGCGACTGGCCGGCGTGCAGCGCCAGCGTATCGAGGCTCGGGTACTTCGGTGCTGCCATGGAATTCGGGGACGGAGCCCTAATTCCGGCAACGCACAGCTGAAGGAATTAGGGCTCCGTCCCCGAATTCCATCAGTGCAGGTTTTTCCGGGACGGTCGCTGGTAGCTCTCGAAGGCGCGTTCCGGCTTCTTCTGCTGAGAGGCCTTTTCCTTCCAGTCGCGATCGAACAGCTCATTGACCAGCGTCGTTACCTGGCTGACTTCTTCCTTGCCGAATTGCCGGCCGAGGATCGCGGCGACGTCCTCCACCATGCAGCGGCGCTGCGCCTCGTGGATCGCGTGCGCGGTCGGCCCGACGAAAAGCAGCTTGGCGTCCTGCTCGCCGTTGTCCTGGTAGATGGTGAGGTCGACTTCGACCGCTTCGTAGCAGAATGGGCCGAGCGCATCGAGCGCGGCTTCGAGCGCGCCGTGGAAGCTGCGGCCGATCTCGCCGGTCCAGCACACGGTGAGCAAGAGTTCCTTCTCGTCGTACCTGATACCCGGCTCGTCGGCCTCGAGGCTCTTCACATCGGCGAGCCCGTCGGCGTCGAGATACTCGAGCAGTGGCGCGAACGCCTGCTCGAGCTGGCGCCGCGAAACGCCTTCGAGGATGGGAATATCGGCGTGGAGATGGACTTCGTGCCGCATGGCGAACACCTCGAATGGGGAAGCGCAATTCTACCCCTAAAATCCGGGCAACCAACCCGACGTCATGAGACCAGACTATCTTGGCGGCAGCCTCGTCAATCTCGTCGCTTCCATCGTCGCGGCGCGCGGCGGCAACGCGCTGCACCCCGCATTGAAAAGTTTGCGACACGAAGAACTCCACGCCGCGCGCAATGTCGTGCTGCTGGTGATCGACGGGCTCGGCGACAACTACCTGATGCGCCGCGGCGCCGGCGGCGCGCTCGCGCGCGCGCGCCGCGGCGCGATCACTTCGGTATTTCCCTCGACCACCGCAGCCGCGATCACGACTTCCTATACCGGCTGCACGCCGCTCGAGCACGGCCTCACCGGCTGGTTCACTTATTTCGGCGAGGCGGGTTGCGTCGCGGCGGCGCTGCCGTTTCGCAGCCGCGGCGACATGCTGCCGCTGGCGCAGCGCGGTGTGACGCCGGAGCAGATCTTCACCTCGCCTTCGTTGTTCGAGCAGCTCCCGGTGCGCTCGATCGTCATCAGCCACAAGGACATCATCGATTCGCAATACAACGTGCGCCATTGTCGCGGCGCGCAGCGCGTCGCGTATGAAACAGTGGACGAGCTGGTGGCGAACATCGAGGCCGCGGTGAAGTCCAGCGCGGAGCGCAAGTTCGTCTATTCCTACTGGCCGGTGTATGACATCGTCTCGCACCGCTTCGGCGCGGAGAGCGCCGAGGCGTTCGCCGCCTTCGAAGCCATCGACGCGGCGTTCGAGCGCCTCGCCGCGCGTCTCTCGGGCACCGAGTCGCTGCTGATCGCGACCGCGGATCACGGCTTCATCGACGTTCCGCCGGACGAGTCGTTGGAGTTGCCCGCCTCGCTTGCCTCGCTGCTCAGATTTCCGCTGTGCGGTGAGCGCCGGGTGGCGTATTGCCACGTCCAGTCAGAAAACGAATTTCTCAGGAGAGCGAAAGACTGGCTTAAGGATCGCGCCGACGTCATGCCGAGCCGGCAGCTGGTCGACGAGGGCTGGTTCGGGCCGGGCGTGCCGCACCCGCGTCTCGCGGAGCGCGTCGGCGACATCGCCGTGGTGATGCGCGGCCGCTATACAGTCAAGGACTGGACGGCGGGCGAGTCGCGCCACCTGCACATCGGCAACCACGGCGGCACGAGCGAGGACGAGATGCTGATTCCTCTGGTCATGGAGGTGAGATGAAAACCAAGCTCAACGGTATCGAGGTGAACTATGAGATCCATGGCAAGGAAGGCGCGCCCTGGCTGACCTTCAGCCACTCGCTCGCTTGCAGCCTGCGCATGTGGGACCCGCAGGTGGCGGCGTTCCAGGACCGGTTCCGCATCCTGCTCTATGACACGCGCGGCCACGGCGGCAGCGAAGCGCCGAAAGGCGCGTATACGCTCGACATGCTCGGCGAAGACCTGCGCCAGCTGCTCGCCGAGCTGAAGATCAAGCGCACGCACTACGTCGGCCTGTCGATGGGCGGCATGATCGGCCAGGTAGTCGCGCTCACCGATCCCGGCCTATTCGACCGCGTGGTGCTCGCCGATACCGGCCACACGCAGACGCCGGAGACGAAAAAGCAATGGGAGGAGCGCATCAACACCGCGCAGACCCGCGGTATGCAGCCGCTGGTGCAGCCGACGCTCGATCGATGGTTCACCAAGGCTTTTATGGATAAACCCATAGTCAAAAAAATTGGCGAGCTCATCGGCTCGACGCCGGTCCCGGGCTACGTCGGCTGTTGCCACGCGATCTCGAACCTGAATACCACCGCACGCCTGAAAGACATTCGCAACCCGGTGCTGGCAATCACCGGAGAGCAGGATGCCGCGGCACCGGGAACGCGCTACATCGGCGAGAACGTGCCCGGAGCCCGGCTGGTGGTGCTGGCAGGCGCAGCGCACATCGCCAACATCGAGCAGGCCGAAGCCTTCAATCGCGCTCTGGCGGAGTTCCTTTCATCCCCTGCCAGCGGGCGAGCTTAGCGGAGTGCACGCCGAAGAGGTCGAGCACCCGCGCCACGCTGTGCGCGACGAGCTCATCGATCGACTTCGGCTTGGCGTAGAACGCCGGGACCGGCGGAAAGATGATGCCGCCCATCTCGGTCACCGCGGCCATGTTGCGCAGGTGCGCCAGGTTGAGCGGCGTCTCGCGCGGCACCAGCACCAGCCGGCGGCGCTCCTTCAGCACCACGTCGGCGGCGCGCGCGATCAGGTCGTCGGCGTGCGCATGCGCCACCGCGGCCAGCGTTTTCATCGAGCACGGCGCGACCACCATGCCGTCGGTCAGGAAGGAGCCGCTCGCGATGGTGGCCGCGATGTCCTTCGGGTGGTAAGCAACGTCGGCGAGCTTCTCCAGCTCCTTGCGCTTCATGCCGAGCTCGTGCCACAGGTTGAGCGCGCCCGCGTCGGACAGCACCGCGTGGCTTTCCCAATCGGGGTTGGTTTGGATCGCCTTCAGAAGCTCAACGCCGTAGATGGCACCCGTCGCACCGGTGATGCCGACGATCAGCCGCTTCTTCATGGCGCCTAGCCTACCTGCGAAGACCCTGCTTGTGGTGTTCTGCCCGTTCGCCGCGGGCTACTTCCTGTCGTTCTTCTTCCGCAACGTGAACGCCGTGATCTCGAAGGACCTGTCGAGCGAATTCGCGCTCTCGCCATCGGACCTCGGGTTTCTCACTTCGATGTACCTGCTTGCGTTCGCGGCGTTCCAGCTCCCGCTTGGCGTGCTGCTCGACCGCTATGGCCCGCGCCGCGTGGTGGCCGCGCTGCTCTGCGTCGCGGCCGCCGGCGCGCTGATCTTCGCGTTGGCGCGCGATTTCACCATGCTCTCGATCGGCCGCGCGCTGATCGGCCTGGGCGTGTCCGCCGGACTGATGGGCGCGATCAAGGCATTCACGCTCTGGTTCCCGTTGTCGCGGCTCGCGACGCTGAACGGCCTGTACCTCGCCGCCGGCGGCATCGGCGGCCTGTCGGCGACCGCGCCCGCCCAGGCGCTGATCGAGCCCCTCGGCTGGCGCGGGTTGTTCTATGTACTGAGCGGCCTGTCGGTCGGCGCGGCGATGCTGGTGTTCTTCGTCGTGCCGGAAAAGCGCCTGCCCGGCCAGGGCGCGACGCTGCGCAGCCAGTTTGCCGGGTTCGGCACCGTGTTCTCCTCGCTGGCGTTCTGGCGCATCGCGCTAGCGCTTGTCGTGTGCCACGCGTGCTACCTCTCGATGCAAGGTCTCTGGCTGGGTCCGTGGCTCTACGACGTCGGCGGGCAGGGCCGACCGACGGTAGCGAATTACCTGTTCCTCACTGCGCTTGCCTATATCGTGGGATCGGTGTTCTGGGGCGCCGTCGGCACCGCCGCGCCGATGACGACTTTCAAGATCGGACTGGTGCTGTCGGTGGCAATGTTCGCGCTGCTGGCCGCCGGCGTGCGCACGGGGTTGGGCGCAATCCTGGCGGTGTACGGCTTCTGTGCGATCTCGGCAGCGCTGGCCTATGCGGTGCTGACGCCGCTCTTCCCACCGGAAATGACCGGGCGGCTGAATACCGCCTCGAACGTGCTGATGTTCGGCTTTTCCTTCGCCTTCCAGTGGGGCATCGGCGCGGTGCTGCGCCTCTACCCCGTAAGCGACGGCCGCTATGCCCCGGAGGGCTACGCGATGGCGCTATGGATGCTGGTCGCGCTGCAATGCGCGACCCTGGCCTGGGTGCTGCCGATGCGTCAGCCGCGCTTGTAGACGATCTTCTTGCTGCCGCCCTCGCAGGTGCCGACCACCTTGCCTTCGGCGGACTTGTCGGCTTCCACCACGTCGAGGGAGAACTTGTCGACGCCGTTCTTCTTGATCTTGGCCTCGATCTCGCCCTTCAGCTCCTCGCAGTCCTTCCTCTGGGCCAAAGCTGGTCCGGAAACCACCAGCCCTGTTACCACTGCCGCAGCGATCAGTCTGATCATGACTTCCCCCTTGTCTGGTTCCGGCCGCGCATCCGTACCGCGAGGCCGCGGAACATAGAATGAGCCTATTCCGCGGACTTTGCAAAGCAGGTAAAAAGCCCGCTTTTGTGCGCCGCTACAGCATCCAGTACACGCAGGCGGAGCCCGCGCTGAGGGTGGCGACCAGCGCGATGCGGCCGTAGCGGCGGAAGCTACCGTTCGGCCGGAAGTAAAGGTTGCGCAGTACGTCGTCGCGTCCGCCGCCCCACAACCAGTCAGGGCCGGCCTTGTTGACAACGTACGGGTTGAAGATGCCGAAGACGAACGAACAGAAGGTTCCTACTAGTACCCCGAACACGTGCTTCCTCCCTTTTGTAGCGGTCCATTATAGTGAGCTATAGCGAATTCGTCGCTGTCGCCGGAGCCCAACAACATGTTTGAGACCTCGATCGCCGGAAGCCTGCCCAAACCCGCCTGGCTCGCCGAAACCAATAAGCTGTGGCCGGCATGGCGCGCCCAGGGGACGGACCTCGAGCGCGCCAAGCGCGATGCCACCCTGCTCTGGATCAAGGAACAGGAAGACGCCGGCCTGGACATCGTCACGGACGGGGAGCAGTCGCGCCAGCACTTCGTCCACGGGTTCCTTGAATTCGTGGAAGGGATCGATTTCGGACGCAAAGTGAAGATGGGCATCCGCAACAACCGCTACGACGCGATGGTCCCGGTGGTGAGCGGCCCGCTGAAGCTCAAAGGACGGGTGCACCAGGCCGAAGCCCGCTTCCTGCGGGCGCACTCGCAAAAGAAGATCAAGATCACCATGCCGGGCCCGATGACCATCGTCGACACGCTTTCCGACGAGCACTACGGCGACAAGGTGAAGCTGGCGATGGCATTCGCCGAGCTCCTCAACCAGGAGGCGCGCGCACTGGAGAAGGACGGCGTCGACGTGATCCAGTTCGACGAGCCGGCCTTCAACGTCTACATGGACGACGTCACGCGCTGGGGCATCGATGCGCTGCACCGGGCCATCGCCGGCGTGAAATGCACGACCTGCGTCCACATTTGCTACGGCTACGGCATCCAGGCCAACCTGGACTGGAAAAAGACGCTCGGCGAATCCTGGCGCCAGTACGAGCAGATCTTCCCCGCGCTGGCGAAAAGCAAAATCAAGCAGGTCTCGCTCGAGTGCATTCATTCACGTGTGCCGATGGAGCTGATGAAGCTCCTCAAGGGCAAAGACGTTCTCGTCGGTGTGATCGACGTGGCAAGCGATCGCGTGGAGACGCCGCAGGAAGTCTCGAAAGTAATCCAGCAGGCGTTGAAATTCGTGCCCGCGCGCCATCTCTATCCGTGCACCAACTGCGGCCTGGCGCCGATGGACCGCGACGTGGCGGCGGCAAAGCTCAGGGCGCTCGGCGAAGGCGCGGCGCTCGCGCGCCAAAAGCTCGGCAAGAAATAACTTCGTAGACATGGTCGATCCAACGCTCGCCACGCGCGGCATGGTGGCCTGCCCGCACGCGCTGGCCTCGGCTGCGGGCATCGACGCGCTGCGCGCCAATGGCTCGGCTGTCGATGCCGCCGTCGCGGCGGCCACGTCGCTGGCCGTCCTCTACCCTCACATGTGCAGCATCGGTGGCGATGCGTTCTGGCTGATCTACGACGCCAAGGCGCGCCAGGTTTCGTACCTCGACGGCGGCGGCCGGGCGGCGGCGGCGGCAACGCTCGAGCGCTTCGCCGGGCAAGCAGAAATCCCGTTTCGCGGCCTCGCCCCGGCGACGCTCACCACGCCCGGCGCGGTGGCGAGCTTCTGCGAGGCGCACGCGCGCCATGGCCGTCTGCCGTTCGCACGCTGCCTGCAGGACGCGATCCGCTATGCGGGCGACGGCTTCCCGGTTTCCGCGCGCGTTTCGCGCTGGATCGAGCAGACGGCTCCGGAGCTGGACGGGGCTTCGAAAGCGATCTTTCTCCCCGACGGGAAAGCCCCGGCCGCGGGAAGCCTGCTGCGCAACGTTCGCCTCGCGGAAACGCTGCGCGCGCTCGCGGCTCACGGCCGTGCCGGCTTCTACGAGGGCGCGGTGGCAAAGAAGCTGGCGAAGCTCGGCGGCTTCTTCACCGAGCGCGACCTCGCGGCGCAGGGTGCGTACTGGGGCGAGCCGATCCGCGCCACCTACCGCGGCGTCACCATCTACGAGACGCCGGCGCCGACGCAAGGCTTCACCGTGCTGGAGATGCTGAAGCTGATCGAGCCGCTGGACCTCGGGCCATTCCTCGGCCCGGATCACGTGCACCTGCTGGTGCAAGCGAAACAGATCGCCTACCACGACCGCGACCGCTGGCTCGCCGATCCACGCTTTGCGGAGGTACCGATCGAGCGCCTGATCTCCAAAGGTTATGCAGACAAAAGACGAAACCTGATCGATGGCAAACGCGCGCTGCCCTGGGACAAGGTGCCTTCCTATGGCAGCCTCACTGGGGACACCGTCTACGTCGCGGCAGTCGATGCCGAGGGTAATGCCGCGTCGCTCATCTTCAGCCTGTACGGCGTCTTCGGCTCGTGCGTCACCTCCGCCGAGACCGGCGTCGTGCTGCAGAACCGGGGCGCCTACTTCTCGCTCGACCCGAAGCATCCCAATCGGCTCGAGCCGGGCAAGGTGCCGCTGCACACGCTGATCGCCTCGCTCGCGTTCCGTGATGAGCGGCTCTGGGCGGCGCTGGGCTGCATGGGCGCCGACGGCCAGCCGCAAATCCATCTGCAGACTTACATCGCAATGATCGACTTCGGGCAGAACATCCAGCAGGCGCTCGCCGGGCCGCGCTGGCTGTCGGGGCGCTTCGGCCTGGGCGAAGCGCGCGACACCCTGCACATCGAGGCGCGCTTTCCGCGCGAGACGATCGACGAGCTCGAGCGCCGCGGCCATCCGGTGGATCGCTGGGGCGACTGGAACGAGCTTGCGGGCCACGCCCACGGCATTACCCTCGACGCGCAGACTGGCGTGCTTGCCGGCGGCTTCGATCCGCGCAGCGACGGCGCCGCCGCGGGATATTGACGCCATGCTTGATCTCATCGCGGAGCGGAAGATTGCCGAGGCCATTTCGCGCGGCGAGCTCGACAACTTGCCAGGCGCCGGCCGGCCGCTGGAGCTGGACGATGACGCCCTCGTCCCCGAGGACCTGCGCATTGCGGTGCGCATCCTGAAGAACGCCGGCTTGGACGCGACCGCCGTGAAGAAGCTTGGCCTCCTCAAGGCGCGGGTGGAGGGCCCCTACTACCGCAAGGCGGTCGCCCGCCTTGGGCGCAGGTAACTGCTAGCGCTTCTTCTCGTACTCCGCGATCGCCTTCTTGAGATCGCGGTGCTCGGTGCAGCTGAAGAAGCAGAGCTTGTCGAGCTGGCCCAGATGCTCCTTGGCTTTGGCGACGTTGCCCACCATCAGGTAGGCCTCGCCGATGTACTCGTGCGCGCCCTTGAGCTTCGGGTCGAGCCGCAGCGCCTCGTTGTAATGCTTGAACACCAGGTTCATGTCCGGGCTCGCGCCCTTGCGCAAGGAGTAGGCGTAAAGGTTGTGATAATTGGCGTTGTTGGGGTCGCTGGAGAGCGCGCCCTTGAGCACGCCGGCCGCGCCGGCCCAGTCCTGGCGGGAGGTGGCGGCGGAGACTTTCTCCAGCACCGGGTCCTTGCTGTCGGGCGCCGCCGGAGGATCTCCCGCGCCGAGCGCGTTCCCCGCGAGCAGCAGTCCGGCTAACATCAAGGGATAAAAGACCATTTTCATGACGAATCTCCCGAATTCGGTTTTCGCGATGGTACTCCTAGCCACCGCGCTAACAGCGGCGGCGCCGCCGGCATTCCCCGCGCCGCCCGAGTCCCGCGCCGAAGCACTCGCCGCGTTAAAAAGTGCCGATGCCGCCACGCGCGCCGAGGCCGTAGTGTGGATCGCGAACCGCGGCGGCATGACCGACGCGCCGCTGCTGCACGAGCGCTTGCGCGACGAAAGCGCGTTCGTGCGCAATTTCGCCGAGCAGGGGCTGTGGCTGCTCTGGACCCGGTCGGGCGATGCCGAGATCGACGGACTCATGGCGCGGGCCACGGAGGAAATGCAGTCCAGCCGGTATGCCCAGGCCATCGCCTTGCTCGATCAGGTGGTGCAGAAAAAGCCGGCGTTCGCCGAAGGGTGGAACCGCCGCGCCACCGTGCATTACCTCGCCGGCGATTTGCGCAAGTCGATCGCCGACTGCGACGAGGTGCTCAAGCGCAATCTCGGCCATTTCGGCGCGCTTTCCGGCCTGGGCCAGATCTACCTGCAAATGGAGGATGAGCCGAACGCGCTCAAGTGGTTCCGGCGTGCGCTGGAGGTCAATCCCAACATGCTCGGGGTCGAAATGAACGTGAAGATGCTCGAGGAGCGGCTTAAAGGCCGTCGAGCACCTGGGCAATCGACGTAGTAATCGCATCAGCTGCGTCGCGCGGCCGCTCGAATGGGAACAGGTGCCCGCCGGGCACCTTGCGCATCCTGAACTTCGGCTTCATCCCCGCCAGGCGCACCCGCCGCACCACGTCCGAGTCCTCGCCGCCGATGAACGCCGCCGGCACGCGCAGCTTCGGCAGGTGCTTCATCATGTCGTGCGGGATGGTGCGATAGATCTGGTACTCGATCGCGGGGTTTATCTTGAGGTGCAGAGCGCCCTCTCGCTCCACTAGCGCGTAGGTCACATAATCCTCCAGGCATTCGTCGGCGAAATGCCGGAACAGCGGCCGGCTGCGGAAATGCGCTTTTGCTTCCTCTCGTGAAGGCCAGGTGCTGCGCCGATCGCGCGTCGCGCTCGCGGGCGTCACCCGGTCGACGATGCCGAGGCGCTTGGTGGCGCCGAGCATGCCGCCGCGGAACGCGCCGATGATCGGCGCATCCAGCAGCACGATGGCGCGGAACAGCTCCGGGCGGCGCACCGCGGCGAGATAGTTGAGGTACCCGCCCAGCGAGTGGCCGACGCCGTACACAGGTTCCTTGATGGATGCGATCAGCTGGTCGACGAGATGCGGCCAACCCTCGGTGACGGGAAAGCGCGGATCCGTGCCGATGGCTTCCGTCCAGGAGACGGTGAAGTGCGAGGCCAGCGGCGCCAGCATGGCCGCATAGCACGCGCCCGGAAAGCCGTTGGCGTGCGCGAAGTGAAGGGCCGGCTTAGACGTATTCTTTCGCGGCGCTGTCGGCGTCGGCGGGCTTGCCGGTGAGGTAGCCCTGGATGAAGTCGCAGCCGCACGAGCGCAGGAACTCGCGCTGTTCCGCGGTCTCGACGCCCTCGGCCACCACCTGGATCTGCAGCGCGTGGGCGAGCGCGACGATGGCCGAGACGATGGCGCCCTGGTCTCGGTCGGCGGGCAGCTCGGCGACGAAGCTGCGGTCGATCTTCACCTTGTCCACCGGGAAGCGGCGCAGATAGGAAAGGCTGGAATAGCCGGTGCCGAAATCGTCGATCGCGATGGATACGCCGATCTGCTTCAGGCGCTTCAGCGTGCGCAGCGCGGCATCGGTCTCGCGCATCGCGGTGGACTCGGTGATCTCGAGCTCGAGCAGCCGCGGCGGCAGACCGGTTTCGCGCAGCACGCGCGCCACCATCTTGGGCAGCTGCGGGTCGTTGAACTGCCGCGCCGAGAGGTTGACCGCGATCTGCAGGTCGCGCTCAGCCCCGATGAAGGTCGTCCAGCGGCAGGCCTCGCCCAGGACCCATTCACCGATCTTGAGGATCTGTCCGGTCTCCTCGGCGAGCTGGATGAATTCCGCGGGATGCACCAGACCGCGCTCGGGGTGCTGCCAGCGCACGAGCGCCTCGTGCGCGGCGACGCGGCCGCTCGCCGCCTCGACGATCGGCTGGTAGTGAACGCGCAGCTCGTCGCGGCTGATGGCGCGGCGCAGGTCGCTCTCGAGGTTCAGCCGGCGCGAGGCGGCCTGGTTCATCTGCTCGGTGAAGAACTGGTAGTGCGCGCGGCCGAGCTCCTTGGCGTGGTACATCGCGGCGTCCGCGTTGCGGATCAGCGACTCGGCGTCGCGGCCGTCGTCGGGGTATACCGAGATGCCGATCGAGCAGCTCACCAGCAGCTCGCGCTCCTCGATCACCACCGGCTGCGAAAGCTGCTCGATCACCTTCTGCGCGACGTGCGCGATATCCGAGGAGCGCTTGACCTCGGGCAGCACCACCACGAATTCGTCGCCGCCGATGCGGCAGATGGTGTCGCCGATGCGCAGCTGCTTCACCAGGCGGCTCGCCACTTCCTTGAGCAACGCGTCGCCCACCGCGTGGCCGAGCGAGTCGTTGATGGTCTTGAAGCGGTCCAGGTCCACGAACATCACCGCGGTGTTCTTCTGGTTGCGGTAGCTGAGGGCCAGCGCCTGCGTCAGCCGGTCCTCCAGCAGGCGCCGGTTGGGCAGCCCGGTGAGGGCGTCATGGTCGGCGAGGTGCTGGGCGTGCGCCTTCGCCTCCTCCAGCTCGGCGGTGCGCTCGGCGACCATGCGCTCGAGCGCGCCGAGGGCCTCCTGCACTCGCCGGTCGGCCTCGCGCTCAGCGCTGACGTCCTCGTAGCTCCAGATCCATTCCTGCTCGGCCTCGCCCGCGTCGATGCGCCGGCCGCGCATGGAGCAGAGGAAAGTCGACCCGTCCGCGCGTTTCAGGCGCGCGTCGGCGACGTGGATGCCGCCCGGCGGCGTTTCCTCGAACGCGCGGCGCGCGGCTTCCTTCCATTCATCCTCGTTCGCGAACACGGTCGACGACAGCTGGCCGACGAGCGAGCCGCGGCGCGCGCCGCACATTTCTTCGAGGAAGCGGTTGCAGCGCTGGATCACGCGGTTGCGCACGAAGGCGATGCCGACCGTGGCGTTGTCGAGGATCAGGTCCTGCTCGGCGAGCGCGCGCTGGACCCTCATCTCGGCCTCGCGCTCGGCCGTTACGTCCTCGTAGCTCCAGATCCACTCCTGGTCCTCTTCCCCCGTATCGGTGCGCCGGCCGCGCGCGCGGCAGATGAACGTGCTGCCGTCGCGCCGCCGGAAGCGCGCCTCGCCGTCGTAGGTGCCGCCGGGCGGCGTGGTGGCGTAGGTACGCCGTCCGGCCTCCTCCCAGTCGGTCTGCGAGGCGAAGATGCTGGCCGTGCTCTGGCCGATCAGCTCGCCGGGACCGGCGCCGACCATGTCCTCGAGGAAGCGGTTACAGCGCTGGATCGCTCGATTGCGCACGAACGCGATACCGACCGAGGCGTTGTCCAGGATCAGCTCCTGCTCGGCTAGCGCCCGCTGTACTCTTTCCTCCGCCTCGTGCTCCTGCGTGATGTCGTCGAACAGCCAGACCGAGCCTTGCGCAGGATCGCCCGGCTGCACCGCGCGCCCGGAGAGCGAGCACCAGATGAGCGTGCCGTCCTTGCGCGCGTGGCGCCGCTGGGTGTACACGGTCTCGCCGCGCCACACCGGCTCGTACAGCGGCTCGCCGCCGGCCTCGTAGTCGGCGTCGGAGGCGAACATGAAGCGCGTCGAGCCGTTGAGCAGCTCGCCCTGGCCGTAGCCGAAGATTTCCTCGAAGCGGCGGTTGCAGCGCACGATGCGCCGGTCCTTGACGAAGATGATGCCGGTGACCGCGTTCTGCAGCACCGCGTCCTGCTCGCGCACCAGGCGCTCGAGCGCTTCATCGGCGCGCCGGCGCTCGCTGATGTCCTCGGCGAGCCAGACGTAGCCGCGCGCCGGATCGCCGGCGGCGACGGCGCGGCCCGAGACCTTGCACCAGAAGCCGGAGCCGTCCTGCCGGCGCAGCCATTGCTCGCGGGCATGGGTGCGCCCCTGGTCGAGCTCGGCGTAGACCTGGCCGCGCAGCTCGAACTCCTCGTCGGTGAAGTACATCTGGCGCCAGGAGGCGCCGTTCGCGTCGCCGGCGCCGAAGCCGAACATCTCCTCGAAGCGCCGGTTGCAGCGCACCACCTTGCGCTCGCGGCTGATGGCGATGCCGACCACCACGTTGTCGAGCAGCGCCTGCTGCTCGGCAAGCACGCGCTGCAGCTCGTCCTCGGCGCGACGCTGCTCGGTCACGTCCTCCACCGTCCACACCGAGCCGGCCAGGGGATGCTGGGGGTTGACCGCGCGGCCGTCGGCGCGGGTCCAGAACACCGAGCCATCCTTGCGCTTGCGCTGCTCGACACGGCGGGCGGTGATGCCGCGGCGCAGCTGCTCGTAGGCGTCGCCGGACTTGTCCAGGTCCGCGGGATTGGCGTAGAGCAGCGCGGTCGGCTTGCCGAGCAGCTCGCCCGGGGCGTAGCCGTACATCTCCTCGTAGCGGCGGTTGCAGCGCACGATGCGCCGATCCTTGAGGAACACGATGCCGACCGAAGCGGTGCCGAGCGTCGCCTCCTGCTCGCGCAACAGGCGCGCGGCCTCGTCGGCGTGGCGCCGCCGGTCGGTGATGTCCTCGACGATCCATACCGTGCCCTGCTGCGGATCCGCAGGGTCGAGCGTCTTGGCAATCATGCGGCAGACGAAGGTGGAGCCGTCCTTGCGCCGCACCTCCCACTCGACGTCGAGCTGGCGCCCGGCGGAGAGCAGCGGCCCGGCGATTTCGCCCAGCGCCTGGTAGCTTTCACGGCTCGGGTAGACCACGTCGCCCGCCATGCCGATCAGCTCTTCGGGCCCGTAGCCGAACATGCCGGCGAACTTCGGATTGCACAGGAAGAAGCGGCGCTCACGCGTGAAGGCGATGCCGAGCGGCAGGTTGCCGAGCAGCGCCTCGTATTCGAGCTGGGTGTAGCGCGTGCGGCCGGCGTAGGCGGAGCCCGGGTCGGCGGCGGTGGGCGGCTCCTCGACGATGCGCAGCGCTTTCGGGTCGTTCATCGCGTCGCCAGCGTGTCGAAGTCTTCGGCGTAGCGGCGCAGATGCGTGAGCGCGCGGCTGCGCTGCTCAGGACTGAGCGAGCGGTCGATGTCGATGAGCAGCGCGAAGTACTGGTCGCGCCAGGACTGGAGCGCGGTGACGAACGCCGGCTCGCGGCCGCGATCCCAGTTGGCGATCTGCTCCGGCAGCCGCGCCTGCGCCTGGCGCGCGCGGATGATGCCGAGCACTTCGCGCTGCAGGCGCCGGCGCTCACGGTCGCGCAACTCGTCGATCAATGGCATGCGCTCGGCGTACTCGCGCACTCGCTCCACTTGCGCCTGCGACAGCTTCCCCACCCAATCCTCCAGCCGGTCGACGACGAACCTGGCTCGCTTGCGGCGCCGCTCGCGCTCGCTGCCGCGCAGGTTGTCGCGGTGGAACTGCCGGTTCTCGTCCGCCAGGCGCCGCTCGATCTGCGCCACCTGCGCCGGCGTCATGCGGTCGAGCATCGGCGCCGCGAGCTCCGCCGCCTTGCGCAGGCTTTCGCGTGCCTGCCCCCTCACGGCATCGTACCCCCAATCGAGGTCGGGACGCGACAGCCCGTCGCCGAAGCGGCGCGACACCTCCTGCGCCAGCTGTGAATATTTTGGCAGCGCATGCTTGCGGTGCCAGGCATGGAATTCCTCGATGCGGTCGTCGAGCTCGTCGGCCTCGTCGCCCTGCAGGTCGACGTAGGTGCCGGCCTTCCAGCGCAGATAGGTGTCGGCGTTCTCGTAGGCGAAGCGCAGGGTGCTGCAGCCGCTCGCGAGCAGCGCTGCCAGCACGACCAGAAGAATTCTTGTTATGGCTACCAGAAGCTCTCCACGCTGATATGCCCGGGATTTCTTCGCCGGTGCTTGCGCAAGCCGCGCTCCCCCAGCGCAGCCTGTGCGTCCCGCAGCATATCGGGGTTTCCACAGAGCATGACGTGCGCATCGTGATCCAGTGCAAGCCCCGCGACTTTTTCCAGGCGGCCATCGCGGAGCGCCGCCGGGATGCGGCCGGCGAGCGAGCCCGGCGCTGCCTCGCGGCTGACGAAAGTCACAGTGCGCAACCCACGCTGTTTAGAAATCTGGCGAATCATCTCCTGATACACGAGCTCGGCGGTATGACGAACTGCATGAACCAGCACCACGTTTTCGAAACGCTGCCACGGCTCGTCGGTGCGCAGGATGGAAAGGAACGGCGCAATGCCGGTTCCGGTGGACATCAGCCACAGCGTTTTCGCCGGCGGCACTTCGCGCAGCACCAGGAAGCCGGCGGGATTGCTCGCGATCAGCAGGCGGTCTCCGGCCCGCAGCGCCGCCAGGCGCGGCGACAACGGCCCCTGCGGCACCACGATGCCGTAGAACTCCAGCACCGGCTCCTGAGGCGGGTTGACGAATGAGAACGCCCTCGCCACCCGCTCCTCGACCGCGATGCGCACGAACTGCCCGGCCTGGAACTCGAGCCGCGGGGCTTCGACGCGCAGCGAGAACAGGCTTTCGGTCCAATGCCGGTTCTCCAGCACCCGACCCTCCAGCCATTTGCTCATGAATGCCTCATTGCACCCTATAGGGCTCGAGCTGCAGGTCCTGCAGCTCGCCGCCCAGCATCACGATCGCGCCGTGGCGACGGTTATTGCCGGTGTCGGAGAACTCGAAGGTGTAAGTGCGCGCGATCCTGAGCTGGCCTTCGTCGTCGCGCCCGAGGCGCACGCGGCTGACCGAGACCGTGTCGTCGAGAAACTGCAGCGCATAGCGCTCGCAGGCCGCGCGCCCGGCGTTCAGCGCGCGCTCGCGCGCGCGCAGGCTGTCGAGCCAGAAGAATATCCCTGCGGCAATGAGGACAATCGCGGCGCCTTCCCACATCCCCTATTCTTTCAGAAGATCGGCGGCCTTCTCCGCGACTGCCATGACCGCCGCGTTGATATTTCCCGACGGCACCGCCGGCATCACCGAGGCATCGACGACCCGAAGGTTCTGCATGCCTTGAACCTTCAACTGCGCATCCACCACGGCTCCGATGCTGCAGGTCGAGGTTGGATGGAACACCGTCTCGCCCATCTCCCGCACGAAGGCAAGCCAGTCTTCGTCGGTCCGCACTTTCTCGCCGGGAAGGAATTCGTCGACGACGTAGTCGCGCAACGGCGGCGCGTTGCAGATGCGCCGGACGAGCTTCAGGCCCTCGACCATTACCCGGCGGTCGTTTTCGGTTGCAAGGTAGTTGTAGCGGATGGAAGGCGGCTGCGTCGGGTCGGGCGAGCGGATGTGTGACGAGCCGCGCGATTCGACCTGCAGTTGCGAAACCGCGCTGGTAAATCCGGAGTGGGGATGCAGGATGCCGCCGCGGCGCAGGCTGGAGAAGTTGATGAAGTAGATCTGCGCGTCCGGGCGCTTGAGCTCGGGGCGCGTGCGCACGAACGCGGCCGCATGTCCCGCGCTGATCGTCAGTGGTCCGGTTTTTTTCAGCAGATATTGCAAACCGATGCGGGCCTGCCGCCAGAGGCTCATCATGTCGTCGTTGAGCGTGATGTCCTTCACGCAGCGCCAGAACGTGCGCACGTAAAAGTGGTCCTGCAGGCGCTCGCCCACCTGCGGCGCGTCGTGCACCACGGGAATTCCGTGCCGCTCGAGCAATGCGCGCGGCCCGACGCCCGAAAGCTGCAGAAGCTGCGGTGAATTGAACGTGCCGCCCGACAGGATGGTTTCTCGAGCCGAAGCCTTTTTCAGCTCGCCATTCTGGAGATACTCCACCCCCACTGCCCGTGTTCCTTCGAACAGCACCTTGGTGACCAGCGCCTTGGTCTCGACGCGCAACCTACGGCGGTTCTCGGCGGGGCGCAGGTAAGCAACCGCGGTGCTGCGCCGCCTGCCAAGGTACGAAGTCGCACGGTAATAGCCGGTGCCCTCTTGCGAGGGGCCGTTGAAATCGGCGTTGGGCGGAATGCCGAGCGCCCGAGCGGAGCCGACGAAGGCGTCGCACAACTCGTGCCGCTCGAGGTCGGAGACCTTGATCTGGCGCTCGGCCTTTTCGAAGTACGGTGCAAGCGAGCGGTAATCCCAGCCCGGGATGCCCCAGGCGTCGAAATCTTCAGGCTGGCCACGGATGTACACCAGGCCGTTGATCGACGAGGAACCGCCGAGCACCTTGCCGCGCGGCGTGAAGATCCGGCGGCCATTGAGATTCGGCTCCGGTTCCGACTCGTACGCCCAATTGACGTCCTTGCGGGCGAACAGCTTGCCGTAACCCAGCGGCACGTGGATCCAGAAGTGCGTGTCGCGCGGGCCGGCTTCCAATAACAGGACGTTGCTCTTTTCGGAAAGGCGATTTGCGAGGACGCAGCCCGCCGAGCCTGCCCCGACAATGATGTAATCCAGGTTCAACGCGGCGAGGCGATATGCATGCCGCCGTCGACGTAGATGATCTCGCCGGTTACACGGCGCGCGCCCTCGACCAGCCACACGATGGCGTCGGCGACATCCTGCGCGTCCGCTGCCGCCTTGAGCGGCGTGCGTTCGGCGAACTTGCGCTCGAGCTCCTCGGCGCCCGCGGCGCCGTGCGCCGCCACCTGCCAGGGCGTGCGCACGTATCCCGGCGCGACGATATTGACGCGGATCTCCGGGCCTAGCGCGCGGGCGAGGGAGAAGCTCATGGTATCGAGCGCCGCCTTCGACGCCGCGTAGGCGATCGACGAGCCGGTGCCGAGGATCGAGGCCACCGACGAAACGTTGACGATGCAGCCCTTGGACGCCTTCAGCGACGGCGCGCAGGCGCGGATCATCTGGAACGGCCCGATGAAGTTCACGCGGAAGATTCCTTCGATCTCCTCGGCGGAAAGGCCTTCCAGGTCGGCGTGCGCGACGAACTTGGTGGTGCCGGCGCTATTCACCAGCGCGTCGATACGGCCCCACTTTTCCAAGACCTCCTTGACGATGCGGCGGCAATCGGCGTCCTTCGCTACGTCGCCCTTGAACGCCGTCTTGCTCCTGGCCATTGACGCTACGTGCCAGCCGCGCTTGGTGAGCTCCTGGGCAGTCGCCTCTCCCATCCCCGACGTTCCTCCGGTAACGATCGCGACCTTGCTCATACGGTAGCGATGGGGGTGGCGGGCGAGCCGACCGCGCCGGGCAGGCGCAGCGGCGGCGCGGTGAACAGGAAGCGATTGCGCTGGTGCGCGCGCAGCCAGCGCGCGAGCTCGCTGAAGTAGAACATCTCGCCAAGATGGATGCCGTTCTTGAACAGGCAGTGCTCGTGCAGCGGCAGCCAAGGCTGCTTTCTCGGCAGCGGGTCGGTGAGGCTGCCGGCGATGAGCTCGACCGCGTAGTTGTCGGCCAGCAGGCAGGCGAGCCCGCTGTCCGAGATCCACTGCAGCAGCCTGGCGTCGCGCCCGTCCAGGCCGGTGCAGGTTTCGTTGACCAGCTTCGGGTCGGGCTTCTTCTTCATCTCCAGCAGCACGTCCGCAAAGCCGGTGTAGAGACACACCATGTCGCCCTTCTCCACCTGCACCTTGTCTTTTTGCAGGACGCGCATCAGGTCGTCGTAGCCGATGGCTTTGCGCTGTCGCTGGAAGTGATGGTGCAGATCGACGAGGACACCGCGTCCCTGCGCGCCATGCTCGGCGAGCCCCTGGATGCCGAGCGCCTTGGCCTCGGTGCCCTCGAATCGATCCCAGGCTTCGGATTTCTTGTCGGAAGCGGGAACCACGTCCTGACCGGCGCGAAAGCCGTTGTAGAACACCAGCTCGGCCTTGCCGTCGCCGTCGGCGTCGAAACGGCTGCCGACATGCGCAAACGAATCCCATTGCGTGGAGTACTGCAGCGACATCAGCACCTGGTCGTCGCAGATCACGTCGGTCATGTTCTCGTTGAACTCGACCAGGGGCCGGCAGAAGAACTGCTTGCCATCGCGCGAGGTGGCGGCGAGGCGCGGCGGGCCGCGGCGCGGATTCAGCACCTGGCCGCCGGGATAATCGAGCGGCAGCGAGCAACAGAAGGTGATGCCCTCTTTCACCTCCGCTATGCCCTGCAGCACCTTCTCGCGCGTCACGAGGTTCATGCGCCCGCGCTGGTCGTCAGCGCCGAACTCGCCCCAGTTGGAGCCGGCGGGTCTGTTTTTCCATCTCATGAGTAGTAGTGCCTCCCAAGCCACTCGGCGACCAGCACCGGCTTCTCGGATCCTTCACGCTCGACGACGGTGTTCCAGGTCACCTGCACACCGCCGTCGGCGAGCTTCTCGAACTTCTGCAGTGTAAAGCGTGCTCGCACGCGCGAGCCGCTCGGCAGCGGCGCGGTGAAGCGCACGCGGTTCAGTCCGTAGTTCACGCCCATCTTGCGGTCGCTAAAGCCGAAGGTGCGCTCCGACAGGTGCGAGAGCAGCGACAGGCTCAGGAAACCGTGCGCGATGGTGCCGCCGAACGGCGAATCCTTTGCGCGCGCCGGATCCACATGGATCCACTGGAAGTCGTCGATCGCCTTGGCGAAGGTGTCGATGCGCTCCTGCGTGACCTCGATCCACGGAGAGACGCCGACCTCCTCGCCGACGCGGCTTTCCAGGTCGCGCAGACTCTGCGCCTTCACTTTCTGCGCCTTCATTTCTTTCCGAACTGGGCTTCCAACCCCCGGCGCAGGGTTTCCATCACGCCGACCTCCTGCGCCCGGCGGCGCGCGGCGCCGCTGGGGTCGAGGCGGTCGAGCTCGGCGCTCAGCGCCTGGTAGGCCTCGATCTGCTGCTGGATGCCGCTGCCGGCGCGGCTGAAGTCCGCGTTCGGCGGTAGCGCAGTGAAGAACTGCCTCAGGCCGGCGAGCTCGCTCTCCAGCGCGGAGAGCATGCTCGCCGCAGCCGAAGGCTTCGCCGGCGTCGCCGGCTGGGGTGCGCCGGGCGCCTGATAGACGATCACCTCGGTCGCCGGCGCGTTCAGCTCCCGCGCCTGGTCGCCGAACCAGGGCGGCGGATAGCTGGAGAACTTCACCGATCCGGTCTGCGGATCGACCCAGCGGTAGAGGTCCGCATGGGCCGCCTGGGGTGCCAATGCAGCCGTGAGCGTCGCGAGCAGCAACACAATTCTCATTCGCGACGCCATGATAGCTAGAAGCGCGAAAAGTCCGGCTTGCGCTTCTCGAGGAACGCGCTCATCGCTTCCTTGGCTTCCGGCGAGCCCAGCCGCTCGGTGAAGAGGCGCGTCTCCTCGTCGATGGTCGCCGTCAGCGCGTCGGTGGTGCGCGCCTTCAGCAGGCGCTTGGTGAGGCGCACGGACTCGGGCGGCAGACTGGCGAGCATTGCCGCCGCTTTCCCCGCCTCGGCCAGGAGATTTTCCTGCGCCACCACCGCCGTCACGATGCCGGCCTCGTGCGCTTTCTGCGCGGTAAACGGTTGGCCGAGAAGCAGCAGCTCCGCGGCGCGCTGGTAGCCGGCGAGGCGCGGCAGCAGGAAGGTCGAGCCGAACTCCGGCACGATGCCGAGCGGCACGAACGGCAGCTGAAAGCGGGCATTCGGCGCCGCATAGACCAGGTCGCAGTGCAGGAGCAGCGTGGTGCCGATGCCGATCGCCGGGCCGCCGACCGCGGCGACCACCGGTTTCGTCATGTTCGGCAGCGTGTCGAACAACGCACGCGCCGGCGAGCTGCCCGGCTGGCGCGGCGCGGTCAGGAAGTCCGCGACGTCGTTGCCGGCGGTGAAGCATTCGGCCGTGCCGGACAGCAGCACGGCGCGTACCTGCGGATCGGCGTCGGCCGCGGCGAGCGCGCTTCCGAGCTGGGCGTACATCTGCGCGGTGATGGCGTTCTTCTTGTCCAGCCGGTCGAAGCGGATCCACGCCACCCGGTTTGCGGTTTCACTTTTGATCAAGACGGTAATCCTTGAATTGCTGCCGCAGGGTCAGCTTGGACAGCTTGCCGGTCGCGGTATGCGGCAGCTCGGGAACGAACACCACGTCGTCGGGCATCCACCACTTGGCGATCTTGCCCTCGTAGAAGCGCAACAGCTCGTCGCGTGAAATCTCCTGGCCCGGCTTCTTCACCGCGATCACGATGGGCCGCTCGTCCCATTTTGGGTGGTGCACGCCGATGACAGCGGCCTCGGCGATCGCCGGGTGCTCGATGGCGATGTTCTCCAGGTCGATCGAGCTGATCCACTCACCGCCCGACTTGATCACGTCCTTCGAGCGGTCGGTGATGTGCAGGGTGCCGTCCGGGTCGATGGTGGCGACGTCGCCGGTCGGGAACCAGCCGTCCCGAATCGGATTGCCGCCTTCACCCTTGAAGTACCCCTTGATCACCCACGGCCCGCGCACCTGCAGGTTGCCGAAGGCCTTTCCGTCCCAGGGCAACTCTTTGCCGTTCTCGTCGACGATGCGCATGTCGACGCCGTAGATCGTGCGGCCCTGCTTGTTCTGCCACGCATCGCGCTGCTCCTTGGGCAGCTTCAGATGCTTGGCGAGGAAGGTGCCCGCGGTGCCGAGCGGGCTCATCTCGGTCATGCCCCAGGCGTGCAGCACCTGCACGCCGTACTCGTCCTGGAAGGTCTTGATCATCGCCGGCGGGCAGGCCGAGCCGCCGATCACCACGCGCTTGAGCGTCGAGAAGCGCAGCTTCTTCTCCTTCATGTAGCCGAGCAGCCCGAGCCACACCGTCGGCACCCCGGCACTCATCGTCACCTCTTCCTGCTCGAACAGCCCGTGCAGGTTCCTGCCGTCGAGGTGCGGCCCGGGAAACACCATCTTCGCGCCCACCATCGCGCACGAGTACGGCAGGCTCCACGCGTTGACGTGGAACATCGGCACCACCGGCAGCACCACCTCGCGCGCCGACAGGCCGAGCGTGTCGGGCAGCGCCGCGGCGTAGGCGTGGATCATGGTGGAGCGGTGGCTGTAGAGCGCCCCCTTGGGATTGCCCGTGGTGCCCGAGGTGTAGCACAGGCAAACCGCGGTCCTCTCGTCGAACGACGGCCACTCGTAGTGGTCATCGTGCTTCTCCAGCAGCGCTTCGTAGTGATGATCCATCGCGATCCAGTGCTGCACGGTCTTCACCTGCGGACGCAGCTTGTCGACCAGCGGCTGGAAGGTGGTGTCGTAGAACACCACCTTGTCCTCGGCGTGGTTCGCGATGTAGACGATCTGGTCGGGGAACAGGCGCGGGTTGATGGTGTGGATCACCGCGCCGCTGCCGGCGACGCCATAGTAAATCTCGAAGTGGCGATAGCTGTTCCACGCCAGCGTGCCGACCCGGTCGTGCATCCCCACGCCGAGCGAGCGCAGCGCCTTGGCCACGCGCTTCGCGCGCGAATGCGCGTCGCGGTAGCCGTAGCGGTGCACCGCGCCTTCCACGGTCTTCGACACGATTTCGGTGCCGCCGTGGAAGCGCTCGGCGTGCTCGATCAGGCCGCTCACCAGGAGCGGCCTGTCCATCATCAAGCCCTGCATTGCGAAGCCCTTCTGGCTACCTGCCAATCACCTCGCCGAACAGCTCCCACTGCTTGCCGTTGAAGCGCTCCAGCTTCACCGCCTCGATGGGCGCGAAGTCGCTCGCCGAGGTGGTGATGGTAACGCCGGGCAGCAGGGTTTCCGGCCGCCAGCCTTTCAGGTTCGCCGCCTGGCGCATGACGTTCTCGCGCGTGAGGTTGTCGCCGCACTGGCGCAGCACCTGTGCGATGGTGGCCCCCACCGAGTAGCCGTAGACGTTGAACACGTCGGCCTGATTGCCCTCCGGGTAGTACTTTTTCATGAACTCACGCCACTCCGCGATGGCCTTGTCGTTCGCCCACGTGGAATCGGTCGCGTCCTTGATGTAGGCGCTGGAGATTATGCCGACCGCCTTCTCGAGTCCCGCGGGCGTCAGCACCGAGCCCACCGAGTTGGAGACGTTGTTCAGGTAGTGCAGCGGCTTCCAGCCGATGTCGTAGGCCTTGCGGATCGCCTGCGCGGCGAACTTCGGCGTGGTGATGTTGAAGAACACGTCGGCGCCGGAAGCCTGCAGCTGCACGATCTGCGAGTCGACCGTCGGGTCGGCCACCTCGTAGGACACCTCCTTCACGATCATGCTCTTCTTCGCGCCCAGGCCGTCATGGAAGCCCTTGAGGTAGTCCTTGCCGTAGTCGTCGTTCTGGTAGAGCACGGCGATCTTGGCGTTCGGCTTGGTCTTCAGGATGTGCTGCGCGTAGGCCTTCGCCTCGGACTGGTAGTTGGGCTGCCAGCCCATGGTCCAAGGATGGTTCTTCGGGTCGTCCCACTTGGTGGCGCCGGTGGCGACGAACATCTGCGGCACCTTCTTCATGTTCATGTACTTGTGGATCGCCGTGTTGGAGGGCGTGCCGAGCGTCTGGAACACGAACAGCACCTCGTCCTGCTCGACCAGCTTGCGCGCCATCTCCACGGTGCGCGGCGGGCTGTAGCCGTCG
>CBDDSB010000002.1:0-6508 GCA_965233195.1 uncultured bacterium | reverse complement strand
CGCGTGCGCTGCAACGGCACGATCAAGTGGAAAGGCAGCTTCGTTCGCGTAACCAACGTGCTCAGCGGCCAACCGGTCGGCCTGTACCAAACCGACGAGCACGCCTGGGCCATCTACTACGGACCAATCGAGCTGGGCAGGGTCTATGCTCGCAGCGCTCGCATCGAGCCTAAAACCCAAAAAAGTGTTACCCATGTCCCCGGATAGAACTGTTACCCATCTACCCGGTTGCACACCGCGTAGGCGGGGGGTTGCCTTTGTTGCCCTTACCTCAGCAACCTCGCCAGCTCCTCTTCCTGCACCAGCCGGATGTTCTTCTCGGCCGCAAACGCGCGCGCGCTGTCGGTGACCTCGCCGGCGGCGATGTACATCCGGCCGACCGCCCCGTCCTTGCGGGTGGCCGCGTCGAACTCGCGCAGCGGCTCGATGCCCGCGCGCATCGCCTTCCAGCGCTTGCAGGCCACTAGCGTCACCAAGCCTTCGCGCCTAAGCTCCAGGTCGGCGCCGCCGTCCCTGCGGGTCACCGCGTAGCCCTCGCGCCGAAACCCCGCCTCGAGCGAGGAGATGAAGCTCTCGCCCGACAGCCCGCGCGCGCGCTCGAGCGTCGCCGCAACGCGCTTTGCCCCGGGCCGCCGGAACTGCTGGACCGCGGCGTAGATCGCGATCACCAAAAACGGCAGCGCGGCGAACGCGGCCATTCCCTCGGGGATAAGGAGCCGCAGCAACCCAAAGGAGCCGGCCGCGAGCAGTCCGCTCACCCACCAAGGCGAGCGCGCGAGGACGGCGAACAGCGAATTGCGCGGCAGCTGCCACTTCATCGCTGGATTCTAGACAGCAGCTTGTCGAGCTGGTCCGCGAAGCGCTTGCGGTCGGTGTTGTCGAGCGCCGCCGGCCCACCGGTCCGCTCCCCCGTGCCGCGCAGCTCATCCAGGTAGTTGCGCAGCGCGAGGCGCTCCTGGATGTTCTCGGGCGAATACAGCTCGCCGCGCGGATTGAGCGCGATCCCGCCCTTGGCGATAACGTCGGAGGCGAGCGGAATGTCGGCGGTGATCACCAGGTCACCCGGCGCCACCTCTTTCACGATGTGGCTGTCCGCGACATCGATGCCACGCGGCACCTGGAGCGCCTTGATGTACGGCGAAGGCGGGGTGCGCAGCGGCTTGTTCGCCACCAGCGTCATCCCGATCTTCAGCCGCTCCGCCGCGCGGTAGAGGATGTCCTTGATCACCGCCGGACACGCGTCAGCGTCAACCCAGATATGCACTTGGGGTCAGGGCTCGAATCCGGTCCAGCTACGCGTCAGCAGGTTTAGGGCCCTGACCCCGAATTCCTCGGTTCTTAGGCCAGGTTCCAGCTCCCACGCGCCATCCCAATCACCTGCGCATACGCGAACCCATACACCTCCGCCGCCACCCCCGCCGTGTCGAGCACCAGCGTGAACGACCAGTTGCAGCCGTTGGTATCGGGTTTATCGAGCGCAGTCACGCCGACGACCTCCACCTTCTCGCATCCCTCGCAGCTTTGCATCAGGGCGGTGACACACGCGAGGAGCTGGTCGTAGGCCATGACCTGACGGTGCGGCCGCGTGGCCTCGCCGTCGATGGAAAACAGGTCGTCGCTGAGGTTCATTTCGGATTCATCCATGGACCGCCTGATCTTATCCGCTTAGCGCGCCGGCGGGTCAGGTCGGCGCTGCCGCTTTATCGCCTTGGGTGGGTTTTCCTTGCCGCCTGCGGGGTGAAACTTTGTGCGCGAGCCTGACGCTTCCAGATGCGTCACCTCGCAACCGGCTGCGGTGCTGCGCGCCGAGCCCTGACCCTGAATCTTCAGTGGTATGATTTATTCACACCAGGAGCCGATTGCATCATGGGCGCGGCCGTCAAGAAAACCATTTCCCTCCCGGCCGAGCTCGCGCGGGACGCCGAATCGTTGGCGAAGGCGCAAGGCAAGACCTTGAGCGCGGTGATCCAGGATGCGCTGCGCAACGCGCGCATTGACCGCAGGCTCCAGGAGCTTCGCGGTATCCAGGGGTACTGGAGTCGCAAGGCGAGGGAGCGAGGTCTTTTGAGCGAGCAGGACCTGGAGCGTTACCTCAAGCAGTGAAGGTTGTCTTCGACACCAACGTGCTCGTCTCCGCGTTGGTGTTTCCCGGCGGCCGGGGCGAAGAGGCGCTGCTGCGCGTCGTGGCCGAGCATGACGAGCTTGTACTTTCCCGCCCGATCATCGACGAGCTTCTTGGCGTTCTTGCCCGAAAATTCGCCCGCGACGGCGAAGAGCTTGCCCGCATCGCGCTCTTTCTCGCGGATATCGGAACCATGGTGAAGCCACGCAGGCAACTCGCCGTGCTGAAGGACGCGGCCGACAACCGCATCCTTGAATGCGCCGTTGCAGGGCGGGCGCAAGCCATAGTGACCGGCGACAAGGCGCTTCTCGCGTTGAAAGAGTACCGCGGCGTGCGAGTCTTGAGCTTGGCCGAGTATCTTGCGGCCCGATTTTAAGGCTCTGGCCTGGAATTTTTTGCCAGCTACCGCGCCAGCGGATCCGGCCTTCACCTTCCGCCCCTTGCGGTTGCGCCGCATCGCCGCCCTGACTATCTTCGGGAGTTCCATGTCTGTCGTCCAGCGCAATCACGTGAAGATCTCCGGCCGCGGCACGCAGCCGATGCTCTTCGCCCATGGCTTCGGCTGCGACCAGAACATGTGGCGCTTCGTGGCGCCCGCCTTCGAGGACGCTTACCGCGTGGTGCTGTTCGACCACGTCGGCAGCGGAAATTCCGACCTGCGCGCGTGGCGCCGCGACAAGTACGCGCGCCTGCAAGGCTATGCCGACGACATGCTCGAGATCTGCCGCGAGCTCGCGCTCGAGGACGTGGTGTTCGTCGGCCACTCGGTGAGCGCGATGATCGGCGTGCTCGCGGCGGCCAGGGAGCCGCGGCGCTTCGCGCGCCTGGTGCTGATCGGCCCCTCGCCCTGCTACCTGAACAGCGGCGAGTACCGCGGCGGCTTCTCGCGCGAAGACCTCGAAGGCCTGCTCGAGTTCATGGACAGCAACTACCTCGGCTGGTCGAGCGCCATGGCGCCGAAGATCATCGGCAACCCCGAGCGCCCGGAGCTCGGCGAGGAGCTCACCAACAGCTTCTGCCGCACCGACCCGGAGATCGCGAAGCACTTCGCGCGCGTCACCTTCCTCTCCGACAACCGCGCCGACCTCGCCAAGGTGAGCGTGCCGAGCCTGGTACTGCAGTGCTCGCAGGACATCATCGCCGCCGAAGCGGTTGGTGAGTACGTGCACCGCCACCTCGCCGGCAGCCGGCTGCACGTGATGCGGGCCACCGGCCACTGCCCGAACCTGAGCGCGCCGCAGGAGACGATCGACGCGATGAAGGCCTTCCTCCAGCCGGCGAACGCCTGATGGACGCGCCGCGCCCGGAGCTCGAGCGCCTCGGCGCGCTGCTGGACGAGGACCTGGCCGGTATTTACGACGACTCGCCGGCCGGCTATCTCTCCACCCTGCCCGACGGCACCATCGTCAAGGTGAACGGCACGTTCCTGCGCTGGACCGGCTACGCGCGCGCCGACCTCGTGCATCAGCGGCGCCTGCAGGAGCTCTTCACCACGCCGGGACGGATCTATTACGAAACGCACCTCGGCCCGCTGCTCGCGATGCAGGACAGCGTGAGCGAGATCGCCATGGACATCGAGGCCGTCGGCGGCCGCGTGCTGCCGGTCATGCTGAACGCCGCGCAGCGCAAAAGCGCCGGCGGCGAGCCGCTGCTCCTGCGCTTCACCGTGTTCAACGCCACCGAGCGGCGCGGCTACGAGAAGGAGCTGCTGCAGGCGCGCCGCGACGCCGAGGCCCTGGTGCGCGCCAAGACCGAGCTGCTGGCGATGCTGAGCCATGACATCCGCTCGCCCCTCGGCGCGGTGATGGCGGTGACCCACGTGCTCGAGAGCTCCGAGCTCACGCCCGACCAGGCGGGCCTGGTGCGCATCCTGCGCTCGTCGTCGTCCAACATGCTCAACCTGGTGAACGAGGTGCTCGAGCACAGCCGCCTCGAGGCGGGCGTGGTGCCGCTGCGCCCCGCGCCGTTCGACCTCGGCGCGCACGCGCGCGAGCTGGTCGACAACCTGCAGCCGCTCGCCAGTGAGAAAGGCATCGCGCTCGCCTGCACCGTCGACGCGCGCCTTCCCGCGATGGTGATCGGCGATGCGACCAAGCTCGGACAGGTTCTCGGCAACCTCGTCGGCAACGCGCTGAAATTCACGCCGGCCGGCAGCGTGGTGCTGGAGCTCGCGCTCACCGATCTCTCCGAGCGCGAAGCGAAGGTCCGCGTGCGCGTGGCCGACACCGGCATCGGCATCGAGCCCGGCCAGCTCCCGGGCATCTTCCGCGAATACACCCAGGCGCACGAAGGGATTGCGAGCCGTTACGGCGGCAGCGGCCTGGGCCTTGCCATCAGCCGCAAGCTGCTGCGCGCGCACGGCAGCGAGCTGCGGGTGGAAAGCGAGCCGGGGAAAGGCTCGGTGTTCTGGTTCGACCTCGTGCTCACGCTTCCCTGATCGGCGCGCGAGCGCGCGAATGATGAAGCGCTTGTCGCCTTATGGTCGAAGGGAACGGTTCCTGCGACGAAAGTCTCCACAAAGGCATTCGCCTTTTTTATAACCACTCTGGAGACATTCTCATGGCAGTGACGCACACGTATGACACCCCCAACCGCAACGCCGCGCGCAACACCGCGGTGCGCCGCTTCAACGCGATCGACTGGATCGCGATGACCCTGCTCATCGTGGGGGGGCTGAACTGGGGCCTCGTCGGCCTCGCGGACTTCAACCTCGTCGCCGCGATCTTCGGCGACGGCTCCGCGCTCTCGCGCCTGGTCTACATCCTGGTCGGCCTCGCGGCGCTCTTCTGCCTCTATACCGCGACGAAGATGGGACGGCGCCCGCGCGCGGGCGCTTAAGAATCACCTCGCCAGCGGATCCGGCCGCAGCTGCAGCTTGATCGCCTTCGGCCGGTTCTCCTTGCCGCCTTCGAGGTGAAAGTTGGTGCGCGAGCCCGAAGTGGTCCAGATGCCGCGGCCCTTCCATCCCGCGCCCTCGTCGTCGATGCGCCCGTCGACGTTCTTCGGAAACAGGCCCGACGGATAAGGCAGCCGCAGGGTGACGAACTTTCCGTCGACCAACGGCAGGATCGAGTCCGAGCCGTTGCCCATGGCGATGGGAATGTTTTTTCCCAATCCCAGAATTCCAAACCAATCGACCCAGACGTAATAACTGGTCTCGGCGCTGCCCGGATCCTTCACGTCGCGCAGCTGCGGCCCGGGGAACTGGTGCAGCGTCCAGCCTTCCGGGCAATGCTTGCCGGTCGCCGTCGGGCCGTTCGTCACCTTGCACTTGCGGCGGTCGAACTGGCCGAGGTGCCCGCTCGAGAGCGCGACCCAGAACACGCCGTTCGCGTCGATGTCGCCGCCGCGCGGCCCGTAGCCCGGCAGCGGCGGCTCGCACACCTCGGTGAGCGCGGTATGGGTCGGATCCGATCCCGGCACCACGCGGATCACCGAGCCCGGATAGCCGAGCACCGTCGCCCACACCGTGCCGTCGGCGGGACTGATCGCCACCGAGTAGTGGTTGAGCATCACCTGCTTGTCCTTCTTCGGGTCGAGCGGCTGATCGTGCGCCACGTGCTCGCCTCGCTTTCCATCCCCGTTGGTGTCGAGGATGAACGGCGTCCAGCCTTGTGAGCGGCGCTCATCCTTGGTCGCCTCGAACGTTTTTACATCCAACCACCCGATCACGCCCGGCCCCACGACGCCCGGACTGGTCCACAGCACGTTGTCCTTGGTGAAATTCAGGTGGTGCGTGGGGAAGCAGGTGCGAATCAGCGTCCACGATTTCGACTGCGGGTCGTAGTACGAGAGGTGACGGTTCGCGCCGCCGTTCAGCGGATACGCCTTCGCCGAAGGATGGTCCGAGCCCGCCTTGCACCAGTCGGGATTCGACGAAGGAAAATGAGGGGCTGATGCGCGAGGTGAACCCGGGTTTCGCTATCCTCGCGAGCGCTCGTCCATCATCGGGTTGTGGTTGAGCGTGCGGCCCTCCCAGTAGGGCTTGTCGCCCCAGTACGCCGACACGCCGTAGGGCGCGCCCTTCACCGACGGCGTCGCCGGGTCGCGCACCGGGTGCGACAGCTCGAGAGCGCTCATTTAATGCTACGTCGCGCGCGGATCGGCCACCGGCACGATGTCGGTCGAGTCCTCCGGCGAGCCGTACACCGGGCCGTTGGCATTGACGCGCGGATTGCGCCGGTCGGTCGACACCACGTCGTGCAGGTAGAGCTCCGGGCGCAGGTAGTCCCACATCGTGATGACGAGGTTGCGCTCGAGGCCCTGCGGCCGCGCCGGCTTGTCGTACGGCAGCTCGCCCTTCGCGATGCGGTCGGTCCAGTCGGCGAAATGCGCGATCGCGCGCTCGCCGTCGAGCCGGCTGATGTCGCGCGCCATCAGCGCCTG
>CBDDSB010000001.1:0-20908 GCA_965233195.1 uncultured bacterium | reverse complement strand
TTCGAGCGCGCCAAGGACAAGATCATCATGGGCGCCGAGCGGCGCTCGATGGTGATGCCCGAGGAGGAGCGCCGCAACACGGCGTACCACGAGTCCGGCCATACCATCGTCGCGCGCATGCTTCCCAAGACCGACCCGGTGCACAAGGTCACGGTGATTCCGCGCGGACGTGCGCTCGGCGTGACCATGCAGCTGCCGACCGAGGACCGCTACAGCCAGGACCGCGACCGGCTGCTCAGCATGATCGCGGTGCTGTTCGGCGGCCGCATCGCCGAAGAGCTGTTCATGAACCAGATGACCACCGGCGCGTCGAACGACTTCGAGCGCGCCACCGAAATCGCGCGCCGCATGGTGACGCAGTGGGGCATGTCCGACGAGCTCGGCACCATGGTGTACGGCGAGAACGAGGGCGAGGTGTTCCTGGGCCGCTCGGTCACCACGCACAAGAGCGTTTCCGAAGCGACCATGCAGAAGGTCGACGCGGAGATCCGCCGCATCATCGATCAGCAGTACCGCGTCGCTCGCAAGATCCTCGAGGAAAACCGCGAGAAGGTCGAGGTGATGGCCAAGGCGCTGCTCGAATACGAGACGCTCGACGCCGACCAGATCGGCGACATCATGTCCGGCAAGCCGCCGCGGCCACCGAAGCCGACCGGCTCGCAGCCCGCGGCCAAGCCGCCGGCGAGCGACGCCGGCGCCGAGGGCGCCACCGCACCTGCGCCGTCCGCCTAGCCCAGAAGAAACGCCGGTATTGGTCTGCGGGAGGTTTTCCCTCCCGCTGACCAGGCCCTTGGTCATGGGCGTGATCAACGTCACGCCCGACTCTTTTTCCGACGGCGGCATGTTCTTCAGCCGGAAGCTCGCCATCGCGCACGCCCGCAAGCTGGCCAAGGAGGGCGTGGACATCATCGATATCGGCGGCGAATCCACCCGCCCGGGCGCCGCGCCGGTGCCCGAGGACGACGAGCTGAGCCGGGTGATGCCGGTGCTAGAGCAGCTTTCCGACCTGTGCGTTTCGGTCGACACGCGCCGGCCGGCGGTGATGAAGGCGGCGCTCGCGGCGGGGGCGTCGATGATCAACGACGTCGACGCGCTGACCGCGCCCGGGGCGCTGGAGGCCGTGGCGCAGAGCGACTGCGCCGTGTGCCTGATGCACAAGAAGGGCGAGCCGCCGACGATGCAGCAGGACCCGCACTACGACGACGTGGTGGCCGAGGTCAAAGCTTTCCTGCAGCAGCGCGTGGACGCCGCCCTGGCGGCGGGCGTTGCCGCCGGGCGCATCGTCGTCGACCCGGGCTTCGGGTTCGGCAAGACCATGGAGCACAACCTGGAACTGCTCAGGCACCTTCCCGGGCTTTCCGGGTTTCCGGTCCTCGCCGGCCTGTCGCGCAAATCGATGCTGGCGAAGCTCACCGGCCGCGCCATCGACGAGCGCCTTGCCGGCAGCCTGACGCTGGCTTTGCTCGCATTGCAGGGCGGAGCGACAATACTGCGGGTCCATGATGTGAAAGAAACCAGGGACGTGATCGCGGTGTGGCAGGCGTATAAGGGTTAAGAAGCAGAGATGAGAAAGTATTTCGGCACCGACGGCGTGCGCGGCACGGTGGGGCAGAGCCCCATGACGCCGGAGTTCGTGCTGCGCCTGGGCTATGGCGCCGGGAAAGTGCTCTCTGGCCAGGGCAAGAACCCGGCGGTGCTCATCGGCAAGGACACGCGCATCTCGGGCTACATGATCGAGTCCGCGCTCGAGGCCGGCTTTACCGCGGCGGGCATCGACGTGCACATGTGCGGCCCGATGCCGACGCCGGCGGTCGCGTATCTCACCCGCGCGCTGCGCCTGACCGCGGGCGTGGTGATCAGCGCCTCGCACAACCCGTATCCGGACAACGGCATCAAGTTCTTCTCCGGCGACGGTTTCAAGCTGCCCGACGCCACCGAGGCGGCGATCGAGGCGGCGATGGAGCAGCCGATGGGCTGCAACGCCGCCTCCAACCTCGGCAAGGTCTGGCGCGTCGACGACGCACCGGGGCGCTATATCGAGTTCTGCAAATCGACGTTCCCGACGCAGCTCGATCTCAAGGGCCTGAAGCTGGTGGTCGATTGCGCGAACGGCGCCGCGTACCACGTAGCGCCGCACGTGTTCCACGAGCTCGGCGCGGACGTGGTCTCGATCAGCGTCAAGCCGGACGGCTTCAATATCAATGAGAAGAAGAATCTCTCCTCCGAGGTGCAAAGCCAGAACGCGGATCTGGGCATCGCGTTCGACGGCGACGCCGACCGCTTGCTGATGGTCGACGCGGCCGGACGCAGCTACGACGGCGACCAGCTTCTCTACGTCATCGCAAGGCACCGCGCGGCCAAGAGCCGTGCAGTTTCCGGGGTAGTCGGCACGCTGATGACCAACTTCGCCTTCGAGAAGGCGATGGCGAAGCTCGGCATCGGCTTTGCGCGCGCCAAGGTCGGCGACCGCTACGTGCTCGAGCTGCTGCGCGAGAAGGGCTGGCAGCTGGGCGGCGAGAACTCCGGGCATGTCATCTGCCTCGACAAGCACACCACCGGCGACGGCATCGTTTCGGCGCTGCAGGTGCTCGAAGCGATGCGCGAGTCGGGCCGCTCGCTTGCCGAGCTCACCGCGGAGCTGGTGATGGTTCCGCAGATCATGATTAACGTCGCGGTGCCGCGCGGCTTCGACTGGAAATCGCACCCGTCGATCCAGCAGGCGAGCAAGGCGGCCGAGCAGGCGTTGAACGGCAAGGGCCGCGTGCTGCTGCGGCCCTCCGGCACCGAGCCGGTGCTGCGCGTGATGGTCGAGGGCGAGCCGCGCGAGGCGATCGAGTCGGCGGCCAAGAGCATCGCCGATGCCGTGAAGCACGCAGCGCGCTGAACAAGCCTGTTCATGTGGTGACTGCCCTCGGGGTCGCGCAGACCCTGGCCTGGGGCTCCACCTACTACCTGCCCGCGATCCTGGCCAACGCCATGGCCGCCGAGCTCGGCATCACGACTGCGTGGATCTTTACCGCGTTCTCCGTCGGGCTGCTGCTGTCCGCGTTCCTCGGTCCGGCGGCGGGCAGGCTGATCGACGTGCATGGCGGTCGCCGTGTGCTGCCGGTGTCCAACCTGGTGTTCGCCGCCGGGCTCGCCCTGCTCGGGTTTACTTCAGGGATGGCTTCCTTGTTTGCCGCCTGGCTGGTGATCGGCATCGGCATGAGCGCCGGCCTGTACGAGGCCGCGTTCTCCACGCTCGCCGGCATCTACGGCCGCGACGCGCGCCGCTCGATCACCGGCATCACGCTGATCGCCGGCTTCGCGAGCACCGTGTGCTGGCCGTTATCGGCGTACATGGACGTGACCATGGGCTGGCGCGCGACCTGCTTCGTCTGGGCGGCGGCGCACCTCCTGATCGGGCTGCCCATCAACCTGCTTCTGCCCCCGGGGCGCAACGCCGAGAAAAAGACCGACGTGCCCGAAGACGCAGCGCCGCGCGGTCGTCTGCTGGTGATGGTGGGGCTGTCCTTCGTTTTCGCCGCTGCCTGGTTCGGCAGCACCGCGATGGCGGCGCACCTGCCGCGCGTATTGCAGGAGTCCGGCGCCAGCCTGGCCGCGGCCGTGGCGGCGGCCGCGCTCGTCGGCCCGGCGCAGGTGGCGGCGCGCCTGCTGGAGTTCTGGCTGATGCGGCGCCTGCATCCCATCGTCTCCGCGCGCGTCGCCTCGCTCGCCCACCCGATCGGCGCCGCGGGCCTGATCACGGTGGGCGCGCCTGCGGCGTCGGCGTTCGCCGTGGTGCACGGTGCCGGCAACGGCGTGATGACGATTGCGATCGGCACGCTACCCCTCGCCCTGTTCGGCGCCGCGGGCTACGGGCTGCGCCAAGGGCTGCTGATGGCGCCTGCGCGACTCTTTTCGGCGAGCGCGCCGTTCTTGTTCGACCTTTTGTTAGTGCGTTACGGCACGTCGGCACTCGCGGTGACGTCAGGGCTTGGCCTTGCCGCCTTCACCGTGCTCATGCTGCTACCGGTCCGGAGGTAGGGCAGGGTCTTGACTTTGTCCGTCATTTCCACGATTCTAGAAACATGGAAACGACGCAGGCCCTCCAATCCCTCGCGGCACTGGCGCAGGAGTCCCGGCTCTCCATCTTCCGGTTGCTGGTGCAAGCCGGCCCGGCGGGAATGGCCGCTGGTGCGATCGGCGAAAAGCTCGAGCTGCCGCCGGCGACGCTGTCTTTTCACCTCGCCGGCCTGACGCGCGCCGGCCTCGCGCAGAGCCGGCAGGAAGGCCGCTTCGTCATCTATAGCGCCGACTACGCGGCGATGAATGCGCTGGTCGGCTTCCTCACCGATAACTGCTGCCAAGGAGCCAAGTGTGAAACGACTTCACGTACACGTCGCCGTGCATGACCTGCAACAGAGCATTCGTTTTTACTCCGCGCTGTTCGCCGCCGAGCCGGCGGTGAAGAAGGACGACTACGCCAAGTGGATGCTCGACGATCCGCGCGTCAACTTCGCCATCTCCACCCGCGCAACCAAAGCCGGCCTGGACCACCTCGGTATCCAGACCGACAACGGCGCGGAGCTGGAGGACCTCGGCTCGCGCCTCGCGCAGGCCGACGTCGCCATCACAGCTCAGAAGGGCGCCTCGTGCTGCTACGCGAAAAGCGACAAGTATTGGACCATCGATCCGCAGGGCATCGCCTGGGAGTCGTTCCACACGCTGGATTCAGTGCCGATGTACGGGCAGGACACGCGCTCGCGCGCGGCCGAGACCAAGGTCGCCGGCAAAGCCGCGTGCTGCGGCCCGGCGATGGCGAAATAGGGGGAAGCGATGCGTATCGATTATTCGCAGATCGAAGCACTCCAGGCGGCTGCGCGGCGCGAGCGTTCGCATCACGTTTATTGCCTCTTCATCGAGGCAAAGCAATGGTTGCTTTCGCTTCTGCCGGGCGGGATGCCGGCGACGGTGCCTTGCTGTGAGCCGGCATGAGACCTTTCAACGTGCTCTTCCTGTGCACCGGAAACTCGGCGAGGTCGATCCTCGCCGAGGTCTATCTGAATTCGGCGGCAAAAGGCCGGATCATGGCATATAGCGCCGGCAGCTATCCGGCAGGGAAGGTGAATCCGCTAGCGCTCGAGCTGCTCGAGAAGAACCGCCTGCCGACGACCGGCCTGCGCTCGAAGAATTGGGACGAGTTCGCTCGGCCGAGCGCTCCGAAGCTCGATTTCGTTTTCACCGTCTGCGATAACGCCGCCGGCGAGACCTGTCCGGTGTGGCCGGGGCAGCCGATCACGGCGCATTGGGGCGTGGCGGATCCGGCGGCGGCCACAGGCACGGATGATGAACGCCGCAAGGCGTTCCTGCGCGCATTCACAGAACTGAGCGTGCGCATCAACCTGCTGCTGGCGCTGCCGCTCGACAAGCTCGACCGGCTTACGCTGAAACGCAGACTCGACGACATCGGCAAGGCCGGCGCGGAAGCGCCGGCTCGATGAAGGCGGCGCTCGCCGAGCTCATCGGCACAGCTTTGCTGCTCGCCGCCGTGGTTGGTTCCGGCATCATGGGCGAGCGCCTGGCACAGGGCAACGTCGCCCTCGCACTGCTGGCCAATTCGCTCGCAACGGGCTTCGCGCTAATCGCCCTGATTGTCGCGTTCGCCGCACGCTCTGGCGCGCACTTCAATCCGCTGGTGACGGCTGCCTTCGCCCTGCGCGCCGGCTTCCCGGGGCGGCAGGTGCTTCCCTATGTCGCCGCCCAGGTCGCCGGCGCCTTGCTCGGTGTCTTCCTCGCCCATGCCATGTTCGATCTGCCGCTGTTGCAGAGCTCGACGACCGCCAGACCCGGGATGGGGCAGTGGCTAAGCGAAGTCGTCGCCACGTTCGGCCTGGTACTGGTCGTCCTGAGCTGCGACCGGGGTCGGCCCTGGAGTGCGCCCGTGGCGGTCGGCGCCTACATTGCGGCAGCGTATTGGTTTACCGCCTCGACATCCTTCGCCAACCCCGCGGTAACGCTGGCGCGCGGGTTCACCGACACCTTCTCGGGCATCCAGCCTGCGGGCGTGCCGGCGTTCATGTTGGCGCAGGTACTAGGAGCGGGCTTGGCCGTGGCGGCCGATCGATGTCTGGCCGAGAAGCCGACTTAGTGCAGCCGGGACTTCTTCGGCCGCATTTCCGCGCCACGCCACGATCTGGTCCGGGCGGATGAGGACGAAGTCCGCGGCGTAGAGGTCGCGTGCCTCTTCGGTGTTCAGATCGAGAACTTTCAGCGTGTCAGATTCCGGCAACGGTGGCGTTTCGTTTTTCCCCAAACACAGCAAAGTCCATTCGAAGCCGAACAGGTCATAGAGCGAGCGGCCGTCGGGCATCCACAAATGAGGCGGGCGGCCGCCGGGGCAGGCAGTGGATACGTAGACGTTGGCGGTATCCGGCGGCGGCGCGGTGCCGTCAGGCACGATCGCAGGCGAGCCATCGTAGCGGCCGCCGAAGGTGATGCCGGGAATGTTGAACTCGGCGCGGCCGTGCGCGGCGTAGTAGTCACCCGCGCGCCGGCGCGCAGCCTCGCCAGCGAGCGTGTCATCCTCGATTTCCGGCGGCGGCACGTAATTGCCGAGCGAGTCGGCGAAGCCCTTGGCGTACGCGGTATTGCGTAGCGCGAGCGGCCGGCGTTCGGCCTCGTAGCTTGCGAGAAGCTTTTCGGAAGCAGCACCGCTTATGACCGCGGCGAGCTTCCAGCCCAGGTTGACCGCGTCCTCGATCGCCGTGTTGTAGCCGAGGCCGCCGGTTGGCGTGAAGAGATGCGCCGCGTCGCCGCCGATGAAGACTTTGCCTTGAACGAATTTCTCCGCCACCAGTGAATGGCCCGCGGTCCAGGGCGCGCGGGCGATGATTTCCACGCGTAACGGCACGCCGACGGTTTGCTGCACCATCGCTTTCGCCTGTTCTTCTGAAATTGAGTCTTCTTTTTCGTGGTCATGCAGCTGCGTGTGAAAAGCAAATTCGCCCTTGCCGTCCACCGCCGGCATGAAGCAGCGCCGCTCGGGATTGAAGGCCACGTTCATCCACGCCGGCCGGTGCGGCACCACGCGGTAGAAGTCGGGCATGCGCGCGTGGACGGCGTACATGCGTCCGCCGACGAACGGACGCGTGATGCCGGTTTCGCCGCCGTAGCGGATACCGAGTGCCTGGCGCACGGTGCTGCGCGGGCCGTCGGCGCCGATGAGGTATCGGGTTTGGATTATTTGCGCGTGGTCCAGCTCGACCTCCACACCGTCCCGATGCTCGCGAAAACGCGTCATCCGCACGCCGAAATTCACCGAAACGCTCGGTAATGCCTCGGCGTGGCGCCGCAGCACCGGCTCGATGAACTTCTGGTTGCAGCGGTGCGGCAGCTCGGCGGCGCTCCAGGAGCCGGAGAGGGTGGTGACGAGCTGGCGCGCGTCGCGCGAGGAGGGGAGCGAGAAGCGGGCGAGCTCGTGGCGAGCGAAGCGGGTGAAGTAGGCGACGTCGGTCGGGAAGTCGGGCGGCAGGCCGAGCGAGCGCACTTCGTCGGCGAATCCCAGGCGCCGGAAATGCTCCATGGTGCGCGCCTGGGTGGCGTTGGCGGCGGCGTTGCGCGTGGTGCCCGGATTCTGGTCGACCAGCACCACGGCGATGCCGCGCCGGCCGAGCTCGTTGGCAAGCATCAGCCCGAAGGGGCCGCCGCCGACGATGAGGACCGAGGTTTCGCCGGGAAGAGGGATTTCCTAGCTTACTGCAGGGGTCGTCCGATGGGGATGCCGAACCCGGCGTGCTATCGGGGCCTCGCTCGGCGATCGTGCAAGCCCCTCGGAACGATGGTTCAGTATAACGAGCGGGCGTGACAGGTCCGCGTCAACACATAGTCCGCTAGGCAAGGTCTGAAGAAGTCGCCCCCGCGAAGGCGGGGGAGGGATGGAGGCGAAGGTTGGAATCGAACCAACGTGGACGGCTTTGCACACCGTAGCATCTCCCCACTCTGCCACTTCGCCACGCGGGAGATTGTGCGGTCGAATTATTGCGTGACTTGTAGCCCCGCGCCTTCTGAAGGACTCCTCCCTGACTACATGCCCGCCGGACCCGCGTTCGGTGCAAGCTCAAAGCAAGCAAAGACCCCGGGGCATCGGTAAGTGCTCGATGGCTTCGCCAACACGCGGGACAACGTGGCCGGACGCCTTCCGGCCGCGTTCTAGGGCGCCGATCCGCAGCGGTGTTGCGCGCGTCCTCGAGAACCTCCAATCCGCCCTTCGCTGCCACGAAGGCGATCGCCATGCCGATCACCAGGTCGGGCCAGGCGCGACCGAGCCACATCACGAGCACGCCGGCCGCGAGCGCTCCCAGGTTCGACAGCATGTCGTTGACGCTGAAGGTCCAGGCCGCCCGCAGGTTGACGTCCTCGCGCCGTTGGGCAAGCAGCAGCCGCAAGCAGAGGACATTGATCGCAGCCGCCACGATGCTCATGCCGATGATGACCGGCCCTGCCGGTTCGATGTCGCCGAAGAGTCGCCGGGAACGCCTCGACGAAGACGCCGCCGCCGGCGATTTATGAAGACGGCCCCCGATTCAACGGTGAACCGGCATCCTCGCCGGACGAGCGGCGCTTCTTGATGAAACTTCGGTTCTTGTCGAAACCGCCTCGATGGACAACAGATCCAGCACCGTATCGAACACGTCCTGCTGATGGTATTCAGGGCGTTTGACGATCGACATCGGCACTGACGATTTCACGATCAAAGGGATCTCTGCCTGCTCCGGGGGCAAGGGTACGCCCGGCGGCATGCCATGAAACATTCTGCCGCCTTCCATCAGCGATTCACCGTGATCCGACAAATAGATGAACACGTATGGAACACGGGAGCGGTCGAGCTTTTGAATGATCTCTCCCAGAACATAGTCAACGTAAAGCAACGAGTTGTCGTAGGAGTTGTACAGCTGCTCGATGGTGCATCGGTTGGCCACGTCCGCGTCATTGCACGTTGGCTTGAATTTCTGGAACTCGGGCGGATACCGGTCGCCGTACGCCGGCCCGTGGCTTCCACCGCCAAGATGCAAGACCACGAATTTGTACCCGGAGACATAGGTCTTGAGGTCGTCTTCCAGCAATGGAACGACGTCCTCGTCGTAGCACTTACCGCCGCGACCGCATTTGCTTGCTTTCGTTTCACCCACCGACGCGCAATTGTCGTACAGCGTGTAATGCACACGGCACGATGTCGGTATGCCGAGCTTGGAAACGAGCGCGGGTAGCTTGATGCCTTTCTTTTCGAGTATCTCTGGAAGCGCATACAACGTGGATCCGATCTTCGCGGTTGCGTTCAAGAGATGAAGACCCGCGGTCTGCTGCAGCGCGGGATTGGTGTTCTGTCGGTCGTAGCCGTAAATACTGAAGTTCCTTCTTCTCGACGATTCTCCGATGGCAAGCACCACCACCAGGTTGTCCGGCGATGACACGCGGCCGGATATTTCAATGTCTTTCTTGCGCGCTGCCAGAAATGGCTTCGCCGACTTGGAAATGACGCTCATGGTGCTCAGGATGACGTTGACCGGCACCAGCGAATACACGATGTATTTGTTCGATACGTTGCCCGCTCGATGAATGGCGTTGTAATTGAGGTAAACCGCTGCGATGGCGACGACGACGGCGATCGAAACGAGCTTCAACGAACCGAGCAAGTACCATCCCTTCGGCCCGAAACGTGATGTCGATCGACCAAATGACGATCGCGGGCAGGAGCATCAGAAGCACAACGTACGGAATCATCTGCAGCGACAGCAATTGCCCGACTTCCGTAGGGTCGGTATGGATCGCGTTCAGGACCATCGAGCTGTCAATGGCGACGTTGTACTTGGAGATGAAATACGTCGCGGCCGCGCTGACCATGACGAGCAGTATCGCCAGCGGCTTGATGGTCCGACGATGCGCCAGAAGGACGAAAAACACGATGAATAGACACAGCCCGGCAAGCAGGTAGGCCGACAGGGCCGAATAGTGCAAGCCGTCTTGTCGGTAGAACCATTTGGCGAGTTTGTCGATGTTTAGCGCGTTATAGGTCACATAAAGCAATACCGAAAATACGACTGAGAAGGTGGTGTGAGAGGCTTGCACTCTGGGCTTTTGGCCGATAGCCATGGATCAACGCGCTAAATGGTTATGACGTCATGCGGCGCCGGCGGCGCCACAGCAACACGGCAGCGGCGATCGCCCACGTCCAGACCAGCCACACCAGGCGCTCGCCGGCCGACAGCGTGGTCAACATGCGCCACGGCACGCCGACGACGCTGAAGGCGAGTGCCGCCGCGCTGGTTTCCGGATCTGCCGTCGCCCGCTCTACCGGACGCGTTCCAGCGAAGCCGCCGTCGCGAATGACGCGTTCGATGCGGGCCTCGAGCTCCTCGGGATCGAGGCCGCGCCAGTTCGTGAGACGCATCAGCGTCCAGTTCGGCGCCACATACCCCCAGCCGTGGTTGTCGCTGCTGGTGGTCAACGGGAGATCGTAGCGCTTGGCGAGCGCTACGATCTGCTGTCGTTTGAGCCGGAAGCGGTCCATGACGTCCGGTGCACCGGTCGAGATCTCGATTGCACGCACGCCGGCTGTCATCGGACCGCTCGCAAACGGCAGCAGCTTGTTCAGCTGCCGGGCGTGGTTCCAGATGAGGACCGGTTCGCGGGTCGTGGTCACGCTGGCGGTCGCGAGCGCCCGTGGATCGGCGGGTGTGCGCAGGCCACGATCGGTTCGCTCCGTCCCGAGGAGGCCGACGTGCTCACCCATCCACGTTGCCTCGACCCCGTGCAGCAGGACCACGCCTCCCGTGCCGGCTAGCGGGTTGTTCGCGATGCCCGGCTGCGCGCCGGCAAGCGCTGCGTGATCGGTCACGTACGCCACGTCATAGCCGCCCACGCGATGCCATGCGCGATTGCGCTCGACGGAAAACGCCTGAAGCGCGTCCTTCGAGACCGCGCTATGCGAATGGAAATCGACTCGGATAATGTTCGCGTCATCCGACGCGAGGTACGCCATGGGCCGCGGCAGGAACACAACCGCGGCGTACGCCGCCACCATGGAAGCCAGCAGCGCGGCGAGCGAGCCGATGTGACTTCGCCAACTGCGCCGCCTACCGTGGGGCCGCGCGAAGCGCCACGCGGCCCACACCACTATAAGACCGAGCACGAAGGCAATGTGCTGGCGCGCCGAAAGCAACGTGATGGCGTCGAGCACGTTCGAGAGCGGCGCGAGCGCCACGTAACCCGCGGGTCTGACGAGGTACGCCTCGGATACCTCCTGCAGGGTGGTCGCGTCGCGCACCGCAGGCACCGCGAATGCGCTCGCGACCAGCACCGGCAGGAAAATCGCGATCGGGATCCACAATAGTGGCGTACGCCACCACCCGCGTGGCGTGGCCTGCGTCGTCACGGCGCTGTCGTTTCGAAGGGAAGGCCGTGATTGTCGAGCCACATTATTCCGAATATTGGCGCTCCACCTGCGCCATGGATTTTTCGTATGCCAGCTTCAACGTGTTTCCGCAAACTGCTTGCAGCCAGGAGTTTAAGCGGCTTAGCGTCAAGCTGCGCCTTTTGCCATGACCTTGGCTAGAGCCCGGAGATGTGCGTTGCCAGCTGTTCGTAGCGGGTACCGTTATTTTCGACGGCGAGCATGCGCACCGGCAGGTTGCCGAGCACCGCGGCCAGCCAGAGCTCCACGCGCCCGTCTTCCTTGCCGCGGACTACCCTGAGCGCCTCGAATTCTCCGGCCGCGGTGCGCACCCGCTCGCGTCCGGCGAACTCGTACGCCTGGCGCGACACTCCGCGCCCGTCGATCAGGTGGAACTCCATTGCTTTCGTTCCGGCGGGCGCGAGCGCCAGCGCCAGGATGAAGGACAGCCGGTCCTGGGCGTCCGGCGGGATCGGCTCGCTGCGGCTCTTGCCTTTGTAGCGCATCGTCAGGGTGTTTGCGCCCCACTGGAACCAGGCGCGCGCCGTGTCTCGTCCGCTGCGCTCGTCGGTGAATTCCTCCGGCCGCGGACCCTCTCCGGGCAACATCCCGGCGCTCTTGCGCGTCGCCTTGCCGAGCAGAACGTAAATTCCCTTGCCCCGCCAGGTCTCGGTCAACCGATAGCGGCCGGCGCCTTGCTCCAGGCTTGCGGTGATCTCGGCGATCCGAGAACCGTTGCGCAGTACCTCGTAGGTGATCTCGAGGCGAGCGGGCAATTGGGCGCGGGCGCAGCCGGCGAGCGCGAGCGCGAGGACGATCCAGAGCAGCCTAGCAGCGGGTCTCGACATAGGGTTTAATATCGTTCGACATGGTTCTGCTTCCGATCGAGGGCTTGCAGGTCGTGCAAGAACGAAAGGATGCCATACGTTCCCGATACTGCGACCGCTGGCCGAATGCAAATCAGGCTGAATTTCCTTGAGCAGCGTCAGGACGTCCATGCGCAACCGCCCCGGCTCTATCCTGCTCGATCCACTGTGCGCCCGGGTCGAGCGCTACCGGCGCCTTCTCGCGTGGCTGCTGGTCGCTCTTATTCTGGCGGCTGCGATCGTTCTACGCTGCGCCTGGCCGCCCAGCCACCCGGTGACCGAGCTGCTCGAAGAGCTGGCGTGTTCTCGATTGCGATCGCGGTCGCCGGCGCATGTTCTGCATGATGTATATCGGCGGACAGAAGAACCGCTGCTTGCTCCAGTCGGGTCCCTACGCGGTGTGCCGCAACCCGCTGTATCTGTTCTCGGTGCTCGGCGCGACCGGCGCCGGGCTTAGCGCGGGAAGCGCCACGCTCGGAGCGCTGTCGGGTGGGGGGTTCTTCGTGCTGTTCGCCGCGATCATTCGCTCCGAGGAATCTCGGCTGAAGACGCTGTTCGGCGAGCCCTATCTCGAATATCTCGCGACCGTGCCCCGCTGGATCCCGGCGTTACGGTTGTGGCGGGATCCGGAAAGCCTTTCCCCCCGCGCCGAGCTCATGGTTCGCACGCTGCGCGACTCGGCTGGGCTTTTCCTGGCCATACCGGTGCTTGAAGCGCTGGAGTATGCGCATGCAATCGGCCTCCTGCCTGCATTGGCTGCAGTTCCGTAGTGCACGGTTGGAGCGGCCGCGGCGTGCGGAGCGGCGCTTCGCCACGCCGTGGCATTGGGGGCGCAAGTTCATGGTATGGCTATGCGTCGCGCTCGCGGCAGTGATCCCGGCGATGGCGCTGCGCTATACGGGCGCGCGCCCGGACCCCCTGCTGGACGCGCTCGTCTTCGGCGCCGCCATCCTTGCGGCGGGCTTCATGCTTTCGTGGGCGGCCGAGACCGCGGAGGGCCAGATCTCCGCCGGGCTGATTCTCGCCGGCGTGGCGCTGATATCGGTGCTTCCGGAGTACGCGGTCGACATCTACTACGCGTACCGCGCCGGCCAGTCGCCCGACTCGAACTACCTGCACGGATCACCAGCAGCGGCCAAGCGACGCCGACCAGCAGGCGGTTCGCGCCCGTCATGTTGGCGGCGGCGCGGTGCTGTTGTCTTTGCCGGGCGCTCGGCGGCGGGCCTGACGACCCTGATCAGCGACAAGATCAACCAGTGGACGCTGCTCGTGGGCATGCTGCCGCTCGCCATGACCGTCGGCGCCGGAGCTCTGAGCTCGCTTCCTCTCGACGCACGCCAGCATCAGGAATTTTTTCTCACCGCAGGGCAGTCGCTCTTTGGCCTCGCGCTCCTCCTGCGCTTGCGACTGGGCCTTGTCGGTGCCCTCGCGCTCGCGCGCTCTTCAGCGTCCAGGTGACGCTCGCCTTCAACTTCCGCAACGACGCGGCGCGCACGATTCAAGTGCTCACCTGGCTCGGATGGGCCTACATCGCGCTAGCGGCCGCGCTCGCCCTGCGCGATTGGCGCCGGCTGCTCGGTGTGCTGCGCGCTGCCGTCTGGTAGGCTCCGATCCTCGGTAAGACGTGAGCCTTGGGCAATCACAAAAACGATAACCCCGTGCCTAGACGACCTCGAGACAAACACGCCTCCGGCGAGCTGACAAGGTTGGCCACCTCACGCGCCTCGTGGCGTACGCGACTACCATGGATTCCGATCGCGATTTCCCTGGTGGTGCTGATCGCGAGCGCATTCGCGGTGCCTGCGGTGCGCGACGCGGCAACGCTGCAGAAGGTATCCGAGGCGTACCTCGCCCGGCCCGTCGGTTACGTCGCGCTGGCGCCGCTCTCCAATGTACTCGACGCCCTCATGTTGCTTTCGACGCGCCAGCACATTGCGGTCGTGCTCGGTCTTATAGTGGTGTGGGCCGCGTGGCGCTTCGCGCGGCCCCACGGTAGGCGGCGGAATTGGCGAGGTCACATCGCCTCGCTCGCCGCGCTGCTGGTGTCCATCGTTGCGGCGTACGCGGCGGTTGTGTTCCTGCCGCGGCCCATGGCGTACCTCGCGTCGGATGACGCGAACATTGTGCGAGTGGACTTCCATTCGCATACCGCAAGATCGAGGGACGCGCGTCAGTCATTCTCCGTCGAGCGCAATCGCGCATGGCATCGCGCCGGCGGCTACGACGTGGCATACGTGACCGATCACGCAACGCTCGCCGGGGCGCCGCACGGCATCGCGAACAACCCGCTCGCCCGCACGAAAGGCGTGGTCCTTCTGCAGGGGATCGAGCTAACGTGGATGGGTGAGCACGTCGGCCTCCTCCGGGCGGAGACAACCGATCGCGGCCCGCCGATACCAAGCGATCCCTTAAGTCTGGCGACAGCCAGCCTCCCCAGGACCCGCGAACCGGTCCTAATCTGGAACCATCCCCGGCAGCTGAATAGGCTGCTGCCGTTCGCGAGCGGTCCGACGACAGCCGGCGTGCGTGCAATCGAGATCTCGACCGGCGCACCGAGCGAGACCGGCCGCCTGCGGCTGAAGCGACAGCAGATCGTAGCGCTCGCCGAGCGTTACGACGTCGCATTAACGACAGCCAGCGACAATCACGGCTGGGGGTATGTGGCGCCGAACTGGACACTGATGCGCCTCACGAACTGGCGCGGCCTGAACCCCGAGGAACTCGAGGCCCGCATCGAACGCGCCATACGCGACGGTGGCTTCGGTGCAACGCGTGCGGTAGAGCGTACGACGGCAGATCCGGAAACGAGCGCGGTCGCACTGGCCTTCAGCGTCGTCGTCGTCCCCTGGCGCATGTTGACGACGCTGTCGGCCGAGGAGCGCCTGATGTGGCTGATCTGGACCTGGGCGATCGCCGGTGCCGTAGTGCTGTGCCGCCGCCGGCGCCGCATAACGTCATGACGGTCGCGTGCGCCGCGCACCGCTCATCCGGTTCGTCCCGTAACTACAACGTGCAAGGTTATTAGCATGACGGCTATCGGGAGAACGGCCGCACGCCGGCGCAGGCACCCAAGTGTCCCGTAAAATCCCAAACCTTGTACACGCTGACAATCTAGGGCGTTGATTCATGATGATTGGCCGAAACCTCAGACTTCAAACCTCTCACACCACGTTCTCGGTTGCATTTGCGGTGTTGCTGTATGGGATCTGTAACGCGCTGAACATCGACAGACTAGCCAAATGGTTTTACCGAAAGGACGGGTTGGACTATTTGGGCCTGTCTGCACACCTGCTTACGGGACTGTGTCTATTCATCCTGTTTTTCCTCCTTCTCGCCCACCGTCGGACAATCAAGCCACTGGCGATAGTTCTCGTCATCGTTAGCGCCGCCGCAACGTATTTCATTTCCAAATACAACGTCGCCATTGACCGCTCAATGGTCGAGAACGTGCTAAATACCGACCCCACGGAAGTCGGACAATTGCTGTCGCTTCAGATGGTTCCGTACCTGGTTTTCCTGATGATTCTGCCCACCATAGTCATTTTGTCCATTGGCATCGATTTTCAGCCGAGGGGACGGTACTTGCTAGCTTCGTTAAAGCTCATTGCGATCGCCGCGGTCGTTGCCATTGCAGCGTTGTACCTGAATCACAACGCCATTATTCGAGCGGCCAACGCATCGGGCAAATACAGCGTGTACTCCCTGGTACCCGTCAACGTTATTTTTAGCACCATCAGCCTTGTTTCCAAGTCGGCAAAGCCCTTTCTGGAGTTTGCCAAGAAGGACATTGAGATATCCGGCTGCATTTCAACGCCGGACAACCTGGTGGTCGTGCTTGCAATCGGAGAATCCTCGCGATCAAAGAACTTCAGCGTTTATGGATACGCTCGACGGAATACCAATCCCGCCCTGCACCAGATCAGCGGCCTTCATCTGCTGAACGGAATCGCGAAGCGCGGATCAACGTTGTATGCGCTCCCGGAGATCCTCGAAAAGAAAGGGCTCAAGCTACCCGCGATCGTTTCCAAGCTTGGCATCCCGACAGCGTGCTATGTGAATTACACGCTCTACGACAATTGCGCGTTCGTGGGCGAAACGAAAGCAAGCAAATGCGCTCACGGCGGAAAGTGTTACGACGAGGACGTCGTCCCATTGCTGGAAGATAATCTCAAGACATATGTGTCAGGGTACAGATTCGTCGTGCTGCATCTTGGCGGTGGAAGCCACGGCCCGGCATACGCCGACAGGTACCCGCCTGAGTTCCAGAAATTCAAGCCAATGTGCAATGACGCGGACGTGTTGAATCAATGCACCATGGAGCAGCTATACAACTCGTATGACAACACGATCCTGTACGTTGACTATGTTCTGGGCGAGATTATTCAAAAGCTCGACCGCTCCGGTGTTCCGTATGTGTTTATATATTTGTCGGATCACGGTGAATCATTGATGGAGGGCGGCAGAGTGTTTCACGGCGTGCCGCCAGGCGTGCCATTACCCGCAGAGCAGGCAGAAATCCCTTTGATCGTGAAATCGTCAGTGCCGATATCGATTGTAAAACGCCCTGCATACCATCAGCAGGACGTGTTCGACACGGTCCTCGATCTGTTGTCCATTGAGACGACGTCCTTTGACAAGAATGGAAGCTTCATCAAGAAGAAGCGCAGCGCGCACGGCGAGTGACGTGCGCCCGTGAATAGTACGGGTGAGATAGGGTCCGCTAATCGAAAGGGAGCGGACGTGAGGAAGCAGCGATTTACCGAGGAGGAAAGCATTGCGGTCCTGAAGGAGCCTGAGGAAGGTGCTCGCTGTGTGCCGCAAAGCGCGGCGTCTCGGAGGCGGATTTCTGCAACTGGAAGGCGAAATACGCGGCATGACGGTGGCAGGGTTGCGCTGGCCGGCCGAGGCGCATCGCGCCGGACTGGCGCCGGCAAAACCGCGGCGCGGGCGCAAAGGGAACTGCTGGCGCAGGCGTTCAAGGTCGGTCGGCGGCACGCAGCGCGCCGGCGCTGCCGCTGAGCCTAATCGAAGATGTCGCTCAGCCAGGACTTGCGCCGGTAGCCGTGATGTCCTTGCCGATAGCCGTCGTCGCGGTAGCCGCGTTCCTGCGCCGGCGGCGCTGTGTCCTGTTGAGCCATGCTTTTTTCGACGATCTTGTCCAACTCGCCGCGGTCGAGCCACACGCCGCGGCACTTTGGACAGTAGTCGATTTCGATGTTTTGCCGCTCGCTCATCACGAGCGCCACCTTGCAGCTTGGGCATAGCATTTCGCTGGACTGCGTCGTCATTGCTGCCTCCTTGGTTGCGTGATGTTCTGACCGGACCCCGGCATGCAGGGTTCCCTACCGGTTGAGAGCTGAGTAATGCCCGCCATGCCGCGCGATGAGAATTTCGACAGTACGCTCGCGTTCCTCGCCGAGCCGTACGAATTCGTTTCGAAGCGCTGCCGGCGCTACGGTAGCGATGTGTTCGAGACGCGGCTCCTCCTGCGCCGCACCGTGTGCATGAGCGGCCCGCAGGCGGCAGAGCTGTTCTGCGACCCGGCGCGCTTCACGCGCGTCAACGCCGCTCCGGCGCGCGTACGCAAGACGCTCTTCGGCGAAGGTGGGGTGCAGGGCCTCGACGGCGAGGCGCACCAGCCCCGCAAACGCATGTTCATGTCGCGCATGACCGAGCGGCGCATCGGCGAGCTCGCCGCACTCACGATGGCGCTATGGCGCGAGCCGCGAGGAGATGCCCGCGCTCGACCGGTTGCAGCCCAAGCTCGGCGGGCCGGACTTCGAAGTGGTCGCGCTCTCCATCGATCAGCAAGGGCCGCAGGTGGTGCGCGAGTTCCTGGACGAGGTCGGCGTCAAGGCGCTGCAGCTCTATATCGATCCGACTGGGCAGAGCGCTTTCAAGCTTGCGACCCGCGGCCTCCCGACGACCCTGATCATCGACCGGAAGGGACGGGAAATCGGGCGGCGGGTCGGTCCCGCGGAATGGGATGCGCCCACGCTGGTGGAAGAGCTGCGCAGCATAATCGCGGCCCCGGCACGCTGAGATGGAAGCGTCCACGATAGGAGCCGTCACGGCTTTAGCGGCAGGCGCGGTGTCGTTCCTTTCGCCGTGCGTCCTGCCGCTGGTCCCGGCTTACATGTCCTATGTCACCGGCCAGTCCCTGGCCCCGCCGGCGCAGCGCGGGTACAAAACGCGCGCGCAACCGCCGCTCTTCTGAGCCTGTGCTTCGTGCTTGGATTCTCCACGGTATTCATCGCGCTTGGCGCGAGCGCGACCGCGCTGGGCCGGCTGCTGCTCCAGTACCGTTACGAGGCCGGCATCGTCGGCGGCGTGCTCGTCACGCTATTCGGGCTTGCAATGCTGATCGGCGTGGAACGCATTCCATTCCTCCGCCGCGACGTGCACTTCCAGGCGCACGTCGCGACCGGCAACCCGGCCTCCGCCCTTCATCATCGGACTCGCCTTCGGATTCGGCTGGACGCCGTGCATCGGGCCGATCCTCGGTGTCATCCTCACCGCCGCGGCGCTGAGCGAATCCGCATCGGCAGGGATTCGTCTCCTGGGCGCATACTCCGCAGGACTGAGCGTTCCTATCCTCCTCACGGCGGTGTTCCTGCATGAACTGTCAGGCCGGTGGAAGAGGGCGCGCAGACTTGGCCGGCCGCTGATGATCGCCGCGGGCGCGATCATGGTGACGATGGGGCTGCTCGAGCAGTTCCCCGCACTTGGCAGGATCGGCTGAGGTGCAATTCACGGCCTCCCCTGCGTGAGCCTGCGTCGGGTTTACGGTAAAATTCAGCGGCATGGCGCGCGGTCGGCTGGTTGCCGGGAACTGGAAGATGCATGGCAGCCGGGGCTCGACCCAGGCGTTGCTGGATTCGCTGCTGCAGGGAATTCCGAAGGAAGCCAAGGCCGGTTGCGCGGTATGCGTGCCGTTCCCTTATTTGGCGCTGGTCGCCGAGCGGTTGCGCGGCAGCCCGATCGCCTGGGGCGCGCAGAACCTGAGCGAGCACGCGCAGGGCGCCTATACCGGCGAGGTTTCGGCCGAGATGCTGGCGGAGTTCGGCTGCCGCTACGTGCTGGTCGGGCACTCGGAGCGCCGGCAGCTCTATGGCGAGACCGACGCGCAGGCGGCGGCGAAGTTCGCGGCGGTCAAGAAGGCCGGGATGACCCCGATCCTTTGTGTCGGCGAAACGCTCGACGAGCGCGACGCCGGGCAGACCGAAGCGGTGGTGGCGCGGCAGCTCGGCGCGGTCGATTTCAAGGACGCGGTGCTGGCGTATGAGCCGGTGTGGGCAATCGGCACCGGGCGCAACGCCACCCCGGAGCAGGCGCAGGCGGTGCACGCCTTTTTGCGCAAAAGGGTGTCGGCGCAGACGCTGATCCTGTACGGCGGCAGCGTCAAGCCGCAGAATGCGGCGGCGATTTTCGCGATGCCCGACGTGGACGGCGGGCTGATCGGCGGGGCGTCTCTGGTGGCGAAGGATTTTCTCGATATCGTGAAGGCAGCAACGACATGAGCAGTCTCTGGACCAACATTCTGATCGTGAGCCACGTGGTGGTGGCACTGGCCATCATCGGGCTGGTGCTCCTGCAGCACGGCAAGGGCGCCGACATGGGCTCCGGATTCGGCGGCGGCGCGTCCGCCAGCCTGTTCGGCGCGACCGGCTCCGCGAACTTCCTTTCGCGCATCACCGCCGTCCTCGCGACCATCTTCTTCCTCCTCAGCCTCGCGCTCGCGTACGTCGCGACCAAGAAGCCGGTCGAAGGCGGCGGGGTGATGGACGCGGTGCGCCAGCAGCCCGCGAAGCCGGAGGAGAAAAAGCCCGCGGTGGAAGATGCGAAACCGAAACCGCCGGCCCCGCAGGGCAAAGAGGTGCCGCAGTAATATTCATCAAGGAAAATTCAGGGGATAATCAGGGGTTAAGCTGCCCACGTGGTGAAATTGGTAGACACGCTAGCTTGAGGGGCTAGTGGCCTAAAAAGCCGTAGCAGTTCGAGTCTGCTCGTGGGCACCACACTTTTATGCTCGCGGAATACTTTCCGATACTGCTGTTTATCCTGGTCGGGCTCGGCGTCGGCGTGGTGCCGCTCGTGCTCGGCAAGCTGCTCGGCCCCAACCGGCCGGACGCGGAGAAGCTCTCGCCCTACGAGTGCGGCTTCGAGGCGTTCGAGGACGCGCGCATGAAGTTCGACGTGCGCTACTACCTGGTGGCGATCCTGTTCATCCTGTTCGACCTGGAGATCGCGTTCCTTTTTCCCTGGGCGGCGGTGGTCAATGAAATCGGCATGCCCGGGTACCTGGCGATGATGCTGTTCCTGGCGATCCTCACGGTCGGGTTCGTCTATGAGTGGATGAAGGGCGCGCTAGAGTGGGAATAGAAGGCGTACTGCAACAAGGGTTCGTCACCACGACGGTCGACAAGGTCGTCAACTGGACGCGCACCGGATCGCTCTGGCCGATGACCTTCGGCCTCGCCTGCTGCGCGGTGGAGATGATGCACGCCGGCGCGGCGCGCTACGACCTCGACCGCTTCGGCATCGTGTTCCGCCCCAGCCCGCGCCAGTCCGACGTGATGATCGTCGCCGGCACGCTGTGCAACAAGATGGC